>JBLZZJ010000001.1:0-74887 GCA_050282285.1 Pseudomonas sp.
ATGGCAGGGGCGGCTGGATTCGAACCAACGCATGCCAGGATCAAAACCTGGTGCCTTACCGCTTGGCGACGCCCCTACTACGACCAACTCTGTTGCATTCACTTCCTGGCCAGTGTTTCGAGCTTGCGGTGCAACATCGAAATGTTGCGCCCTTGAGCAACGAAGCTCGGCAAAGCGGCTGGAAGTTGGCGGGCGACTTTATCAGCATCGACCTTGTTTGGGAAGCTCCCAAACACACAAGCTCCAGTGCCGGTCAATCTTGCGGGAACAAATTTGTTCAACAAGATCAGAGCGTTACGAACCTCTGGATAACGCTTCTGGACAACCGGCTGACAGTCATTACGACCGCCCCCCTCAAGAAGGCTGCGAACTTTAATGGGCGGCGTATCCCGTGTCAACTCGGGGTCTGAGAAAACTTCCGCTGTGCTGACAAGGACTTGCGGAATGGCGACGAGAAACCAGGGTTCGTCGAGTGCCACCGGGGTCAGGCGCTCGCCGACCCCTTCTGCGAAAGCGGCGCGGCCCCGCACGAATACCGGTACGTCGGCGCCCAGCCCCAGGCCTAGAGCGGCCAGGCGGTCTTCGTCCCAGCCCAACTGCCAGAGGTGGTTGAGGCCGAGCAGGGTGGTGGCGGCATCCGAGCTGCCGCCGCCGATGCCGCCGCCCATGGGCAGGCGTTTGTCGAGCCAGATGTCGGCGCCCAGCGTGCAGCCTGCCTGGGCCTGCAATTGGCGGGCGGCGCGTACGATCAGGTTGCTGTCATGGGGCACGTCGGCGATGTCGGTGTGCAGGCGGATTTCGCCGTCGTCACGCAGGGCGAAACCCAGCTCGTCGCCGTGGTCGAGAAACTGAAACAGGGTCTGCAGCTCGTGATAGCCGTCTGCGCGACGGCCAAGGATGTGCAGCATGAGGTTGAGCTTGGCCGGCGCCGGCAGAACCAGTTCGGCGCGGGCGGGTATTGCCGGTGCGGTCATTGGCCGAGCTGGCGCGGTTGCCAGTCCTTGATCACCAGGGTCACCTGCAGGTCATGGCCTTCCAGTTTGAGGCGCTCGGGCAGCCAGTAGCCATTCTGTTCGGCGTAGCGGGTGTACTCGACGTCCCAGCCATCCTGACTCAATTGCGCCAGGCGGCTGTCACCGTCGAGGGTCACGCGGCTCTTGCTGTCGGGTGCAGGCAGGCCACGGATCCACCACAGCAGGTGCGACACCGGCAGGTTCAGGCCGAGCTGCTGTTGCAGCAATTCTTCGGGGGACTCGGCTTCGTAGCGGCCCTGATTGGCCACTTCGAGAAGAATCTTGCCCGGGCGGCCGGTCAAGCGTGCGGCGCCACGTCCCAGCGGGCCGGACAGACGAATGTCGTAGTAGTCCTGGCGTTGCAGCCAGAACAGGGTGCCGCTGCCGGAATCGCGGGGGGCGCGAATGCCGACCTTGCCGTTGATCTGCCAGGCATCGAGGGTGGCGATGCGGGCCTTGTGGGCATTCCACTGGGCGGCATCGCCCTGGCCTACTACGGCTTCACGTGAGGTCAGCCCGGCGCAGCCCGCCAGTACGGTCAGCAGGCCCAGAACGAGAATGTGGCGAGTAAACATCAAAGCGTCTCTGCTCCGGTCAGGCGCAGCAGGGTGCTACGCAGAATGGGGCTGTCAGGCTGTTCCTTCAGGGCGTCTGCCCAGACCTTGCGGGCTTCGCGTTGCTTGCCCTGGGCCCACAGCACTTCGCCGAGGTGGGCGGCGACTTCGTGGTCGGGGAATTGCTCGAGCGCCTGGCGCAGCCAGCGTTCGGCTTCGTCCAGGTTGCCCAGGCGGTAGTTGATCCAGCCCAGGCTGTCGAGAATCGCCGGATCAGACGGGTTGAGCTGGTGGGCCTGCTCGATCAGCGCTTTCGCTTCGTCGTAGCGCGTGGTGCGGTCGGCCAGGGTGTAGCCCAGCGCATTGAGCGCCATGGCGTTGTCCGGTTCGCGTTCGAGGATGAAGCGCAGGTCCCGCTCGAGCTGCTCGAGGTTGTCGCGCTTCTCGGAGAGCATGGCGCGGGTGTACAGCAGGTTGAGGTCGTCGGGGTACTGCTCGAGGGCTTCCTCAATCAGTGCCCAGGCCTTTTCATGCTGTTGCTGTTTGGCCAACGCTTCGGATTCGATCAGGTACAGCTGGATCGCGTAGTCGGGCTGGGCGTCGCGGCTCTTGCTCAGGCGCTGCGAGGCTTCCGCGCCCCGATTGTTCTCGACCAGCAGTTCGGTCTGGCGGGCCTGTGCAGGCAGGTAGTCACTGCCAGGGCCGACCAGGCCGTACTCCATCAAGGCGCTGTCGATATCGTCCAGGGCCTCATAGGCGCGCGCCAGGTTGTAGTGGGCGGCATCGACGTGGGCGCCACGGGCGACCAGGTCTTCCAGGTAGACAATCGCTTCATGCCAGGCTTCGGCTTCCATGCAGACCAGGGCCAGGGAGAAACGCAGGTCGTCATCGTCCGGGAACTGCTGAACCAGGGTGGTGAACTCACCGCGCGCGTCGTCCATGCGGCCTTGTTCGACCAGCAGGCGGGCGTAGGTCAGGCGCAGGCGTTTGTCGTTGGGCTGGCGCTTCAGGCCATCTTCCAGCAGCGGCACCGCTTCTTTGCCACGGTCGAGGCTTTGCAGCAGGCGGGCCTGGAGCAGCAGCGGGGCGACCTCCTGAGATGGCTCGGTATGTTTCTCGAGCTCCTTGAGGGCTTCTTCCGGGCGACCATCCTGTTGCAGCAGTACGGCCTTACCGAAGTGCAGCTGGGTGTTGTCCGGGTACTTGCCGAGCAGGCGGTCGAAACTTTGCAGCAGCCCGGCACGGGTGTCCGGGTCGGTTTCGGCAGCCGACAGGGCGAGGAAATCGAAGTGGGTGTTGCCTTGGCGTTTGAGCACCTTTTCCATGTAGGCCATGGATTCGTCGTAGCGCCCGGCGCGTGCCAGCTGAACGGCGGCGGCACGCTGTGCGTCGACACTCTGGGGGGCGTTGCCAGCCCAGATCAGGGCGGTATCCAGCGCGGCCTGTTCGGCGCCTAGGTACTCGGCAATGCGGAAGCCGCGTTCAGCTACGCCGGCATCCTGGGTGGAGTTGGCCTGCTGTACATAGTTGCCGAGGGCGATGTCGAAGCGGTTGCGCTGTCCGGCCAGTTCGGCGGTCAGCAGCGCCAGCAGGGTTTCCTGGCTGAACGAGCCATAGACAGTCGGTTCGGTGACCGTGACCTGATCGGCTTCTTCCACGGGCGGGGTGCCGTCCGGCGAAGACGTGACGAATGATTGGCAGCCGCCTAGAAATGCAAGGGCGGTCAGTAACGCGAAGGATTTATTCATAGGAAGAAATGCGACTAACCTGCGGGTCTGGGCATCATGACACAAGCCGTACGGCAAGCCCATGGGGCGCGGTGTAATGGTGGGGCCTCAGCGAAACCCGTCTATTAGGACAATAGTCAACGGTGGTTGTTCTCTGTCTGTTGAAGTAGGACAATTGCGCGCCTCCTTTCCCTGTCAGCGATTTTGCATGGCCTTTATTGCCCTCGGCATCAACCATAAGACCGCCTCGGTGGATGTCCGCGAACGCGTGGCTTTCACTCCAGAGCAGTTGGTTGAGGCGTTGCAGCAGCTTTGCCGGCAGACCGACAGTCGCGAGGCGGCGATTCTCTCCACCTGCAATCGCAGCGAGTTGTACCTCGAACAGGACAGCCTGACCGCCGACGCGGTGCTGAACTGGCTGGCCGATTATCACCATCTGAGCCTCGATGAGCTGCGTGCCTGCGCGTATATCCATCAGGACGATGCGGCAGTTCGTCACATGATGCGCGTGGCGTCCGGGCTGGATTCGATGGTTCTCGGCGAGCCGCAGATCCTCGGCCAGATGAAATCCGCCTTCGCCGTGGCCCGCGAGGCCGGCACCCTGGGCCCGCTGCTCGGGCGCCTGTTCCAGGCCACGTTCAGTACTGCCAAGCAGGTGCGCACCGATACCGCGATTGGCGAGAACCCGGTCTCGGTGGCGTTCGCCGCCGTCAGCCTGGCCAAGCAGATCTTCAGCGACCTGCACCGCAGCCAGGCGCTGCTGATCGGCGCGGGCGAAACCATCAGCCTGGTGGCCCGTCACCTGCACGACCAGGGTGTGAAGCGCATCGTCGTGGCCAACCGTACCCTGGAGCGGGCCAGCAGCCTGGCCGAGCAGTTTGGCGCCCACGCTGTTCTGCTCTCCGACATTCCCCAGGAGCTGGTGCACAGCGATATCGTCATCAGTTCCACCGCCAGTCAGTTGCCGATCCTCGGCAAGGGCGCGGTGGAAAGTGCGCTCAAACAGCGCAAGCACAAGCCGTTCTTCATGGTCGATATCGCCGTGCCGCGCGACATCGAACCGGAAGTCGGTGAGCTGGACGACGTCTACCTCTATACCGTCGATGACCTGCACGAAGTCATCGAGGAAAACCTCAAGAGTCGCCAGGGCGCTGCCCAGGCCGCCGAGGAACTGGTTTCCGCCGGTGCCGATGACTTCATGCAGCGCCTGCGCGAGCTGGCGGCGGTGGATGTACTCAAGGCCTACCGTCAGCAGGCCGAGCGCATGCGTGACGAGGAGCTGGCCAAGGCCATGCGCATGCTCGGCAACGGCAGCTCCGCCGAAGACGTGCTCGCCCAGCTGGCCCGCGGCCTGACCAACAAATTGCTGCACGCGCCCAGCGTACAGCTGAAAAAACTCTCGGCCGACGGTCGCGTCGATGCGCTCGGCGTGGCCCAGGAGCTCTTTGCCCTCGACGAGGGTGCGTCGTCCAATAAAGGCCTGCAATGAAAGCGTCACTGCTCAACAAACTCGACCTGCTGCAGGATCGTTACGAAGAACTGACGGCGCTGCTCGGTGACGCCGAGGTCATCAGCAACCAGACCCAGTTCCGCGCCTATTCCCGCGAGTACGCCGAGATCGAGCCGGTCAACCAGGCGTTCCGCGAATTCCGCAAGGTGCAGGGCGACCTTGAAGGTGCCCAGGCACTGCTCAAGGACAGCGACCCGGACCTGCGCGAAATGGCCGAGGAAGAAGTCGCCGAGGCCAAGGCAAAGCTCGTCGAGCTGGAAGACCGCCTGCAGCGCATGCTGCTGCCCAAGGACCCCAACGACGGGCGCAACGTCTACCTCGAAGTGCGCGCCGGTACCGGTGGCGACGAGGCGGCGATCTTCTCGGGCGACCTGTTCCGTATGTATTCGCGCTATGCCGAGCGACGCGGCTGGCGGGTCGAAGTGTTGTCAGCCAACGAAGGCGAGCACGGCGGCTTCAAGGAAGTGATTGCCCGGGTCGAGGGCGACAATGTCTACGCCAAGCTGAAGTTCGAGTCCGGCGCCCACCGCGTGCAGCGTGTGCCGGAAACCGAGTCCCAGGGCCGCATCCACACTTCGGCCTGTACCGTCGCGGTGTTGCCGGAGCCGGACGAGCAGGCGGCTATCGAGATCAATCCGGCGGACCTGCGGGTCGATACCTACCGCTCCTCCGGTGCCGGCGGCCAGCACGTCAACACCACCGACTCG
This sequence comes from Pseudomonas sp., assembly GCA_050282285.1. Classification (GTDB taxonomy): domain Bacteria; phylum Pseudomonadota; class Gammaproteobacteria; order Pseudomonadales; family Pseudomonadaceae; genus Aquipseudomonas. The sequence goes on from JBLZZJ010000001.1 coordinate 5,512, forward strand.
GCGATCCGCATCACCCACATCCCCACCGGGACCGTGGTGGAGTGCCAGGAAGAACGCTCGCAGCACAAGAACCGCGCCAAGGCCATGGCCTGGCTGGCGGCCAAGCTCAAGGACCAGCAGGAAGCCGCCGCGCACAAGGAAATCTCCGACACGCGCAAGCTGTTGGTGGGCTCCGGCGACCGTTCCGAGCGCATTCGTACCTACAATTTCCCCCAGGGGCGGGTGACCGATCACCGCATCAACCTGACCCTGTATTCGCTCAATGACGTGATGGCCGGTGGCGTCGATGCGGTGATCGAGCCGTTGCTGGCCGAGTACCAGGCCGACCAGTTGGCCGCCCTCGGCGATTGACCGGCAGGTAGGGTGGATGACGCCTCATCCACCATCAGCCCCGCACGGTGGATCGATAACGCGTGAGCTACGCGTCCCGATCCACTCTACGAGATGAACATGGCCAGCATCGAATCCCTGCTCAGCACTGCCGACCTGCCCGACTCGCCCACGCCGCGCCTGGACGCCGAGCTGTTGCTCGCCCAGACACTGGGCAAGCCGCGCAGCTACCTGCGTACCTGGCCCGAGCGCGAACTCGATGCGCCGCAGCTCGAACGCTACCAGGCAGCGCTGGCGCGGCGTCGGCAGGGCGAGCCGGTGGCCTACATCCTTGGCCAGCAGGGTTTCTGGAGCCTCGATCTGGAGGTCGCGCCGCATACCCTGATCCCACGCCCCGATACCGAACTGCTGGTGGAAACTGCCTTGGCCCTGCTGCCGGCTACACCGGCACGCGTGCTGGACCTGGGCACAGGCACCGGCGCCATCGCCCTGGCCCTGGCCAGCGAGCGCCCGGCCTGGCAGGTGAGCGGTGTGGACCGCGTGGCGGACGCCGTGGCCCTGGCCGAGCGCAACCGCACGCGCCTGGGATTGGGCAATGCTCGTTTCTGCGACAGCCACTGGTTCACGGCGCTGACCGGGCAGCGCTTCCACCTGATCGTCAGCAACCCTCCTTATATTGCGAGCGGCGACCGCCACCTGGGCGAGGGTGACGTTCGTTTCGAACCGAGCAGTGCGCTGGTGGCCGGGGCGGATGGCCTGGATGACATCCGCCTGATCGTCGACCAAGCGCCGGACTATCTGGAGGCGGGCGGCTGGCTGGCGCTGGAGCATGGTTTCGATCAGGCCGACGCGGTGCGCGGTCTTCTGCAAACCCGTGGTTTTACGGCGGTGGAGAGTCGCCGCGACCTGGGTGGTCATGAACGTATCAGCCTGGGGTGCTTCAACCATGAGTGAGCCGGACATGTTGAGTGACGACGAGCTGCTGCGTTACAGCCGACAGATCCTCCTGCCGCAGATCGATGTGGAGGGCCAGCTGCGCCTCAAGCACAGCCGCGTGCTGATCGTCGGCCTCGGTGGCCTGGGGTCGCCGGTGGCGCTGTACCTGGCGGCGGCCGGGGTGGGCGAGCTGCACCTGGCGGATTTCGATACCGTGGACCTGACCAACCTACAGCGGCAGATCGCCCACGACACCGCCAGCGTCGGCCAGAGCAAAGTCGACTCGGCCATGCAGCGCCTCGCCGCGCTCAACCCCGAGGTGCGCCTGCTGGCCCACCGTCAGGCCCTGGATGCCGACTCCCTGATGAGCGCCGTGGCCGGGGTGGACCTGGTGCTGGATTGCTCGGACAACTTCGGCACCCGCGAGGCGGTCAACGCGGCCTGCGTGGCAGCCCGTGTGCCGCTGGTCAGTGGCGCGGCGATCCGACTGGAAGGGCAGCTTTCAGTGTTCGACCCGCGTCGTAGCGACAGCCCCTGTTACCACTGTCTATACGGCCACGGCAGCGAAGCCGAGCTGACGTGCAGCGAAGCCGGTGTGGTCGGCGCCCTGGTCGGGCTGGTCGGCAGCCTGCAGGCCCTGGAAGCGCTGAAATTGCTGGCGCAGTTCGGTGAGCCCCTGGTCGGGCGGCTGCTGCTGATCGACGCCCTGGGTTCGCGCTTTCGCGAATTGCGCGTCAAACGTGACCAGGCCTGCGCCGTGTGCGGTGGTCAGCATGGGCAGTGACGCGCCGGTTGGTGTGTTCGACTCCGGTATCGGCGGGCTGTCGGTGCTGCGCGAGATTCGCCAGGCGCTGCCCAGCGAGTCGCTGCTGTATGTCGCCGACAGCGGCCATGTGCCCTATGGCGAGAAAAGCCCGGAGTACATCCGCGAACGCTGCGTGCTGATCGCCGAGCACCTACTGGCGCAGGGCGCCAAGGCGCTGGTGCTGGCGTGCAACACCGCCACCGCCGCCGCCGGGGCTGACCTGCGCGAGCGTTATCCACAGGTGCCCATCGTCGGCATGGAGCCGGCGGTCAAGCCGGCAGCGGCGGCGACCCGCAGTGGCGTGGTCGGGGTGCTGGCCACCACGGGTACGCTGAAAAGCGCCAAGTTCGCCGCCTTGCTCGACCGCTTCGCCAGCGATGTGCGGGTCATCACCCAGCCATGCCCCGGTCTGGTCGAGCGTATCGAGGCCGGCGACCTGGATGGCACCGAGACCCGTGCCCTGTTGCAGGGCTACGTCGCACCGTTGTTGGACGAGGGCTGTGACACGCTGATTCTGGGCTGCACCCATTACCCCTTCATCAAGCCGCTGCTGCTCACGCTGGTGCCGGAAACAGTGAGGCTGATCGATACTGGCGCAGCAGTGGCAAAACAGTTGCAACGAATGTTGAGTGACCGTGGTCTGTTGGCTCAGGGGGCTGCTCGACCGACCGTTTTCTGGTCGAGTGGCGAACCTGAACAGATGCAGCAGGTTCTGCCGCGTCTGTGGGGGGAAGCAGTCACGATCCGGGGCCTTTGACGGCGCTCGGAACTGCTGCTGTTATGCATACGTATACTTCTCTTTAGAGCGAAGATTTCTATACTGGCAACGAAACCTGGATTCATGTCCTAGGGCTAATAACAAAGGGATTCCCATGAAGAAGTTGTTTTCCGTGACTGCGCTTGCTGCGCTCATTGCAGGGCAAGTGGGGACTGCACAGGCTGCAGACGTTACCTTCTCGATTGGCCAGAGCGGTGATTCGACCATGGTGTACCGCATCGGTACCCAGTTCGACTTCGGCACCAGCTGGTTCCAGAGTGATGTGGGCCGTCTGACCGGCTATTGGGATGCGGGCTACACGTTCTGGGAAGGTGACGACACCGCCAGCAACCACAGCATCTCCTTCGCCCCGGTATTCGTTTACGAGTTCGCCGGCCAGACGGTCAAACCCTATATCGAAGCCGGTATCGGCGTGGCCGCGTTCTCCAGCACCGAGCTGGAAGACAACGACCTGGGTTCGTCCTTCCAGTTCGAAGACCGTATCGGTGCCGGCCTGCGTTTCGCCGGCCAGGAAGTGGGGATCCGTGCGATTCACTACTCCAACGCCGGTATCAAGAAGCCGAACGATGGTGTCGAGGCCTACTCGCTGCATTACCGCCTCAGCTTCTAAAGCGCGCACCCACAAAAAAACCGGGCATGGCCCGGTTTTTTTGTGGGTGTCATTTCGCTTCGGAACGGCTCTGCTTCAGGTCGCCAGCGGCTCAGCGGTAGATGCTGTTCATGCCTCTGCGCTCTTCCAGGCATTCCGGCGAGCCCATTTCGAATTCCCGGCAGATCAGCGGGCGCACCTCGTAGATGGTGCAGCGCATGGTGTCGCGGTCCAGGGCAGCGCACCAGCCGTCATCCAGCCTACGCATCACTTCACCGCCCCAGTCATCGGTATCAATGAAGCGCTGCGGCACGCCGGTGTCGGTGATCAGCATGACTTCCAGCTGGCAGCAGCACGCGGCGCAACTGGAGCAGGTGGCGGCGAGCTGAACGTGGGGGATCGGTTGGCAATCAGTCATGGCGCGCAGTGTACGCCACGGACCACGCTGGAGTACGCACAGGCCGTCGGCATCAGGACTGCGGCTGCCGGCGTCGGGCCTGTTCATACTGGCTGCGATAGAGCCTGGCGAAACCATGCAGCACGGGCAACACGATGGCCCAGATCACCGCCAGCAGACCCAGGGTCGGCACGGTGCCCAGCGGCAGCACGACGCCACCCAGTTGTGCACCGGCGTAGTAGGCCATTGGCCCGCCAACGGCGCCCAGCAGGCTGGCGCGCCACCAGGGTTGCGCACTCCAGGCCAGGCAGTGGTTGAGGGTGGTGCCCAGCAGCAGCCAGAGCAGTGCCAGCCACAACGGGATCAGCGTACCCGGCTCGCCGAAATCGAAGACCCCCAGGTGCATCAGAAAGCTGTCCACCGCGCTGCCGAACAGAAACACGCTGAGCAGCAGCTTGCCCTCCGCCTGCCAACTGCTGGTCCACAACAGATGCACCGCCAGCGCCACGCCCACCACCAGCAACCAGAGGCTGTTGCCGCCGAGCACACAGGCGAACCAGCCGAGCTGAAAGAGTAGGGCGTTGGCGATGAGTCTAGGCATTGAACCGTCCAAGCAGGGGCTGCGGTTGGGCCGCCGGTTTGGTCAGCAGCAATTGGGCGGTGCCGATGGTGCGCTCGATGAAGCCCCCCTCGCAATAGCAGAGGTAGAACTCCCACAGCCGGAAGAAGTAGTCGTCGTAGCCCAGCTGTTCCAGCGTATGCCGTGCCTGGCGCAGGTTGTCGTGCCAGAAACGCAGGGTGCGGGCGTAGTGCAGGCCGAAGTCTTCCATGTGGTGCAGGTTCATGTCGGTCCGCGCGTTGATGATTTCCAGCATCTTCTGCACCGAGGGCAGGGCGCCGCCCGGGAAGATGTAGCGCTGGATGAAGTCGACACTGTTCTTCGCCTGCTCGTAGCGCTGGTCGCGAATGGTGATGGCCTGCAGCAGCATCAGGCCGTTGTCCTTGAGCAAGTGGGCGCAGCGCTCGAAGTAGGTCGGCAGGAAGCGGTGGCCCACGGCCTCGATCATCTCGATGGACACCAGCTTGTCGTACTGGCCCGTCAGGTCGCGGTAGTCCTGCAGCAGCAGGGTGATTCGGTCCTGCAGGCCCTGTTCGAGGATGCGCTGCTGGGTGTAGGCGTACTGCTCTTTGGACAGGGTGGTGGTGGTCACCCGGCAGCCATAGTGGGTCGCCGCGTAGATCGCCATGCTGCCCCAGCCCGTGCCGATTTCCAGCAGGTGGTCATCGGGCGTGAGCGCGAGCTTCTGGCAAATGCGCTCCAGCTTGTTCAGCTGGCCTTGTTCCAGGGTGTCGTCCGGACCGGTGAACATGGCCGCGGAGTACATCATGGTGGGGTCGAGGAACTGCTCGAACAGCTCATTGCCCAGGTCATAGTGCGCGGAGATGTTGCGGCGCGAGCCCTTGCGCGTGTTGCGATTGAGCCAGTGCAGGCCTTGCAGGAACGGACGGCCGATTCGCGCCAGGCCGCCTTCCATGGCGTCGAGCACTTCCAGGTTGCTGACGAAGATGCGAATCACCGCCGTCAGGTCGGGGGAGCTCCAGTAACCGTGGATGTACGCCTCGCCAGAACCGATCGAGCCATTGGCGGCGACCATGCCCCAGACCGCGGCATCGTGCACCACGATTTCCCCATGCAGGATGGCGTGGGCGTCGCCGAACTCCAGGCGCTCCCCGCCATCGGTGATCACCAGGCGCCCGTGGCGCAGCTGACTCAACTGGCGCAGCACACCTCGTCGCAGCAGGTTGGCACCCAGGCCGCTTCCTGTAAGGACAACGTGCTTGGCTGAGGGCGGGCTAGAGCTTTTCATGCGGGATGTCCTTGGAGTCCGGTTGGGCTGCGCGCAGGTCGCCGTCGGCTGCCTGGTGGGGGAACAGGGGGATGCGTTTGAGCAGCAGGCGCAGGGCCTGCCAGTAGATGGCGGCCAGGGTCTTGCCGGTCATCCAGGGAAAGGTCAGCAGGTAGCGGTGCAGGCTGGCGCGGTCGAGTGGGCTGCGCTGCAGGCTGAGGCTGGCATCGAACAGCTTGTCGTCGCCCTGCCAGTCCGCCATGTGGATGCCCAGGCGCTCGCCGACCGGGCTGAAGCGCATGCGGTATTCCAGCTCCCGGGGCAGGAACGGCGAGACATGGAAGGCCTTGTGAACCGCCACCTGCTGGTGACCGTCGCCGCTGCACGGGAGAACGTAGTGGTAACGCTCGCGCCAGGGCGTGTTGCTGACCTCGCAGAGGATCGCCACCAGCCGGTCTGCCTCGTCGTGGCAGTAGAAGAAACTCGCCGGGTTGAATGCCAGGCCCCAGCTGCGCGGCTGTGTCAGCAGGCAGATCCGCCCCTGGGGCACCTGGCCCAGGGCGCTGCCGACCTGCTGGCGCACCGCGTCGCTCAGGCGCATACCGGTGCGGGTGAATGCCGGCAGGTAGTCGCTTTCGCGAAAGGCGAAGGGCGTCCAGCGGCCGCGCCCGGCCAGGGGCGAAAGCGCCAGTACCTGGTCCTGCTCCGCCAGGTCCAGGTACAGCAGCCCCATGCGATAGCGGAAGTCATGCACACGCGGCGCGAAACGCCGGTGCTGCACCCAGCCGCTGTACAGGGCGCTGTTCATCAGAGAGCCTCACCGAAGGCACGGGCCACGCGCAGGGCGCTGACCACACCATCTTCATGAAAGCCGTTGGCCCAGTAGGCGCCGCAGAAGTAGCTGTGGTTGGCGCCCGCCAGCTCTTCCCAGCGGGCCTGGGCGGCCATGCCGGCGAGGCTGTATTGCGGGTGGGCGTATGTGTAGCGCGCCAGTATCCGCTGCGGGTCGATGGAGTCAGTCTGGTTCAGGCTGACGCAGAAGGTCGTGTCGCTGGCGATGCCCTGAAGGATGTTCATGTTGTAGGTCACGGCGGCGGCCTGGGCCTGCGTGTGGCCCAGCCGGTAGTTCCAGCTGGCCCAGGCCAGGCGCCGCTGTGGCAGCAGGCTGGAGTCGGTGTGCAGCACCACGTCGTTGTCGGCGTAGGGCAGGGCCCCGAGGATGTCGTGCTCGCTGGCGCTGGGTTGGGCCAGCATGGCCAGGGCCTGGTCGCTGTGGCAGGCGAAGACCACCTTGTCGAAGCGCTCACTGCCGGCGGGGCTGTGCAGGGTCACGCCGGTGGCGTCGCGCTCGACCCGGTGCACCGGGCAGTTCAGGCGAATCCGGTCGCTGAAGGAGGCAGTCAGGGGCGCGATGTAGCTGCGCGAGCCGCCTTCGACCACGCACCATTGGGGGCGATCGCTGACGGACAGCAGGCCGTGGTTCTTGAAGAAGCGAACGAAGAACTGCAGAGGGAAGTCGAGCATGTCGGCCAGCGACATCGACCAGATCGCCGCGCCCATGGGCACGATGTAATGGTCGATGAAACGGTCGCCGTAGCCGCACAGCCGCAGGTAGTCGCCGAGGGTGGTGGACGTCGCGATCCGGTTGTTGTTGAGGTCCTCCAGCGCTTCGCGGTTGAAGCGCAGGATGTCCCGCACCATGCCGATGAACGCCGGCGACAGCAGGTTGCGGCGCTGGGCGAACAGGGTATTGAGGTTGTGCCCGTTGTATTCCACGCCGCTGACGGCGTCGCTGACCGAGAAGCTCATTTCCGCCGGTTTGAAGTCCACGCCGATCTGCGTGAGCAGGCGAATGAAGTTCGGGTAGGTCCAGTCGTTGAACACGATGAAACCGGTGTCGACCGCATAGCTGCGCCCTTCGACTTCCACGTCCACGGTGTGGGTGTGACCGCCGATCCAGTCACCGGCCTCGAACACGGTGATGTCGTGACGACGGTTCAGCAGGTAGGCGCTGGTCAGGCCGGAAATGCCGCTACCGATGATGGCGATCTTCATGATCTCAGGGGTTCTCTTGGTGAGGGGCGGACGGCTGGCTGCGACTCAGGCGTTTGCCGATCGCCACTTGCAGGCCGGTAGGAAGGCAGCCGAGCAGCCGCAGCACGGCAATGAACGGACCGGGAAAGGCAATCTCGTAGGGGCGCTTGTCGAGCCGCTGGGCGATATGCCGGGCGGCTTTATCCACCGGCCAGCGCATGGGCATGGGGAAGTCGTTCTGTTGGGTCAGCGGCGTATCGACGAAACCGGGGCTCACCAGGGTGACGTCGATGCCCTCGGCTGCCAGGTCGATGCGCAGGGTTTCCAGCAGGTAGCGCAGCGCTGCCTTCGAGGCGCCGTAGGCCTCGGCGCGGGGCAGGGGCATATACGTGACGGAGCTGCCGATGCCCACCAGGTGCGCACGCCGGCCGCGCCGCAGCAACGGCAATGCCGCTTCGATGCAATGGGCGGTGGCCAGCAAGTTGGCGCCCATCACCCGCTCGATCAGCGCCGCCTCGAAGTGCTGCACGTCCATGTATTCGCAGGTGCCGGCGTTGAGGATCGCCGTGTCCAGCGCGCCCCAGGTGCTGGCGATGTGTTCGCCGATCGCCTTGACCTGCACCGGGTCGCGCAAGTCGCCGGGGGCCACCAGTACCTGTCCCGGATAGCGTGCCGACAGCGTCTGCAGCGGGGCGACCGTGCGTGCACTCAGGGCCAGGTGGTGCCCGTCGCGCAGCAGCTGCTCCGCCAGGGCTGCACCGATGCCGCTGCTGGCGCCGGTGAGCCAGATGCGCCTCATGCCAGCCGTCCTTTCAGCCAGCGGATGATCCGACCCATGACGGGCACGTGCTCATAGAGCAGGCTGCCGGCATCGAAGTAGTCGCGGTGCTGGTGCACCTTGTTGTGCCACAGCAGGTGCGAGCAGCCCGAGACCTTGATCAGCTTGCCACCGCCCAGGCGCGGGTGGCGGTAGCTCATGGTCCAGCGCAGGTAGCCTTCGCCGTCACGCACCTGGTCGACGGAGTGGAACACGAAGCTCAGCTCGCTGACGTTGGCGTACAGCTCGGCGAAGTACTGGTGCACCCCGGCCAGGCCGTACACCTCATGCAGCGGGTCGCGAAACAGCACGTCATCGGCGTACAGCTCGCCCAGGCGGTCGAGGTTGTCCTTGTCGAGGGCGGCGAAGTCCTTGGCGAAGCGTCTGAGGAAATCACTCATGGAAGGTCTCCCCGTTCAGCTTGGGCAGGTGCTTGAAGGCGTCCAGGGCGCGCGCACGGCTCTTGCCGAGGTCGACGATGGGACGCGGGTAGTCGGGGCCGCCGAACAGGTCGTTGAGGGCTGCCGGGTTGTGCACGTCTTTCTTGTTCAGGCCGGCGAGCTCCGGCAGCCAGTGACGGATGAAGCGGCCATCGGGGTCGAAGCGTGTCGATTGGCTCAGCGGGTTGAAGATGCGGAAGTAGGGCGCGGCATCGGTGCCGGTGGAGGCGCTCCACTGCCAGCCGCCGTTGTTGGCTGCCAGGTCGCCGTCGATCAGGTGGCGCATGAAGAAGCGCTCGCCCTCGCGCCAGTCGATCAGCAGGTTCTTGGTCAGGAACATCGCCACCACCATGCGCAGGCGGTTGTGCATCCAGCCGGTGGCCAGCAGTTGGCGCATGGCCGCGTCGATGATCGGCAGGCCGGTTTCACCGCGTTGCCAGGCCGCCAGCTCTTCGGGGGCATTGCGCCATTGCAGCGCCTCGGTTTCGGCGCGAAAGGCACGGTGCATGGAGACCCTCGGGTAACCCACCAGGATGTGCTTGTAGAACTCGCGCCAGAGCAGCTCGTTGATCCAGGTGGTGGCGCCTTCATTGCCGCTCTCGAATTCGCCACGGTTGAATTGCAGGGCCGCGTGCAGGCACTGCCGGGGGGAGATCACGCCGGCCGCCAGGTACGTGGAGAGCTGGCTGGTGCCGGGCTTGGCCGGGAAATCGCGTTCGGCCTGGTAGTAGCCGATCTGCTCGTCGGCGAATGCCGCGAGCCGCGCCTGCGCCGCCTCTTCGCCGGCCGGCCAGAGTTCGCGCAGCGTCTCGCTCGGCGTGTCGAAACCGGGCACGCTGCTCGGTACGGCATCGCCGGAAATGCCGAGCGGCGCCTGGGCCGCGGGCAGCCTGACCAGCGCCGGCAAGGCCGTGTGCAGGCGCTGGTAGCAGACCTTGCGGAACTGGCTGTAGACCTGGAAGTAGCCACCGGTCTTGGTCAGCACGCTGCCCGGCGCGAAGAACAGTTGATCCAGGTGGCTGCGAAAGGTGATGCCGTCCTGGGCGAGCTGCGCCTTCACGGCCTGGTCCCGGCGGCTTTCATGCACGCCGTACTCTTCGTTGACCTGCACGGTTTCGATCTGCAGGTCCCGGCACAGGGTGGCGATCACCTGGGGTGATTCATCCCAGTGCTCTGCGACCCGGATCAGCAGCGGCACGTTGAGCGCAGCCAGGCGCGCGGACAGGGCGTGCAGGTTGCGCAGCCAGAAGTCGACCTTGCACGCGGCATCGTCGTGGGCGAGCCACTGCCCCGGGCTGATCAGGAACACGGCGAGGGTCGGCCCCGCTTCCATGGCGGCGCTCAGTGCGCTGTTGTCCTGTATCCGCAAGTCGGTGCGGAACCACATCAGTTGACGCATGGGAATCCTTGTTCAGCTGTCCAGCAGGTTCAATTCGGTGAGCATGTGCAACGCCGTCAGGGGGCTGTCGGCGAGTTGCGGGCTGCTCTGGCCTTCCATCAATACCCGCAAGGCATGGCCCTGGATGTGTACCGTCGGCACGATAATCAGGCTCGGGCAGTCATAGCCGGTCACCAGGTGCGGCAGGTGGGCAATTTTCAAGGCCTGGCTGGAATACAGCAGCAGCGCGCGGGGCTGGATGTGCTCCACGGCCAGGGCCAGTTCGTTGGGTGGAATGGGCCAGTCCAGCGCGTTCACCGGGTAGCCGGCGTCGCTGGTCAGCCAGGCGGTCAGCCACAGCCCCGGCTCCATCACCCGGTCCGAGAGGTTGATCAGCAGCAGCGGGCGGCCGCTGCGTTGACGGTTGGCGTGGTACACCCGGGAGCCGAGCTTGCTGCGTAGCCAGGAGTGGAAGAACACCCGCTCCGCCTGGGCGCCGAACTGGCCGCGCCAGCGCAGCTCCAGTTGGTCGAACAGCGGCAGCAGCAATTGCTGGCACAGAGTCTGCGGCGGATACAGCGACAGCGCGCTGTTGAAACAATCGTCCAGGCGGCGTTCGTCCAGGTTGCTGATGGCTTCGACCAGGTGCTGGCGCTGGTCGCCCCAGAACGAAGGGATCTCGACCTGCGCCGGTTGCTCGTCGCGCAGCAGGCCCTTGACCTGGCCGATGGTCACGCCCCGGTCGATCCAGGTGAGGATGGCCTGGATCTTCGCCACGTGGTCGGCGTCGTACAGACGATGACCCTTGGGTGTGCGGTGCGGAACGATCAGGCCGTAGCGCCGTTCCCAGGCGCGCAGGGTCACGGGGTTGACCCCGGTGATCCGAGCGACATCACGAATGGGCAGCAGGTCCGGCTGCTGGGGATCGCCAGTGGCACCGTCATCGACGGCCTGATCCTGGCCAAGGTCTTGAGTGGTCATAGGCTGTTACGCAATGCGAGGTTTTCTGGATGCGGCTGCAGGTACACCTGCCGCGCCAGGTAGGCGTCGGGGTGATGCCGCAGGTGGTGTTTGAGCAGGGTCAGCGGCACCACCAGCGGGATGACGCCTTCGCGGTACTGGCCGATCAGGTGCTGCAGTTCCTGCCGGTCTTCGCGGCTCATCGAGCGCTTGAAGTAACCGCTCAGGTGCTGCAACACGTTGCTGTGGGTGCCCCGGGTGGCGCAGCGCTTGAGGGCTGTCATCAGAGCGCTGAAGTAGCGCGGCGCCAGGCTCTGCAAATCCTCGCTGGCCAGGTTGCCCAGCATGTGCCCGAGGACCTTGTAGTGCCGTGGGTCGGTGGCCATCAGCAGGTACTTGTGGCGGGCGTGAAAGTCGATCAGTGCCCCGCGGGTCAGGCCTTCGCGCAGCAGGGTTTGCCATTGGGCGTAGGCGAAGACCCGGGCCAGAAAGTTCTCACGCAGGGTCGGGTCGTTGAGGCGACCGTCCTCTTCCACCGGCAGGTCCGGGTGACGCTTGCAGAAGGCCGCGGTGAAAATGCCACGGCCCTGGGGTTCGCTGGGGTAGCCGTTGTCCTGGTAGACCTTGACCCGGTGCAGCCCGCAGGACGGCGATTGCTGCATGAAGATGAAACCGCACAGGTCATCCAGCTCGTCGGCCATCTGCTCGCCGTAGGCCGCCAGCGCATCGGTGACGTCCAGTGTGCTTTGCACGCTGCCCACTGCCCGGGGGGAAGCCGGGTCACCGACCAGGCGAATGGGCGCACGCGGAATGCCCAGGCCGATGGCCACTTCGGGGCATACCGGCACGAATTCGACGTACTCGTCCAGGCTGCGTGTGCACAGCTGCGAGGCCTTGTGCCCACCGTTGAAGCGCACCTCGGCGCCCAGCAGACAGGCGCTGACACCGATTCGAGGCTTGGGAGGCTTGGGCAGCTTCATGGGCGACTCTGATGGAAAAGTTGTACGTGAACCATTTCATGTACAAGTTTTGTCCATCATAAGCGCGAAGTTGTACAAGTCAAATTTCTTGTACAGGTATTTGCGAGGGTAAGTGTTTGGGTTGGTCGGGCGTCGGGGGCTACTTCCAGCCCATCTGCCAGTGAGCGGCGTCCTGCAGTTCGCGCCAGTCCAGGCGCTGGTTGCGTTGGCTGAGCACGGCCTGGAGCTCGATCTCCAGTACGGTGCCTTCTTCGTCGCAGAACAGCTGGGTCACCAGAAAGTGTTTTTCGCGGTTGAGCGGGCGGGCTGCTGTCCACTTGGACAGCAGCAGTTTGCGCGGATTGAGGCGGTGCGGCCGCACGTTCATTGCAGGTGCTGGAGCAGTTTGCGCGCGACTTCCTGGCCGCTCAGCCAGGCACCTTCGACACGCCCGGACAGGCACCAGTCGCCGCAGGCATAGAGGCCCAGGTCCGCGTCGGCCAGGGCGCCCCACTGGTGGGCGCTGGCGGGCCTGGCATACAGCCAGCGGTGCGCCAGGCTGAAGGCCGGTGCAGGCACCGCGCAGCCGATCATCTCGGCGAAGGCCCCGTGCAGGTGTTCGATCACGGCCTCTTTGGACAGGTCCAGGTGCTGCTTGCTCCAGGCGCTGCTGGCGTGCAGTACCCAGGTGTCCAGGGTGGTTTCGCGGCCGGGTTTGCTGCGATTGCGCGCGACCCAGTCCAGGGCGCTGTCTTGCACGAAGCAGCCTTCCACCGGACTGTCGAGGGGGTTGGCAAACGCCAGGGCGACCGCCCAGGTCGGGTCCATGCTGACGCTGGCGGCGGCGCCTGCGAGTTTCGGGGCGGCTGCGAGCAGGGCGGTGGCCTGGGGCGCCGGCGTGGCGATTACCACATGGCTGAAGGGGCCGTGGCTCTGGCCTTCGGCGTCGAGCAGGCTCCAGTGCTGCTCGCCGCGGAACACCTCGGTGATGCGGCAGGAGAAGTGCACCGGCAGCGCGCCGAGCACGGCCCGGGTGATGGCGCTCATGCGCGGGCTGCCCACCCAGCGCACCTGCTCGTCGGGCGAGGCGCTCAGGCGGCCATCCTGGTAATTGAACAGGGTTGGGGTCCATTCGGCGACCCAGCCTCGGGCCTGCCATTGCTGGACGGTTTCGACGAATCGTCGGTCGCGGGCGGTGAAGTACTGGGCGCCCAGGTCGAGGGCGCCGCCGTCGCTGCGTTTGCTCGCCATTCGCCCGCCGCTGCCCCGGCTCTTGTCGAACAGCTGCACCTCATGCCCTGCAGCGTGCAGGGCCTGGGCGGCAGACAGTCCGGCGATGCCGGTACCGATGATGGCGATAGGGGCTGTAGCTGTCATGATTTACCTCGTGTGGCAGAGCGCCAAGCCTGAGAGAGGCGCTGTGAAACCGGAACGGGTCCTACGCTACGCGGTCGGTAAAAGCTATACAATGCCGTTTTTCTGTATAGGTTTGTTCGCGTTGATCCGCGCCTTCCTATAGTTACGACAACCTACCGCTGGTTTTTAGGCACCTCCTTCCGCCATAAATCAGACTAGGGCGATAAGCGTGTTACGTCATGCGAGGACGATGTCATGCACATATTGCTGACCGGCGGTACCGGCCTGATCGGCCGCGCGCTCTGCCAACACTGGACGCAACAGGGCCATCAGCTCACGGTGTGGAGCCGCACGCCAGAGCGTGTTCCGTCGTTGTGCGGCGACGCGGTACGGGGCATCGGCCGGCTCGAGGAACTGAGTGAAGAACCGCTGGATGCAGTGGTCAACCTGGCTGGTGCGCCAATCGCCAACCGACCCTGGACAAGCAAGCGCAAGCGCCTGTTGTGGGCCAGTCGTATCGGTCTGACCGAGCAACTGGTGGCCTGGCTGGAAAGCCGCCAGCACAAACCCGGTCTGTTGATCTCCGGCTCGGCCGTAGGCTGGTACGGCGACGGCGGGGAGCGCGAACTGCACGAGGACTCGCCCCCGGTCAGCGACGATTTTGCCGCGCAGCTGTGCGGCGCCTGGGAAGAGACGGCGATGCGTGCCGAAGCCCAGGGCATTCGCGTGGTGCGGGTAAGGACCGGGCTGGTGCTGGCGGCCGACGGCGGCTTTCTCAAGCACCTGCTGCTGCCGTTCAAGCTGGGCCTGGGCGGGCCGGTTGGGAACGGCCGGCAATGGATGCCCTGGATTCATTTGGCCGATCAAATCGGCCTGATCGATTTTCTCTTGCGGCATCCGGGGGCCGAGGGTCCCTATAATGCCTGCGCGCCGCAGCCGGTGCGCAATGCCGACTTCGCCAAGGCGCTGGGCCACGTCCTGCACCGACCGGCCTTCATGCCGCTGCCGGCCCCGGTCCTGCGCATCGGCCTGGGCGAATTGTCGGTGCTGTTACTGGGCGGGCAGCGTGCGCTACCCACCCGGGCAATCGAGGCCGGTTACACGTTTCGTTTCACCGATCTGAACGTGGCTCTTGCAGACCTGCTGGGCCGCCACTGACTGAAAAGGATTACACATGAGCGCTCACGCCCTGTTGCTGGTCAACCTGGGATCTCCCGCGTCGACTGAAGTGGCTGATGTCCGGCGTTACCTCGATCAGTTCCTGATGGACCCTTATGTGGTCGATCTGCCGTGGCCGCTGCGGCGCCTGCTGGTGTCGCTGATCCTGATCAGGCGCCCGGCGCAGTCGGCCCATGCCTATGCGTCGATCTGGTGGGAAGACGGTTCGCCGCTGATCGTGCTGAGCAAACGCCTGCAGGAGGCGATGAAAAGCCAGTGGACCCACGGCCCAGTGGAACTGGCCATGCGTTACGGCGAGCCGTCGATCCAGACCGTACTGACCCGTCTGGCCGCCCAGGGCATCGAGCAGGTCACCCTCGCGCCGCTGTACCCGCAGTTTGCCGACAGCACCACGACAACGGTGATCGAAGAGGCCAAGCGCGTGGTGCGCGAGCAGGGCTTGACCATGAATTTCTCGGTGCTGCCGCCGTTCTACGCCGAGCCGGAATACCTCGACGCGCTGGTCGACAGCGCCAAGCCCTATCTGGAACAGGACTTCGACCACCTGTTGCTGAGCTTCCACGGGTTGCCCGAGCGGCATATCCGCAAGCGGGTCGCCGGCATCGATCGCAATCACGACCTGCGGGCTGCCGACAGCCGGGGCGTGAGCGACGAGGTCCTGGCGGTCTGCTACCGCAGCCAGTGCCAGCGCAGTGCCGAGTTGTTCGCCGAGCGCATGGGGCTGCGGCCCGAGCAATGGTCGGTGTCGTTCCAGTCGCGCCTGGGCCGGGACAAGTGGATCGAGCCCTACACCGAAGCGCGCCTCGACGAACTGGCCGCCCAGGGGGTGAAGAAGCTCCTGGTGATGTGCCCGGCGTTCGTCGCCGATTGCATCGAAACCCTCGAAGAGATCGGCGACCGTGGCCGCGAGCAGTTCGTCGAGGCCGGGGGCGAAAGCCTGCAGCTGGTGCCGTGCCTCAACGATCACCCCAGTTGGCTGGCCGCTCTGAAAACCCTCAGCGAGCGTGCGCCCAAGGTGCTGTGACGGGCACTGTCAGGGGGCGCTCTATCGGAGTGGGCGGCCCCTGTCATTCGCCTGAAAGGATGCACTGCATTCGTCTGACTGATAACACCTTGGGGCGATACTCACCGCCCTGTATATCGGCCTAAGCTGGCAGCTCTTTCCAACCGTCGCGCACCGCGTTTGCGGTGTCGAGGAGACTGCCCGTGCATAACAACAATAACGGCTATCCCTCCAGTACCCGAGCCTGGGTCACTGTTGCCATTTTGATGGTGGCCTATGTGCTGTCATTCATCGACCGGCAGATTCTCAACCTGCTGGTGGGCCCCATCCGTCGCGATCTGATGATCAGCGACACGCAGATGAGTCTGCTGATGGGCCTGTCCTTCGCGCTGTTCTACACCGTCTGCGGCATTCCCCTCGGGCGCCTGGCCGACACCCGCAGCCGGCGCGGCCTGATTGCCATCGGCATCCTGTTCTGGAGCGCGGCCACCGCGGCCTGTGGCATGGCCAAGCTGTACTGGCAGTTCCTGCTGTGCCGGATCGGCGTTGGCGTGGGCGAAGCGGCGCTGTCGCCAGCGGCCTACTCCTTGATTGCCGACAGCTTTCCTGCTGACCGCCGGGCCACGGCGATCAGCGTTTACTCGATGGGGGTCTACCTCGGCTCCGGCCTGGCGTTCCTGCTGGGCGGGCTGGTCATTCAGTTCGCTTCGGCCCAGGGCGATGTGGTGCTGCCGGTGTTTGGCGAGGTGCGGCCGTGGCAGCTGATCTTCCTGATCCTCGGGGCTGCCGGCATCCTGTTCACCTTGCTCATGCTGGCGGTCAAGGAGCCGGCGCGGCGTGGGGTTGGTGCCGGCGTGGCGGTGCCTCTGGCAGATGTGGGGCGCTACATCCGCTCCAATCGCCGCACTGTGCTGTGCCACAACTTCGGTTTCGCCGGCCTGGCGTTCGCCGGTTACGGCAGCGCGGCGTGGGTGCCGACCTTCTTCATTCGCACCTATGGCTGGGATGCCGGCCAGGTGGGCATCGTCTACGGCAGCATCGTGGCGGTGTTCGGTTGCCTGGGGATCGTCTTCGGTGGCCGCTGGGCCGACTGGATGACCAAGCGCGGCAGCAGCGATGCCAACATGCGGGTGGGTCTGTACGCCGCCATCGGCGCGCTGCCCTGCGTGATCGCCTTCCCGCTGATGGACAGCGCCTTTGCCGCCTTCGTACTGATGGGCCCCACGGTGTTCTTCCTGAGCATGCCGTTCGGAGTGGCGCCGGCAGCGATCCAGGACATCATGCCCAACTCGATGCGTGGCCAGGCGTCGGCCATCTACCTGTTCGTCATCACCCTGATCGGCCTGGGCATCGGCCCGACCGCCGTGGCCCTGGTGACCGACTACGTGTTCGCCGATGACAACGCGCTGCGCTACTCGATCCTGATCGTCACGGCGCTGGCGGTGGTCAGCTCGGTGATTCTGCTCAGCCGAGGACTCAAGCCGTACCGCGAAAGCGTGGTGCGTCTGCAGAACTGGAGCGCCAACCCGGCGTGATGCCTGGGTAGTTTCCAGGAGCTGTTCGAGAGCGCCCGATGCAGTTGCATCGGGCGTTTTCGTTTGTGCGGGAGGGGCGAAAGGCGTTATCCCGCGTGTCGCTGCGCTCGGCCCAGGCTACAGGGCGATCGCACATCCTGCTGGCCATGGAAAAGCCCCGCATCGGCGGGGCTTTTTCAGTTACGCCTCAGGCTGCTCGTCTTCCTTGAGCGCCTTGTTGCGCCAGCCCTGGCCGCCGGGCAGCACCAGGTTGAGCACCAGCGCGCAGATGGCGCTGAGGGAAATACCCGACAGGGCGAACTCCGGCGTGCCGATGGTCATGCCGCCGATGCCGAACACCAGGGTCACGGAGACGATGATCAGGTTGCGCGCTTCCGACAGATCGACCTGATTGCGGATCAGGGTGTTCAGGCCGACCACCGCGATGGAGCCGAACAACAGGCACAGAATGCCGCCCATCACCGGTACCGGGATGCTCTGCAGGGCGGTGCCGAACTTGCCGATGAAGGCCAGGGCGATGGCGAAGATCGCCGCCCAGGTCATGATCTTCGGGTTGTAGTTCTTGGTCAGCATCACCGCGCCGGTGACTTCGGCGTAGGTGGTGTTGGGCGGGCCGCCGAACAGGCCGGCGGCCCCGCTGGCCAGGCCGTCGCCCAGCAGGGTGCGGTGCAGACCGGGCTTCTTGATGAAGTTCTTGCCGGTGACACTGCCGATCGCGACCACGCCGCCGATGTGCTCGATGGCCGGTGCCAGGGCCACCGGTACCAGGTACAGGATCGCGCCCCAGTGCAGTTCCGGTGCGACGAAGGCCGGGATGGCCAGCCACGGAGCAGCAGCGATGTTGCTGGTGTCGATCACGCCGAACAGCGCGGAAACGATGCAGCCGACGATGATCCCGGCGAGGATCGGCACCAGGCGGAAAATCCCGCGACCCAGCGCCGCCACGGCCACGGTGGTGACCAGGGCCGACATCGAGATGATCATGGCGGTGACATAGGGCACCAGCTCCACGCTGCCGTCGCCGGCCTTGCCCATGGCCATGTTCACGGCCACCGGGGACAGCGCCAGGCCGATGGAGATGATCACCGGGGCGATCACCACCGGCGGCAGCAGGCGATCGATGAAACCGACGCCGCGGACTTTGACCACCACGCTCAGCGCGATGTACACCAGGCCCGAGGCCATGATCCCGCCGAGCACCGCCGGCAGGCCAAATTCGCCCTTGGCGGCGAGGATCGGGGCGATGAAAGCGAAGCTGGAGGCCAGGAAAACCGGGACTTCACGCTTGGTGACCGCCTGGAACAGCAGGGTGCCGATACCGGCGGTGAACAGTGCGACGTTGGGGTCCATGCCTGTGATCAGCGGCATCAGCACCAGGGCGCCGAAAGCCACGAACAGCATCTGGGCGCCCGACAGGATCTGGCGCGGCAGCGGATCGTTATATTCGTCCTGCATGGATCAGGCGTCCTTCTGTTTGGTGCCGAAGATCTTGTCGCCCGCATCGCCGAGGCCGGGAATGATGTAGCCGTGTTCGTTCAGGCGCTGATCGATCGAGGCGGTGTAGATCACCACGTCCGGGTGCGCGTCGTTGACCACCTTGATGCCTTCCGGCGCGGCAACCAGCACCATCGCGCGGATTTCCTTGCAGCCGGCTTTCTTCAGCAGGTCGATGGTGGCGACCATGGAACCGCCGGTGGCGAGCATCGGGTCGATGATCATCGCCAGGCGCTCGTCGATCTCAGGGACCAGTTTTTCCAGGTAGGTATGCGCTTGCAGGGTTTCTTCGTTGCGCGCCACGCCCACGGCGCTGACCTTGGCCCCCGGAATCAGGCTGAGCACGCCGTCGAGCATGCCGATGCCGGCGCGCAGGATCGGGACCACGGTGATCTTCTTGCCGGAGATCTTTTCCACCTGCACCGGGCCGGCCCAGCCCTGGATTTCGTAGTTTTCCAGCGGCAGGTCCTTGGTCGCCTCGTAGGTCAGCAGGGCGCCGACTTCCTGTGCCAGCTCGCGGAAGTTCTTGGTGCTGATATCGGCGCGGCGCATCAGGCCTAGCTTGTGGCGGATCAGCGGGTGGCGGATCTCGAGGACGGACATGGCGGGTTCTCCGGAGGTGCTGGCAAAAAATGGCGTTAGATTAATGCATTGGTGCTGCCGGGCGGTATCAGGACTTTCGGTCCAGGGTGGTCGACGTGGCAGAATTCGTCGCATTGACGACATTGGCGGCCGCTTGCAGCCTGTTCGCCGCGTTTGTCCGGTTAGGCTTGCCCTGCACGAGGCAGATGCGTACCTTTGCCGGCTTTTATTTTGACCCATCGATCAGCTTCCCTGGCGATTGCCAGGCTCGCTCGTTCACAGAGAGGAAAGACCATGTCCGCCGATCTCGCACACATTCGCCAAATCATGGCGGAGGCCGACTGCCTGTACACCGAGGCCCAGGTGGAAGCCGCCATCGACCAGGTCGCCGTGGCGATCAACGGTGAGCTGGCCGAGCGCAACCCGGTGGTGTTCTGCGTGATGAACGGCGGCCTGATCTTCTCCGGCAAGCTGGTGCCCAAGCTGAACTTCCCGCTGGAACTGTCCTACCTGCACGCCACTCGCTACCGCAACGAGACCAGCGGCGGCGAGCTGTTCTGGAAGGCCAAGCCGGAAATTTCCTTCATCGACCGCGATGTGCTGATCATCGATGACATCCTCGACGAAGGGCACACCCTGGGCGCGATCATCGACTTCTGCCGCCACGCCGGCGCCCGTGCGGTGCACACCGCCGTGCTGATCGACAAGGAGCACGACCGCAAGGCGCGCCCGGACCTCAAGGCGGACTACGTCGGCCTGTCCTGCATCGACCGCTACATTTTCGGTTACGGCATGGACTACAAAGGCTACTGGCGTAATGCTGCCGGTATCTACGCCGTCAAAGGGATGTAAACCATGCAACTGCCGCGCTTTCTCGATCAGGCCCTTTTTCGTGAGCTGGCCGAGCAGGCTGCGGCGAATCCCCGGCAACGCCAGCACCACAACTTCCACCAGATGGAAGAGCCCTGCCACCGCCTGGCGGTGGGGTTGCAACCCGACACCTATATCGCGCCGCACCGCCATCTGTCCGCCGACAAGGCTGAAACCCTGCTGGTGTTGAAAGGGCGCCTGGGGCTGCTGATTTTCAGCGGGCAAGGCGAGTTGCTGGAGCGCCGTGTGCTGGAAGCGGGCGGCCAATCCGTGGGTGTCGACCTGCCGCCGGGCGTGTTCCACGCGCTGGTGGTGCTCGATACGGACAGCATCCTGTTCGAGTGCAAGGCAGGGCCTTACCGCCCGCTGGGCGAGGGTGAATCGGCTCCTTGGGCGCCCCGCGAGGGTGATGCGGGCGTGGCGGATTACCTGGCCTGGATGCGCGCCCAGTTCGCTTGAACCTGCAGCGGTAGCTGATTCGGTGGGAGAGGTTTTAGCCGCGAGCTTCTCCATTCTCGAGACACGTCGCGGCTGAAGCCCCTCCCACGGTCCCGGTGGCCGATCCCCCGTCTATCCATTCCAGCGCTTTGCGCCGCGCCTGTTCCAGGTTACGCACGTAGGCGAGCTCGCCGTCGCGGCGGTGGATGCCGGCGTGGCGCAGCTGCAGGCGCACTTGGGCGGTCGTGCCGCTGAGGACCAGGCCGGTGCCCTGTTCCCGGTAGTCGCGCAGTACGTTTTCCAGCGCCGCCAGGGCGGTCATGTCGAGCAGCGGTACGGCGCTGATATCGACGATCACCACCTTCACCTCCGGGGCCAGTCGGCGCAGCACGCTCAGCGCCTTCTCCGCGGCGCCGAAGAACAGCGGGCCGCGAATGGTGTAGACCAGCACCTGCTCCGGCAGGTCGGTGAGCGACTGGTGCTGGCGCTTGGGCAGTTCGGCGGTTTCGGTCAGCTCGCTCATGCGCTTGATGAACAGGCCGGCCGCCAGCAGCAGGCCGACGCCCACGGCGAGCACCATGTCGAACAGTACGGTCAGCACCAGGCAGGTCAGCAACACCAGCACGTCGCTGCGCGGAGCGATGCGCAGGGTGTGCCGCACGTGGCGCGCTTCGCTCATGTTCCAGGCGACGATCAGCAGCAGGGCGGCCAGGGCCGCCATCGGCAAGTGGCTGAACAGCGGGGCCAGATAGAGAATCGCGACCAGCACCACCCCGGCGTGGATGATCGCCGACAGCGGCGAGAACGCCCCGGCCCGCACGTTGGCCGCACTGCGCGCGAGGGCGGCGGTGGCGGTGATACCACCGAACAGCGGCGCTGCCAGGTTGCCGATGCCCTGGCCGATCAGTTCGGCATTCGGGTCGTGCTTGCTGCCGGTCATGCCGTCGGCCACCACGGCGCACAGCAGCGACTCGATGGCCCCGAGCATGGCGATGGCGAACGCCGGAGCCAGCAATTGGCGAAACAGTTCGAAGGACAGCGTCAGCGGCATGCCATCCGGCCCCGGCAGCTGCCAGGGCCAGGCGAATGTCGGCAGGAAGGGTGGAATGCCCGGGTACTCGGTGCCATCGAGGGTGTAGCTGAAGCGCTCCCCGAGGGTCGCCACCGGCAGGCCGGCACCTTCCAGGGCCATCCCCAGAAAGGCACCGAGCGCCAATGCCACCAGGTGCCCGGGGACCCTGGGCACCCAGCGCGGCCAGAGGATCAGCACCGCCAGGCAGGCCAGTGCCACCAGGCTGTCCCCTGGCTGGAGCGATGGCAGGGCGTGCGCCAGCAGGTTCAGCTGTTCGATGTAGTTGTCGGGCTGGCTCGGCAGGCTCAGGCCGAACAGGTCCTTGATCTGCAGGGTGGCGATCACGATGCCGATGCCGGCGGTGAAGCCGAGAGTGACGGGGTAAGGGATGAACTCGATCAGCCGACCCGCCCGCAGCAGCCCCAGGACGATCAGGATCAGCCCCGCCATGGCGGTGCACAGCAGCAAACCACCGAGGCCGAACTGTTGGGTGATGGGCAGCAGGATCACCACGAACGCCGCCGTGGGCCCGGAAATATTGAAGCGCGAGCCGCCGAACAGGGCGATCAGCGGCGCCGCGATCAGCACCGTGTACAGCCCATGCTGCGGCGCCACCCCGACGGCAATGGCCAGCGCCATGGCCAGCGGAATGGCGATGATGCCCACCGTCAGCCCGGCGCTCAGGTCGCCGCGCAGGCGTTTCCAGGTGAAGCCGAGGCGCAGGCTCTGGCGCCAGGCGGCGAACAGCGACGGAACAGGCAATGACATGACGGCCCCCTATGGCTGGGCCGAGTATAAGGCGCGGGTGCACAGCCCTGTGCTGACCTAAGTCGGATGTCGGGTGTGCGGCCTGCGTGCTAAAAAGTGCGGTGGTTTCTCGTTGCGCAGGGCGGATGCGTTGAGCGCCAGGGCGCGGCGGGGGTACACTGCCGGCCCGTTGAGGCTTGGTTAGCTGGAGTGAGCAATGCGCAAAGACAAGAAACAGGTGATTGGTGAAGAGATTGGTGACGAGCCGATCAAGCTGTTCCTGACGGTCGAGCCCGCCGACGCCACGCCGCCGTCCCTGCACAAACTGGTCAAGGCCTACCGCGGCCTGCGCATCGACGATTTCGAGCGTTTCGTGGGCTTCTTCGTGGCCGAGGGCTATGACCTCAACGCCAAGGATGCTCAGGGCAACGATTTCGTCGCCCTGATCCAGGACCAGCGCCAGGCTGAGCCCTATATCGAAGTGATCAAGGCCGCTCGCGGCTGAGGTCCCTGCAAGCCGGTTCCTGATTCTCTCAGGACGGTTCAGCGCAAAACGCCCGGTGCAGTGCACCGGGCGTTTTTGTTTATGCGGGCGGGTTGTGCGGGCACTTCCCCGGGTGTCGCTTCGCTCGACCCAGACTACGGGGTTACAGCACGCCGGCTTTTTTCCAGGCCAGGTAGCGGCTGACCAGTTCGGGGCCGAGCTCGCCGGGGCGGGCGTCGATCACCGGGACGTTATGGGCAGCCAGGCGCTCATGCAGGTCCGCGCGAGCATTCAGGTAATCCACGGTGCCGCAGTAGGCCAGGGCGCCCTCGAAGTCCTGCACCGGGGTGTTGCGCAGGGTGTCGAGCACTTCTTCGCGCAAGCTGGCGACCAGTACGCGGTGCTGGCGACCGAGGCGTTTGATGGCGGCCATCAGTTCCTGGTCGTCTTCGTCGCGCAGGTTGGTCACCAGTACCACCAGGGCGCGGCGGCGCTGGCGGCTGAGCAGGGCGTCGGTGGCTGCGGCGAAGTCGGCGGGCTGCTGAGTGTTGCGCAGGTCGTACACGGCATTGAGCAGCACGTTGAGCTGGGCCGTGCCCTTGACCGGCGGCAGGAAGCGTTTCTGTTCGCTGGCGAAGGTCGCCAGGCCCACCGCATCGCCCTGGCGCAGCGCGACGTAGCTGAGCAGCAGGCAGGCGTTGAGGGCGTGGTCGAAGTGCGCCAGCTCGTCGTCCTGGCTGCGCATGCGGCGGCCGCAGTCGAGCAGGAAGACGATCTGCTGGTCCCGTTCGTCCTGGTATTCCCGGGCGATGGGGGTGCGCTTGCGCGCCGTGGCTTTCCAGTCGATCTGGCGCAGGGTGTCGCCGTCTCGGAATTCGCGCAGCTGGTGGAATTCCTGACCCAGGCCGCGACGCGGCTGCTGGCGCACGCCCATCTGGCTCAGCCAGTCGTCCACCGCCATCAACTGGGCGCCGTAGAGACGGGCGAAGTCCGGGTAGACGCGGGTTTCCTGGGGCAGGTCCAGGTAGCGCCGGGCGTGCCAGAGGCGCAGCGGGCTGGGCAGGCTGATCTCACAGCAGGGAAAGCTGAAGTGCCCGCGTTGCAGCGGTTTGACCCGGTAGCTGAACGTGGTCTGTTCGCCGGGGTGCAGCTCGACCCGTTGCGGCAGATGCTCGAAAGCCATGTCGCCCGGCAGGTGATCGAATACGTCCAGGTGCGAGCGCCGGGTATGGCTGTGGTGCACGGTCAGGTGCACCTCGCTCCAGCGGCCCAGGGGCAGGTTGCCGGGCAACTGGCGTTGAACCTGGGGCGACGGCAGCCGGCGCAGACGCAGCGCATCGACCCCGGCGGTGACCAGCAGCGCCAGCAGCAGGCCCCACCAGAACGCATGCAACGACGCGGGCAGGCTGACCCCGAGGGCGTCGAGCGCCCCCAGCAGAATGGCCAACCCCAGCAGCCCGCCCAGGAGCGCGAGCAGCGTGCGTGACGGTTTCATCGAGCACCTGTCATCGAAGCACTCATAGGCGCGGTGCCGGTACCTGGTCGAGCAGTTGCAGGAGCACCTGATCCACCGACAGGCCTTCGATATCCAGCTCCGGTGCCAGGCGGACGCGGTGACGCAGCACGGCCAGGGCGCAGCCCTTGATGTCGTCCGGCAGCACGAAGTCGCCGCCGCGCAGCAGTGCACGGGCGCGGCCGCCACGCACCAGGGCGATCGAGGCACGCGGCCCCGCGCCCATGGCCAGGCCAGGCCAGGTGCGGGTTGCGCGGGCCAGGCGTACGGCGTAGTCCAGTACCTGCTCGTCGAGCGGCAGGTCGCCGGCGATCTTCTGCAGGGCCAGTACATCCTTGGCCTGCAGCAGGGTGCGCAGCGGGCTGACTTCGAGCATGTCGGCCTTGGTCGAGCGGGTGACCTGGCGAACCATGTTCAGCTCTTCGGCCTGCTCGGGGTAATCCATGCGCAGCTTGAGCATGAAGCGATCCAGCTCGGCTTCCGGCAGCGGGTAAGTGCCTTCCTGCTCGATGGGGTTCTGCGTGGCCAGCACCATGAACGGCAGCGGCACCGCCAGTGCGCGGCCTTCCAGGGTGACCTGGCGCTCCTGCATCACTTCCAGCAGCGCGGCCTGGGTCTTGGCCGGCGCCCGGTTGATTTCGTCCGCCAGCAGCAGGTTGGTGAACACCGGCCCCTTGCGCAGCTTGAATTGCTCGCTCTGCAGGTCGTACACGGCGTGGCCGGTCACGTCGCTGGGCATCAGATCAGGGGTGAACTGGATGCGTGCGAACTCGCCGCCGAAGCAGCGCGCCAGGGCCCGCACCAGCAGGGTCTTGCCGAGACCGGGGACGCCTTCCACCAGCACGTGGCCGCCCGCGATCAGCGCGGTCAGCACATCGTCGATCACGGCGCTCTGGCCGATCAGGGCCTTTTCCAGCTCGCTGCGCAGGGCCTGGGCCAACTGGCTGGCGCGTTGGCGCTGGGCCGCCGGGTTGGCTGCCGGTGCTGGCGTCGCGGGAGCCGCTACCGGTGCCGCAGGCGCAGGGGCGGCAGACTCGGGAGCCACTGTGTCAGGGCTCTGCTCGGATGTTGGCTCGGTGGGGGTGTGTTCGCTCATAGGGCGTTCCTGAGGGTTTGCAGGTGGGCGACCTGACGGGTGAATTCGGTGGCGGCCAGTCGCTGTTTGGGCAACGGCCGCATGGCTTGGCTGATGGCGCTGGACGGCAGGCGGGTCAGGCGACCCAGGACCTGCCATTGTTCGGCCACGCCGAGCCGTTCGAAACCGGGGTGACGGCGCCGTGCGCGGCGCTGGATGTCCTGTTGCAGGCTGTGCAACAGGCTGTGCTGGCCGCTGCGGTGCAGCAGGAAGTCGGCGCTGGCGCGCAGGTGTTCCTGCAGCTGTCGGCGGCTCGGGCTGGCGGGGGCCAGCAACGGCCCCTCACGCATGCCGAAGAACCACAGGCCACCGATGATCAGCAGCGCCAATGCGGCCAGCGCTTCGGCAAAATGGCGCAGCAGCAGGCTGAACAGGTCGTCGCGGTCGGCCCGGTAGAGCAGGGTCACATCGCTGTCCTGGCTCAGGTACCAGAGCAGCCAGGCGTTGTCGTATTCGGCGATGTTGAAGGTGCGCCAGATCCAGGCGTCGCTCAGCACGGTAATCAGGCCAGCGCCGTGGTAGAGCTGCACCAGGTGCGTGGCGTCACCGCTGTTGGCCCAGGCGTGGGCCCGGTTTTGTGCGTCGTAGAGGTGGAAGCTCGGGTCGAAGCTGAAATACGCCGGTGCGTCTTCGTTTTCCAGGTAGAGCTGGGTCAGTTCGGCATAGGGTTCGGGCGCTGGCAGCTCTTCGGCCTGTGCGGTCTCCTCGTCGGCGGCGGCATCTTCGTCGTCGCTGGCGGTGTCGAGCTCATCGCTCTCGTATTGCTGGATGCCCAGGCTGTCCAGCAGCAGGTCGCCGCTCTTGCCGTCATCCTCGTCCCACAGGCGTTCGGCCACGAACACCAGGTGACCGCCTTTTTCCGCCCACTCCAGCAGGCGCGCGCTCTGGCGCGGGGTCAGGTCGCGGCGGTTGCCGAGCAGCAGCAGGGTATGGCCGGTGCTGGGCAGGGTCGGCAGGACCTCCAGACCATCGGCGCGCTGCACCTGCAGGCCCTGCTTGCGCAGGAAATGCTCGGCAGCCAGATACGGGTTGGCCTGGGCTTCCGGAGCCGGACCATGCCGGACGTCTTCTTCGTAGGGTTCGGCCTTGCTCAGCAGGTAGGCGCCGAACAGGCCGAGAACCAGCAGCACGGTGAGACCGATCCACAGTTGGGTACGCCGACTCATGCCCGGCCCCCGTTTTCGAACAGGCGCCGCCAGCCTTCACACAAGCCGCGCTTGAGGGTTTCGGGTGGCAGGCGGTGGCCGTAGGCGAGGTTCTGCCAGTGACGGGTCAAGGCCTGGCTGAAGCGCTCCAGCTCATCCAGGTCGAGGCGCTGCACCAGTTGCAGGACCTCGGCTTCGGTGTGGGAGCTGCGCAGCGGCAGGTGGTAGTCGTGCAGCAGGCGGCTGAGCAGAGCGCGGTAGAGCAGCCCCAGGGCGGCGCGGGGCTGCTCCTGCCAAAGGCGCTCGGCTTCGCTGGCGATGTCGTCAGGCAGGCTTTCCGGTGCCACTTCCAGGCCAAACAGCTGGGTCGGGGCGCTGGACAGGCGGCGTTTGGGCAGCGCGATGCGCCCGGTGAATGCACTGAGCCATTCGCGGTAACGCCACAGCAGCAAGCCTACGAGACCGATGACTGCAGCCCACAGCAGGGCCTCGAAGAAGAGGGCGACGCCGTCGATGCTTTTCCAGAACTCGCCCAGTTTGAAGAACTTTTCCAGCAGGTCCAGAAAACCGCGGACGTCCTCTTCGGTGGGTTGCTCAGCCTCGGTTTTTTCACCGAAGCGCCAGCGCGTGACGGTTTCACGGTTTTCGAACGGAGGCTGGTCCAGCAGTTGCGTGATGGTCTGCTGGGCCGCTGCACTGGTCAGGGGCTGCTTGAGCAGGCGCTCGGCGTTTGGGCCGTTCGGGTCCTGGTCGGGCAGAGGGCAACTGCTGAGGGTGCTTGCGGCGGCAGGGGGCGCGGTTTCGTCGGCCATGGCCGGGGATGGCAGCTGCATCAGCAGCAGGCTGCAGCCGAGCAGCAGGGCATAGGCGACACCGCTGATGCGCTGGCGCAACTGGCGGAACACCAGCTCGATGTCCCAGGCTTCCAGGGCGGTGCGTCGGTTCAGGTAGAGGGTGAAACCGCAGGCGACATACACCGGTTCCCAGATCACCATGCCCAGTACGTAGAGCAGATTGGACAGGTGTTCCAGGCTGCGCCATTCGCCACTGGCGGCGTTGACCAGGCTCTGCCAGTCCCAGTCGAGCTGGATCTGTTGCGGCAACAGCAGGTAGAACAGGGTGATCAGGCCCAGCCACAGCGCGACTTCCAGGTGGACACCGACCACCGTCAGCCAGGTCGCGCCGCCGGCATCCCGTTGCCCCAGCACCACCAGGCGCTGGGAGCGGGCGCTGCCGGAGAGGCCTTCGAGTTGCAGCACCGGCAGGTCAAAGCTGCGTGTGGGGCTCAGGCGCCGCCAGGTCAGGCTTGCCAGCAACTGAGGCTTGAGCAGCCGTGGCCAGGCACGCAGGGCCTGCTTGAGCGTCGGCGTGTCGCCGAACAGCGCATGGGACAGGATGTACAGCGGCAGGCGCTCGTAAGCCGGCTTCAGCCACCAGAAGATGAACACCGCCACGCTCGGGTAATCCCAGAGCAGCAGGCAGAGCACGGCAAAGATCGGCACCGTGACCAGCGCCCAGCTGGCCATCAGCAGACCGGCATGGCGGCGCGCCAGGAGTACGCCGAGGTCGACGGCTTCCCAGGCGCTGCGCGGGCGAATCGCCACGCTAGCGTCAGTCAGGCGCATGGTCACCTCGCCCGGCCAGCAGCAGATAGGCCAGCACCAGTGCCCACAGCGCGGCGCCGACCACGTACTTGATGGTCGGCGTGGCGAAGGTCATCGACGACCAGTAGGCCTCGATGAACGCCGCCAGCAGCAGGAACGCCACCACGCCGCCCACCAGCCGCACGCTGCGCGATGCGGCCAGGCGCAAGGCTTCGCTCCGGGTCAATCGCCCTGGGGCGAGCAGCGCCCAGCCGAGCTTGAAGCCGGCGGCGCCGGCCAGGGCGATGGCGGTCAGCTCGAAGGCACCATGGCCGATGACGAACGACCAGAAGGTTTCGCTGTAGCCGATCTGGGTCAGGTGCCCGGCAACGGCGCCGATCATCAGCCCGTTGAACAGCAGGAAGAACAGGCTGCCAAGGCCCAGCAGCAGGCCGCTGGCAAAGGTCTGAAAGGCGATGCCGATGTTGTTCATGATGTAGAAGCCGAACATCATCCAGTCATCGCTCGAGCCGCGTTCGCTGAAGCGCCCGAGGCGCCGCGCGTCCGGGTCGTACATGCGCTCCATGTTCGCCACCTGTTCGGGGTTGACCATGCTGTAGATCAGGTCCGGGAACAGGTACGTCAGCAGGCCCATGCCGAACAGGCTGCCGAAGAACAGCAGGCTGGCGGCCGCCACGCACCGCCATTCGGCGCGCACCAGGCGTGGAAAACCCACCAGCAGGAAACCGATCAGTTGCGTACCCAGCGGGCTGCGGTGCCGGTAGAACTGCTGATGGCCGCGCAGTACCAACTGTTGCAGGTAGTCGATCAGGTGGTTGCTGTAGCCGCGTGCTTCAGCCAGGGCCAGGTGCTGGCACAGGCGCCGGTAGTCGGCCGCGAACCCCTTGCTCTTCTCGCCGTCGGCCTTGCCGCGCTCCAGCGCGTCGAGCTGCTGGGCGAAGGCCTGCCATTCGGCCTGGTGATGACTTTCGTAGAGGCTCTGTTTCATGTCGGCCCCAGCAGGCCACGGGCGATGCCGTGTATCTGGTGCTCCGCCTGTTCCGGCGGAACCTGCAGTGGCTCGGCCAGAATGCCGGCCAGCTCGGTACGGCGGGCAGCGGAGAGCTGTTCGGCACGTTCGGCGAATCCCATCAGGGCGCGTTGCTCGGTCAGGCTCAGGGGAAAGGGCGCGTGCAAGGGTTCGGCTTGCGGCAGGTTCGGGGTGCCGGGCGCACTGTCGCGGTACACCACCAGCGTGCCGGCGGCGATATCGCCCAGGCGCTTGAAGGCCCGGTGGTTGAGGCAGCTGATGATGCCCAGGGTGTAGGCGAACGGCAGAATGTCGACGAAGCGCAGTAGGTTGCGGGTCAGGGAGGCGGCCCAGCCAACGGGCGTACCGTCATCGTGGACCACGCGTAGCCCGAGCAACTGCTTGCCGGGGGAGCGGCCCTGGTTGAATACCTCGAACAGCACCATGTACCACCAGGTCACGAGGAACAGCAGGATCGTGGCGAGCCCCATGCCGAATTGCCCCAGCGTACCCAGCACCACATAGACCACCAGCAGAAACAGCCCGCGTATCAGCAGGTCGACGGCAAAGGCCAGCGCACGGGGCACCAGGCCGGCCGGGCGCAGGATGAGGTCGATACCTTCCGGGGTTTCCACGTGGTAGCGAGTGTCCAGCAGCGGAGCTGCGGATTGTGGAGAACGGGGTGAGAGCGGGGTGGTAGACGGCATCGGCTGACTGCGACGGGGAAACTCAGGATGCTAGCCACCCGCCAGCGGCTAAGCAACTGTCGCGCTCGCAAACTGCGTGCTGGATCGTTGCCGGAGATGTTAATCGGCAGTGCTAGACTGGCGCCGCATTCGTTTCAGGGAAACCACCGTGACCTCCAGCCTGTTCTGGTACGACTACGAAACCACCGGTATCGACCCGCGCCGCGACCGCCCTGTGCAGGTCGCCGGAATCCGCACCGATGAAGACCTCAACGAAATCGGCGAGCCGCTGAACATCTACTGTCAGCCGAGCGACGATATCCTGCCGCATCCCGCCGCCTGCCTCGTGACTGGCATCACTCCGCAATTGCTGGCGCAGAAAGGGCTGAGCGAAGTCGAGTTCATGCGCCGTGTGCACGCCGAGCTGTCGCTGCCGGGGACTTGTGGGGTGGGGTACAACAGCCTGCGTTTCGACGACGAAGTGACGCGCTACAGCCTGTACCGCAACTTCTTTGATCCCTACGCCCGTGAATGGCAGGGCGGCAACAGCCGCTGGGACCTGATCGACGTGATGCGTACAGCGTATGCGTTGCGTCCGGAAGGCATCGTCTGGCCAGAGGAAGAGGGGCGCGTCAGCCTGCGTCTGGAGCGGCTCACGGCAGCCAACGGCATCGACCATGGTCAGGCCCACGATGCGTTGTCCGACGTACGCGCCACCATTGCTCTGGCGCGCCTGGTACGCAGCCGGCAGCCCAAACTGTACGACTATCTCTACGGACTGCGCAGCAAGCAACGTGTGCTCGACCAGATCAGGCTGATGCAGCCGCTGGTGCATGTCTCGGGGCGTTTTGCCGGCGCACGGCATTACCTGGCGGTGGTGCTGCCGCTGGCGTGGCACCCGCGCAATCGCAATGCGCTGATCGTCTGTGATTTGCAGGCCGAGGCATCGCCGTTGCTCGATGAAGACGCCGACACCTTGCGTCAGCGTCTGTATACCCGGCGCGACGAATTGGGCGAGAGGGTACTTCCGGTGCCTTTGAAGTTGCTGCACATCAACCGCTGCCCCGTTGTTGCACCGCTGAATGTATTGCGAGAGGGAGATATTCAGCGATTGCAACTGGATATGGCCGACTGCCAACGCCGCGCCCAGCAGTTACGTGACTCGCAGGGCGTCTGGCAGGACAAACTTCCGGTGATCTACACCGAAGAGTCGTTTGCCCAAAACGATGATCCCGAGCAGCAGTTGTATGACGGGTTTATCAACGACCGTGATCGGCGTTTATGCGAGCAAGTACGCACTGCCGAGCCGCCGCGATTGGCTCAGGAAGTCTGGCCGTTCGATGATTCTCGCTTGCCTGAATTGCTCTTTCGTTATCGAGCACGGAACTTTTCGGCGGGTTTGAATGCAGAAGAACACCAGCGCTGGTGGCAGTTTTGTCAGCGCCGTTTAAGTCTGCCCGAATACGGTGCACCCAATACCCTGACAACATTTGATGCCGCCCTTGCCGAACTGTTGGCCACGGCAACTGTCGAGCAGCGTGCGGTCTTGGAGGCCTGGTCTGAGCATGCGCAGCACGTGCGTCAGCGCTATGCGCTCTAAGAGGGGATATTTACAGCGACCGTCCAGATAGCGCGCATAAAAAAACGCCAGCGAATGCTGGCGTTTTGTGTGAAGCGGGCGCGTCGGGATTAACCCAGCAGCGTTGCCCAGCCTTCAACCACGTCGGAGCCCCACTTGGCTTTCCACTCTTTCAGAGTCTTGTGGTTGCCACCTTTGGTTTCGATGACTTCACCGGTGTTCGGGTTCTTGTACTGCTTAACTTTACGAGCGCGCTTGGTGCCAGCTGCCTTGGCAGTGGTGCGCGGAGCCTTGTTGGCTTTGGCTTCTGGATCCAGCAGGGCGATCACGTCGCGCAGCGACTTCTGGTATTCGCCCATCAGGGTGCGCAGTTTGCCTTCGAATTCCAGTTCTTTCTGCAGTTTGTCGTCTTGCGACAGGTTTTTCAGGCGCTCTTGCAGTTCTTTGATGGTTTGTTCTGTAGCGCGGTATTCGTTGATCAGCGACATGGGCTTACCCTAATTCGTAGATGATGGGGTGGAGAAGTGTTGGTAATAATAGTCACGCACTTTTAACAAGTAAACCGGTTTGTAAGGATTTGCCACAGTTGGCAAATAACTTTAATCATCTTCGGGCTACATTTCATTACAGTGCGCGTTATCGAACGTAGTTTTAATTCGTCTGCATTCGCCGCGATTGCCTGGGGATGGCCGTTGTTTTTCTGCGGCTTTTTCATGGAGTCCATGTGTCGCAGGGCTTGGCGCGTTGCGGTGTGTCAGACTTGTCGGGCCGGGCGCGGTGGTTCCTTCCATCCGTTTACTGCAGTTTTTTTCCGCTACGGCTAAAATGGCCGACTTTGCAAAGTTTTCGGAGTTTCCTCATGCGCACTTTTAGGCTGGTCATTGCCTGCCCTGACCGCGTTGGTATCGTGGCCAAGGTCAGTAATTTTCTGGCTACCTACAACGGTTGGATCACCGAGGCGAGCCACCATTCGGATACCCAGAGTGGCTGGTTCTTCATGCGCCACGAGATTCGCGCGGATTCTCTGCCGTTCGACCTGGATGGCTTCACGCAGGCCTTCGCACCGATTGCCCGCGAGTTCTCCATGGAGTGGCGCATCACTGATTCGGCGCGCAAGAAGCGCGTGGTGCTGATGGCCAGCCGGGAATCGCACTGCCTGGCCGATCTGCTGCACCGCTGGCACAGCGACGAGCTGGACTGCGACATCCCCTGCGTCATTTCCAACCATGACGACCTGCGCAGCATGGTCGAGTGGCACGGCATTCCGTATTTCCACGTGCCGGTCGACCCCAAGAACAAACAGCCGGCATTCGACGAGGTCGCACGTCTGGTGGAGAGCCATCAGGCCGATGTCATCGTCCTGGCGCGTTACATGCAGATCCTGCCGCCGCAGCTGTGCCGTGACTATGCGCAGCGCGTGATCAACATTCACCACAGCTTCCTGCCGTCGTTCGTGGGCGCCAAGCCGTATCACCAGGCCTCGCTGCGTGGGGTCAAGCTGATCGGCGCGACGTCCCATTACGTGACCGAAGAGCTGGATGCCGGCCCGATCATCGAGCAGGACGTGGTGCGGGTCAGTCACCGCGAGAGCATCGAGGAAATGGTGCGCCTGGGTAAGGACGTGGAGAAGATGGTGCTCTCCCGTGGGCTACGCTATCACTTGGAAGACCGCGTATTGGTGCATGACAACAAGACGGTCGTATTCGATTGATCGTCTGCTGTCGCGCCGGTTAGCCACATAACAATCAGGAGTTCGCTCATGCTCAAGTCAATCAAGGTGCGGGACTACATGACCCGCCATCTGGTGACGTTCCGCTCCGATACCGACTTGTTCACGGCCATCAACCGCCTGCTGGAGCACCGCATTTCCGGTGCCCCGGTGGTCGATTCCCAGGGCCACCTGATCGGCCTGCTGTCCGAGGGTGACTGCCTGCGCGGCATCCTCTCGGGTGCCTACTACGAGGCGATCGGCGGCAACGTCAGCGCGTACATGACCACTGAGGTGGAAACCATTTCCCCCGAATTGGACATCATCGAGGTGTCCGAGCGCTTCCTGCGCGGTCGCCGTCGACGCATGCCTGTGGTCGAGAACGGGCGCCTGATCGGTCAGATCAGCCGCAGCGACGTGCTGCGTGCGGTGAAGCAGTTCGCCCAGCATGAGCAGGGCAACCGCGTCACGGGTTGAACCGTCAGGTCGGGAGCAGCGACATGAGCGATCCACTGGACCGAGCCACTTCCAAGGCGCCGCCGACCGTCGGTGACGGTTGTGTCCGGCGTTACGACCCGGATGCCTTGAGCCCGGAGGACGGCACCAGTTTTCCGGATGCCGCCGAGCTGTGGGAGCAGTTGCAGCGGGATCAGGCCAGCGAGCCGGACACCGATACAGAAAAAGGGCGCTGACAGCGCCCTTTTTCTTGGTCAGATGCGGAAGCTGTCGACCAGCTGTTTCAGGCGCGATGCCTGGCGCTCCAGGTCGCCACAGGCCCGCAGGGTCGCCTGCAGGTTTTCCACGCCTTCCTGATTGAGGGTGTTGATCTCGATGATGTCCATGTTCAGCGACTCGATCACCGAGGTCTGCTCTTCCGTGGCGGTGGCCACGGACTGGTTCATGCCGTCGATCTCGCCGATGCGCTGGGTCACGCTGCCCAGGCGTTCGCCCGCCTGGTTGGCGATCTCCACACTTTCCTCGCTGTAGCGCTGGCTCTCGGTCATGGTGGTGACCGACTCGCGTGAGCCGACCTGCAGCTCTTCGATCATCTTCTCGATTTCCTGCGCCGACTCCTGGGTCCGGTGCGCCAGGTTGCGCACCTCGTCGGCGACTACCGCGAAGCCACGCCCGGCCTCACCGGCTCGCGCAGCCTCGATGGCGGCGTTGAGCGCCAGCAGGTTGGTCTGCTGGGAAATGCTCTTGATCACCTCGAGGATCTGCCCGATGTTCACCGTCTTGCCGTTCAGCGTCTCGATATGGCTGCAGGAACTGCTGATCTTGCCGGACAGGTCGTTCATGGCGCGGATGGTCTGCTGCACCACTTGGCGGCCGTCTTCCGCCTGTTGCCGGGCGCTGGAGGCCTGGTTCGACGCATCGGCGGCGTTGCGCGCGATCTCCTGGGCGGCGGCGCCCAGCTCGTTGATCGCGGCGGCCACGCTGTTGGTGCGGGACGATTGCTCGTCGGAGTTGGCCATCGACGAGTTGGAGGCATTCACCACCAGCTTGGCCACCTCGTTCACCTGGCTGGTGGCCGACGAGACCTCGCGAATCGAACTGTGAATCCGCTCGACAAACTGGTTGAAGGAGCCGGCCAGGGCGCCGAATTCGTCGTTGGAC
The DNA here is from genome assembly GCA_050282285.1 of Pseudomonas sp. Lineage (GTDB taxonomy): Bacteria > Pseudomonadota > Gammaproteobacteria > Pseudomonadales > Pseudomonadaceae > Aquipseudomonas. Next base: position 40,538 of record JBLZZJ010000001.1, read on the forward strand.
TGGATCGCCAGGCGGCGCGTCAGGTCGCCTTCGCCCTGGGCGATGTCCTGCATGGCCTTGCCCATGACGTGCAGGGGCTGCATCAGGACGCGGATCAGCATGCTCAGCAGCAGGATGATCAGCACCACGGCGATCACCGTGGCGATGATCGCCGAGGTGCGGAACTCGTTGAGCATGGAGTAGGCCTTGGTCTTGTCGATGGACAGACCGACATACCATTTGACCGAGGGCAGCCCGGCGACCGGGGCGAAGGTCAGGATGCGCGTCTCGCCGTCGGCCTCCACTTCGCTGAAGCTGCTGTCGATGCGCGGCGTATTCTCGGGCAACACGTCCTTGAGGGACTTCATCACCAGATCCTTGTTCGGGTGAACGAGGATCTTGCCGTCGGCGCTGACCAGGAAGGCGTAGCCGATGCCGTCGAAGTCCAGCGAATTGATGATGTTCACCAGGGTCTGCAGGCTCAGGTCGCCGCCGACTACGCCCGCGGTCTGGGCCGGTGTGGCGATGGTGATGATCAGCTCGCTGGTGGCGGCATCCACATAGGGTTCGGTGAGCGTGGTGCCGCCGGCGCTCATGGCCGCGGTGTACCAGGGGCGGGTGCGGGCGTCATAGCCCTCGGGCATGGCGCTGTCGGGGCGCATGGTGAAGGCCCCGTCGGCGCTGCCTAGGTAGGTGAAGGCGAAGGTGGAGGTCAGGGCTTTCTGTTCCAGCAGCCCGACTACGCTGTCGGGAGCCGGATCGCGGGCGACCGACTGGGCGGTGCTTTCCACCAGAAGAATGCGCCCGGACAGCCAGTTTTGAATGTTGCTGGCCGTGACGTTGCCCATCTCTTGCAGATAGCTTTCCAGGTCCTCGCGGATGGCGTTGCGTTGCAGGTAGTCGTTGTAGAGGGTGAACAGTGAGAAGGCGGCGATGACCACCAGGGATGCAGCAAGGAGGATCTTGTGACTGAATTTCAAGCCATTGCCCATGATTTATTGCCTCGAGGAAAACGCCATCCATGAGCAGCTACCGATCGCCCGTACTATCGGCCATGATTAGCGTGTCGGCACAACCGCATTAAAGCTTTAACTCAGGGGATGGCAAGATGCCTGTAACTAACCAGTTTGTTTTGGGCGCTGACCTGTCGGGCCAGCCTGTCGGCCAACCCATGCGCCTGGCCAATCGACATGGCCTGATCGCTGGCGCGACCGGTACCGGCAAGACGGTGACCCTGCAACGCCTGGTGGAAACCTTCAGCGACGCGGGCGTGGCGGTATTCGCCGCCGACGTGAAGGGCGACCTCTGTGGCCTGGGCGCGGCCGGTGCGCCGCAAGGCAAGATCGCCGAGCGCATTGCCAGCATGCCGTGGCTGAACCACCAGCCGACGGCTTACCCGGTGACGCTGTGGGACATCCACGGCAAAAGCGGCCACCCGCTGCGCACCACCCTGAGCGAGATGGGGCCATTGCTGCTCGGTGCGCTGCTGGAGCTGACCGATAGCCAGCAAGCGGCTCTTTACGCGGCGTTCAAGGTGGCAGACCGGGAAGGCTTGCTGCTGCTCGACCTGAAAGACCTGAAAGCCCTGCTGACTCACCTCAAGGAACACCCCGAGGTGCTGGGCGAGGACAGCGCACTGTTCACCACTACCTCGTCCCAGGCCCTGCTGCGGCGCCTGTCGGCGCTGGAACAGCAGGGGGCCGAAGCGCTGTTCGGCGAACCGGCGTTGCAACTGGAAGACATCCTGCACCCGGACCGCGACGGCCGTGGCCGCATTCACCTGCTGGACGCCAGCCGCCTGGTGCATGAGGCGCCGAAGGTCTACGCGACCTTCCTCCTGTGGCTGCTGGCCGAGCTGTTCGAGCAGTTGCCCGAGCGCGGGGATGCCGACAAGCCGCTGCTGGCGCTGTTCTTCGACGAGGCGCACCTGCTGTTCGCAGGCACCCCGAAAGCCTTGCAGGAACGTCTGGAACAGGTGGTGCGGCTGATTCGTTCGAAGGGCGTCGGGGTGTACTTCGTTACCCAGTCGCCCAGTGACCTGCCGGATGACGTGCTGGCGCAACTCGGTTTGCGTATCCAGCACGGGCTGCGGGCATTCACCGCCAAGGAACAGAAATCCCTCAGGGCGGTGGCCGATGGCTTCCGTCCCAACCCGGCGTTCGACACGCTATCGGTGTTGACCGAACTGGGCATCGGTGAAGCCCTGGTCGGCACGCTGGAGGAGCGGGGGACCCCGGCCATGGTGCAGCGCGTGGCCATTGCGCCGCCGCAATCGCGCATCGGCCCGCTGAGCGAGAGTGAGCGGGCAGCGCTGGTGCGCCAGTCGCCGCTGGCCGGGCGCTACGACAAGCCGATCGATCGCGAATCCGCGTACGAACTGCTGACTGCACGCGCCGCCCAGGCCAGTGCCGAGGCGGCTCAGCAGCAGGATGCGAAGCCGGCGGGCAAAGCCGCCAAAGAGGAGCCCGGTTTTGGCGGGATGGCCGGCGACCTGCTGGGCAGTCTTGCAGGGCAGGTGATGAAAACCGCCGTACGGCAAGCGGCCAACCAGATCGGTCGGCAACTGGTCCGCGGACTGATGGGGTCCTTGCTTGGCAGCAAGCGGCGCTGATTGCTGGCAATACCGTTGATTGGAAAGGCGCCTCGATGGCGCCTTTCTTTTTATGTTGACTGTATTGGCAGGCACAGACATACCGCCAGTGCCGGTAGGCAATGGCAGATTAGGATTAGTCTTGGCATGCGGTCGCGATGAACAATCGCGCCGGACTGTTACATCCAGGAGATGTGTTCAGTCATTGGCTGCTTCGGATTTTTCCTGCAGATCCTTTTCAATCTTTTCGATTTCTTTTTCGAAGGCCTGATCCTGAATGGTGGCCTTCTTGCGCCATGGCTTGCGCTCGGGGTCCGGCTGAGCGGCGTAGGTGATGACTTCCCCGCCGTATACATCCTTGTAACGCTGCGCCTGGCGCTCAAGTTCGGCGCGCAGTTCGTCTTTCGTCACGATAATACCTAGTGGTTTCAATAGTACGGGTGACAACGTAAGGCGTTGGCCTTACTGCAACGGTCACCGATTAACAGGCGGCTAATGCCGCTCTAAAGATGGAAATAGCCCGTCTGAATGTCCATTCAGGGTATTTCAATTTAAAAACCAACACCGTGTTGGAGTTGATGTTTTTAAATAAGTTGCGTCACGCAACTGGCGGGCAATTATGGCGAACGGTTGGCAAATGTCCAGAGGTCTTGTCCGCGCTGGATACAAGCTGAAGTTGGGTTCTCCGAACGGGCAACAGGGCGTCGGGGACGCCCTGTTGCCTTCGGTAAGGCGGGCGCTCAGTCCAGCAACTGGTAGTGCAGGCTGAAGGAGAGGCTTGTCGACTCGCCCTGGCGCAACAACCGCAGGCCAGGGTGATCGGGCAAGTGGTGCGCGTTGATGGGGTGGGACACTGGCTCGAAGCAGAAGAATCCCTGATCGACCGGGCAATAGACCAGGTAATAGCCTGCACCGCTGGCCTGGCAGTCGAGGCGGTAGCCGGCATCTTCCTGAATGATCTGGCAGCGCCCGTCCCAGCCGCTGAAGGCATGATCGAGCTGGTCCTTGGGCAGAGGGGCCTCTGTCCGGAAGTCCCAGTGTTGCGGAATGTCCGCTTCGTGGGTGGGCAGCCCGCTGCCGTCACCCAGCCAGATGCGCTGGGCGCTTGCCTGCAGACGGGTGTGCGCGGTGCGCGGAAGGTAAGGATGCAGGCCAAGGCCGTGCCATGCCGCGCGAGCGTCGGTGTGGGTGACGCGCAACTCGATGGTCAGGCGGCCCTCTTGCAGGCTGATGTGCTGCTCGGCGCGGTAGGCAAAGGGCTGGGTACTTTCCAGGTACAGGCTCAGGCTGGAGGGGCTGTGCTCGCCCACCTGCCAGGGCTGCTGCCAGGCGCTGCCGTGAATCGGATAGGGGTCGTGCCCGGTATTGGGAGGCAATTCCAGCCAGCCGTCCGGCCCCTCGACACCGCCGTTGGCGATGCGGTTCGACCAGGGTGCCAGCGGATAGCAGGCCAGTCGACGGGGTGTGCCGGCGTCCAGAGCGGCTTGGTCACTGTGGCGAAGCAGGGCCTGGTCGCTGCCTTTGGCCGTCCAGTTGACGAGGCTGCCGCCCTGCTCGGGTGCGACACTAAGTCGCGTCAAACGGTCTTCTAAATGCAGCAATCGTGTCGACATGTAATAAGGCTCCATTCGTTGTATACATTTGCCGCGTATGGATATGTCATCGTACAACCGCCTAGGCTATGATGATGGTTTCGTCGCTAGCCGAGATAGATGGCCAATATGGATAACCAGAGCGCTCAACCGCGTGTCCGCAGAAAGCACCGTAGCCTGGCGCAGGAGCTGGTCGCTGAGCTTTCGCAGCAGATTCGCGAGGGCGTGATCAAACGCGGCGACAAATTGCCTACCGAGTCGGCGATCATGGAGGCGCAAGGCGTCAGCCGCACGGTGGTGCGCGAAGCCTTGTCGCGCCTGCAGGCGTCCGGCCTGGTAGAGACGCGTCACGGGATTGGCACCTTCGTGCTGGACACCCCGAGCCCGAGCGGTTTCCGCATCGATCCGGCGACTATCGTCACGCTGCGTGAAGTGCTGGCGATTCTCGAACTGCGGATCAGTCTTGAGGTCGAGTCGGCCGGCCTGGCCGCACAGCGTCGCAGCCCCGAGCAGCTGGCGGCCATGCGCGCTGCCCTGGATGCACTGGGCTACAGCGCGGCCCATTCGGGCGATGCCGTGGCGTCGGACTTCCAGTTCCACCTGACAATCGCCGAGGCCACCGGTAACCGGTATTTCACCGACATCATGAGCCACCTGGGCACCAGCATCATTCCGCGCACGCGCCTCAACTCGGCCCGTATTGCCCACGATGACCAGCAGCATTACCTGGCGCGCCTGAGCCGCGAGCATGAGCAGATTTTCGAAGCGATTGCCCGTCAGGATTCCGATGCGGCCCGCGCCGCCATGCGTCTGCACCTGACCAACAGCCGCGAGCGCCTGCGTCAGGCCCACGAAGCGGCTGAAGCAGAAACCCGGCCCGCCTGAGCAGTTTCCAACAGGCGGTCGGGTTGTCATGAGTCAGTTGGCCTTGCGATAGGCCAGCATGACGATGCCGCCCACCACGATCAGCCCGCCGACCACCTGCAAGCCACCCAGGACCTGGTTGAGGATCAACCAGCCCAGCACCATGCCGGCCACCGGCTCCATGTTCATCACCGGTGCGTTGCGTGCGATGTTCAGTCGCGGCATGCAGATGAACAGTGTCGAGAACGCCACGCCGTAGAGCAGCACCAGGCAGGCGAGGGCGATCCAGCCTTCGGTGGCGCTCGGCAGGCTCAGGCCGCCCGGGATCAGCCCGGTGGCGCCGAGCAGGGTCGAGGCGCCGAATACCACTGACAGGGTCAGCATGCTGCGCACCGAGCCGGCCATCTTGGACAGTCGATGTTCGGTGACCCACAAGGCCACGGCGAACACGGCGGCGGCGGTCAGGCCGAAGAGAATCCCGGCAACCCATTCCGCATCCGGCTCGCCGGCGCTGAACAGGCGTCCCGGCACATCCAGCACCAGTACCAGGCCAAACAGGATTACCCCCATGATGCCCAGCGCTTGGCGCGTCGGTGCGGCGCCGCCCAGTGCCCAGGTGAGCAGGGCCAGCAGGATCGGCGAAAGGTTGACCACCAGCAACGCCAGCGCCACTGGAATCCGTGCCACCGCCGAGTAGATGCAGAAGCTCTGCACCGCGATCAACAGGCCCAGCAGGATCTGCCAGCCCCAGGTGGCGCGGCTCAGATTCAGCGATTCACGCCGCCAGAACACCAGGGCTGCCAGGGCCACCAGGGTGACCCCGGCCCGGCAGAGCATGGCCAGCAGCAGGCCGGTGTCGTGGTCGAAGGCGATCCGCGCGGCGACGTGGTTGGCGGCGAAGGAGCACGCCAGTGTCGCGAGGATCAGGACGGCGATGTGACGCGGAAACGGGGTGGAGCTTTGCATGACTAAATTCCTGTTTGTCATGGCCGTGAATCAGGCCCTAAAGCAAAACGCCGCCCGATTGGGCGGCGTTTTTCGTTCAATACCCGGGGTTCTGTCAGAGCACGACGCTCGGCAGCCAAAGGGAGATGGCTGGAACGTAGGTCACCAGCATCAGCACCATGAACAGTGCAGCGTAGAACGGCAGCAGTGCCTTCACGGTGGCTTCGATGGTGACCTTGCCGATGGCAGCCCCCACGAATAGCACCGCGCCCACCGGCGGTGTGATCAGTCCGATACCCAGGTTGACCAGCATGATCATGCCGAAGTGTACCGGGTCGACACCGAAAGAGGTGACGACCGGCAGCAGGATCGGGGTCAGGATCAGGATCAGCGGCGCCATGTCCATCAGCGTGCCGAGCGCCAGGAGCATCATGTTGACGCACATCAGGATCACGTAGCGGTTGTCCGACAGGGTCAGGAACGCCGTGGTGATCTTCGACGGGATCTGCATCAGGGTCATGATGTAGCCGAACGCGGCGGCGAAGGCGATGAGGATCATCACGATCGACAGGGTGCGCACGGTACGGTGCAGCATCTTCGGCAGTTCACTCCACTTGTAGTCGCGGTAGATGAACATGGTGACGAAGAGTGCCCAGAGCACGGCAACCGCAGCGGACTCGGTGGCGGTGAACACGCCGGAGAGAATGCCGCCGAGGATGATGACCATGGTCATCAGGCCCCACAGGGCTTCGACGCAGATCTTGATTGCCTGGCGTAGTGGGATCACTTCGCCTTTCGGGTAGTTGCGCTTCTTGGCGAACCACAGGCACAGCGTGGCCATGGTGGCGCTCATCAGCAGGCCCGGGCCGATACCGGCCATGAACAGCGCGGCGATGGACACGGTGCCGCCAGCGGCGAGCGAGTAGATCACCGAGTTGTGGCTGGGCGGGGTGAGCAGCGCTTGCACCGAACCGGAAACGGTCACGGCGGTAGCGAACTCGCGCGGGTAACCTTTCTTCTCCATTTCCGGGATCAGTACCGAGCCCACCGAGGCGGTGTCAGCCAGGGACGAGCCGGAGATCGCACCGAAGAAGGTCGACGCAGTGATGTTCACCAGCGACAGGCCGCCGCGGACGAAACCGACCAGAACGCCAGCGAAGGCCACCAGACGGCGAGCCATGCCACCTTCGGCCATGATTGCACCGGCCAGCACGAAGAACGGAATGGCCAGCAGGGAGAACTTGTTGACCCCGCCAGCGATCTGGATCATCACGGCGTGCAAGGGAATATCGATCCACCAGGCCCCGACCAGGGCCGCTATCCCGAGTGAGTAAGCGACGGGGACGCGGAGCAGGATCAGGAAGATGAAACTGCCTACGAGAATGGCGGCATCCATTTACGCGGCCTCCTTGGAATCTTCGACGTATTCGAAATCGACGGCACGGCGCTTGTTTTGATCGCCGTACAGGAGCTGTTCAATGACGAACAGCAGGGTGATGAAACCGCCCACCGGGATCGGCATGTAGCTGATGCCGACGCGTACCGAAGGCAGGGTGCTGAGGTACTGGTTCCATGTGGCAGCGCACAGCTTGTAGCCCCAGATCAGCATGAACAGGGCGATGGCGCCCATGCACAGGCGGACGAACAGGGTGAACACCGGCTCCAGGCTTTGCGGCAGTCGATCGGTAAGGGATGTCACGGCCATGTGAGCACCGGCACGGTAGCCGGCAGCGGCGCCGATGAAGGTGAATACCACCATCAGCAGAACGGAGATGGGCTCGGGCCAGCCCAGTCCTTGACCCAGCACGTAACGGCTGAAGACGCCCCAGGGGATGATCGTGGCCATGATCACGATCGCCAGGCTGGCGGTCACGATACAGGCGCGGTAAATGGCGTCATTGACGCCCAGAACCAGGTTTTTCATGAGACTTCACCGGATGGCATGACACCGACGGAACGCCGGTGCCATGCGCTTGCGCGAGGGGATTACTTGACGGCTTCGATGCGCTTGATCAGATCGGCGAATTGCGCGCCGTACTTCTCGCGAACCGGAGCGGTTGCGTCGTAGAAAGGCTTGGTATCGACTTCGATGAACTCGACGCCTTCGGCTTTCAGCTTCTCGTTGGAGGCGGTTTCCTTGGCGACCCACAGATCACGCTCTTCCAGCTGGGCTTCCTGGGCGAGTTTCTTGACCAGTGCCTGTTGCTCTGGCGTCAGCTTGTTCCAAGTGGTCTTGGACATCAGCAGCGGCTCAGGCAGGATCAGGTGGTGGGTCTGGGTGTAGTACTTGGCTTCGCGGAAGTGGTTGTGCTCGAGCAGGGTCGGCGAGTTGTTCTCGGCGCCGTCGATCACGCCGCTCTGCAGGGCGCTGAAGATTTCACCGGTGTCCATGGCGATGCCGTTGCCGCCCATGGCGTTCAGGGTGTCGATGAACAGCGGGTTGCCGATCACACGAATCTTCATGCCTTTCAGGTCTTCGATGCTGCGCACCGGCTTCTTGGTGTACAGGCTGCGGCTACCGGCTTCCATCCACGCCAGGCCGACCATGTTGAAGTCGGAGTTGGTGATGGCGTCGAGGATTTCCTGACCGATTTCACCGTCGACCACTTTGCGCATGTGGTCGATGTCACGGAACACGAACGGCATGTTGAAGACGTTGGTGGCCGGAACGACGGAGCCTACCGAACCGAGGCTGACGCGGGTCAGCTGAACGGCACCGATCTGGGTCTGTTCGATCACTTCTTTCTCGGAGCCCAGTACGCCGCCGGCGAACATGCGGGATTTGATCTCGCCGTTGGTGGCCGCTTCCAGTTTCTTGCCGAGGTTATCCATGGCGACTACGGTCGGGTAGCCGTTCGGGTGGATTTCAGCGATTTTCAGCGTGATGTCGGCCTGGGCCAGGGAGGACAGACCGAGGGCCAGTGGAAGTGCGGCGATAAGCAACTTGCGTTTGAAATTCATGGTGGAACTCCATCTTGTTGTTGTAGGTGTGCAGCGTTGCGAACCCCGGGGTGACGATCGGGTATGACCGTTCCCCAGGTGTTGAACTCAGTTGGCGAAGGGTGTTTCCTCCAGCCCGGCGATACCGGGTTGCAGGGCGAACACGCCACCTGCCAGGGGTTGGTCGGTCAGATCGCCGCCGGGGCGGATCGAGGTGACGAACAGGGTGTCCATGTTGCTGCCACCAAAGGCGCACATGGCGGGCTTCTTCACCGGCACGGCGAGGGAGCGGTCGAGGCGCCCGTCCGGGGTGAAGCGGTGAACCAGGCCGGCATCGTTGCCGCAGATCCAGTAGCAGCCTTCGACATCGATCGCGGCGCCATCCGGGCGACCCGGGTAGGCGTTCATGTCGATGAACAGGCGGCGGTTGTGCGGGGTGCCGGTGTCGGTGTCGTAGTCGAATGCCCAGACTGCTTGCACGGTGGGGTGCGAGTCGGACAGGTACATGGTCTTGCCGTCAGGGCTGAACGCCATGCCGTTGGGCACGATGAAAGGGGACAGTTGCGGCGCCAGCACGGATTGATCGGCTTCGTGGCGATAGACCGCGCCGGCGCTCACGCCAGCAGCCATGTCCAGCAGCATGGTGCCTGCCCAGAAACGACCTTGACGGTCGCAGCGGCCGTCGTTGAAACGCATGCCGGCCTGGGCGTGTTCGACACTGTTCAGGCGGGTGCTGGTCAGGCGTCCTTCGCTGCCGGTTTCCAGGCGGAACAGGCCGCTTTCCATGCCGGCGATCCAGGCACCGTCACGGCCCTGGGCGATGCAGGCGACCATCTCGTCGGCTTCCCAGGTCTGCGTGGTGTTGTCGGACGGGGTCCAGCGGTTCAGGCGCTTGGCCGGGATGTCGACCCAGTACAGGGCTTGCTCCCGGCTGCTCCAGACCGGGCTTTCACCGGTGGCATTGCGTGCGTCGAGAATCAGTTCAGCGTGCATGGCAGCTCGTTCTCTGTTGTTCTTGTTGTGGTGTTGCGAGTGTTCTGTTCAGTCGTCGCCGAACGGGCCGGCTGCCACGAAGGCGCCGCCGTGATAGATCGCCGCCGGGTCATCAGCCGCTGGCTTGGGCTGTGCTTCGACCTGGTCGCGGAATACTTCAGAGGTGTCCTGAGGCTTGTAGCCGAGGTGATCGGCCAGGCGGTTGTCCCACCACACTTCCTTGTTGTCGGACATGCCGTAGACCACGGTGTGACCCACGTTCGGGGTGTAGAGCGAGCGCTCGAGGAGTTGGGTCAGGTCGTTGAAGCTCAACCAGGTGCTCATCATCCGGCGGTTCTGTGGAACCGGGAACGAGGAGCCGATGCGGATGCTGACGGTCTCGATGCCGTAGCGATCGAAATAGAAGCTGGCCATGTCCTCGCCGTAGGATTTGGACAGACCGTAGTAGCTGTCCGGGCGGCGGGCGCAGTTGGCGTCAATGGTTTCGTTCTGTTTATAGAAGCCGATGACGTGGTTGGAGCTGGCGAAGATCACGCGTTTCACGCCGTGACGGCGGGCCGCTTCATAGATGTGGAACACGCCGCAGATGTTGGCGCCGAGAATTTCTTCGAAGGGACGTTCTACCGAAACACCACCGAAATGCACGATGGCATCGACACCTTCGACCAGCTTGTGGACAGCGGCTTTGTCGGAGAGATCGCAGACCTGGACTTCTTCGTGGTCGCCGGTGGCAGGGGCCATCTCAGCGATATCGGACAAGCGAATGATGTTGGCGTAAGGACGCAGGCTTTCCCGCAGAACCTTGCCTAGCCCGCCTGCTGCGCCGGTGAGCAGCAGGCGATTGAAGGGGGGATTGGCGTTGGACGTCGTGGTCATGGCGGGGCTCTGCGTTGTTGTTATGGATGTCATCTGTTGTCGTATGACTTGCGCCGATTATCATCATCGGGCCATTAGTTTGTCAACGCGACCATGGGAGGAATTTGCGCAGTTGGCGTGGCGTTCGTCGTCTTTCCAGGTGCCAGCGGTACGTCATGAAAACGGGCGTATTTTGCGGATGAAACGGCTCTAGCACGGTGATTTATCGGGGCGTGAGCACCGGCGCCGCGAGGAATGGCCTAGCTGCGAAGGGGGTGGAGAATGTCTGCTTATTTCAGATACTTATCGTTGTATGACAACGTATCTCTTTTTGTATTAAGCAGCGCCGGGCTGAGACGCGGCCTGGCGGATGGCGTCCCGTATCAGGCTGCGGGCCGGGTTGTCGTTGTCGTCGCGCCACACCAGGTGCAGTTCACTCTGAACGCCGGGATCGAGATCGATAGGGCGGTAGCGCACCTGTTCGAAGCGGATGCTGCTGGCACTGCGCGGCACCAGCGCCACGCCCAGGCCAGCATTCACCAACGACAGGATGGTCAGGGTGGAGCCACTGAACTGCACGTAGTCCGGCGTGATGCCTGTGGAGCGAAACATGCCCGTCAGCAATTCGTTGAACGGCTGCCAGGCCGTGTGCGAATACAGAATGAACGGCTGCTCGGCCAGTGCCGACACATCCAGGCGTGTCGCCGTCGCCAGTGGATGATCCGCTGGGATTGCGAGTACGAAAGGCTCTCGCAGCAGGCACTCGTTGAGCAGGCCATGCTGGGTGATCGGGGTGCGCACGATGCCCAGGTCGATGCGCCGCGTACGCAGGGCCTCGAATTGGTCGAAGGTGTTCATTTCGTGCAGCGCAACCGTGAGCCCCGGGTGAGCCTGGCGCGCCCAGGTCACGACCTGGGGCAGAAAATCATGCACGGCCGTGGCGATAAAGCTGATGGCAATCGAGCCTGCGTCGCCCTGGGCAATACGCTGGGCGGCGCTGACAGCATTCTGCGCGTGCTCGAGCAGCGCCTGGGCTTCGACAAAGAAGGCGCGTCCCGCCGCGGTGAGCGTTACCGAGCGCGTGCTGCGGTTGAACAGGCTGACCCCGAGGCTGTGTTCCAGCAGTTGGATCTGCCGACTCAACGGTGGCTGGGTCATGTTCAGGCGTTGCGCGGCGCGGCGGAAGTTGAGTTCGGTTGCCACCGTGGTGAAGCAGCGCAGTTGGGACAGTTCGAACATTGATGCTTTTTCTGTATCAATCGCAAGGTTCATTAGATTAGACGCTTTTAATGACCCTGGTCATGCTCGTTCGCCTTGTCTTCAGGAGGTGACGATGATGACCGCGTATGCAGAGCAGGACCGTATTACCTGGGTGGGGCTGCGTTCCATCGAGTTGCCGCTGACCCTGCCGGTCAGCGACGCCAAGGTGCTGACCGGGCGTCAGCGCCCTCTGGAAAGCGTGTCGATTCTCGTCGCCGAGGTGCAGAGCGCCTCGGGTCACGTCGGGATGGGCTTCGGCTACACCCTGCGCATGGGCCGCGCGGCGCTGTTTGCCCAGGCGTGCGAGCTCGCCCCGTTGTTGTTGGGTGAAGACCCCAGCGATATCGCCCGGCTGTGGGCAAAATTGATGTGGGGCTGTGCGTCCATCGGGCGTGGCGGTTTGAGCGCCCAGGCCATCGGTCCGCTGGACACTGCGCTGTGGGATCTCAAGGCGCGCCGTGCCGGATTGCCCCTGGCCAAGTTGCTCGGCGCCTACCGCGATGCCGTGCCTTGCTACAACACCTCCGGTGGTTACCTGCAGGCACCCATCGAGCAGGTGATCGACAACGCGCAGCGCTCCCTCGCCAAGGGCATGGGCGGCATCAAACTCAAGGTCGGGCAGCCCGATCAGGCGCTGGACCTGCGCCGTGTCAGCGCGTTGCGTCAGGCGCTGGGCGATGACGTCGCACTGATGGTGGATGCCAATCAGCAATGGGATCTGACCAGCGCGCTGCGGATGGGCAAGGCCTTGGAAGAGCAGCGTCTGGAATGGATCGAGGAGCCACTGGATGCCCACGATATCGACGGGCATGCGGCGCTTTCCGCGCAACTGATCACCCCGGTCGGCAGTGGTGAGATGCTCAGCTCGGCCACCGACGCCTGCGCGTTCATCGACCGCAATGCGGTTGACGTGATCATGCCCGACGCGCCGCGGGTAGGCGGTATCACGCCATTCCTGCAGGTGGCGGAGGCCGCTCGGCGCAAGCGGTTGTGCATGGCGCCGCATTTCGTCATGGAGATCCACATCCACCTGGCCGCGGCCTACGAGCACCGCACCTGGGTCGAGCATTTCGAGTGGCTGGAGCCGCTGTTCAACGAGCGTCTGGAGATTCGCGATGGCTGCATGCAGGTGCCTGTGCGGCCAGGCCTGGGCTTGAGCCTGAGTGAGCAGGTCGAGGGGTGGACGGTGGCACGCTGGAGTAGTGGTGAGCGAGGGTAGGGGAGCGTGCGGCGCCGCTGGTGGGGCGCCGCATCGGTTTCAAGGGGGCTGAATCAGCCTTGCTGCTTGCGGCCCAGGCTCGGTTGCTTGGGGTCGTACTTCCAGCCGGGCACCAGGTACTGCATGGCCATGGCGTCGTCACGGGCGCCGCTCGCCACCTTCTTGTAGAGCTCGTGGGCGGCCATGATGCGGTCCATGTCCGGTTCGATCCCGAGGCCAGGCTTCTGCGGCACTTTGACGTGGCCGCCGACGATCTGCAGCGGCTCGCGGGTCAGGCGCTCCTGGCCTTCCTGCCAGATCCAGTGCGTGTCGATGGCGGTGATGCGGCCCGGCGCGGCTGCAGCTGCGTGGGTGAACATGGCCAGGGATACGTCGAAGTGGTTGTTGGAGTGCGAACCCCAGGTCAGGCCGAACTCTTCGCACATCTGCGCCAGGCGCACTGAGCCCTGCATGGTCCAGAAGTGCGGGTCGGCCAGGGGAATGTCGACCGCTTCGAGGCGCAGCGAGTGGCCCATCTGGCGCCAGTCGGTGGCGACCATGTTGGTGGCGGTGGGGATGCCGGTGGCGCGCTTGAACTCCGCCATGATCTCGCGGCCGGAGTAGCCGTTTTCCGGGCCGCACGGGTCTTCGGCGTAGGCCAGGATATGGCCCTGTCCCTTGCACAGCTCGATGGCTTCGGCCAGGGACCAGGCCCCATTCGGGTCCAGGGTCACGCGGGCATCGGGGAAACGCGCCTTGATGCCGGCGATGGCCTGCATTTCCTCGGCGCCGGTCATGACGCCGCCCTTGAGTTTGAAGTCCTTGAAGCCGTAGCGCGCGTGGGTCGATTCGGCCAGGCGGACGATGGCGTCCGGCGTAACCGCTTCCTGGTGGCGAAGCCGGTACCACTCATGGTCGGCACTGTCGCCTTCCAGGTAAGGCAGGTCCGTGCGGGTGCGATCACCTATATAGAAGAGGTAGGCGAGCATCGGCACGCTGTCGCGCTGCTGGCCACTGCCGAGCAGATCGGCGACCGGCACGTCCAGGTGCTGGCCCAGCAGATCGAGCAGGGCGGCCTCGACGGCGGTGATGACGTTGTCCAGGCGCAGATTGATTTCGTGGGGCTGCTTGAGCACCGCCGCCTCGGATTCGGAGGTGACCTGGTGCACGGTGGCCTGCGGGCCGTTGCCATCGCGCCCGGCGATGGCGCGGCGCAGGGTGTTCAGCGTGCGGTTGTACAGGCCGATCGGCTGACCGGTGACCAGGCCGCGGACGCGTTCGAGTGCCAGGCGAATGCCTTCTCCGCCTGGCACTTCACCCAACCCGGTGCGCCCGGCGCTGTCCTTGAGGATCACCAGGTTGCGCGTGAAGTAGGGCGCATGGGCCCCGCACAGGTTGAGCAGCATGCTGTCGTGACCCGCCACCGGAATGACGTGCATCTCCAGGACTACCGGGGTTGTCGTGTGCAGGTGTTCAGCCATGGGCGTATCGCTCCAGTGATGCAGCCTACGGCTGCGCGTTGATGAGGGCCGCAATGGCGGCGGAGGTTCGGTCGATGAATCGCAGAGAAATGCCGGTCGAGTGCGCCGCGCCGAGGGTGAGCGGGCATGTACGGTGATGTCGGGCGGACAACTGCGTGGCGGGTAATTCGCAGGCAGGGGCGGGCGCTTCTGCGAGGGTGCAGTGCGCATGAGGCTGGGGCCTCGGGGCCGTTGATGTCGAGATCATGGCTGGGCTGCTGATGTCTTATTGTTATGGAATCGTTATACGTTGTCGTACGACGTTTCCCGATTATCAGCAGCGGTTTTGCGGCTTGTCAACGCGACCATTGAGGTGATCGGCGGTAGCGATGAGAACGTTATCATTGCCACTTATATGCCATTACACGGGCAGAAGAAGCGCGGTAATACGCCCGTTTCGTGGCGTCTCCAGCGATTCAGGCGGGTTTGACCCCAGAAAGCAGCTGCCGACGAAAAACAGTGGTTTTGTTTTAAGTTGTACGATAACGTATCTCTCACAGCTCAGGCTGACGTTATCTCACCACAACTCGCTTTACAGGGTGCTCCAATAATGAATCCACAAGAACTGAAGTCCATCCTTTCCTCCGGTCTGCTGTCCTTCCCAGTGACCGACTTTGATGCTGCCGGTGATTTTCGTGCTGACACCTATGCGCGCCGCCTCGAGTGGCTGGCGCCTTACGGTGCGTCGGCGCTGTTCGCCGCCGGTGGCACGGGCGAGTTTTTCTCTCTGACCGGTAAAGAGTATTCGGCCGTCATCAAGACCGCCGTCGATACCTGTGCCGACAGCGTTCCAATTCTGGCTGGCGTCGGTGGCCCGACCCGCCAAGCGATCGAAATGGCACAGGAAGCCGAGCGCCTGGGCGCCAAAGGCCTGCTGCTGCTGCCGCACTACCTGACCGAAGCCAGTCAGGAAGGCGTTGCCCTGCACGTTGAAGCCGTGTGCAAATCGGTCAACATCGGTGTGGTCGTTTACAACCGTAGCGTCTGCCGCCTGAATGCCGCGCTGCTGGAGCAAGTCGCTGATCGTTGCCCTAACCTGATCGGCTACAAAGACGGTATCGGTGACATCGAGCTCATGGTTTCCATCCGTCGTCGCCTGGGCGACCGCCTCAGCTACCTGGGTGGCCTGCAGACTGCAGAAGTCTACGCAGCTGCTTACAAGGCCCTGGGCGTGCCGGTCTACTCCTCGGCAGTATTCAACTTCATCCCGAAAACCGCGATGACCTTCTACCACGCGATGGCCCGTGACGATCACGCTACCGTTGGCAAGATCATCGACGAGTTCTTCCTGCCGTACCTGGCCATCCGCAACCGTTGCGCTGGCTATGGCGTCAGCATCATCAAGGCCGGTGCCAAGATCGTCGGTCATGACGCCGGTCCGGTCCGCACCCCGCTGACCGATCTGCTGCCGGAAGAGTACGAAATGCTCGCCGCGCTGATCGAGGCCCAGGGCGCTCAGTAAGCTTCACGCAGTAACAGCTACTCCCTTACACAGCGGCGCCCCCCTATTTCAGGACGGGCGCCGTTTCTACAAGGAGACTATTCGTGGCTAATACACAGCGTTATGACAACTACATCAACGGCCAGTGGGTCGCTGGTGCCAGCTATGCCCCCAACATCAACCCGTCGGACCTCTCCGATGTGGTGGGCGACTACGCCCAGGCCGATGCCGATCAGGTAAACCAGGCCATCGCCGCCGCCCGTGCGGCCTTCCCGGCCTGGTCCACCTCCGGTATCCAGGCGCGCAGCGATTCGCTGGACAAGGTCGGTAGTGAAATCCTCGCTCGTCGTGAAGAGCTCGGCGCGCTGTTGGCCCGGGAAGAGGGCAAGACCCTGCCCGAAGCCATCGGCGAAGTGACCCGTGCCGGCAATATCTTCAAGTTCTTTGCCGGTGAATGCCTGCGCCTGGCCGGTGAGTTGCTGCCTTCCGTACGTCCCGGGGTTGCGGTGGAAATCACCCGCGAGCCGCTGGGTGTGGTCGGACTGATCACGCCGTGGAACTTCCCCATCGCCATTCCTTCCTGGAAAGTCGCCCCGGCCCTGGCCTACGGCAACTGCGTGGTGTTGAAGCCGGCTGACCTGGTTCCGGGCAGTGCCTGGGCCGTCACCGAAATCATCTCGCGTGCTGGTTTCCCAGCCGGGGTTTTCAACCTGGTGATGGGCACCGGTCGCGTGGTGGGTGAAACCATTGTGCAGAACAAGCAGGTCGACGGCATCAGCTTCACCGGTTCGGTTGGCGTGGGTCGCACCATCGCCGGCAATGCCGTGGCACGGGGCGCCAAGATCCAGCTGGAAATGGGTGGCAAGAACCCGCAGGTCATTCTCGATGACGCGGACCTGGATGTCGCAGTCGAGCTGGCGGTGCAGAGTGCCTTCTACTCGACCGGCCAGCGCTGCACGGCCTCCAGCCGCCTGATCGTCACGTCCGGTATCTACGACACCTTCGTCGCGGCCATGGCCGAGCGGATGAAGTCGATCAAGGTCGGTAATGCCCTGGAAAAAGGCGTGGATGTCGGCCCGGTCGTGTCCCAGGCACAGCTGGACCAGGACCTGAAGTACATCGAAATCGGCAAGCAGGAAGGTGCGCGTCTGGTCGCGGGCGGCGAGCGTGTCGGCTGCGAGAAGGATGGTTTCTACCTGGCGCCGACGCTGTTCGCCGACAGCACCGGTGACATGCGCATCAGCCGTGAGGAAATCTTCGGTCCGGTTGCCAACATCGTGAAGGTGGCCAACTACGAAGAAGCCCTGGCCATGGCCAACGACACCGAGTTCGGTCTGTCTGCGGGCATCTGCACGACCTCGCTGAAGTACGCCAATCACTTCAAGCGTCATGTCCAGGCGGGCATGGTCATGGTCAACCTGCCGACCGCCGGCGTGGATTACCACGTGCCGTTCGGTGGTCGCAAAGGGTCGTCCTATGGCAGCCGTGAGCAGGGCAAGTACGCTCAGGAGTTCTACACCACGGTGAAGACTACCTACATCGGTTGATGCAGATAGTGCCTGTCATGCCGGAGCCTGGCTCCCGGCATGGCAGGTGTTTCGGCAGGCTCGCCATGCCTGCTGCCGGTGGCAACACCACGAAACTTCCCCCCTCTAGGCACTGCACGAACGTGCCCGGTAAGATGCCGCTTCCCTCGTGAAGTCAGTCTGCCCGCCATGGCGAAGAAATCCCCCCGATCTGCCCCTGAGTCTCCTGCCGTTGCCGGGAGTGCCAGCATCACGTTGATCGACGTGGCACGGGTAGCGGGTGTCTCGCCAATCACCGTATCGCGCGCCTTGAATCGCCCTGAAGTGGTCAGCGAAAACGCGCGCAACAAAGTGCTCGAAGCCGTGCGGCAGACCGGTTACGTCCCCAACATGCTTGCCGGCGGCCTGGCCTCCAACAAGAGCCGCCTGATCGCCATCTTCGTCCCGACGATTGCCCACACGATTTTTGCCGAGACGGTCCAGGCGCTCATGGATCACCTGGCCGCTGCCGGTTACCAGACGCTGCTCGGCCTGACCGGCTATTCCGCCGAGCAGGAAGAACGTTTGCTCGGCGCGGTTCTGGGGCGTCGCCCGGACGGCATCGTCCTGACCGGCACCCTGCACACCAAGGAGAGCCGCAACCGGCTGACGGCTGCCGGGATTCCGGTGGTGGAGGCGTGGGACCTGGGCAAGACGCCGATCGACATGCAGGTCGGCTTCTCTCACGAGAAGGTGGGGCGTGCCATCGCCAGCCATCTTCACGACAAGGGTTATCGGCGTTTCGCCATCGTGTCGGTCGATGATTCCCGGGCCCTGAAACGCAACCGCAGCGTGGTCGCCCAGCTGAAAAAACTGGGCATCGACGAGGTGCCCATGGCCGTACTCGCCGCGCCGGCTTCCGTGTTGAGCGGGCGTGAAGGGTTGCGGCAATTGCTGGAGCAGGGGCAGCAGCCGGAAGTGATCGTCTGCAGCTCCGACACCGTGGCCCAGGGCATCCTTGCCGAAGCTGCCAGCCAGGGTATTCGCGTGCCCGAGCAACTGGCCGTGATGGGCTTCGGCGACCTGTCCAGTGCGGCCCATGTTTTCCCCGCACTTTCCACGGTGAATGTGGACGGTTCGCGCATGGGAAAACTGGCGGCCAACGCCTTGCTGGAGCGCTTTCGCGACGGCTCGCACCAGCAGCCGGTGCGCCTGGATACCGGCTTCACCCTGATCGATCGCGCCACCACCTGACCTCTTGTCCGGCAAACCGTTTGGGCTGCATTTTTTGCTTGAATGATTGCGCAATCATAGTAAAGTCATGCTTGTAGCGAACTGGGTAGTGGACTGCCCTTCGAGCTGATTTGATTGCGCAATCATAGTGCCAGCAACCAGCCGATCCACTGCCAGCCAATAAGGATAATAATCGTGAAAAACGCCAGTCCCTGCTTATCCCCCGAAGGCCCGAATACGGGCTCATTCCGTCTGTCTGCATCCGCCGCACTGTTGCCAAGGCCCGGCTTGCTGCCCGTGCCCGCATAGGGCTCTCGGCTCGCCCGAGCGCCCGATCGTACGAACTGCTTCCGAAACTGCCTCTTGAAGGCGGCTGGCGCCTGCACGCGCCCGTTATCGACAAAAACAAAATATGACGAGGTATGCCCATCATGGGTGATACGAAGAAAACCCACGTTCGGTACCTGATTCTGCTGATGCTGTTTCTGGTGACCACGATCAACTATGCCGACCGCGCGACCATCTCCATCGCCGGTTCCAGCATGCAGAAAGACTTGGGCATCGATGCGGTGACCCTCGGCTACATCTTCTCCGCCTTCGGTTGGGCCTACGTGATCGGCCAGATCCCCGGTGGCTGGCTGCTCGACCGTTTCGGCTCCAAGCGCGTCTACGCCGCCGGTATCTTCATCTGGTCGCTGTTCACCCTGCTGCAGGGCTTCGTCGGCATGATGCCGATCGCCTGGGCCGTGGTGACCCTGTTCGTGCTGCGCTTCATGGTCGGTTTCGCCGAAGCGCCGTCGTTCCCCGGCAACGCCCGCATCGTCGCCGCCTGGTTCCCCACCGCGGAACGCGGCACGGCCTCGGCGATCTTCAACTCGGCGCAGTATTTCGCCACCGCACTGTTCGCACCGCTGATGGGCTGGATCGTCTACACCTACGGCTGGGAACACGTGTTCGTAGTCATGGGCGTGCTCGGCATCATCTTCGCCGGCGTGTGGATGAAGACCATCTACAACCCCAAGGAACACCCGAGCGTCAGCCCTGCCGAGATCGAATACATCGCCAACAACGGCGGCCTGGTCGATATGGATCAGGCGAAAAGCAGCGGCGGTCCCAAGTGGAATTACATCACCCAGCTGCTCACCAACCGCATGATGGTCGGCGTCTATCTGGGCCAGTATTGCATCAACGCCATCACCTACTTCTTCCTCACCTGGTTCCCCGTGTACCTGGTGCAGGAGCGCGGCATGACCATCCTCAAGGCCGGCATCATCGCGTCCCTGCCAGCCATCATGGGTTTCGTCGGTGGCGTACTGGGCGGCGTGCTCTCCGACTGGCTGCTGCGCCGCGGTCATAGCCTGACGTTGGCGCGCAAGCTGCCCATCGTCTGCGGGCTGCTGCTGTCCACCAGCATGGTGCTGTGCAACTACGTATCGGCCGAGTGGATGGTCGTCGGTTTCATGACCCTTGCATTCTTTGGTAAAGGTCTCGGCGCCCTCGGCTGGGCCGTTGTGTCGGATACTTCGCCCAAGCAGATCGCCGGTCTTTCCGGTGGCCTGTTCAACACCTTTGGCAACATCGCGTCGATCACCACCCCGATCGTCATCGGCTACATCATCAGCGCCACTGGCTCGTTCAAATGGGCGCTGGTGTATGTAGGTGCCAACGCCCTGGTAGCGGTATTCAGCTACCTGTTCATCGTCGGTCGCATCCAGCGCGTCGTGCTGAAGGATGAGAACGGACTGGCGGTCAACGACCAGGCTTCGCCCTCACCGGCAACCTGATAGCTCACGGTCTCGCCTGGCACCGGCAGGCGAGGCCGTGACCGTGCTCCTACAACAAGAAAAGGATTAGCCCCATGGAACTGATTCAACATCTGGACTCCCCGCGATACATCCGCCTGCATGCCGACGACAACGTCGGCGTCGTGGTCAATGACCAGGGGGTGGCGGCCGGTGGCCGTTTCGTCGACGGCCTGGAGGCGCTGGAGGGCATACCGCAGAGCCACAAGGTGTCGCTGGTGGCGATTCCCGAAGGTGGCAATGTGGTGCGCTATGGCGAGGTGATCGGCTATGCGCTGAAGCCTATCCCGGCCGGTACCTGGGTGACCGAAGCCGTGCTGCGCATGCCCGAGCCGCCGGTGCTGGACAACTTGCCCAAGGCGACGATCAAGGTTCCAGCGCCGGCGCCGCTGGAAGGCTACACATTCGAAGGCTTCCGCAATCCGGACGGCACCGTGGGAACGCGCAACATCCTCGGCGTGACCACCACCGTGCAATGCGTGGTCGGCGTGCTCGACCATTGCGTCGATCGCGTGCGCAAGGAAATCCTTCCCAAATACCCCAACGTCGACGACGTGGTGGCGCTGTCGCACAGCTATGGCTGTGGCGTGGCGATCAACGCGCCGGACGCCGTGGTGCCCATCCGCACCCTCTACAACATCAGCCGTAACCCCAACCTGGGTGGCCAGGCGCTGGTGATCAGCCTGGGCTGCGAGAAGCTGCAGGCCAACCAGTTGATGGATGGCGACCAGCTGACCAATGGCATGGACGAGGAGGACTGGCTGTTCCGCCTGCAGGACTCCAGCACCGGCTTCACCGGCATGGTCGAAGAAATCATGGCGATGATCGAAACGCGCCTGAAGGTGCTCGATCAGCGTCGCCGCGAAACCGTTCCAGCCTCCGAGCTGGTGGTGGGCATGCAGTGTGGTGGTAGCGACGCCTTCTCCGGCATCACCGCCAACCCGGCGCTGGGCGTGGCATCCGATCTGCTGGTGCGGGCCGGTGCCACCGTGATGTTCTCGGAAAACACCGAGGTGCGTGACGGCATTCATCTGTTGACGCCACGCGCCTCGACCACGGAAGTCGCCGATGCACTGATCCGCGAGATGGACTGGTACGATCGCTACCTGGAACGTGGCATGGCCGATCGCAGCGCCAACACCACGCCCGGCAACAAGAAGGGCGGCCTGAACAACATCGTCGAAAAGGCCATGGGCTCCATCGCCAAATCGGGCAACAGCCCGATCGTCGGTGTGGTGGCGCCTGGCGAGCGGATTCGTGGCAAGGGCCTGTACTTCTGCGCCACCCCGGCCAGCGACTTCATCTGCGGCACGCTGCAACTGGCGGCCGGCATGAACCTGCATATTTTCACCACCGGTCGCGGCACGCCGTACGGCTTGTCCATGGTGCCGGTGATCAAGGTGGCCACCCGTACTCAACTGGCCGAACGCTGGCCGGACCTGATCGACGTGGACGCCGGGCAGATCACCTCGGGGCGTATGACCCTGGATGAAATGGGCTGGCACATCTTCCAGCTGTACCTGGATATCGCCAGCGGCAAGAAACAAACCTGGGCGGAAAAACATCGCCTGCACAACGACCTGGTGCTGTTCAACCCGGCCCCGGTGACCTGAGGAGAATCCACGGTCGTCTGTCCTTCACGACCACCCCATCTGGGTGGTCGTCCCTGATAAGTGAGTTGGCATCCGCCACTCGCCTATACGCTGCAATGGGTCACAAGCCCCGTGGCGTCCTTTCATAGAGCCTCACCTGCAATGCCCCGCGGTGCGCCAAAAGCGCACCGCTTTTTTTTGCCTGGGCTATACCTGATGCGCGGTGGTCGTTGGCTGAAAAATATTTTTGCAGGCACTGTCGAAAAGCCGATTTCCCACGCGACTACTCCGTACCACAGTGACGAATGCCGTCTCGGAGGACGCCATGAAATACCTTTGCCTGGTCTACAGCGACGAGCACGCCTTGCACAACTCGCCCGACAGTCCGCGCGACGACGAGTGTCACGCCTACGCCGCGTCGCTGGCTGCCAGCGGTCGCATGGTGGCTGGCGAGGCCCTGCAGCCGGTGCAGACCGCCACCACCGTGCGGGTACGTGGTGGCCAGTTGTCGATCACCGACGGTCCTTTTGCCGAGACCAAGGAGCAACTGGCCGGCTTCTACCTGATCGACGCCCGCGACCTCAACGAAGCCATTCAGATCGCTGCGAAAATCCCGCCGGCCCGGGTCGGCTCCATCGAAGTACGTCCAGTCCGCGAGCTGGATGTCTGAACCCCGAAAGACCCGCCAGTGTGCGGGCACCCCCTGACGTGATTCATCGACAAGAAGGAGAACAGCATGAACACCAAACACGCGACCGCCGAACAACAGGCACAGATCCGCGACGTTCTCGACAGCTGGGCGCAAGCCTCGCGGGACAAGAACGTCGACGGCATCATCAGCCACTACGCCAGCGACGTCGTTGCCTTCGACGCCATCGGTCCACTGCGCTTCATCGGGCGCGAGGCCTACAAGGCGCACTGGGCGTTCTGCATGACGGTGTGCGCGGGGCCGACCCTGTTCGAGATCCACCAGCCGACCATCCTGTTCAGCGGCGAGCTGGCGGTGGCGTATTACCTGGTGCACTGCGGCGGGACCAACGAGCAGGGCGTCATGGAAAGCTCTTGGATGCGCGCGACCCAGTGCCTGCAACAGTTCGGCGGCCAATGGCTGATCGTTCACGAGCACTTTTCCGCGCCCTTCGACATGGAAAGCGGCAAGGCCTTGTTCGAGCTGCAGCCCTGATCGTCATTCACCCGGGCCGGCTGCTGGATGGCGTCGGCCCCGAGCTTTTTTGCCAAGGAGCAAGTCCCTATGTTCGGTCCCTTCGTTCTGATTGCGCTGGTGCTGGTCGGCGTGTTGTTGCTGGTGATTTCCCGCCGTCCCGATCACTTCGTCGTGGAGCGTTCGATCCTGATCGATGCGCCGCCGGAGCTCGTGTTCGCCCAGGTCAATGACCTGCACAACTGGGAGCATTGGTCGCCGTGGGCCAAGCGTGACCCGCAGATGCAAAAGGCTTACGAAGGACCGGATGCGGGTGTTGGCGCGGTTCACCGCTGGGCGGGCGACAAGAACGTGGGCGAGGGCAGCATGACCATCGTGCACAGTCAGCCGCCGGAGCAGATCGGTATTCAGCTGGTGTTCCTCAAGCCCTTTCAGGCCACCAACGACGTGGTGTTTCGCTTCGTGCCCGAGGGCAGCGGCACCCGGGTGACCTGGACCATGAGCGGGCGCAACAACTTCATGGCCAAGGCCGTGCACCTGGTGATGAACATGGACAAGATGTGCGGCGGCGACTTCGAACAGGGGCTGGCGCAACTCAAGGGCGTGGTGGAAGGCGCGCGCGCCGTCTGAGGCCGCTTCCGGCCGTCAGAGCGCGGAAAACCTTTCGGGTAGCCGCTGCTGGTTGAAGTGCTCCACCAGGCTGTCGATGAAGGCACGGGTCTTTGCCGGCAGCAGGGAATGGGCGGAGAAGTACACGGCGATGTGCCCGGCGTCCACGTACCAACTGGGCAGCACGCGCACCAGACGTTCCTGTTCCAAGTAGGGCAGGGCATGGGGCAGGCTCACCAGGGCGATGCCCAGGCCCATCTCGACCGCTCGGCAGGCGGCGTCCGGATCGCTCAGGGTCATGCGCTGCTGCAGGTCGATGGGCGCTTCGTCGTGCTGGCGGCTGCGCAGTGCCCAGGGGCGTATACGGCCGGTCTGCGGCGAGCGCAGCAGGATGCCCGCGTGCGTGGCGAGATCGGCGGGTGTCTGTGGTGTCGGGTGTTCGTTTAGGTAACCCGGTGAGGCGACCAGGATGCGGTGGGCCGGCGCCAGTTTGCGTGCGACCACCCCGGGCGACAGCTCCGTGGCGCCGCTGATGGCCGCATCGAAGCCCTGGCCGATCAGGTCCACCGGGGCATTGTCGAAGTGCCAGTCCGGCACGATTGCCGGATAGCGCTGGAGAAAGGCATCCAGCATCGGCACCACGTAATCACGGCCGAAGGTCACGCCCATGCTGACCTTGAGTGTGCCGGCCGGCTGCCCGGCGGCGCTGGCCAGGTTGGCCACCGCATGCTGGATGGTGCTCAGCCCGCCACGCACTTCGCCCAGGAAGCGCTCGCCGGCCTCGGTCAGGGTCAGGCGCCGGGTGCTGCGCTGGAACAGCCGAACCCCCAGGCTGGCTTCCAGCCGCGCCACGTTCTTGCCCACCGCCGCCGGCGTCAGGCCCAGGCGGCGGGCGGCCTCGGCGAAGCTTCCGGCTTCGGCACTGCGGACAAAACTTTCTAGACTGCTGAGGGTTTCCATCACGCTTACCTAAACCATTGATATCGACTGAATATAGCGACTACTGGCTTATCGGTATGCAGTCGAGTGGGGATACTGAGTTCGACCCCGGGCAACCGCCCGACACTTTCTGGAGTATTCCCATGTCGCAGATAAGCAGCCGTACCCTCACCGATTCCGTCGCCCTGATCCAGGGCGGCTCCCGCGGCATCGGTGCCGCCATCGCCCAACGTCTGGCCCGCGAAGGCGCCGCCGTGGCCATCACCTACGTCAGCTCGCCGGACAAGGCTGCCGATGTGGTGCGCGCCATCGAAGCCGCCGGTGGCCGGGCCCTGGCGATCCAGGCCGACAGCGCCGATGCCGACGCGGTGCGCAACGCCGTTAGCCGCACCGTGGCGCACTTCGGGCGTCTGGACATTCTGGTCAACAACGCCGGGGTGCTGGCCATCGCGCCGCTCGAGGAGTTCAGCCTGGAGGACTTCGACCGCACCGTGGCGGTCAACGTGCGCAGCGTGTTCGTCGCCATCCAGGAAGCCGCTCGCCACATGACCTCGGGTGGTCGGATCATCACCATCGGCAGCACCAACGCCGATCGCGTCCCGTTCGCCGGTGGCGGCGTCTACGCCATGAGCAAATCGGCCATTGTCGGGCTGACCAAGGGCCTGGCCCGTGACCTGGGGCCGCGCGGGATCACGGTGAACAACGTGCAGCCCGGCCCGGTGGACACCGACATGAACCCGGAGAACAGCGATTTCGCCGATTCCCTGAAAGGGCTGATGGCGATCGATCGCTACGGCCGCGCCGAGGAAATCGCGGCGTTCGTCGCCTACCTGGCCGGCCCGGAAGCCGGGTACATCACCGGCGCCAACCTGACCATCGATGGTGGTTTCGCCGCCTGACCGTCGTGGCATCAGCGACGCACCATGAAAAAAGCCCCGGCGGGACGACCGCAGGGGCTTTCGTGTTTTGTCGCGGACGACTCAAGGCAAGGTCTTGAGGGCGTCGCAGCTGGCCGCGTACTGCTTTTCGCAGGCGCTGGTGAGCAGGCGCTTGGCCTGGTTGGGATCGCGGGGCACGCCCTGGGCGCCTCTCAGGTAGAGATTGCCGAGGATGTGCTGGGCCATGGGATTACCGCCGGCCGCGGATTGATTGAGGTACTTGAGCATGCCCTGCTGGTTGGCGAAGGCCGGATCATCGCGGCCGGTGTAGAGGTAGGCCAGGCTCACCGCGGCCATCGGGTGGCCCTTGTCCGCCGCCTGTTTCCACCACTGCTCGGCCTGCTTGAGGTCTTTGGTCGGTTTGCCCACGAAGTAGGCGCTGCCCAGCTGGAACTGGCTGTCCAGGTCGCCGCGAGCGGCCTGCTGGCGCAGTTGCGCCAATTCATCGACCTGCTGCGGCGGGGCTTCGGCTGGGGCTTCCTGTTTCGGGGTTTCATCACGGCTGGCGCAGCCGGTGAACAGGACGAGCAGGCCGAGCAGCACGGCCATCGAAGCCCGTTGCGGTCGTTGTGCGGCGATCATGGAAATACTCCTGAAAGAAAAGTCATGCTCGGCAGCATAGCCCGGGCGTGTGAACGTCTGACCGGTGCGCGGGCGCAGGGTTCGCTCGCTGGGCGGCCGGTGGTCATCCAGGCGGGATAGGCCTTGGCTTTGTGAAATTACCTGTGTAGATTTTCATGAAATTTTATATTTCAAATTTCACGAGGCGCCCATGTTCAAGCAATCGGCCCAGCATATCGGCACTTACTATGCCCGCACCTTCCCCGAAACGATCCCCCTGCGTCCGCGCCTTGAGGGTTCGATCACGTGCGATGTGGTGATTGTCGGTGGCGGTTTCAGCGGCCTGCACAGTGCGCTGCGCCTGGCCCTGGCCGGCAAGCGGGTGGTGCTGCTGGAAGCCAGTCGCCTGGCCTGGGCGGCGTCCGGACGCAATGGCGGCCAGGCGTTGCTGGGCTGGTCCTGTGACATGCCTCCGCTGGAGGTGGCGCTCGGCCAGGAGCGCACCCAGCGCCTGTGGGACAGCATGCGCTGGGCCGCCGAAGAGATGCGCGAGCTGCCGCAACGCCACGGCTTCGACATCGACTACCGCACCGGCAGCCTGTGGACCGCCGTGCAGGAACGCCGGGTCACCGAGCTGCAGCACGCCCAGCGTGACCTCGAAGACAAATGGGGCTATCGGCAGATGCGTTTCATCGACCGCGCCGAGCTGCCGGAATGGATCGCCAGTCCCCGCTACCTGGCAGCGCTGTACGACCCCGAAGCCGCCCACCTCAACCCGCTGAAGCTGGCCCAGGGGCTGGCGAGCGCCATCGAACAGGCGGGCGGACAGATCTTCGAGCAGAGCCAGGCGGTTGCCTACCACGAGACCGACGGCGGCTACACCGTGCGCACCGAGCACGGCGACGTGCGCGGCGATGTGTTGGTGCTGGCCTGCAACGCCTATATCGACAAACTGGACCGCAACCTGTCCAGCCGCCTGCTGCCGGTGGGCTCCTATCAGGTGGCGACGGTGCCGCTGGACCCCGAACAGGCGCGCGCCTTGCTGCCGCGCAACAGCTGCGTGATCGACAACCAGTTCGTGCCCGATTACTTCCGCCTGACCCCGGACCACCGCCTGCTGTTCGGCGGCGGCTGCACCTACCTGGGCGGCATCCCGCAGGATGTGGCAGCGGCCACCCGGCCGTACCTGGAACGGGTATTCCCGCAACTGCGCGGCGTCGAGATCGAGTTCGGCTGGGGCGGGCACATCGACGTCAGCATGAAGCGCACCCCGGATATTGGTCGCCAGGGCCAGCGCTATTGGCTGCAGGGCTTCTCCGGCCACGGCATCCTGCCGACCCTGGCCGGCGCCCGGGCGGTGACCGATGCGATTCTCGGCAACGACGACCTGCTGGCGTTGTACCAGGCCATCGACAACCCGCGCTTCCCCGGCGGCTCGTTGCTGGCCGCACCGCTGGAGGCTGTCGGCAAGGCCTGGTATCGCCTGCACGACGTGATCTGAAGGACGACCGACATGGACATGCAGGATGAAGTCGAAGGCCTCGCGATCCTGATTCGCGACCTGCGCAAGCACAAGAACATGACCCTGGGTGAACTGGCGGCCAAGATCGACCGCTCGGTGGGCTTCCTGTCCCAGGTCGAGCGCGGCCTGTCGCGCCCGACCGTGGCCGACCTCACGGCCATCAGCGAAACCCTCGGGGTGCCGACCACCTATTTCTACAGCCTGAGCAAGCCGCGCGCGCTGCGCTGGGTCACCCGTCCCGACGAGCGCCGCACCCTGTACTACGCCGGTGGCATCACCGACGTGCTGGTGTCGCCGAGCATGTCGGCCGGCTTCTCCATGCTCGACAGCCACCTGGCACCCGGTGCCACCAGCGGCGACGGGCACCTGGACGACAGCTCGGAGCAGGGTGGTTTCGTCCTCGAAGGCGAGCTGAGCATCTGGCTGGACGACCAGCCGGAGCCCGTCACCCTCGGCCCCAACGACAGCTTCCAGCTGCCACCGCACAGCCAGTTCCGTTACGCCAATCTGACCGACCAACCCACGCGAGTGCTCTGGGTCTTTCGTTAAGCCCAGGCCGCAGGATTCCCGCCATGACCACAACAACAAACCCTTCGGCCCTGCTCGATGAAGTGCGCGCCTTTCGCGCGGCGAACCCGGACGTGCGCTATGTCGATCTGATTTCCCTGGATATCCCCGGGCATTTCTATGGCAAGCGCTACCCGGTGGACATGCTGGAGAAAGTGGCGGCCGGCAGCCCGCTGAAGCTGCCGCAGAACTGTGTGCTGCTGGGCGTGCAGGGCGGCCTGCACCCGATCGGCGATTACTGCTTCAACGATGGTGACCCGGACGCGCCGCGACGCCTGATCCCCGGGACCCTGAAACCGGTGCGCTGGGAAAACCAGCCTCTGGGGCAGATGCTGATCAGCTCGGATGGCACCGAGTCGCCCATCGAATTCGAACCGCGGGAAGTACTGGCGCGGGTACTGCAACGCCTGTCCGGGCGCGGCATTCGGGCGGTGGTGGCGTTCGAGCTGGAGTTCTACCTGTTCGACCGGGTGCTCAAGGATGGCTTGCCGCAGTTTCCTCGCGACCGGCTGTGTGGCGACACCGACGACCAGCCCAACATGCACATTGACCGCCTGTCGCGCTTCTCGGACGTGCTGCATGAGATCGTCGACGCCGCCAACGAGCAGGGCGTCGATGCCAACGTGATCACTGCCGAGCTGGGTCCCGGGCAGTTCGAGATCAACTTCGGCCATTGCGACGACGGCCTGCAGGCAGCCGACTGGGCGGCGCTGTTCTGCCGCAGCACCCGGGGCGTGGCGCTCAAGCACGGCCATCGCGCCAGCTTTATGAGCAAGCCTTATCTGGATGCGCCGGGCAGCGGCATGCACGTGCACGTCAGCCTCTATGACGAGGCCGGCAACAACCTGCTCGACGGCGATGGCCAGCGCCCGTTGCGCCACGCCGTGGCCGGCTGCCTGGCGCTGCTACCGCACTGCATGCCGATCTTCTCCGCAAACCACAACGCCTTCCGCCGCTACGGCGCCATGGTCAACGCAGCGAGCCGCGCCAGCTGGGGTTTCGAAGACCGCGATGCGTGCATCCGCATTCCCGAATCGGACGGCCGCAACCTGCGTATCGAGCACCGACTGGCCGGCGCCGATGCCAACCCCTACCTGGTGCTCGCGGCGATTCTCACCGGCATGGAGCATGGGCTGGATGCCGGCCTCGAACCCATCGCCCCGCTCAACGACGATCGCCAGAGCGGCATCGATTTTCCCCAGGATATGCTCGGCGCGGTGGCCGCCATGCGCGATCACCCAGTGGTCAACCAGGGGCTGGGCAGCGAATTCGTCATGGTCTACTGCGAGAACAAGCGCCAGGACCACCTGCAGTTCATGAACGAGGTCAGCGCGCGGGAGTTCCGCTGGTTCCTCTGACGCCGCGGCGCTCCAGGCGGTGACCGACACGGCCGTTCCGTGGAGAATGTCAGGCGCATGCTTTCGCAGCGCCTCGCCCCACTCAGCCTGGAGTCGAAATCGCCCAGATCGGGGTGGCCTGCGCCCTGAGTTATCTCGACTTCCGTTTTGCCGAGCTGGCCTGGCGGGACGGCCGCAAGGGGCTTTGGGCGTTCCAGGAGACCTTTGCCGCCCGCGAATCCATGCGCCTGTCCGAACCGGAGTGACGCACGGCGCCGTCCGCGCAACTGAGTCGAGTCGGCACTGTCTATGACGGGGCGCAGCGTGAGAGGCGGGCGTGCTGGCGATGCCCCAGGCAGGGCCGCCGCGCAACAGCAGGAAATACTTTGCAACTTCTGCGCAGTTGAGTAAAAACCCGCGCCTCTCTACATTTGCGCCCGCAACGCCGGGCCCCTCTGACAGCTAACCGCTGCCATGTCGGAGTTGCAGTTTGTACAACTTCGACACGAGAGGAGGGGCTCATGACTGCCCTAGAACCGTTCTTCCTATCCGAGTTCCTCGGTACCGCCACCTGGTTGTGGCTGGTTTTCATCACTATCGTCATCAGCCTGCTGGTCTTCGACCTGGGCGTCCTGCACCGCGAACACCGCGAAATCGGCGTAAAGGAAAGTCTCCTGCTCTCGGGCGGTTACATCACGGCTGGCCTGCTGTTCGGCCTGTGGGTGTGGCAGGTCAAGGGCGGCGACGCCGGTATGGACTTCTACACCGGCTTCCTCATCGAGAAATCGTTGTCCATGGACAACGTGTTCCTCATGGCGATGATCTTCAGCTTCCTGGCCATCCCGCGTAAGTACCAGCATGAGGTGCTGTTCTGGGGCATCCTCGGGGTGATCGTGCTGCGCGCGATCATGATCGGCCTGGGCGCGGCGCTGATCGCCGAGTTCGACTGGATCCTCTACGTCTTCGGCGTGTTCCTGCTGCTGACCGGGGTGAAGATGCTGTTCAGCAAGGTCGACGACCACCCGGACCTGTCGCAGAACGTGCTGGTGAAGTTCCTGCGCAAGCACATGCGTGTCACCGACCGCCTGCACGAAGGCCGTTTCTTCGTCCATCAGGAAGACGCCAACGGGCGCATGGTGCGCTGGGCCACGCCGCTGTTCCTGGCCCTGGTGCTGATCGAGTGTGCCGACCTGGTGTTCGCGGTGGATAGCGTTCCGGCGATCTTCGCCATCACCCAGGACCCGTTCATCGTCTACACCTCGAACATCTTCGCGATCCTCGGCCTGCGTGCCCTGTACTTTGCCCTGGCGGCGATGATTCACCGCTTCGCCTATCTGAAGTACGCCCTGGCCCTGGTGCTGGTGTTCATCGGCTGCAAGATCTTCCTGGTCGGCATCATCGGCAAGACCCCGCCAGTGATTTCGCTGAGCGTGACCCTGGGCTTGCTGATCGGCGGCGTGCTGCTGTCGTTGTGGAAGACCCGCAACGACCCGCCCGTGATCCCGGAAGAACGCGTCTAAGCGCAACCCGATTACGCGCCTGCCGAACCGGCAGGCGCGCACAACCTGGCGCCACCCTTGGGGTGGCGTACTTTTTCGTTCAGGAGCGACACCCATGAAATCCACGATCCCGATGGTCTGCCTGGCCGCTGCGCTGGTGGTGCTGGCAGGCTGCGACGCCGCCGAACAGTCTGCGCAGAAACTGGTGGAGAAGGCCGAAGAGGCGGTGCAGGAAGTTGCGCGCGAAGCGATCAGCGAGACGGTCAACGAGCTCAACAAGCAGGTGGACAATATCCAGCAATCGGCCAACGACGTACTTGGCAAGCCGGAGTCGACGGAGAAGGAGTCCGAGGCTGACGACGCGCAGAAGCCGTCCGGCGAGGTCATGCCGCCTGCCGGTGGCGTCGAGACCTGAGTCGGCCCCGCCTCTGGTCAGGTGAGTGCCCGAATGCGTATGAGTTTGTCGCTTCGGGCGTTTTCACCGTCGAAGGGAACTGCGATGCTCGCCGGCAACCGTGGTGAACCCGCCCTGAGAGGCTGCTATGCAGATCAGTTCCAATTTCGACAGTGGCAACATCGACGTCATCGACAGCAGCAACCCGCAACGGGTGCTGCTGGCCATGCGGCCTGATCTCAACAGCCATCATTTCCAGTGGTTCCACTTCAAGGTCGAGGGGCTGACGCCCGGGCAGCGCTACGGCTTCAGCCTGACCAATGCCGGGCAGTCTGCCTACAGCCACGCCTGGACGGGTTATCACGCCGTGGCCTCCTACGACCAGGTCAACTGGTTCCGCGTACCCAGCCGTTTCGAGCGGGGTGCGCTGGATTTCGACCTCGATACCCAGGCCGGCCAGGTCTGGTTCGCCTACTTCGAACCCTACAGCCGCGCCCGCCATGACTGGCTGATCGATCAGGCCCTGAGCAAGGCTGGTGCCGAGCTGGTGGCCACCGGCAAGAGCATCGAAGGGCGTGACATCCAGCTGCTGCGTTTCAGCCGCAACCCCCAGGCATCGCGCAAGGTGTGGATCATCGCCCAGCAGCACCCGGGTGAGCACATGGCGGAGTGGTTCATGGAAGGGGTGATCGAGCGTCTGCAGCAGTCGGGTGATGCCGAGCTGGAGCGGTTGCTGGAGCAGGCTGACCTGTACCTGGTGCCGAACATGAATCCCGATGGCGCGTTCCGTGGTCACCTGCGCACCAATGCCGTCGGGCGTGACCTCAACCGCGCTTGGCAATCGGCCACGGAAGCGGACAGCCCCGAGGTGTTCTTCGTCCAGCAGCAGATGCGCCGGGTGGGCGTCGACCTGTTCCTCGATATCCACGGCGATGAGGAAATCCCCTACGTGTTCACTGCGGGCTGCGAAGGCAATCCGGGCTACAGCCCGCGGCTGGAGAAACTCGAAGAGGAATTCCGTCGACGCCTGGTGGAAATGGGCGCCGAGTTCCAGACCGTCCATGGCTACAAACGCGACGATCCGGGACAGGCCAACATCACCCTGGCCTGCAACGCGGTGGGCCTGGAATTCGATTGCCTGTCCTTCACCATCGAAATGCCCTTCAAGGACCACGACGACACGCCCAACCCGGATACCGGCTGGAACGGCAAGCGCTCCATGCAACTGGGCAAGGACGTGCTGAGCGTGGCGGCGGCGATGGTCGGCGGCCTGCGCTGACGGCAGACGGGTCTTCCTAGGCGGGCGGGCGTTCCGCGTACTGGGGAATATCGTCGTCGATGCACAGCCACTCGGCTTTCGAGGCTGTGAAGATGTGTGCCGTCGGCGTGATGTCCAACGGCGTATCCAGTGTGCCGACCCGCAGGCGGACAATGTCCGGCATGCTGTCGCGCTTGCTGATCAGGGGCGAGGCGCACTGCGAGCAGAACAGCCGCTCGACGCCTGCCTCGGTCCGGAAACTCTTCACGTGGTTTTCGCCGGCGACGATGCGAAAGTCCGCCGTCGGCACTGGCGCGTTGGCGGCGAACGCCGAGCCATTGGCCTTGCGGCAGCGCTGGCAATGACACAGCAACAGCGTGTCGATCCGGCTGCTCACTTCATAGTGGATCGCGCCACACAAGCAACTGCCTTTGTGCATGTTCACCTCAAGCGGATGGTCCGGGAGACGCATCTGGCTCGCCTGCGTATCAGGCGGCGATGCGTTGCCTGGGCATGATATGTCGTATCGGCGGCACATGGTGGGTTACGGCGCAGTCGATTTCCGCGGTGTTGCATGACCTGCGCCCGTGCGCCTAACCCACCCTACGGACTGTCACCGCGCGCCCGTGTTTCCACCCGTAGGGTGGGTTAGTGGCGCGCGTTGTTTTTGGATGCAGCCGCCCAGTTGTGGCGCAGCGTAACCCGCCAGCGTTTGTCGCCTTGAGGCACATGGTGTGTTACGGCGCAGTCGATTGCCGTTGTGTTGCATGACCTGTGCCCCTGCGCCTAAAACCCACCCTACGGGCGATCACCGCGCGCCGTTGTAGGAGCGGGCTTGCCCGCGAGCTCGGCGGTCTGTGATTCATGGTGATCTGAAGGTTGGAACGGAAAACTTGCGGGCAATCGGAGTGCCGCCCATCCGCTCCTGCAGGGGAGGTGTTCGGGACGGCAGCCATAAAAAAGCCCGTCACAAGGACGGGCTGAAAAGTGCCGTAAACACATGGAGTCAATCAGTTGCGGGTATTACCTGTTACAGGATCGACAACGGGTAGTTGATGATCAGGCGGTTCTCATGCAGGTCCTGGCCAACGTCACGACGGACGTCGGAGTTACGCCAGCGCACGCTGAGGTTCTTCAGGGTGCCTTCCTGGATGGTGTAGGCCAGTTCGGACTCGCGGCCCCACTCTTCGGCGTCCTTGCGGCCGCCGGCGTGGATGCTGTCGCCGCTGACATAACGGTTCATCAGGGTCAGACC
>JBLZZJ010000002.1:0-53737 GCA_050282285.1 Pseudomonas sp.
CATACCGTGGAGATCAGTTGATGATTTACGAAGGTAAAGCCATCACGGTTAAGGCTCTTGAGAGCGGCATCGTCGAACTGAAGTTCGACCTCAAGGGTGAATCCGTCAACAAATTCAACCGTCTAACCCTGAACGAGCTGCGTCAGTCCGTAGATGCGATCAAGGCCGATGGTTCGATCAAAGGCGTGATTGTCACCAGTGGCAAAGACGTATTCATCGTTGGTGCCGATATCACCGAGTTCGTCGACAACTTCAAGTTGCCGGACGAAGAGCTGGTGGCTGGCAACCTCGAAGCCAACAAGATCTTCAGTGACTTCGAAGACCTCGCTGTACCGACCGTAGCGGCCATCAATGGCATCGCTCTGGGCGGTGGTTTTGAAATGTGCCTGGCGGCGGATTACCGCGTCATGAGCGAAAACGCCAAGATCGGCCTGCCGGAAGTCAAGCTGGGTATCTACCCGGGCTTCGGCGGTACCGTGCGTCTGCCGCGTGTTATCGGTACCGATAACGCCGTCGAGTGGATCGCCTCTGGCAAGGAAAACAAAGCAGTCGACGCCCTCAAAGTGGGTGCGGTCGATGCGGTGGTTGCAGCGGACAAGCTGCAGGCAGCTGCCCTGGACCTGGTCAAGCGCGCCATCTCCGGCGAGCTGGATCACAAGGCCAAGCGTCAGCCGAAGCTCGAGAAGCTCAAGCTCAACGCCATCGAGCAGATGATGTGCTTCGAAACCGCCAAGGGTTTCGTGGCAGGCCAGGCCGGCCCGAACTACCCGGCACCGGTCGAAGCGATCAAGACCATTCAGAAAGCCGCCAACTTCGGCCGTGACAAGGCGCTGGAAGTCGAGGCCACCGGCTTCGTCAAACTCGCCAAGACCTCGGTTGCCGAAAGCCTGATCGGTCTGTTCCTGAATGATCAGGAACTCAAGAAGAAAGCCAAGCACCACGACGAAATCGCGCGTGACGTGAAGCTGGCCGCCGTACTGGGCGCAGGCATCATGGGTGGCGGTATCGCCTACCAGTCGGCTTCCAAGGGCACCCCGATCCTGATGAAGGATATCCGTGAAGAGGGTATCCAGATGGGCCTGGACGAGGCGAGCAAACTGCTCGGCAAGCGCGTCGAGAAAGGCCGCATGACCCCGGCGAAAATGGCCGAGGCACTCAACGCCATTCGCCCGACCATGTCCTACGGCGATTTCGGCAACGTCGACATCGTCGTCGAAGCCGTGGTCGAGAACCCCAAGGTCAAGCAGATCGTGCTGGCAGAAGTGGAAGGCGTGGTGCGTGAGGATGCAATCCTGGCCTCCAACACTTCGACCATCTCCATCAGCCTGCTGGCCAAGGCGCTCAAGCGTCCTGAAAACTTCGTCGGCATGCACTTCTTCAACCCGGTGCACATGATGCCGCTGGTTGAGGTCATCCGTGGCGAGAAGTCCAGCGAAGTGGCCGTGGCCACCACCGTTGCCTACGCCAAGAAGATGGGCAAGACCCCGGTCGTGGTCAACGACTGCCCGGGCTTCCTGGTCAACCGCGTGCTGTTCCCGTACTTCGGCGGCTTCTCCAAGCTGCTGGGCTTCGGCGTCGACTTCGTGCGTATCGACAAGGTCATGGAGAAATTCGGCTGGCCGATGGGCCCGGCGTACCTCTCCGACGTGGTCGGTATCGACACCGGTCACCATGGCCGCGACGTGATGGCTGAGGGCTTCCCGGACCGTATGGCCGTTGAAGGCCGCACGGCCGTCGACGTGATGTACGAGGCCAACCGCCTGGGCCAGAAGAATGGCAAAGGCTTCTACGCCTACGAAACCGACAAGCGCGGCAAGCCGAAGAAGGTTTCCGATCCGCAGGCTTATGAGCTGCTGAAGTCGATCGTCACCGAGCAACGCGAAGTGACCGATGAAGACATCATCAACTTCATGATGATCCCGCTGTGCCTGGAAACCGTTCGTTGCCTGGAAGACGGCATCGTGGATACCGCTGCCGAAGCCGATATGGGCTTGATCTACGGCATTGGCTTCCCGCCCTTCCGCGGTGGTGCGCTGCGTTACATCGACAGCGTCGGTGTAGCTGAATTCGTAGCCCTGGCCGACAAATACGCCGATCTGGGCGCGCTGTACCACCCGACCGCCAAACTTCGCGAAATGGCCGCTAAAGGCCAGAAGTTCTTCGGTTAATGCGGACAGACTAGAGCGAGAGTGAATTTATGAGCCTGAATCCGAGAGATGCAGTCATTGTCGACTTCGGTCGCACCCCGATGGGGCGCTCCAAAGGTGGCATGCACCGCAACACCCGTGCCGAAACCATGTCGGCACAGCTGATCAGCAAACTGCTGGAACGCAACACCAAGGTCGATCCGGCCGAAGTTGAAGACGTGATCTGGGGTTGTGTGAACCAGACCCTGGAGCAGGGCTGGAACATCGCGCGCATGGCGTCGCTGATGACCCAGATCCCGCACACCAGTGCCGGCCAGACCGTCAGCCGTCTGTGCGGTTCGTCCATGAGCGCTCTGCACACTGCCGTGCAGGCGATCCAGACCGGTAACGGCGACGTGTTCGTCGTCGGCGGTGTGGAGCACATGGGCCACGTCGGCATGATGCACGGCGTCGATCCGAACCCGCACCTGTCGCTGTACGCTGCCAAGGCGTCCGGCATGATGGGCCTGACTGCCGAGATGCTCGGCAAGATGCACGGTATCACCCGTGAGCAGCAGGATGCGTTCGGCGAGCGCTCGCACCGCCTGGCGCACAAGGCCACCGTCGAAGGCAAGTTCAAGGATGAAATCATCCCGATGCAAGGCTACGACGAGAATGGTTTCCTGAAGGTGTTCGACTTCGACGAAACCATTCGTCCGGAAACCACAATCGAAAGCCTGGCTCAGCTGAAGCCAGCGTTCAACCCGAAGGGCGGTACCGTGACTGCCGGTACGTCGTCGCAGATCACTGACGGTGCTTCCTGCATGATCGTGATGTCGGCCCAGCGTGCACAAGACCTCGGCATTCAGCCGATGGCTGTGGTGCGTGCCATGTCGGTGGCCGGTGTGGATCCGGCGATCATGGGTTACGGCCCGGTGCCGTCGACTCAGAAGGCCCTGAAGCGTGCTGGCCTGACCATCAACGACATCGACTTCGTCGAGCTCAACGAAGCCTTCGCCGCCCAGGCCCTGCCTGTGCTGAAGGACCTGAAGCTGCTCGACAAGATGGAAGAGAAGGTCAACCTGCATGGCGGCGCCATCGCCCTGGGTCACCCCTTCGGTTGTTCCGGTGCCCGTATCTCCGGTACCCTGCTGAACGTAATGAAGCAGAACGGTGGTACGTTTGGCGTGTCCACCATGTGTGTGGGCCTGGGCCAAGGCATCACCACCGTCTTCGAACGCATCTAAGCGTTGGTTGACGCGAAACCGGGGCCAAGTGCCCCGGTTTTCGTTTTTCAGGCGAAAATTTTTCAAGGACATCTGGCATGCAAGTACAGCCCGGCCTCTACCGGCACTATAAAGGCCCCGAGTACCGAGTCTTTGGCGTCGCCCGGCATTCCGAGACCGAACAACAGGTTGTCGTCTATCAAGCGCTCTACGGCGATTTTGGGCTGTGGGTTCGACCGCTCGAGATGTTTTGCGAGAGCGTCGAAGTGGACGGAGAGACAGTTCCGCGCTTTGCTTTGGTTCAGGCCGAAACGGCCATCTTCGATCGGCCCTGAGCCGATGTCGCGCCATTGCTGCGCTTGACCTCACCTCGACCGCCACTATATATAGCGGTGCCGCGAGGGTGGCTCACGGGCAACACGGCAACAGATTCAAGGCGTCACGCCTTTCATTTATCGAATTTCAGGAATTTTCCAATCCATGGGCAAATCGCTGGTCATCGTGGAATCCCCGGCCAAGGCCAAGACCATCAACAAGTACCTGGGCAGCCAGTACGTGGTGAAGTCGAGCATCGGCCACATCCGTGACCTGCCTACCAGCGGCTCGGCGAGTGCCGCCAAGGAGCCTGCGAAACGTGGCAAGGCGGCCGCCGAGGCCCCGGCACTTTCGCCCAAGGAAAAGGCCAAGCGTCAGCTCTTCACCCGTATGGGGGTGGACCCGGAGCATGGCTGGAAAGCCAAGTACGAGATCCTGCCGGGCAAGGAAAAGGTCGTCGACGAGTTGCGCCGCCTGGCCAAGGAAGCCGACACCATCTATCTCGCGACCGACTTGGATCGCGAGGGGGAAGCCATTGCCTGGCACCTGCGCGAATCCATTGGTGGTGACGACAGCCGCTACAAGCGGGTGGTGTTCAACGAAATCACCAAGAAGGCCATCCAGGAAGCGTTTTCCAAGCCGGGCGAGCTGGATATCAACCGAGTGAACGCGCAGCAGGCCCGCCGCTTCCTCGATCGCGTCGTCGGCTACATGGTTTCGCCGCTGCTGTGGTCGAAAATTGCCCGTGGCCTGTCCGCCGGTCGTGTGCAGTCCGTGGCGGTGAAGCTGGTCGTCGAGCGTGAGAAGGAAATCCGCGCCTTCGTACCCGAAGAATATTGGGAAGTGCACGCAGACCTCGGTACCGCCAAGGGCGATAACGTGCGTTTCGAAGTGGCCCGTGAGAACGGTGCTGCCTTCAAGCCGCTGAACGAGGCGCAAGCCACCGCGGCCTTGAATGTGCTCAAAGCGTCCAGCTACAGCATCGCCAAGCGCGAAGACAAGCCGACCAGCAGTAAGCCGTCTGCCCCGTTTATCACCTCGACCCTGCAGCAGGCTGCCAGTAACCGCCTGGGCTTCGGTGTGAAGAAAACCATGATGATGGCGCAGCGTCTCTATGAGGCCGGCTACATCACCTATATGCGTACGGATTCGACCAACCTCTCGGCCGACGCCGTGAGCATGGTGCGAGACTTCATCGAGGGCGAGTTCGGCAAGAAGTACCTGCCGGCCAACGCCAACGTGTACAGCAGCAAAGAGGGCGCCCAGGAGGCGCACGAAGCGATCCGCCCTTCCGACGTCAACCTCAAGCCGACCCAGCTGTCGGGCATGGAGCGTGACGCCGAGCGTCTGTACGAGCTGATCTGGCGCCA
Organism: Pseudomonas sp.; assembly: GCA_050282285.1. Lineage (GTDB taxonomy): Bacteria > Pseudomonadota > Gammaproteobacteria > Pseudomonadales > Pseudomonadaceae > Aquipseudomonas. The sequence goes on from JBLZZJ010000002.1 coordinate 5,038, forward strand.
ATTCGTGGCCTGCCAGATGCCGCCAGCCGAGTACCTGTCGACCACCGTCACGGTCAGTGCCGCTCAGTTCGAGCTGCGCGCCAAGGGTCGTATCCTCAAGTTCGACGGTTACACCCGCGTATTGCCGCAGATGAGCAAGCCGGGCGACGACGACGTGCTGCCGGAAATGAAAGAGGGCGAAGTCCTCAAGCTGATCAAGCTGGACCCGAGCCAGCACTTCACCAAGCCGCCGGCACGTTATTCGGAAGCCAGCCTGGTGAAGGAGATGGAAAAACGCGGTATCGGCCGTCCGTCGACCTATGCGGCGATCATCTCGACCATTCAGGAGCGCGGCTACGTCACGTTGCACAACCGCCGTTTCTACTCCGAGAAAATGGGCGACATCGTCACTGAGCGCCTGTCGGAGAGCTTTGCCAACCTGATGGACTACGGCTTTACCGCAGGCATGGAAGAGAACCTGGACGATGTGGCCCAGGGTGAGCGTGAGTGGAAACACCTGCTCGATGAGTTCTACGGCGACTTCAAGAAAAAGCTCGAAGTGGCCGAGGCCAGCGATAGCGGCATGCGTGCCAACCTGCCGACCCCGACGGATATCGCCTGCCGCGATTGCGGTCGGCCGATGATGATTCGCACGGCCTCCACTGGCGTGTTCCTGGGGTGCTCGGGCTACAGCCTGCCCCCGAAGGAGCGCTGCAAGGCGACCCTCAACCTGGTGCCAGGCGATGAGATCGCCGCGGACGACGAGGGCGAGTCCGAGTCCCTGGTGCTGCTGGGCAAGCACCGTTGCCAGAAGTGCGGCACGGCGATGGACGCCTACCTGCTGGACGAAACCCGCAAACTGCATATCTGCGGTAATAACCCGGATTGCTCGGGCTATGAGATCGAGCAGGGGCAGTACCGCATCAAGGGCTACGAAGGGCCGAGCCTGGAGTGCGACAAGTGCGGCAGCCAGATGCAACTGAAGACCGGCCGTTTCGGCAAGTTCTTCGGTTGCACCAACAGCGAGTGCAAGAACACCCGCAAACTGCTGCGCAGCGGCGAGCCGGCACCACCCAAGATGGATGCCGTGAAGATGCCGGAGCTGAAGTGCGAGAAGGTGAACGACACCTACGTACTGCGTGATGGCGCTTCCGGTCTGTTCCTGGCTGCAAGCCAGTTTCCGAAGAACCGCGAGACGCGTGCGCCGCTGGTTCAGGAGCTGATCCCGCACAAGGACGAGATCGATCCCAAGTACCACTTCCTGCTGGATGCACCGAAGAAGGATCCGGAAGGGCGCCCGGCGGTGATCCGCTACAGCCGCAAGACCAAGGAGCAGTACGTGCAGACCGAGGTCGAGGGCAAGCCGACCGGCTGGCGCGCGTTCTTCGACGGCGGCAAATGGAAGGTCGAAGACAAGCGCTGACCGATACGCCTGCGTGCATCCTGGCGATGTGCGCGGGCGTATAGTGGATCGATCTGCAGCGGAGGGCCCCGATCATGGCCAATGAGTTGTATACCCGAACGAACCAGAAAATCTTCTACGCGGGCCTCGCACTGGATGCCTGGCGCGTGGCGGAAGAAGGGCGTGCGATGAACGCCCAGGCTCTGGTTCAGGCCGAGCGTGAAGCGGCCTTGTTCCATCTGTATGGTGCCGTCCTGGGTTTGTGCCACGAGATCGCAGGCTATTACCGTCTGCCGGGAAGCACCGCGCCGCGCGCGGAGCAGTTCCTGGTACCTGCCGTGCTGAAATCGGCACCGTGCCCGGAGCTCGGGGAGCTGGTCGAACTGGCTCAGCAGTCGGAAACGTGGCTGGCGCAGCTTTTGGCGGCTTACGCGGCGTTGTTCCAGCCGCCCCAGGCCGACAAGAAAGCCAAGGTCGACCCAACGACTCCGCTGATTCAGGCTGTCAGTCTGGACGAGGAGCCGCCAGCGTTGGCGCGTGAAACGCTTGAGGAATGGCGCCAGCACCTGAAGGGGCTGGCCAGGCGTTTCCGCGAAACGCTTACGGAGTGGTAGTCCACTTTCGGTGGGCGGGCCTGGAGGGTGGCTGGTACAATGCCGCCCTGACGTGGAGAACCTAAGTTATGCCTACATCCTTCCTGGAAATCGTTGAACTGCCTGATGGGCGCATTGCTTTGCGCCGGGCGGAGGATGAAGAGGCGCTGGTCGTGCTCGATTTTTCCGCTGATGCCAAAGCCTTCCTGCAGGGCCAGCACGTAGAGGTGGCCAAGGCCATGCTCAATGTGGGCGTGCAGATGGCCGGCAAGCTGGCGGAAAATGATTTCCAACATGACGAAGAAGGTCCGCGCGTTCTGCATTGAGTGCGTGGATTTTCGTGTTCCGCAGTAGAAAGTAAGCGTATCCCACGTGGCACGGTCCCTGTGCCGGGGTACGCAGCCGGCTAGCCGAGGCTGATATTCAGGCTTTGCGCCTTGCCGAGGAGAGCAGCCTGTTCAAGCTGCAGGCGGGCAGCGCGTTCGAGCGGATGCAGCCAACTGACCACCGTGTGACTCCTTCCCAGTTTCAGGGCTTCCTGGGCCAGTTCCAGCGCAGTCTGCTCACCCCGTGGGTGCAGCAGCAGGATGCGCTCGCGGTTCAGACCTGCGGCTTTGCGCAGCCAGGCCTGGGTCAGGCTAGGGGGCGGCGCGATCAGGGTCAGCCAGCGTTCATCGTCGTTCTGGCTCAGCTCGCGCAGGATTGGCGCCAGCAGGGTCAGGCAGTGCCCGGCAGCTCCGCGCAACGACAACTCACTGAACGCCTCGGGTTTCTCCTGCCACTCAGCATCCGTTTCCTCGAGCAGTGGCGGTACGGATGACGCCAGGAAGGCATCGAACAGCGGCAGTTGGGTACGGTTCAGCGATTGCGGGAACTGCATGGGGCCTCCTTCAGCGGCGGATAACGCCGACACTCAAGCCTTCGATGACCAGGTCCTGCTCTTCGAGATTGACCTCGATAGGAGAGAACTCCGGGTTTTCAGCGAGCAGCCATACGGTGTTGCCTTCGCGCTTGAAGCGCTTGACCGTGACTTCATCGTCGATACGGGCCACGACCACCTGACCGTTGCGGACTTCGCGGGTGGTATGTACCGCCAGCAGGTCGCCGTCGAAGATGCCGATGTCTTTCATGCTCATCCCGCGAACGCGCAACAGGTAGTCGGCCTTGGGGCGAAAGAACTCGGGATTGATACGGCAGGACTCTTCGATGTGCTGTTGCGCCAGAATCGGAGCACCTGCGGCAACGCGTCCAATGACCGGCAGGCCTTCTTCTTCATTGCTGGGTTCGAAGCCCGGAATGCGAATACCGCGCGAGGCGCCCGGCGTCATTTCAATCGCGCCTTTGCGGGCCAGGGCCTTGAGATGTTCCTCGGCGGCATTGGGCGATTTGAACCCGAGCGCCTGGGCAATCTCGGCACGAGTGGGGGGGTAGCCATTGTCCTCAAGGCTTTGCTTGATCATGGCAAGAATCTCGGCTTGGCGTGGCGTCAGTTTCAACATGGCGGGCTCTGTCTTTTTATACAGTGACTGGGATTATATACAGTGAGTCGACATTGGCAATCCTCCTTTTATGCGTGGCCGTATTTCCACTTGCGATTTCAGGTCGACTGCGTGTTACTTGTCGCGTTGAGCACGCGTCAATGCAGGGATAGGGAAGTAAGCAGGTTCTTTGCATAAGTGCGTGACCGACCGGCCAAAAGGCGGCTGATGCGACTTGACAAGGCAACAGGCTGAAACGTATGTTTCAAACGAGTGTTTGTCAGGTGAAGGTTCATGGCACAGTCGGAAACCGTTGAGCGCATTCTTGATGCGGCAGAGCAGTTGTTCGCGGAGAAGGGTTTCGCAGAAACTTCGTTGCGGCTGATCACCAGCAAGGCGGGTGTGAACCTGGCTGCGGTGAATTATCACTTCGGCTCCAAGAAAGCCCTGATTCAGGCGGTTTTCTCGCGTTTCCTCGGTCCATTCTGCGCCAGCCTCGAGCGCGAACTGGATCGCCGCCAATCCAAGCCTGAAGCCAAGGCCACTCTCGAAGAGTTGCTGGAGCTGCTGGTCGAGCAGGCACTTGCCGTCAAGCCGCGTAGCGGCAATGACATGTCTATTTTCATGCGCCTGCTGGGCTTGGCGTTCAGCCAGAGCCAGGGGCACTTGCGCAAGTACCTCGAAGAGGTCTACGGCAAGGTATTCCGTCGTTACATGCTGCTGGTGCATGAGGCCGCGCCGCGTATTCCTCCTCTGGAGCTGTTCTGGCGCGTGCACTTCATGCTCGGTGCGGCTGCCTTCAGCATGTCCGGGATCAAGGCGCTGCGCGCCATGGCCGAAACGGACTTCGGGGTGAATACCTCGATCGAGCAGGTCATGCGCCTGATGGTGCCTTTCCTGGCTGCCGGCATGCGCTCTGACAGCGGGCTCACCGATGAGGCGCTGGCTGCTGCGCAGCTCAAGCCCCGTACCAAAAGCAGCGCCGCGCCCGCCAAGGTTTGACGCGCAGGGGAGTGGGCTTGGTGGGTACGATCCGCTAAGCTAGCTGCCCATGCGTTCTCTCGATCTTCTGCATATTTCCATTGCCGACCAGTGCCTGTACGGCTTTTCTGGCGATGACCTGTTGCTGCGTGTCACGGTTTCCACGGCGCTGAACGGCCCTGGAGAACTCAACGGTTCTGGTTGCACGCCGCGTGGTCGGCATCTGGTCCGCGCCAGGATTGGCGATGGCTTGCCGATAGGCGCCGTGCTGCGTGGCCGGCGCTGGACCGGCGAAGTCTGGTCGCCTGCCTTGGCCGATCAATTCCCGGACCGGGACTGGATCCTGTCGCGGATCATCTGGCTGAGCGGGTGTGAGCCTGGGCGCAACCGTCTTGGCAAGGTCGATACCTTTCGCCGCTACATCTATCTGCACGGCACCCCTGACACCGAACCAATGGGATTGCCGCGTTCCCACGGCTGCGTGCGTCTGCGCAACGCCGACCTGCTGGAACTCTTCGCCTGTGTGCCCGTCCATTGCGCAGTACAGATCGAAGAAGCGCCGTGCCCGGTCTGGGCGGCGGCACCACTCAAGTAAGGATTAAGCATGCAAGGCTCTTTGATGCTGGATATCGCCGGCACCTGGCTGACCGCCGACGACCGTCAGATTCTCCGGCAGCCCGAGGTGGGTGGGCTGATTCTGTTCGCGCGCAATATCGAGCACCCGAGTCAGGTGCGCGAGCTGTCCGCGTCGATTCGCGCCGTGCGCCCTGATCTGCTGCTGGCCGTCGACCAGGAAGGCGGGCGGGTGCAGCGCCTGCGCCAGGGTTTCATCCGTTTGCCGGCCATGCGTGCGATTGCCGATAACCCGAACGCGGATGAGCTTGCCGAACACTGCGGGTGGCTGATGGCGACCGAAGTGCTGGCTGTCGGGTTGGACCTCAGTTTTGCGCCTGTGCTGGATCTGGACCACCGGCGCAGTGCAGTGGTGGGTAGCCGTGCCTTCGAGGGCAACGCCGCCCTGGCAGCCCAATTGGCCGGTGCATTCATCCGTGGCATGAGCGCGGCCGGGATGGCGGCCACGGGCAAGCATTTTCCGGGGCATGGCTGGGCGGAGGCCGATTCCCATGTGGCCATTCCCGTGGATGAGCGAAGCCTGGAAGAGATTCGTGCCGTTGACCTTCAGCCCTTCGTACGCCTGGCCGGGCAACTGGCGGCGGTGATGCCGGCGCATGTTATCTATCCCCAGGTCGACTCCCAGCCAGCCGGCTTCTCGCGGCGCTGGCTGCAGGACATCCTGCGTGGCGAGCTGGGTTTTCAGGGCGTGATTTTCAGTGATGATCTGTCCATGGCGGGTGCTCACGTGGTGGGCGATGCGGCGTGCCGTATCGAGGCTGCCCTGAACGCTGGTTGTGACATGGGGCTGGTGTGTAACGATCGCGGAGCAGCAGAGCTGGCGCTGAGTGCACTGCAGCGCTTGCAGGTCACGGTGCCCCAAGGGTTGGCGCGTATGCGTCGTGGCGCATTCCCCGGTACGGAGTACCGTCAGGATCCGCGCTGGCAGGCAGCCGTCAGTGCGTTGCGCGCTGCGCAGTTGATCGACTGAAGGCTCCGAGGGAAAGCCTCGGTGGAGTGAAATGAAAAGGGCCGCATGAGCGGCCCTTTTTTGTGTTCCGGATTTGCCTTACAGCGGGCTGACGCGGATCAGCAGGCCTAGGCTGCCATGGTCCAGGTAGGTCAGTTCGCCAGTCTTGAGGCGGCTGCTCTGCTTGATGCGCTCGCTTCCGGTGACCAGGCCGCTACCGTCGAACTGGTTCACCCAGAGGTCCGCCTCGACATCGACGAAGCGCGCCTGGGTCAAGCGCAGGGTGCCCTCCACAGGGAAATGCCCGAATTGTTCATTGCCCGTGCTGATTGCGGCCGTGCTGGGTGCGCTGCCGAGGCTCTGTGTCCAGGCCTTGTGCAGCAATACCTGGTAGCCGTTGCCCGCGTTGAGCTTGGCGGCTTCACCGTTGAGGGCGGTGGCGCGTTCCTGGCTGGCATCCACGGACAGGGCGCCGTGGGCCCAGTCGTCCGGCACTGGCTGGGCAGCCGGGATCGGTTCGCCGGCCTGACGGAACACGATGACCTCGACCTGGTGAAGGCGATCGGCCCACGCCAGGCTGGGGCCGAGCAGGGATAACAGGATCAGTGGCAGCAGGGCCAGGGAGCGGAATGCGCGCATCGGGTCAGTCCTTTACTTGGAGGGGGTCAAGCGCTCGAACAGCGCTTCGAGTGTATTGAATCGCTCTTCCGGGCGCTCCATCGGCACCTGGAACTTGAAGAGGGTGGCCCCTTCGAACTTGTAGCGGTTTGGCTGGCTCTGGATCAGCTTGATCAGGGTCAGCGGGTCGACACAGGTGTCAGCGGCAAACTCCACGCGACCGCCTTGCGGGCCGGCGTCGACCTTGGTGATGCCCAAGGCTTCGGCCTGCAGTTTCAGCAGCGTCAGGCGCACCAGGTTCTTGGTGGGCTCTGGCAGCAGACCGAAACGGTCGATCATCTCCACTTGCAGTTCCTTGAGGCCGTCTTCGTCGGCGGCCGAGGCGATGCGTTTGTAGAGAATCAGGCGCGCGTGCACGTCCGGCAGGTAGTCCTCGGGAATCAGCGCCGGTACGCGCAGGTTGATTTCCGGGCCGCCCCCAAGGGGTTGGTCGAGGTTGGGTTGCTCGCCCTTGCGGATGGCCTTCACTGCGCGCTCGAGCATTTCCATGTACAGGGTGAAGCCGACCGCCTGGATCTGGCCGCTTTGCCCATCGCCGAGCAGTTCGCCAGCGCCGCGGATTTCCAGGTCGTGGGTGGCCAGGACGAAACCGGCCCCCAGGTCCTGGGCATTGGCGATGGCTTCCAGGCGTTTCTGGGCATCATCGGTCATCTGCTTGCGCGGCGGCGTCAGCAGGTAGGCGTAGGCCTGGTGGTGGCTTCGGCCGACGCGGCCGCGCAACTGGTGCAGCTGGGCCAGGCCGAACTTGTCGGCGCGCTCGATGATGATGGTGTTGGCGCTCGGTACGTCGATACCAGTTTCGATGATGGTCGAGGCGATCAGCACGTTGAAGCGCTTGTGGTAGAAGTCACCCATCACCTGTTCCAGCTCACGTTCGCGCATCTGGCCGTGGCCGATGCCGATACGCGCTTCCGGGACGAGCTCGGCGAGGTCTGCTGCGCACTTCTCGATGGTCTTCACGTCGTTGTGCAGGTAGTAGACCTGGCCACCGCGCAGCAGCTCACGCAGCAGCGCTTCCTTGATGGTCGGGTTGTTCTGCTCCATGACGAAGGTGCGCACCGACAGGCGGCGAGCGGGCGGGGTAGCGATGATCGACAGGTCGCGCATGCCGGAGACGGCCATGTTCAGCGTGCGCGGGATCGGCGTGGCGGTCAGGGTCAGGATATCGACTTCGCTGCGCAGCGCCTTGAGCTGTTCCTTCTGGCGCACGCCAAAGCGGTGCTCTTCGTCGATGATCACCAGGCCCAGGTTGCTGAACTTGACGTCGCCCTGCAGCAGCTTGTGGGTGCCGATGACGATGTCGACCTTGCCCTCGGCCAGCTGTTGCATGGCGTTTTCGACTTCCTTGGCGCTCTTGAAGCGGCTCATCACTTCGACCCGTACCGGCCAGTCGGCGAAGCGGTCGCGGAAGCTGTTGTAGTGCTGCTGGGCGAGCAGGGTAGTCGGTACCAGTACGGCTACCTGGCGGCCGCTGTGCACGGCGATGAAGGCGGCGCGCATGGCCACTTCGGTCTTGCCGAAACCCACGTCGCCGCAGACAAGGCGATCCATCGGCTTGGCGGCCAGCATGTCGTCGCGCACGGCGTCGATGGCGGCTTGCTGGTCTGGCGTTTCCTCGAAGGGGAAGCCGGCGCTGAAGGTGGCGTAGTCGGCCATCGGGTCGGCGAAGGCATAGCCTTCACGGGCGGCGCGGCGAGCATAGATGTCGAGCAGCTCGGCGGCGACATCGCGGACCTGTTCGGCGGCCTTGCGTTTGGCTTTCTGCCAGATTTCCGAGCCCAGGCGGTGCAGTGGCGCGAGTGCATCATCGCTGCCGGTATAGCGGGCGATCAGGTGCAGGCTGGCGACGGGGACGTAGAGTTTGGCCTCTTCGGCGTACATCAGTGCAAGGAATTCAGCGGCCTGGCCGTCGAACTCCATGGTCACCAGGCCCAGGTAGCGGCCGACGCCGTGGTCGATGTGCACCACCGGCGCGCCTTCACGCAGCTCGGTGAGGTTCTTGATGACGTTGTCGCCACCGTCGCGAGTCTTCTCGCGGCGTCGGCGTTGCATGACGCGCTGCCCGAACAGCGGGCTTTCGGCCACCAGGGCCAGGTCGTCCAGCAGCAGGCCTTCGTCCAGTGGGGCGATGGTGATGCCCAGGCGCTCCTTGCTGGCGGTGAATGCCGGCCAGCCGTCCACTTCCTTCGGTTTCAGCTTGAGCCGCGCCAGCAGCTCCAGCAGCACTTCACGGCGACCGGCGGACTCGGCGCAGAACAGCACGCGCCCCGGGTATTCCTCGATAAATCGGCGCAGCGCCGCCAGGGGCTCGCTGGCCTTGGCCTGGATCGCCAGGTCCGGCAGCGGGCGGGCATCGAAACGGGTACGACCGACACCGGCCTCGACGTCTTCCTGGCTGATGACCACGCGTGGCCAGTCTTTCAGGCGGGCGAAGCAGTCTTCCACCGGCAGGAAGATGTCTGCGGGCGGCAGCAGCGGGCGCTCCGGATCGACACGGCGTTCTTCATAGCGGTTACGGGCGTCGTTCCAGAATTGCTCGGCGGCCTTTTCGATGCCGGGCAGGGAAAATACCTGGGTGTCTTGCGGCAGGTAGTCGAACAGTGTGGCGCTTTCTTCGAAGAACAGCGGCAGGTAGTACTCGATCCCGGCAGGTGTGATGCCGGTGGACAGGTCCTGATAGATCGGGCAACGGCGGAAATCGACGTCGAAGCGTTCGCGGAAGCGCCCACGGAAGTCGGTGACGGCCTTCTTCTCCAACGGGAATTCGCGGGCCGGTAGGAGCTTGATCGACTCGACCTTGTCGATGGAACGTTGGGTTTCCGGGTCGAAGGTGCGCAGGGTTTCGATTTCGTCGTCGAACAGGTCGATGCGAAAGGGCTGCTTGCTGCCCATCGGAAACAGGTCGATCAGAGCGCCACGCACGGCGAACTCGCCGTGTTCATAGACGGTATCGACGCAGCGATAACCGGCGGCTTCCAGGCGGGTGCGCATGTCGTTGACGTCGATGCGCTGGCCGACATCCAGCACCAGGCTGCTGCCGAGCAGGAAGCGCGTCGGTGCCAGGCGGTGCAGGGCCGTGGTAATCGGCACGACCAGCACGCCGTGCTTGAGCTCAGGCAGGCGATACAGCGCCGATATGCGCTGCGAGATGATGTCCTGATGCGGCGAGAACAGGTCGTAGGGCAGCGTTTCCCAGTCGGGAAAGTGCAACACCGGCAAATCCGGAGCGAAGAAGCTCAGTTCCTGTTCCAGGCGCTCGGCGCTCTGGCTGTCGGCGGTCAGCAGCAAGGTGAAGCGCTTGGCGCTGCTGGCGGCCTCGGCGATCGCCAGGCTCAGCGCTGCACCGGGCAGGTTGCCCCAGTGTTGTTTTCCGGCGCTGGCCGGCAGGGAGGGTAGGCTCAGTACGGAAGCGGTCGTTACAGACACAGGCGGCTCACGGTCATGGCACGGGTCGGGGATTGTAGCGGGCGAGGGCGCCAGCTGTCAGTCGCGACAGGTGTGCATTGCTCCCGCCTGCGTGCGCCGTCATAATGTAGCCCCTTTTTTCAGCCCCTACATGTGGAAGGTACAGCCCGTGACTCAGAAGCCCGACCAGTGTCTCGGTGAGTGGATTGATCGTGAAGCCCTCGCGGAAGCGATGATTCCGATGATTGGCCAGCTCTACCGTAACAACAATGTGGTCACCTCTATCTACGGACGTGGTCTGATCAACCGTTCGGTGATCGACATTCTCAAGGCCCACCGTTTCGCCCGTCATCGCTTGGCCGACGACGCCGAACTGTCGGTTCACGATACCTTCCCGATCCTCAAGGCCATGAGCGAGCTCAAACTGGGCGCCGCTTCGGTCGATCTGGGCAAGATGGCTGGCAAGTTCAAGGCAGAAAACAACGGCCGCAGTGTCGAGCAGTTCGTCAAGGACGAGCTGGCTGACGTCGTTGGCAAGCAGAACGGTTCCGGCCGCGAAGGCACGGACGTCGTCCTGTACGGCTTCGGTCGCATCGGCCGCCTGCTGGCACGCATTCTGATCGAGAAGACCGGTGGCGGCGACGGTCTGCGCCTGCGTGCCATCGTCGTGCGCAAAGGGGCGAGCAACGATCTGGTCAAGCGCGCCAGCCTGCTGCGTCGTGACTCGGTGCATGGCAAGTTCAACGGCACCATCACCATCGACGAAGAAAACAGCACCCTGACCGCCAACGGCAACCTGATCCAGGTGATCTACGCCAAGGAGCCGAAGGAAGTCGACTACACCCAGTACGGCATCAAGAACGCGCTGCTGGTCGACAACACCGGTGTATGGCGTGATGCCGAGGGTCTGGGCCAGCACCTGGCCTGCCCGGGTGTCGACCGCGTGGTGCTGACCGCACCGGGCAAGGGCGCGCTGAAGAACATCGTGCATGGCATCAACCATGGTGAAATCACCCCGGAAGACAAGATCATCTCCGCGGCTTCCTGCACCACCAACGCCATCGTGCCGGTGCTCAAGGCGGTCAATGACCAGTACGGCATCATCAATGGTCACGTGGAAACCGTGCACAGCTACACCAACGACCAGAACCTGATCGACAACTTCCACAAGGGCAGTCGTCGTGGTCGCAGTGCGGCGCTGAACATGGTCATCACCGAAACCGGCGCCGCCACCGCTGCCGCCAAGGCACTGCCCGTGCTGAAAGGCAAGCTGACCGGCAACGCCATTCGTGTGCCGACGCCGAACGTGTCCATGGCCATTCTCAACCTGAACCTCGAGAAAGCCACCACCCGTGAAGAAATCAACGAGTACCTGCGCCAGATGGCCATGCACTCGGACCTGCAGAAGCAGATCGATTTCGTCAGCTCCCAGGAAGTGGTATCGACCGACTTCGTCGGCTCGCGCCATGCCGGTGTGGTGGACGCCGAAGCAACCATCGCCAACGACAACCGTGTCGTGCTGTACGTCTGGTACGACAACGAATTTGGCTACAGCTGCCAGGTCGTTCGCGTGATGGAAGACATGGCCGGGGTCAACCCGCCAGCATTCCCGCGCTAAGCGTCAGGGGTGATTAAAAACGGGAGCTTCGGCTCCCGTTTTTGTTTCTCAATCTTTCAGCAGGTCGGTGCGCAAGTCATCTGACAACCCCTCGGGCGCCAGCCAGAGGCCCAGGTAGGCATCTGCCAATGCCGGGTTCGTGCTTTTGAACACCACGTCGCCGTTGCGCTCCAGGCTCATGCCGCGTTCGTCCCGGTAATTGATGGCGTAACGATCCTTGGGGCGAATGCTGAGGAAGCTCGCGTGCAGCGCATCCAGCTCGCTGCGCAGGGCGTCCAATTCGGCTTTGCCATGCTGCCTTTGTAGCGTGACCCACGCTGCCTTTATCACGTCTTCTCGATCGATGTTGCGCAGGTAGTAAAGCTCCAGGCGCTTGTCACGTCGTTCGCCCAGTGCCTTGGAGGCGCTTATCCCCGGCTCCGTGTACAGGGCGGCGACATAGACATCGACCCACAGGTAGACCAGTACCGACTGGTTCTTCAGCTCCAGGCAGGGCTGCTCAGTGCAGTGTTGAACGGGGAAGTTCGCTTCACGCAGGCGCGCATTGTCGGCGAGCAGGAGTGGGCTGAATGTCAGCAGGACGATCAGTGCAAACGGGCGAAGCATGCTTGGCTTCCTCGGTGATCCAGGGCGTTATTTCGCTTGTCTGATGACTGGCGTCAAGCGGCCCTCTGTTGCGTCCTGTAACGGAAAGTCTAAAAAAAGCAAGCGCTTGGGTGGTGTGCTGATGTCGTACATCTCTATAATCGACGGGATTTCTTACCCGCGTTCGATATCGCGCTCACTTCAATAACCTTATTGGAGTGCGTGCAGGCTATTGGCTTCAAGGATGTCGTTCGTATTCAAAAAAAGCTTATATATCAGTGGTTAGGCAAACCTATGATCAAAATAAAACATGGGCTGGATTTGCCCATAGCAGGCGCGCCGGTGCAGCGTATCGAGGCTGCGAGGCCTGTGCGTAGCGTCGCCGTCATAGGCTTCGATTATCACGGCATGAAACCGACGATGGAGGTTCAGGTAGGTGATCGAGTCAAACTCGGTCAGGTACTGTTCTCCGACAAGAAGTCGCCAGGTGTCCTCTATACCGCTCCGGGTGCCGGTGTCGTCAGCGCCATCCATCGCGGGGAGAAGCGTGTTCTGCAGTCGGTCGTGATCGACCTGGACGGCGAGGACGAGGTGACCTTCGCCCAGTACGCTGCCGCCGAACTCGCTGAGCTGAGCGACGCCCAGGTTCGCGAGAACCTGCAGCAGTCCGGTCTCTGGACGGCGCTGCGTACCCGTCCGTTCAGCCGGGTGCCGGCGGTCGATGCGGTTCCTCGCTCGATTTTCGTCACGGCTATCGATACCCACCCACTGGCTGCCGACCCGGCTGTGATCATCGCCGAGCAGGCCGAGGCCTTCGAAAACGGTCTTCAGGTGCTCGGTCGTCTGGCTGGCGTGTTCCTGTGCAAGGCCGAAGGTGTGACGCTTCCGGGCGAACAGCTTGCCAATGTGCGCACCGAGTCGTTTGCCGGCCCCCATCCGGCGGGTCTGCCGGGTACCCATATCCACTTCCTCGATCCGGTCAGCGCGAGCAAGAGCGTCTGGTCGATCAGCTACCAGGACGTAATTGCCATCGGCAAACTGTTCACCAGTGGCCGCCTCTGGGTCGAGCGTGTTGTCGCGCTCGCTGGGCCGGTTGTCGAGCAGCCACGCCTGTTGCGCACCCGTATCGGTGCCAACCTGCAGGAACTGACTGCCGGTCAGTTGAAGGAAGGCGACAGCCGGGTGATTTCCGGTTCGGTGTTCGGCGGGCGGATTTCCCGCGGCGCCTGTGCCTATCTCGGTCGCTACCACCAGCAGGTGTCCTGCCTGGCCGAGGGTTATGACCGTGAAATGCTGCACTACCTGCGTGCTGGGGTGAACAAGCATTCGGTGCTGAACATTTTCGTGTCCAAACTGATGGGCGGGAAACTGTTCGATTTCACCACCAGCACCAACGGCAGCCCGCGCGCCATGGTACCGGTCGGCAATTACGAAGAAGTCATGCCGCTGGACATCCTGGCGACGCAGCTCCTGCGTTCCCTGATCGTGGGTGACGGCGAAATGGCCCAGCAACTGGGTTGCCTGGAACTCGACGAGGAGGACCTGGCGCTGTGCACCTATGTGTGCGCCGGCAAATACGAATACGGTCCGATCCTGCGGGAAAATCTGGCCCTCATCGAGAAGGAGGGTTGACCATGAGCGTCCGTAAATTCCTCGACAACATCGAGCACAACTTCGAAAAAGGCGGCAAGTACGAGAAGTGGTATGCCTTGTACGAGGCGGTCGACACCTTCTTCTATCGCCCCGGCAGCGTGACCCGGACCACCTCCCACGTGCGCGATGGCATCGACCTCAAGCGCATGATGATCACCGTGTGGGCCTGTACCTTCCCGGCGATGTTCTTCGGCATGTGGAACACCGGTTACCAGGCCAACCTGATCTTCGCCAACAGCCCGGAGCTGCTGGCGGCGCAGGAAGGCTGGCGCTTTGGCCTGATCGGTGCCCTGGGTGGCTTCGATCCCACCAGCCTGTGGGACAACTTCATTCAGGGGGCGGCCTACTTCCTGCCCATCTACCTGACGGCGTTCATCGTCGGCGGTTTCTGGGAAGTGCTGTTTGCCTCGATCCGCAAGCATGAGGTCAACGAAGGTTTCTTCGTCACTTCGGTGCTGTTCGCGCTGATCCTGCCGCCCAGCATCCCGCTGTGGCAGGTCGCGCTGGGCATCAGCTTCGGCGTGGTGATCGGCAAGGAGATCTTCGGCGGTACCGGCAAGAACTTCCTTAACCCGGCACTGGTCGGTCGCGCGTTCCTGTTCTTTGCCTACCCGGCACAGATTTCCGGTGAGGAAGTCTGGACCTCGGTTGATGGCTTTGTCGGCGCAACAGCCCTTAACAGTGCAGCAGCGGGCGGTGTGCAGGGTGTTCTCGACAGTGGTCTGACCTGGACACATGCGTTCATCGGCTTGATGCCCGGCTCCATTGGCGAGACCAGCACGTTGGCCATTCTGTTGGGCGGCGCGGTATTGCTGCTGACCAAGATCGCTTCGTGGCGCATCGTCACCGGCGTGATGATTGGCATGGTCGCCACGGCCACGCTGTTCAACACCATCGGTTCGAGTAGCAACCCATTGTTCGCCATGCCCTGGTACTGGCACCTGGTCACCGGGGGCTTCGCCTTCGGCATGATCTTCATGGCCACCGACCCGGTGTCGGCGTCCATGACCAATACCGGCAAATGGATTTTCGGCATCGTCATCGGGTTGCTGGTCACTGTTATTCGTGTGGTCAACCCGGCGTTCCCCGAGGGCATGATGCTGGCGATCCTGTTCGGCAACCTGTGTGCGCCCTTGATCGACCACTACGTGGTTCGGGCCAACGTGAAGCGGAGGCTGGCACGTAATGTCTAAGATAAAAGAAACCCCCGTCCGCACCCTGGTGGTCGCACTGGTGATGTGCCTGGTCTGTTCGATCGCGGTCTCGGCGGCGGCACTGATCCTGCGCCCGACCCAACAGGAAAACGCCCTGGTGGACCGTCAGCGTGCGGTGCTGGAAATTGCCGGTCTCTGGCAGCCCGGCATGTCCAATGACGAGGTGCGCGATGTGTTCTCCACCAAGGTCACGCCTCG
Organism: Pseudomonas sp.; assembly: GCA_050282285.1. Taxonomy (GTDB): domain Bacteria; phylum Pseudomonadota; class Gammaproteobacteria; order Pseudomonadales; family Pseudomonadaceae; genus Aquipseudomonas. Next base: position 20,404 of record JBLZZJ010000002.1, read on the forward strand.
TCTGGTCGACCTGCGTACCGGTGAATACAGCGACGCCCACGACCCGCACACCTTCGACCAGGACAAGGCGTCCAAGGACGCGAACCAATCCATCAGCATCGCCGGCGACCGTGACATCGCGTCGATCCGCCGCCTCGAGCATTACGCGGTGATCTACCTGATCGAACATGACGGTCAGATGGATCGCGTGATCCTGCCGGTGCGTGGTTATGGCCTGTGGTCAACCATGTACGGGTTCGTGGCGCTGCAGCCGGACTTTGATACCGTGGCCGGCCTTGGCTTCTATCGCCACGGTGAAACCCCTGGCCTGGGTGGCGAGATCGACAACCCCAACTGGCAGGCCAAGTGGGTTGGCAAGAAAGTCTATGAAAACGGTGATGCGTCTTTGCGCGTGATCAAGGGCAGCGTCAACCCCGAGCACCCGCAGGCCGACCATCAGGTGGACGCCATCGCCGGCGCGACCCTGACCGGTAACGGTGTCACCCACATGATCCACTTCTGGCTTGGCGAGGACGGCTTCGGTCCGTTCCTCAAGAAGCTGGCCGCAGGGGAGGCTTGATCCATGTCCAAACCAACCATGAAAGAGCTGCTGCTCGATCCGATTCTGAACAAGAACCCGATCGGCCTGCAGATCCTCGGTATCTGCTCGGCGCTGGCGGTCACCTCCAGCCTGAGCACCGCACTGGTGCTGTCGGTTGCATTGACGCTGGTTACCGCGTTTTCCGGCTTCTTCATTTCGCTGGTGCGCAGCCAGATTCCGGGCTCCATCCGCATGATCGCCCAGGTGGTGATCATCGCTTCGCTGGTGATCGTCGTGGATCAGTTCCTCAAGGCCTATGCCTATAGCCTGAGCCAGCGTCTGTCGGTGTTCGTCGGCCTGATCATCACCAACTGCATCGTCATGGGGCGCGCCGAAGCCTTCGCCATGTCCAACCCGCCGGTGGCGTCTTTCGTCGACGGCCTGGGCAACGGTCTGGGCTACAGCGCCATGCTGGTCGCTCTGGGCGTGGTGCGCGAGCTGTTCGGTGCCGGTTCGCTGATGGGCGTGCAGATCCTGCACACCGTCAACAACGGTGGCTGGTACCAGCCCAATGGCCTGCTGCTGCTGCCGCCGTCGGCGTTCTTCCTGATCGGCCTGTTCATCTGGGCCCTGCGCAGTTACAAGACTGAGCAGGTGGAGAAGATCGAGTACCGCATGGCGCCTCAGGTTAAGAACGAGGAGGCGTACTAATGGAACACTACATCAGCCTGTTCGTCCGCGCCGTGTTCATCGAGAACATGGCCCTGGCGTTCTTCCTCGGCATGTGTACCTTCCTGGCCATTTCCAAGAAGGTCGAGACCTCGCTGATGCTGGGTCTGACGGTCATCGTGGTGATGGTCATCACCGTACCGCTGAACAACCTGTTGTACGTCTACCTGCTCAAGGAAGGCGCGCTGGCCTGGGCCGGCATGCCGGACACCGACCTGAGCTTTCTCGGCCTGATCTGCTACATCGGCCTGATCGCCGCGGTGGTGCAGATCATGGAAATGGTCCTCGACAAGTATTTACCTGCGCTCTACAACGCCCTGGGTATCTTCCTGCCGCTGATCACCGTGCACTGCGCCATCTTCGGCGGCACGCTGTTCATGGTCGAGCGTGACTACAACTTCACCGAGAGCGTGGTCTATGGCGCGGGCGCCGGGGTCTCCTGGGCGCTGGCCATCGTGCTGCTGGCGGCCATCCGCGAGAAGCTCAAGTACAGCGATCCTCCCGCCGGTCTGCGTGGCCTGGGCCTGACGTTCATCACCGTCGGCCTGATGTCGCTGGGCTTCATGTCGTTCTCCGGCGTACAGCTGTAAGGGGTTGCCAATGGCTTTTGAAATTATTGTTGCAGTGACGATGTTCACTGGGGTGATCATCGCCCTGGTGGCGGTCATCCTGATGGCTCGGGCGCGCCTGGTATCCGGCGGCGACGTGAGCATCGAGATCAACGGCGAACGCACCATCACCGTACCGGCCGGCGGCAAATTGCTGCAGACCCTGGCCGAGAACGACATCTTCCTGTCGTCCGCCTGCGGGGGCGGTGGTACCTGCGCTCAGTGCAAGTGCATCGTGGAAAGCGGCGGCGGCGAGATGCTGTCCACCGAGGAATCTCACTTCAACAAGCGTGAGGCCCGCGAGGGCTGGCGCCTGTCCTGCCAGACCCCGGTCAAGCAGGACATGAAGATCGAGGTGCCGGAAGAAGTGTTCGGCGTGAAGAAGTGGGAATGCACCGTGCAGTCCAACCCCAACGTCGCCACCTTCATCAAGGAACTGACCCTCAAGCTGCCGGAAGGCGAGAACGTCGACTTCCGCGCCGGTGGTTACGTCCAGCTCGAGTGCCCGCCGCACGAGGTCCACTACAAGGACTTCGATATCCAGGAGGAGTACCGGGGCGACTGGGACAAGTTCAACCAGTGGAAGTACGTGTCCAAGGTCGACGAGACCGTGATCCGTGCCTACTCCATGGCCAACTACCCCGAAGAAGTCGGCCTGGTGAAGTTCAACATCCGTATCGCCTCGCCACCACCGGGCAAGGACCACCTGCCAGCTGGCAAGATGTCGTCCTGGGTATTCAGCCTCAAGCCGGGTGACAAGGTCACCGTGTACGGTCCGTTCGGCGAATTCTTCGCCAAGGACACCGATGCCGAGATGGTCTTCATCGGCGGTGGTGCGGGCATGGCGCCGATGCGGTCGCACATCTTCGACCAGCTCAAGCGTCTGAAATCCACGCGCAAGATCAGCTTCTGGTACGGCGCGCGCTCTATGCGCGAAGCCTTCTATACCGAAGAATACGATCAGTTGCAGGCGGAAAACCCGAACTTCCAGTGGCACCTGGCACTGTCCGACCCGCAGCCGGAAGACAACTGGAGCGGCCTCAAGGGGTTCATCCACAACGTGCTGTACGAGAACTACCTGAAGGACCACCCGGCACCGGAAGACTGCGAGTTCTACATGTGCGGTCCGCCCATGATGAACGCCGCGGTGATCAAGCTGCTGACCGACCTGGGTGTCGAGCAAGAGAACATTCTGCTCGACGACTTTGGCGGATGACCCGCAGAAGCACCTTGTTGCAGCCCGCCATCGTCACAGCCCTGGCTGTGGTGCTGGCGGGCTGCGGCGTTTCTGAGCGTGTCGAAGAGTTCGGCGGCCCGGCCCAGGGCAGCACTTACTCGGTCAAGTACGTCCGCAACAACGCCACACCCGACATCGCCACCCTCAAGGGGGAGGCGGAAGCGATCTTCGCCGAGATCGATCAGCAGATGTCCACCTACCGCAGCGATTCGCTCATCGAGCAGTTCAATGCGGCCCCCGCCGGTACGTGCATGGCGATGCCCGAGGGCGTGCTGAAACTGGTCGAGACCGGCAACACGCTACATCGTGAAAGCGAAGGCGCCTTCGATCTGACGCTCGAACCCTTGCTCGACCTCTGGGGCTTCGGTCCCAAGGGTGGCGATCAGCGTCAGGTGCCTGAAGCACAGGCGCTGCAGGAGGCGCGCAACCGGGTAGGGCAGCAGTACCTGCACGTGCAGGGCGACCAGCTGTGCAAGGAGCTGGACCTGCAGGTCGACTTCAACAGCATCGCGGCGGGCTACACCGTTGACCGGATCATCGCTCGCCTGGTCGAACTGGGCGTGAAGAGCTACCTGGTGGAAGTGACCGGCGAGCTGAAGGCCGTGGGGCGCAAGCCTGGCGATCAGCCCTGGCGTATCGCCCTCGAGGCGCCGCGTGACGATGAGCGGGTAGCGCAACGCATTCTGGAGCTCGACGGCTACGGGATTTCCACATCCGGGGACTACCGTAACTACTTCGAGCAGGACGGCGTGCGGTTCTCGCATACCCTCGACCCGCATACAGGCGCGCCGATTACCCATAAACTGGCGGCAGTGACCGTGGCAGATGCATCGACCTTGCAGGCCGATGGGTTGTCTACCGTATTGATGGTATTGGGCCCCGAGCGTGGTTTCGACTATGCCGAGGCGGCAGGGATCGCAGCGTTTTTCGTGACCCGTGATGGCGAGGCCTTCGTCACACGGGGTACATCCGCTTTCGAGCAGCTGTTCGCAGCAGGAGAAGAGCAATGACTTTCTTGATAGTGTTTCTGGTCATGATTACGGTCGTCGGCCTGATGGCCGTCGGCGTGATGATGGGGCGCAAGCCCATCGCCGGGTCCTGTGGCGGTATCGCCAACCTGGGGATCGAAAAGGAATGTTCGATCTGCGGCGGTGACCGTGAGAAATGTGAAGAGGCCAACGCTGACGGCGATGAGTCGGCGGATGACCTGGCGTATGACGCAACCAAGCGCTGACCCTTGCGCGCAGGGCTGCGGTCTGGTTGTGTAGTGACGAGCGTATCGATTGTCGGGCTGCGTGCAGCGCCGACCCTGCCGCAGGTGCGTGACACGCGCTTCGGTGTGATCTGAAGGAGTAAACATGGCGGTCTACAACTACGACGTAGTGGTGCTGGGCTCGGGCCCGGCGGGTGAGGGTGCGGCGATGAACGCGGCCAAGGCCGGTCGCAAGGTGGCAGTGGTCGACAGCCGCCGCGAAGTCGGCGGCAACTGCACCCACCTGGGGACCATTCCCTCCAAGGCGCTGCGTCACTCGGTGCGGCAGATCATGCAGTTCAACACCAACCCGATGTTCCGCCAGATTGGCGAGCCGCGCTGGTTCTCCTTCCCCGATGTGCTCAAGAGCGCCGAGCGGGTGATCGCCAAGCAGGTGACGTCGCGCACCGGCTACTACGCCCGTAACCGCATCGATGTGTTCTGCGGCACCGGCAGCTTCTCCGATGAGCAGACCATCGAGGTGGTGTGCCCCAACGGCGTGGTGGAGACCCTGGTGGCGAAGCAAGTCATCATCGCCACCGGTTCGCGCCCATACCGCCCCGCGGATGTGGACTTCAACCACCCGCGGGTCTACGACAGCGACACCATCCTCAATCTCAGCCACACCCCACGCCGCCTGATCATCTACGGCGCCGGGGTGATCGGCAGCGAATACGCGTCGATCTTCAGCGGCCTTGGCGTGCTGGTCGACCTGATCGACAACCGCGACCAGTTGCTCAGCTTCCTCGATTCGGAAATTTCCGACGCCCTGAGCTACCACCTGCGCACCAATAACGTACTGATTCGTCACAACGAGGAGTACGAGCGCATCGAGGGCCTGGACAACGGGGTGATCCTGCACCTGAAGTCCGGCAAGAAGATCAAGGCGGATGCGCTGCTGTGGTGCAACGGCCGTACCGGCAACACCGACAAGCTGGGCCTGGAAAACATCGGCATCAAAGTCAACAGCCGTGGCCAGGTGCAGGTCGACGAGCACTACCGCACTGAAGTCGCCAATATCTACGCCGCCGGAGACGTGATCGGCTGGCCGAGCCTGGCCAGCGCCGCGGCCGACCAGGGTCGTTCGGCTGCCGGCAGCATCGTCGACAACGGCAGCTGGCGTATCGTCAACGACATCCCTACCGGTATCTACACCATTCCTGAGATCAGCTCGATCGGCAAGAACGAGCATGAGCTGACCATGGCCAAGGTCCCCTACGAAGTGGGTAAGGCCTTCTTCAAGAGCATGGCCCGCGCGCAGATTTCCCACGAGCCGGTCGGCATGCTGAAGATCCTCTTCCACCGGGAAACCCTGGAAGTGCTCGGGGTTCACTGCTTCGGCTACCAGGCGTCTGAGATCGTGCACATCGGTCAGGCGATCATGAACCAGAAGGGCGAGGCGAATACCCTCAAGTATTTCGTCAACACCACCTTCAACTACCCGACCATGGCCGAGGCCTATCGGGTGGCGGCGTTCGACGGTCTCAACCGGCTTTTTTGAGCGGCTCCGACCGGTGGCCTGAGCCGGTCGGGGAGAACCCGTTCAGCAACTCCCGCGACTGGCGTTGGCCGAACCGGGAGAGTTTCTGATCAGGCGTGACGCAGCAATGAAAAAACCGGCCCATATGGCCGGTTTTTTATTGGACGACTTCTTTGGGGGTCAGGGTTGCAACGTGGCTACGGCAATGCCTGGGAAGTCGGTGATGATGCTGTCGACCCCAAAGTCGGCGAGGCGGCGCATCAGCGCGGGCTCGTTTACGGTCCAGACCGACACGTGCAGCCCTTCTTTCTGTGCCTTGAGCAGGCGTTCCGGGGTACACAGCGTCCAGTTCAGGGCGAGCAGGTTGCAGCCGTAATGCCGGGCCACCTTGATCGGGTCGAGCCAGGCGTACTCGGCCACCAAACCCCTGGACAGGTGGGGCGCATGACGTTGCAGGGCACTGAGCACCTCACGGGAGCTGGAGGTCACGGTGACCTTGTCGGTAATGCCGTGACGCTCGGCCAGGGCGGCGATGGCTTCCACCGTGCGGGCGGCGCGTACCTTCGAGGCGCTCTTGACCTCCAATTGCCAGTGTTCGAAATCGCAGCGCTCGAACAATTCGGCCAGGCGCGGAATGGGGCAGGGGGTTTTCCAGCCGGGGCCACCCTTGCGGGCGTCGTAGCCCACCAGGTCGGCGGCATCATGTTCGACCACCTTGCCGCGGTGGCCGGTGGTGCGTTTCAGCGTCGGGTCGTGGATGACCATCAGCTCGCCGTCGCGCGACAGGTGCAGGTCCAGCTCGCAGCGGCGCACGCCATGCTCCAGGCACTTCTGAAAGCTGGTCAGGGTGTTTTCCGGTGCTTCGCCTTTGGCGCCTCGATGGCCATAGATCTGGGTCACGGTTGCTCCTTGCTGGGCGTCACTGTGCGCGGCTGGTGATGGCGCACGCTGTTGATCACGTGGTCGTATTCAAAGTACACGCTGAAGTCGCGGTAGTCCCAACGAGTAATGGGTGGTTTGCCGACAGCGGGGTGTTCCTGATCGGCCAGGCCGAAGCGCTCCAGCACGGCACGGCGCGACTCGCCCAGTTGCGGTAGGCCCTGGCTGTCGGCGCCTTGCTGGCCGATCGGGATCTGCAAGGTGTCGGCGGTGGCGCCCAGCGGCAGGAGCAGGGCGAATATCAGTAAGAGGCGTGGCATGGCGGCTTCCATCAGTTGTCTCGGGCCTGGCGACGCTCCAGGGCCTGGCGCTGAAGGATATGCCGGGCCAGCAATTGCCGCTGTGCGTCGGTCAACGCTTCGAACGCGGCGCCGATTTCGAACTGCTGGTCAGGGCGCTCGCGGCAGTGGATGACCTTGGCGCGCAGCAGCAGCCCAAGGGCTTGTGGCATCAGCACCATCTTGATCGCCAGGTGAGTGTCGACCGCAACCGGCTGGGCGTTGTTGAAGCTGACGCCACCCTCGGACAGGCTCACCCGCTTGGGCGGTCCGATGTCGCGCAGCAGGCTCTGGGCGACGGCCTGCCCGAGCAGATCGATGCGCTTGTTCATGACTTTCAGGTAGTTGGCCAGCGTGCGGTCGCGCTCGCTGATATGCCGCAGCAAGTGCTGCGACTCGAAGTCCATCAGGTGCAGGTCGCTGAGCAGATTGAACAGCGGGGAGCTGTCATGGAGCTCATCGCTGGCAAGCGCTTCGGCGCTGGACAGCGGGGTGAAATCCAGTGCGATCGTATCGTCGATACGATAGTATTCGCGGCGGTCATCTTCATCGTGAGTCGACATGGCGAACCCAATGCTGCGGTGATGGTCTGAGTGTATCAGGCCGTCGAAATGCGTAGCGAGAGTCTAGCCCTGTCGTTTTTGGCGGCCTTTGACGGTTGCCTGCCTGACCGCCACATGGACGTTCCTTTCCCCCTCGAACCAGCCCCGATATGTTCAGACCTCTGTTTGTATACATCGGCATGCGCTACACGCGTGCCAAACGCCGCAACCATTTCGTGTCCTTCATTTCCCTGACCTCGATGATCGGGCTGGCCCTCGGTGTGCTGGTGATGATCCTGGTGCTGTCGGTGATGAACGGCTTCGACCACGAAATGCGCACCCGCGTACTGGGCATGGTGCCCCACGCGACCATCGAAAGCCCGACGCCGATCAAGGATTGGCGAGCGCTTGCCGATGAGGCGCTGAAGCATCCGCAGGTGGTGGCCGTGGCGCCATTCAGCCAGATGCAGGGGCTGCTGACCAACGACGGCAAGGTGCAGAAAGTCCTGATCAATGCCATCGATCCCGAGGAAGAAGCCAAGGTGTCGATCATCGGCGATTTCTTCCAGCAGGGCAGTCTGCAGGCCCTGCAACCTCGCGAGTTCGGCATCGTCATGGGCGACAAGGCCGCGGCCAAGCTCGGCGTCGGCATCGGCGACAAGGTGACCTTCGTCGCCCCTGAAGTTACCGTGACCCCGGCCGGTATGTTCCCGCGCCTGAAACGTTTCACGGTGGTGGGCATCTTCCATGTTGGCGCCGGCGAGATCGACGGTTTCCTGGCCATGGCCCACGTTCATGACCTGGCCCGCCTGCAGCGCTGGCAGGGTGATCAGGTACAGGGTATCCGCCTGAAATTCGATGACCTGTTCCAGGCTCCCCCCACTGCGTGGGAACTGGCGCAGACCCTGGGCGGCCGCGAGTACCACGCCCGCGACTGGACCCGTACCCACGGCAACCTGTACCAGGCCATCCGCATGGAAAAAGCCATGATCGGCCTGCTCCTGCTGCTGATCGTCGCGGTGGCGGCGTTCAACATCATTTCCACGCTGGTGATGGTGGTGACGGACAAGAAGGGCGACATCGCCATCTTGCGCACCCTCGGCGCCACGCCTCGGCAGATCATGGCGATTTTCATGGTCCAGGGCACCGTGATCGGCGTGGTCGGCACCGCCATCGGCGCGTGCCTGGGGATTCTGGCGGCACTCAATATCAGCGCCATGATCGCCGCGCTGGAGAATGTGCTGGGCATGAAATTCCTCAATGCCGACGTCTATTTCATCGATTACCTGCCGTCGCAACTCATGTGGGCGGACGTCCTGCAAGTCTGTGGCGCGGCCCTGGTACTGAGTTTCCTCGCCACTCTTTATCCGGCCTGGCGCGCGGCGCGCACCCAGCCCGCGGAGGCACTGCGTTATGAGTAAGCAAACCCTGCAAGATCGTGCCGTCCTGAGCTGCCGCAACCTTGGCAAGAGCTACGAAGAAGGCCCTCAATCGGTGGTCGTGCTGGACGGCCTCGAGCTGGAGCTGCACCCGGGCGAGCGTGTCGCCATCATCGGTAGCTCCGGCTCGGGCAAGAGCACGCTGCTCAACATGCTGGGCGGCCTCGATACACCGAGCACCGGCAGTGTCTGGCTGGCGGGCGAAGAGTTGTCGGCCCTCAATGAAAAACAGCGCGGCCTGCTGCGTAACCGTGCCCTGGGTTTCGTTTATCAGTTCCACCACCTGCTGCCGGAATTCACCGCGCTGGAAAACGTCTGCATGCCGCTGCTGATCGGCAAGACGCCCATCAGTGAAGCCCGCCAGCGTGCCACCGCGCTGCTCGAACGTGTCGGACTGGGTCATCGCCTGGCGCACAAGCCGGCGGAACTGTCCGGTGGCGAGCGTCAGCGCGTGGCCATTGCCCGTGCCCTGGTCAACCAGCCGGGGCTGGTGCTGCTGGACGAGCCGACCGGTAACCTGGATCAGCACACCGCACAGGGCATTCAGGACCTGATGAAGGAGCTGAGCACGTCGTCGCAGACCGCCTTCCTGGTGGTGACCCATGCTCAGGAACTGGCGCGGCAGATGGACCGTGTCCTGCGCTTGGAAGACGGCAAGCTGGTGGTCGCCTGATGTTTCGCCCTCTGAGCATTTTCATTGGCATGCGGTATACGCGGGCCAAGCGGCGCAACCATTTCATTTCCTTCATTTCCCTGACCTCTATGATCGGGCTCGCCCTGGGCGTGTTGGCAATGATCGTGGTGCTGTCGGTGATGAACGGGTTCCAGAAGGAAATGAGCTCGCGCATCCTCGGTATGGTGCCCCATGCGAGCATCAGTGCCACGACGCCGCTGGACGACTGGAAGGTCGTCGCCGAGGCGGCGCTCAAGCATCCGCAGGTCGTGGCCGCTGCACCTTTTGCCGAGCTGGAAGGCATGTTGTCCTACCGTGGCGGCATGCAGCCGATCCAGTTGCAGGGTGTCGATCCGGCGCTCGAGTCGCAGGTCTCGATCATCGACCAGCACATGGTGCAGGGGCGCCTGAGCGATCTGCGCGAAGGCGAGTTCGGTGTGGTCATCGGCGAGATCACCGCGCGGCGTTTCCAGCTGAAACTGGGTGACAAGCTGGCGTTGATCGTGCCTGAGCTGAGTTCCGTGCCGGGTGGTATCAGCCCGCGCATGCAGCGGATCAACGTGGTGGGGATCTTCAAGGTCGGCGCCGAGCTCGACAGCTCCCTGGCCCTGCTCAACGTCGCCGATGCCGCGCAGATCCAGCGCATGCAACCTGGCCAGATAGCCAGCGTGCGGCTGAAGCTGAAAGACTTGTACCAGGCACCTCAGGTGGCGGCGGCGGTTGCTGCCGAATTGGGTGACAACTACCGCGCCAGCGACTGGACCCTGACCCAGGGCAGCCTGTTCAGCGCCATGAAAATGGAAAAGACCATGATCGGCCTGCTTCTGCTGCTGATCGTGGCCGTTGCGGCCTTCAATATCATCGCCACGCTGATCATGGTCGTATCGGACAAGGGTGCCGATATCGCCATTCTGCGTACGCTCGGCGCTACGCCTGGCCAGATCATGGGCATTTTCATGGTGCAGGGAACGGTCATCGGCGTGATCGGCACCTTGATCGGCAGCGTCCTGGGCGTGCTGGCTGCGCTGAATGTCAGCCAACTGGTCGGCTGGATCGAGCGTATCAGTGGGCAGCAGGTGTTGAGTTCGGATGTTTATTTCATCAGCAATCTGCCGTCCGATTTGCAGGCGGGTGATGTACTGCTGATCTGCAGCGCGGCGCTGAGCCTGAGCTTCCTGGCGACGCTCTATCCGTCGTGGCGTGCCTCACGCATCCAGCCAGCAGAGGCGCTGCGTTACGAGTGATCGACGTTTCGACCTGAAACGAATACAGAAAAGCCGCTAGCCCACAGCGGCTTTTCTGTTTCTGCCCTGTGGGGGCGCGCTCGGCAGCGTATTCACACGTCTTTTCAGACCAGCCCGGTTTGCACGACACGCGGGGTTGCGCTTAGGGTATTCAGGCGCTGGCGGCCTGTCTGGGCTGAGTAGCTTTCTGGCAGGCCGCGCGGCGTCTGGCTATTTCGACGGTTCCCATGGACGGGGGCCAGGAGCACACCATGCGTACAGGGATGTTCGCCTTCGTGGCAGGCTTGCTCCTGCTTCGTTTTCTGCCAGCGCTGCCACCCGCCTGGTTACTGTGGCTCATGCCCGTTGTCGGGCTGATGCTGCTGCCGTTTCGTACCTACCCCTTGGCACTTTTTCTGTTCGGCGTCAGTTGGGCCTGCCTGTCTGCGCAGTCGGCGCTGGATGACCGCCTGGCCCCGGCGCTGGACGGTCGCACCCTGTGGCTGCAGGGCACGGTGGTGGGCTTGCCGGATGTGCGCGACGGCTTGGTCCGCTTCCAGCTGGAGGGGGCGACATCGCGGCGCGCCGACCTGCCAGGCCTCATGCGCCTTAGCTGGTATGGCGGCCCGAGCTTGCTGGCTGGCGAAACCTGGCGGCTGGCCGTGCGCCTCAAGCGCCCCCACGGTCTGGTCAATCCTCAAGCGTTCGATTACGAAGCCTGGCTGCTTGCGCGCCGGCTCGGGGCAACCGGCACGGTGAAAAGCGGCGAGCGCGTCCTGGAGGCCCGGGGTGGGGGAGCCTGGCGCGATGCATTGAGGCAGCGAGTCCTGGAGACGCCCGCCCATGGCCGTGAAGGAGCTATCGCGGCGCTGGTGCTGGGCGACGGATCCGGGTTGTCGGTTGCGGATTGGCGGGTGCTGCAGGATACCGGCACCGTGCATCTGCTGGTCATCTCCGGTCAGCACATCAGCCTGGTGGCCGGCTTGCTCTACGGCCTCATTGCCGGGCTGGCGCGTCTGGGATGGTGGCCGCGCGCCTTGCCGTGGCTGCCATGGGCCTGTGCGCTGGCATTCGCGGGGGCGCTCGGCTATGGCTTTCTCGCTGGTTTCGAGGTGCCGGTGCGGCGAGCGTGCGTGATGGTCGGCATGGTCCTGCTGTGGCGCTGGCGTTTTCAGCGCCTGGGTGTCTGGCTGCCGTTCATGCTGGCAATGGCGGCCGTGCTGGTCCTGGAACCGTTGGCGAGCCTGCAGCCGGGGTTCTGGCTGTCCTTTGGTTCGGTGGCGTTGCTGGTGTTGATCTTCGGTGGCCGGCTGGGCGTCTGGCCCTGGTGGGTGTCTCTGTTTCGGGCGCAGTGGGCGATGACCATCGGCCTGTTGCCCTTCATGCTGGCGCTCGGGCTGCCGGTGAGCATGAGTGGCCCGCTGGCCAACCTGATCGCCGTGCCCTGGGTGGGCATTTTGGTGGTGCCCATTGCGCTGCTCGGTGTGATGCTGCTGCCCGTGCCGTGGCTCGGTGCCGGGTTGCTATGGATCGCCGGCCTGCTGCTGGAGTGGCTATTTCTGCTGCTGGCCGCCATTGCCACCTGGTTGGCTGCCTGGCTACCCGCGGCATTGCCGGTATGGGCCTGGCTGTCGATTGCGCTCGGGGCGTTTCTGCTGCTCCTGCCGGCCGGCATACCGCTGCGTGGCCTGGGATGGGTCTTTCTGTTGCCCTTGTTGTACCTGCCGCCGCAGCGGCCGCCGGTGGGGCAGGTAGAAGTCACCATGCTGGACGTGGGGCAGGGCCTCGCCGTTGTGCTGCGCACCCACCGACATGCGCTGCTCTATGATGCCGGCGCGCGTTTCGGCGATTTCGATACGGGCGAACGGATCGTGCTGCCGTCCATGCGCGCCATGGGCGTCAGTGCGTTGGATCTGATGCTGATCAGCCATGCCGATAACGATCATGCCGGCGGTGCGGAGGCAATCAGGCGTGGCATGCCGGTCAAGGAGGTCTGGAGCGGGGAGGCCGAAGCTCTGCCCAGAGGCCTTGATGCCCAGGGTTGCCGTTCGGGTCAGCAATGGTGGTGGGACGATGTGCGTTTCAGCACCTGGCAGTGGGCGGCGGCCAGGGATGGCAACCAGGCGTCCTGTGTCCTGCTGGTGGAGGCCAACGGCGAGCGTCTGTTGTTGACCGGCGACATCGATCGCCACGCCGAGCGTGCGTTGCTGGCAAGCGGGTTGCCGGTCCGTGCGGATTGGCTGCTGGCTCCGCACCATGGCAGTCGCACCTCTTCCTCCGCCGAGTTCCTGCACGCCGTGTCTCCCCGGGCGGCATTGATTTCCCGCAGTCGGCACAACGCCTTTGGCCATCCGGACCCGCAGGTGGTGGCGCGCTACGAGGCAATTTCCGCGCGTCTTTACGACACGGCGGTCCTGGGGGCTGTGCAGGTAAACCTGGGGGCGCATGAAGACGGACGATGGTTCCGTGAACAGCGCCGCTTTTGGCGGGAAAAATGAGAACGGGGACGGTCGGCGCGGTAGCGACCCTATGCTAGAGTGGCGCCACTTTTGCGAAGGGGATTTGCCACCGTGTGGGAACTGGTCAAAGCTGGCGGCTGGGTAATGCTGCCGATCATTCTGTGTTCAATCGCCGCCCTCGGCATCATCGTCGAGCGCCTGTGGACCTTGCGTCCTAGCCGCGTGACCCCGGCCAACCTGCTGGCCCAGGTCTGGCGCTGGATCAAGGACAAGCAACTCAATAACCAGAAGCTCAAGGAGCTGCGTGCCCATTCGCCGCTCGGCGAGATCCTGGCCGCCGGTCTGGTGAACTCCAAGCATGGCCGCGAGGTGATGAAGGAGTGCATCGAGGAAGCCGCCGCCCGTGTCGTGCACGAGATGGAGCGCTACCTCAATGCCCTGGGCACCATCGCCGGTATCGCACCGCTGCTCGGCTTGCTGGGTACGGTCATCGCGATGATCGACATCTTCAGTTCCTTCATGGGCGGCAACATGGCCAACCCGGCATTGCTCGCCGGTGGTATCGCCAAGGCGCTGATCACCACTGCTTCGGGCCTGACCGTGGCGATTCCAGCACTGTTCTTCCACCGCTTCCTGCTGCGTCGTGTCGACGAGCTGGTGGTGGGCATGGAGCAGGAGGCGATCAAGCTGGTCGAGATGGTGCAGGGCGAGCGTGAGGTCGATCTGCCTGAGGACGCCAAGCCGGCCAAGGGGAGCAAGAAGGCGTGAAGTTCAAACGTGGACGTCGCGAAAATGTCGAGATCAATCTCGCTTCGCTGATCGACGTGGTGTTCATCCTGTTGCTGTTCTTCGTGGTGACCACAACCTTCACGCGAGAAACACGCATGCAGGTCGATCTGCCGGAGGCGGCCACCGGCACGCCGCCCGAGCAGACCGAGCTGACGCAACTTGAAGTAGTGATCGCGGCCGATGGCAGCTATGCACTCAACGGCCAGAAGTTGCTGAACAGCAACCTGGACAGTCTGATCGCTGCCCTGCAGAAAGAGTCGGGGGGCGATAACAGCCTGCCGCTGACGATCAGTGCCGATGCCAAAACGACGCACCAGGCGGTGGTCACTGCGATGGACGCGGCCGGCAAGCTGGGCTTCGCCCACCTGCGCATCACCACCGTCGAGGCGCAGGCTGCGCCTTGAGGGGCTCGTGCCGATGAGCATCAGCGAACGACTGGTTGCGGCCTGGTACACGGGACACCCCGCGCTGGGGCTCCTGCGGCCGCTGGAATGGCTATACCGCACGGTGGCGCAACACCGCCGTGCGCGGTTTCTGGCAGGCGAGGGCGAGGTGTATCGCGCCCCGCTGCCGGTGGTCGTGGTGGGTAATATCACCGTCGGCGGTACCGGCAAGACGCCCCTTATTCTCTGGTTGATCGAACACTGTCGGCAGCGCGGCCTCAAGGTCGGTGTGGTCAGTCGTGGCTATGGTGCCAAGCCGCCGCAGTTGCCGTGGCGGGTACGTGCCGAGCAGGCGGCTGCCGAGGCGGGTGATGAACCGCTGCTGATCGTGCAGCGCAGCGGCGTGCCGCTGGTCATCGACCCTGATCGTGGCAGTGCTGTTCGTGCCTTGCTGGCCGAGGAGTCGCTCGACCTGATTCTGAGCGACGACGGGCTGCAGCATTACCGCCTGGCCCGTGATCTGGAGCTGGTGCTGATCGATGCCGCTCGTGGATTGGGCAACGGACGCTGTCTGCCGGCCGGGCCGTTGCGCGAGCCGGTCGAACGTCTGCAGCAGGTCGATGCGCTGCTTTACAACGGCGCGCTCGCTGATCCCGCAGGTGGCTACAGCTTCGGTTTGCGCCCCCGTGAACTGGTCAATCTGCGCAGTGGTGAACGTCGCCCTCTGGATCACTTCCCGGCCGGGCAGCGCGTGCATGCGGTGGCCGGCATTGGCAACCCCCAGCGTTTCTTCACCACGCTCGAGGCGCTACACTGGCAGCCTGTTCCGCATGCCTTCGCCGACCATGCGCATTACAGCGCCGAGCTGCTGTCGTTCAGCCCGTCGTTGCCACTGCTGATGACGGAAAAGGACGCGGTCAAATGCCGGACTTTCGCTGGCGACGACTGGTGGTACCTGGCCGTGGATGCCGAGCCGTCCGTGGCCTTCGTCGACTGGTTCGACGAGCAATTGGTGCGTTTGCTGCCAGATGCCCGCTAGTGCCGGGGCGCCGAGCGCCTGATCAGGTTACTGCCCTCCGCTTTCTATCAAGGACCTCCCATGGACCCGAAACTACTCGATATTCTGGCCTGTCCGCTGTGCAAGGGCCCGCTCAAGCTCGCTGCCGATAAATCCGAATTGACCTGCAAGGCCGATGCCCTGGCATTTCCCGTGCGTGACGGGATCCCGGTGATGCTGGAAAGCGAAGCCCGTACCCTCAACGTCGACGAGCGCCTGGACAAGTAAATGACACACGCCTTTATCGTTGTGATTCCGGCTCGTTTTGCCTCCAGCCGCTTGCCCGGCAAGCCGCTTCAGGACATCGCCGGCAAGCCGATGATCCAGCATGTCTGGGAGCAGGCCCGCAAGAGCAGCGCCCAGCAGGTTGTGGTGGCGACGGATGATGCGCGTATCGTCGAGGCCTGCCAGGCGTTTGGTGCGCAGGTGCTGCTGACCCGTGTCGACCACAACTCCGGTACCGATCGCCTGGCCGAAGTGGCTGCTGCCCTTGGCCTGGCGGCAGATGCGATCGTGGTCAACGTGCAAGGCGATGAGCCGCTGATTCCTGCGTCGATCATCGACCAGGTGGCGGCCAACCTGGCTGCCAACCCCCAGGCCGGCATCGCGACGCTCGCCGAGCCGATCGAGGATGTGACGGCGCTGTTCAATCCCAATGTGGTCAAGGTCGTTGCCGACAAATCCGGTCTGGCGCTGACCTTCAGCCGTGCGCCGCTGGCCTGGGCGCGCGATGCATTTGCGGCCAGCCGCGACGTGCTGCCGGCTGGTGTGCCGTATCGCCGACACATCGGCATCTACGCCTATCGGGCAGGCTTTCTTCAGGACTTCGTGGCCTGGGGGCCGTGCTGGCTGGAAGACACCGAGTGCCTGGAACAACTGCGCGCTCTGTGGAACGGCGTGCGTATCCATGTGGCGGACGCACTCGAGGCGCCGCCTGCAGGGGTCGACACCCCGGAAGATCTGGAGCGGGTGCGTCGCCTGCTGGGGGCCTGATGAAGGTTCTGTTCGTTTGCCTGGGCAACATCTGCCGCTCTCCCACGGCAGAGGGCGTGTTTCGCCACAAACTGCAACAGGCAGGCCTCGCCGAACTGATCGAAGTGGACTCGGCGGGCACTGGTGACTGGCATGTCGGCAAGGCACCGGACACCCGCACGCGCCTCGCCGCTCAGCGCCGGGGCTATGACCTGTCCGCCCTGCGCGGGCGCCAGGTAACGGCGGGCGACTTTGCCGATTACGACCTGGTACTGGCCATGGACAGCAGCAACCTGCTTCACCTCACGAGTCTGCGTCCAGTGCAGAGCAGGGGCGAGCTCGATCTGTTTCTGCGGCGCTACCAACTGGCCCTCGATGAGGTGCCGGATCCTTATTACGGCGGCGAGGAAGGTTTCGAGCAGGTGCTGGATCTGATCGAGCAGGCCTGTGATGGTTTGCTGGCCGAACTCAAGGGGCGGCTATGACCATTCAGATTCAGCAGGGCGTTTCCCTGAAGGCCTATAACAGCTTCGGGGTCGACGTTGCTGCGCGCTGGTTTGTCGAGGCTGGTGATGATGAGCAGGTACGCCAGGCCCTGGCCTATGCGACCGAGCAGGATCTACCCGTCACCTTGCTGGGCGGCGGCAGCAACCTGTTGCTGACGGCGGATGTCGAGTCGCTGGTGTTGCGTATGGCCAGTCGCGGCATTCGCGTGCTGAGCGATGACGGCGAGTGCGCAGTGATCGAGGCCGAGGCGGGTGAGCCTTGGCATCCCTTCGTGCAGTGGACGCTGCAGCAGGGGTTGGGTGGCCTGGAGAACCTGAGCCTGATCCCAGGGATGGTTGGCGCGGCACCCGTGCAGAACATCGGTGCCTATGGAGTGGAACTCAAGGACAGCTTCCACGGCCTGACCGCGCTGGATCGGCGCAATGGTGCGTTACGCGAGTTTTCCCGCGAGGAATGTGCCTTTTCCTACCGAGACAGCCTGTTCAAGCAGGAACCAGGCCGTTGGGTGATTCTGCGGGTGCGCTTTGCCCTGCGCCGCAGCGCTCCTCTGCATCTCGACTACGGGCCTGTGCGCCAGCGTCTGCAGGAGCAGGGTAGTGAACAGCCCACTGCCCTGGATGTCAGCCGGGCCATCTGCTCCATTCGCAGTGAAAAACTGCCCGATCCGGCTGTGCTGGGCAACGCCGGGAGTTTCTTCAAGAACCCCCTGGTGTCGGCTGAGTTGGCGGCCACCGTGCGGGGCGAACACCCTGATGTGGTGGCATACCCGCAGGCAGATGGTCAGGTCAAACTGGCCGCTGGCTGGTTGATCGAGCGTGCCGGTTGGAAAGGGCATCGCGAGGGCGATGCTGGCGTACACCGTTTGCAGGCGCTGGTGTTGGTGAATTATGGTCAGGCCAGCGGGCAGCAGCTGTTGGCACTGGCGCAGCGAATTCAGGCGGATATTGCACAGCGCTTCGGCGTGATCCTGGAGATCGAGCCTAACGTGCTGTAGCGAGGGCTACCTGATCGAGGCGTGAGCCTCTTGCACCTGTTTCAGACCTCAAACGCCCGATGCACTGCATCGGGCGTTTTTGCATGTGAGAAACAGCGAAGGCGTATTGGCGGCGGCTGGGGAGGGCGGGGTGCCCTGTTCCCGCTGATGCAGGGGTGGAGTTGCGATGCCGCTCGTATGCTGGGTGCCTGTATTCCACGATGCCCATGCCGTTTTCGCCATGGCAAAAAAAGGGATGCCTTGCGGCATCCCCTTTTTCATCGCTGAGCAGTGTCAGACGAGCGGTTTGGCCGCATCTTCGTCTTTCTTCTCTTCAGCTTCCTGAGCCACGACGTTCTCTGGGGCACTGGTGTGCTCCTCGGTGGCGACGGGGGCTGCAGTTTCAGTGCTGATCTCGGCAATAGGTGCTTCCGACACAGCCTCTACCGGCGCGGCAGGTGCCGGCTCGACAGGTGCTGCTGGAGCAGCGGCTTGCGCCTCTGCTGCTTCGCGAGCCAGACGCTCTTCTTCACGCTTGCGACGACGTACTTCGCGAGGATCGTTCGGAGCGCGACCGTTCTCGGTCACGACCGCAGCCGTTGCTTCGGCAGGGGGCGCTTCTTCCGGCGCCGATTCGACGATCACGGTTTCAGTGACCACTGCTTCAGCGACTGCGGTTTCAACAACCGCTTCGACCTGCTGCTCGACGATGGGCTCAGGCGCTACCTCGTGGACGACGGTGGCTTCTGGCTCAGGTGTTGCCTGCTGCTCGACAACCGGTGCTGCCTGCGGAGCAGGAGCGGCGACTTCGACAACCGGCTCGCTGGCCTGCTCGCCCGCTGGCGCGGCTTCGGCTTCGGCTTCGACCGGGGCCTGGAAAGGCTCGGCTGCGGCTTCGGTTTCTGTGACCACTGGCTCGGCTGCGGTTTCGCTGCGGACTTGCTCGGCAACCACGGCTACAGCGACGGCGGCGACGGCTGCATCTGTTGCTTCAGGCGCATCATCAGTCGGCTCGTCGGCGTTTTCGATCAGGTTGCCGTTGGCATCACGCTGGCGCTCGCGGCGGTTGCTGCGACGACGCTGGCCACGGGAGCGACGACGTGGGCGATCACCGCCTTCGGCGCTGTCCTGCTCATCATCCTGCAGTTGCTCTTCACTGTTCAGCGCTTCGTCATCGGCGGCAACTTCTGCACGCTCTGCGCGCGGCTGACGTTCTTCACGAGGCTGACGTGGCTGACGCGGTTCGCGCTGCGGACGTTCGGCAACGGCTTCTTCACCGTCTACTACCGCCTCGGGTGCGTCCAGAGGAGCACGCAGTTCACGCGCTGGGCGCTGCTCGTCGCGTGGACGACGCTCACGGCGGTTTTCCTGACCTTCACGCGGCTCGCGCGGCGGGCGGGACTGACGAACTTCTTGCGGTTCTCGAACCTCGACGTTTTCGCGCGGTTGACGCTCTTCACGGGGAGCGCGGGGTTGGCGCTCTTCGCGTGGGGCGCGTTCTTCACGCGGTGCACGTTCTTCGCGCGGCTTGCGTTCTTCATCGCGACGGCCACCGCGGTTGCGGTTTTGCTGGCGGCCATTACGGCGCTCGTCACCATTGCGCGGCGGACGCTCGCTTTTCTTCTCGATGACGACAGGTTTTTCTTCTTCCTTGCCGGCGAACAGGCTGACCAGCGACTTGACCAGGCCCTTGAACAGGCTTGGCTCAGGGCTGCTGGCGACCGGGGCGGCAGGTGCTTCCGGGGTCGGCGTCGGACGCGGCGGGGCAGCCTTGATGGCAGCTTCCTGGCGAACCAGGGTGCGCGTTGCGGCGGCCTGTTTCTCTTCTTCCACCTCGGCGGTGGCCATTTCGTAGCTGGACTGCGACGTCTGCGCTTCCGGGCTGTCGTCACGCAGACGCTGCACTTCGAAATGCGGCGTTTCCAGGTGATCGTTCGGCAGAATGACGATGCGGGCGCGGGTGCGCAGTTCGATCTTGGTGATCGAGTTGCGTTTTTCGTTGAGCAGGAACGCGGCGACCGGGATCGGCACCTGGGCGCGCACTTCGGCAGTGCGGTCTTTCAGGGCTTCTTCTTCGATCAGGCGCAGGATGGCCAGCGAAAGCGATTCGACGTCACGGATGATGCCTTGGCCGTTGCAGCGCGGGCAGACGATGCCGCTGCTCTCGCCCAGGGAAGGACGCAGGCGCTGGCGGGACATCTCCAGCAGGCCGAAGCGCGAGATACGACCAACCTGTACACGGGCACGGTCGGCTTCCAGGGCTTCGCGAACCTTCTCTTCCACGGCGCGCTGGTTCTTGGCCGGGGTCATGTCGATGAAGTCGATGACGATCAGGCCGCCGATATCGCGCAGACGCAGCTGGCGAGCGATTTCTTCAGCGGCTTCGAGGTTGGTCTGCAGGGCAGTTTCCTCGATGTCACTGCCTTTGGTCGCACGGGCCGAGTTGATGTCGATGGACACCAGGGCTTCGGTCGGATCGATGAAGATGGAACCGCCGGACGGCAGTTTCACTTCGCGCTGGAAGGCGGTTTCGATCTGGCTTTCGATCTGGAAGCGGTTGAAGAGCGGAACGCTGTCTTCGTACAGCTTGATCTTGCTGGCGTACTGCGGCATCACCTGGCGAATGAAGCTCAGGGCTTCTTCCTGTGCTTCAACGCTGTCGACCAGTACTTCACCGATGTCCTGGCGCAGATAGTCACGGATGGCGCGGATGATGACGTTGCTTTCCTGATAGATCAGGAAGGGGGCGGCGCGATCCTGCGAGGCGTCCTTGATGGCGCTCCACAGTTGCAGCAGGTAATCGAGGTCCCACTGCATTTCTTCGCTGGAGCGGCCGAGGCCGGCGGTGCGAACGATCAGGCCCATGTCGCCAGGAGCGTTGAGGCCGTTCAGGGCTTCGCGCAGCTCGTTGCGCTCTTCGCCTTCGATGCGGCGGGAGATGCCACCTGCACGCGGGTTGTTCGGCATCAGGACCAGATAGCGGCCAGCCAGGCTGATAAAGGTGGTCAGCGCAGCGCCTTTGTTGCCGCGCTCTTCCTTCTCGACCTGGACGATGACTTCCTGGCCTTCCTTGAGCACGTCCTTGATATTGATGCGGCCCTCTGGAGCCTTGCTGAAGTATTCGCGGGAAATTTCTTTGAGGGGGAGGAAGCCGTGGCGCTCAGAGCCGAAGTCGACGAAAGCGGCTTCGAGGCTGGGTTCGACGCGCGTGATGCGGCCTTTGTAGATGTTGGCTTTCTTCTGCTCGCGGGCACCCGATTCGATGTCCAGGTCATAGAGGCGTTGGCCATCGACCAGAGCAACACGCAACTCTTCGGGTTGAGTTGCGTTAATCAGCATTCTTTTCATGTAGTACCGTCGGTTTCCGGTGCTGACGGAAACGGCGTTCGGCACACACGACTCTCAGGGTCGGTGTCAGGCGCGTCAGAAACGGTCGTAAATCGTTTCATTGTCGAGCGACGGTCAGCCAGTTGGGCTGGGTCGCGACGGACGTCTCCTGCTTGCTGTTGTGACAGAAAGCACTAGTCAGGAGGAGGAATCAGCTGCCGGTAGCGGACGGGATAAAGCGTCTTGGATAAAGCCATGTGCTACGCAGACCGGCAAATGTACGTCTCCACCCTACACGTATCGCTGAAAATCGGGTGCCGCTCGCAGAATCTGCAGCGGGTTGGCATTACCGCAACCGTCCAAAGGGGATGGTCGCGCATCATTGCTCAAGGCTTTATTTCCGAGTCGTTCGCGGTCTTGTGCGGCGTCGGACCCGTCGGACGGCCTGACGTCCTGAAAGGGTTGCGTTGGTAGGGGATGGCAGTTTTGGCGATCATCCGCAAACCAGGCCGCTTTTGGCGGCGTTCGCGACTATAGCAGCAATGATTAAGTGCTTCAATTCCATAAAAAATTGTTATGATTGCCGGATGACGAATCCTGCCCCTCCAACCTCCGGCGTCCAGCTGCTCGAGGTTGCCCCGGAACTTGCCGGCCAACGTATCGATAATTTTCTGCGCACCCAGCTCAAAGGCGTGCCCAAAACCTTGATTTATCGCATTTTGCGCAAGGGTGAAGTGCGGGTGAACAAGGGGCGAATCAAGCCCGAGTACAAGCTGCAGGCAGGTGACATCGTGCGTGTTCCGCCGCTGCGGCTGGCTGAGCGTGATGAACCTGAGCCGCTGGCTCAGGGGCTGTTGCAGCGCCTGGAAGCTGCCATTGTCTATGAAGACAAGGCGCTGATCGTGCTGAACAAGCCGGCCGGCATTGCCGTGCATGGGGGGAGTGGGCTGAGCTATGGCGTGATCGAAGCGTTTCGCCAGTTGCGCCCTGATGCCAAGGATCTTGAACTGGTGCATCGCCTCGATCGCGATACTTCGGGCCTGCTGATGATTGCCAAGAAGCGCAGCATGCTGCGTCATCTGCATGAAGCGCTGCGCGGTGACGGCGTGGACAAGCGCTACATGGCGCTGGTGCGTGGTCACTGGGCGACCGCCAAGAAGCAGATCAATGCCCCGTTGCTGAAAAGCAACTTGCGTTCCGGTGAGCGCATGGTCGAGGTGAATTCCGAAGGGAAAGAGGCGTTGACTGTGTTCCGCGTGCTGCGCCGCTTTGGCGAGTTCGCCACGCTGGTCGAGGCCAAGCCGGTTACCGGGCGTACTCACCAGATTCGCGTGCACACCCAGTACGCCGGACATTGCATTGCCGGCGACAGCAAATATGGCGACGATGATTTCACCCGCGAGATTAGCGAGTTGGGCGGCAAGCGTCTGTTTCTGCATGCCTACGAGTTGCACGTACCACTGCCCGAGGGTGGCGTGCTGAAGCTGGAAGCTCCGGTCGATGAGGTCTGGGCGCGCACGTTGGAGCGTCTGAGTGCGTGACTACGAGCTGCTGATCTTCGATTGGGACGGCACTCTGGTTGATTCCATCGGCCGGATCGTTGCCGCCATGCATGCCGCGACGGGCCGTTGCGGTTTGGAACGGTGCAGCGACGAGGCGGTCAAGGGCATCATCGGGCTCGCATTGCCCGAGGCGATTGCGGTCTTATACCCGACGCTCGTGCCTGCCGAAGTCGATCGGTTGCGGCTCATGTATAGCGAGTGCTATGTGCTCCTGGATCAGCAACCGTCACCGCTATTTCCTGGCGTGGAGCAAGGGTTGCTGGCGTTTCGCGAGCAGGGCTACCGTCTTGCAGTGGCCACGGGCAAGACGCGCCGCGGTCTGCAGCGCATTCTGGATGCGTTGGGTTGGGAAGATTTTTTCGATATCACGCGTTGTGCTGATGAGACGGCAAGCAAGCCGGACCCGCTAATGCTGCATGAAATCCTGCAGCACTGTGGTGTTACAGCTGAGCGAGCACTTATGGTGGGCGACTCGTCTTTCGATTTGTTGATGGCGCAATGTGCCGGTATGGATGCAGTTGCAGTGGGATATGGTGCGCAGACGCTGGCAGCGCTGGGTGTGCATGATCCGAAGCTGTCGGTAAGTGATTTCATGCAATTGAGTGCCTGGCTGACCCAAGTGGCGGTCGAGCCGCGAATCGAGGTGGTAGAGCATGTGGGGTGAGAAAAAAACACCGGTGGTAGCAGAGAGCGATCCGAAGAGCTGGAAGCTGCTCGAGAAGACCTTGCTGGCCAGTGTTCATGAGCAGCGACGCTCGCGGCGCTGGGGTATTTTTTTCAAGCTGCTGACCTTCATCTACCTGTTTGGCGCGCTTGCCATGTTCTCGCCGCTGGTCGACTTCAAGAAGGGCAGTGTGGCTGGGGCATCGCATACTGCGTTGGTCGAGGTGCGCGGCATGATCGCGGACAAGGAGGCGGCCAGTGCCGACAATATCGTAGGCAGTCTGCGGGCCGCTTTCGATGATGCCGGCACCAAGGGCGTGATCCTGCGAATCAATAGTCCTGGCGGCAGTCCTGTGCAGTCCGGCTATATATATGACGAGATTCGTCGTCTGCGTGCCGAGCACCCTGATATCAAGGTGTACGCGGTGATCAGTGACCTGGGTGCCTCGGGCGCCTACTACATCGCCAGTGCTGCGGACGAAATCTACGCCGACAAGGCCAGCCTGGTGGGGTCGATCGGTGTGACCGCGGCTGGATTCGGGTTTGTGGGTGTCATGGAGAAGTTGGGCGTGGACCGCCGCGTCTACACCTCGGGTGAGCACAAGGCCTTCCTTGATCCGTTCCAGCCACAGAAAGAAGAAGAGGCGGTGTTCTGGAAAAGCGTTCTGGAAACCACTCACCGCCAGTTCATCGATAGCGTCAAGCAGGGGCGCGGGGATCGCTTGAAGGATGCCGAACACCCCGAGTTGTTCTCTGGTCTGGTGTGGTCGGGTGAGCAGGCGCTGAAGCTGGGCCTGGTCGATGCGCTGGGCAGTACCAGTTATGTCGCGCGCGAAGTGATCGGTGTGAAGGAAATGGTCGATTTCACGGTGCAGGAATCGCCGCTTGATCGTTTTGCCAAGCGCTTCGGGGCTGGCGTAGCCGAGAATCTGGCGCTCTGGATGGGGTTCCAGGGGCCGACCTTGCGCTAATAGGCGCCTGTAAAAAAGCCCGGCAGTGCCGGGCTTTTTTGTGTGCGGGTGTCAGGGAAGTTCGATGCCGGTAGCGTGCAGCATGTTCACCAGGCGGATCAGTGGCAGGCCGATCAGGCTGTTGGTGTCGTCTCCCTCCATGCGGTGAAACAGGCTGATGCCCAGCCCTTCGGCCTTGAAGCTGCCGGCGCAGTCATAGGGTTGGTCTGCTTCAAGGTAGCGACTGATTTGCGCGCTGCTCAGGTCGCGGAAATGCACGGTGAAAGGAATGCACTCGACCTGACACCTGCCGCTGCGGGTGTCCAGCAACGCCAGGCCATTCAGAAAGGTAACGCTCTTGCCGCTGGCTGCGAGCAGCTGGGCGTGGGCGCGTTCGAATGTGTGCGGCTTGCCGAGTACTTCATCCCCCAGTACGGCCACTTGGTCCGAGCCGATGATCAGGTGGTCCGGGTGCGCGGCGGCGAGGGCCTCGGCCTTGCTTCTGGCCAGGCGTTGAACCATGTCGCCGGGGTGCTCGCCGGGCAGCCGGCTTTCATCGATGTCCGGGCTGCTCCAGGTGAAGGGGAGGCGCAGGCGACCAAGCAGTTCGCGTCGGTAGGGGGAGCTGGAAGCGAGCAGGAGTGGCTGCATGGTGATCACCTGGCTGGAGAATGGGCGATTCTAGCCGTCGGGCAACATGCTGGACAGGCTGAATTTCCTTTGACAGCAGAGGGGCGCATCCCTAGAATGCGGCGCCTATGTCGAATGGCCCGATTCCACCTCACGTTGATCCGCGCAAGTTAGCTGATCGTGGCGTTACCCTAGAAGGTGCGTTACTGCTGGCTGATCTACCGCGTCTATGCGACCCGCTTGCCGATAACCACGGCAACGTGCGCGCGAAGTTCGTCTTCGAGCGCGACGAGCGTAACGCTGTGGTTATCCACAGTGAGCTCGAGGTTGAGGTCAAGATGGTTTGCCAGCGTTGTCTGGAACTGGTCGCTCTGCCGATCCAAAGCGCATGTGATTACGCTGTGGTGAAAGAAGGTGCGAATACCCAGTCTGTGCCGAAAGGCTATGACGTGCTGGAGTTGGGTGAAGATCCATTGGATCTGCTGGCCCTCGTTGAGGATGAGCTGTTGCTCGCCTTGCCGATCGTGCCGGTGCATGACCCTGAAGATTGCCAGCAACCGGCCGGCCTTGATGAGCCAGCGCCGGATGAGGACGAGGTAACGCGGTCCAACCCGTTCAGTGTATTGGCACAGTTAAAGCGTGACCCAAACGTTTAGGAGTTAATTAGTATGGCTGTTCAGCAGAACAAAAAATCCCGTTCCGCCCGCGACATGCGTCGTTCGCACGACGCCCTCGAGGGTAATGCACTGTCCGTTGAGAAGAGCACCGGTGAAGTTCACCTGCGCCACCACGTATCTCCGGAAGGCGTTTACCGTGGTCGCAAAGTGATCGACAAGGGCGCTGACGAGTAATCCTTGTCCGCTCCGATCATCGCGATTGACGCAATGGGTGGGGACTTCGGTCCCCGCTGCATTGTTCCAGCCAGCATCGCCTGTCTGGCCGAATACTCCTCGCTGCACCTGGTCCTTGTCGGCCAATCCTCCCTTATAGAAGACGCCATCGCTCAGTTTCCTGACGTTGATCGTGCTCGTCTGCGCGTTGTACATGCCGGCGAGGTGATCGCCATGGACGAGCGTCCAGCCCAGGCATTGCGTGGCAAGCCTGATTCCTCGATGCGTGTCGCGCTGGAGTTGGTGCGCAGCGGCGGAGCGCAGGCGTGTGTCAGTGCCGGAAACACCGGGGCGCTGATGGCGCTTTCCCGGTACGTGTTGAAGACGCTTCCCGGTATCGATCGACCGGCTATGGTTACCGCCATTCCGACTCAGGCTGGGCGCTGTCATCTGCTCGACCTTGGGGCGAATGTCGATTGCAGTGCCGAGCACCTTTATCAGTTCGCGCTGATGGGCGCGGTGGCTGCCGAAGCCCTTGGCGTGCGTGATCCGCGAATTGCGCTGCTCAACGTCGGTACCGAGGAAATAAAGGGCAACCAGCAGGTCAAGCTGGCTGCGAGTCTGCTGCAGCAGGCGCCTGGGTTGAACTACATCGGCTTCGTCGAGGGTGATGGTTTGTACCGGGGCGAGGCAGACGTGGTGGTCTGCGATGGGTTTGTCGGCAATATCGTGCTCAAGTCCAGCGAAGGGCTGGCAACCATGATTGCGGCGCGTATCCAGGCGTTGTTCCATGAGGGCGTCATGTCGCGCATCGTGGGTGCGCTCGCGATGCCTTTGCTGCGGCGTTTGCAGGCTGAGTTGGCGCCGGCGCAGCACAATGGCGCCAGCTTCCTGGGGTTGCAGGGCATTGTGGTAAAAAGCCATGGCGCGGCGGGTCCTGAGGATTTTCAGAGCGCGATTCGCCGAGCATTGATGGAGATCGAAGAGAATTTGCCCCAGCGTTTGCACGGGCGTCTCGAGGATCTGTTGCTTTAGGATGTGACCGCGACCGACAGGCTGTCATCCAACTGTCAGTTTGTTGCGCTTGGCTATGCCAGGCGTCAATTTTCCCGACGATAAGACCATTAAGGGACCTCTCCAAATATGTCTGCATCCCTCGCATTCGTCTTTCCAGGCCAAGGCTCGCAATCGCTGTCGATGCTGGCCGAGCATGGTGCGCAGCAGTCCGTGGTGCTCGACACCTTCGCCGAAGCCTCCACTGCGCTTGGCTATGACCTCTGGGCGCTGACCCAGCAGGGGCCGGAAGAGCAGCTCAATCAGACCGACAAGACTCAGCCTGCCATCCTGACGGCTTCCATCGCCTTGTGGCGCCTGTGGGCTGCGCAAGGCGGTGCGCTTCCGGCATTCGTGGCTGGCCACAGCCTGGGTGAGTACTCGGCATTGGTCGCCGCTGGCAGCCTGCCGTTTGCCGACGCTGTCAAATTGGTCGAGCTGCGTGGCCAGTTGATGCAGCAAGCCGTTCCTGCCGGGCAGGGCGGTATGGCCGCGATTCTTGGTCTTGAAGACGCCGACGTGCTGGCAGCCTGTGCCGAGGCGGCGCAGGGTGAAGTTGTCAGCGCCGTGAATTTCAACGCCCCGGGTCAGGTGGTGATCGCGGGTGGCGCGGCTGCTGTGGCACGCGCCGTCGAGGCCTGCAAGGCGCGCGGCGCCAAGCGTGCGCTGCCGTTGCCGGTCAGCGTGCCGTCCCATTGCGACCTGATGCGACCTGCTGCCGAGCGTTTTGCCGAGTCCGTTGCGGCTATCGCCTGGCAGGCGCCTAGCATTTCGCTGGTGCAGAACGTTTCTGCAGCCGTGGTGACCGATCTCGATGTGCTCAAGCGTGATCTGCTGGCTCAGCTGTACAGCCCGGTACGCTGGGTGGAGTCGATGGTCTGCCTGGCAGAGCAGGGCGTGACTGACCTGGTCGAGTGTGGCCCGGGCAAGGTACTTTCCGGACTGAACAAACGCTGTGTCAAAGGCATCAACACCCACAATCTTGACACCCCTGATGCCTTTGCCGCCGCCCGTGCGGCGCTGGCCTGATTTAGGAGCGCGAACATGAGCTTGAAAGGTAAAGTTGCACTGGTGACCGGTGCGAGCCGTGGTATTGGCCAGGCTATCGCCCTGGAGCTGGGCCGTCAGGGTGCAACCGTCATCGGTACCGCCACGTCCGAGTCGGGTGCCGAGCGCATTACCGAAACTCTCAAGGCCAATGGCGTTGAGGGCAGTGGCATGGTTCTGGATGTCAGCAACGACGAATCGGTTTCCACCGTGCTTGCACACATTCAGCAACACGTTGGGCAGCCGCTGATTCTGGTCAATAACGCCGGGATCACCCGCGACAACCTGATGCTGCGCATGAAGGACGACGAGTGGTTCGACGTCATCAACACCAACCTCAACAGCCTCTACCGTTTGTCCAAGGCTGTGCTGCGAGGGATGACCAAGGCGCGTTACGGGCGCATCATCAACATCGGTTCGGTGGTAGGTGCCATGGGCAACGCCGGGCAGGTCAACTATGCTGCGGCGAAGGCCGGCCTGGAAGGTTTCGGTCGTGCGCTGGCGCGTGAAGTAGGTTCGCGGGCGATTACCGTGAACGCCGTTGCACCGGGCTTTATCGATACCGATATGACCCGTGAATTGCCGGAAGCGCAGCGTGATGCGCTGCTGACCCAGATTCCGCTGGGCCGTCTGGGGCAAGCCGAAGAGATCGCAAACGTGGTCGCTTTCCTTGCTTCTGATGGCGCAGCCTATGTCACAGGCGCTACTATCCCTGTGAATGGCGGAATGTACATGAGCTGAATGTGACGTATGCCTTCAGAAAACTGTCATAGATGCTGTCTAAAATCCGTTATAAAGCTGCAACAGGTTTATAGACAGATCGTTGAAGTGTTCTTGGGGGCATCCCGGCATTCAGCTTGAAATGCTAAAAACCCTTTCTATACACTTGGCCGCAGACCAGCTGCCTGGATTTGTCCAATAGGAGTGAAAACAAGGTATGAGCACCATCGAAGAACGCGTCAAGAAAATCGTTGCCGAGCAACTTGGCGTCAAGGAAGAGGAAGTGACCAACAGCGCTTCCTTCGTTGAAGACCTGGGTGCCGACTCTCTTGACACCGTTGAGCTGGTGATGGCTCTCGAGGAAGAATTCGAGACCGAGATCCCGGACGAGCAAGCTGAGAAGATCACCACCGTTCAGGAAGCCATCGACTACGTGACTGCCCACGCGCAATAAGTCACAGTCAGCTTTCTGACCGAGAAAAGCCGCACTGCCCTCATCAGGCGTGCGGCTTTTCTTTACGTGCAAGGCGTATGTGGCGCCTGAGTAGAACAAGAGGAGATTGCTGTGTCGCGTAGACGCGTCGTGGTTACCGGTATGGGCATGTTGTCGCCGCTGGGTAACGATGTGCCGAGCAGCTGGCAGGGCATTTTGGCCGGGCGCAGCGGTATCGGTCTGATTGAACACACGGACCTTTCCGCCTTCACCACGCGCTTCGGCGGGTCGGTCAAGGGATTCAATGTCGAGGAATACCTGTCCGCCAAGGAGGCGCGCAAGCTCGACCTGTTCATCCAGTACGGGCTGGCGGCGAGCTTTCAGGCCGTGCGTGATTCCGGGCTGGAAGTGACGGATGCCAACCGCGAGCGCATTGGCGTGGCCATCGGCTCCGGCATCGGCGGCCTAACCAACATCGAGAACAACTGCAGGTTACTGCACGAGCAAGGGCCGCGGCGCATTTCGCCGTTCTTCGTGCCCGGCTCGATCATCAATATGATTTCCGGCTTCCTGTCGATCCATCTCGGTCTGCAGGGGCCCAACTACGCCATCACCACCGCCTGCACCACCGGCACGCATTGCATCGGTATGGCGGCACGCAACATCGCTTATGGCGATGCGGACGTGATGGTCGCCGGAGGCGCCGAAATGGCTGCCTGCGGTCTGGGGATTGGCGGTTTCGCGGCGGCGCGGGCACTGTCCACGCGCAACGATGATCCCGCTCGGGCCAGTCGCCCCTGGGACAAGGACCGTGACGGCTTCGTGCTGTCCGACGGCGCCGGTACCCTGGTGCTGGAAGAGCTGGAGCATGCCAAGGCCCGTGGCGCGCACATCTATGCGGAGCTGATCGGCTTCGGCATGAGCGGTGATGCGTTCCACATGACCTCGCCACCGGACGACGGTGCCGGTGCTGCCCGCTGCATGGCTAATGCGCTGCGTGACGCCGGTGTCAGCCCCGATCAGGTGCAGTACATCAACGCCCACGGCACCTCGACATCGGCAGGCGACATCGCTGAAGTGGCTGCCGTTAAATCGGTGTTTGGCGCGCATGCCTACGACCTGTCGGTCAGCTCGACCAAGTCGATGACCGGCCACTTGTTGGGGGCTGCGGGCGCTGTAGAGGCGATCTTCAGCATCCTGGCGCTGCGCGATCAGGTAGCGCCACCGACCATCAACCTGGAAACGCCGGGCGAGGGCTGTGACCTCGACTTCGTAGCGCACCAGGCCAAGCAAATGCCGATTGATACGGTGCTGTCCAACTCCTTCGGTTTTGGTGGCACAAACGGCTCGTTGGTGTTCCGCCGGTTCGCCGGCTGATGTTGACCTGGGTCGACGGCCGTCCGGCCGAGCTGCTGTCCGTCACGGATCGCGGCCTGGCCTACGGCGATGGTCTGTTCGAGACCATTGCCGTCACGGACGGCAGGCCAACCTTTCTGGACCGTCATATGGCCCGCCTGTTGGCGGGTTGTGTTCGTCTGGGGCTGCCTCTCGATGCTGACGTCGTGCGCGCCGAGCTGCTGCAGTTCTGCGCGTCGCTTGGAGAGGGCGTTGCCAAGCTGACCGTCACCCGGGGCGACGGGCAGCGGGGTTATGCCCCACCGCAGCCCACCGTGGCGCGGCGCATCCTGCAAGGCAGCGCCAAGCCTGCTTATCCTGCTGCCCATGCCGAGCTCGGTGTGCGCCTCTTTCCCTGCACCACGCGCTTGTCGGAGCAGCCGCTGCTGGCAGGCCTCAAGCACCTCAATCGTCTCGAACAGGTCCTGGCCCGTGCCGAGTGGGCTGACAGCGATCATGCCGAAGGGCTGATGTGCAGCCTGTCTGGTCAGGTGATTGAGGGCGTCTTCAGCAATCTGTTCCTGGTGAAGGACGGGCGTTTATTGACTCCCGATCTGTCGCGTTGCGGTGTGGCGGGTGTCATGCGGGCGGAGTTGTTGGCGCAGGCCGCATTGCTGGGCATCGACTCGGAAGTACGCGAGATTACCCTCGACGAACTCCTGGCGGCGGATGAAGTCTTTGTCTGCAATAGCGTCTATGGCGTCTGGCCGGTCAGGTCCCTGCAGGCATCCGACTGGCCGGTCGGCCCGCTCACCCGTAAACTGCAGGCTCTTGCCCGCGATCTACTGGACTGCTGATTCGTGATACGCAAATTCTTACTCCTGCTGGAGGGCTGTGTGCTGCTGGCAGGATTGCTGGTGGCGTTCGTGGCCTGGCAGCAACACCAGGCCCTGGTGCAACCGCTCAACCTGAGCGAAGAACGCATGCTCGAGGTTCCCGCCGGTGCGACACCGGGTGGGGTGCTCAACCGTCTCGAAGCCGATGGCGTGCTGGACGATGCCTTCTGGCTGCGTGCCTACTGGCGCTTCAACCTGCAAGGGCAGCCGCTGCACAGCGGCGAGTACCGCCTTACGCCCGGCCTCACCGTGCGTGAGATGCTCGGGCTCTGGCAGCGCGGCGAAGTGGTGCAGTACAGCCTGACCCTGGTCGAGGGTTGGAGCTTCCGCCAGGTTCGCGCCGCACTGGCCCGTGAAACCCGGCTGGATCTGACCCTGACGGACCTGAGCGATGCCCAGTTGATGGAGCGCCTGGGGCAAAAAGGTGTGAATCCGGAAGGGCGGTTCTTCCCTGATACCTACCGTTTTGTGCGTGGCATGAGCGATTTCGATCTGCTCAAGCAGGCCTACAGTCGCCTGGAACAGGTGTTGGAGGAGGAGTGGGCCCAGCGTTCCGAGGGGCTGCCCTACAAGACCCCCTATGACGCCCTGATCATGGCCTCGATGATCGAGAAGGAAACCGGGGTGCCTCATGAGCGTGGCGAAATCGCCGGTGTGTTCGTGCGACGCCTGGCGATTGGCATGCGCCTGCAGACCGACCCCACGGTGATCTACGGCATGGGCGAGCGCTACAACGGCAAGCTGACGCGCGCTCACCTGCGCGAAGCGACTCCTTACAACACCTACGTTATCGATGGCATGCCGCCTACGCCGATTGCCCTGGTCGGGCGTGAGGCGATCAACGCGGCATTGCACCCGGTGGATGGCAAGAGTCTGTACTTCGTCGCCCGGGGCGACGGTAGCCATGTATTCTCCAATTCCCTTGAGGCTCACAACCGTGCGGTGCGCGAGTATCAGCTCAATCGTCGAGCCGATTACCGTTCCAGCCCGGCTCCCGTGCGGTCGGAAAATTCGATTAAGGACAGCCCGTGAGCGGTTTGTTTGTAACCCTGGAAGGCCCCGAAGGTGCGGGCAAAAGCACCAATCGCGAGTACCTGGCCGAGCGCTTGCGGGCGAGTGGTGTTGAAGTCCTGCTGACACGCGAGCCTGGCGGTACACCGCTGGCGGAGCGGGTGCGTGAATTGCTGTTGGCGCCAAGCGATGAGCCGATGGCCGCTGATACTGAGCTGCTGTTGATGTTCGCGGCGCGGGCGCAGCACCTGGCCCAGGTGATCCAGCCCGCTCTGGCTCGCGGCTGTGTGGTGTTGTGCGATCGTTTCACTGATGCCACCTATGCCTACCAGGGGGGCGGTCGTGGTCTGTCCGAGTCGCGTATCGGCGTGCTGGAAGATTTTGTTCAGGGCACTCTGCGTCCGGACCTGACCTTGGTATTCGATTTGCCGGTCGAGATCGGTCTGGCACGGGCAGCGGCGCGCGGTCGGCTCGATCGCTTCGAACAGGAGGGGCGTGGCTTTTTCGAAGCCGTGCGTCAGACCTACCTGCGTCGTGCGGCGGCTGAGCCGCAGCGCTACTGCATTCTCGATGCGGCGCAGCCGCTGAGCGCCGTGCAGCAGTCACTGGATGAGCTGCTGCCGCGTATCGTGGGGATGTGCCGTGGTTGACGTGTATCCCTGGCAGGTAACGCTCTGGCAACAACTGGCCGGGCGTGCGCAGCATGCCCATGCCTACCTGTTGCACGGGCCTGCCGGAATCGGCAAGCGAGCCCTGGCCGAGCGGCTGATGGCACGCCTGCTGTGCCAGCAACCGCAGGGCCTGGAAGCCTGTGGTA
>JBLZZJ010000003.1:0-37793 GCA_050282285.1 Pseudomonas sp.
AGCATGGATGACGTGAAATGAAGAGCTTCTTCGCCAAACTTGGCGCCTTTTTCCGCAAGACCTGGGTCTGGAGCCTGCTCCTGGTTCTGGTCCTCGCGTTGCTGGTGTGGTTCGTCGGACCGTTGCTCGCGGTCAGCGACTACAAGTTCTGGGAGTCTGCCACCAGCCGCCTGCTGACCATCAGCCTGCTGTTCCTGATCTGGGGCCTGACCATGGTCTTCGCCAGCTGGCGCAGCACCGCCCGCAAGAAGGCCGAAGAAAACGACGCCGACGCCCAGGAGCGCCTGCGCCGCGAAGAACAGATCAGCGAAGAACAGGCTGAACTGCGTCATCGCTTCAAGGACGCCCTGCGTACCCTCAAGCGCTCCAGCCTGTACCGCGGCCGCAGCGAACGCTGGCGCAACCACCTGCCCTGGTACCTGATCCTGGGCCCACAGGGCAGCGGCAAGACCAGCCTGCTGGACTTCTCCGGCCTGGAGTTCCCGCTCAACCGCGGCGACCAGCAGCGCCTGACCAAGGACGTGTCCGGCACCCGCTACGCCGACTGGTATTTCGCCGACCATGCCGTGCTGATCGACACCGCCGGGCGCTACATGACCCAGCCCGACCCGCAGGTCGACGGCCGAGCCTGGAGCACCCTGCTCGGTCTGCTGCGCCAACGCCGCGCCCGCCCGCTCAACGGCGTGCTGGTCAACATCCCGGTGGAGCAGCTGCAAGCCGGCAGCGAAACCGAACTGGAAGTGCTGGCCCGCCAGACCCGCCAGCGCCTGCAGGACATCCACCAGCGCCTGGGGGCCGACGTACCGGTGTACCTGGTACTGAGCAAGGCCGACAAAGTGCTCGGCTTCGACGAGTTCTTCGACCAGCTGTCGCGTGAAGAAAGCGAGCAGGTCCTCGGCACCAGCTTCCGCAAGGAACAGGACGCCACCGACGCCGCCGTGGTGCGCCAGGAGTTCGAAGAACTGCTGCGCCGCCTGAACAGCCAGGTGATCCTGCGCATGCACCAGGAGCGCGATACCCAGCGCCGTGGCCGCATCCTCGACTTCCCGCACCAACTCGGTCAGATCGGCGAGCGCCTGTGCCTGTTCGTGGAGCTGGCCTTTGCCGGCAACCGTTACCAGCGCGCCAGCAAACTGCGTGGCTTCTACCTGACCAGCGCACCGCAGCTGAACGAACAGCTCGACCCGCTGACCGCCGGTATCGGCCGTAACCTCGGCCTGGCCGGCAGCGCCCTGCCGACCTTCCGCACCGGACGTGCACGCTTCATCCAGCACCTGCTGAGCCGGGTGATTTTCCCGGAAGCCGACCTGGCGGGCCTGGACGAGAAAGAAGTGCGGCGGATCGACTGGGGCCAGCGCGCCATGTACGCCACCGCCTTCGGCGTACTGGCGCTGTTCGGCGTGCTCTGGGCCACCGGCTTCTCGGCCAACCACGGCCGCCTGGAAGACCTGCGCGAGATCGCCCAGAACCTGACCCGTCAGCACGAGGCTGTCAGCGTCCAGGACGATGCGCTGCAAACCCTCAAGGCACTGGACAGCAGCTACGCCTCGACCCAGGTGTTCCCGCCCAAGGGCGACGCCTCGTTCCTGCAGCGCACCGGCCTGTACCAGGGTGAAGAGGTCAACCCGGCCCTGTACTCGACCTACCGTGCCGAGCTGGAAAACCTGTTGCTGCCGCGCGTAGCGCGCCAGCTGGAAGTCCAGGTGCGTGCCAACCTGAATGACCGCGAACGCCTGCTCAACAGCCTGCGTGCGTACCTGATGCTGAACCTCGAAGAACGTCGCGATGCCGGCTTCCTCAAGGACTGGGTCGCCGCCGACTGGTCGCTGCGCTATGCCGGCAACAGCCCGGCCCAGCATGGCCTGAACACGCATTTCTCGCGCTTGCTGGACGAGTCCTTCGCGCCGTATGCGCTCAACGCCCAGTTGGTCTCCCAGGCCCGCCAGGTGCTGCGCAGCGAATCGCTGGCCAACGTCGTCTACCGCATGCTCCGCGAGCAGGCACGCAGCCTGCCGGAATACCGCCTGAGCCAGAAACTCGGCCCACAGGCGGCGATGGTGGTCGGCAGCGACTACGCCATCCCGGGTTTCTACACCCAGGTCGGCTACAACAAGACCTTCACGGCACAGGGCGCCACCCTGGTGCGTGACATCCTGCGCGACAACTGGGTCCTGGGCGAAGGCGAAACCCTCAGCGCCGGCGACCTCAGCCGCCTGATGGTGGAACTGGAGCAGCTGTACTTCCGCGACTACGGCAACTACTGGGGCGAAGCCATCGCCCAGCTCAGCCTGGAGCCGATCGACAGCACCGGCCGTGGCGCCATGATGATCAGCGGCCTGACCGCAGCCAACTCGCCGCTGCTGCAACTGCTGGTGGAAGTACGCGACAACACCCGCTTCAAGGGCCTGGCCGAAGCCGCCGACGAAGCCGGTGCCGCTGCCGAAGCGCTGGAAGGCACCAAGGGTAAGCTGGGCCAGGCGGCCAAGCTGGCCACCGCCGCAGCCGAGCAAGCACAGAAGGCGCTGGCGCAGAACGCGCCGGACACCGCACGCCGCACCCTGGAACGCCGCTTCGAAACCCTGCACAAGCTGCTGGACGACAACGGCGGCGCTGGTGTCGAACTGGCCGCTGGCCTGCAGGCGCTGGACGAGCTGCAGCGTCAACTGGCCAGCCTGAGCAACGCCGGTGCCAGCGACCAGGCCGCCTTCGAAATGGCCAAGGCGCGCATGGGCGGCAAGCGTGACGCGATCAACCAGGTGCGCAGCGCCGCCGCACGCCTGCCGCAGCCGATCGGCAACTGGCTGGCGGTGCTGGCCGAGGACAGCTGGAGCCTGGTGTTGAATGACGCCTACCACTTCCTCAACCAGCGCTACCAGAGCGAGCTCTACGCTGCCTACGACAACTCGCTGAAACAGCGCTACCCGTTCAGCGCCCACAGCGAAAGCGACGTGGCCGTGGCCGACTTCCGCGAGTTCTTCAAGGCCCAGGGTATCGCCGAGCGCTTCTTCGACAGCTACCTGCGTCCCTTCGTCAGCGGCAGCGCCGACGAATACCGCCTGCGCCGTGTCGATGGCCGCGGCCTGCCGCTGTCGCGCGAGTTCCTGCTGCAGATGAGCCGTGCCCAGGTCATCCGCCGCAGCTTCTTCGCCGAGAACCCGGCCGAACCGCAGGTGCTGTTCAAGCTCGAGCCCTACTCGCTGGATTCCAGCCTGAGCCGCGCCGACTTCCGCTTCGGCAAGCAACAGCTGGAGTACCGCCACGGCCCGATCGTCGCCACCTCCTTCCGCTGGCCCGCCGCTGCCGAAGAGGACCGTACCAGCCTGGTGGTCGAAGAGCTGGGCGGCCGCCGCGTCGGCATCGAGAAGAACACCGGCCCCTGGTCGCTGTTCCGCCTGCTCGACCTGATGGACGTCGACTACCACAGTGGCCGTGACGTGCTGATCCTCAAAGCCGACCTGGGTGGTCTGCGGGCGAATTACCTGCTGCACAGCCAGCGTTCGCCGAACCCGTTCGACATCGGCATGCTGCGCAGCTTCAAACTGCCGGCGATGCTCTGATGGAGCAAGTCGTCAACGCCTGGCGCAGCGCGGCGCGCACCGACACCGGCAAGGTGCGGGCGCGCAACGAGGATGCCTTCCTGGCCCAGCCCGAACAGGGCCTGTGGGTGGTCGCCGACGGCATGGGGGGGCACCAGAACGGTGCCCTGGCCAGCCGCCTGGTGGTCGAGCACCTGGCTGAGCTGCCCGCCGAAGGCACCCTGGCGGAACGCCTGACGCAGATGCGCCAGGTGCTGCACCGCCTGAACCACCGCCTGGGGCAGGAACTGACCGTCACCGCGGATCGCCCCGACACCCTGATCGGCACCACCGTGGTGGCCCTGCTCATGGACGGAGACCGCGCCGCCTGCGTCTGGGCCGGCGACAGCCGCTGCTACCTGTGGCGTGCGGCGCGCCTGTACCAGCTGAGCCGCGATCACTCGCTGATCCAGCAACTGATCGACGAACAGGGCATGACCCCGCAGGAAGCCGCACGCAACCCGGCCGCCCACGCCCTGACCCGGGCGATCGGCGCCAGTGAAACCCTGCAGCTGGACATCCTCGAACTCGACGTGTTGCCCGGCGATGTGTTCCTGCTGTGCAGCGACGGGCTCTATCAAGGTATCTCCGCCAACGACCTGGGCGCCGCCCTCAACCTGCCCTCGCCGCACCTGGCCGTCGAGCGCCTGTTCCAGCAGGTACTCGACGGTCCGGCGCGCGATAACCTCAGTGCCGTGGTGATCCGCCAATGAGCGATGCAGCCGAAGCCAGCGACCTCACCTACTTCGCCCTGGCCGCCACCTCGGTCAGCCCACCGCAGCCGGAGGCTCCTCGGGTAGCACCCGGCGAGCTGCCGGAGGTACTGGGTGGCCGCTACCGCATCGAGCGCCTGCTCGGCGTCGGCGGCATGGGCGCGGTGTACCGGGCACGCGATCTGCTGCGCGAGCAGTTCGGCGACCCGGAACCCTACGTAGCGTTGAAGACCCTGAGCGACGACTTCGCCGAGTACCCGGACGCCAATGCCCTGCTGTACAGCGAGTTCGCCCTTACCGCGCGGCTCAACCACCGCCACGTGGTTCGCCTGTTCGGCTTCGAGGTAGATATTCCCAGCCAGCGCTCCTTCATCACCATGGAGCTGCTGCGCGGCCTGACCCTCGACCAACTGCTCTGCGAGCGTCCGGAAGGCGTGTCCTGGCAGGAGCTGCGGGACATCGCCATCCCGCTGCTCGAAGCGCTGTGCTATTCCCACGAACTGGGGGTGCTGCATGGCGACCTGAAACCCAGCAATGTGATGCTGGCCGACGACGGCCTGCGTCTGTTCGATTATGGTCTAGGGCAGTCCGTAGAGGGTCTGCTACCGGGCTTGCCGCGTTTGTGCCGCAGCCGTTTCGCCGCCTGGACACCGCGCTACGCGGCGCTGGAACTGCTGGATGGCGCGCCGCTGTCGACCGCCGCGGACGTGTATGCCCTGGCCTGCGTGCTGGTGGAGCTGGCCAGCGGGCAACACCCGTTCCGCCGCCTCAGCGCCCGGCAGGCCAAGAGCATGGAACTGGACAAGCAGCTGCAACGACCGGCTCAGGTGCCGCTGCACTGCTGGCAGGCACTGCGCACGGCGCTGGCTTTCGACCAAAGCGAGCGGCGCATCAGCTGTGCCGAGCTGCTTGAAGCTTTTCAACGCCAGCAACCGTCACGTCTGTGGCGCTGGCTGGGCAAGGCCTGAACGCCCTAAATGGATGCCCTCGATACAAGGAGTTGATCATGTTCAATGCGGCCAACGAAACCCACTTCAGCCTGAACATCGACGGTCTGGAACACGACCTGCAAGTGCTCGAATTCACCGGCCGCGAAGCGGTCAGCCAGCCCTACCTCTTCGAGGTGGAGCTGATCAGCGAGAAGGCCGATCTCGATCTGAAGGGGCTGCTGCACCAGAAGGCCTTTCTGGCCCTGAGCCCCTCCGGAAGCGGCATCCACGGGCTGATCCACCGCGCGGAACAGGGCGAGTCCGGCAAGCGCCTCACGCGCTACCGCCTGGCGATCGTCCCGCAACTGGCCTACCTGGCGCACCGCACCAACCAGCGCATCTTCCAGCACCTCACCGTGCAGCAGATCATCACCCAGGTCCTGGAAGAACACGGCATCGTCGAGGGCGCCTACCGCTTCCAGTTCGGTCCGACCGTCTACCCCGAGCGCGACTACTGCGTGCAGTACGACGAGACCGACCTGCACTTCATCCAGCGCCTGTGCGAGGAAGAAGGCATTCACTACCACTTCCAGCACAGCGCCGAGGGCCACGTGCTGGTGTTCGGCGACGAGCAGAGCGTATTCGCCAAGCTGGGCCGGCCCACCGCCTATATCCAGGACAGCGGCATGACCGCGGACGAGCCGGTGATCAAGCGCCTCAAGCTGCGCCTGGAAACCCGCACCCGCAGCATCACCCGCCGCGACTACGATTTCGAGCAGCCGCGCCTGCTGCTGGAAGCCGCGTACCAGGGCGAAAAGCCGGAAGAAAACCAGTCCCTGCCGGACCTGGAAGATTACGACTACCCGGGCCGCTACACCGACCGTACCCGTGGCAAGCACCTGTCCAAACGTGCCCTCGAGCGGCACCGCGCCGATTACCGCCTGGCCGAAGGGCAGAGCGATCAGCCACAACTGGTCACCGGCCACCTACTGGAAATCTCCGAGCACCCGCGCAGCGAGTGGAACGACCTGTGGCTGCTCACCGAAGTGCTGCACGAGGGCAAGCAGCCCCAGGTGCTGGAAGAGTCGATCACCAACACCTCGTCGATTCGCAAGGGCCTGTCCGCGCTCATCCCCGGCCTTGGCGGCGAACGCCCGTCCACCAATGGTGATGATTTCCAGCAGGGCTATCGCAACCGCTTCCTCGCCACGCCCTGGGAAGTGCCTTATCGACCGGCCCTGACCCACCCCAAGCCGCGGGTGCTGGGCAGCCAGACCGCCGTGGTCACCGGCCCGGCCGGCGAAGAAATCCACTGCGACGAATACGGCCGGATCAAGGTGCAGTTCTTCTGGGACCGCGAAGGCCAGGCCGATGAAAAGACCAGTTGCTGGCTGCGCGTATCCAGCAGCTGGGCCGGCGACCGCTACGGCGCGATCACCATCCCGCGTATCGGTATGGAGGTGCTGGTCACCTTCCTCGAAGGCGATCCCGACCAACCGCTGGTGACCGGTTGCCTGTACCACGCCGAGCACGTGGTGCCCTATGACCTGCCGGCGAACAAGACCCGCAGCGTATTCAAGACCCTGAGCAGCCCGGGCGGTGGCGGCTACAACGAACTGCGCATCGAAGACCGCAAGGGCGCCGAGCAGATCTATATCCATGCCCAGCGCGACTGGGACGAGAACATCGAGAACGACCAGAAGATCCGCATCGGCCACGAACGCCACGACACCGTCGAAGCCAACAGCTACACCGAGCTGCTGGCCGAGGAACACCTGACCGTCACCGCTGACCGCAAGGTCGAAGTGAAGCCACAGGACCACCTGACCGTGGCCACCGACCAGCACATCAAGCTGGGTACCGCCCAACTGACCAAGGCCGGCCGCGAAATCCACCTCAAGGCCGGGCAGAAGATGGTCATCGAAGCCGGCACCGAACTGACCCTCAAGGCCGGCGGCAGCTTCATCAAACTCGACCCGGGCGGCATCACCATCAGCGGCCCCCAGGCCAAGATCAACGCCGGCGGCTCGCCGGGCAAAGGGTCGGGGATTGGCATCAAGCCACCGGTACTGCCGGGGGCAGCGGATAGCGACAAGGCGGGGAGTCTGTTGGAGCAGGCCTTAGGTAATGCGCTGACGCCCATGGCAAAACCTAAACGCACGCTTAATTTCTCCGGTTAACAGGGATCAAGCACGAGCCATCTTCACGCCCGTGAACAAGGACTATCACCATGGCAGACAACAAACCGATCAATTGGGCCTACCCGTTCCCGAGCAAGGAAACGAATGCCAATTCGCTGCAGCTTCTGACACAGATGGCCAAGGCCAAGAGTGGCTACTACCCAACCGGAGAGAATGGTTTGTGGCACGGCGGTGTGCATTTCGATGAAGGCACCGCAGCGGTATTTGATCAGTCCAGCGTCCGCTGCATTGCAGACGGTGAAGTCATTGCCTATCGGATCGATGACAAATACCCGATCAGCGAATTTACCGATGAAATTCCCCGCATCACGCGAGCGCCCTTCTCCACCGGGTTCGTTCTAGTCAAACATACGCTCCAGCCGCCTCAGCCAAAAAAAGCCGCAGGCGATACGGCCGCTGAGCAAGAGCCCCCGAAGCTGACCTTCTACAGTTTGTATATGCATTTGCAGGATTGGGCTGGCTATCAAGCCAAAACCGACTTGCCACGACCTGCGTTCTGGGAAGCGAAGAGTTATATCGTCAACACCCAAGACAAAGGCTTGGGCGTTCGTGCAAATGCCAGCACCAACTCCACTAGGTTGTCCGAACTCACCAAAGGTGCAGAAATTACGGTAGCTCCAGCTGAAGGAGAGTACGTAAAACTCGTCAGCATCATAAGCGGAACAGCCAGCCCGGCCATCGCAGCAGATGGCGAAGGTAATCTTCCAGGTTATGTTTCCTCTAAGTATCTAAAAGCAAAGAGTGAACCTAAAGGCCAAAATCAGGTGGTTGTGCTGGACGAGGGAATCGAGATCAAAGCTGGTGAGCTGATCGGGCATCCTGGTGTCTATCAAAACCACGGTGAAGCTGCTCATCCATTGATACACCTTGAAGTCTTCAGCTGTGACGACGTTCCCGGCTTCATTGCCCAGAGCCGAGCATGGGCAAATCAGTTGCCTGACGATCAAAAAACATTGCTCAAGGCCCACAAAGGCGCCAGCAAGCTGATCACGCATCGGGAAGATATCAACGCCGAAAATCCGCCCAAACTCAGTGATGCAGGTAGTGAGGTTGGTGTAGACCTGATCATTCCTCAAGCACTTCTGGATGGCCTGCCTGCGGCAAACAAGATTCAGGTCAAATCCCCTGTAGAAGGCAGCACCACGCCCAGCACAACCTACTGGTGGCGGTTGGATAATTTGTTAGCCGACAAAGACGGTAACCCCATCAATGGCTGGCTCGCCGAACAAGACTTGATCACTACGCGGCATAGCCCTTGGGAATGGCAGGATTTTCAATGGGTGGAAGATACCGGGACGCCCTTGGAAAAACTGGCCTACAACTTCAACGCCAAAGGCATGCTGAGTGCAGAAGAAAAGCAGAACTATCGCGCTCAGATCAGCAAGGCCGATGGGGGTCCCATCGTAGCCCTAGCGCGACTCTACGATATTGTCGATACCGATAACGATGGCGTACTGACCAGCAAGGAAATGCGGGCAGCCTTAGAAAAGCCGTGGCATGCCCAAGTACTTGGGCAACTGATCGTCAAGTACGAGAGCGAGTGGCATTGGAATAAGGCCAAATGGGACGAACTTGATCCATTGCTGGCGGATGAGAACGGTCAAAAAAATCAAACATGGGAAATAGAGAAGCAGCGAATTGAAAAGCTGAGTTGGTGGCGCGAACTAATAGGGAAGCATGAGATTAATGGAGAAGGAAAAGCTTGGCATCTGCAGCCAGCATGGCTAATAGGAAACTTTATAGATGAAATATCTTTCAAATTTACATTGGACATGATGAAAGCAATTTATTCGGAAATCAGCCCCAATAGACACAATGACTTGCTTGAAATAGCAGGCGAGCTCAATAGGCACCTGAATCTTTACAAACTAGACACCCCACTACGACGCACACATTTTTTCGCACAAATTGCGCAAGAAACCGGCCCTACACTAAGTGTGGAAGAAGGATTCATATGGAAATCCACGTCCTTAACAGATACCTTCAGATATTTCAGAAGGAACCCTGAAATGGCTAACAGACACGGGTATGAGACCCAGCGCGGAATAAAAGCCGATGGAACTAGAATGACTCAAGATGACTTTGAAGTTATCGCCAACGGCGCATATGGTGGTCGAGCAGATTTAGGCAACGGCGACTACGCTACTGGAGACGGCTGGCGTTACAGAGGGCGTGGTTTAAAACATTTAACAGGAAGATATAACTATGACGCTTTCACCAAATGGCACAATCAACTCATAGGGCACTGGCCTGACGACAGTGTAGACTTCTTAGAAACACCAGATGTATTACTAGAAATGAAGTACGCTGCTAGGTCTGCAGCAAATTTTTGGGTATCAAAAAAACTATACGAACTTGCTGACAAAGGCGCCGACTCAAAGACTGTAGACTCTGTAACAGAGGTGGTCAACAAAGACACCAAAAGCTATCCAGAAAGAAGAGCTCACTTCGAAAGACTATGGCGTACACAATCACTAGAATGAAATCACTCACTGCTTATGATTTTATATTATGACTCGAGAAACCGCATGAAATATATTTACTTTGTTTTACTATTTGCCGCTCAAACCTTTCAAGCAGCACAGAGCTCAGAACTCCAAAACCCTATATTTTCATGCACAACAGAAACAAAAAAAAACATTGCTGTGTATAAGAATAAAACCACATTCACCTACTCTTTCGGCCGAAGCAATCAATTACCAGAACTCACATTAACTAAAGCCATAAAGGATGTAAAAATATCCATAAATGATTTATCCGGAAGTGAATTATCAAACTCCATATCATTTCCAAATGGAATTTATACCTACATAGTCAAATCGACAACGAATAGAGTAGAAGAAACACAGACACCCAAGCATG
Organism: Pseudomonas sp.; assembly: GCA_050282285.1. Lineage (GTDB taxonomy): Bacteria > Pseudomonadota > Gammaproteobacteria > Pseudomonadales > Pseudomonadaceae > Aquipseudomonas. Next base: position 10,281 of record JBLZZJ010000003.1, read on the forward strand.
GGGTGCTAATAAAAAAGAATTCCAAATATTTATCTTATATAGCTTGCTCCTCAGGCAGTGAACAGGGAAGCTTATTAGACCTAGAGTAACCCAAAAGATATTTACAGCCTTACAATAAAATCCCCACCTCATGCGGCATCTTTTCTACTGTGTTCGACCTAGTCAGCACGGTCTGCAGCCGCCCCAGCCCTCAAGCACTTCTGGATGGCCTGCCAGCGACAAACAAGATTTAGGTCAAATCCCCTTTAGAAGACAGCACCACGCCCAGCACAACCTACTGGTGGCGGTTGGATAATTTGTTCGCCGACAAAGACGGTAATCCCATTAATGGCTGGCTCGCCGAACAAGACCTGATCACTACTCGACATAGCCCTTGGGAATGGCAGGATTTTCAATAGGTTAATAAAGAAGCGGTACGTGCAGCAAGTTGTCGACGTCTATCCGCAAGCAATTAAGTTGCAGCCAGACTACCAAGGTGCGCTTTTGCCATTGGTTATAAATCGGGGAAATTCTTTTACTCGCCCAAGCGTTGAATCTAGAAAAGAGATGGCTGAAATACGAGGCGACTTTGATCTTGGCAACGTTCACTTAATACCAGGCCGAATTAGAAGCATGAAAAGACTCTGGACTGACGCCACTAATAGAGGCGTTGCGATAAGGCGTGAAAGAGAGGCCGTATATTTTGAGAGCTCTATGGAATGCAAGTGCTGGGATTGATATGAAATATATAATTTTTATTAGCATGAATTTCTTACTCCTTTATTGGAACAACGCATATGCTGCCACTCCTGAATTTTGCAATAGCATTGCCACTGCAGACATTAACAGGTGCGCTGACCACCTATTAAATAGGTCCGACAAAAAACTTAATGATAAATACAAGGAACTCTTGACATCATTACAACCCAACTTAAAAGAAATTTTGATAAGATCCCAAAAATCTTGGATTTCCTATAGAGATACAACATGCCAGATATACCAGCCTGATTCTGAGGGAAAATATTCAGATGGAAGCTACGCAGGGAATGAAGCTTATGCCGAGAAAAAACATTGTGAAACAGACATCACAGAGAGCCGAGTAATTGAAATTAAAACAATACTTAATGGTGGCACAAATCACCCCTACAACAAATCAAGGAAATATATAGCAAGAAAATTCTACCAAGATGACGTGAAAAAACTAAACCAAGAATTAATCAACGCTGCAAGAAGGAATGAGCACTGGGTGGGGTATGCAGATGAAAGTTGCAAATTGAACGAGTTCCTATTTAAGGAGGGAACGTCTAGCTGTCTTGCCAGGCTTGCTTTTTTTGATCAACCGACGACCAACAACTGACCTTCTTAAGTTAAGGATTTTATTTTAAATGTACAAATCATTTTTTCGCCAAAGCTGATGACCGTAATAGAGGGCAGACTTACTACGGTTTTACGATGTAAGAACGAAGGAAAACCATGAACTACTTAACAGTCGCTAGTCTTGTTCTTATTTCATTTAACGCTTCAGCATCTGGCAATTCCTTAGCTGGTTCCGTGACTCTCTGCACTGACGGCGATGAGGTCTATTTTTCCTGCGCCACTAAAAGACTAAAAACAATCAGCCTTTGCGGGAACAGTGCAAATGGTGAGCTTTCATCTTTAACATATTATTTTGGAAGCCCGAGCAATTTAGAACTCACCCAAAGCTCATCCCAAATAAATAGCTTTGAGCCCTTTCGATTTAATCACTACGCCCGATATGGAACTGACTATTCCAGAATAAGCTTTATTAGGGGCGGCTATAGATATGAAATCTACAGCAACTATGATGCGAATTTAGGCCCAATGGAACGATCAGGCATTGTTGTCACCCCCTTAATAAATCCAACTAAAGAAATAGACATTGGGTGTGAACAGAAAATAATCGACAATATCACCCCCCTTTTTTCAACTTTGAAGTGTGATGACGAAAATGCACTAGGCTGTGCTAAATAGTGAATCGTCCCGGTTGCCCAGGTTCTGCAAAAAGCACTGCCGCATACAACGCAGGCTGCAGGCCCGGGTGGCCATAGCTGCAAAGTTTCTAGACAGTTTGTCGTAGCGGGTGCCTATCTTGCGAATTTATTTTAACCAGCCAAACATCCGTTTAATGCCAGCACCAACTCCACTAGGTTGTCCGAACTCACCAAAGGTGCAGAAATTACGGTAGTCCCAGCTGAAGGAGAGTACGTCAAACTCGTCAGCATCATCAGCGGAACAGCTAGCCCGGCCATCGCAGCAGATGGCGAAGGTAATCTTCCAGGTCATGCTTCCTCTAAGTATCTAAAAGCACAGAGTGAACCTAAAGGCCAAAATCAGGTGGTTGTGCTGGACGAGGGAATTGAGATCAAAGCTGGTGAGCTGGCGAGAATCCCCGAGCGCGTCATTTCACGGATGTAAAACGCAGCGTGTTCCTATGCTCTACAAGCTGAAAATCTCTTGGGCGATCGTTTCCGGTCTACTGATCCCGGGGCTGCTTATCGGCATCACTTTCCCGACGGATGCCACGGCGCTTGTCGGAAGTGCCGCTGGCTTCGTCGTGGCGGCGGTCATTCCCTTCATCAAAGGCTTGTCAGTCATCGCGCGGCTTTGCCTGGTGTGGACGGTCGTCAGTACGGGCCTGCTGTTCGACGATCCCAATCGCTGGCCCGTATAACGCTTGGCCTGACGCTGCTGATGTTCGTTGTCTTGAAAAGGCTCTTTCGCGTGCCGAGCAAGCAACGCACACAGCGAGTGTGAGACCGCCAAGGACGCTGTTTCAGACTGGCGATAGAGGCATCGGGTAGGCTGTAGGTGAAATAACTGCTGCCAGTGCCTGGCGAAAGACGAATGGATTCTTCATAAGGAATAGGCCCGAAACGCCATGGAAAAACTGAAGCCTGCCGGTCTGACACCCGTCTTCTTTTCCCTGCTGGGCGCCACGTTTATCTCGGCCAGCAGCGCCATCGCTGCGCCTACGGCGCTGCTGGTCGAAGGTGCCTGGCCCGCACTTTCAATCACTGCCTGCCAAGCCGAACGCTGCACGACCCTCACACCACCGGGCGATATGCTGGACGCAATGCGGGACGGGTATGACCAGGTTTCGGTAGACGACCTGACACTGGATGGAACGCCAGAAATCATCCTGACGCACCGGGCAGAAGGCAGTGTGAATGCATGCACCCGGATCTATCGATACGACGATGCACTCGGCACGCTTCACCCCTTGGGCGATTCGGCACGTCAGCTGTGCAATTACGTTATCGCGCACGGCCATGTCATCAGCCGCTACCGGAGCGGTGCAATGTGGCACGAAGACATCTACGAGATAAAAAACAACGATCTCATCCTGGCCTATTCCGATAGCTGCGTAGGTTGCGACACGATCAAGCGCACCCGTTACCGGGACGATGCGAAGACAGACAGCTTGCTCGTCACTAACAATCTCGACCATCGGCATCGCACACCGATCTCGACAACCGTCCTGTCGAAAAAGGCCATCCTTTACCGCGAGCCCCACATCGATCACGCGACCAGAATGTATTTGATCAGGGACGATGAAGTCGCCCTTACCGATGCCACGTCGGATGACGATAACTTCTGGTACAGAATTCGATACATCACGGCGAAGGGGAAGCCCGTTGAAGGCTGGCTACGCTGCGACGATACAGCGCTCTGCGACGATGAGCGCCGTCAGTAGAGATCCTCGTCCGTAACCAACCGCACGTCTCCCGCTTCCATGGCGTAAGCCGAGTCTGCCAGGTCGTTGCTGACCTGTTCGATCTTGAGCGCGCCCTCAACCCACAGCGGGGCGTAGATGTCTTGCAGCTCGATGCCCTTGGGGTAGCGCACCAGCACCAGTTGGTTGGGCGGTGGTGGCGGCACGTGGATGCAGGCGCCCGGGTAGGGCACCAGGAAGAACAGGGTGCTGCGACCGACATTGTCGGTTTCCAGCGGAACCGGGTAGCCACCCAGGCGGACAGATTTTCCATCCAGGCCGGGGACGGTTTTCGTGGAGTACATGACGGCAGGCAGGCTGCTGTCCTGCTGTCGCAGGCCGCCAGGGTTGTAGAAGCTGCCGTCCTGCTCAGGGGTGTCGTGGCTGATTTCCGGCATGGCTTCGAGGGCCTGGCGGTCTTCTTCGGGCATGAGTTCCAGCCAGTCGATTTCCGGCAGCTCGGCATGGGCCAGGCTGCTCAGCAGGGGCAGGGACAGAATGAGGTGGCGCATGTACGGACTCGCTGGTGGAGGGGTCAGCTCTTTTTGATCAGCCCGTAGAGTACCAGCAGAACGATGGCGCCGATCACTGCGCCGATGAACCCGGCCGCTTCGCCAGCGTCGTAGATGCCCAGGGCCTGGCCACCGTAGGTAGCGGCAAACGCACCGCCGATGCCCAGCAGGATGGTCATGATCCACCCCATGCTGTCATCGCCAGGCTTGAGGAAGCGGGCGACAAGGCCAACGATCAGACCGATGAAAATGGTGCCGATAATACCCATGGCAACTCTCCTTAGTGGATGGCAAGGCAGATGACGCCCAATGTCTGACCGGTAAAACAACAGCCAGTTCGCCCTCCAGCCCGGCGTTACTCTTCGGTGCTCGGCGCCGGTACCCCATGGCTGTTGTAGATCTGGACGATCTCGCCGCTGTCACGCATGTGCCGCAGTTCCTCGCCCAATCGATCGTAGAGCGCTTTTCTCTCGCCCTGGTACAGGGCCAGGGAGGCGCCGAAATAGTTGCCGATGTCCTGCTCGTGGTAGTAGTTGGCGTAGCGGTAATCGCTAAAGCCCAGGCGACGAAACTGATCGGTGAGGGCCTCGGTATCGAGTACAGCAAGGGTATCGAGGCGTCCGGCGCGAAACATCTTTGCCAGCACGTGATCATCGGTGCCCAGGCTCTTGGTGAGCTGGGTGTCGGCATCGAATCGGTCGAAGTAGACCGTACCCCGTTTGGCCCCCACGACCTTGCCGTACAGATCGCCGTAACGCCGAATGCTGCGCTCCTGGCCCGGCCTGACGACGAAGCGGACGCTTTTGCGCTGCGTGCCAATGGCGGGCAGAAAATGCACGTAGCTCTTGCGTTCCGCGGTGTAGACAACACGCGGGACCACGTCGACACGGCCGTTCTGCAGGTCGTTCAGGCTGCGGACAAAGGGCGCATGACGCCACTCGAGGGTAACTCCGACACGCTGGGCAGCGGTCTCCAGCACAGTGATCAACGGACCGGCTGGCTTGCCAGCCTGCATCTGCATTTCGGGCGGGCGATCACGGTAGTCGACCCGCAGGACCGGCTCGGCATGGCAGAGCGGCAGAATTGCCAACAGGCACAGCAGGATGATGGGCTTCATGGCTCGTTACTGCTGTGGGGCGGGAGTGTCGACATGCTGAGGAGCTTCCATGGCCCTGCGCACGGTCGCGCGCAGGGCCCGGAACGCTGACCGCTCGGGTCAGCCCTGGCTGATCAGCGTCTGGACCGCCGCGATCTGCGTGTCCAGCGTGGCGCGATCCGCACACCGCAGGGTGGCATGCCCGACCTTGCGACCGACCTTGAAGGCCTTGCCGTAGTGGTGCAGGTGGCAGTCGGCAATGGCGATGACCTTATCCACAGGCGGCACGTCACCGATGAAGTTGAGCATGGCGCTCTCCCCCACTTTGGCGGTCGAGCCCAGCGGCAGACCGGCCACGGCGCGCAGGTGGTTCTCGAACTGGCTGCACTCGGCACCTTCGATGGTCCAGTGCCCGGAGTTGTGCACACGCGGGGCGATTTCGTTGGCCTTCAGGCCACCGTCCACTTCGAAGAACTCGAAGGCCATGACGCCGACATACTCCAGCTTCTGCAGTACCCGGCCCACGTAGTCTTCGGCCAGGGCTTGCAGCGGGTGGTCGGTACTGGCGATGGACAGGCTGAGGATGCCGCTGTCATGGGTGTTGTGCACCAGCGGGTAGAAGCGCGTTTCTCCGTCACGGGCCCGCACGGCCACCAGCGATACTTCGCCGGTGAACGGCACGAAGCCTTCGAGGATGCACGGCACGCTGCCGAGTTCAGCGAAGGCACCGGTCACGTCTTCGGGCTTGCGCAGAACCTTCTGGCCCTTGCCGTCGTAGCCCAGGGTGCGGGTCTTCATTACCGCCGGCAGGCCGATCGAAGCGGCTGCCGCATCAAGGTCGGCTTGCGACTGGATGTCGGCGAACTCGGGCGTCGGGATGCCGAGGTCCTTGAACATCGACTTCTCGAACCAGCGATCACGGGCGATACGCAGTGCATCGGCGCTCGGGTAGACCGGGACGAACTGGGAGAGGAAAGCCACGGTTTCAGCCGGAACGCTTTCGAACTCGAAAGTCACCAGGTCGACCTCATCGGCCAGCTGGCGCAGGTGATCCTGATCGCCGTAATCAGCACGGATGTGTTCGCCCAGGGCCTGGGCGCAGGCGTCCGGCGCAGGATCCAGAAAGGCGAAGTTCATCCCCAGCGGGGTTCCCGCCAGCGCCAGCATGCGACCCAGTTGACCGCCACCGATTACACCGATTTTCATCTAGAAAGCCCCTTTCAATTGCTGCCGCCGGCACTCAGGCCTCGCGCGGATCCGGGTTGTCCAGCACGGTATCCGTCTGGTCCTGGCGGAACTGCTTGAGCGCCGCGTGGAACTGCGGGTGCTGGTGGCCAAGGATGCTGGCTGCCAGCAGCGCCGCGTTGATCGCACCGGCCTTGCCGATCGCCAGGGTGGCAACCGGGATGCCAGCAGGCATCTGCACGATGGACAGCAGCGAATCGACGCCCGAGAGCACTGCCGACTGCACGGGTACACCCAGTACCGGCAGATGGGTCTTGGCTGCGCACATGCCCGGCAGGTGTGCGGCACCGCCGGCACCGGCGATGATCACCTGGATACCGCGCTCTTCGGCCTGTTCGGCGTACTGGAACAGCAAGTCCGGGGTGCGGTGGGCAGAGACCACCTTGACCTCGTAGGGAATGCCCAGCTTGTCCAGCATTTCGGCGGTGTGGCTAAGGGTGGACCAATCGGACTTGGAGCCCATGATCACGCCAACCAGTGCGCTCATCGTCGTGCCTCTTTCTGTCGGGCGCCTGTCGGCGCATCAAAAACCAACAAGCCACGCGGGCTGACCGGCGTGGCTTGTGTGCGAATTCGGGCCGGGCATGACCGGCCAAAAGGCCGCGCAGTATACCGCAAAGCCAGGGCTGGCGAACAATCGCCATAACCGTTTGTCCAGCGCCGGAAGGTTTGCGCGCAAAGTTTGCCCTGGCGCAGGGCCGGCGCTGTGCTTGGCCAGGACAACTCGCCGCTGAAGCGCCTCCCGCAGGCAGCGATTCGCCGCCGGCTCGGTCCGGCTCAAACTGGCGACAAGATGGTCGGCGCAACGCTGCACGGCGACTCGCCGGCGGCCTCCCCGTGCAGGCTGCCCACAGGCAGATCGGGGCAGCCGTTCGGATTGCTTTTCGATGCCGCGCACTGCCAACCCTGCACGGCATCGGGGCGACCTGACGCACAGAATGACGCTGACAGGGCCCTCTACAATGCGCACCTTTCATCCGTACAGGGACGTGTCACCATGAAACAACTCGCTATTTTCTGCACCGCCACACTCTTCAGCCTGCAAGCCAGCGCACTGGAACTGGCCAAGCACGCACAGGTGTTCGACGCCGGCCAGGGCGTCAGCCTTGCCCTCGCCCCCAGCGCCGACGGCAAGCAGGCACTGGTCCAGGTCAAAGGCATCAACCACCCGCTCGACGAAGTGGTCTTCCTCACCCAGGTGCATGACCTGGGCAACGAGCAGAGCGACTACGGCATGCGCCTCGATGGCCGCGACTACAACCTGCTGAACAAGCGCCGCAACTGGGGCGGAGAAAGCCTCCAGCTCAACCTGCCGAACACCCAGGGTTTCGCGCTGAGCTTCAACGAGACCAAGACCCAGGCCTTCAAAGCAAGCGACCTGCAGGCGCTCTACCAGCGCCAGGAAAAGGACGGTGTACAGGCTCGCCTTGCCAGCTTCGACCGCAAGAAGCGTCTGGACGCCTACAACGACGAACTGAACAAGATGGACCGTGAAGCTTCCGAAGCCTGCGGCACCCCGCTGAGCACGCAGGTGAAATGGGACGCCATAGACGATGAGAAACTCATCGGCCTGAGCGTACCGAGCTTCTGCGGTGAGGTGGTCAACCAGCTCGCCTACCTGTGTGGTCGCACCGATGCGTTCAAGGCCGAGGCCAAGAGCATCAAGGGCGTCGAATGCAGCTTCGGCGAAGCGATGAAACTGCGTGAGGAAAAGGGCCAGCTGCGCTTCACTACCCATCCTGACGAAGCCAACCAGGGCGACTTCATCAACGCCGTTCTGCGTAATCGCTGAGTTCGACTCCGGGGCGTCGCCAAGCGCCGCCCTTCTCGCCCGGCCGCGGCATGCTTCTTGCGTCCTTTCGCCTGTCTGCGCGAACTGGAATGCACCATGCCGCACGCCCCGCTGACCACGCTGCACGTGGTCGCCCTGATCCTGCAACGCTTCGACGACCAGCCTGCCTCGGTAACCCCGTTACTGGCGGGAAGCGGCATTGCACCGGCGGATCTCGGCAACGCCGACACGCGCATCACACGGGTGCAAGAGCTGCAAGTCTGCGCCAATGCCCTGGCCCTACGGGCCGACCTCGGCCTGGAATTGGGGCGCCGTCTGCACGTGTCGTCCTACGGGCTGCTCGGTTACGCCGCACTGTCGGCTGCCACTTTTGGTGACGCCTGGCGCCTGTTGTTTCGCTACCCCGCACTGCTGGGCACCTACTTCCGCCTGGAGCTGAAGATCGAAGGCGAACGGGCCTGGGTCTGCGCCAGCGGCTACCGCGATGCCGCGGCGCTGGAGGTGTTCAATGTCGAGATGTGCCTGGCTTCGCTCAAACTGATCGGTGACGAGCTGCTCGGCCAGCCGCTGCCACTGGTGCGCGCCGAGTTTCAGTACGGCCAGCCCGACTACCTGCCGCACTACGCCAGCAGCTTCCCCTGCGCATTGGCCTTCGACGCCGCGCGCAACGCCTTCGCCTTTCCCGCCGCGCTGCTGGAGCGCCGGCTGCCGCTGGCCGATCCGGTCACCCACGGCGAGGTGCTCGAACGCTGCCGCCGGCAAAACGCCGAATTCACCAGCCGTCAGGCCTGGCTGGAGCGGGTGCGCCAGCTACTCGCCGCGCAGTTGGCCGAGCCACCGGGCCTAGAAAACCTCGCGCAGCAGATGCACTGCTCGCCGCGCACCCTGCGCCGTCGCTTGCAAGAGCTGGGCACCAGCTACCAGGGGCTGCTCGACGAGCTGCGCTTCGAGCGCGCCAAGTCCCTGCTGGGACAGCAGGAGTGGCCGGTGTACCGCATCGCCGAACTGCTCGGCTTCAGCGAGACCGCCAGCTTCCGCCATGCCTTCCAGCGCTGGAGCGGCGTGCCGCCGAGTCGCTTTCGGGCCTGACGGGAAGCCAGGAATATCGGCACTGATTTCAACAGCTCGCCGCTGAAGCGCCTCCTACGGGACGTGACGTGCTTTGGACCCTTGTGGGAGGGGCTTCAGCCGCGACCCGCCGGCAAAGCGCAGGCCACGCCCTGAATCTGGCCATTTCGATCCCCTTTTGGCCATTGCCAGCGTTTTCCAGCGAGGCGGACGGACGAACAATGCACGGACAACAAAAGCCTGGAGCCGCCTCCCATGCTCACCTTCTACAGCGATGACCACCACCTGCACCATGGCAAATGCGAGTTGATCGACGGGCAACTGATGCCTTGCTTCGAGAAGCCGCAGCGCGCCGATCACATCCTGCAGCGGGTCAAGGATCGCCAGCTCGGCGACATTCGCCCGCCACGGAACTTCGGTCGAGCCCCCATCGCACGCGTTCACGACGAGGCCTACCTGGATTTCTTCGCTGGCGCCTGGGACCACTGGCAACGCCAGGGCGGCAAGGGTGACCTGCTGCCCTTCACCTGGCCGGCGCGCACGCTGCGCCGGGTGATTCCCACCGACCTGCACGGGCGGCTGGGCTACTACAGCTTCGATGGCGGCGCACCGATCACCGCCGGCACCTGGCAGGCCGCCTACAGCGCAGCCCAGGTCGCGCTCAGCGCCCAGGCCGAGATCGCGGGCGGCGCCCACAGCGCCTTTGCCCTGTGCCGGCCGCCCGGCCACCATGCCGCCGGCGACCTGATGGGCGGCTACTGCTACCTGAACAACGCCGCCATCGCCGCCCAGGCCTTCATCGACCAGGGCAAGCGGAAAGTCGCCATCCTCGACGTCGACTACCACCACGGCAACGGCACCCAGTCGATCTTCTATGACCGCAGCGATGTGCTGTTCACCTCGATCCACGGCGACCCGGCCGAGGAGTTTCCGTTCTTCCTCGGTTATGCCGACGAACTGGGCGAAGGCGCTGGCGAGGGCTACACCTTCAACTATCCACTGCCGATGGGCAGCTCCTGGGAAACCTGGAACGCGGCACTGGAGCAAGCCTGCGCGCGCATCGCCGAGTACGGCGCCGAGGTGCTGGTGGTTTCACTGGGAGTGGACACCTACATGGAAGACCCGATTTCCCAGTTCAAGCTGGACAGCCCCGACTACCTGACGATGGGCCGGCGCATCGCCGCACTCGGCTTGCCGACCCTGTTCGTCATGGAAGGTGGCTATGCGGTCGAGGCCATCGGCATCAACGCGGTGAACGTGCTGGAAGGTTTCGAAGGCGCCTGAGCGCCTGGCACGCAGTGATACGTAAAAAGGGGATCCCCCCACATAACACGTCTGTCAGCGGAGAAAACCACCATGAAAACGACTCACCGCTTGCTCGGTATCGCCCTGTGCGGTGCCGCCCTGCTGAGCGCAGCCGTCCAGGCACAGGCCCGGGAACTACGGGTCTACAACTGGGCCGACTACATGCTGCCCTCGGTGCCCAAGGACTTCCAGGACAAGAGCGGCATCAAACTGACCTGGGATGTGTTCGACACCAATGAAGCGCTGGAAGCCAAGCTGCTCACCGGCAACTCCGGCTACGACCTGGTGGTGCCGACCAATACCTTCCTCGACACCCAGATCAAGGCTGGGGTGTTCCAGAAGCTGGATAAATCCAAACTGCCCAACTGGAAGCACCTCGATCCCGGCCTGCTCGACCTGATGACCGCCAACGACCCGGGCAACCAGTACGCCGTGCCCTACATGTACGGCACCGTGCTGATCGGCTTCAACCCGGAGAAGGTGAAAGCCGCCCTGGGCGAAGACGCCCCGGTGGACAGCTGGGACCTGATCTTCAAGGAAGAGAACATGGCCAATCTCAAGCAGTGCGGGGTGGCCATGCTCGACTCGCCGGGGGACATTCTGCCGATCGCCCTTCATTACCTGGGCCTGGACCCCAACAGCACCCAGGCCGAGGACTACGAGAAGGCCCGCGACCTGATGCTGAAGATCCGCCCCCACGTGGCCTACTTCCATTCGGCCAAGTACATGACCGATATCGCCAACGGCGACATCTGCGTGGCCGTGGGTTATTCGGGCAGCTTCTACCAGTTCGCCAACCGCGCCAAGGAAGCCGGCAACGGTGTGGTGGTCGACTGGCGCCTGCCGAAGGAAGGCGCCCCCCTGTGGTATGACTCGTTCGCCATTCCGGCCAGCGCCCGCAACGTCGAGGAAGCCCACGAGTTCCTGAACAACCTGCTCGACCCAGCCGTGATCGCCCCCGTCAGCGACTTCCTCGGTTATCCGAACCCCAACAAGGACGCCATGCCCCTGGTCGGCCCGGAAATACGCGACAACCCGCACCTGACCCCGACCGCCGAGGGCCAGAAGACCCTGTACGTGCTGCAGCCACTGCCGCAGAAAACCGAGCGCATCCGCACCCGCGCCTGGAACACCATCAAATCGGGCCTCTGAGCCCGCCCCCACATGCCCACGCACAGGCAACCTGTGCGTGGGTGCTTCACGAACCCGGACCATTCGGTCACACCCCGCGCAATCATTCGGATTTCCGAACGCCATAACTGCGTGTATTCGAGCGACCGAACACGCTTTGTTTTTACTTCGCAGGCTAACTATAAATTATCGTTATTTTTCATATAGTTAGATCAAAATAGAGAGCCGCATCACACTGGCATGCATCATGCTCCTACCCTCTGCAGGAATGCGATAGCCCTTCCCAGCCAACGGCGTGGCCACACCGAGCCAACGCGGTATAACAACAACATCGAGGAAACGATCCATGCGTATTGTCCCCCGTGTACTGAGCGCAGCCATTGCCGCTGCCCTGCTGTCCTCCCCAGTAGTCGCTGCCGAACTGACCGGCACTCTGAAGAAGATCAAGGACTCCGGCACCATCACCCTCGGTCACCGCGACTCCTCCATCCCGTTCTCCTACTACGGCGACAACTCCCGTCAGCCGATCGGCTATTCCCATGACCTGCAATTGAAGGTCGTCGAAGCCGTGAAACAGGAACTGGGCATGCCGGACCTGAAGGTTCGCTACAACCTGGTTACCTCGCAAACCCGTATCCCGCTGGTACAGAACGGCACCGTCGACCTCGAGTGTGGTTCCACCACCAACAACATCGAGCGTCAGCGCCAGGTGAACTTCTCCGTCGGTATCTACGAAGTCGGCACCCGTCTGCTGGCCAAGAAGACTTCCGGTGTCAATGACTTCGAAGACCTCAAGGGCAAGAACGTCGTGACCACCGCCGGCACCACCTCCGAGCGTCTGCTCAAGGGCATGAACGCCGAGAAGAAAATGGGCATGAACGTGATTTCCGCCAAGGATCACGGTGAGTCCTTCCTGATGCTGGAATCCAACCGCGCCGTGGCGTTCATGATGGACGACGCACTGCTCGCCGGTGAAATGGCCAAGGCCAAGAAGCCTGACGACTGGGCCGTAGTCGGCACTCCGCAGTCCTTCGAAATCTACGGCTGCATGATGCGCAAGAACGACGAAGGCTTCAAAAAGGTGGTCGACAAGGCCATCACTGATACCTTCGCTTCCGGCGAGATCAACGACATCTACAACAAGTGGTTCCTGCAGCCTGTTCCTCCGAAGAACCTGAACCTGAATTTCCCCATGAGCGAAGAGCTGAAAAAGCTGATCGCCAACCCGACCGACAAATCCGCAGAACAGATTTGACGGTGATGCGACACCGCGCCCAAAAGGCGCGGTGCTCGCGGGGAACCCCGGAGGCCTAGGCCTCCACTCTTTCCTACCAGTCGCCCGCTGACCCGGCATTGCCATCGGTGGGCTGGCGGCTGCGCCATAGCCTTGCATACGAGGGGAAACCCGCAATGGATTACAACTGGGACTGGGGTATCTACTTCAAGTCCACCGGCATCGGCAGCGAAATCTACCTGGACTGGTTCGTCACCGGTCTCGGCTGGACCATCGCCATCGCCCTGGTCGGCTGGATCATCGCCCTGACACTCGGTTCGCTGCTCGGCGTGATGCGCACGCTGCCGAACCGCTGGCTGTCAGGCCTCGCCACCGCCTACGTCGAAATCTTCCGAAACGTGCCGCTGCTGGTGCAGTTGTTCCTCTGGTACTTCCTGGTACCGGACCTGCTGCCCGAGCCGCTGGAGTTGTGGTTCAAGCAGGACCTGAATCCTGCCACCTCGGCCTACCTGAGCGTGGTCGTGTGCCTGGGCCTGTTCACCGCCGCACGGGTGTGCGAGCAGGTGCGTACCGGTATCGAAGCGCTGCCCAAGGGCCAGACCGCTGCGGCCTACGCCATGGGTTTCCGCATGGGGCAGATCTACACCAACGTCCTGCTGCCCCAGGCCTACCGCATCATCATTCCGCCGCTCACCAGCGAGTTCCTCAACATCTTCAAGAACTCCTCGGTGGCGTCGCTGATCGGCCTGATGGAGCTGCTGGCGCAAACCAAGCAGACCGCTGAATTCAGCGCCAACCTGTTCGAAGCCTTCACCCTGGCCACCCTGATCTACTTCACCCTGAACATGAGCCTGATGATGATCATGCGCGTGATCGAGAGGAAGGTCGCCGTGCCTGGCCTGATTTCCGTAGGGGGTAAATGATGGACTTCAGCGAAATCATCCCCGCCCTCCCAGGTCTCTGGGACGGCATGCTGATGACCCTGCAGCTGATGGTGATGGGCGTACTCGGCGGCATCGCGCTGGGTACCGTGCTGGCGCTGATGCGCCTGTCGCACAGCAAACTGCTGTCGGGCATCGCCGCCACCTACGTCAACTACTTCCGTTCGATCCCGCTGCTGCTGGTGATCACCTGGTTTTACTTCGCCGTGCCGTTCATCCTGCGCTGGATCACCGGTGAAGACACGCCGATCGGTGCGTTCACCTCCTGCCTGGTGGCGTTCATCATGTTCGAGGCGGCGTATTTCTGCGAAATCGTCCGCGCCGGCATCCAGGCCATCCCGAAAGGCCAGATGGGTGCCGCCCAGGCCCTGGGCATGACCTATGGTCAGACCATGCGCCTGATCATCCTGCCCCAGGCCTTCCGCAAGATGACCCCGCTGCTGCTGCAGCAGAGCATCATCCTGTTCCAGGACACCTCGCTGGTGTACACCGTGGGCCTGATGGACTTCCTCAATGCCGCCCGTTCGCGCGGCGACATCATCGGCCAGCCCCATGAGTTCCTGATCTTCGCCGGCCTCGTCTACTTCACGATCAGCTTCGCCGCCTCGCAGCTGGTGAAACTCCTGCAAAAAAGGTTAGCCGTATGATTTCCATCAAGAACGTCGACAAGTGGTATGGGGACTTCCAGGTGCTGACCGATTGCACCACCGAAGTGAAGAAAGGCGAAGTGGTGGTGGTGTGCGGGCCGTCCGGCTCGGGCAAGTCCACCCTGATCAAGTGCGTCAACGCCCTGGAACCCTTCCAGAAGGGTGACATCGTGGTCGACGGCACCTCCATCGCCGACAAGAAGACCAACCTGCCCAAGCTACGCTCGCGCGTCGGCATGGTGTTCCAGCACTTCGAGCTGTTCCCGCACCTGACCATCACCGAGAACCTGACCATCGCGCAGATCAAGGTGCTCGGCCGCAGCAAGGAAGAGGCCATGCAGAAAGGCCTGGCCCTGCTCGACCGCGTCGGCCTCAAGGAGCACGCGCACAAGCACCCGGGCCAACTGTCCGGCGGCCAGCAGCAGCGAGTAGCCATTGCCCGCGCCCTGGCGATGGACCCGGTAGTGATGCTGTTCGACGAACCGACCTCCGCCCTCGACCCGGAAATGGTCAACGAAGTGCTCGACGTGATGGTGCAGCTCGCCCACGAAGGCATGACCATGATGTGCGTGACCCACGAAATGGGCTTCGCCCGCAAAGTGGCTGACCGGGTGATCTTCATGGACGCCGGCCAGATCGTCGAAGACTGCCCCAAGGAAGAGTTCTTCGGCGACGTCAGCGCACGCTCCGAGCGTGCCCAGCAGTTCCTGGCGAAGATCCTGCAGCACTGATGCATTTCTAGGTGGACGTGCACGCAGGACGCGGGCTCGGCGATACCCACAAGGACCCATTCATGGATATCGCCAGCTCGCACCATCCTGCGGCCAGCCACCCGGCGCGGCGGGCTTCGGCCCGCCCCTGCCACAGCATGCCTGACCCCGCACAACTGGCCAGCCCGGGAGGACTGTGATGCAATGCGCTTCCATCAGCCCTCGCGCCGTCCCGCCAGCCCTGACCGTGAAACCTCGCCTGATTCGCCATCTGCTGCTTTTGCCAGCCGTGATGCTCCTGCTGGTGCTCGGCTGTGGCTACGCCGGCTTTCACCTGAGTGAAGGCGCCGGCATCCGCAACCTGGCCGAAAATGGCGAACGCCAGCTCGAACTCAACGCACGGGCGGTCGAAAGTGAAATCACCAAGTACACCTACCTGCCCAGCCTGCTGGAGCTGGAAGGCAACGTCTCGCGCCTGCTGACGGCGCCTACCGTCTACCGCCGTCATCACGTCAACCAGTACCTCGCCGGCCTCAACCAGCGCAGCGGCAGCCTGGCCATCTACGTGCTGGACCCGAGCGGCCGGGTGATCGCCACCAGCAACTGGGACGCCGCCGACAGTTACCTCGGCGAAGACCTGTCGTTTCGCGCCTATTACCAGGACGCCATCGAAGGCCGCCCCGGGCGCTTCTACGGCATTGGCAGCACCACCGGCGAAGCCGGCTATTACCTGGCCCACGGCCTGCGTGAAGGCAATCGCATCATCGGCGTCGCCGTGGTCAAGGTCCGCCTCGACGCCCTGGAGGCGCGCTGGCAGCGGGCCCAGCTGGAAGCCTACGTCAGCGACGAGAACGGCATCATCATCCTCGCCAGCGACCCGATGGTGCGCCTCAAATCCGTGCAACCGCTGGATGCAGATACCAAGGAGCGCCTGGCGCGCAGCCTGCAATACCACTGGGCGGCGCTGGAAGAACTGCAACTGCTCAATCGCTCGCCGCTGAACGACGGCATCGAGCAGGTCAGTTTCGCCACCGCCGGCTCACCCACCAACTACCTGTTGCAGACCCGCCGCCTGGAAGACACGCCCTGGCACCTGACCCTGCTGACGCCTCTGCAGGACCAGCGCCGCGAAGCCATCAGCCACGGTATGCTGGTCGCCGTCGCCGTGGCCCTGCTGGCCTTCCTGCTGATCGCCTGGAACGAACGGCGCAAAGTGCTCGCCACCCGCCTCGCGGCCCGTGAAGCGCTGCAGCAGGCCAACAACGAACTGGAGCGCAAGATCATCGAGCGCACCGCCGACCTGCAGGCCAGCAACGAACGGCTGATGGCCGAAATCCACGAGCGCCAGCAAGCGGAAACTACCCTGCGACAGGCCCAGGACGAGCTGGTCCAGGCTGGCAAACTGGCGGTCATCGGCCAGATGTCCACCAGCATCGCCCACGAACTCAACCAGCCCCTGGCCGCCCTGCGCACACTGTCCGGCAACACCGTGCGCTTCCTCGCCCGCGGCGCCCTGGACGTGGCCAGCACCAACCTGCAGACCATCAACGAGCTGGTGGACCGCATGGGCAAGATCACCGCCAGCCTGCGCGCCTTTGCCCGCCGCTCTGACGACAGCGGCGAGGCCAGCCTGGACAAGGCCGTGGACGCCACGCTGATGCTGCTGCACCCGCGCCTGCAACGCACCAACATGCGCATCGAACGCGACTACAGCGAAGTCTGCCTGGCCATCGACCAGACCCGCCTGGAACAGATCCTGGTCAACCTGATCGGCAACGCACTGGATGCCATGCGCGACCAGGTCGATCGGCGCCTCTGGCTCACGGGCCAGACCGACGGCACCACCTACCAGCTGGAAGTTCGCGACAATGGCCCCGGCATCGCGCCGGACGCGCGCACCCACCTGTTCGAACCCTTCTTCACCACCAAACCCGGCGAACAGGGCCTCGGCCTTGGCCTGACCCTTTCCGCCAGCCTCGCGGCCGCCGCCTCCGGCACCCTCACCGTGCGTCACCCCGACGGCGGTGGCACAGCCTTCGTTCTCAGCCTGCCCCTGCGAGACCTGCGCCCATGACCGATCACCTGACCGTTCTTATCGTCGAAGACGACCCGCACGTGCTGCTCGGCTGCCAGCAGGCCCTGGCCCTGGAAGACATCACCAGCGAAGGCGTAGGCAGCGCCGAAGAAGCCCTGCAGCGCATCGGCGAAGACTTCGCCGGCATCGTCATCAGCGATATCCGCCTGCCGGGCATCGACGGCCTGCAACTGCTGGCCGAACTGAAACGCCGCGACCCGGCCCTGCCGGTGGTACTGATCACCGGCCACGGCGACATCAGCATGGCGGTCGGGGCGATGCGCGAAGGCGCTTACGACTTCATGGAGAAACCCTTCTCCCCCGAGCGCCTGGTGGATGTCACCCGCCGTGCCCTGGAGCAACGCAGCCTGGCCCGGGAAGTGTCCTCGCTACGCCGTCAGCTCGCCGGTCGCCAGGCCCTCGAGCAACGCATCATCGGTCGCTCGCCGGCCATGCAGCGTTTGCGCGAATTGATCGAGAACGTCAGCGATACCGCTGCCAATGTGCTGATCGAAGGCGAAACCGGCACCGGCAAAGAGCTGGTCGCCCGCTGCCTGCATGACTTCAGTCGTCGCCAGTCCAAGCAGTTCGTCGCCCTCAACTGCGGTGGTCTGCCGGAGAACCTGTTCGAGAGCGAAATCTTCGGCCACGAAGCCCACGCCTTCACCGGCGCCGGCAAACGCCGCATCGGCAAGATCGAGCACGCCAACGGCGGTACGCTGTTCCTCGACGAAGTCGAAAGCATGCCGCTCAACCTGCAGATCAAGCTGCTGCGCGTGTTGCAGGAGCACAGCCTGGAACGCCTGGGTTCCAACCAGTCGGTACAGGTGGACTGCCGGGTGATCGCTGCGACCAAGGCCGACCTGGACGAAGCCGGCAAGCTCGGCCAGTTCCGCAGCGACCTGTACTACCGGCTCAACGTGGTCACCCTGGAACTGCCGCCGCTGCGTGAGCGGCGCGAGGACATCCTGCTGCTGTTCGAACACTTTCTGCAGCAGTCCTCCCTGCGTTTCGACCGCGCGACACCGGAGCTCGACCGCCAGACCATCGCCACCCTCATGGCCCATGACTGGCCGGGTAACGTCCGCGAGCTGCGCAACGTCGCCGAACGCTTTGCCCTTGGCCTGCCCGTGTTCAAGAAAAGCGGTACGGCCCCCGACGGCAACGGCCCCAACTTCGCCGAAGCGGTGGAGGCGTTCGAACGCAACCTGCTGGGTGCTGCCCTGGAACGCCACGACGGCAACCTCAGCCAGGCCGCCCAGGACCTGGGCATGGCCAAGACCACGCTGTTCGACAAGGTGAAGAAGTACGGGCTGCCGTAAGCGGCCACCCTGACAAAGGGCTGACTGTCGCGGCTGAAGCCCCTCCCACAGGGCTGTGTCAGCGCTAGCCGTTCCTTGATTCTGTGGGAAAGGCTGCAGCCGCAACGTACTCAAGCGTCGTCGCGACCAGCCCCACCTTCCAGCTTGCGCCACAGCAGGCGCACCGCCGCCTTGCGCACCAGGGCGCAGCGGTGCAGGCGGATTTCCAGAGGGATCTGCCACTGCTCGCCGCCGCAGACCAGCAGCTCGCCCCGCGCCAGTTCAGCGGTCACGCACAGGCGCGGCACCCAGGCCACGCCCATGCCCTGCAACGCCATGCTCTTGAGGCTGTCGGCCATCGCCGTCTCGTACACCGTGGTGCTGCGCAGGCCGCGCTGGCGCAGCAGCAGATTCACCGACCGACCCAGAAATGCCCCTGCGCTATAGGCCAGCAGCGGCACACTCTGCCCGCTGTCGAGATCGAACAGCGGCTTGCCGTCATCATCCACCGCACACACCGGCAGCATTTCCGAACGACCCAGGTGCAGGGACGGAAAGATCTCCGGGTCCATCTGCAACGAGGCATCGGGGTCGTAATAGGCCAGGATCAGGTCGCAGGCGCCGTCACGCAGGGCATGCACCGCCTCGCCCACGTTGGTCGCCACCAGTCGCGTATTCAGCGGCAACCCTTCGCGGCGCAGGCGCGCGATCCACTCCGGGAAGAACCCCAGGGTCAGCGAGTGAGCGGCAGCGATCTGTAGCACCTCGCCGCGCTGCCCTTCGAGGTTGTGCAGATGGCGCACCACCTCACCCAACTGTTCGACCATGCTGCGCGCGGTTACCAGGAACAACTGCCCCGACTCGGTCAGTTCGACGGGGGTGCGCGAGCGATTGACCAGGGTCAGGCCAAGCATGCTCTCCAGGCTGCGAATACGACGGCTGAATGCCGGTTGCGTGACGAAGCGCTTTTCCGCCGCCTGGGAAAAACTGCGGGTGGCAGCCAGGGCGACGAAGTCTTCCAGCCATTTGCTTTCCAGGTTCATGGCGCCTCCTGAACGAAGTGCGCGACGCAGCCGGATCACGTCCGGGGTCGCTAAATAGTCACACCTGCAATTATGCCGATTCGGCATGGGCTAGCAAGTAACAGCATTGGCCGACGAATGGCCACAGCCCTTAATCTACAGGTCTTCGCGGTATCTTCCGCGCCTTCCCGAGACCATAGACATCATGTCCGCTGCTGCATCTTTCCGCGTCGAAAAAGACCTGCTCGGTACCCTCGAAGTGCCTGCCGATGCCTACTACGGCATCCAGACGCTGCGCGCGGTGAACAACTTCCGCCTGTCCGGCGTGCCACTGGCTCACTACCCGAAACTGGTAATCGCCCTGGCCATGGTCAAGCAGGCAGCAGCAGACGCCAACCGCGAACTCGGCCACCTCAGCGCCGCCAAGCACGCCGCCATCAGCGAAGCCTGCGCACGCATCATTCGCGGTGATTTCCACGAGCAGTTCGTGGTCGACATGATCCAGGGCGGCGCCGGCACCTCGACCAACATGAACGCCAACGAGGTGATCACCAACATCGCCCTGGAAGCCATGGGCCACAGCAAGGGCGAATACGCCTACCTGCATCCGAACAACGACGTGAACATGGCGCAGTCGACCAACGACGCCTACCCCACCGCGATTCGCCTGGGTCTGCTGCTGGGCCACGACACCCTGCTGGCCAGCCTCGACAGCCTGATCCAGTCGTTCGCTGCCAAGGGTGAAGAGTTCGCCCACATACTGAAGATGGGCCGCACCCAGCTGCAGGACGCCGTACCGATGACCCTGGGCCAGGAATTCCGCGCCTTCGCCACCACCCTGGGTGAAGACCTGGCGCGCCTGCGCAGTCTGGCGCCGGAACTGCTGACCGAGGTCAACCTGGGTGGCACCGCGATCGGCACCGGCATCAACGCCGATCCCGGCTACCAGCAACTGGCTGTCGACCGCCTGGCCGCCATCAGCGGGCAGCCCCTGGTACCGGCCGCCGACCTGATCGAAGCCACCTCCGACATGGGCGCCTTCGTGCTGTTCTCCGGCATGCTCAAGCGCACCGCGGTCAAACTGTCGAAGATCTGCAACGACCTGCGCCTGCTCTCCAGTGGCCCGCGCACCGGGATCAACGAAATCAACCTGCCGGCCCGCCAGCCGGGCAGCTCGATCATGCCGGGCAAGGTCAACCCGGTGATCCCCGAGGCGGTCAACCAGGTGGCGTTCGAAGTGATCGGCAACGACCTGGCGCTGACCCTGGCAGCCGAAGGCGGCCAGTTGCAACTGAACGTGATGGAGCCGCTGATCGCCTACAAGATCTTCGACTCGATCCGCCTGCTGCAACGCGCCATGGACATGCTGCGCGAGCATTGCATCAACGGCATCACCGCCAACGAAGCCCACTGCCGCGCCCTGATGGAAAACTCCATCGGCCTGATCACCGCCCTCAACCCGTACATCGGCTACGAGAACTCCACGCGCATCGCCAAGGACGCCCTGGTCAGCGGCCGAGGCGTGCTGGAGCTGGTACGCGAGGAAGGCCTGCTCGACGAGGCCATGCTGGCCGACATCCTGCGCCCGGAAAACATGATCGCGCCGCGCCTGGTCCCGCTCAAAGCCTGACCGGCGCGCCCGCCACCTGTCACCAGGTAGAGGGACTGGACACCCTCACCTTTGCAGGGCCTGGAGCTTGTCTCCAGGCCCTTTTTTTGTCCGCGCGAAAACGCCCCCACACCGAACGCCAACTGACGGCAACATCTCGCGAAACAGATACGCGAGAGTTGAACGGGTTCACTTGGAACAACCCCTGGACGGTGCTACTTTTGTGGGGTTTTTTCGACCGGAAAACAGGGTTGTTCGCAGGCAACTCAGGCATCAGGCCACACGGCAGGCACACCAGTCGAAGCCCAACATAAAAACCAACAGCGTCGACACCTCCGAGCAAAGGCGGAGAGTGCCCCGTGCCGCCTCTGCAAGCGGCGCAGGATATGGCGCAGCCAATAAAGAGAGCTCACCCCATGACTGTCAAACCCGCCAGGCTCATCGCCTGCCTGCTGCTCGTCGTCAGCTTCATCGCTGCCCACGCCCACGCCGAATTGCCGGCCGGCTACAAAGTGGTGCTGCAGACGGAAAACTTCCCGCCGTTCAACATGGCCGACAACAACAAGAACTTTGCCCGGGATGAAAACATCCAGGGCGTCAGCACCACCATCGTGCGCGAAATGTTCAAGCGTGCCGGCATCGACTACAGCATGACCCTGCGCTTCCCGTGGAGCCGGGTGTATGACTCCACCCTGGAGAACGCCAACCACGGCCTGTTCTCCACCTCCATGAGCGACGCACGCAAGCCGTTGTTCAAATGGGTTGGCCCGATCGCCAGCTACGACCGCGTGATGCTCGTCGCGCCGGACTCCAAGATCGGCACCATGCGCGACATGGCCGAGGCCAGCCGCTACACCATCGGCAGCTACAAGGACAGCGCGGTCAGCCAGCACCTGGAGAACGCCGGCCTGCAACCGGTCAACGCCCTGCGCGACCCGGAAAACATCGCCAAGCTGCTGCAAGGCCGCATCGACCTGTGGGCCACCTCGGACCCGGTCTGGCGCCACCATGCCCGCCAGGCAGGCGTCACTGGCCTGCGTACTGTGCTGACCTTCGACAAGTCCAACCTGTACCTGGCTCTCAACCTCGACACGCCGGATGAAGTGGTCACCCGCCTGCAAGCCGCCCTGGATGCAATGAAAGGCGAAGGCTACGGCACCTGCAGCAAGCACCCGGAACTGTGCTGATAGCGGCCATTCATCGCGGATGAACTGACAGACTGCGGGGACCCGTTGGTTGGTGGGCTGAAGCCCACCCTACGGTTGGCGTGATCTGTAGGGTGGGCCCCCCCACCTGCCCCTGGCAGAAAAACGAGTGGCCGCCAAGCGCCACCGCGCCTCCCTCATTCCACTTCGAACAGCCCGTCCCGCACCGGGGCGTGCGCCAGGCGCTGGCGGATGTCTTCGTCGATGCGCGGATCGTCCGGCTGGTACAGCATCACCTGCCGGTAGGTACTGATGCGATTGATCTCGGTGCCCAGGTATTCCCACACCACGCGGGTGCAGGCCGGCGTGCGCCGGTCGCCGCTGGAGACGCCGGTCTTCAGGCCGTTTAGACGGGTAATGCGGCTTTTGAAGCTGGGAATCAGGATGGTCTGGCTCATCTCGTTGACGGTCAGCGACTCGTAGTCGATGAGAAACAGGCGGTCCTGCAACTGGAACGCCGCCCCCAGATACCGGCAGCGCGCCGACTCCTCGGCGTGCCCGCCTGCGGACACCACTTGCCGCTCCTGGCGTTCGAACAGAAAGGTGCCGTTCTCTTCGCGCATATGCACCAGCGACAGCAGGATGGTGCCCGGTACTGACATGCAGTTGGCGTATTCGAAGTAATAGCCACAGTAGCGGCTCAGGTCGCCGGACTGCTCACGCAACGGCTGTAACAATGCGTGTAACGGATCTTGCTCAGCCGGCGCACCGATCTGGCTGCCACGTGCGCCGATCAGGCGAGAAAACTGGTCACTCGGCAGGCCCAGCTCGTAGCCCTCCACACCGAAGAAATCCCCTATGCGTTTGAGGTTGTATGCCGTCGGCTGGCTCTCCGACGACAGGTACTTGTTGAACTGGGCACGGTTGATCCCGAGTTTGCGGCACACCTCGGCGATGGAGCGGTAATGGCTGCATAACAGCCGAAGGTTCTCACCCAAATGATTCGACATGCCCATTCCTATGACGCGAGTGGCGTGAATATAGCATCAACTCGCATCACCTCGAATCGACCCGCGAAATTGTTCCGACCATCGGCTTGCTCAAAAATCAGCCACCGCATAACGCGTCGGCGTTCGTCCGCGAACAATCACAATAAGAACCGAGGATTCTCATCATGCTCGAAGTACTGAACGACTTCCTTTCCGGAAAAGTGTTGATCGTGCTCATCGTCGGCCTGGGCAGCTACTTCACCTTCCGCTCGCGCTTCGTCCAGTTCCGCCACTTCACCCACATGTTCACCGTGTTCAAGGAATCGCTGCGCAGCAGCGGTGGCCAGCTCAGCTCGTTCCAGGCGCTGATGCTCAGCCTCGCCGGCCGCGTGGGTGCAGGCAACATCGCCGGTGTCGGCCTGGCCGTGACCCTGGGCGGTCCGGGTGCGGTGTTCTGGATGTGGGTCACCGCACTGGTGGGCATGTCCAGCAGCTTCTTCGAATGTACCCTGGCCCAGGTCTACAAACGCTCGGAAGGCGAAGGCCTGTACCGCGGCGGCCCGGCCTACTACATCCAGCACGGCCTGAAGCTGCGCTGGATGGCCATGCTGTTCTCGGTCCTGCTGCTGCTCACCTACGGCCTGGCCTTCAACGGCCTGCAGTCGTACACCGTGACCCACTCGCTGCAGAACGCCTTCGACATCCCGGTGCAGTACAGCGGCATCGCCCTGGCCGCGCTGCTGGCCCTGGTATTCATCGGCGGCATCAAGCGCATCGCGTCGGTCTCCGACCTGCTGGTACCGGTCAAGACCCTGGCCTACATCGCCGTCACCCTGTACGTGATCATCACCCAGATCGAGATGGTGCCAGACACCCTGATGCTGATCGTGAAGAGTGCCTTCGGCCTGGAGCCTGCCTTCGCCGGCATGCTCGGCAGCGCTATCGTGATGGGTGTGAAACGCGGCGTGTTCGCCAACGAAGCCGGCCTGGGCAGTGCGCCGAACGTGGCCGCCGTGGCCTCGGTCAAGCACCCGGCCGCACAAGGCGTGGTGCAGGCGTTCAGCGTGTTCCTCGACACCTTCGCCATCTGCACCTGCACCGCACTGCTGATCCTGCTGTCGGGCATCTACACCCCAGGCTTCGACGGTGACGGTATCGTCCTGGCGCAGAACTCCCTGGCCGCAGTGGTCGGTGACTGGGGCCGGACCTTCATCAGCGTCGCGCTGAGCCTGTTCGTGTTCACCTGCATCCTCTACAACTACTACCTCGGCGAGAACGCCCTGCGCTTCCTGGCCGGTCGCAGCCGCACCGTCCTGCTGAGCTACCGCGCCGTGGTGCTGGCCCTGATCTGCTGGGGTTCGATGCAGAACCTAGGTACCGTGTTCGCCTTCGCCGACATCACCATGACCTGCCTGGCGTTCGTCAACCTGGTCGCCCTGGCCATGCTGATGAAAGTCGGTCTGCGCGTCATGAAGGACTACG
Source organism: Pseudomonas sp. (assembly GCA_050282285.1). Classification (GTDB taxonomy): domain Bacteria; phylum Pseudomonadota; class Gammaproteobacteria; order Pseudomonadales; family Pseudomonadaceae; genus Aquipseudomonas. The sequence goes on from JBLZZJ010000003.1 coordinate 35,296, forward strand.
ACGAGCAGCGCCGCGCCGGTATTTCCCAGCCGGTATTCGATGCCTCGAAGTTCACCGACCTGGACCTGGACCGTGACGCCTGGCCGGCCGTGAAGCCAGACACCCGCGTTGAGCCCGAGAGCAGCGCAGAACTGCTGCCGACTCAGCGCTGAGTCCGGCATCCTGATCGGGCGGCACCTCAGGTGCCGCCCGATTTCGTTTCTGCTATCCCATTTTCTCGCCTGTCGCGCCCCATAACCCGCACGATCGGCACGCGTTCGCCTCGACATGCAGACTCCAGGGCCTTTCATGAGTGGCAATCAGATGTATCCTGCGCCTTTCCATAACCATTCTTCCAATAAGGGAAAACGCATGTCCGCAGTGCAAAAACTCCTCGTCCTCTACACCGGCGGCACCATCGGCATGCAGATGAGCGCTGCCGGCCTGGCCCCCGCCTCCGGCTTCGAGGCGCGACTGCGGGCACAACAGACCGAACAACCGGAACAGGTTCCGGCCTGGACCTTCCGCGAGCTGCTGCCGCCCATCGACAGCGCCAACATGAGCCAGGCCCACTGGCTGGCGATGGTCGAGGTGATCCGCGCCGGCGTCGAACAGGACGGCTGCGATGCCGTGCTGGTGCTGCATGGCACCGACACCCTGGCCTACAGCGCGGCAGCCCTGAGCTTCCTGCTGCTGGGTCTGCCGGTGCCGGTCATCCTCACCGGCTCGATGCTGCCGGCCGGTGCCGACGGCAGTGATGCCTGGGGCAACCTGTTCGGCGCCATGCAGGCCCTGCACGAGGGCGTCGCGCCAGGCGTGCACCTGTACTTCAACGGCAGCCTCATGCACGGCGCCCGCGTCAGCAAACTGCGCAGCGACGCCTTCGATGCCTTCCATGTATTGCCGCGCCAGCGCCAGGGTGAACGCGCGGGTGATCTCCCGAGCGCCATCGACTACCGCCAGCCGCGCCAGGCGGTCAACCTGGCGGTGCTGCCGTTCTATCCCGGCATCCAGGCCAGCCATGTCCGCGCGCTGCTGGACAGTGGCGTACGCGGTCTGCTGATCGAGTGCTACGGCAGCGGCACCGGCCCGTCGGACAACGCCGACCTGCTCGCCGTCCTGAAAGACGCTCACAAACGCGGCGTGGTCCTGGCTGCCATCAGCCAATGCCCCCATGGCCACGTGGAGTTCGGTGTATACGCTGCAGGCAGCCAGCTCGCCAGCGCCGGCCTGGTGTCGGCCGGCGGCATGACCCGGGAAGCCGCCCTGGGCAAACTCTTCGCCCTGCTCGGCGCCGGTTTGCAGCAGGCCGAGGTCGAACACTGGTTTGCCCTGGACCTGTGCGGCGAGCGCGCCGATTAGTCACTTGCAGTCTGGCAGCAAGCGTTTCAGGATGACCCGTCGCCATCCAAGGAGGTCACTCCGATGCCCGTTCGCATTCCCGTCGAAATCCGCCCTGTCAGCGCCGCCGATCACGCGGTCTGGCTGCCGCTCTGGCAGGGCTACCAACGCTTCTACATGACCGAAATCCCGGCCGAGACCAGCGATGTCACCTGGCAGCGCTTCCTCGACCCGCAAGAACCGATGTTCGCCGCCCTGGCCTGGCATGAAGGCCAGGCCATCGGTCTGGTGCACTGGCTCTACCACCGCTCCACCTGGACCGTCGGCGACTACTGCTACCTGCAGGACCTGTTCATCGGCAAGGACGTACGCAGCAGCGGCATCGGCCGCCAGCTGATCGAACACGTCTACACCCAGGCCGAAGCAGCCGGCTGCTCCCGCGTGCACTGGCTGACCCACGAAACCAACAGCAAGGCTATGCTGCTGTACGAACGCATCGCCCAACGCTCGGGTTTCGTGCAATTTCGCAAGTTGTTCTAGGGGTAACTGGCACGTAACCCGCATCCCTGTCGGTCTCTACCACCGACAGAGGGTGTCATGAACAAGCTGGACAATGCGCTGCTGAACATCCTGATCAAGGATTCGCGCACCTCATTCGCCGATATCGCTCGGCAATTGAACATTTCCCGCGCCCATGCACGCACACGCGTGCAGGCGCTGGTCGATAGCGGCGTGATCGAGAAATTCACTGCCGTGGTCAACCCGGAAAAACTCGGCAAAGGCATCTCCACCTTTGTCGACCTGACCGTCGCGCCACATGCCATCGAGGCCGTCGCCGAGCGCCTGTCGGCCACTGTGGAGGTGGTCAGCCTGTACATCATGAGCGACCTCAAGAGCCTGCACATCCACACCCTGACCGACAGTTACGAGACCTTTGACGCCTTCGTGCGCCAGCACATCTTCAATCACCCGGAAATCCTCACGGTCGATTGCAAGGCGCTGCTCACCCGGGTCAAGCATCGACGGGGTGGCGCGCGCCTCTGAACGCGCTTCCGGCTACGAATGGCCTGCCTTAAAAGCGTGCCGCCGACGCGTTTTGGTTGTGGACTCAACCGGTGGATGCAACACACTAGATATTGCGTGAGCAAGAGGAGTGTTGCAGATGAAGCAAAGACCTC
>JBLZZJ010000004.1:0-16162 GCA_050282285.1 Pseudomonas sp.
CCGTCTCGGCCTTGGCCAGCACGCAGCTGGAGTTGAAGATGTTGAGGCCCTTGTTCTCCATGGCGCCCATGTTGAAATCGTTGACCGCCACGATCATGAAGATGTCCAGGTCGTACTCGCGGCCATAGACCTCTTCATCCCAGCGCATGGACTTCTTCAGGCTGTCCATGGCGTGCTGGCACTTGTCGATGTTTTCCGGCTCGACGTAGATGCGCAGGGCCACTTCACGCTGGCTCATGGTGGTGAAGCTGTCTTCCACGCACCAGAGGTCGCCGGCCACCAGGGCGAACAGGTAAGCCGGCTTCATGAACGGATCTTCCCAGGTCGCCCAATGCCGACCGCCCTCTTCCGGGCCACTGGCGATCGGGTTGCCGTTGGACAGCAGCACCGGATAACGATGCTGCTCGGCACTGAGCGTAGTGGTGAATTTGCTCATCACGTCAGGGCGATCGAGGTAATAGGTGATCTTGCGGAAGCCCTCGGCCTCGCACTGGGTGCAGAACATCGTGCCCGATTTGTACAGGCCTTCCAGCGCGGTATTGCTTTCGGGGTGAATGCGCACGCTGGTGTCGACCACGAAGCTGGCCGCCGACGGCTGCAGGCTGAGGTGATCGTCATCGAGCTGGTAGTCCGCAGCGCCCAGCTCCGTGCCATCCAGCGACACCGACAGCAGCTCCAGCTGCTGGCCGTCCAACTGCAGACGCGGCAGCCCACCAGCGCCGGCAGGGTTGCGGCGCATCACCAGTTGCGCATGCACCAGGGTGTGATCCTCGAACAACTCGAAGGTCAGGTGCGTCTCGTCGATCAGGTAATCGGGCGCCTGGTAATCCTTGAGGTAGATCATTTTCGGTTGTTCGGTGCGCATGGCTTGTGGCCCTTTGTCTTCAGGCCCCACGGGCCTGGTTTGCGGAAGTCGGTTACTCGTGCACGGCCAGGTGGTAGGCCGTGTATTTGCGGATATTGATCACACCGGTATCGAACATCAGGTACTGGCCCTTGATACCCAGCAGAGTACCTTCGGCGACCGGTTCCTTGTCCAGATTGAAGCTGGTGATCTTCGCCGGATAGGCTTCGATCGGGTAGCGGATGTCCACCACCGCCTGCTCGGTAAGCGGCTGGATGGCCTGCAGACCATGGCGCTGCTGCAGCTCACGCAGGCCGTCGGCACAGCTGTCGAACAGTTGTTCACGGACTGCGATCAGGTCGACCGGCGTGGCATCACCCTTGAGCAGCGCGCGCCAGTTGGTCTTGTCTGCCACCTGGCTGCGCAGCAGGTCTTCGACGAAGCCCGATTGCTGGCGGGTCGACACGCGCAGAATCGGCAAGGCCTGGGTCGCGCCCTGGTCCATCCAGCGGGTCGGAATCTGCGTGGCGCGGGTAATGCCCACCTTCACCCCGGAGGAGTTAGCCAGGTACACCACATGATCGGTCATGCAGAACTGCTCACCCCAGCTCGGCTCCCGGCAGGTGCCGGCCTCGAAGTGGCAGCGTTCCGGACTCATGATGCAGATGTCGCACTGCGCCAGTTTCTGCATGCACGGGTAGCAATAGCCCTGGCTGAAACTGGTCTTGGTCTTGCGACCGCAGTGGGAACAGTGGATCGCACCCAGGTATTCGAGCCGCAGGCGTTTGCCGATCAGCGGGTTGACCGGCACCTCGTCATCGCCCAGGCGAAACGCGTACTGCACCGGCGCGTCGAGGCGCGCCGCCATCTTGCTCAGCGAGCCACGTGCCAGCTCAGCCATCAGTGCAGGGTATCCGAGGATTTGAACAGCAGGTTGGGGATCGGCTCGGACTTGGACTCGCAGCCCTGTGGGCCCATGTAGCCGATGCGCTCTTCTTCCGGCAGATTCTGGATTTCCCAGGCGATCAGCGCCTGCAGGCTGAGTTCTTTCTGCTCCTGGGTCAGCTTGCGGCCGTCGGGCCACTTGCCGATTTCCACGGCCAGTTTGAGGCTCTGGTAGATGTCCGGGGTGATGTTTTCAATCGCTTCGAGAAAGGACGACATGCGTGCCTCCATATGCAAAGTGTCAGTTTACCGGTGCCGGCGCGCCAGCGCACCGCCCAGCAGCCCGGTGACACAGCCGGCGAGCAGCCCGCCCACGTGCGCGGCATTGGCGATGGCGCCGAACTGCAGCAGTTCGAAGATGCCGGTCATGCAGATCAGCAACCAGGCCAGCATCATCACCAGCACACCCGGCGGCAGCCGATAATTGGCATTCGGCGCCAGGCGCTGGTACAGCCAGCAATGCCCCAGCAGGCCGTAGAGCACGCCGGACAAGCCGCCGAACAGTGACGGCCCGCTCCACCAGTATTGGGCAAAGTTCGAGGCCAGGCTGAACAGCAGGGTCAGCGCCAGCAGGCTTACGGCACCCTGGCGAAACTCGATGCGCCGCCCCAGCTCCCAGTACCACAGGCTGTTCATCGCCAGGTGCAGCCAACCGAAATGAATCAGCATCGGCGTGATCAGGCGCCACCATTCGCCGCTGGCCAGCGTGGCGTCCAGGTAGGTGAGGTAGATGTGCTCACCCTGGATGCGGAAGTCGACGAAGCTCAACCAACGAATCGCGGCAAAGTTCTCACCCGCTGCCGTGATGCCGAACGCGATCAGAGTCAGCACCAGCATCAACGCCGTAACCGGACTGCGCCAGAGGCGCGCCAGCATGCCTTCGCCCTTGTGGGTGGCAGCGATGGCTGGCATCTCCGCTGCCGCATCGCCCTCGGGATAACGGGCATACAGATCCCGCACCTGCTCGGCCAACTGCTCGCCCGGCACCCACAACACCTGCTCGCCCGCCTCTTCCGAGACCCGGTGCGGCACCTGCAGGCGCCGCAACAGAGCGACGAAACCGCTCAGGTCCACCTGCACCGGCAGGCGCAACACCACCACCGCACTCATGACGGCAGCTCCGGCTTGACCACATCGACCCAGACGAACTTGTGCGGGTCCAGGCGGGTTTCCTGGTCCAGGCGGTAGGCGACCAGCTTGCCGTACATCACCGCGCTGTAGTCCAGGCAGGCCAGGTTCGGCCGGATCGGCGCCGGTTTGCCCCGGCGCCAGTAATGGCCGACGAACAGCAGCGGCTCGTCGGCGCCGTACTTGAGCAGTTCGTCCTTCTGCAGCTCGGACAACGGCGTCTGTGCGGCCAGCACCGGCAAGGCATCGGGCTGGAAGACGATATCGCCGTAGGTCTGTGGGTTTTCTTCCCAGAATTTGGTGCGGAAGAACGAACGGGTAAAGCCGTCGTTGCTGGTCAGCGTCAGGCCGTGGGGCAGGCGCATGTCGGTCCCGCGCAACAACCGGTCCAGCGCCAGGCAGGCAAAGCTGCCGGGCACGGCGGACGCCTGGAGGAAATGCTCGTCGATGCAGCCGTCGGGGAACTGGGCGCGCAACGGTTCGATCAACCCCGCATCCCAGCAGGCGTGAACCACCCGGAACCGGCCCGCATCGAGGAACAGCGGCATCTCGTAGAACCAATAGAGGAATTCACGCCACTCGCCGGGGTAATCCGCGAACTGGTCCAGGGTTTCCTTGATCAAGCGCTCATGGCGTGGCGTGTGTTCACGCACGAACTGTCGGCCACTCCCCGGCAGCGCCGGTGTGCTCCAGCCCAAGGCATTGAACTCATGGTTGCCCATGATGCACAGCGCCTGGCCGGCGGCGACCATGTCATACACCAGGTGCAGGGACTCACGGATACGCGGCCCACGGTCCACCAGGTCACCGACAAAAATCGCCATGCGCTGCGGGTGACGCCAGACACCGCCCTGCAGGCGATAGCCCAGCTGTTCGAGCAGGCGCTCCAGGGTGTGGGCGCATCCATGGATGTCGCCAATCAGGTCATAGCTGCGCGACGGGTCGAGAGGCATTCAATCACCCCCGCCACCGAGCCGGCTGCCCCAGCCCAACTTGGTACGACAAACCTCGTAGTAATTGTGGTCCAGCGGGTGGATCAGGCAGAGCTTCTGCGGTTTCTTGCGCACGGTGATGGTATCGCCCGGCGCACAGGTGAAATGGTTCTGGCCATCACACGACACCTGCGGGTAGATCTGCAGGTCCTTGGAGACGACAATCTTCAGCTCGCTGTTGCCGTCCACCACGATCGGCCGGCTGGACAGCGTGTGCGGGTACATCGGCACTATGACGATCGCATCCAGCTTGGGGTGCATGATCGGGCCACCCGCAGACAGCGCGTAGGCAGTGGAACCGGTCGGTGTGGCGACGATCAGGCCGTCGGCCTTCTGGCTGCAGACGAACTGGCCGTCGATGTACAGCTCGAATTCGATCATCCGCGTGGACTTGCCCGGGTGCAGCACCACGTCGTTGAGGGCGTCGCCCTGGCCGATCGCCTCGCCATGGCGACGCACTTCGGCTTCCAGCAGGAAGCGGTTCTCGGTCAGGTAGTTGCCTTCCAGCACCTCGGCAATCTTGACCTCGAGCTCATCGGGGCGGATGTCGGTGAGAAAGCCCAGGCTGCCACGGTTGACGCCCAGCACCGGAATCTTGTGCCGGGCCAGTGCACGGGCCGCACCCAGCAGACTGCCGTCACCGCCCACGACCACCACCATGTCACAGACTTCCCCGAGGTTCTTGCGCGAGGAGGTTTGCAGGCCATGGCCCGGGAGTACTTCGGCGATGGTGTCCTCGAGGATCACGTGCAGGTGGCGGTCGAGGAGAAACTTCTTCAGCCGGCGAATGGTGTCGAGCACCTGGGGGCTACCCAGGCGACCGATGATGCCGATATTGCGAAACTGCTCCATGGTGCTCCCGCGAACTCTGGGTGTGGATGCCGCGATTATGGGCGAAAGGCCGCGGCAGCGGCAAACGCGGGACTTTGCCGGGCGCTGCAGAACGCGGCCCCTTCGGCTTTTTGCCACGGCCAGATGAAGATTAGGCGCTATGCTCGCAGGATGACGCCCTTTCCTTCACTCAGCGACCTGCCCCAGCGCCTGCGCCAGCCCGTGGTACGGGACTTGGCCTGGGTGCTGCTGTCACCGCCCCTGCTGTGTCGCACGCCCTGGCCGCAGCGCCACCCGCTCACTGCCAGCTCGTGGAACCGAGCCCCCGGCGCCCTGGCCGACTGGCTGCTGCATCAGGACCAGGACAGCAGCGCCCTGCTCGCCTGGCTGGCGCAAAGCTCGGTACGGCGCCTGGGCCTGTACTACGAACGCCTCTGGCAGTTCGCCCTGCGTGCGGCGCCAGGTATCGAGCTGCTTGCAGCCAACCTGCCGATCCGCCAGGGCGGTCATACCCTGGGCGAGCTGGATCTGCTGCTGCGTGATGAAGAAGGCACCCATCACCTGGAGCTGGCGATCAAACTCTACCTGGGGCCTGAACACCACAGCGGAGACCAGGCCAGCCAGTGGCTGGGCCCCGGCAGCCATGACCGCCTGGACATCAAGCTCGACCACCTGAGCCAGCACCAGCTGCCGCTATCCGGACGTGCCGAGGCCCGTGCGGCGCTGGCCGAACTGAACCTGGCAGAGACCCAGGCCGAACTGTGGCTGGGCGGTTACCTGTTTTACCCCTGGTCCCGCCCCTGCCACCCGCCGCAAGGCGCCAACCCACAGCACCTCACCGGCCGATGGCTGCATCATCGGGACTGGCACGCCTTTACCCACGACAGCCCGCCCGGCCACTGGCAACCCCTGCCCCGCCAGGCCTGGCTGGCTCCCGCACGCCTCACCCCGGACAATCTGTGGACCGCCGAACAACTCACCCACTGGTTCGACAGCCTGACGCCGCAGAGCAATGCTCAGTTGCTGGTGCGCGTGCAGCCGGACGCCCAGGGCGACTGGGTAGAGGCCGAGCGGGTGTTTCTGGTGGGTGACAGTTGGCCGGAAACAGCCGAAGCCGGCCCGGCCTGAGCCGTTAGCGGCTGCGTTCGATACGCCCGCCGGAGCGAGCCAGGTAGCCCGAGCCACTTTCGCACAGCAGCGCATCACGTTGCGTCACGGGCAAGGCATCCAGGCCGTCACGCAGGGCATAGGCGCGGTAGCCGAGTTGCGACAGCAGAAACACGGCACTGGCGCTGCGCTTGCCGCTGTCGCAGTAGCACAGGTAGGTACGGCCCTTTTCCAGCAGACGCGCCTTGAGGCGAAGCAACTGCAGCGGCATGTGCAGAGACTGCGGCGCGTGGGCGCGTTCGTATTCTTCCAGCAGGCGCACGTCCAGCCACTGCGCATCGGCTGTCAGCAAACGCGCCGCTTCGCCCAGCGACACCTCGTCGACCACTGGCGCCTTGAGCAGGGAAAAGAAATCCTGGCGATCCAGGCGCAGGACAACGGCGTCTTCCAGCACGGTGACCGTGGCGTTACGTGGGCGATCGGCAAGCAAGGCTTCTTCACCGAAGCACGCGCCGATTTCCAACTCCGCCAGCACCTGCTTGTCGCTGCCGGCACCACGGATAACCTCAGCCCGGCCGCTCTTCAGGAAGTAGCAACAATCTCCACTCTCGCCCTCACTAAGCACCGTACTGCCCGCCGCCAGCTCGACCCGTTGCAGGCGCTCGAACATGGCCCGTACGTTGGAAGGCGGGACTTTCGAGAACAAAGGGTTTTCCAACAGGTGTTCCAGCCATTCGACCTCGTCGCCCTGCTGACCCAGTTCCAGCAGCAGGTCCTGATAGGCCAGGCGCCAGGTCAACAGGCGATTGAGCATGGCACTATCCAGCGCAAGGACACTGACATCGCTCAGGGCGCGGGCTTCGTGCAAACGCGGCAGGCTGGGCGAAAGCGGATGGCAGCTGGCTTCACTGCCGGCCACCAGGCGCTGCGGCTGGCCATCGGCCCCTTGCAGCAGCAACTCCCCCGCCAGCAGGTAGTAGGTCAGACGCGCCTGGTCCCCCTGACGAAACAGCAACTGGCCGGCCAGCAGCGGCTGCGGCACCAACTGACTGCGCAACTCACGCCATTGCTGTTCGGACAGCACGTTGAGTGGCGTCAGGCTGCGCAACTGCTCGGGGTTCAGGGGTTCACTCATGGAAAATCCAGGCTCCGCTGGGTCAAGAGTCAGTGTAGCCGGCTGTCGCAGGTACACCTGTCGACTACCGTAAAGCCAGGGCAGCGTCCCGCCCCTGCAAACCACCCGTATGCACGAACAACACACGGCTGCCGGGCGCAAAGTAACCGGCCTGCACCTGCTGGCGCAACGCAATTAATGCCTTGGCGGTGTACACCGGTTCCAGCGGCAGGCCGCTCGCCGTTTCAGTGGCCTGGAGAAAGGCCAGCAGCGCGTCATCGACCCGGGCGAATGCACCACGACTGGCGTCCAGCAAGTGGTAACCGGCGTCCGCCACGCCTGCGGCAGCCAGGATTGCGCTGACCTGCTCCGCCACCCCGTGCCCTTCCGGCACAGCCATCGCCCCATGAACCGGATGAGCCCCCGCCTCGCCCAGCACCAATCCCGCCAGGGTGGTGCCCGTGCCGCAGGCGAGCCACCAGGCGTGGTAATCCACCCAGCCCACCTCCGGCAGTTGCGCACGCACCTGGTTCACCAGGTCGGCGCAGCCCAACGCTCCCGGCAAGCCACCGCCGCCTTCCGGCACGCAGTGGAAATTCGGGTAGCGCTCATTCCAGGGGTCCCAGAAACCGGCCGAGTGCCGGGCGCGGTAACCGCCATAGCCCAGCCAGTGCAGCTGCATGCCGAAACGCTGGAGATCGCGCACGGTCGGGGTGTCCTGCTCCGTGCCACGCAGCAGCCCGACCGTGGGGAAGCCGAAGCGCCGGCCAGCGGCGGCCAAGGCATGCAGGTGATTGGAGTGGGCACCGCCCAGGCTGATCACTCCCTCGGCGCCAGCAGTGCTGGCCGCATGCAGGTGATGCTGGAGCTTGAACCATTTGTTGCCGCTGATCAGCGGGTCAATCAGATCAAGGCGCAGCACCGCCACCTCGACGGCGGCGGCCTGCAGCCAGTCGAGGTGCAACGGCTGCAGCGGCGCATGCGCCGGCCAATCGGGAACGACGAGCGGCAACGCTTAGCTGACGGTGCGCAAACGGCTACCGGCCTTGTGCCGCGCGCAGCAATTGGAGTCGCCCACGGCGAACCGGCTGGGGGTGTCGACCCGGTCGATGGGAATGGCACAACGCTCGCCACTGGGCAGCGACGCTTCGCAGGTCGGCTGCTGGTAATGCGCCAGCCAATGGCGGTACTGCTCCTCGGTGACGAAGCACTTGGCCGCGGCATAGGCCATCGGATTGTCCTGGTAGCGGGCAATGTCCTGCAGCGCGATGGTCAGGTGGCCGGCCCCCGGGTGATAGACCACGAACACCACACCGAGCTTGGCCAGGCGTTCGAGAATCTGATCGCCACCCTGGTTGGTCAGCGCATCGCGCTCACGCTTGAGACGCTCCAGTTCCTGCTGGGTCTGGGCATCCTGCTCATTGCGGTACGCCAGCTCGACATCGCGAATCGCGATCTGCTCTTTGTACTCGACAACGGCGGAGGCAATCTTGGCTTTCATTTCCCCGTCGAACTGGGCACGCAGAATGTCGCTTTCCGTACGCCCACTGCGCTCGATGGCACGCAGCTGCTCGCTCATCTCCTCGCGGGACGACTGAAAGCTGCTGGCCTGGGCCGCCAGTTGGGTCTTGAGCGAGGCGTTCAGTTCTTCCTGCTGGCGCAACGCCTGGTGCATGCCGTGGATCTGCGCTTGCAGGTTCTTGCTCTGCTCTTCGCCGGCCAGGCGGAACTTGGCCAGTTCTTCTTCGTGCTGCTGGCTCAGGCTGGCGATCCGCAGGCGCTGCTGCTTGATCAGCTGTGCGGTCTTGACGCGGTGCTCCTGCTCCATTTTCTCCGCGAGCTTTTCCGCGACTTCCTTGGCCGGGTCCGGGGCGTACCACTGTTCTTCCGAGGCCATCTGCAGGCGCTCGGGGGCGACGGCCTGGGCGCTGTCGTCCTCGACCAGCACACCCAGGCTGTTGCGCTTGATGGTTTCGCGCAGCAGCACCAGATCGTTCTGCCCGGGCGCCAGGCTCGGGTCCCACAGGTGCATCTGGTGCCAGGACACCGGGCACTGGCTGCGGCAGGCCAGGCGAATAGGCCCGGCGCCCATGTCGGGGCCGCGCCCGGCGCGCTCGGCCAGGTGCTGCAAGGGGATGTTCCAGCCCTTGTCGGGCGCCCCTCGCTCGTCGAAATCCAGGTAAAAGAAGACCACGGCCTTGATCAGCAGCCGTGGGTTGATCACCACGTAGGCGACACGCATCTGCTCGTCGGCGAACTCGGGCATGTTGACCACGCCGTCGAGCAACGCTTCGAATTCGGGAAAGAACATCTGCTTGCAGATACCGCCACGTTCACTGAAGAACATCACGGCCTCAACCATCTGCGGCTTGTTCTGCATGCTCATCGGTTTCCCTCTAGGCCAGCACGGTGAAATCCGCTCAAGCGGGCATACGCTTTCACGGAGTGAGCTCCACCAGACACTCTGTACAACAGACACGCCGCGGGCCTGTGCGAACAGGTCGCACAGGCCCGGTGCAGCGAATCAACGGTTGATTGCGTGGTAAGGCATAGCCTGTATTTCAGGCGCTATCCCTTTGTTTACGCAAGTCTAGGGGAAAAGCCGAGGCCAGCAATGTGACTGGGTTGGCAGTCGCTCTGCGCGCTACGCCAGACAGACCAGCGGCAGAGCAGAATTGTGATGAGCTTGGTGCAAGCCGCAAGAAGCAAACGGCCTCGTCACCGCGCACGTGAGCGCTGCCACACCGCATCCTCCCCCTCACCGCGCCCGGCACAGCGTCACGACTCGCCCTGTTCCAGCCTTCGCATAAGGCCGCACACATCGGCGGATTTCCGCTTCTTTGCATCACCGCATGAGCGCCTCACCGCTCACGCGGTTTCCTGCTCCGTCAACCGAACCGCTCTAGGGCGGGAATGCCTACAAACTGGCACGCCATCTGCTGCGCCCAGAACGTCCGCGCGAACCAAACGTGCGGAACGACTGATAAAAAAGATAAGAGGTCAGCGATGTTTCGCCTTCCATTTCTCGCCACACCCCCTTTGCGTTCCGTACACGGACACCCCCGGTTACCAACGAAAAACCACTTCTGACCAATCGCCGCAGGTCACTGACTCTGCCGGCCGGATAACGCGTGCCTGCGCGTATTTTTTCTGCCTTAACACAACAATAAGAACGGAGAATCCCCATGCGTTTGAGCAAACGCCTCAGCCTGCTTGCTGCCGTTGCGGTACTGGCCCACAGTCCCGTCACCCTGGCCGAGCCCACCAAAATCAACATCCTGACCGGCGGCGCCAGCGGGGTTTACTACCCCATCGGCATGGCCCTGTCGGACCTCTACAGCGAAAACATCCGGGGTTCGGAAACGACCGTACGGGCGACCAAGGCATCGGTGGAAAACCTCAACCTGCTGCAGATCGGCCGCGGCCAACTGGCGTTCGCCCTGGGCGACTCGGTCGCCGACGCCTGGAAAGGCGACCAGGAAACCGGATTCAAGGCGCCGCGGGACAGGCTTCGGGCCGTGGCCGGCATCTATCCGAACTACATTCAGGTGGTCGCGCGCCGGGATTCGGGAATACAGACCCTGGCCGACCTCAAAGGAAAGCGCATTTCCGTCGGCGCGCCGCGCTCGGGAACGGAACTCAACGCGCGGGCCATTTTCAAGGCTGCTGGCCTGACATACGAAGATATGGGGCAGATCGATTTCAAGCCCTACGCCGAGTCGGTGGAGCTGATCAGACGCAATGAACTGGATGCCACCTTGCAGTCCGCAGGCCTGGGCATGGCGGCCATTCGCGATCTGGCCTCAGCGATGCCCATTACCTTCGTGTCCATCCCGGCGGACGTCGTGGGCCGCATCGGCAACGGCGCCTACCAGGCCGGAATCATCCCGGCAGGCACTTACGACGGTCAGAACAGCGATGTGCCCACGGTCACCATCACCAACGTCCTGGTCAGCCAGACGAAAGTCTCCGACACCGTGGCCTATGAGATGACCAAGCTGCTGTTCGAAAACCTCGACCGCCTGACCGCCTCGCACCCTGCCGCCAGGGACATCAGGCTGGAGCGCGCAGTGCAGGGCTTGCCCATTCCCCTGCACCCCGGCGCCGAACGCTATTACAAGGAGGTTGGGGTGCTGAAGTAGCCCAGCTGGCCGGGCAAGTGGTCAGCCCTTGCCCGCCGCCAGGAAGGGCGCCAGGCGTGCGCCCATTTCTGCGCCCAGGGCCTGCAGGCCGCTCATGGGGCGAATCATCACCTCGAACTCGACGATCTTGCCCGCCTCGTCAAAGCGAATCATGTCGATCCCCTTGAGTTCGCGGTCACCGACCCGGGCGCTGAACTCCAGCACCACGTTGAGGCCGTCAGCCGTCGCCAGCTCGCGGTGATAGGCGAAGTCCGCGAACACCTTGAGCACGGTGTTCAGGATCAGGTTGACCGCTGGCGCACCCTCGTAAGCCTTGAATGCCATGGGTGAACGGAACAGAGCATTAGGGTGCAACAGTTCGGGCAAGGCGCCCAGGTCCTGGGCAGCGATCATCGCGTGCCAGCGGGCCAGAGACGCTGCGGCTTGCGGTTGCAGGGCTGGAGTGGTCATCGGCTTTTTCCTTGTTTTTATGGGCCAGAAAGACGACGCCCCGCGCAAGGCGGGGCGTCAGGGGTTCAGAGTTCGGCCGCCAGGCGCGATCCCTGGTTGATCGCACGCTTGGCGTCCAGCTCGGCAGCGACATCGGCACCGCCAATCAGGTGAACGCTCTGCCCGGCACTCGCCAGGGTGTCGTGCAGCTCGCGCAGCGGGTCCTGGCCTGCGCAGACAATGATCGTATCCACCGGCAGCACCTGCGGTTCGCCTTCAGCGACACGGATGTGCAGGCCGCTGTCGTCGACCTTGAGGTATTCCACCGAGTTGAGCATCTGTACGTTCTTGTTCTTCAACCCGGTGCGGTGAATCCAGCCGGTGGTCTTGCCCAGGCCATCGCCCACCTTGGATTTCTTGCGCTGCAGCAGGAATACCTGACGCGCCGGCGCATGGGGTTCGGCACGCACGCCTGCTACACCGCCTCGCGCTTCCAGGTCACCGTCGATGCCCCACTCCTTCCAGAAGGCCTCGCGGTTGAGGCTGGTGGCCTCGCCCTCATGGGTGATGAACTCGGAGACGTCGAAACCGATCCCGCCAGCCCCGATCACCGCCACACGCTGCCCGACCGGCTTGCGCTGGAGGATCGCATCCAGGTAGCTGATGACCTTGCCGTGCTCGATGCCGTCGATAGCCGGTGTACGCGGAGCGATGCCGGTCGCCAGGATGATTTCGTCGAAGCCGCCGGCCGCCAGCTCATCCGCAGAAACACGGGTGTTCAGGCGCACGTCCACACCGGTGGTCTCCAGCTTGCGCTTGAAGTAGCGCAGGGTCTCGTAGAACTCTTCCTTGCCCGGCACGCGCTTGGCGACGTTGAACTGCCCGCCGATTTCGCTGGCCGAATCGAACAGCGTCACCGCATGTCCACGCTCGGCGGCCACGGTAGCAGCCGACAGCCCGGCCGGGCCGGCACCCACGACAGCGACTTTCTTCACCGTCGCGGTGGGGATGTAGTTCAGCTCGGTTTCGTGGCAGGCACGCGGGTTGACCAGGCAGGTGGTCAGCTTGCCGCCGAACGTGTGGTCCAGGCAGGCCTGGTTGCAGCCGATGCAGGTGTTGATCTCGTCGGCGCGGCCTTCGGCGGCCTTGTTGACGAAATCCGGGTCGGCGAGGAAGGGGCGCGCCATCGACACCATGTCGGCATCGCCTTCGGCCAGCACCTGCTCAGCCACTTCCGGGGTGTTAATGCGGTTGGTGGTGATCAGCGGAATGCCGACTTCGCCGCGCAGCTTGGCGGTGACCTTGGTGAACGCAGCGCGCGGTACCTTGGTGGCGATGGTCGGGATACGCGCTTCGTGCCAGCCGATACCGGTATTGATGATGGTCGCGCCAGCCTGTTCGATGGCCTTGGCCAGCAGGACGATCTCGTCCCAGGTGCTGCCGACCTCGACCAGGTCGAGCATCGACAGGCGATAGATGATGATGAAGTTCGGGCCTACGGCCTCGCGCACGCGGCGCACGATTTCCACCGGCAGGCGCATGCGGTTTTCGTAGGCACCACCCCAGCGGTCGGTGCGCTGGTTGGTGTGGGCGGCCAGGAACTGGTTAATGAAATACCCTTCCGAGCCCATGATCTCGACGCCGTCGTACTCGGCCTGCTGGGCCAGCACGGAGCAGGTGACGAAATCCTGGATCTGCTTCTCGATGCCCTCCTCGTCCAGCTCCCGTGGCTTGAACGGGTTGATCGGTGCCTGAATGGCGCTCGGTGCCACGGATTTCGGGCTGTAGGCGTAGCGGCCGGCGTGGAGGATCTGCATGCAGATCTTGCCATCCGCCTCATGCACCGCCCGGGTGACGATCTTGTGCTTCTCGGCTTCTTCCGGCGTGCTCAGCTTGGCCGCGCCGGAATACACGCCGCCTTCTTCGTTCGGCCCGATGCCGCCGGTGACCATCAGGCCAACGCCGCCGCGGGCGCGCTCGGCGAAATACGCCGCCATGCGCTCGAAGCCGCCCGGCTTCTCTTCCAGGCCGGTGTGCATGGAGCCCATCAGCGTGCGGTTCTTCAGGGTAGTGAAGCCGAGATCCAGCGGGGCGAGCAGGTGCGGGTAACGAGCGGTCATGGAAGTCTCCACCATCAAGCGCGTGCATTTCACGGAATGCCGTGGTCTCAGACGGACCACGGTCGGTATGGGGCTAGACGATAAAGAGCCGGGCCAAGCGCCTCAATGACCCAAACTGACAACTTATTGATCCAAATGCACTCAAGTGCTTGGCAAGCCCCTCACCATCGGCCTACCCTTTGCCCATGAAAATCATCCTCTCGATCTGCTTCCTGGTGCTGCTGCTCGGCAGCGGCCTCGCCGTCTTCCTGAACTGGGCCGAGAAGCGCCCGGACGCCCATTACCTGTCCGATCTGCGCAGCGTGATCGACAGCGGGCCGAGCACACCGCAGGCCAGCGGCAACCTGCTTCTGATCCGCCCCCAGCTGGCACCGGCGGACTACCAGAGCCCCCACCATCTGCAACTGAAGATCGCCAGCGCCCTCGACAACGCCCGCCAGGCCGGCCTGCTCGGACCCCAGACCCTGGTCGTTCTGCCGGAACATATCGGCACCTGGCTGCTGGCCCGCGACCAGAAACCCGAGCTGTACCAGACCCGCAGCCGCCAGGAAGCCCGGGATTGGCTGCTGCTCGGCAACCCGCTGCTGGCGGTGAAGGCCCTGCTGGTCAACCTGGATGCCGACCGCCTGGACGAAGCGCTGCTGCGCATGAAGGCCGAACAGATGGCGCGGGATTACCAGCAGGTATTCTCGGCCCTCGCCAAGGAATACCAAGTGACGCTGCTCGCCGGCTCGATCCTGTTGCCCGAGCCGCTATTGAAGGACGGCCAGCTGTCCAGCGGCGACGGCCCGCTGCGCAACCTGAGCCTGGTGTTCGCGCCGGACGGCAGCATTCAGGGCGAGGCCTATGACGAACCCTGGCCCTGGCGCCCGGGCGCACGTGCACCTCAGCAAGTCGTCGTGGGCGAGCAACGCTACCGGATCGAGCGCGACTGGCGCCCGGGCTACCCGCAAAGCACGGTCCAGGCGCTGGGCAGCGGTATCACCAGCCCGCCGCTGTTCCTGCGCGGCAACCTGGACTGGCCGGTGGGCGGCGCGTCACGCAACATCCACCTGACGCCCCGCACGGTTCCACAGCTCAGCGACGAGCCCGGCAGTCACCTACTGAACCTCTGGCTCACCGCACCGTGAAACCCCAGCGGGTCCGCCTGGGCGATCTGTCGGTCGGCTTCGTCCATGGCCTGGCGGACGCCATGCAGCAGCTCGGCCAGGACCCGCAACCGCTGCTCGACCAGTACGGCCTGGACAACGCGCGCCTGGCCGAACCCCGCGCCCGCCTGTCGATACCGCGCTACATGCGCCTGGGGCATGCCGCCGTTCAACTGTGCGCCGAACCCGGCCTGGGCCTGCTGATGGGGCAACTGAGCCGCCTGAGCCAGATCGGCCTGGCGGGCGTCACTGCCGCCCAGGCGCCCACGGTGCGCGAGGCCGCCCGCGCCCTGACCCGCTTCGAGCCGCTATATGCCTCCAACTACCGGGGCAGCTCCAGCCTGCACGAAGACGCCCAGGGCGCGTGGCTACGCTTCTACTCGATCAGCCCCTACAACGCCTACAACCGCTTTGTGGTCGATTCGGTGCTGTCCAGCTGGCTGCAGCAGTTGGGCCACCTCGCGCAACGGCGCCTGGAGGTGGAAAAGGTGCAGATCGAGTTTCAGCCACCCAGCTACAGCGCCCACTATGGCGAGCTGTTCGCCTGCCCGGTGGAGTTCGGCGCCGATCAGAACCAGCTGCGCCTGAGCCAGGCCACGCTGAACCTGCGCAACCCGGAACATTGCCCGAGCACCTGGCGGCACCTGCTGGAAATCTGCGAGCGGGAACTGGAGCAGCTGACCCACACCCGCAGCCTGCGCGAGCGCATCAGCCAGTTGCTGGGGCCATTGCTGCACGGGCGTGAACCCGATCTGAATGAAGTCGCCGCCCGCCTGCAGCTGCCCACCTGGACGCTGCGTCGCAAACTGGCTGAAGAAGGCACGCAGTTCCGCGCGATTCTCAATGACACGCGGCGCGACCTGGCGATCGCCTACATCCGCGATACCGAACTGGCATTCGGTGAAATCGCCTACCTGCTCGGCTTTGCCTCGGCCGAGGCTTTTCAGCGCGCGTTCAAACGCTGGAACCAGCAAACACCCGGCGAATTCCGCCGCGCCCAGCGCCTGGTCAACTGATCCGGCTCGCTTAATCAGAGCTCGCCCAATCAGAGCTCGGTTGCGTCTTCCACTGGCTCCAGGCCACCCTCTTCCAGAGCGCGGGATTCGAGCAGCTCTTCCTGATAGTCATCCATCGAACGGTCCTCTTCTTCAATTCTCAGACACGACTGGAACCCATACGGGCCATGACGAGAGTCTAGAAAACCCGGATGACCAACAGATGACGTGGGGAAGTAAATCGCAGGCAAGAAAAAACCCTCAGGTATTGCTACCTGAGGGTTTTCTTGTATGGCGCAGCGGACGGGACTCGAACCCGCGACCCCCGGCGTGACAGGCCGGTATTCTAACCGACTGAACTACCGCT
>JBLZZJ010000005.1:0-16302 GCA_050282285.1 Pseudomonas sp.
GTCCGGCAAGAACACCAACAACTGGCCGGGTTTCACCCTCACATACCGCTACCAGACCCGTGCACCGGAGTTGACCGACTATGACTGCATCCGCTGACTTCACCCCGCCCGCCGCCGACCAGCCACTGCTGCGCCGCATATTGCGCGGCCTGTTGCGGGTGCTGTTCCGTGGTCTGGTGCGGCCGCCCATGCCCATTGCCGGCCAACGCCTGGTGATCAAGGTGCTGACTGCCATCACGCCACCGCAGCGAGGCGTATCGCGCACGGTCGAGAGCCTGGGCGGCAGCGGCTGCGAATGGCATCGTCCGGTGGCGTCGAGCCGCCATGTGCTGCTGTACCTGCACGGCGGGGCCTTCATCATCGGCGGGCCGCACACGCACCGTGCCATCTGCGGCAGCCTGGCCAAGCGTGGGCAGTTCAATGTGTGTGCGCTGGACTACCGGCTGGCCCCGGAAGACCCGTTCCCGGCTGCCCGCGATGATGCGGTCGCCGCCTACCGGGCCTTGCTCGATGCCGGCCATCAGCCGGAGCAGATCGCCATCGGCGGCGATTCGGCCGGTGGCAACCTCAGCCTGATTACTGCGTTGCGCCTGCGCGAACTGGGCTTGCCCGCGCCGGCGGCGCTGGTGTGTTTTTCGCCGGCAACCGATTGCAGCGGCGAACAGCTGCATCAGCCCGAGGCGGGTGACCCGCTGCTCAATCGGCTGTGGGTGGAGCAGGCCATGGACCTGTATTGCCCGAACGACCTGCCGCGCAACGATCCGGCCATTTCACCGCTGTACGCCGACCTGACAGGGTTGCCGCCGCTGCTCATCCAGGTGGGCGAGGACGAAATCCTGCTCAACGACAGTCTGCGCTTTGCCGAGCGCGCCCAGGCCGCTGGCGTCGATGTGCGCCTGGAGCGTTATCCGGAGCTATGGCACGTGTTCCAGGCCCACGCAGGCGTACTCAAGGCCGCGGATCGCGCCTTGGTCCGCGTGGTGGATTTTCTGCGCGAGCGGGGCTTCTGATGAACAACATTCTGATTACCGGTGCTGCATCGGGTATTGGCGCGGCAACGGCGCGGCTGTTCCATGCCCGCGGCTGGCAAGTCGGCCTGGTGGATATCGACCAGGCCGGCTTGGCGGCCCTGAGCGCTGAGCTGGGCGGCGCCTGGCACGCCTCGCTGGATGTCTGCGATATCGACGCGGTGCAGCAGGCCCTCGCCAGTTTCTGCAAACCGCACAACGGGCAACTGCGGCTGCTGTTCAACGGTGCGGGCATCCTGCGTTGTGGCTACTTCGAGGAGATCGAGCAGGCCGAGCATGCGCGCATCCTGCAGATCAACGTGCTGGGCTTGCTCAACGTCACCCACGCAGCCTTCGCTTACTTGAAAGGCACGCTTGGTGCCCAGGTCATCAACATGGGCTCGGCATCCGGGGTCTACGGCGCGCCGTTTCTCGCCAGCTATTCGGCCAGCAAATTCGCCGTGCGCGGGCTGACCGAGGCGCTGGAGCTGGAATGGGAGCCCCACGGCATCCGCGTCGGCGACCTGATGCCGCCGTTCGTGCGCACCCCCATGGTCACCAGCCAGCAATTCAAGGTGCCGGTGATGGACCGGCTGGGCGTCACGCTGGTGGCCGAGGATATTGCCCTGGCCGCCTGGCAACAGGCCCGGGAACCGCTGCTGCACCGCCCGATCAGCCTGCCATTCAAGCTGCTGTACTGGTCCGCGCAAGTGTGTCCGACCTGGCTAACACGTTTGATCATGCGCGGATTAAGCCGCGAAAAGACCTGAAAATCCCTCCAGATGGCGGGCTACCGCCCGTCGTCGCTGCGCTTGGCCCACAAAACGGCCTTCGACAAACCGCCCATTCAGGCACTACCCTGCAAGAGACGGTTCCGAGTCGTTAGCCAATGACTCTACGTCTACCAGCCCTGGCTACAGGTCTGGCTTATGACACATCGAGCACCAGTCGCTCGATTCTCAGGCGCCACCCACCGGGTGACGCAACACCGCTGAAGCACTGGCGGTTGCAATGGGAAAGCGGTTAATCCATCCATCGCATGAGGAGATCGGATCATGAGCACAGCCTTGCACAATGATGTCAGCACCGGCGTTTTGCAGCGGATGAAAGAGGGCGGTTTCGACTTCACCAGTTTTCACCCCATCGAGTTCTACGCCATCTTTCCGGATGAGGAACGTGCACGGATGGCAACGCGAAATTTCCGTGGCGAGTCCCTGCATGCCCTGGTCACCGAGCGTGATGACGGTGCCTGGAACCTGCAGGTCAGCAAAGTCATGTACGCCACCCACGCCGGCATAGGCGACTTCGAGCAGAACATGGAGTCGGTCGTACTGCCCCTGGGCGGCACTCTGGATGGCTGGGGCGTTACACAGGAGGTCAAGGGTCTGCGTCCCTGATACAACCCCTGCGCATCGACCTGCGTCGGTGTGCAGGGGGCTGGCGTCCCTCCTCGCGTTTCCCGTCTACAGTCCTGAGGCGGCCTGTCGAATCCCATACTGGCACTGACGTTGATCGAGTGGCTGTCTGCCGCTGGTTCGGCCGTACTCACGTCCCGGTTTTGCCCTCGATCAGATGCCGGAAACACCCGGTAAAACACTGGTGTAGCGCTCCGAGGGGACGCCTCAAGCCAGTAACGGCCTCGCTTCGCTGGGGCCGCGGTGGGGCGCTTCTTTCAGGGAAGACGGGAGATTTTCAAACAGTAGGGAAACTATCTCGATTCAGCTGTCTCAACCAATAACCAGCGCAGCGGCTGTGGTCCACCGGCGTGCTGCGCCATGGGGCGTGACGCCTGCCGCAGGGCAGAGCATTGCCCCATCCAGGTGCAAGGTGTTTTGAAGGCATACCCAATGCCTTGATTCATAAGGAATAAGCCTGCTGGCGCGGGCTTTGCAGCACCCCGGTGTATCCGGGTGACAAGGAGTACGGTATGGCCCGCACCTTTTTTGACGAGATGTACCTGCCGAACGGTGAATGCCGCGCGCACTACCGGGAATTCACCCGTTGGCTCGCGGAAACACCCAAGGATCTGTTGGCCCAGCGCCGCCGAGAGGCCGACCTGCTGTTTCACCGCGCCGGTATCACCTTCACGCTGTATGGCGACGACCAGGGCACCGAGCGCCTGATTCCCTTCGACATCATCCCGCGCAGCATTCCCGCCAGCGAGTGGCGCATCGTCGAACATGGCTGCATCCAGCGGGTGCAGGCGCTGAACATGTTCCTCGCCGACCTCTATCACGACCAGCGCATCATCAAGGCCGGCATCGTGCCCGCCGAACAGGTATTGGCCAACGAGGGCTACCAATTGGCGATGCAGGGCCTCGACCTGCACCGCGACCTGTACGCGCACATCGCCGGGGTCGACCTGGTGCGCGATGGTGACGGCACCTATTACGTGCTCGAAGACAACCTGCGCACCCCGAGCGGCGTGAGCTACATGCTCGAAGACCGCAAGATGATGATGCGCCTGTTCCCCGAGCTGTTCGCCGCCCAGCGTGTCGCGCCCATCGACCACTACCCGAACCTGCTGCTCGACACCCTGAAAAGCTCCAGCCCGCTGGATAACCCCAATGTGGTGGTGCTGACCCCAGGGCGCTTCAACAGCGCCTACTTCGAGCACGCCTTCCTGGCCCGTGAAATGGGCGTGGAGCTGGTGGAAGGGGCCGACCTGTTTGTGCGTGACGACAAGGTCTTCATGCGTACCACCGCCGGCGCCCGCCAGGTGGACGTGATCTACCGCCGCCTGGATGACGCCTTCCTCGACCCGCTGGCCTTCAACCCCGACTCGATGCTGGGCGTGCCCGGCCTGCTGTCCACCTACCGTTCTGGCAACGTGGTGCTGGCCAACGCCATCGGCACTGGGGTGGCGGACGACAAATCCATCTACCCCTACGTGGGCGAGATGATCCGTTTCTACCTGGACGAAGAACCGATCCTGAAGAACGTGCCCACCTGGCAGTGCCGCAAGCCGGATGAGCTGTCCCACGTGCTGGCCAACCTGCACGAGCTGGTGGTCAAGGAAACCCAGGGCTCCGGTGGCTACGGCATGCTGGTCGGGCCGGCCGCGACCAAGGCCGAGATCGAAGTCTTCCGCGCCCGGCTGATCGCCCGGCCCGAGGCCTACATCGCCCAACCGACCCTGTGCCTGTCCACCTGCCCGACCTTCGTCCAGAACGGCATCGCACCGCGCCACATCGACCTGCGGCCCTTCGTGCTGTCCGGCCGGGAAACCCGCCTGGTGCCAGGCGGCCTGACCCGGGTAGCACTGCGCGAGGGCTCGCTGGTCGTGAACTCGTCCCAGGGCGGTGGAACCAAGGACACCTGGGTGGTGGAGGACTGACCATGCTGAGTAGAACCGCCTCTGACCTGTACTGGATGTCGCGTTACCTGGAACGCGCGGAAAACATGGCGCGCATGCTGGATGTCAGCTATTCGCTGTCGCTGATGCCCCACGATGACCGTGGTGACGGCCTCGACGAACTGGCCATGCCACTGATGATCACCGGCACCCTGGATGAATACCTGGCGCGCCACGGCCAGATGCATGCCGAGCGCATGCTGCATTTCTTCGCCCTCGACCCGGAAAACCCCGCCAGCATCTATTGCTGCCTGCAGGCGGCGCGCGCCAACGCCCACGCCGTGCGCGGTCGGATCACCGCCGACATGTGGGAGAACATCAACGCCACCTGGCTGGAGATCCGTGGGATTTCCGAGCAGGGCCTCGGGCGCTATGGCATCAGCCGCTTCTGCGAATGGGTGAAGGAGCGCTCGCACCTGTTCCGCGGCGCCACCTTCGGTACCATCATGCGCGGCGACCCGTATCGCTTCATCCGCCTCGGCACCTTCATCGAGCGCGCCGACAACACCCTGCGCCTGCTCGACGCCCGCTACGAAATGCTGGGCGAGGATATCGACGAGGTCGACGGGCACCTGGCCCGCAGTTACTACCAGTGGACGGCCCTGTTGCGCGCGCTGTCTTCGTTCGAGGCCTTCGCCGAGATCTACCGGGGTTCGCCGGGCACGCGCAAGGTGTCCGAACTCTTGCTGCTGCGTCCGGAAGTGCCGCGTTCGTTGCGTGCCTGCATGGACGAACTCAACCAGATGCTCGCCAGTCTGCCCGGCGAAAACGGACGCCCGGCCCAGCGCCTTGCCGCCGAGCTGGATGCGCGCCTGCGCTACACCAGCATCGACGAGGTACTGGATGAGGGCCTGCACGCCTGGCTCACCGATTTCATCCTGCTGGTTCGCCAGCTAGGCCAAGCCATCCAAAGTTCCTACCTGGAGGTCGCATGAGACTGTCCATTCGTCACGACACCACCTACCACTATGACGACCAGGTGCGCGGGAGTATCCAGTACCTGCGCCTGACGCCCCACGACAGCGAGCGTCAGCAGGTCCTCAATTGGCAGCTCAACCTGCCGCGCCCGGTGCGTGCCCAGCTCGACCCCTACGGCAATATCCTGCATGTGCTGACCATGGAGGAGCCGCACGAGTCGCTGGTGATCGGCGCGCGCGGGCTGGTGGAGATCGACGAGCATCGTGAAGCCGAGCATGAATCGCAGTCGGCGCTGCCGTTCCTGCGCTTCACCCGCCTCACGCAACCGGATGAAGCCCTGCGCGAATTCGCCAGCGAACAGTGCAAGAGCCGCCGTGATCGCAATGGTCTGATCGAACTCATGCATGCCCTGCACGAACACATCAGCTACCGACCCGGCGCGAGCGTGTCCGAAGTCAGCGCTGCCGAAGCGTTTGCCGAGCGCCAGGGCATCTGCCAGGACCAGGCCCACGCTTTCCTGGCTTGCACCCGCAGCCTGGGCATTCCCGCGCGCTACGTGTCGGGCTACATCTACACCAGCAGCCACGATCACCTGGCCAGCCATGCCTGGGCTGAAGCCTGGCTCGATGGCGCCTGGTACAGCTTCGATGTCACCAACTGCCTGGCAAAACCGGAACGCCACCTGAAACTGGCGGTCGGACTGGATTACCTGGATGCCTGCCCGGTCAGAGGCATGCGTCGGGGTGATGGCATCGAAAAATTGCACGCCCACGTCGATTTGGCCCCGTTACTCCAGGTGCAGGAGCAGTAAGGCAAACGGGGAAACTCATCCACGGCCCTCAACCTGCCAGAAGGGGCCGTGTACAGAGGTGATAGACAATGACCTATTGTGTGGCCATGAACCTGCCAGAGGGCCAGGTTTTCATTTCCGATTCACGCACCAACGCCGGTGTCGACCACATCGCGATCTTTCGCAAACTGCACCTGTTCGGGGTGGAAGGCGATCGGGTGATGGTGTTGCAGAGCGCCGGCAACCTCGCCACCTCGCAGTCGGTGGTGAGCCTGCTGCGGCAACGTCTACAGAGCGACGGCATCAACATGCACAACGTCGCCAACCTGTTCGCCGCCGCCACCCTGGTGGGCGACACCATGCGCGAAGTGCTGGAGCGCGACGGCAATTCCTCGCTGACCCAGGGCATCGACCTCAGTTGCTCGTTTCTCCTGGGTGGTCAGATCCAGGGCGAGCCGCCGGCGCTGTACAACATCTACCCGCAAGGCAACTTCATTTCCTCTACCGACGACACGCCGTACTTCCAGATTGGCGAAAGCAAGTATGGCAAGCCGATCCTCGACCGTTCGCTGGACCACCGCAGCTCACTGTCCCAGGCCTTGCGTTGCGGGCTGATGTCCTTCGATTCGACCATCCGCAGCAACCTCTCGGTGGGCATGCCGCTGGACGTGATGGTCTACCGCACCGACAGTCTGAGCATTCCCAAGGGCTTTCGCGTGGAAGAGGGCGATCCGTACTTCGAGGGCATCCGCAAGCAATGGGGCGACGGGTTGCGCGAGCTGCTGGGTGAACTGCCCCCGCCGCCGGACGATTACTGGACCTGAACCTTGCGCCCGGCCATGTGCTGCAGATAGGCCACGAGCTGTTGCAGGTCGTGGTCGCTCAGCACGCTGTCGCTAAAGCCGGGCATGCGCCCCTCTGGCCAGCGCCGCAACTGCTGCGGGTTACGGATATAGCGCTGCAGGAAGTCGCCCGCGAAGTATTCGGTCGGGTTGTAGGGAATGTTCAGGTCCGGTCCGAACTGCGCATCGCCCGCCGCGTTCAGGCGATGACACGCCAGGCAGTTTTTCTGGAAGTGGGCCAGCCCCGCCTTCACGTCGGCGCTGGCATCCGCGGCAGGCAGCAGCGCGGGAAAGCGTTCGCTCACTGGCGCCAGGGTGCGGATCGTCGCCACCTGGAACGGCCACTGTTCCGGCCCGATATCACCGGCCTGCGGGTCTTGCCACACCAAGTAGAACGGGCCGGCGCTGGGCCTGGCTGCCGAGCGTGAAGGCCAGGGTTGGGCCGGGTCTTCCACGGCCAGCCAGGCCACCGCGCCGCGCTCGTTGAGCAGAGGCGCTGCCGACATTTCGGCGGCAAAACCATCTTCGGCCACCACCTGGATGTGATCCGCCGCCGTGACGCCGTCCAGCAGCGCGCGCAGCGGCACGGCGCGGTACGCCATGTCGCGCTTGTAGCTGACGTCCTGCTCGATTTGGATGTCTTGCGCCTGCGGGTGTTGCAGCAGGTCTGCGGTATTCCAGGTGCGGGTCTTGCCGGGTAATTCGAGGTGCAGCTCGGCGGCGTGGGTGGTGCCTGCCAGTAGAAGGGCGAACAGACCGCCCGCGATCACATGTCTCAATCCTGCTGCTCCAGCACCTTGTTCAATTCTTCGTAGCCACCGGCGTTGATCACCTGCGTGTAGCCCTGTGCGGCCAGCGCATCCTGGGCGTTGCCGGAACGGCGGCCGCTGCGGCAGTAGAGCACGATGGGCGTGTCTTTGTCGGGAGCCAGGGTGGCGATCTGCTCGACGATGGCCTCGGGATCGACACGGGTGGCACCGGCCAGGGCGCCTTCGGCGAATTCCTCGGGAGTGCGTACATCGATCAGCACCGCATCCGGTTCGAGCAGGGCGTTCAGTGCGGCAGGCTGATCGACTTCGGCGGCACTCAGGGGCAGGGCGGTCAGCAGGGCGAAGACAGCGGCAAGCGTGCGCATAAGAACCTCCTCGGGGCGTATCACAGACCCTAGCACATTGCCGGGAGCTGTCGCAGGCGGCTAGCATGGCCGTTTTGCGCAGGGAGACCGAGGCATGCTGGCCGAGTTGTTCGCAGTACTGGCACCGGTGTTGATCGGTGCGGGCATCGGCTACGGCTGGGCCCGCAGCGGCCAGGCCTACCCGACGGATTTCATCGCGCGACTGGTGCTCAACGTCGGCACGCCGTGCCTGGTGCTCTCGACCCTGAGCCGCGCCGATATCGACCCCCATTCGTTCGGTCAGATGGCCCTGGGCTGCGCCCTGGTCACCGCACTCATGGGCTGCATCGGCCTGTTGTTCAGCCGCCTGACCCGCCAGGACTGGCGCGTGCTGGTACCGGCCTACCTGTTCCCCAACTCCGGCAACATGGGCCTGCCGATCAGCCTCTATGCATTCGGCGAAGCGGGGCTGGCGCTGTCCGTGGCGTTCTTCCTGGCCCTGGCGGTGGCGCAGTTCAGCGTCGGACTGGTGATGTCCGGCGGCCCGCAGGCGTGGAAGAAACTGTTCCGCAATCCGATCCTGATCAGCCTGGTGCTGGCCCTGCCGATCGTGATCTTCGACCTCGACCTGCCGCGCTGGCTGGACAACAGCGTAAGCCTGCTCGGCGGCATGACCATCCCGTTGATGCTCATCACCCTGGGTGTGTCCCTGGCCAGCATCCACCTGAAACACGTCGGCAGCGGCATGCTGCTCGGCGGCCTGCGCATTCTCTGTGGGGCGGCGGTGGGCTGGGGAATCGGCCTGGCGCTGGGCTTGCCGCCGTTGGCCCATGGCGTGCTGGTGGTGCAGTCGGCAATGCCGGTGGCGGTGTTCAACTACCTGTTCGCGGTCCAGGCTAACCGCTCACCGGAGCAGGTCGCCAGCCTGGTGATGTGCTCCACCTTGCTGGCATTCGTGCTGCTGCCGGTATTGCTGGCGGTGTTGATGCCCGCACTGCGCTAGCCGCGCTACGGCGCTGCGCAGTACAGGGTGAGTGAGGAGTCAGCCGACCAGACGGGTCAGGTTGGGAAGGATCAGAATGACAGTGGTGGCAAAGACGATCAGGCCCGCTTGCCGGACTTTTGGCTGGAACATAGTCGTGTGCCTTTTGTTGTTCTTGGAGTGGCGTCTGTTGCCCGTCCCTGGAGTTCGTCGGGCAGCAGCGTCACGCCTGGGCGTGGACCGGGAGCCGCCCCGGCAGACCCGGCGGCGACATTCGCCGCAGAAAACATCCTGCGGCTTTGTAACTCTAGGAGCCGCATCACACGCTCTTTAGATGACTTGGTTGCTACACGCCCGCGCCTAGGATCGCCCGGTTATGGCGGCGTCCACCGCAAGCCTCGACCAAGCCTTGCGCCAGACACTACGGCGAGGCCTCGACCTGCCTCGAACCCGCGCCGACCGTTCGTCTGAGCAGCGCGGTCAATAGGGCTGAGCATTTCGGTCATTGAGCCGGGCGGGTTGGCGGGTATGGTAGGAACCTCGACAAGAACAGGCGTGAGCCACACGCCACCACCCTCCGAGGACGCCATGACCGAAGCATTCATTTTCGATGCGGTGCGCACGCCCCGCGGCAAGGGCAAGAAGGACGGGGCGCTGTACAGCGTCAAGCCGGTCAGCCTGGTCGCCGGGCTGCTCAAGGCCCTGCAAGCGCGCAATAACCTGGACACCAGCCACGTCGATGACATCGTCCTGGGTTGCGTGACCCCGGTGGGCGACCAGGGCGCCGACATCGCCAAGACCGCCGCCATGGTGGCCGACTGGGACGTCAGCGTCTCCGGCGTGCAGCTCAACCGTTTCTGCGCCTCGGGCCTGGAAGCGGTGAACATGGGCGCGATGAAAGTGCGTTCCGGTTATGAAGACCTGGTGGTGGTCGGCGGCGTCGAGTCGATGTCGCGTATCCCCATGGGCTCGGACGGCGGCGCCTGGGTCATGGACCCGGAAACCAACATGCACACTCATTTCACCCCCCAGGGCATCGGCGCCGACCTGATCGCCACGCTGGAAGGCTTCAGCCGTGCGGACGTCGACGCCTACGCCCTGCGCTCGCAGCAGAAGGCCGCCCGTGCCAGTGGCGACGGCTCGTTCAAGAAGTCGCTGATCCCGGTGGCTGACCAGAACGGCATCGTCCTGCTCGACCACGATGAATTCATTCGCGGCGACTCGACCCAGGAAGGTCTGGGCAAGCTCAAACCCAGCTTCGAAATGATGGGCCAGATGGGTTTCGACAGCACCGCGCTGCGGGTCTACAGCCACGTCGAGCGCATCGAGCACGTGCACACCCCGGGCAACAGCTCCGGCATCGTCGACGGCTCGGCGCTGATGCTCATCGGCAGCGCTGCCAAGGGCAAGGAGCTGGGCCTCAAACCCCGGGCGCGTATCGTCGCCACGGCAGTCACCAGCACCGACCCGACCATCATGCTCACCGGCCCGGCGCCGGCCACCCGCAAGGCCCTGGCCAAGGCCGGCCTGCAGGTGGAAGACATCGACCTGTTCGAGGTCAACGAAGCCTTCGCCTCGGTGGTCATGAAATTCATGAAGGACATGGGCGTCAGTGAAGACAAGGTCAACGTCAACGGCGGCTCCATCGCCATGGGCCACCCCCTGGGCGCCACCGGCTGCGCGATCCTCGGTACGCTGCTCGACGAGCTGGAAAAACGGCAGCTGCGCTACGGCCTGGCCACGCTCTGCGTCGGCGGCGGCATGGGCATCGCGACGATCATCGAACGCGTTTGATGTTTGTAGGGTGGATAGCGCGGCGCTCATCCGCCACGAACAGATGGTGGAAAACCGCTCCGCGGGGTTTTCCACCCTACGAAGCACACGAACAGAGTCACCGAATTCGTAGGGTGGATGACGCGAAGCTCATCCACCGAGCAGCCGGGTGGTGAACGCGATTGCCTACCCACACGGCACCTTTTTACGGGACACACACATGACTGACGCCATCCGCTACGAAAAAGGCCAGGACAATATCGTCGTCCTGACCATCGACATGCCCGGCCAGAGCGCCAACACCATGAACGCGGTGTACCGCGAAGCCATGGGCCAGACCGTGGCGCGCCTGGAGGTCGAGAAAGACGGCATCGCCGGCGTGATCATCACCTCGGCCAAGAAGACCTTCTTCGCCGGCGGCGACCTCAACGAACTGATCAAGGTCACCAAGGCCGACGCCAAGTCGTTCTACGACATGATCCTCAACATCAAGGGCCAGCTGCGCCGCCTGGAAACCCTGGGCAAACCCGTGGTGGCCGCGATCAACGGCGCAGCCCTGGGCGGCGGCTGGGAAATCTGCCTGGCCTGCCACCACCGCATCGCCCTGGACAACTCCAGCGTGCAGCTCGGACTGCCGGAAGTGACCCTCGGCCTGCTGCCGGGCGGCGGCGGGGTAGTGCGCACGGTGCGCCTGCTCGGCCTGGAAAAGGCCCTGCCGTACCTGGCTGAAGGCAAGAAGGTCCGCCCGGACGCCGCGCTCAAGGCCGGCCTGATCCACGACCTGGCCCGCGACCGCGACGACATGCTGGCCAAGGCTCGCGCCTGGATCGCTGCCAACCCGGCCGCTAAGCAACCCTGGGACGTGGCCGGCTACAAGATCCCCGGCGGCACGCCATCGAGCCCCAACGTGGCGCAGATGCTGGCCATCGCCCCCAGCGTACTGCGGGACAAGACCAAAGGCTGCTTCCCGGCGCCGGAGAAAATCATGTGCGCGGCAGTGGAGGGCGCCCAGGTTGACTTCGACACCGCCCAGCTCATCGAAGCGCGCTACTTCACCGAGCTGACCACCGGCCAGGTGGCGAAGAACATGATCGGCACCTTCTGGTTTCAGCTCAACGAAATCAACGCCGGCGGCTCGCGGCCCAAGGGCTTCGAGCCCTACGTGACCAAGAAGGTCGGCGTGCTCGGCGCCGGCATGATGGGCGCCGGCATCGCCTACGTCTCGGCGGCAGCCGGCATCGAAGTGGTGCTCAAGGACGTATCCCTGGAGGCGGCGGAGAAGGGCAAGAGCTACTCGGCCAAGCTGCTGGACAAGAAAGTCGGCAAGGGCCACATTAGCGCCGAGAAGCGCGACGCCTTCCTGGCCCTAATCACGCCCACCGACAGCGAGGCCGACTTCGCCGGCTGCGACCTGATCATTGAAGCCGTGTTCGAAGACCGTGGTCTCAAGGCCAAGGTCACTGCAGCCGCCGAGGCTGCCGCCCTGAGCGACGCGGTGATCGCCTCCAACACCTCCACACTGCCGATCACCGGCCTGGCCGGTGCGGTGGCCAAGCCGGAGAAATTCATCGGCCTGCACTTCTTCAGCCCCGTGGACAAGATGCCCCTGGTGGAAATCATCCGCGGCGAGAAGACCAGCGACGAAACCCTGGCCCGTGGCTTCGACTACGTCATGCAGATCAAGAAGACGCCGATCGTGGTTAACGACAGCCGCGGCTTCTTCACCTCGCGGGTGTTCGGCACCTTCACCAACGAAGGCCTGGCCATGCTCGGCGAAGGTGTCTCGGCGGCGCTGATCGAGAACGAAGCGCGCAAGGCCGGCATGCCGGTGGGCCCGCTGGCGATCAGCGACGAAGTGTCCATGAGCCTGATGAACCACATCCGCCAGCAGACCATCAAGGACCTGGCCGACGAGGGCAAACGCATCCCCAAGCACCCGGCGTTCGCCGTGATCGACCTGATGCTCAACGAGTACAAACGGCCGGGCAAGGCTGCCGGTGGTGGCTTCTACGTGTACCCGGAAGGCGGCAAGAAGCACCTGTGGCCGGAACTCAAGGCGCGCTTCGAAAAGGCCGATGCGCAGATATCCCAGGTCGACGTGCGTGACCGCATCCTGTTCATCCAGGCCATCGAAACCGTGCGTTGCGTGGAAGAGGGCGTACTGACCTCGGTGGCCGACGCCAACATCGGTTCGATCTTCGGCATCGGCTTTGCCGCCTGGACCGGCGGTGCCCTGCAGTTCATCAACCAGTACGGCCTGAAAGACTTCGTCGCCCGCGCTCAGTACCTGGCCGAGCAATACGGCGACCGCTTCCTGCCACCCGCGCTGTTGCTGGAAAAGGCAGCCAAGGGGGAAGGGTTCTAGTTAGCCGGTAACGGGAAACAAAAAAGCTCGCGGATGAATCCGCTCCTACAAGGGCTGTACATACCGTGTAGGAGCGGGCTTGCCCGCGAGCTTTTAGCTTTTGCTTCTACCGCGGGTTAGGCGCTTACTCGCCAACCACCGGCTTGCGCGCCTTGACCGGCGGCTGCACCAACCCATCCGCCCGGAACATCGCCTTGATGCCGCGAATCGCCTGACGCGTGCGGTCCTGGTTCTCGATCAGGGCAAAGCGCACATGGTCATCACCGTAATCGCCAAAGCCCAACCCCGGCGACACGCAGACCTTGGCCTCCAGCAGCAGCTTCTTGGCGAACTCCAGCGACCCCAGGTGCGCGTACGCCTCGGGAATCTTCGCCCAGATGTACATCGAGGCCTTGGGGTTCTCCACCATCCAGCCGATCTCGTGCAGGCCCTTCACCAGCAGGTTGCGGCGCTGGCGGTACTGCTCGGCGATGTCCTTCACGCACTGCTGGTCGCCTTCCAGGGCCGCGATAGCCGCCACCTGCAGCGGGGTGAAGGTGCCGTAGTCGTGGTAACTCTTGATCCGCGCCAAGGCGCTGACCAGCTCCGGGTTGCCGACCATGAAGCCGATGCGCCAGCCGGCCATGTTGTAACTCTTGGACAGGGTGAAAAACTCCACCGCAATGTCCTTGGCGCCCGGCACCTGCATGATCGACGGGGCTTTCCAGCCGTCGTAGACGATATCGGCGTAAGCCAGGTCGTGGATCACCAACACATCGTACTGCTTGGCCAGGGCCACCACCCGCTCGAAGAAATCCAGCTCCACGCACTGCGCCGTGGGGTTGGACGGGAAGCCCAGGATCATCATCTTCGGCTTCGGGATCGACTCACGAATCGCCCGCTCCAGCTCGGCGAAGAAATCCACGCCCGGCACCAGGGGCACCGAACGCACCTGGGCGCCGGCGATCACCGCGCCGTAGATGTGGATCGGATAACTGGGGTTGGGGACCAACACCGTGTCGCCGTGGTCCAGGGTGGCCAGCATCAGGTGCGCCAGGCCTTCCTTGGAGCCGATGGTGACAATGGCTTCGCTTTCCGGGTCGATCTCCACCTCGTAGCGGTCCTTGTACCAGCGCGAAATAGCGCGGCGCAGACGCGGGATGCCCCGGGAGGTGGAATAACCATGGGTGTCGTCACGCTGGGCGACCTGGACCAGCTTCTCGACGATATGCGGCGGCGTGGCCCCGTCGGGGTTGCCCATGGAAAAGTCGATGATGTCCTCACCGCGACGGCGTGCAGCCATCTTCAGCTCGGCGGTGATATTGAACACGTAAGGGGGGAGACGATCGATGCGCGCAAAGCGGCGCTTAGCTGAATCAGCCATGCTTTCCTCGAAGACGTAAGCGCCCGGAACCGTCCGAGCGACGTTGGCCACTGCGGTGGCCGAACGCGAAGATAAGCGGGGAGGGTGGGGGTTGTCTAGGGGCAGTGGGTGGGAGCTGTAAGCAGGTTGACCTTACTGCGCAGTGCAACGATTTTCTGCTGTTCGGGAGTCAATGCTTTGCTCTTCGGGGTAACACCCAGGCGCTCTTCTTGAAGCTGGTTTACCCAGCGGCGCAGGGCCGACTCAACCAACCCCAGCGAACGGGTTGCTTTGATATGGCTGTAGCCCTGGTCGAGCACCAGACTGGCGGCCTCTTGTTTGAACTCGGGCGTAAAGGAACGACGTTACTTGGTCATCAGACACCTCTCTATGGCGAGCATTGTCGCCCTAAATGGGTGTCCGGGATCAGTAGACCACTACAAGATGGTGATAGAAGCCCTGAAGCGCTGCTTGGCGGCGACTAGGGAAGTGTTAGCGTCGTTTGTTGCACGCACTTGAGTGAGCCTTGTATTTAAGCGCCAGGGTTTTTCCAGATGAATCAACGTATTTCATTATGTAATCCACTGGCTTGCAAACAGGGCTGTCTTTGGTCGATATGGATATGACTTTCACGATATCGAGTTTTGTTCCGTATGTGTACGTTGTCAGCGGGATCTCAGCGAGCGTGCTAAGCGACAAGAGCAAGCCAAAGCTGGCGAAAATAAGTGTGGCTGTTTTGCGGATTGTCTTGCTGGCCATATCTCGATTCCAAATAGTAAATGACAGCTTGGATATTTTTAAACACGACAAAGCTCTGGCTAATTGCTCGGAGCAAAAGCTATCGGGTTTTTGATTTTCTGACGTATTGCGAACGACTGAGAGTAGCGAGCGATTGGTTGGAGGCCGATATGCCCCTGTCATTACTCGGGCATATAAGCGTCATCGACGTGAGAGTGCCAAGCAGGACACAGAACACGTCGGATCACGTTTCAGGTATCGCGTTAGTAAGGACGTTGTTTCAGAACGTCCCTATGGAAGCTCTGTTTTAGGCGTGTAGCTTTGATGCGATCCGAGCAACGTGCTCGCCCTGATGGCGTGCGACTTCCAGCTCACGCTCATTCGGCTGGCGAGAACCATCGGCACCGGCAATGGTCGATGCACCATACGGCGTGCCGCCCCCTACGTTCGAGATATCGAACAATGCCGGGGTGGTATAGCCGATCGGTACGATGATCATTCCGTGATGCGCCAGTGTGGTCCACGTAGAGGCAATGGTCATTTCCTGGCCACCGCCCGTTCCGGTGGAGGTAAACACGCTGGCGACCTTGCCAGCCAGAGCGCCCTTGGCCCAAAGACCACCTGTTCGGTCGAGGAAATTGCGCATTTGCCCGGACATGTTGCCGAAGCGGGTCGGCGTGCCAACGATGATTGCATCGAAGTCTGCCAGCTCCGTCGGTTGTGCCTCTGGAGCACTCTGATTGGTCTTGCCGCCTGCGGCAGCGAAGGCTTCAGGGCTCATCGTTTCAGGAACCCGTTTTACTACAACCTCTGTCCCTGGAACGCTGCGCGCACCTTCAGCAATCTTATTCGCCATGGTCTCAATGTGGCCATACATGGAGTGATAGAGCACTAAGATTTTAGCCATTTTTAATTCCTTGTTCTGTAAGTTTATACTGCTTGGAATGCCTATGATTCGGCGTGGGTCTACTTAGCTTTCTCATCTAAACTTAAAACAGAAGTTGCGATGCCAAACTCAGCGAGGTAGCTGAGATAACCGTCAAACTGTGCTGAACTGATTGGCATAAACTGCTTCA
>JBLZZJ010000006.1:0-233645 GCA_050282285.1 Pseudomonas sp.
TCGGAAAACACTCGACTTCGATACGCCCGCCCAACGCTTTAGCCAATCTGTTGCGTCGACCGGTTGAGTCCACAGCCAAAGGCGGTCACTCACGTTTGGCTACTGCAGCCCAATCGACGCTGTTCATTCCGAAGGTCAATCTGCTTAATGGAAGAGATCGAGTAGCGTCATCGGTCTATTCCATCAAATTCGGGAGCTGTTTTTTAGAGTATCTCTAGCAGAGAAGCATGATGCTAGACGAAAAGCCCCAAGCCCCCTACCGGGCGTCAACATTAGCGCAGGCCTACAACCACATCAGAGACAACCTGTAATGCGGGATTGAAACGGCAACCACCGTTCGCTAAGAAGCGAAGCTCGTCAAAACAACGATCCAGTGCTCATACGACGCCCATAGAGCTCCGATATCTGCTTCTGGAACTGGGTCTGTCCCCCGTAGCTAGGATGCCTCACGCAAATCACAGGTACGGACTCTGTAATGCGATGTGCCGCAGCGGCAGCATCGTTGCCAATGGCCACGATGCGAGAGGGCCGTAGTAAGTCAATGAGCTGCTGGAGAAGCGCTTCTCCTGCCCGCCTCTCACTCGCGTTGTGCTGCCGGTTTGTGAACGGATCCCCTGATTCATGCGGATGAAGAGGAAAAACGTTCCACAAGAAGATGCGAGCATCAATGTTTTCCAGCATCCCCCATATGACCGCAGCGGTGCGTTCGGCCACAGCATTGCCTATAGTCGGCCGCTCGGAGACTAGGTCAAGATTCCAGCGT
Organism: Pseudomonas sp.; assembly: GCA_050282285.1. Lineage (GTDB taxonomy): Bacteria > Pseudomonadota > Gammaproteobacteria > Pseudomonadales > Pseudomonadaceae > Aquipseudomonas. Next base: position 764 of record JBLZZJ010000006.1, read on the forward strand.
CTAGTGTGCTGGCTTATGTGAACATCGTCAGTCAGGGCTAAGCCTGTACGGCGTCCTCCGCGGTATCCGAGGTCTCGTCCGATCCATATCGCATCTACTGGTTCCTCAGTTGCACGACGCAACATGGCGGACAGCGCGGCAGCACGACGACGCGGTGCATCGCGTCGGTCATGAATTTCACAACGATCCGAATACGGATTGAAGCAGTCTTCAAACTGCAGCGAAGCAACGGCATCAACAAATGGGTGGATCTTCATTTTCAGACTCAAGCGGCATGTATGTGATGGTGCGTTGTTCTCGGTTTCCAATGATCCAACCACCTTGGTTCGCCTTAAGCTGGCGAAAGACAGCATAGCCATCCAGAATCGCTCTTTCCCAGAGCTTCAGCGGGCATTTCTCCACTTCGTAACCAGCCACAAACTCGCCAATAGTTTTGAGAAGCCCAAGTGAAATTTTTTCTTGTTCCTCGAAGAAATTTAGCTCCTTGGCTCTGGAGAATATCCACGCCGAAACCCCTTCTTCCACGACGATGGCCCGACCACTGTCCTGTTCTTCATCATACCTCGGATGACTCTTCCGCTTGTGTCTGATCAATGCCCGCATCACAGGCGACCAGTGCAGGATTGCTGCGTAAGCAAAGTGAAAGACATCATGGAACCGATAGCCATCATTATCAGCAATGTTGTCAGTCAGCGGGTCTCCAATGAAAACCCCCTTCCATTGGAGATAACTCTTGCCGCTTCCTCGTTGATTTACCCGTATCCTAAAGGCCCTAGGGAGCTGCTCTTCGACCCCAAACTCACAGTCGAAATCAAGGCCAGCTAAATCATCTACTTGAGGCTCCAAAAACGCGCCACGAGCCTTCCGAAGATTGCCGCGAGCCACCTCCGAAAACGCAAGCTTGGCTGCGTGCATTGCATCCAAGTATGCTCGTGCGAAAGAAACCAAATTAGTACGAGTAGGAGTGTTTCCCAGCAAAGCCGCCGCTGATTGCCCAAGGAGGACCAATGTGGCGTCCAAGGTAGTAGTCGAGTCTACAGGTACAGCGATATAAGCTAACGCACCTTCGCTTACATCACTTGCAGCCCCCACATTCCTGAAATTTCCGTGATTCGCGGCTTCCGCGAAGATATCTTCAAGAGGGGTCTGCATACGTCTGCAGATTGCAGCTAAATACCAAAGAGTGTCGCCAAACTCTTCTTCTGCCGCCTTCCTAAAACCAGGGTATGCCGTTCTCTCTCGAACATTTTTTTTGGCCGTAGCCATTATCCCACCAACTTCTCCGTATAGTCCTTGCAGAACTGGATTGAAGTCGTGCGAATCAAGTACGTCTGTATCTGCGATTTCCGCCGCATAATCTGACAGTAAGAGTGAGCCTTCTTTTTTCATCGGTCACCTGCGGAGAGTCAGCCATTCGAATGGCGCGCTCTGATAACCGCGCACACCAAAGCTACGAATCCACTTTTCAAAGTCTGCAATCAGTTGCACATCAGAAAAGGTGGTTAGCCCAATTCCTGTTTTACATAGGTGGCGGCCTTGCTGGTCTTTCAACTCATCGGGAAATTCAGGGCCTTCGCCTCCGAAATATACAAAATCGTCGCTAATCAGAACCCTGTTAACACCAGTATCACGTGCCACGTGATCCGGGTTGGATGAACCATCCGGATGAGAGTGAAACGAGTCGCGCTGCTGCCATTCGGCCCCAACTGCAGCCCTCAAATAAATATTGTCTCCACAGCTTTGTTTCCGACTACCACTACGGTACGGTTTCTTGGATTCAAACCTAGGATCTAGACAATATTGATCAAATGTCATCGCTTCAGTTACACGCATTGCATAAACTAGATGTCCGCCAAGTCGAATACTTCGATCATTACTACCACTACCGACTACCCAATCCCCGACATGAGCTGTTTGACGGATCCTGGGTTTGCAGGTTGCAAGCGAGCAGTAACCGTAAAATGGATTAGGCGCGAAACCACTGTCATACCGCACGACATAAGAATGAATACGAGTCATCAGCACGGATGCCTCTTCAACGGCACCTGATCACAGGCGTCACCATCAGGCTTCTCCCAAGAATCCTTCCCGTTGATTGCATCAACGATTGCATTACCATTCCATCCAACCAAAGCGTCGGCATACTCTTTTAGGGCGCTTGGGAGGTCACATTCTTTCTCGCCATGCTCCCAAACACCAACAATGCGCTTTCCCTGTTTGGCTGCATATTCAATTTCCCAGTTAACCCAATCACTATCCTTGGTCTGGGGGGAAACGTAGCAAATAAAAACGCCAGCCCAGTTGATAGCAGGCGCAAGGATCTGCGTCTTTATGTAGTGCTCATCAGTGGCATTGTTGAATTTCCCGGTATGAATGGAGGAATCTCTTACTTCCAGCCCTTTAGGGGCTAGCAAATCCTTGAGCTTCTGCAGCCCATGGTCATCCTTGTGGACATGGCTGATAAATACATTCCTTTTCTCCGCCATCGATCACCTCCAGTCCTTGCACATAGTTCTAGGCTTTAATTCTTGTTCATTACGCCATAGTCACCGTTCCTGACCAGAAAGCAATACAGATCGTAGATGTTCCCTTTTCATGTTGTAGGCTCTACAGGTAGGTTGGAATTAAAGAGCTTTGACCCACTTGCCATTGCCTTGAGTGTCGTAGAAGGCAAGACCAGCGGCGCCACTAGGCACATCGATTTTGTTATAGAGGTTCAGGTACTCGTTGCCATAAAAATGGCCAAGGTTGTCCAAGGTGGGGACAATCGCAATGCGATCATGGGGCTTTTTGCCGTCCGCAAAGCCGATTTCCCAAGGGCACCAGCGCGACGTCATCGAGTTCTGCGTTGCAAGAAAGAGGAACCAGTCGGCGCGGATAATTGCGGCTTTGATATTGAAGGCCGTTTCAGCATTTGGCTTGTCGGGCATCGTCTGATCCTGCCAGTCGATGTAGACGTCCCATCCTTGACTGTTGAGCAGTTCCTGCAAGCCTAGAGCGAGCGTTGCGTCCGTATGGCTATGGCTCAGAAAAGCTACGGGTTGACCGAAACGCTTACTAAACCGCCCTTGCATGGAGCGGCGTTGGCCTGCGCTAAGGAGATCTGACTGGCGAATCGGCATAAGCAAGCGTTCCTAGCATTTTGTAGGCAAAGTGCCATCTTTTGATGCGTTGTTCAAGTTGCATACATTGATCCAAATCAACGTGTCTAAACGGCCGGTAAGCACCATACAGGTGGCCGATCCTGCACCCATTGGTTCTCACACGGATCGCATGTCTAAGCAGTGAACCACTCTATAACTCCGTGGCCACCATAGTGATGTCACTGGCGATTGCTTGGTGTAATCTTGCTGACTTCTCCCCCCCCTCGATCTCTGGCGGCCTCACTTTACAGGGCGACCACAGACGACACATGCCAGAGTGAACTGCAATCGCTCCGGAATAATGGCGGCGGGTTTCAACGAACGGAGGCAAGGGATGGCACGCAGAACATTTTTTTCATTCCATTACCAAGAAGACGTGTGGCGAGTCTTTAACGTCAGGAAATGCTGGGCTATCGGCAAGGATCGAGAGGCAGAGGGGTTCTTTGACGGCAGTGTGTTCGAAGCTTCCAAGAAGGAAAGCGATGATGCGCTCAAGGCCTTTCTTCGTGATGGCCTCAAAAACACCTCTGTGACGTGCGTGCTTGCTGGCCAGCACACCGCTGCCAGGCGGTGGGTACGTTATGAGATCGTGCGCAGCGTTTTAAAGGGCAATGGGCTGCTCTCGGTTGATATCCATGGCCTAAGGAATGACAAACAGGTACTTGGTGTGAAAGGCGCAAACCCACTGGATGAAGTGGGTGTCTATCTTGCCAACGACAAGATTTATTTCGCGGAGCGAAAGGACGGTAAATGGGTGAAGTACTCCGATTACTCCCCCGCCATCCCTGCATCTGAGCTGTGGTTTGACGCTCCTACCAGCAACACAGTTGTCAAGCTATCCAAGCACTGCATGAGATACGACTTCGCGGCTCAAAACGGCCGGGAAAACATCGCTGGCTGGATCGAAACCGCAGCTGCCTTAGCAGGGCGTTAGAAATACGACCCGAGGCGTACCAGCTCGCAGAAGTCGACATTTCAGATCACTCAGGTATTACACATGGCAGTCACGCAGCGCTTGGCCGGCGTTAGGATTCACCTGTCCGGCTCGAACAAAGAATTGCAAGCAGACATCGCTGATTTCGTAAGGAAATTCACAGCGAAAGTCTTCAATGAAGGGGGCTCTATTGTCCATGGAAGTCATCCTTCGTTAACTGAACCACTGCGCAAAGCTGCAGAGGATTTCATCCAGGCAGGTGGCAGCAAAGGTGCGCTTACTCTGGTACGGGCGAAAAGCTTCTCAACTGACCAGTACACTGCTGAAATTGAAGAGCAGAGAGCATTTGCCTCTGTAGAGATCGTGCCTGCAGATAATAGCGATGGTCCAGCAGCAGACGGTCTGACACCGATGCGTGATTGGATGGCTGATCGTTCCGATGCAGTCATCTGTGTGGGTGGTGCATGGTGGGACGTCAACAAAGCAAAAGCAGGCGTTCCCAATGAGCTGGATACGATGCTTGAGCTAGGGAAGCCAGGCTTTGTCGTCGCAGGCTTTGGCGGGGCGATTGCGGGTTATCTCAAAGACGACCCTTCGTTGTTATCTCGCCTGCGAAACGGGCTACCTCACGAGGCGAATGCGACAATTGCCAACAGCACGTCTGTTGACCAGGTCGTAGGGCTGATTGTTGAGCAATTGAAGAATCTACCACTTACCCGCCGGAACATCTCGCGGGGCCGTAACTTCCGCATCTTGGCGCTCGACGGAGGAGGGCTCAGAGGTACCTTCACTGCAGCGGTCTTGGCCAAGTGGGATGACATGCTCAAGGCCGGTGGTGGGAACGACTTAATTTCCCACTTCGACCTGGTCGCTGGCACATCCACTGGTGCAATTCTCGCTATTGGGCTCGCCATGGGCCTGAAGCCGCGTGAAATCCTTGAGTTTTACGAGAAAAAGGGACCTCAGATTTTTCCGAAGGATCGGAAACTGCGGCATTGGCTCAAATCCAAGCACGACTCAGCCACACTTCGCGACCTGTTGACTGAGGTGTACGGGGACAAAACGTTGGCTGCAGATTCTCTCTGCCGTCTGGTGATTCCCACTGTTCGGGCTAAGCAAGGTCAAGCAGAGGCGATCGTCACCCCACATAGCCCAGATCGCACCGCTTATCGAGATATTTCAGCCGTCGACGCCGCATTGGCTTCATCCGCTGCACCTACCTATTTTGATGAAGTCGCCTTCAAAGGGCCTATCGCACTGGAGACGTTCCTGGATGGAGGCGTCTGGGCCAATAACCCCATCCTCCCAGCTCTGGCGGAAGCGGTTCGATACCTGAAAATCCCTCTAGATAGGATTGATGTACTGAGCATCGGCACACTCAGTAGCGAAAGCGACTTCACCGATCAACTCGGAAAGGGCAAGGCTGGCTGGGCACCTCACAGCGTTGATCTCTTTTTCGCCGCCCAAGAACATGGCGCTCTGGCATTAGCTGAGAGCTTCCTGGGCCCAACGCGTCATGTGCGCGTCAACCAGCAGACCCCTGTCGAAATTAAAATGGATGACGCCGAGGCTATCCAGGAGATGGCGCAACGAGGCAATGAGGCTGGTAAAGAGCACTTTGCGGAGGTGCGCTCCAGATTCTTTGATGGCCAACATGTTGATGTGTGGGAGCGGTTCTGAGTAGGCACGGGCACTGGGAGGTTAGTCCTCTTGGCGTCCGTTTGATTATTGGCACTTAATCAACTCCGATAGCGAGGCTGTCATGTCATTCATCTATCAGCTTGCTGTCTTGGGGGCACCCACGGCCGCGCAAATTTCTGAGCTTGAAAGCGCCTTAGCAGATGCGGTTTCCATGTTTGGCTTGAGGTTGAGCCAGGAGATCGGTTGGGAGGTAGTTCCTGCTGCCTTCACTCCTCATCAGCAACGATCGGCTGCCGTCGTATTTTTCGGCGGAGTAGGCGCGGATCACCCCAGTTTACCGAGCTTGCTGCGAGGTGGTGTTCCTGTTGTACCTGTCGTGTCTGACTTGGGCCGAGTCTCGACTGAAGTCCCAGAGATACTGCGTCCATTGAATTGCTTGTCTTACGCGAATGGCGGGGCAAAACGTGTCGCCACTGCGCTTTTGGAATGTGCTGGTCTGCTTCCAAAGCAACGTCGAGTCTTTGTCAGTTATCGGCGAGACGAGGCCCGGCAGGCGGCGCTGCAGATGTTCGACGCGCTCTCTGCTAGACATTTCGACGTTTTCCTAGATACCCATAGCATCGCGCCGGCAGAAGATTTTCAGACCATGCTGTGGCATCGGCTTTGCGACTCTGACGTGTTGTTGATGCTCGACACGCCTGACTATTTCAACAGTCGATGGACCGCCGCCGAGTTCGGAAGGGCGCTTGCCAAGGGCATCAGCGTTCTTCGAGTAGGGTGGCCTGAAGCCCAGCGCTCCGCGCGCTTGGCAACTGCAAGCCTCGCTGAGCTTGATGCGAGCGAGCTAGATGTCACATCTGGACGGATTAGTGATCACGCGATTGATCGTATCTGTCTTCAGCTTGAGGAAGTCCGTAGCAAAAGTCATGCGGTGAGAACTGTTAACCTAGTGAGCAATCTGCGAATAGGCATTGAGGCCATAGGTGGCGAGGTGATTGGCATGGGCGCCGGGCGCGGGATTCGAGTGCGTCTTCCCGATGACCAGATGATTGTGGTCTACCCAACGGTGGGTGTGCCGACCTCGACAACAATGCACGAAGCTTCAATGAACTCCCCTGACGAATCTGTGGCCATACTCTATGACCATGTAGGTCTACATCCCCAATGGCTGAGCCACTTGGATTGGCTGGGCCAATACATCCAAGCGACGCGTTGGGTTAAGGCTTGCGAGGCGGGCTGGCAATTTGCAGACTGGAGGGCATAGAAATGGGGGCGATTTTCCTCTCGGCAAGCATCCCTGTGATCGGGCGAGGGACGTACTACGAGACCTCTGACCCGTTTCTAATCCAGTGTGCCGTTCGTGAACTAGCTATCGCTACCGTTCGCCGACATAAGATTGTATGGGGCGGCCATCCTGCAATTACCCCAATGATTTGGAGCATCTGCGAAGATCTCGGGGTTGATTACGCAAGCTCTGTGATCCTGTATCAAAGCCGCTTTTTCGAAGGTCGTTATCCGGAAGAGAACCAACGTTTTGACAACGTAATTTATACCGATCCCGTTCCCGAAGATATCCAAGGTAGCTTGCAACTGATGCGTGAACAGATGCTCTCTAGGGAAGATCTAGTCGGTGCAGTTTTCATTGGCGGAATGGACGGTGTTGAGATCGAATACGATATCTTCAGGCGTCTCAATCCTAAGGCTTTCATTCTGCCAGTTGCCGCCCCAGGGGGAGCAGCGCTCAATCTCGCTCGGGATAAAGGCTATTTCATTGGGCAGGAACTCGAAGACATAGATTTCGCTACCCTATTTAATCGTTATTTACCCGCCCATTAACCGTATATAGCATCTACCAAGCTAAAATTTTTGGCAGGCACATGATATCTAGCGAGTCCGCTAGGTGTTCATGCCAGTTAAGAGCTGTCTGTCTGTAGGGTGACTGCTATGTGATGCAGCGCACTCAATGCTTTGAAATTCGAGAAAGGATGATTCGATGTACGTAGGATTTGAACTCAATAATTATGATTATTTGACAGACCCACCCCAACACGAACTTGATGAGTTTCAGAGTCAAGCAAAGGGCCGTTATAATGACTTGTCGAGCTATCTAATTGGCGTCATTGAGAATAAAGAAGTAATCGACGCCCAAAAAATTGCTGACCATATCTTTCCAACCCATGAAACTGATGTTTTTCTCTCTCATTCGCACGCAGATAAAGATAAGGCGATTGAGTTGGCAGTTTCCTTACAGGCTAAAGGACTCAAGGTTTTTGTAGATTCATGCGTATGGGGTTATTTTCACGACCTCCTTGATGATCTCAATAATATTTATGCACAACCGGTGCGGACTGATTATAAAACCACTTACAATTATCGCAAGGCCACAGACCTGACCGCTGGCGTACATATGATGTTGACCGGCGCCCTTCACACGATGATCAAGCGATCTGAGATTTTTATCTTTCTGAATACAGACAAATCAGTTCCGCTAGAAGCTTACCAAAGCTTTGATCGGACATTCTCTCCATGGATCTATTCAGAGCTGCAATTCAGTTTTCATGTTGAGAACGCCACCCCTAAACGGCATCTTCGAGTAGCAACTGAATCCTACGACGATGCTAGAGGCCTGATAAAGTCAAAGGCATCTGTGCGATCGGACGCTCTACTTGCATTTAAAGCATTCAACCGACATCTACCCAAGGTCACAGGTACACAAATGCAAGACTGGTACAGCATGAGTCATCGAGCTAGCGAAGAACTGACACGAGGCGAGGTTGCGCTGGATGCGCTTTATGACACTCTTGTGATTGTGGAGCGATTTGGCGATCTAAAGCACAGGGCAAATAAATCTAAATAAGCTAATAATCCGTTCGCTAGGGCAGTTGTAGCAGCCCTAACGACCTTATTAAGGAAGCTAAGAGGTAGGCACTGGGAAGTAGAAACTCCTTGACGTGCGAAAGCATCTTTGGGGGATCAAGCATTCAGCGCGTTGAGGAGCACAATTGCCAGCCATGAGCGAAAACCTACTATAGATGCGCTTCATGAATTAACTCTCGTGGCCTAGGAAGGAGGACTGAATGGCGTTTTTCACCCAAGCAGAAGCACGCAAGGCAGCGCAGCAGGCCATACGGGGTAGCCGCAGTGCTCGTGATTTCCTTAACGATGCACAGAAGAACTACAAAGAAACGGATCGATTTGACATCTTTCTTTCTCACTCCATGGTGGATGCGGAGCTCGTGCTCGGGATCAAAGTCCTTCTTGAGACGGAAGGTCAAAAGGTCTACGTGGACTGGATCAACGACCAGGCTCTTGAGCGTGATCGCGTTACCGCTAAGACCGCCGACGTGTTGCGCAAACGCATGCGTCAATCCGAATCTCTTCTTTATGTCGCCACAGAGAACGCACCGAAGTCTAAATGGATGCCCTGGGAGCTGGGCTACTTTGATGGATTCAAGAACGGAGGTGTAGCGATTCTGCCGGTGTTGGATAAATCAGACTCGCCATTTGAAGGGCAAGAGTATCTTGAGCCCCCAGCCAACCCCAATCCCCCAAAAACCCAGACCCCAGCCTTGCCCTCTTAAGCCACCTCGGGCTACAGTCCGCCAGTCGCGGTCAATCCTGCGACCGGGTGTAGGAACCTGGATTTTCACGAAGGCGCGGTAGCGCCATAGCCGAGAGCAGGCGCTTTTTTTGTGCCTGTTGCTTTCTCGTGCATCTATGGCGGGCCGTGCGAGGCAGGCTTCGGCCTGGCCGGCGTCCTTCGTGGCCGGTATTCCTACCCTCGTACGGTCCGCCACCCAAACCCGTAGGAAGGTTAGTTGGCGGCTCCTTAATCTCACGAAGGAGCATAGGGATTATGCATTTCCCCCCTTTTACCCAAGGGCTCCACCTTGGGCTTGCCAGTGCGTTATCCACCTCCCGCCAGGAGGTGCGCCATGTCTGATCACACCGTCATCCCCTTCCCTCTCACCCCCAAACCGTCAAACGATAAACCGCCACAAGACTGCCCGTTTCAGGCCCAGGCCGAGTTGCGCTGGGCAATGCTGCGCACGCTGGTCAGGGAGCTGGCTCGGTTGCAGCCGACCGGCAACCGTGACGAGCAGCGTCACCATGCCCGTGAACAGCTGCGCGAAGTCGCGGCGCGGTATCACGCACCGCTGGCAGCAGCAGGCTGGAGGGTGCGCCATGCAAAAGCATTTCAATAGCCACCTGCTCAGCCACGACGGCCACGCGGGGGCATCCATCGGTTGGCCGCAGGATTGCCAGCAGGCGTTCAGCGAGGGCGTGGCCTGTGCCAATGCCTGGCTGGACAGCGACGGTTCCGGCTGGCTGTGGGCCAACCTGATCGTCGAGCGTGACGCGTTGCCCACGGGCGTGGAGCGGCGCGCGTTCGAGGTGGGCTTTTTGAGCCGGGTGCACCAGCGCCTGTGCTCACCCCTGGGCGGCAACCACCAGGCCCGGCAAACCGCGCTGAGGCTGTAGCCGGCCAGGGCCGTAAACAACCAAGCCCGCACAGGGCGGGCTTGGTTGGCGGCAGGTTCATCGACTACGGGCAGACCGTTCCGTCGGTGAAGTACAAGGTGCCGATGGATGACCCGGGCGCGCCATTGAGCAGGCAGGTTCCGCCCTGCTTCACGTTGTCCACCGAGCCCGAAAGAAACTCCGGCGCGATGCCGTAGATATCGACCAGGAAGACGTCATCACCGAAGCCAGCGTGATCGATTGCCGGGACCGCGACTAGTACAGGGTCGACCGCAAGCCATCCACCCCATCACTGCACGGGGCACATCAACGGGTGCGCCCCGCGCGCGGTAACGGGCCGCGGAACGAAATGAGGGTGAACTAACGCGACAACGCAGCGATCCCTTCTTAGACGCAGTCAGCGTGAGCCTGATGGTCCGTGCACCTGCAGCGGGCCTCAGTCCAGGACCTCTGAACGTTAAGGAGCTACCGTGACCGTTACCACCCACCCCGCCTACCGAAGCACGCCGGGCCCGCTGCACGCGATCCTGCTGGCCGGCACCGTCCCCCTCTTTCTCGGCGCCCTGCTGAGTGACATTGCCTACTACCAGACCTACCAGATCCAGTGGAGCAACTTCGCCTCCTGGCTGATTGCCGGCGGCCTGGTGTTCTGCGGATTGGCGGTGCTGTTCGCGCTGGTCAACCTGCTGCGCGCGCAGCCGAAGACGGGGCGGCCGCTGGTCTACTTTCTGTTGTTGCTGACGACCTGGGTGCTGGGTCTGCTCAATGCCTTCGAACACGCCAAGGACGCCTGGGCGATCATGCCCCAGGGCCTGGTGCTGTCGGTCATCGTCACGCTGACGGCGCTGGTCGCGTCCTTCATTGGCCTTACCAGCCTGCGTGCGGGAGGTGACCAATGAAAGCGGCAAATACCCTGACCCTGCTCAGCCTGGCCGTGCTGCTGGCGGCCTGTGGCGGCGAGCAGGACACCGAAATGGAATACGGCGCCAACCCGACACTGCCCGATCCGCAGCGCGGGCTGCTGCCGAGCATGAAGATCGCCGAGCCGGCCGAATGGGGCGACCGCACCCCCACGGTGCCCGACGGGTTCGAGGTCACGGCGATCGCCACCGACCTGAAGATTCCGCGTCAGACCCTGGTCCTGCCCAACGGCGACATCCTCGTCGCCGAAGGCCGCGGCGGCAACGCGGCCAAGCTCAAACCCAAGGACGTGATCGCCGGCGTCATCAAGGCCCAGGGCAATACCAAGGTCAAGGGCGGCAACCGCCTGACGCTGCTGCGCGACGCCGACGGCGATGGCACCTACGAGGTGCAGACGGTGTTCGCCGAAGACCTCAACGCGCCGTACGGCCTGGCGTTCTTCGAAGGCAACCTGTACGTGGCCAACCAGGATGCACTGGTGCGCTTCGACTACCAGGACGGCCAGACCCAAGCCAGCGGCCCGCCGACGAAAGTCACCGACCTGCCCTCCGAGATCAACCACCACTGGACCAAGGCGCTGACCATCAGCCCCGACGGGCAGTACCTGTACGTGGGCATCGGCTCCAACAGCAACATCACCGAGCGCGGCATGGAGGCCGAGGTCGACCGTGCACTGGTGTGGCAGGTCAACGCCGAAACCGGTGCCTACAAACCCTACGCCACCGGGCTGCGCAACCCGACCGCGCTGACCATCCAGCCGGACACCGGCGTGCTGTGGGCCGTGGTCAACGAACGGGACGAACTCGGCCCCGACCTGGTGCCGGATTACCTGACCTCGGTGCGCGAAGGCGGCTTCTACGGCTGGCCCTATGCCTACTGGGGCAAGAACGTCGACCCGCGGGTGAAGCCGGAGAACCCGGACAAGGTGGCCGCCTCCATCACCCCGGACTACGCCTTGGGTTCGCACGTGGCGGCGCTGGGCGTGGACTTCTCCATTCCGGAAATGGGCGAAGAGTTTGCCGATGGCGTATTCGTCGGTGAGCACGGCAGCTGGAACCGCGACAACCCGGTGGGCTACAAGGTGATCTTCGTGCCGTTCAGCAACGGTCGCCCGGCAGGCGATCCCATCGACTTCGCCACCGGCTTTCGTGACGACGACGGCAAGACCCGTGGTCGCCCGGTGGGCGTGACGGTCGACCCGAAAGGTGCACTGATCATTGCCGACGACCTGGCCAATACCCTGTGGCGCGTAACCCGCACCCAGTAAGCCGTACCGCCCGGGGCGTTCAAGCGCCCCGTGCGGGATCGACCCGCTCGCCCGTTAACCTTCGGAACGCCCCGTGGCATCACGGTCGTGGGCGTAGCGGCGGCTGAGCGGGAACGGCGGCAGCCAGGGTTCGCGGCGCACGATCCAGCTTTCGTAGGTCGGCTTGAACTGGTCCGGTACATCCAGGGTACCCAGGTTCACTTCGACTTCATCACCGCTGCGGGCGAACACCGAAGAGCCACAGCGGGGGCAGAAAAACCGTCCCTCGTAGTCCTGCGTCTCCCCTTCGACCGTCACCGCCTCCTGCGGGAACACCGCGGCCGCATAAAACAACGCGCCATGGTGCTTGCGGCAGTCCATGCAGTGGCACAACCCGACCCGGTAGGGTTGGCCCGAGGCCACGAGCCGCACGTTGCCGCACAGGCAACCGCCAGTGAACGTCTCCATCTTGCACCTCCTATGAAATCGAACCTCACCCCTTGCTATAGCGCTCAACCCGCGCCTGGGAAAGTGGCCGGGCTGTCGCGCCCTGCCAGCCTCCCGTAAGAGCTGTGATCGTTCCGGGTGACCGTCGTTCATGGAGAGCGTCAAGCGGCCCGCCGAGCGGGCGGGCCTCGCCGATCAGTACTTGCCGATCGCGTTGAAGAACCAGCCCTGGCTGCGGTACGACAGGTCGGTCAGGTCGTCGCTGAAGTCGCTGAAGTTGTAGCCCACACCCGCCTTGAAGTGGTTGCCGAAGTGCCGGTACACGCCGAACAGCGCGCCCACGCGGCTGTCCTTGGCGGCGAATTCGTCGCGGCGGCGGATCTCGGTCATCAGGTCCCACTTCTTGGTCACGTGCCAGTCCACCCGGGCGGCGATCAGTTGGCCGCGGCTGTCGAACCAGTCGGCCGAGGTGTCGCGGCTCATGCGCAACTCGCTCAGGCGGTAGGCGTACTTGCCGCCCACGCTCCAGCGCTCGTTGAGGTCGTAGATGCCGTCGATGGCGAACACGTGGCTGCGCTGGGCGTAGTCCACGGTGCTGCCGGTGGCGGTCGAGACCTGGTCCGGCGGCGGCATGTCCGCCAGGTAGGTGTACTTGGCGAGCAGATTCAGGCGGTCGTTGAACACCGGGCGATAGGCATAGCCCAGCGAGGCCTCGACGAAGTCGCCGTCGAAGTAATCGCCGCGGTCGGAGTCACCCACCGAGAAGTCCAGCTTGCTGATGAAGCGCCAGTCCGGGTTGACCTGGTAGCTCAGGTTGTTGCGCATCAGCCAGACCGACAGGTCCTGCACGTCGCTCTGGTCCTTGCGCAGTTCCAGGCGGCTGGCGTAGCGCACGTCACCCCCGCTGTAGCCGACCTTGACCCCGGCGGCGCGGCGCTTGAGCTCGTAGTCGCTACCGCTGTTGAAGGTGCCGAACTCGGTGGTCAGCCCGTAGCTCCAGCGGTCGTTGGGCGCGAAGTCCAGGCCGTAGCCCTGGATCACACCGGCCTGGTCGCCGTGCTGCATGCGCTGCTCGGCGTAGACACTGGTGCTGTCCGTCCAGCGCGAGCGGGCGCCAGTGACGAACTGGCCGTTGCGCCCGTTGCCGTACAGGCCGCTGCGGTCGGCAAAGCCGTTGTCGGTGCGGTCGTTGTCCAGCTCGTAATTGAGGTACAGGTTGGTGCGGTCGGAGGCGTCGTAATTGACGCCGCCCTTCATGCCCAGGCCCAGGTTGCCGCCGGACAGTTCGCCATTGAGCGAGGTGCGCTCGTTCAGGCGGTAATCGCCACCGACGCCGATGCGGTTGTTGGCCTCACGACCGCCAGTGCGGCTCAGCGTGCCCTGGGTCAGGCCGTACACCGACCAGTCGTCCTCGGCGTGGTACAGCGCCTGGAAGATGGCGTCGTTGCGCGTGCCTTCGTCGTAGTTGCCCGTGTCGTAGCCGGCGTAGGTGCCGGTATAGAGATTGCGGTAGGCGCTGCCATAACGCTGCTGGTCATTGCGCAGGCCGGCCGACAGGCGCCAGGCGTCGCTCAGGTCATAGGCGACGCTGCCTTCGGCGGCGCGGCGCGAACGGCCGCCGTCTTCCTCGGTCTGGTCGGCCTTGATCTTCATCTCGGTGCGTTCGTTCAGCGGCGTGGTGAAGCTGCCGCCCACCTGGTCCGCCGCCAGGGCCGACAGGCGACCCGGCGAGGAGAAGCCGGCGTCGCGGCTCTCGTAGTAGAAGGTGCCGCGCCCCTCGGAATCTTCGATCACATCCTTGAGGTCGAACGCCGTTTCCAGGCGATTGGCGTAGGCCGCCGAGTCGCTGCCGGTGCTCTGCAGGCCGAAACCGAAGCCGCCGTCATAAGAGAAGCGCTGATCGAAGCTGTCGCCCTCGCTCTGCGCGGACTCCAGTTTCAGCCAGGTGCCTTCGCTGTGGCGCAGCAGCAGGTCGCCGCCGGCCAGGGTCTGGTCGGCACGACCGGTCTGTTCCTGCATGCTGCCGGTCAGGCCGACCCGCACGTTGTCGTTGACCCAATAAGCCGTGCGCCCGCCATAAGCCAGGTCGTCGAGCTTGTCCAGGCCAGGCGAGTATTCATAGCCGATCACCAGGTACGCGGGGTTGCCCGACAGGCTGCCGCCGGAGCGGATCAGGGTGTTGGCGTCGGCATTGGCCGACAGTGGGCGGCTGAGCATCACCCGGCCCTGCAGCGAGCTGATCTCGTAGTCGATGCCGGCCATAAGGTCCTGGCTGTAGAGCACCAGCCCGGAGTCCTGGTCGCGCACCTCGATGCGCACCCGCTCGCTGCCCTCGGTGATGTCCTGGTGGCGGAGGTAATAGAGCGAACCACCGGTGCCGCGGAAATCTTCCCGCGCCGAGGCCGTGCCCGGCTCGGCGGCGAAGCCTTCGACCTGCAAGCGGCGCTCGCCGAAGCTGGTGAAGCCGTCGCTGCGGTAGCGTGCCTGGGCGCCATAGAGGCTGCGGTCGATCTGGGTCAGCTCGGTGTCGCGGATCTGCGCGCGGAAGTTACCCCACATGGCATGGGACTTCTCGTCTTCGACCTTGACGTAGAACTTGCCCCGGGTCGGCGCGTCTTCGACCAGGGTCGAGTCGTCGCCGAAGGTCGCCCAGCCCTTGTCCGAATCGGAGTCGAGGCGGCGCAGGAACTCGCGCGGGTCCTTCTCGTTGAAGTTGCTGAACAGGCTGTCGGCCGGCTCTTCGCCGGTGTCGACGCTGGCGGTGACAGTGTACTTACCGTCCACCTTGCCCTTGCTGTAGAACGCCAGGCGCCCATCGGCGTACAGCTTGTCGTCGTAATAGCGGTCTTCCTGGGTCACCAGCCGCGCCGGGCCACTGGTGTTCTGCTGGCCCACGGTGAAGTCCGCGATGGCCACGGTGAACCAGTCCTGTTGTAGCAGGCGCAGGTCGCGGCGGTAGATCCGGCCCTTGCCGGCATCATCGAGCACTGCGACTTCCACGGTGTGCAGGCCGCGCGGGATGATCTGGGCACTGGCGAACACACCGTTGCGGTCGACCGGCACTGGCCGGCCCATGACGAACACGTGCTGGCCGTCCTTGATCTGCTTGCCGTTGACCGTGACGGTACCGCCGGCCACAGGAATGTTGTGGCGCTGCAGGCGGTTGCCGCCGTAGCCGGCCAACAGGTCGGCGGCCTCGTCCTCCTCGCTCGGCGCTGCCGTGCCGCGGGTGACTTCCAGGGTCTGGGGCGAGGTTTCGTCGAAACGCTCCTGCTCGTCATAAACCCGCAGTTGGTAGTAAACCCGCTCCGGCAGATCATCCGGCGGCGTCCAGCTGCCGACGAGCATCGGGTCGAGCGGCACCACGCCGAGCAACTCGGGTTCACCGAACAGGCGCTTGCGGCCGAGGATGCGCACCTCGGCCCGGTCGATCCAGTGCAGGTAGTTGCTGTAGCCGTTGAACTGCAGCGGCTCGCCGACCGTGGCGGTGCGGGCACCGCTGACCAGGTTCAGGCGCGGCTGGGCCGACAGGTTGTCGAAGCGCACCTGCAGCAGATCTCGGGCCAGGCTGACGTCCACGCAGCGCTGGGCATCCGCGCTGCCGCGCACGCCTTCGCCCTGAGGCTTGCCGTCGACGCTGATGCGGAACGGCGCGGTGTCCTGCTCCGGCACGCTGCCGGCCTCGCAGGCCGGTGCTTCTTCAGTGCGGGTAACCACCGCCTCGTCGTACCAGATTTCCACTTCGACCCGGCGGTTGACCGCCCAGGCTTCCGGGCTGTCGCCGGCCACCAGCGGCGCGCTGGGGCCGCGGGTATCGACGCTGACCTGCTGGGGATCGAGCTTCAGGCGCTCGATGAAGATCGCCGCGACCTCCTTGGCGCGCTGCAGGCCCAGGCCCAGGTTGTCCTGGTAGATCGCCTGGCTGCGCGGCGACAGGCGCTGCGGGTCGGTATGACCGACCAGGTGCAGGCGCAGGTTGCGCTTGCCCACCAGGCGCTGCATCAGCTCGCCCAGCGCGTCGCTGTCGCGCGCCGGCACCACCGAACGGCCGGAGGCGAAGCGCACCAGCGGCAGGCCGTCGCGCAGCACCACGCTGTCGATGCGCTCGTCATCCACGCTGAGCAGTTGCTCACGATGGCCAAGGGCGTCCTCGCGCTGCCAGAGAATCAGTTTCTCGCGCGGCAATTCGCGCTCGGCGTTGTGCGGCAGCGCTGGCAGACCGCCCGGCGTGACCGGACGACGCTGCCACAGCGACTCGTCTTCCATCGCGCCGCGCGGGCCTTGCAGGCCGCAGCCCTGGTTCACGCCACACTGTTCGGTGGCGGCCGAAACGGCAGCCGCCAGGGGGTTCAGGGACAATGCGGCCACACCGCACGCCAACCATTTGCGCATGCTCATCGAACTACCTCCACACTGTCACCGACCGGTACGATTTCTTCCTCCACTTGCAGGTCGTAACAGCAGTCGTGGGGCTCCCAATGGGCCTTCAGCCAGTCGCGGACATAGGCGATACGCGCCCGGGCATCGGCCACCTCGCCGTCCAACGGCAGGCGGTAGGCGATACGCAGCACCGACGGCTCGGCGTGCAGCAGGTTCAGCACGTCATCCAGCTGCGCCTGGTACTGCTCGGTCAGGCGGTTGTCCGCGCTGAAGGCCGCGTCCGACAGGTCCAGACGAATCACGCGGTGAATGCTCGCGCCGAAGTTGGCCTTGACCAGACGACCCTGGGTCATGCGCACCACACGCGGGTTTTCGGTGATGATCCGGTAGCCGCTCGGCAGGCTGCGCTCGTCGACCTTGACGATGAAGTTGCTGCCGCGCATTTCGCTGGGCACGTCGGCACAGGCGATGTGGTAGCGGCCGTACTGGTCGGTGGTCACCAGCCAGCCTTTTGGCGTGGCGACGCGCACACCGGCAATGCCGGGCTCGCCTTCGTCCTGGTAACCGTTGCGGTTCTGGTCGTCGAAGACCTTGCCGATCAGGTCCGAGCAGTCGAAGGTCGGGTCGGCCACCACGCGCACGGTGGCGCTGGCGACGTTGGAGACCCGCGCATCGGCCAGCATGTTGAGGGCCCAGGCCTGGTTGACGTACTCGTTGAAACCGACGCCCGAACCGACCACCAGCAACAGCTTGACGGTCAGGCTCTGGCCGGCGGCCAGGGTCTGGTTCGGCCAGCGCAGACGACGCCCCACCACTTCCGGCTCGGTCGGCACGCCTTCGATCTGCGCCGACCCGGCGATGTACTTGAAGCCCGGCGGGATCTGGTCGTCGATGGCGACGTTGGCCAGGGTGCTGCTCAGGGTGTTGCGGGCGGTCAGGGTGTAAGGCACCAGCTCACCACGGGTGACGTTCACCTTCGGCGTGGTCTTGGTCATCACCACCGCGCCACCGAGGACCGGGTCCAGCGGGATGTGGTTGTTCAGCACATCGTCCACCACCCCGCCGAGAATGAAGCGCAGGTAGTACTGGGTGGTGCCGCTGCCCACCGGCAAGGCGCCGGAAGCAGCCGGGCACGTTGCAGGGTCATGGGCCGGCACACCGGCGCCAGGGGCCAGCGCGCTGTTCTGCACGTACACCGGAGCACCGGCGTTGCCCACCGACAGGGTCGCCTGGCACGCCGGGATCAGCGTCGACGGTTCCGGCAGGTAGCCGGCCGGCGCCGTGACGTCCAGCAGGTAGGTGCCGCTCGGCGCCGCCGGGGTCAGGAAGAACTGGTAGAAACCGTCCGGACCGGTGGTCTGGCTGGCGCCGGCCACGCCGCCGACCAGGTGGGCCGCCGGGTCGAAACCGCCTGGGCCGACGATGCGCACCACGGCGCCCGCCACCGGTTCACGGGTAACGGCGTCATAGACCACGCCCGACGGGTCGACCGGCAGGTTCTGCTCGATGATGTCGCCACCACCGGTGACGTTGATGGTCAGGGTGCGGGTGGCGGTGTCGACGGTGCCGTTGACCGCGCCGTTCGGGTCCTGGGGCACCGGCGTGCCGTACACCGCGCGGCTGACGGGGTGGTAGAAGGCCAGGCGGTAAGTACCCGGCAGCAGGGTCAGGCGGTAGCTGCCGTCCGCACCGGTGATGGTGCTGGCCTGCAGTCGCCCGGCGCTGTCGCGCGCCTCCACGGTCCAGCCTTCGAGGCCGCGCTCGTTGGTGTTCTGCTGCTGGTCACGGCTGGACGACTCGAACCAGACCTTGCCCGACACGCTGGCGCTGGTGGCGGTGCCGTCGCGCTCGCCGAACAGGTAGCCGCTGACGTCGCTGCCGTTGATCTGCACGTTGTCGATCACGTCGGTGCCCGGGCCGCCCGGCACGCCGCCACCGGTACCGGCGGTGTCGCGCCCGTCCTGGTAACCGGCCGGCTGCGCTTCGGTGACGCGGTAGGTGCCGTTGGGCAGGCCGTCGAAGCGGTAGGTGCCGTCGGCCTCGGTAACGGTGGTGCAGGCGCTCGCCGGCAGCAGCGTGCCGCAGATCGCCGTGCCATCAGGCGTGGTGCCGCTGAGGGTGATGGTTACCCCGGCGATGCCCTGCTCGTCTGCGGTGCGCTGGCCATCGTCGTTACCGTCCAGATAGACCAGACCGGACAGGCTGTAGCCGGTCTCGCCGAAGTCGTACTGGGTGCCACGGTCATCCGGGGCGACCACGATGGCGCTGATGCTGTCGCTGCCGGTGGGGTTGTCGTTGGCCGTACCACCCAGGTTGCCGGCGTGCTCGCGGCCGTCGGCGAAGGCGTTCAGCGGCGCGCTGCCGTTGGGCTGCTGGGTCAGGGTGTAGCCGCTGGCGTCGCTGGCCGGCACGGTGAACTGGTAGGCGCCGCTGGCATCGGTCTGCACCGTGCAGCTGACCAGCACGTCGCACACGTCGACGCCATTGACGGTGGTGCCGGACAGGGTGATGGACACGCCCTGGATGCCGGTTTCGCCGGCTTCGCAGATGCCGTTGTCGTTGCTGTCCACACACACCCGGCCCGCCAGGCTGGCGCTGACCAGCTCGCCGAACAGGTAGCCGGTTGCCGCCGTATCGCGCCCCAGTGCGATGGCGCTGACTTCGTCGGTGGTGCCGTTCTGGGTGTGGCTACCGCCGGCATCGCCGATGCTGTCGCGGCCATCGAAGTAGCCGGTGGGCAGGACCTGGATCAGGGTGTAGCCGGTGGCATCGGCCGAATTCAGGTCGTCGAACAGGAAGGTGCCGTCAGCACGGGTCTGCACGGTGACGTCCACGGCGTTGCCGTAGGCATCGTTGCCGGTCAGGCGCACCGGGGTGTTGCCGATGCCGCTTTCGCCGCTGTCGAAAATCCCGTCGTTGCTGGCATCGACGAACACCGCTCCGGCGATGCTCGACTTGATCACCTGCACCGTACCGCAGGCGCTGACGTTGTTGCCCGAGATCGGGTCGATCTGGTCGGTGGTGGCGCTGGCGCAGTTCTGCGCGGTGCCGCCGGTGGGGTAACGGATGAAGCGCACCGGCGCGGTGACCACGGCGATCGCGCCGGCGGTCACGGTGCCGAAGTCGCAGGACAGGGCCTGCCCCACCGCGCTGCAGGTGCCGCTGGTGTTGTCGGTGGCATTGACCCAGGTGATGGGCGTGCCGCTGATGTACTCCATGTCCGCCGGCAGGGTACTGGTCAGGTCGGTCTGGCCGGAGGTGCCGGGGCCGTTGTTGGACACGTTGAACTGCCAGTCGAACGGCTCACGCACTTCCACCGGGCCCTGGTTGGGTACCGCGATGTCGATGTCCGAACGCACGCGGATGGTGGTGGTCTCGGTGTCGATGTCGTCGGCCGAGTTGGTGTCGTTCTCGTTGGTGCTCACCTGGGCGCGGGTGCTGACGGTGTAGCCGCTGGTGTCCGGCATGCTCAGCACGCGGTAGGTCAGGTAGCGGGAGATGCTGGCGTCGACCGCGAGCTGGCTTTCGCTGCCAGTGAACTGGCAGTTGACGGTCAGGGTCGCGGGGCCGGTGACGCTGCTGCCCACCTGGTCGCACAGGCCGATATTGGCGCCGCCGGGCGCCAGGGCCGCGCCGGTGAAGCGCAGGGTCTTGCCCGCCGGTGGGGTCATGTCGTAGGTGAAACGCACCCCGGTGGCCAGGGACGGCCCCTGGTTGGTGATGCGCACCAGGTAGTCAATGTCGTTGTTGGCGTTGTCGCCGCCGTTGTCCGGGTCGAAACCCAGCGGGTCCGGGCCGGCCGGGGTGTTGTCGTTGGTCACGATCAGGGCGTTGAGCGCGGCGTTGACCACCGTCACGCTGGCGCTGGCGAAGTTGCCCTGGGTGCCACGGGTGACCGAGGCGTCGGTGCCGATATCGCCGACCACGCCGGTCAGGTCCTCGGCGGTGGTTGTGCTGTAGACCCGCGCCTGGTTGACCAGGGTCGCGGTGCCCTGGGTGCCGGCCTGCCAGTTCGGCCGCACCACCACGGTGACGGTGCGCTGCTCGCCCGCCGGCAGGTTGAAGCCGGTACAGGTCAGGGTGTGGCGCCCGGTGCTGGTGTAGGAGGTGCCGGCGGTCAGGCCGCTGCAGGTGCCGCCGCCCGTGGCGCTGGCCGAGAGGAAGGTGAAACCGGGGGCACTCGGATCGAGGATGAAGTCATCCTTGACCACCACGCTGCTGGCCGTGTTCGGCCCGGCATTGCGGAACGTCAGGGTGTAGGTGGCATTGGTGCCGGCCTGGAGGCTGGTCGGGGTGACCACCTTGGAGACCATGTGGAGGTCGGCGATCGGCTGGATACGCAGATCCGCCGAAGCCACGTTGTCGCCACGGCGCGGGTCGCCCTGGCTGGTGGAGTACACCGAGGCCTGGTTGGTGAAGTCACCGGCATCCAGGGCACGGCTGACCGGGATATTCACGGTCACGGTGTCGCCGGTCTTCAGGACACCGCCGGTCTGGTCGCAACTCACCAGCCCGGTGCCGCTGACCGAGCAACCGAAGGCGGCGGTCGAGCCGTTGACGGTGCTCACCACCGCGCTCGGCGACGCCACCACGGTGCCGCTGCGGTAGGCCGGCAACTGGTCGCGGATCTGCAGGTCCACAGCGTCGATCGGCGCGCCGGTGGTGTCGCCGTTGTTGCGCACCACCAGGGTGTAGGTCAGGCCGCTTTCGGTGTTGAGCAGGGTGATGCGGTTACCCGGCGCCGTCCGGGTGTTCGACAGTGTGCTTACCGATTTTTCGATCGCCAGGTCCACCGAGTTGGTGGCGGCGGTCGCGGTGACCGAAGCGGCAATGACCCCGATCGGGTTCCACTGGCCGGGGTGGCTGACCGTGGCGGCGTTGGTCAGCACGCCGGCCTGCTGGGCGCGGGTGACGATCACCAGCGGGTTGGTGTCGTTGTTGCGCACCGGGATCGCCGAGGTGTTGGTGCACACCACCGAGGTGCGGCCGGCGCTCGGCGTGTTCGGCTGCGCCGCGCAGCTCCAGGGGCCACTGGCGCTGACGAAGGTTTCCTGGTTGTCGTTGAGCACGTCGGTCAGGGTCACGCTGCCGGCTTGCGCCGCGTAGGGGCCTTGCTCGTTGGTGACGCGCAGGACACTGGTGATGTCGCTGCCGACAGCCACCGGGTTCGGGCTCTTGGCCTTGCTGAAGGCCAGGTCAACGGCGTTGTCCGGGCTGACCAGCAGGCTGCGTACTGCGGTGTTGTTCGCCGGCAACGGATCGACCGGCCCGGCTGCGCCGCCGATGATGGTCGCGCGGTTGTCGTTGGCGCCGTCGTAGAGGCGCGGCGTGGGGTCGTTCGGCGCGGTGGCGGTGACCGTGATGGTGTCGCTGCGACCACTGGCAAAGCTGCCCGCGTAGGGGCAGGTCAGGAGCTGCCCGCTCCAGCTGCATGCGCCCCAGCCCGCGCCGGACGGCACGGCAGTGCCTGGGGTGAAGCCCGCGGGCAACTGGAAGGTCACGTTCAACCCATCGCTGGCATCGCTCGGCCCGGCGTTGCGCGCACTCAGCACGAAACGCACTTCCTCGCCCGGGCGGACCGGGGATGGCAACGGCACTGCCTGGGTGATCTGCAGATCGGCGCCGGGGCTGACGCTGACAGTGGCGCTGCTGCTGTTGTTGGCGGTATTCGGGTCGCCGACCGACGAGCTGATCGAACCGCTGACCGTCACGTTGCCGCTGCTGACCGCGTTGGACAGGCGTGTGACGAACGACAGCGCCGGGTAGCTGGCCCCCGAGGCAAGGCTGGCGCCGCGGGTACAGGTCAGCGTCTGGCCGGCCGTGGCACAGTTCCAGCCGGAACCGGTGGCGGACTGGTAGCTCAGGGTGGCCGGCAAGGTGGTGGTGAATATCTGGTTGCTGGCCGCATCCGGGCCGGCATTGTTGCCGCTCACGGTCCAGGTGATGTCGCTGCCGCCGGGCGCGTTCGCCGGCCCGCTGAGGGCGGCCGACAGGTCGGCACCGTTGTTGATGGTGGCGCTGCAGTTCTGCTGGTTGTTGGCCGCGTTGGGGTCGGTGTCGGCCGGCCCGGTGGCGAACACGCTGGTGCTGCTGATACTCGGGCCGGTCGCCGCGGTGGTGCGCAGTTGCAGGCTGACCGTGCCGGACGAGGCGCCCGGCAACGTCGGGAAGCTGCAGGTGACCGCCCCCGGCGTCGCCCCATCATGGGCACAGCCGGCGGATGCCGAACCGGCGACGTAGGTGGTGGTGGCCGGCAACGGGATGCGGATCGACGCTGCGCTGGCGCTGGCCGACGAGCCGTTCTCGTAATTGAGATCGACCGTGACCACGCCGCCCCGGATGCCCGGATTGGGGCTGGTCAGACACTGGGTCAGGCTCAGGTCGACGCTGGCCGCATGCGCCGCACCGCCAACCAGCCAGACACTACCCAACAACGCTTGCAGCAAGCGCTTCCTGCGAATCAAACCCGACACGACGCGACTCCGTTATTGCCGTTGCCCTTTTCAGCGCTCGCGGGGCGCGATGCGCGACATGGGCAAGAACGACGGAGGTCGCTGCCCGAAAAGGTCCTGAACGGTGGTGCCAAAAAGTGCGGCGAAGATCGGGGAACGGGAGAGGTGGAACAAGGCGGGAAAGGGCAATCAAAGATCGCGCCTGGCGCAACGAACATCCGGGCAATCAAAGCCCGGCAGGGTAACGTTTCAAGCCAGCGAGAGGATAAGCTCAGTCAGGCCGGAGGCTGGCCGGGATGAGCAAGGGCACGCTCACCTTTGCCCGAGCGGACGCCCGGGAGCGGCTGCCCGGGCAGATAAACGACCAGCGGCAGGAACCATTTACCTAGTAGCGGGTCCGCAGCGTCACGCCGACGCTCCGCGGGTCGCCCACCAGCACGCCGTAGTCACCCGCGCCGAGCTGCGCATAGACCGCCGTGAGGTACTGCGTGTCGAACAGGTTGCGCACCCAGAGTTCAGCCTCCCAGCGGCCGTCACCCTGGCGCAGCCCCAGGCGCACATTGGTCAGCGAGCGGGAAGGCAGCCGGCTGCCGGGCCCACCTTCGAGCGTGCCCTGGTAACCGCTGCGGAAGCTGTAGTCCAAGCCGCTGTAGGCCTGCCAGCCTTGGCTTAGCGGGTGGCGGTAGTCGAGACCGGCGCTGGCACTCCAGCGCGGCGCGTTGAACAATCGCTCCCCGCCCCGATCACATGACACCTGCTGCACACCCGGGCTGCACGGCGCATTGGCAAACTCGCGGTAGCGCGCATCGCTGAAGGCCACGCCGAGCCGCAGGTCGAGGCGCTCGCTGGCACGCAACATCCCCTCCAGCTCGATGCCGCGCAGGCGGACCTTGCCGACGTTGATCAGGTTGTTGCGGATCGGCGGCGCGAACTCATCCACCGGCGCGCTGTTGGACAGCGCCTGGTAGTCATCCACATCGGTCTGGTACAGGGTCAGGTCGATGGACGCGCGATCGTTCCACAGCGTGTGCTTGAGACCCAGCTCGTAGGCGGTCGCCCGCTCGGCATCGAAGGTCGGCTGGGCGCCGGGCTGGATCACTTCCAGGTTGATGCCACCGGCCTTGTAGCCCCGCGACCAGCTGGCATAGCCGAGCAGGTCGTCGCGAAAGCGGTAGCTGAGCGCGAGCTGCCCGGACAGGTTGCCCTCGTCGATGCTGTCCTGCCGGTAGTAGCGGCCGCCCAGGGTGGTGGCCCGCAGTTGCGCGCCGCCCAGTTGCGAGACCGGGTCCAGGCCCAGCGGCGCCAGGTCGTGGACCTCGCGCGACAGCCAGCCGCGCTTGCGTTCCTGGGTGTAGCGCAGGCCGGGGGTGATCGCCAGGCGCGGCGTGGCCTGCCAGGTGAACTGGCCGAACACCGCGCGGCTGTCACTCCGTTGCTCGCCGTCGAATGCCTGGCGGGCGCCGGACAGCAGCGAGGCCGGGATCATCGCTGGGGTAATGCCCAGCGCCTTGAGTTCTGGCCGGTCGCCGAGGAAGAACGAGGCGGCATCGTCACCGAAGCCGACGCCGATCTGCCGGTTGAAATGCTGACGCAGGTAGTAGAGGCCGACCACGTACTCCAGGGTGTCGCCGACCGAATCGCTCAGGCGCAGCTCCTGGCTGAACTGGTGCTGGTCGAGGTCCGCGCCGACCTGGGCGACATCCAGCGCACCGCCGTCGCCGTCCAGGTCGGCCTGGTAGCGCCAGTCCCGGTAGCCGCTGATGCTGGTCAAGGTCATGCCGTTGTCCAGCTGGCGCTCGAGCTGCAGGGTCAGGCCGTTCTGCCGGGTGCGGGTGACGTTGCGCTGGTCCTGCTGCACCTGCCGGGCGTAGGGGTCCACCGGCAACGGCCGGTAGCCGACGTAGGCCGAGCGCTCCAGGGTCTGCCGGCTGTAGTGGCTGGGCAGGAACACGTTGCTGTGCTCGTCCTGCCAGCCGTACTCGCCGATCAGCCGGGCGCTGAAGCGCTCGTTGGGCGTCCACAGCAACTGCCCGCGAAAGCCCTGGCGCTGCTGGTCGGCGAGGTCGCGGCCGTCGTAGCGGTTGTCGATCAGGCCGTCCCGCGACACGTCGTAGGCGGTAAAGCGGCCGGCCAGCACCTCGTCGACCAGTGCCCCGGAAACGGTGCCGCGGTACTCGCGCTGGCCGTGCTCGCCATAGGTCAGCTCGGCGCTGCCCTCGGGCTCGAAGGTCGGCGCGCGGCTGAACAGGTTCACCGCCCCGGCGGTGGTGTTCTTGCCGAACAGAGTGCCCTGGGGGCCGCGCAGCACCTCTACCCGCTCGATGTCCGTCAGCTCGGACACCGCCATGCCGGCGCGCCCCAGGTAGACCCCGTCGAGAAACACCCCGACGCTGCCCTCCAGCCCATCATTGTAGGCGCTGGAGCCGAGCCCGCGAATGCCATAGCTGGCGAAACGCTGATTGGGCACCGACACCAGCAGCGACGGCACGGCCTGCTGCATGTCTTCCAGGCGGTGCAGCGACTCACGGTCCAGGCGCTCGCCGTCGAGCACGGTCAGGGCGATGGGTACGTCCTCGGCGCGCTCACTGCGGTGCCGGGCACTGACCCGCACCTCTTCCAGCTGCAGCACCGGCGCTGACGCTGCAGGCTCGGCCGCAGCAGCGGGAACGAGGGCCGGCGTCCAGGCGGCCAGCAGCAGGGATCTGAACCGTTTCATCCGCATCAAACCGTTTGCCCATCCACCGTTTCCAGCGGGCACAGGCGCTCGATACAGGCCAGCAGCTCGGCACTGGTGGCGGGCTTGAGCAGTACCGCGTCGAACTGCAACACCTCCCCCGTCGGCGGCCGCGCCGGTGCAGCGGAGTACAGCATCACCGGCAATTCCGGACTGCGCCGGCGCACCGTGCGCAATAAGGCCCAGCCGTCCATGCCCGGCATCATCTGGTCGCAGATCAGCAGGGCATAAGGCGCCTCGGCCAACTGGTAGAGGGCGGCTTCGGCATTGCCCACGACGTCCACGTCAAAGCCGTAGCCGGCCAGCAGGTCGAACAGCATGTCGCGGTTGTGCGCCACATCATCGACGAACAGCACCCGGCGCCCGGCGCCGTCGATGTCACCGCCGTGGCTTTCCGCCAGGCTGGATTCCAGCTCGTCTTCTTCGGCCAGCTCGAAGCTCAGCTCGAACACGAAGCGGCTGCCGGTGCCCGCCGGCGCATCGAGCTGAAGCTCGCCGCCCATGGGGTGCAGCAGCTGGGTGACAATCGACAGGCCCAGACCCGTGCCCTGGAAGTCCGCTGCGTTGCGCCCGCGCCGGAACGGCAGCAGCAGTTGCTCGCGCTCGTCGGGGTGAATGCCGATGCCGGTGTCAGTGACGCTGAAGCGCAGGCGCGCGGTGCCGGCCTCGCGGTCCAGGCACTCGACGGCGAAGCGCACGTCGCCGTCGTGGGTAAACTTGGCGGCGTTGCTCAGCAGGTTGATCAAAATCTGCCGCAGGCGCTGGAAGTCGGCGCGCACCAGCAGCGGCAGGTCGGTGGCCAGGTGGCAGGCGAAGCGGTTGCCCTGGCGCGCCGCGAGGAACGCGCCCTCCTCCTCGATTTCGTGCAGAAAGCCATAGAGGTAACCCGGGGCCAGACTCAACTCCATCTGCTGCAGCTCACTGCGGGAGAACTCCAGCAGCTCATCGATCATTTCCAGCTGCTGGCGGGCATGGCGCTCGATCTTGCGCGGGTAGTCGCGCAGGTCGCCGCCCTGCAACAGGCGGCTGTAGTCGATGATGCCGATCAGCGGCGAACGCAGGTCGTGACTGATCCGTGCCATCAGCGAACTGCGCGCACGCAGCGACTCCCGCAACTGGCGGGTGCGGCGCTCGACGGTGCTTTCCAGGCGCTCGTGCTCGGCCTGGCGCTGGGTTTCCAGGTCGCTCAGGGCGCCCTTCTCACGGCGACGGCTGAGGGTCACTTCGGTGATCAGGGTGCAGACCAGCAGCACCACGCCAGGCAGGGTTGACGACAGGCTGAGAAAGGCCTCGCGCGACTGCCAGGGCACCAAGTCGTTGAGTTGCAGCACGTAGCGCACCACGAACTGCAGCAGGAACAGCAGCGGCACGGCCCAGGCCATCCAGCGCAAGCGCAGGCCGTGGTACCACGCCGCCAGCAGCGTAGCCGGCAGCAAGGCATAGACGCCGATGCGCATCACCCATTCGACCACGATGCGCCCATCCGGACGGGCCACCAGCCAGTCCCAGGCATAGCCGCCCAGGTACGCCACGAGCAGGAAATTGAACGCCATGCCCCACACCCGGGGCAGTTGGCGCACCTCGAGCAGCACCCGGGCGTAGCCGAGCACGCAGATGAACGAGACCATGCTGACCAGGGCCGTGATCTCCTGCGCCCAGTGCAGCAACGACGGCAAGAACACCAGGTAGCCGTTGATCACGGCGGTCAGCACGACGTAGCTGAACACCGAGGTGGCGTGCACCTGCAGCAGCCGCGAGCCGAGAATCCAGCCCACGATCAGGCTGAAGGGCACGATCAGCAGCACGATGCCCAGGGTGATGCCGTCGGCCATGTACACCGACTGGCGCTGCTCCAGCAGGGCATCGTCGGTCCATAGCGAGGGCGACAGGATGAACAGCGAAGCACCCGCGACCCGCATCAGCACCGTGGCCTGCTCGCCCGGGGCCAGCATCAGGGGGAAACGCGGCTGGCGGTCGGCAACCGGCCACTGTTCGAGGGGGTAGTCACTGCCGGCGCGCATGACGTCCAGGCGCTCCGGATGCTGCACGTAGACGCGAATGTCCTGCAAACGGGGGTCGCCAACGGTCAGCCAGCGCTCGCATTCATGGGTGCTGTCATTCCGCAACTCGATGCGCATCCAGTAAGCGTTGCGGCTGTATTCGCGCACCAGCGGCTGCTCGGCCATGACGCTGAACGACTCGCTGCCCAGGGCCAGGACCTGCTCGGCATTCAGCACAGCCCCGCGGTCTTCCAGCAGGCCCACATGGGGCGCGAGATCGGTCCGGCCGGGGGCGCAGAGGGACGCCGCCGAAACGACACCCGTGAAACACAAGCACAAGACCAGCAGCCACAGTCGGGTCATCGTGAATCCGGAGCCGAAGGATCGCGCATCTGCTGGCGAAACTGGCTGGGCGTCATTCCCTGGCGTTCGCGGAACGCCGTGGTGAAATTGCAGGCACTGCGAAAACCCACCAGTTCGGCAATGTCCTGCATGCTCATGGCACTGTCGGCCAGCAGCTCCTGGGCCCGGCGGATGCGTGCATCGCGCACGTAGGCGAATACCGTGGTGCCCAGGTGTTTGCGGAAGATCGCCGACAGACGCTTGTCATGGGTGCCGACCTTGCGCGCGATATCGGCCAATGACGGCAGCTCGTCGAGGCTCTGGCTGATCAGACGCATGGCCGCGCGTAGCATCAACTGCTCATCGTCTGACGGCGGCTCGGCCTGGCTCGGGCTTGCGACCGCCGGCTCGCGCCAGGACAGCTGCAGGTGAATTTGCATGCGCGCCAGCACTTCCTCCGGCGCGCAGGATTTCAGCACGTAGTCGACGCCGCCCAGCGTCAGCCCTTCAAGGCGCTCTTCCAGGGTCCCGGCGGAGGTCAGGTAGATGATCGGCACACGGGCCGTGGCAGGCGACTCGCGCAGCAGGCGGCCGAGGGTGAAGCCGTCCATCTGCGGCATGCGCACGTCGAGCAGGATCAGGTCGGGGCGCAGCGCCAGGGCCCGCTGGTAGCCCTGCCGGGCATCAGTGGCGAGCGACAGGCGCCAGGGCTGGGCGCGCAGCAGTGCCAGCAACGAGCGAATGTCCTCGGGCACATCGTCGATCACCAGAATCTGCGGCACATGACCTGCCGTCATGCGGTCGTTCATCCCACGCTCCCCTCACCTGTAGTCGCTGTCGATCTGATTGTTTTTTGTTCGGCAGCGTCCCCGTAAGCAAAAGCGTCATACGCCCATTCAAAGGCGGCGCTTTTACGGGGTGCATAAGATAACGCAACAACGCCGGGGGAAGACATGTCAGAGCGTTCTTATCAGACCAACGATCCGTTGCCGAGACAGCAACCTCAGGCCGTTACCCAGGCCGGCCTGCTCAGCGACTTCTACTGGTACGTCCGGGTCATCGAGGCGGGCGGGTTTTCCGCGGCGGCCGAGCAGACCGGCGTGGGCAAATCCAGCCTCAGCCGGCGCATCGCACAGCTGGAACGCCAGCTCGACGTGCAATTGCTCAACCGCAGTGCCCGCCTGTGCACCATGACCACCATCGGCGAGCAGATCTACCGCCACGCCCTGGACATGATCACCGCGATGGAAGGCGCGCTGCGCAGCGCCCAGGAGTCCACCGAGGCGCCCGGGGGCCTGCTGCGCCTGGCCGTGCCCAGCGCACTCTCCGACTGGGCGCTGGGGGCGATGGCGGAATTCCAGCGCAGCCATCCGCGAGTCCAGTTCGCCCTGATCCTCCAGGACAGCCCGGTCGACATGGCCGGGCAGCGCCTGGACCTGGCCCTGACCCTGGACAACATTCCGGACATGAGCGCCTCGGTGGTGGCCCGCCCGCTGGCGGCGCTGAAGATGGCGATCGTCGGCAGCCCTCCGCTGCTGGAGCGCCTCGGCCGGCCGAAACGACTGAGCGCAGTGGCCGACGGCGCCCTGTTGACCAACGGCACCCCGGAACTGCCCTCCCCCTGGGTCCTGGCGGGTGGGGTACGCACACTGGTACAGCCGGCGCTAACCGTGGATTCCACGCAGACGCTGCTCAAGGCCGCCCGGGCGGGCCTGGGGCTGGCCTATCTGCCGCGCTACGCCTGTTCCCACTACGTGGCAACCCAGGAGCTGCAACCGACCTGCGAGGAAGAAAACCTGCCGTCCGCCACCCTGTACGCCGTGACGCCGCCCCACAAGGGCATCACCTCGACAGCGCGCAGCCTGATCGACCACATCAGAGAATCCCTTAAAGACGCCCCGCAGGACGGCATAAGAGCAATCTGACATCGACAGCCGCACCCTATCGCTCCAAGCCAGACCAATCCGATCCTCAGCGCCCCATCAACGACGCACGCACCGGCAGGTCGGCACGGTCCGGATTTTTCAGCAGGAAGCTTCTGACAGCCTGCTCCTGCCGGTTGACGATGCAGATGCTCACGTCAGGGGACGGCACCGAGCAGGAACCGAGGGCGAGGAAGCCGCAGTTTTTCACGCCATACACCGCATCCGGCCGGGAGGATGACGGGCAGCCATACACCAGTTCTCCCAGGTAGTTGATCTGCCCCTGGGTCACTGAGAAGCGCAGCGGCTTCAGGTACGGCCCCATGACGCCCCGGCGCGAACCCAGTGAAGAAACTTCGTATTCACCGGCGGGCAGCCAGGCCGAGTAGTAGTTCTTGGCGCCCCAGCCGTAGGTTTTGCCGGTATTGATGTCGCGAAATTCGAGCCACGTGCCATAGGGTCCGCCCTCGATCAGCGCGCCGACCACCAGACCGGCATTCGCCTCGGAATGGACGGTCGAGTCCAGCGCCATCTCCTCGGGCATCGATGCGCAGCCGGCCAATGCCCCCGCCAGGCAGATCGCCAGGAGCCCGTGTAACTTCACCATTCATGACCTCTGTCATCGCAAACAAGAATGCAAGACCTGCATCACGCCCGGTCCACTGGACGCTTGCAGCTCCGTTCACTAGCATGGCCGCCCCCTGCATCAAGGACGATACCCGCCATGTTCGATTTTCCCCCATTGCGCGCCCTCGGCGCGATGACTGCCGTCGCTGTTTTGCTCAGCGGGTGCAGTATCAACGGCAACTACCCGGATGCCGTCGAGCCCGATGCCGCGAAGCTGCGCTTCATCAGCGACCTGGACAGTTCCACGCTCAGCCTGTTCGATAACGAGCACTGCGGCGGGCGAACCACCGGGATGCTCAACAACCTGTTCGTGGCCAACACCAAACGACGGGCGGACATGACCATCGCGCCGCCCGCAGATGCCGGGCCATACCTGGAAATCCGCCTCAAGCCCGGGGCCGAGCAGTTCATACAGGCCAATACGCAGGGCAGGAGTACGATCTGCACCACGCGGTTCAACTTCACCCCGCAAAGCGGCGCGGAATACGAGCTGACCTTTGACTACAAAGGCCGTTATTGCACGACATCGCTCAAGCGCCTTCACCAGGTCAACGGCCAGGTCGTGCGCTCGCCAATCCCCCTGATCGAGAAAGGCTTGCCGGCCTGCGCCGGCAGCAATGCCATGTTCCCGGCCGTGGTCAAAGCCCAGCCAGACACACCGGAACGCACGGCGATGATCGAGCAGATCGTCGAGGTGAGCATCATCGCTGACATGCAACCCCAGCCCGACGCAGTGGACCCGGCAGTGATCGAGCAGACCGTCGACAAGGTCGTCGAGGAGCGCAAACAGCGCGTGGGCTTCACCCTGCCGGATGCCTACTGGCAGGAATACCGCCAGCACATTGCAACCATGGCCAGCGACGGCGTGAACAGCAAGGCACGCGCCCTGGAGCTCTACAAGGACGAGTACCGCACGCGCCTCAAGCGCCTGGATACCGACGAACTCAGGAAGCTGGTACCCGACAGCGACACCAACGACCTGACCCTCGCGCTGACCACCAACAATGCGATGCTGCAGCACTACCAGAACGTGCGTAAGGACGTGCTGCGCGAAAGCCTCAGCGCCCACTTGTCGCGCATGGCCGACCTGGACAAGCGCTACGCGGTGTGTGATCGCTTCGCCGGCTGCTGGAAGAACTGACCCGCCGCTCGATACGCCCAGGGGCCAGCGCCCGCTGCCTCTGGCTTCGCTCTCTCTTACCTATCAGCCAGCCACCACCTTGGGGCTACGGGCGGTGGGCAGCCTGGGTCTGATCAGAGCCGGCCAGCAGTTGCGCCTCGATGGCAGCCTTGTCGATCACTGACCAGACGCGCTCGATCTTGCCGTCGCGAAACTGGTAGAACACGTTTTCCGTGAAGTGCACGGTCCGGCCGTTCACCGCCAGGCCCATGAACTGGCCGACCGGCGTGCAGTGGAACGTGAGGCGGCTGGCGACCCGTTGCGCATCGGCGACCAGCAACTCGATGGTAAAGCGCAGGTCGGGGATCTGCTGGAAGTCCTGCTCCAGCATCCGGCGGTAGCCGTCCAGGCCGATCAACTGGTCGTTGTAGTGCACATCCTCGTGCACGAATTGCCCCAGCGCCGACCAGTCCTGGCGGTTCAGGCAGGCGATATAGCCAGCGTAACGCTGGGCGAGGTCGGTATCAGGCATCGTCGTCACTCCCGGTTTCAGCATGCTGACCCTGCTCCGTCGGCAATCGTTCAGCGCAGGCCACCCGCCTGCGCAATCTTCTGCGACACTTCAAGGGCCGCCTCGCTTGATCCAGGTCTAACTGTCGACATCTCACGGTGTTCAAGCGCGCGGCAATTCATGACAATCGACCGCCGCCCGCAGATGATCGGACCCCGCAATGGATCAATTACTGTCGTTCCTAACCGAAACGGTTCCCAAGGCCCAGACCGTCGAACAGCTCACCCGCCCGCTGCTGGCGTTGCTGGGACGGGTAACGGGCATGGAGTCGACCTACCTGACCACCATCGATACCGAGCAGGGTATCCAGCGTGTGGAGTTCGCCCGCAACAGCGGCGAGATGACCATCCCCGAAGGGCTGGTTGTGCCGTGGGAAGACACCCTGTGCAAGCGGGCCCTTGACGAGAACCGTCTGTACTCCGATGACGTGGCCCAGCACTGGGGCGATTCGGAGGCCGCCAAGGCCCTCGGCATCAAGACCTACCTGAGCGCACCGATCAAGGCCCAGGATGGCAAGGTGCTGGGCACCGTGTGTGCCGCCAGTTCATCCCAGGTGCCCCGTGCACCCGAGGTGGAGCCGCTGCTGGCACTGCTATCGGGCCTGCTGAGCTATTCGCTGGAGCGGGAAATCCTGGTCGAGCGTCTGCAGCACGCCTCCACCCAACTGGCCAAGCTGGCCCTGACCGACGCCCTCACCGGCCTGTACAACCGGCGCGCGATTCTCAGCGAGCTGCCACGCCTGTTCGCCCTGGCCAGCCGGGAACACAAGTTCGTGCTGGTGGGTGTGGTCGACCTGGACGGCTTCAAGCAGATCAACGACACCCATGGCCACCAGGTGGGCGACACCTTCCTGCAGGCGATTGCCGAGCGCCTGAAGGACAGCCTGCGCGCAAGTGACGTGCTCGGCCGTACCGGCGGTGACGAATTCATCGTACTGGCCTTGGGCACACCGTCGGAGAACACGGACCTGGCCAGCGACATGCAACATTCCGCCGACCTGCTGCAGGCACGCATGACCGAGGCAACGGTGGGCCTGTACGATCACGGCGAGGGTCTCGAGCCCTTCCACTACGCGGGTGCGAGCGTCGGGGTGATCGGTGTGGTGCCGGACGCCACGGACGTGGACGAGGCCATCAGGCTGGCCGACCGCGAGATGTACAAGGTCAAGCAGCAGCGCAAGCTGGCCCAGACGAAGCACTGAGGCGCGCGAGAATGACTCGCCAGTCGATTGCGGGCGGGATCGCGTAACGATTAGAATGCGACATATTCTCATCCGCGCGACTCGCCCGCCCCATGTCCCCGCCCGCCGACCACGGTCCTGTCCAGCAGCTCTACCGATCACACCACGCCTGGCTGCTGGGTTGGCTGAACCGTCGCATCAACAACCGCTGCGATGCCGCGGACCTGAGCCAGGACACCTTCATCCGCCTGCTGACCTCGACGCTGAAACCGGACGATTTGCGTGAGCCCCGCGCCTACCTGGCGACCGTCGCCAATCGCCTGCTGGTCAACCTCTACCGCCGCCGCTCCCTGGAGCGGGCCTACCTCGAAGCGCTGGCCACCCTGCCCGAGGACGAAGCGCCGTCCGCCGAATACCGCGCGGCGCTGCTCGAAGCCCTGAACGAAGTCGACCAGGTACTGGCACGCCTGTCGGCCAAGGCACGCCGGGCATTCCTGATGTCCCAGGTCGAGGGTTATACCCAGGAGGAAATCGCCGAGGTGCTGGCGGTGAGCGTGCGTTCCGTGCAGCGCTACCTGGTGCAGGCGTTCGAGGAATGCATCGTCCTGGCGTCGAGCGAATGGCCATGAGCGAGGCACGCCCGGCGCCGATCGAACGGCAGGTGGCCCATGCGGCGGCCACCTGGTTCCTGCGCCTGCAGGCGGCCACCGCCACGGAGCAGGACCATCAGGCCTGCGCCGAATGGCGCCGTGCCCACGCCGACCACGAACGCGCCTGGCAACTGGCCGCACGCTTCAGCGATCAGGTGCGCAGCATCCCGCCTGCAGTCGGCCGCTCGGCGTTGCACCGCACCACAGGGGTCAGCCGGCGCACGACGATCAAGGCGCTTACCTCGATGGTGGTGCTCGGCTCGCTGGGGATCGGGGTGTCGCGCACCTCCACTGTGACCAACCTGACGGCGGACTTCAGCACCGGCGTTGGCGAGCGCCGCCACATGACGCTCAGTGACGGCACCGAGCTGCACCTGAATACCGACAGCGCCCTCGACGTGCAGTACAGCGAGACGGCGCGCCGCCTGGTGATGCGCCGGGGCGAGGTGTTCATCAGTACGGCCAAGGACATCGCCGGACGCGACCGACCGCTCACCGTGGAATCTGCCTGGGGCCGCTTCCAGCCGCTGGGCACGCGGTTCTCGGTCCGCCGCTTCGAAGACCATGATCAGCTTGCCGTGCTCGAAGGCAGCGTGGCGGCCACGCCGCATGCCGCGCCCGAGAGCCGGCTGGAAATCCAGGCGGGCCAGCAGGCGCGAGTCACCGCGCGCAGCGTTGAGCGCCTGCCCGACGGCCGTGGCGAGTTTGGCTGGATCGATGGTTTCCTGAGGGTGGAACAGATGCGCCTGGCCGATTTCGCCGAGGAGCTGAACCGCTACCGGCATGGCTGGGTGCGCTGCGAACCGGCGGTGGCAGATGTGCGCATCTCCGGGGTGTTCCAGGTGCAGGACACCACCGTCGCGCTGACCGCCATCGCCATGACCTACCCCGTTTCCGTGCGCTATGTAACCCGCTATTGGGTCACCCTCGGCCCGGCGTGAAGCCGTTGTCGTGTTATTCGCCCCTCGCGTGTCCTCTTCCTGAACTCGCACTTTCCAGCAGTCAGGACCCTTTCATGCGTACCGCCAAACCTGCTCCATCGCTGTTCCGTGTCGCCCTGCTCGTCCGCGCCATCGGTGCCCCGCTGCTGGCGTTTGCCGGCGCCAGCGCCGTGCCCTTCGCCCAGGCCGAACAGCAGACTCTCTACTACGACATTCCCGCCGGACCACTGAGCAACGCACTGGCGACCTTCGCCGCCCAGGCCGGCATCACCCTGCCCTTGCCCGCGCGCCTGGTGAACGACCGGAGCAGTGCCGGGTTGCGCGGCGAATGGAGCACGGCCCAGGGCTTCCAGCAGTTGCTGCAGGGCACCGGCCTGGAAGCCATCCCCCAGGGCGGAAACATCTACACGCTGCAGACCATTCCGCTCACTTCGGCCCTGCAACTGGCCCCGACCAGCATCACCGGCGCCCACTCCACCGCCATGGGCAGCACCGGTTATGCCCGCTCCCACAGCACGGTGGGCACCAAGACCGACACGCCGTTGCGCGATATTCCGCAGTCGATCCAGGTCGTGCCCCGCCAGGTGATCGAGGACCAGCAGATCAACAGCCTGGGCGATGCCCTGACCAACGTCAGCAGCATCCAGCGCGGCAACACCCACGGCGGCACCACCGAAAGTTTCTTTATCCGCGGCTTCCAGGCCACCACCTACGCGGTCGACGGCATGCTGACCAACTCGCTGGTGGTGCGCCCGGAAATCCTCAGTGACCTGAGCAACATCGAACAGGTGGAAGTGCTGAAAGGCCCCGCCTCCGTGCTCTATGGTCGTGGCAATCCTGGCGGGCTGATCAACCTGGTCAGCCGCCGCCCGAGCTTCGTCCCCGAGGGCGAGGTCAAGGCCCAGGTCGGCTCGTTCGACCTGCGCCGCCTGCAGGCCTACGTCAGCGGCCCGCTCGACCCCGAGCGCGCGCTGGCGGGCAGCCTGGCCATGGCCACGCAGACCAAGGGCAGCTACCGCGACCTGCACCGCGACAGCCACCGCCGCTACATCGCCCCGTCGCTGCTGTGGGAGGCCACGGACAGCACGCGCCTGGAAATGGGCCTGGAATACACCGAAACCGACGCCCAGTACGACCGCGGCCTGCTGGAAATCGGCAGCAAGGTGGACTCGCGGCACAAGGTATTTCTCGAAGAGCCCTGGTCGCGCAGCGACAGCGACAAGACCGCCGCCTGGCTGCGCCTCGAACACACGGCCAATGACTGGCTGACTCTGCGCCAGGTGACGCGCTGGGACCGCTCCAACAAGCAGATGGTCAACGTCTCCCAGCGCACGCTGCAGGCCGATGGCCGCACCATCATCCGCCGCGCCACCGACTTCGACGAATCCGCCGAATCCCTCAGCGCCCAGTTCGAAGCCGTCGCCGAGTTCACCACCGGCGGCCTGGGCCACACACTGCTGGGCGGTATCGAGACGGTCAAAGGCCACCGTGAGGTGGCCATGCTGCGCGCCACCCTGGCCCCGCTGGACATCTACGCCCCGGTGTACGGTGCCCAGCCCGGCCCGTTCACCTTTGGCGAGGATTCGCGCTTCGACCAACACAGCTATGGCGTTTACCTGCAGGACCAGATCGACCTCAGCGAACGCTGGAAGCTGCTGCTTGGCGTGCGCTGGGACAAGATCGACCAGCGCAACCGGGCCTACACCGCCACCGGCAGCTACAACGACATCGACATCGCGCCGTCCGACACCTCGCCCCGCGCCGGCCTGGTGTACGAGGCGACGGACCGGCTGTCCCTCTACGTCAGCTACAGCACCTCCTTCGCCCCGCAGAACCGCCTGACCCGCGACGGCAGCGTGCTGGATCCGGAAACCGGTGTGCAGTACGAGATCGGTGCCAAGTACGACCTGATCCCGGATCGCCTCAGCGCCACCCTGGCGGCGTTCGAAATCACCCGCGAGAACCTTGCCACCTCCGACCCGCTGGACAGCAGCTACTCGATCCAGACCGGCGAGCAGCGCGTGCGCGGCGTGGAGTTGGATGTCAGCGGTGAAATCGGCGAGGGCTGGAGCGTCATCGGCAACATTGCCGTGCTCGATGCGAAGCTGGTCAAGGACACCCGCATCGAAGAAGGCAACCGCCTCGAAGGCGTGCCCACCGTCAGCGGCTCCGTCTGGTCCACCTACCAGCTGCAAAGCGGCCCGCTACAAGGCCTGGGCGTGGGCGCCGGCGTGGTGTTTGCCGGCAAGCGCCAGGGCAACCTGGCCAACACTTACAGCGCCAGTGGCTACGGCCGGCTCGACATGAGTCTGTTCTACGACCTCGACGAACAGACGCGCGTCTCGCTCAACGCCCGCAACGTGACCGACAACGACTACATCGAGACCATCGCCAGCTCCGGCAACTACGCCGGCGAACCCGCCTCGCTGACCGCGACCCTCAGCGTGGGGTTCTAAGGCTCCACGCGGTACTCGCTGGGCGGCTTGCCGGTCCATTTCTTGAAGGCGCGGCGGAAGTTCGAGGGATCGCTGAAGCCCAGTAGGTAGGCGATTTCATAGAGCGGCAAGTGGGTGGTGGTGAGGTACTGCAGGGCGAGTTTCCTGCGCACCTCATCGAGCACCTGCTGGTAGCTCGTACCCATGGTCGACAGATGCCGGCGCAGGCTGCGACCGCTGGTGTGCAACGCACCGGCGGCGCTGTCGAGGTCGGGAAACTCGCCGGGGCGCGCCAGCAGCAGACGGCGTACCCGGGTCAGCAGGTCGTCCTGCACGTCCAGGCTCGACAGCAGCGCC
Source organism: Pseudomonas sp. (assembly GCA_050282285.1). GTDB lineage: Bacteria > Pseudomonadota > Gammaproteobacteria > Pseudomonadales > Pseudomonadaceae > Aquipseudomonas. Next base: position 39,289 of record JBLZZJ010000006.1, read on the forward strand.
TCGCACTGTTGCTCGCACATCTGCACGGTCGCCGGGTTGGCCAGGGCCATGGGCCGCTCCAGGTAAGCGCTGGGCATGCTCAACCAGTGGTACGGCTGACCGAACGCCACCGGCGCGCCAAACAGGCGTTCATAGCGCTCCGCATAGGCAGGCGCGTTGTGGGCGAAACCAACCGCCATGCCCTCCAGCCGCTCACCGACCAGAAACCGCGCAATGGTATGCAGGCTGGCCAGCAGGCCTTCGGCGGCAAAACGCCCCAAAGGCCCCAGCGGCATGCTTTCGCTGGCCCGCAGTTCGACCCGGTCGCCCTGCTCGACCATCTCCAGGTCATAGGTCAGCCCCAGCACGCGGTAATACTTGAGGGCGAACTGGATGGCCTTGCCCAGATTGGCACTGGAGAGCACCGCATACCCCAGAATGCCGTGGGTCGAAACGTTAAGGCGCTGCCCGAGCAACAGCCCCAACGCCGGCTCGTCGCAACGCAGCAAGGCGCAACTGGTGAGCTGGTTGAAATCGAGGAAGGACAGCCGCCCCTGGGGGTTCTCGAGAATCTCGGGCCGCAGACGCGCTCCGCTGAACAGCTGCTCACGCGGCACACCCAGCTCCTCGACCAGATCGAGCAACGCCACCGCGTAGGCGACGGGGACCAGTTCAGCGGTGAAGTTGAGGGACGTCTTCATGTGCCTATTGTTGGCCGATGGCCGCTTATGACCCAGTTCGGCAAACCATAGCCGTGCCGTCGTTGATGCAGCAAGGCAGGCGGGCCAACCGAAGGTTGGGTCAGCTCAGAAACGGTGCCCCTCGGCAACGTGCCAAGTACCCCTGCACATAGGCAATGGCCAGAAATGACCGAAAACTTGGCTGTTGTGAACCTGTGCCCGACGCGCCGGGGCTCGCATAGTGCAGCCATGGTTAATCACAGACTCGAGGAGTCCGTATGGTCAGCACCACACCGGCCGGTTTGCAGATTCGCCCACGCCACATGGATTTCGACCTGCCCAAGCCCCTGCCCCGCCACTGGCACAGCGGCGATGCCTTCAAGAGCCACCTGTTCGATGCCATGTCGGTGCTGTTTCCCGACGGCGAGCGTTTCTTCATCGACTCGGTGCGGCACTTCCGCGACCGCATCGATGACCCGGTGTTGAAGGAACAGATTCGCGGCTTCATCGGCCAGGAAGGTCACCACAGCCGTGAGCACCTGGAATACAGCGACCGCCTGCGCGAGCTGGGCTACGACATCGAGACCATCGAGCGACGGGCCCAGGCACGCATTCGCTACACCCAGAAGCGCTTCTCGCCGCAGCGCCAGCTGGCAGCCACCGCGGCGTTGGAACACATCACCGCGATCATGGCCGACGGCCTGCTCAAGGACGCCCGTTACATGGCCGGCGCCCACCCGACCATGGCCCGCCTGTGGCGCTGGCATGCGCTGGAGGAAACCGAGCACAAGGCCGTGGCGTTCGACGTGTACAACCAGGTCTGCGGCAGCCGCCGCCTGTTGCGCCGGGCGATGCTGATGGGCACGTTTTTCTTCATCCTCGACACCACCCGCGGCCTGGTGCACATGCTCAAGCGCGACGGACTGCTGTGGAACTGGCGAGTGTGGCGCGACGGGCTGCGCTGGAGCTGGGGCAAGGACGGCGTGTTCCGGCCGCTGCTCAAGACCTATCGCGATTTCTTCCGTCAGGATTTTCACCCGTGGCAGCACGACAACCTGGCATTGCTGTATCAGGTGCGTAATGAGTTCGACGCTGAGCCGGAACCGCAGACGGCCTGAGGCCTGGCATCCCGGGTATCGCTTCGCTCAACCCAGGCTACGGACCTGCAATTGAACCCGCGACAAGGCGTTCGATCCAGGTTACGCATCCTGTAGGAGCGGCCTTGGCCGCGAGCTCGGCGGCCAGGGTGGCACATCGGTCGAGACTTCGAGCGAAGAGCTCGCGGGCAATCGGAATGCCGCCCAGCCGCTCCTACAATTGAACCTGCGACATACGTGGCAAGGCATTCAGCCCCGCAGGAAACGCAGGGCGTCGGCGGCGCTTTGCTGGGGGATTTCTTCCATGGGGATGTGCCCTACGCAGGGGTAGGTCTTGACCTGGATACCTGGCACATCGCGTTGCCACAGGGGCACGTGAGCGGGCGAGATCCAGCGGTCGCGCTCGCCCCAGAGCAACAGGGTCGGCGCCGTGATTTTCGCCACGCGCTCAGGCGTGCCGTGCAGCTCCTGCCGATTGACCGCCAGCAGAATACGGAAGATGTCCATCATCGCCCGCCGATTGCCGGGGCGGCGGGTCAGGTCATTGTAGCGGTCGATCACACCCGGCTTGATCCGCGACGGCTCGCCGTACACCTCCTTGACTCCTTGGGCAATCAAGGCCCTGGGCATCCACACCGGCATGGCCAGGGTTGCACCCGGCAAGGCCGCGGCCGCGATCATCCATGGGACTTTGTGCATGTGGTAGCCCGCCGGGTCGATCAGCACCAGCTTCGTCACGCGCTGCGGCGCGGCCAGGGCGAAGTTCCAGGCGATGTAGCCACCCAGGGAATTGCCCGCGATCGCGGCCTTTTCGATCCCCAGGTAGTCCAGCAACAACCCCAGCATGGTGATCATGCGCTTGGCCGAGTAACCGCCGTGCCGGGCGGGGCCTGTCAGACCGAAACCGGGCACATCGAAACGGATCACCCGGTAATGCGGCGCGCAGGCCTCGACCCAGCCATCCCAGGTATGCAGGGACGCCACTACGCCATGGATCAGCACCAGTGCCGGCTTGTCCCGGCGGCCCTCGTCGCGGTAATGCACGGTAAAGCCATCCAGCTCGACATAGCGGGAACCGCTCTCAGCACTGCCATAGCGGGCTTTCAGGCGCTCCAGCGGCAGCGCACCGAAGCCCAGGCGGGCGAATCCGGCCGCCAGCGGCGGTGTCAGCGGAAGACTGGTAGCGGGCATGGCAACACCTCTGACTGTGATGAACGACAGCGCCCATCACAGCATGCAGTGCCGCCCCTGGCGCCTAACCTAGGTTGAGCGGCGGCGGATCGCGCCGCGCTTGAAACGTAACCACGGGGATTGTTCGCGGGAGCCACTCAACCAATGGCCAGTGGTGCGCCCTCGATCAGGACTGTAGGCGTGAGGTTTTACTGGCGATCAGCGCAACAGCCCCAACCCCTTGGCCCGCGCGACCGCCTGGGTGCGCCGCTCGACACCAAGCTTGCTGTTGATGTGCCGGGCGTGGGTTTTTACCGTGTGCAGGGAGATGAACAACTGCTCGCTGATTTCCTGGTTCGAACAACCCTGGGCGATCAGCTGCAGCACCGCCAGCTCGCGCGAGCTCAGGGCCTCCACCACGCCACCCTGGCCTTCGAAGGCATTCGACTCCTCCTCCGGCAAGTGCTCCAGCAGTGCCTGGCGCAGCGGGCACGGCGCCATTCGCAGCAGTTGCTCGCGCAGCCAATGTGGTTGGTGGTTGATCAGCTCGCTGAAGGGCAGCAAGCCTCCCCCACAGGACACAGCAACGCTGGCCGCCAGTTGCTGCTGCGCTTCACGCTCGTCACCCCGTTTGCGCAAGACGGCGACCAGGTGCACCTGGGCCGTGATGGCCAGCAAGTGACTGCCTGCCGTCTGGGCCCGCTGGCTGAGTGCGCGCAAGCGGCGCTCGGCAGCCGGCAACTCGCCCTGCATACGCTCCAGCACCGCCCGCTGCAGCTCGATGTACAGCGGCAACTGCGGGTGCGACTCCGGGGCCGCCGCGGCCTGTTCACCGCTGTAAGTGTCGGCGAGACGTTCCAGCCAGGCCTCTGCCAGCTCGACCTGCCCTTGCAGCAGCCACAGCTCGCATTTGGCCAGGGTGATCATGGCCAGGTAGTAGATCGGCGGAACATCCCAGATGTGCATCAGCCGCTCGACTTCCGCGAGCAGGGCGAACCCCTCGGCCAGCTTGCCGCTGCGCCCTTCCAGGCTGGCCAGTACGCAATGCCCGATAAGCACACCGGTGTCCCGACAGGCCCGGGCTTCAGTGATGCCGGCGCGCAGGCGCTGGCGAGCCTTGTCCGGCTGCAGGCGCAGGGTCAGCAGGTAGCCTTCGTACAGGCTCAGACGAGCTCGCGCACCGTAGGCACGCTGCGAGGAAAGATCACGCAGGCAGACCTGACCATGACGGACTTCTTCGATGGCGCGCAGGACTTCGCCGCGCGCCTGCAGCACCCGGGCACGGTCGTAGTGCGCCAGGGCCTCGAACAATGGATTGCCGACCCGTTGCGCCAGCTCCAGAGCCTCACGGTTCAGGCCACGGGCGCGCCACATATCACCCTGCACGATGGCCAGGTTGGCCAGGGTGGAAAAGCACATCAGGCGCGGCCCATAGCGCTCCGGCGGCAGCCCGGCCAATGCCTCGCTGCAATACTGCGCAGCCCGCACACTGTCGCCGCGGCCCCGGGCGATCACTCCGCTGAGCGCCAACCACTGCGCCACCAGGCTGTTCTGCTGGGCGGCCGGTTCGGCCGGCAGGAAACGGCTCAGTTGCCCGGCCAGTTCCTCGGCTGCATCCAGCTGGCAGGCCAGCGCCAGCGCCCAGCTGTACAGCACGATCAGCCGTGGGGTGCTGGCCAGCAGGCTGTCCGGCAGGTCCATCTTCCAGCGCAACAGCGTTGCCACGTTCTGCTCGGCCAGCATCTGTTCTTCGGAGAGGCTCTGCACCAGGTTGGCTGCGACGTCCGGCTGGCCGGCACGCAGGGCCTGTTCGATGGCCTCATCCAGTAACCCTTGGGAGGTGAACCATCTGCAGGCACGCAAATGCAGGGCGGACGGCGGCAACGAGCCGCCTTCGGGGCGCACCCGCAGTAGATCGGAGAACAAGTGGTGGTAGCGAAACCAGCGGCCCTGGTCGTCGAGGGGCACCAGGAACACCTGATGCGCCTGCAGATGGCGCAGGATCGCCGCGCTGTCGTGGGCGTCACGCAGGGCATCGCACAGCTCGGCGCAGAAGCGCTCCTGGCAAGCGGTTTCATAGAGAAACGCCTGGACGTCGGCCGGTTGCAGCTCGATCACTTCTTCGAGCAGGTATTCCCGAATCAGCCCTTCGGCACCATGGGGTGCGGGCGCCAGCTCCGGCGTCGCATCGGTCTCAGACGCGGCCAGCAGCCACAGGCGCAGCCCCGCAACCCAACCCTCGCTGCGTGACAGCAGGTTGCTCAGGGCATCTGCCGACAGGTGGGCGCCCTGGCTGTCGAGCAGCGCGCAGGTTTCCTCCTCGGTCAGGCGCAGATCCTGTTCCTGCAACTCCAGCAACTGGCGAGACAGACGCAAGCGCGCCAGGTGCCAGTCCGGGCGCTGGCGGCTGGTGACCAGCAGCACCAGCCCCGCCGGCAGGTGATTGAGGAAGAACTGCAGGCAGCGATCCAGCACCGCGCCCTGGGCCAGGTGGTAATCGTCCAGCACCAGCAGGAGGGGGTGTTCCGGGTCCAGCCGCACCGCCAGCTCGTCGAGCAGGCCATCGAGCCATTCTTCGAAGGCAAAGGGCTGGTGGCGTTGGCGCAGCTTCAACAAGCCCAGAGCGTCCTCCCCCAGACCGGGGTAGAAGGGTTGCAGGCCGCCCAGGAGGCGCTCGAGGAATCGTCCAGGATCACTGTCGCGGCTGCTCAGCCCGAGCCACAGACTCTGCCACTGGGCCGGCAGGCGCTCACAGAATTCGATGGCCAACGAGCTCTTGCCGAACCCGGCGGGGGCACTGACCAGCAACAGACGGCCGTTCAGCCCCGCGGTCAGTCGCTCGCACAAACGCGGCCGCAGCACATAGCCCGACGGCAGTGGCGGACGAAAATAGTGCCCTTCTGCGGGCGAGGTCGCTGGCGGCGCAAAACGCTGTGGACGAGAAAGATCAGTCATCACCCGGTTCTTAGTGTTGGTTCATTTGGGTGTACGAATGCTCAGCAGACTAGCCCCTTGGCTCTGGCATTAGAAGCCCAATCACACCTATGGATGATTCAGGATACGTCGATACTCACCCCTGGCACCTGCCGCGCCCCTGAGGCCGGCATCGGCGGGATGGTCCGGACATAAAAAAACCGGCCCGAAGGCCGGTTTTCAGTGCTACGCAGATACCGCAGTGATCAGCGAACGCCCGCCTGACGCAGGGCTGCCGGGGTGTAGTCGCTTTCACGAGCCGGATAGTCGAACTCGTAGGCGCTCTTCTCTTCGTTCTTCATGCCCAGGGCCAGGTAGCGACCGGACAGCAGGTCGTACAGGGTTTCCACGCTGTACCACGGCACTTTCTTGTCGTAGTAGTGCTGAGCGTGAGCCTCGGCGACGCGCCACAGGGTGCCACGACCGTCGTAGTGGTCGATGGCAGCAGCTTGCCAGGTGTCCTCGTCGATGAAGAAGTCACGCTTGGCGTAGATGTGGCGCTCGCCCGACTTCAGGGTCGCGGTCACGTGCCATACGCGGTGCAGCTCGTAACGGGTCAGGTCCTGGTTGATGTGACCGGCCTTGATGATGTCGCTGTACTTCAGCTTCGGCGAATCCAGGCGGTAGCTGTTGTACGGGATGTAGATTTCCTTCTTGCCGTTGAGCTTCCACTCGTAGCGATCCGGAGCCCCGTTGTACATGTCGAAGTTGTCCGAGGTGCGCAGGCCGTCGGCTGCGGTACCCGGACCGTCGTACGACACCTGCGGTGCACGGCGCACGCGGCGCTGACCGGCGTTGTACAGCCACGCCAGGCGCGGCTCCTTCACCTGGTTGAGGGTCTCGTGCACCAGCAGCACGTTACCGGCCAGACGCGACGGTGCGGTTACCCGCTGCTTGAAGTAGAACAGCACGTTGCTCGGCTTGCTGGTGTCGGCACCCTGGAGCGCACCACGGAAGGTGAACTCGTCCTGGAAGTACACCAGGCTGTACGAGCCGTTAGGCTGCGGCGTGGCCTGGGTCACCAGGCGTTTCACGCTGCCGCCGCGGTAGCGGGTGATGTGGTTCCAGATCGCTTCCAGACCGTCCTTCGGAATCGGGAACGGGTTGGCCTGATCGAAGTTCTCCAGACCGTTACCGCCCTCCACCAGCTTGGTGTTCACCGCGTTGTTCTTGGTCGCGGCGATGATTGCGTCCGGCACGGTGGCCGTACGGTGGGTGGTGAACACTGGCATCTTGTAGCTGTCCGGATAGCGCTTGAACATCGCCAGCTGGCCTGGGGTCAGCTTGTCCTTGTACTGCTCGGCGTTCTGCGCGGTGATGGTGAACAGCGGCTGCTCGTTGGGGAACGGATCGGACAGGAAGCCCGCCGAATCCGCGGTACCGGCGTTGGTCGGCAGACCGCCGGTCCAGGCCGGAATCGAGCCATCGGCATTGCCGGCCATTTCGGCGCCCAGCGGGGTCAGGGTGGTGCCCAGCTTGGCCGCTTCATCCGACGACACCGCCGCCATGACACTGCACGCCATCAGCGACAGGGTCAGGACACCGGTTTGCAACAGACTTTTTGTTGTTTTCATAAGTAGAGTCTTCCTCAAATTTCCTGGCCGCTTAGAAGTTCATGCCGAAGCTGAGAGCAACGAAGTCGCGGTCAATGGAGGTGTTGTACTTGCCACCAAAGAAGTCGGTGTACGACAGGTCCGCGGTGTAGGTGTTCTGGTACTCGGCGTTCAGGCCCAGGCTGACGGCCTTGTTGCCTTCGTTGAACAGACCGTTCGGACCATAACCATCCACGTCGTGCGACCAGGACACGCTCGGACGCAGGTTCACACCGGCGAATACGTCCGGGTAATCCCAGATGGCACGAGCGCGGTAACCCCAAGAGGTGGAGGTCACGAAGCCGTCGTCATTACAGTGCTTACGGGCGTTAGCAGCATCAGGGCTAGTGGACCCGTTAACGGTCAGGTCATTCAACAGGCCGCAAGTAGCGGTACCGGCTGGGAAACCAGGAGCTGTGACATTCGGCAACTGGCCTGGGCCGAATACCGGATCGCGACCGTAACGACCGTTACTCGTACTCTCCAGGCCACCGACGTGAACAACAGCAACCTCACCCACCAAGGTCAGGCGGCTTGCGCCCATGACCTGATCAAAGAAGTGAGTAAGCGTGGTCTGGAACTGAGTGACTTCCTTACGGCTGTATCCGTGCAGGTCTTGCCCTGGAGTCGCGGACAGTGGAGACGCGCCGCTGAAGAAGCTGGTGCCGCCCTCCAACGGAGTGACTGCCGAGAACAGGATATCGGTAGTGTTGTAAGCAACCGGCGCATTGGGACGATAGCTCAGCTCACCGCTCCAGGCGGAGCCTGTGGGCAAGGTCGTGGAGAAGCTCATACCGTACAGACGAATATCTTCTGGATACTCCATGAAATAGGAGGAGTTACCCGCCAGAATCAGCGCGGCAGCCGGGCCAGTCGCCAGAGGGGCCGCCGGGTTATACACCTGGTTGGCCGCAGCATATACGTTCGCCCCTGGAGCAGTGGCGCTCAGGAATGGCGTACGGCTGTGGTAGTTCATCGCATAGAAGCCGAACTCGGTATCGAGCGGCTCGGCGAAGTAGCGGAATGCCACCCCCCATTGCCCGCTGTCACGTGCATCACGGTCACCGGCGCGCTTCACCAGAACGCCTTCGGAATTACCATCGATATTGCCGACGGTACCAAAGAGGCCAGTACCATTGAGCCCGTTAATGATGCCGTTGACGGTTGCCTGGCTAGTCGGGTTGTTCGTCAACAACCGCAGACCATCATCACAACCGTCGGCCGCCACATCTGCCTGCGAGAAGAAAGTGCCGCAGTTATCAATAACGGTCTGGTCCCACTCCAACTGATAAAACGCCTCCATCGAGAGGTTGTCAGTCAGGCTCTGGGACACGAAGAACATGTTGACCGGAATCAAGCCTTCTTTGATTTCCGCGCCAGGACGGCGGAAGGCCGCGACATCGAGTGGGTTGATCGAGTTGATGCTGTTCAGGATGAAGGTACTTTCACCCCAGCTCACAACCTGCTTGCCCAGACGAACGCTGCCTGGCTGATCGGCAATCGCGTAGTTGTGATAAACGAAGGCGTCGAGGATTTCCCCACCAGAAGCCTGGGCACCTTCTTTACGATTATGGTCGTCGATATCTTTGAATTGACGACCTTCATCCTTCAGTTCGAAGTCGTACCAGTACTTGCCACGTACGAACACACCCGTATCGCCGTACTTCAATTCCAAGTCATGGATACCCTTGAAGATCTTCGAGAAGGTTTCACCCTTCTTGAAGTTCAAGCGGCCATCATCAGTGGTCTGCGACAGGCCCTGACCACCATTGTTAACGCCGATCAGATCCCGGTCAGCGTCACGCATCGACCAGCTTGCCCCCACGGACAGAGACGAGTCGAACTGACCTTCGATTTCACCGATGTTGAAAGTAACGCCGAATGCTGGGGCGGCGAGGGTAGATGCGAGACTGACGGCCAGAGGCAGTTTTGCCAGGCGCCAGAACGGTTTTGTAATTGTTGTCATCGACGCTACTCCATGTACTTTTTTTGTTATGGATGGTTCGGACTATAGCCAGCGGGTGATTCTGCTTGATCCCTCGAAAGTGTGATTTGCAGCCCCAGGCACTCTGGCTCGCTGGTTTCGGCGGACTAGTCAATTCCGCGACAAGCCAAGAATGGCTCGAAAACAGCAATTAGCAAGCCAAACGCTTGTTTGACTGATCAGTCACACTGCCAGTACCTCATTTACGGGCCTCACACCGTGGACAAAAATGCGCTGCCAGCGGCCTGCCACTGGGCGATATCCACGCGAATGCGTTTCTTATCGAGCTTGCCGACACTGGTCTTGGGAATTTCAGTAACAAGGGCGATCTGCGTCGGGATGGCCCACTTGTTGATGTGGCCCTGCTCGACGTATGGCTTGAGATGATCCTTGAGTTCCCGGGCGTCCAGCGCCAGCCCTTCGCGTACGACCAACAGAGCGAACGGGCGCTCGCCCCACTGCGGATCGGGCACCCCGACCACCGCCACTTCGCGTACTGCCGGGTGGCGGCTGATCAGGTCTTCCAGCTCGAGAGAAGAAATCCACTCGCCGCCGGTCTTGATCACGTCCTTGATGCGGTCGCGAATCTCGATAAAGCCCATGCCGTCGATCGTGGCCACGTCACCGGTGTGCAGCCAACCGTGTTCCCACAATTCCTGGCCCTTCTCCGGTTCACGGAAGTAACCCTGGGTGAGCCAGGGTGAACGCAACACCAGCTCACCCTGGGATTCGCCGTCAGCCGGCAGCAGGGTGCCGTCGGTGGACATGATCGCCGCCTCGACCAGCGGCACCGGCACGCCGGCCTTGATACGGTAGGTGATGCGTTCATCCTCGCTGCCTTCGCGCAGCTCCTCGTTGAGGTAGGCGCAGGAGATCAGCGGACAGGTCTCGGACATGCCGTAGGCAGCCGTCAGCTGAATGCCGCGGGCCTTGGCCGCGTCGTACAGGGCGCGGTTGAGGGCGCTGCCGCCGATAATCATCTTCATCCCGCCGAAGTCGTGCCCCTGGGCGGTCGGCGCACCCAGCAGCATCTGCAGGATGGTCGGCACGCAGTGGGAGAACGTGACCTTCTCCGACTTGATCAGGTGACACAGCATGTCCGGCTCGTAACGCCCCGGGTAAACCTGCTTGACCCCGAGCATGGTCGCCACGTACGGCACGCCCCAGGCATGCACGTGGAACATCGGGGTGATCGGCATATAGACGTCATCGGTGCCCATCAGGCGGATGCTGTCGAGGCTGCCCAGGGTGCTGGCCATCGACAGGGTATGCAGCACCAGCTGCCGGTGAGTGAAGTACACGCCCTTGGGGTTGCCAGTGGTGCCGGTGGTGTAGAAGGTAGTGGCCACCGAGTTCTCGTCGAAATCGGCGAAGTCGTAGCTGGCCGATGCGGCCGCAAGCAGGTGTTCGTACTCACCAACCAGGCCCGGCAGGTCGGCCTGGGTTTCGTCGCCATCGGTGAGCAGCAGGGTTTTCTCCACGGTGGTCAGCTGGCTGGCGATGCCGTTGTAGAGCGGCACGAATTCGGCGTTGACGAGGACGAACTTATCCTCGGCGTGGTTCATGGTGTAGAGAATCTGGTCCGGCGACAGACGGATATTGATGGTATGCAGCACGGCGCCGAGCATGGGGATGGCGAACATGCACTCCAGGTAACGATGGCTGTCCCAGTCCATGACCGCCACGGTGTCGCCAGCCTTGACCCCGGCGTTCGACAGCACATTGGCCAGCCGGGCCACCCGCTCGTTGAAGGTTGCGTAGCTGTAGCGCACGCGGTCGCGGTAGACGATTTCGCGGGTTTTCTCGTAGCGCCCCCCCGACAGCAACAGCCGTTTGATCAACAGCGGGTACTGGTGAGCGTTGGGAGCGGAGGGAATTACGCGGGTTGTCAGCATGGCAAGCACCTGGTGGTTTTCCGATGAGGAGCACTCTAGAGCGGTTGCCGAGGGGCAAAATCAGTCAAAAGAATGATTTGAAACGTGACTCTATGGCCACTTTCAGTCACGGGATAGAATCGGGAAAACGTGCGGTCACATCCGTCACAGCCAGACCACCTACCTATAGAGGTAACTGCAATGTCCGATATCGTTATCGTCAGCGGCGCCCGCACCCCGATGGGCGGCTTCCAGGGCAGCCTGTCGAGCGTACCGGCCGTGGACCTGGGCGCAGCCGCCATTCGCGAAGCTGTCAGCCGCGCCGGCATAGATGCCGCCGATGTCCAGGAAGTGATCATGGGTTGCGTGCTGCCGGCCGGCCTCAAGCAAGGCCCGGCCCGTCAGGCGTCGCTGAACGCCGGCCTGCCCAGCGCCACCGGTTGCACCACCATCAACAAGCTCTGCGGCTCCGGCATGAAGGCCGTGATGCTGGCCCATGACCTGCTCAAGGCTGGCACCAACCAGGTGATGGTCGCCGGCGGCATGGAGAGCATGTCCAACGCCCCCTATGTGATCGAGAAGGCCCGCACCGGTCTGCGCATGGGCCATGGCGAAATCAAGGACCACATGTTCCTCGATGGCCTGGAAGATGCGCGCACCGGCCGCCTGATGGGCTCATTCGCCCAGGAAACCGCTGACAAGTACGGCATCACCCGCGAACAGATGGACGCCTACGCCATCGAGTCGCTGCAACGTGCCCAACGTGCAATCGCCGCCGGCTCGCTGGCCGCCGAGATCGTTCCGGTGACCGTCAGCACGCGCAAGGGTGAGGTGGTGGTCAAAGATGATGAACAACCGCTGACCGCCAACCTGGAGAAGATTCCCGGCCTGAAACCGGCGTTCCGCAAGGACGGCAGCATCACCGCCGCCAATGCCAGCTCGATCTCCGACGGCGCCTCGGCTCTGGTCCTGATGACCGCCGAAGAAGCCGCCCGCCGCGGCCTCAAGCCGCTGGCCAAGATCGTCGGGCACGCGACCCAGAGCCAGGACCCGAGCGAGTTCACCATCGCGCCGATCGGCGCCATGAGCAACCTGTTCAAAAAGACCGGCTGGAACAAGGATGAGGTCGACCTGTTCGAGATCAACGAAGCCTTCGCCATGGTCACCATGCTCGCCATGCGCGAACACGGCCTCGACCACGCCAAGGTCAACGTCTACGGCGGAGCGTGCGCCCAGGGCCACCCGGTGGGCTCGACCGGCTCGCGGATCATCCTGACGCTGATCAACGCCCTGAAAAACACCGGCGGCAAACGCGGCGTGGCCTCCCTGTGCATCGGCGGCGGCGAAGCCACGGCCGTGGCGGTCGAGCTGCTGTAACCGTCAGTCTGACGTAAAAAAGCCCCGCCAGTGCGGGGCTTTTTCATTTCACCTCTCATCTGGAAGCGAGGTCAACGTGTAGGAGCGGCTGGGCGGCAATCCGATTGCCCGCGAGCTCTTTATCTTCCTGCAGATCAACATCGAAACGCAGACCGCCGAGCTCGCGGCCAAGGCCGCTCCTAAAAGGACGCCTTACCGCAGTTCGGTGAAGGCCAGCTTGATACCCAACCCCACCAGCACCACGCCCATCAGGCGGTCGAACCAGTGGCCGAGCCGGGCGAAACCGGCGCGCACGCGCTGCTGGCTGAACAGCATGGCCACCAGGCAGAACCACAGCGCTGTGGCTACGGCGAGGTAGACCCCGTAACCCGCCTGGACCGCCAAGGGGGTATGGGGATTGATCACCACGGTAAACAACGACAGGAAGAACAGCGTGGCCTTGGGGTTCAGGCCATTGGTCACGAAACCAGCCATGAACGCCCCGCGGACGGAACGCTCGTCGGTCACCCGGCTGGCCTCGCTGCTGGCCGCATCAGCCGGCCGGGCGCGCAGGGCCTTGATCCCGATGTAGAACAGGTAGGCAGCGGCCAGCCATTTCAGCGCATTGAACAGCATGACTGACTGCGACACGATCAGGCCGATACCCAACAGCGAATAGGCGACATGCAGGAAGATCGCCGACCCCACGCCCAGCGCCGTGAACACCCCGATGCGACGCCCGTGGGCCACGCTTTCGCGCACCACGACGGCGAAGTCCGGCCCCGGGCTGGCGACCGCCAACAGGTGAATAAGGGCGACGGTAAAAAACTCGGTCCAGTACATGGGGGCTCCGCATCGGTGAAGGAGGTCTGTTAGGCTCGTAACATTACGCCTCCAACGCCCAGGAATTAAAGGTACAGCTGATGAGCAATACGAGCCGCGCAGTCTTTCTCGACCACAGTTCCCTCGACCTCGGTGACCTGGACCTGAGCCCACTGGCTGAGTGTTTCGCCCACCTCGAGCTGCATGGTCACACAGCGCCCGAGCAGGTCGCCGAGCGCCTGCAAGGCGCCCAGGTGGCCATCAGCAACAAAGTGACCATCGACGCCAAGACTTTCGCCGCCTGCCCGGATCTCAAGCTGGTGCTGGTCACGGCCACCGGCACCAACAACATCGACCTGGCAGCCGCCCGTGAGCACGGCGTGACCGTCTGCAACTGCCAGGGCTACGGCACTCCGTCGGTCGCCCAGCACACCCTGATGCTGCTGCTGGCCCTGGCCACACGCCTGCCGGACTACCAACACGCTATCCGTGGTGGCGCCTGGGAGAAGGCCCAGCAGTTCTGCCTGCTGGATTTCCCGATCGTAGAACTGGAAGGCAAGACCCTGGGCCTGCTCGGCCATGGCGAACTGGGCGGCGCAGTCGCTCGCCTGGCAGAGGCGTTCGGCATGCGCGTGCTGCTCGGCCAACTGCCAGGCCGCCCGCCCCGCGCCGACCGTATCCCGCTGGACGAGCTGCTGCCGCAGGTCGATGCGCTGACCCTGCATTGCCCGCTGAATGCCGACACCCTGAACCTGATCGGCGAACGCGAACTGAACCTGATGAAGCCCAACGCCTTCCTAATCAATACCGCCCGCGGCGGACTGGTCAACGAAGCAGCCCTGGCCGAGGCCCTGCGCCGTGGGCACCTGGGCGGCGCGGCCACCGACGTGCTGACCCAGGAACCACCGAAGGACGGCAACGTACTGCTGGCCGGCGACATTCCTCGCCTGATCATCACCCCCCACAGCGCCTGGGGCAGCCGCGAGGCGCGGCAGCGGATCGTCATCCAGGTCCTGGAAAACGCCCAGGCGTTCTTCGGCGGTGCGCCGCGTCGCGTAGTCAGCTAAGCTGCGCGGCTTTTTCGAGGAGCATCCATGGACCCGCGAAGCGAAGTACTGCTGCGCCAGCCCGAGCTGTTCGGCGGCCCGGTGCTGATCGCCGGCCTGCCAGCCGATGACTTGCTCGCCCGCCTGCCGGGCGCAAGCGGCTGGACCTGGCATGCAGGGGACCAGGCCTTCCTCGACACCCGCTTTGCCGGCCGCAGCCACTTCGGCGTCAGTCCACCCAGCGGCGGTTTCGACGCCGCCGTGCTGTTCCTGCCCAAATCCCGCGAGCTGACCGACTACCTGCTGCATGCCCTGGCAGCGCAACTGGCCGGGCGCACGCTGTTTCTGGTCGGAGAAAAACGCGCTGGAGTCGAGCGGGCCGCCAAGCAACTGGCCGCGTTCGGCACCCCGCGCAAACTCGACAGTGCCCGCCACTGCCAGCTCTGGCAGGTGCGGGTGGACAACGCGCCGGCCACCCCGGACCTCGAGTCCCTGGCCCAACGCTACGAACTGCAACTGACCGACGGCCCACTGACGGTGGTCAGCCTTCCCGGCGTGTTCAGCCATGGTCGCCTGGACGTGGGCAGTGCCCTGCTGCTGGAACACCTGGATGCGCTGCCGAACGGGCACATGCTCGACTTCGGTTGCGGAGCCGGCGTGCTCGGGGCGTCGTTGAAACGGCGCTATCCGGACAGCCAAGTCACCCTGCTGGATGTCGACGCCTTCGCCGTGGCCAGCAGCCGCCTGACCCTCATCGCCAATGGCCTGGAGGGCGAGGTGATCAGCGGCGACGGGATAGACCATGCGCCGGACGGACTGAGCGTGATTCTCAGCAATCCACCCTTCCACCAGGGCGTGCACACCCACTACCAGGCCACGGAACACATGCTGCGCCAGGCAGGCAAGCACCTCTCGCGGGGTGGCCAGCTGCGCCTGGTGGCCAACAGTTTCCTCAAGTACCCGCCGCTGATCGAACAGCACCTGGGGACCTGCCAGACCCTGGCCGACGCACGGGGCTTCCGCATCTACCGAGCAGACAAGCGCTGAAACGGGCTTGCCCAAATCCCGGCGCTTGGGCAAAATGGCGCCCGTCCTAGGGGAGTAGTCTCCCGCGAGCCACGCTCGCCCGGCACTCGTCAACATACTTGGTCAGCAGACCATGGCGAGTGCGACCCAAGGCCTTCATAGAAGGGCCTGCGGTTTGACAAGACCTATGACACGAACACCTTACCCGGGGCGGGAAGGCTGTACGTGTCATAGCCGTGTCGACCCGCCCCCTTTAGGAAGCCTGATGTTCGAATCCCTCCTCGTTCCCACCCTGATCGTTGCCTTGGCCGAAATCGGCGACAAGACGCAGCTGCTCGCCCTGTTGCTGGCTGCCCGCTTTCGCAAACCCTGGCCGATCATCTGGGGCATCGTGGTCGCGACCCTGGCCAACCACTTCGCGGCCGGCGCCATTGGCAACTGGGTAGCAGGCTTCTTCTCCCCCTCCACCCTGAGCTGGATTCTTGCCGCCAGCTTCGTCGCCGTGGCCCTGTGGACGCTGATCCCCGACAAGCTCGACGATGATGAGGCGTCGGGGCTGAAGAAGTACGGCCCGTTCCTGACCACCCTGATTGCCTTCTTCCTCGCCGAGATGGGCGACAAGACCCAGGTCGCCACCGTGATGCTCGCCGCGCAGTACCCCCACTTCATCCTGGTGGTCATCGGCACCACCCTGGGCATGCTGATCGCCAACGTACCGGTAGTGCTGGCCGGCAACTTCGCAGCCGACCGCCTGCCACTGACGCTGATCCGCCGCCTGGCCGCCTGCGCCTTCGCCGTCCTGGCGGTGTATGCCGGCTATCAGGCTGTCGTTCTCAGCGGCTCGGCATGACGTCTCGCTGACGTCAGTCGACTGGCGTTTCGGCCAATGCTTCCCTCGTCCAACCCTCGATAGATTGAGCAAGAACTTGCGCATTCACTACGACAGCCATGGAGAGCAACATGTCGTTGGACGAGCGGAAAAAGGTGGTTCGACAGCACATCGACCTGACCTGGAACAGGGGCTGCATGGCCTTGGCCGAGCAGTCACACAGCAAGGATTTCCTCTACAAGAGTTCTTTCATGGGCCGACCACTCAACGGGCCGGCCTTCTCCCACATGGTGCAGGAGATCCGCCACGCCATGCCGGACCTGGAAGTCCTGGTGGAGGAATGCATTGCCGAAGACAACAAAGTGGTGACCTGGTGCACCCTGATGGGCACCATCCAGCGCCCTGCCCTCGGCTACCCGCCAAGCGACAAAGTGCTGAGCATTTCAGCCATGGCCTTCTGGACGCTGTCTTCGACCAACGAGATCCAGGAAATCTGCACCATGTTCGACATGGAGAGCTTCCGCTCGCAGCTCGGCCTGGAAACACGGACCTACGCCGAAAAGGCGCTGCCCTGAAGCAGGCTCAGCGACCGATGTAGCCCTGCTCACGGAACCACTGGATGGTGCGCGCCAGCGTATCGTCCAGTGACTGCCGGGCGACAAAGCCCAGCTCGCGTTGCGCTTTTCCACCGTCGAGAAACTGCCCGCCGGCCATCACCGCAATCGCCGTGTCATCCAGCAACGCCAGCCGCCCGGTCAGTGCATAGCGCAACCGACCCAGCGCAGCCACACCCCTGGCGACCAGCAGCGGCACGGGACGCGGCGCTGGCACGCCCAGCAACCCGGCGATGCGAGCAGTCAGGTCGGACAGCGGCAGGTTCTCGCCGGCCAGCACGTAACGCTCGCCCACCCGCCCTTTTTCCAGGGCCAGCACCAACCCACGCCCGGCTTCGGCCGCATCGATCACATTGCGGTTGCCCGGGACGTAGCGGCTCATGGCGCCATTGGCGATGGCCGTGATCAACCGGCCGGTGCTCGGCCCGACATCGAATTCGCCCAGGGTCATGCCCGGGATGCCGATGATCACCGGCAAGCCCGCACGCGCCTGTTCCCGGGCCTGTTCGTCCAGCGCCCATTTGCACAGCAGATAGGGATTGCGCCAGCGCGGCATGCCTTCATAGAACAGGCCTTCATGGCCTGGCAGCCCTTGCGGATGACGCGGCAAGGCGATGGCCGCGCCGACGTAGAGAATGCGCGGCACCGCCGCAGCCTGGCAGGCCGCGTAGAAATGGTTGTTCAGGTTCAGCGCCGTGGCGATTTCATCCTGCCAGGGCCTGGGGCGTGTCGGGTAGTGCCCGGCACAGAAGATGACGCCATCGAGCCCCTGCAAGGCCCGGGTCAATGCCTCGTGGTCGAGCAGCTCGGCCGTCCGGCATTCGCCCTGCAGGTAATCCAGGCGCTCGATACGTGATGAAGGTCGGTGGATCAGCACCAGCTCATGGCCGGCGGCACGTATGGCACGGGCCGTGTGGTGGCCCAGCAGGCCCGTTGCGCCGAGTACGGCAATCTTCACACCGAATCCCTCTGGTAGGTTGCCTGGCCCCCAGCGCTCTCACGAACGCAGGGGGCGATCCATCAGCGCGACGCCTTGGCCTGCTCGTACAGCGGCATGACTTTCGGAATCGCCGCTTGCAGGGAAGCGATGCGGCTGCTGGACGATGGGTGCGTGCTCATGAACTCCGGCGGAGCCCCCTCGCTGGCTGCCGCCATCTTCTGCCACAGACTGACCGCCGCGTTGGGGTTGTAGCCGCCGCGCGCTGCCAGCTCCAGGCCGATCAGGTCCGCCTCGTTTTCGTTGCCGCGGCTATTGGGCAGCGTCAGGCTGTACTGCACCACAGTGTCCGCCATGGCCATGGTGCCTTCACCCAGGCCGAACAGCGCGCCAGCGCCCTGCTTGGCGACCTGCACACCATAGGCCTTGGACATGGCCTCGCGGCCGTGCTCACGCAGGGCGTGGGCCATTTCGTGGCCCATGATCGCGGCGATCTCGTCGTCGGTCAGTTTGAGTTTGTCGATGATGCCGCTGTAGAAAATGATCTTGCCGCCCGGGCCGCAGTTGGCGTTCAGCTCCGGGCTGTCGATCAGGTTGACCTCCCACTGCCATTGCGCCGAATCAGGGCGGAACAGCGGCGCCTGCTTGATCAGGCGGTCGGCGATGGTACGCAGACGCTTGGCATTGGCGCTGTTCTTCTCCAGTTTGCCCTGGCCCGACGCCTCGCTGAGGGTCTGCTGATAGGACTGGGCATACATCTGGTTGACCTCATCGGTCGACAGCATGCTGAACATGTATTGCTTGCGCTCGACCCCGACCGCCCCACCGCTGGTGGTATTGACGGCCTGGCATCCTGCCAGCAGCAAAGCCGCGGCCAACGCGGATAACGACAACGACTGATTCATGCTGAATCTCCTGGTGAATAAGGCCCGTATGCTAGGCCGCGGGCTCGCCCCGAGCAACCACCGGGCTTGCAGGATGTGCTGCCAGCGTCTTTTATCAGCTCAGGGGCAGCGACCGCTGGCAACCGCCTCCACCCATCCTGTTTGCGACACAGCACCTGCACCGCCTCATGCTTTCATCCTGGCCTGCCGATAGCCAGGAAGCAGGCCAACCCGTTGCGCGGAGTCTCCATGAAACTCAAGTCCATCCAGTTTTCCGTAGCTGCATTGGCAGGGGCGAGCGTGCTCGCCGTGGTCGTCGCCCTGGTGCTGTATGCGCTGTTCGCCAGCGGGCGCAGCCAGACACTGGTGCAGGAGCGAACCCAGGCGTTGCTGGAGCAGGTCATCGAGCAGCGCCTCACCGCGCTGGCCCGCGCGCAGGTGCTGCAGATCCAGCGCGAACTGGAGATGCCGCTGCAAGTCACCGCCGACCTGGCGCGGGTCAATGCACTGCTGGGCATGCAGGACAGCAGCGGCACCCCGCTGCTGTCTGCCAGCCGCGAAGAGCTGGCCAACTTGGTGCACGAGACCACCGCGCAGAACCCCAAGCTGCTGGGCAGCTACATCGGCTGGGAGCCGAACGCCTTCGATGGCAACGACGACCTCTACGCCGGCCCCAAGGACAATGGTTACGACGGCACCGGTCGGTTCATCCCCTGGTGGTTCCGCAACGCGGACGGCAGCCTGGGCATCGACTCCCTGGGTTCGCTGGACAGCGAGAAACTGTCCGCCACCGGCGTGCGCGAAGGCGAGTACTACCTCTGCCCGAAAGAGCGCAAGCGCCCCTGCGTGATCGACCCGGCGCCGTACGACGTGGGCGGCAAGATGACCATGCTCGCCTCCTTCACCTCGCCGATCCTGGTCAACGGCGAATTTCGCGGCATCGCCGGTGCGGATCTGGCGGTTAATTTCATTCAGGACCTGCTGCTCGAAGCCGATCGCCAGCTCTACGACGGCGCCGGTGAACTGGCCCTGATCGCCAGCAACGGGCGTCTGGTCGCCTCGACCCAGGCCCCCGACAAACTCGGCAGCCCGGCCACCGAGCTGCTCGATGCCAATGAGGTAGCCAACCTGCAAAGCCTCGCCGCCGGGCAGGCCACCTACGACATCGACGAACAGGCCGATCCGTCGAAGAACCACATCGAGCTGTTCCTCAGTTTCAACGTGGGCAATACCGACGCGCGCTGGGTGCTCATGCTGGTATTGCCGGTCAGCACCGTGATGAGTGACCTGCATGCCATGCAAGCGGACCTGCGCACCCAGGGCGAGGAAGACACCCTGGGCATGGCCCTGGTCGGTCTGCTGATTGCTGCCATCGGCCTGCTAGTGGTGTGGTTCGTCGGCTATGGAATCGCGCGGCCGCTGAAGCTGATGGTGGCCATGCTCGATGACATCGCCAAGGGCGAAGGCGACCTGACCCGGCGCCTGAACACCGACCGCGCCGACGAACTGGGCCTGATCGCCAAGGGTTTCAATACCTTCCTCGGCAAGCTGCAGGCGATGATCAGCCAGGTTGTCAGCTCGGTGCAGAAAGTCAGCGACTCTTCCGAGCACACCGCTGACATCGCGATCCGCACCAACCAGGGCGTGCACAAGCAACTGGCCGAAATCGAACTGGTGGCCACTGCGGTTCACCAGATGACCGCCACCGCCCAGGACGTCGCACGCAACGCCACCCACGCGGCGGAAGCGGCCAACCACGCAGACCAGGCCGCCAGTCAGGGCAAACAGATTGTTCAGCACACCAGCGACGCGATTACCGCCCTGGCCAGCGAGATCGGCCGGGCAGTGGGTGTGGTGCAGAACCTGGCCAAGGACAGCGAGAACATCAACGCCATCCTGGTGGCCATTCGTGGCATCGCCGAACAGACCAACCTGCTCGCCCTCAATGCCGCCATCGAAGCAGCCCGCGCCGGTGAACAGGGCCGAGGCTTTGCCGTGGTGGCCGATGAGGTGCGCAACCTGGCGCAGAAGACCCAGCAGGCGACCGAAGAAATCCAGAGCATGATCCAGCAACTGCAGCACGGCACCCGTGAAGTGGTAAAGGTCATGGAGGACAGCCAGCAGAAAACCGACGTCAGCGTGCGGCAGGCCAGCGAGGCCGCCAGGGCACTGGAATCCATCACCCAGGCCGTGTCGGTGATCAACGACATGAACACCCAGATCGCCAGCGCCGCCGAGGAACAGAGCGCGGTGGCCGAAGACATCAACCGCAACGTCACCAGCATCGGCCAGGTCGCCAACGAAGTGGCCGGTGGTGCGGACGAAGCCAGTCAGGCCAGCGCCGAGCTGACCAAACTGGCCGAACAGCAGCGGCGGCTGATCAATCAGTTCAAGGTCTGAATCGCCCCGCGCCTGAGGGTACTCAGGCCGGGGTCAGGCACTCGGGGGCGTCGAGCTTGGGGTCATTGACCAGGTTGGCCAGCACCCGCTCGCGCAGGGCTGGCTGAGGGCTGTCGAGCAGAGCCCGCAGCGTATCGAGCGGTGTCTCCGGATTCAGCCAGGCCGCCTGCCCCGCCTCGTCCAGCAGCATCGGCCGACGATGACTGGCAGCCGCCTGGGTCACCACGGCCGCGCTCAGGTAGACATGCCCATCGACCGGATAGGCCTCCCACAGCGCCGCGAAATACAGCGGCGACGCCTCACCGGTGATCCAGTAGGGCCGCTTGCGGGCCGTGCCGCGCCACTCGTAGAAACCATTGGCCGGCAGCAGGCCACGGCGCAGGCGGAAGGCGTCGCGGAACATCGGCTGATCCGCCAGCGTTTCCGCCCGGGCCTGTGCCGGGGTCTTCGACAGATCGGTCAGCCAGGGCGGCGTCAGCCCCCAGCGGACCCGAGCCAATTGACGTTCCCCTTCCACCTCACGCAGCAACAGCACCTGGGCATTGGGCGAAATGTTCCAGTGCGGCATCTGGTCGGCAGGAAATCCGGGCATGGCGGCAAAGGCCGGCGACCAACGGAACAGGGCATAACGTCCACACATGGAGGTAACTCGATAGCAGGTGGGAAAACAGCGAAGCCGCAGAAACGGACGCTCAGTTGCGTACCGCCGCCAACACGCGAGGAACCGGCGCCTCAGGGCACGCTCAGCAGAGCAGAACGCCCTGGGTATTCTCCGGCTCTTCGCCGGGCAACGGCTGGGCGGCATTGTACTCGGCGATCAATTGCTGCGCGCGCTCGGCCTGCAGGTTGTCGACCATCAACCCCAGCAGACCGCACACCGGCAACTCCCCGATACCCCCGGTAAGATGGCGCCCCGTCAGGTGCGCGTCGATGCCTTCGCTGGCAAGCATGCTCAACAGCAACTCACCCTCCATCAGGTCCTGCGGCTCGTAGATCCGTTGCATCATTCGTTCTCCCCCCGAACATCCAGCGACCATTCGACGCCATCGGTCTGCAGGTCGAAAACAATCGGCCGACAACATACCGGACAATCCTCGATGTACTGCTGGTCCCCCGCCGACAGGTCGAGCACGGCCTCGACAGGTTCACCGCAATACGGACATTCATACGCCTGTGTTTCCAGCATCGAAGCCTCCGTGTGACTTACGCGTATAATCGCCGGTCTATTGCTCGCCCCTTTTGCGGGGCTATCACCCCTGACCGACACAAGAGAGCATGATGGGCGAATTCGATGCCATCCGACCCTACGCCGACGCCGAAGTCCCTGCGGTTCTGGACCGCTTGCTGGCCGACGAGGTTTTTCTCGACATCCTCACCCGATTCCGCTTTCCGAAAATGGCCGGCACGCTGGGCTGGCTGCTTAAACCACTTATAGCCTATCGGTTACGCTTTGAGCTCCGGGCGATCACATCGGTTTCCGCGCTGCAGGACAAAATCGAGCCTTACGTGGACCGCAGCATCGAGCAGGCCACCGATGGCGTGACCTACTCCGGCGTCGAAGGGCTCAGGTCGGACAGCGCTCACCTGTTTCTCGCCAACCACCGCGACATCGTGATGGACCCGGCCTTCGTCAACTACGCCGTGTACCACGCCGGCTTGCAGACACCGCGTATCGCCATCGGCGACAACCTGCTGCAGAAGCCGTTCGTCAGCGACCTGATGCGCCTGAACAAGAGCTTCATCGTGCACCGCTCGATCTCGGGCCGCCGCGAAAAACTGGCTGCGTACCAGTTGCTGTCCGCCTACATCAACCACTCGATCCGCAACGACGGCGAATCGATCTGGATCGCCCAGGCCGAAGGCCGGGCCAAGGACGGCGACGACCGCACGGATTCGGCGATCCTCAAGATGTTCCACATGAGCCGCAAGGATGAGCCGTTCGCCGATGTGATCGGCGCGCTGAAGCTGACCCCGGTCTCGATCAGCTATGAGTACGACCCCTGCGACCAGGCCAAGGCCCGCGAATTGTTCGTCCGCGCCACCACTGGCAGTTACGAGAAGGCACCGGGCGAAGACGACAAGAGCATTGCCCTGGGCATTACCGGCTACAAGGGCCGCGTTCACATCCACTTCGGCGTGCCGGTCAGCGAGGCCGAGAACCTGGTGGACAGCAAACAACTGGCCGTCGAAATGGATCGCCGCATCCTCTCCGGCTACCGCCTGTTCCCTGTGCACTACCTGGCGTACGCCATGTGGAGCGGCCGGGACCCGGCACTGAACGTGCCCGATGCTTCGGACCTGTTCTCGGTCCAGGAGCTGGCGGCAGCCCAGGCCGAGTGGGACAAGCGCCTGGCGGCTTGCCCGCTGGAGCAGCAGCCCTACCTGGTCCTGCAGTACGCCAACCCGGTACGTAACCAATACCGGATCAAGGCAGGCCTGCCGCTGTAAGGCAGGCGCAGCAAAAAAAGCAAAAGGCAGCCCTCGGGCTGCCTTTTCTGTTTTCACTCACCGGGTGACTTAAAACTGCGTGCTGCCCCAGGACAGCAGGAACGCCAACGTGAGCGTGCCGTAGCCAAAGCGGTAGAAGAAGCGGTTGATGCGCTGCACCGGCTCGTCGAGCAGGCAGGCTTCGCTATCCAGGCTATCGATCTCGCCGTCACCCACCAGGCGCGCAATCGCGCGCTGCTCGCGCATGCGGGTGGCCGCCAGCAGCCAGCTGCCGCACAAGGCGAAAAACAGCGCCAGGCCGTTCAGGGCTTGCGACGGATAGGTGTGCACAATGGACCACAGAAACTGCAACGACATCCCCGACCTCGACGTCAGATTGGTGCACGAACGCAGCAAGCGCACCAGGAGAGGGAAATTCGGTCGATCGCGAGGGGGCATACCGCCAGAACGCCCTTGAACAAGGGGCAAGGCCTGATTTTTCAGGGTCTGGCAGTCATCAGCCTGACCCATTTCGCACCACGCGGGCTGATCGACCAGCCCGAAATACCGGGCGCAGTGTACTGGAGGCGCCTTTTTATTCGTTTCGTTTCCGACGAACGCAGCTTTCTATCCCGATTCTGTCTGAAAACCGTCATGTTCCTGGCCTAGGGTTTGAATCTCTTCAGATACGCCACCGAGATTGCCGTACGGAGCGCACTCAATACTGCCCCGGAGGAAGTGACATGATTACCCCACAACCCCTAGATCGCGACTACCTGATCGACTCGCTGGACGAAGTGGAAGCCGTCGTCGACGAACTCTCGTTCAACGTGCAGGACTACCACTGGCTGGTGTACTGCAGCCTGGGCGGCCATGAGCACTACGACCTGCCCGACGTGGACCAGCACACCGGTTTCAGCATGCCGGAGCTTTACGCCGAAGCTGCCTGAGCCGATACGCGCCCCGAAACGAAAAAGCCCGGCATGAGCCGGGCTTTGTTTTTTCTGCGAACCGCCTGTTACTGGCCGCCGAGCATCTGGCCGATGGTCGGGTCCTTGAACGCGCGGGTCAGTGCATCGCTCAACACATCGCTGATCAGCTTGGTATTGGTTTCCTGGTTCGGCGCCATGCCGAAGCGCTGGTTCAGCGAAGCGCCGTAGCGGCCGCTGTAACGGCGAGAGCTGTTCTGCACGTCAGCACGGAAGGTGGCGGTGATGTCCGCCTCAGTGACGTACATACCTTCCTTTGGCGACTGGTACTTCAGCTCGGCCAGAGTCAGGGTCAGCTGCGGGGCGTTGTAGGCATTGGGCGTCGGGGTATAGCCGAGCAGGCGGACAGCGGTTTCAGCCTGGGCCTGCAGCTTGGGCAGGATGTCCTGGCCGCTGACGCTGATGGCGCTGGTTTCAGGGTACAGGCCGCCACGGGTGCCGAGCACCGGCGATGGACGACCGTCGGCAACCCGAACCACGACCGGCTGCCCTTGGCCGACCGGGGTCAGCGGACCATTGATCTTGGGTTGCGGGCTGAGTTGTTGCGGGCTGTGGGCACAACCGACCAGGGTCAGGCTGACGACAGCGATCAGACCAAACATCAGGCGTTGCAGCATACTCATCTCTCCATGGGTAGAACGCAAAGTGGCCGGCAGTATACCCAGCGGCACGTTACGCTAACAGCGCTCTGGCAGCGCTAAGGACTGAGACCTGCGCGCGTCCGCCCGGGTTCCTGTCACCAGACTGTAACGAACTCCCGGCATAAGACTTTAGTCTTTGTCCTAACGAGCGTCCGTTCATGTTTTCCCTCCGTTCGCTGCTCGCGTTGCGCCCCTCTCCACGTCACTTCGTCCTGTTGGACGGCGACGGCCTGTGCCGTGCCTTTCACCACGCAACCCAGGCGCCGCAAGGCCCGGGCTGGATCGAGATCGACGAGCCGCAGCTCACCTGGCTGCACCGCCCCCTGCCGGACGGCGCGCGCCTCGCGCCAGTCGTCACGCACGCAAGCGCTGAAAAAGTGTTGGCGGCCTGACCGCTGGCAGAATAAAAGTCACAGCGGGCGATCTATTTTTCAGCTTTCGCCTTATAATCGCGCCCCGATTATAAGGTCGTCTCCTGATCGGGCCCCGCTGTTCCGCTGATGCTCAGGCAATCAGCCCCGCCCCAGAGAGTCGCCCACTTCGAGCTGCCTCACCGGTTAGCCGTCTTTCCCACCCCGCAGAACGCCTTGCCTACATGCACGGGCCGTGTGCGCGGACAAAAAGACAGGCCTGGCAGACGAGCTTTTTTGAGGTTCACGGCTCCAAAAGAGCGTGAAAAAAATGGTTTCAACAACTTCACAAGAGTGTGGCGGATATGAACAATCGTGCGGCTGGTAACGCCCCCCCCTTCCCCACCCCCAATCTGCGGTTTGGCGACCACTGACAGGCATCGCTTCATGCCGAGGCCTCTGGCCGTCAATTGGGTGCTGCTTTTTTTGGAGACGTGGTAATGGCGCAAAACGATTACGAAACTGTGGATGTTGTGCTGGTCGGTGCCGGCATCATGAGCGCAACCCTCGGGGTGATGCTCAAGGAACTCGATCCGGCGATCAAACTGGAAATCGTCGAGCTGATGGAGTCCGGCGCGGTCGAAAGCTCCAACCCGTGGAACAACGCCGGTACCGGCCACGCCGGCCTGTGCGAACTGAACTACACGCCGGAATCGGCCGATGGCTCGATCGACATCAAGAAGTCGGTAACCATCAACACCCAGTTCGAAGAATCCAAGCAGCTCTGGGCCTACCTGGTCGAGAAAGGCACCTTCGGCTCACCGAAGACTTTCATCAACCCGGTTCCCCACCTGAGTTTCGTGCGCGGCACTGCCGGCATCGATTACCTCAAGAAGCGTTTCGAGGCGCTGACCGCCCACCACGCCTTCGCCGAAATGGAATACACCGAAGACCGCGCCACCATGGCTCAGTGGATGCCACTGATGATGCCGGGCCGCGATCCCAATGAGCCGATCGCTGCAACCCGCGTTCTCTCCGGTACCGACGTCAACTTCGGCGCCCTGACCAAGCACCTGCTCGAGTACCTGGGCAACCAGCCCGACGCCAAGGTCACCTGCAGCCAGAAGGTCACCGGCCTCAAGCGCAACGACCAGGGCTGGCGCGTCAGCATCAAAAACCAGAAAGACGGCAGCCAGCGCGAGATCCAGGCCAAGTTCGTCTTCCTCGGTGCCGGCGGCGGCGCCCTGCCCCTGCTGCAGATGTCCGGTATTCCGGAAGGCAAGGGGTTCGGCGGTTTCCCGGTCAGCGGCCAGTGGTTGCGCTGCGACAACCCGGACGTCGTCAAACAGCACCAGGCCAAGGTCTACAGCCAGGCTGAAGTCGGCTCGCCGCCGATGTCGGTGCCGCACCTCGACACCCGCGTCGTCGACGGCAAGACTTCCCTGCTGTTCGGCCCTTACGCCGGTTTCTCCACCAAGTTCCTGCGTCACGGCTCGCTGCTCGACCTGCCGCTGTCGGTGCGCCCGAACAACATCGGCCCGATGCTGGCCGTGGCCCGCGACAACTTCGACCTGACGCGCTACCTGATCAAGGAAGTGATGCAGTCCGAAGAAGCGCGCCTGAAGACCCTGCGTGGCTTCTACCCGGAAGCCAAGGCGGAAGACTGGCGTCTGGAGATTGCCGGGCAGCGCGTGCAGATCATCAAGAAGGACCCGAAGAAAGGCGGCATCCTGCAGTTCGGTACCGAACTGGTCGCTGCCCAGGACGGTTCGATTGCTGCCCTGCTGGGTGCCTCGCCAGGCGCATCGGTGACCGTCTCGATCATGCTCGACCTGATCCAGCGCTGCTTCCCGGAGCGCGCCAAGTCGGCCGAATGGACGAGCAAGCTCGACGAGATCTTCCCGGCACAAGGCAAGGTGCTGGCGGCCGATGCCGAGCGTTATCACGCCGTTCAAAGCCGCTCCAACGCCCTGCTGCAACTCAACGGCCCTGCCGTGGGCTGACGCGCTGTCGCAGAATGAAAAAACCGCCTTCGGGCGGTTTTTTCGTTTCAGGAAGGTGGAATGGCGAATCAGGTAGACCGCTGAACCAGACGACTCAGGCGTTGAACCCGGCGTCCACGGTCACCACCGACCCGGTCATGAAGCCCGCAGCCGGACTCGCCAGGAAGGTCACAGCCGCCGCGACATCAGCCGGCGTGCCGTATCGTCCCAGGGACGTCAGGCTGCGGTTGATATCCGCCCAGGCGCCGTCCGCCGGGTTCTGGTCGGTGTCGATCGGCCCTGGCTGCACCAGATTCACCGTGATGTCCTGGGGGCCGAGTTCACGGGCAAGGCCTCGGGTAAAGGCCAGCAGCGCGGACTTGGTCATGGAATACACAGTCAGGCCCGGGAACGGGACACGCTCGGCGACACACGAACCGACGGTGACAATGCGCCCGCCCTTCTTCAGGTGCGGGATAGCCGCCTGGGAAGCCAGCACCGCAGCGCGCGCGTTCACGTTGAACAGTGCATCGATGTCGGCAAGGCTCATGTCCGCGAACGTACCATCACGGGATATGCCCACGTTGTTGACCAATACGTCGAGGCCGCCAAGACGTTGAACCGTCTCCTCGATGGAGCGTTTGACCGCTGCCGGATCGCCGCTGTCTGCCCGAACCGCCAGGGCACGTCGGCCCTTGGCCTCGATTGCTCGAACCACCTCGGCTGCCTTCTCGGGCGAGTTCAGGTAGGTGATAACCACATCGGCGCCCTTGTCCGCGAGCGCCAGCGCGATGCCTGCGCCGATACCCCGTGAGGCGCCGGTCACCAGCGCGCGTTTACCCGCCAACTCCTGCACAGGCTTCGCCTCGACAGGTTCGCCGGCCACGCTTGCCGCAGCGCTGGAGGACGCGGCGATGGCAGCCACACCGGCGGCGGCACCAATCAACGCATTGCGCCGGGTAATTCCGTACGTGTTGTTCTCTTGCATGGTGCTCTCCGCACATCAGGGTCGGTTGAGGATTGCTGTGGACATCGGCGCGTGGCGGTACCCGTAGGAGCGTGCTTGCCCGCGAGCGCTTTATTGCGGCATGACCGCCCAGACAAAAAGCTCGCGGCCAAGGCCACTCCTACAGGGAAAGTGGGGGAATGACTGTCCCACGCACGGCGCCTGATACGCCTTGCGTCAGGTGTTCAGGCCACCGTCGACAGTCAGGATGGCACCGGTGATCTGCCGCGCGGCAGGGCTCGCGAGGAACGCCACAGCAGCCGCCACATCCTCGGGCTCGCCGAACCGGCCGAGAGGCATCAGGGAGCGCTGGAGTTCGGAGTAATCACCGTCCGCGGGATTCATATCGGTATTGGTCGAGCCCGGCTGGACCAGATTGACCGTGATATCGCGCGGCCCGAGCTCGCGGGCGAGACCGCGGGTAAGCGAATGCAGCGCGGATTTGGTCATGTAGTACACCGCGCCGGTGTCACCCACGATGCGCTCGGCGCCGACCGACCCGATGTTGATGACCCGCGCGCCTGCCTTCAGATAGGGAATGGCGGCCTGGGCCGTGAGGATGGGCCCCCGCACGTTCACATCCAGCAGCGCATCGATGTCTTCGACGGAGAACTCGGCAAAGGTGTTGAAGAGCGCGATACCGGCGTTGTTGACCAGGATATCGAGGCCACCGAGGGCCTGGGCCGTTTCATCGACCGACCGTTTGATCGCGGCCGGATCAGCGCTGTCGGCCTGAATGGCAATCGCCTTGCGCCCCTTGGCCTCGATCGCCCGCACGACCTCGGCGGCCCGTTCGGCCGAACGCTCGTAGGTGATCGCCACATCCGCGCCTTTGTCGGCCAGCGCCAGTGCAATCGCCGCCCCGATGCCTCGGGATGCACCGGTTACCAGGGCGCGTTTTCCACGTAATTCACTCATGACAGTCTCTTTATGTATTGATCGACACAAAAAGAGTAAGAAGGCGCAGTACTGGCTGTCAATTTATTTTGTATCGTTCAACACAAAATAAATCACCACGCGTTGTGAGGGGTTGGCGATGGTCTTACAATGCCGCCCATGCAGACTCCAGACGACACAGCGAAAGCCGACACCACGTGCACGCCCCGGACGCGCGGGCGCCCCCGCGTTTTCGATCGCGAGGCCGCCCTGGCACAGGCCATGCGGGTTTTCTGGTGCAAGGGCTATGCAGCGACGTCGATGACCGACCTCACCGAGGCCATGGGCATCCGTTCCCCCAGCCTGTACGCCGCATTCGGCTCCAAGGAAGCGCTGTATGCCGAAGCGCTGGGCCATTACGCCACGACGTACGACGCAATAGGCTGGAGCACGTTCTTCGCCGCCACGACGGCCCGTGAAGCGATTCTGACCTGGCTGCAGGGCTCTGCGGCTTTCCTTTCCGGATCGCTGACAGACACCCCGCGCGGCTGCATGGTGACGCTGTCGACCGTCGCCAACGAGGGCCATAAGGAACTCGGCGAACTCGTGCAACAGGCTCGTGGCGTGCCGTTCGAGCGCCTGAAAGCGCGTATCGCCCAGGCCATCACCGATGGTGAAATCTCGGCCTCCGTCGATGCCCACGCCCTCGCCCGCTTTGCCCAGGCCGTGCAGAACGGCATGTCGATCCTGGCCCGCGACGGTGCGAGCCGTGCGGAGCTGGAAATGGTGGTCGAGGTGGCCATGCTCGGCTGGGATGCCCGCACCCGCGCGGAGTGATCGATGCCCCGCCAGTAGCGGGCAAAGGCCACGGCAGCCCAAGGGGCACATGAAAAGTATGGAGAGATGAACGTAGGCCGACTTGGCCGCGCAGCCGCTCGCTACGTCAGACAGAGGCCGCGAGCGGCTTGAAGCTGAAGTAGAAACGCAGGGCGTCGACCATTTCGACGTAATCGGCCGGCGGTGCCACCAGGGAGAAGCCGGAGTCGAAGCCGCCTGGCGTCACATCCTCCCGGCACCACTGGCAAGTGGCGGAGAAGTCGATGAAATGGTGCGTATCCACACCCGGAATCTTCAGGCGCATATCAAAGCGCGCACCCACCAGCATCCGCAGCGGGCTGATCAGCATCAGGCCGTCCAGCGAGACGTTGCCGATGTAGCCCATTGGCTTGTCGGTGATGCGGTTGAACACCTTGAGGTAGTAAGGCAACTGGTGGCGTTCTATGCGGCGATGGATATACATGCTGGCAAATCGCTATAGATGGCCTTTGAGTATGGCCGCATGGCCGGTCTTAAACCAGATTCAACTGCAGCGTTCGGATACCCGGTCACGAAGCTGGCGACGAGCGGCATCGAGTTGCTCGTCACTGTAGTAGGTTCGATCGCCATTCGCCTCCTGGCGAAAGTAGCGTCGCCCCTCGGGCATCTGCGCCAGGCGATGGCGCAGTTCGCCACATTCCTGCTGCTGTTTGGCGCGCCGCTCTGCCGAAGCGGCCGAAGCCTGGTTCTGCTCCTGCTGGCGGGCGTCGTAGAAACGCTCCATGCGTTCCATGCGCTCGCGGGTGGCCTGATCGGTCTCGACCACCTGAGGCTTCACCTGGATCTGCTCCGCCCCTTCGGCCGCCGGGCGCTGGCCGAAATGCACGCGCCCGCTGGCGTCCGTCCAGCGATAGATTTCCGCCGCGGCAAGGCCGGGCAGGATCAGCAGCAGACACAGCAAGGCGCGCATGTTCTTCCTCCGTGAAAGGGGCGCCCGTCAGCCCGCGGCGACGGATGCTCAGAGCGCGGCAGGCGAGGCTTTGGCCGGCTCAGGCAAGCTACTGTGCCCCAGTTGACGCAAGGTATCCAGCCGGGCGCGAGCACGGTAGGCGTACTCGCTGGCCGGGTAGCGGCCAATGATGAACTGGTAGGTCTGCGCGGCATCGACGAACAGGTTCTGGCGCTCCAGGCACTGGCCGCGCAGCAGAGAGATTTCCGGCTGCAGGTAGTTGCGCGAGCGACTTTTGCGCTCGGCCTGGGACAGTTCCAGCATCACCTTGTCGCACTCGCCTTCTTCATAGGCACGGTAGGCGTTGTTCAGGTGATGGTCGAGCGACATACGGGTGCAGCCAACGGCGCTCAGCGCCAGGGTCAGAATCAACAGGGTTCGCATGGGACTCTCCTTCAATGGGCAGTGTATCGGCCGCCCCGAAAAAAACTGCAGGGCGCCAGCCAAACCGCCACATCGACTCGCCACGATGAGGGCTGAAGTATATGCCGCCGCAGCCTGGCACGCTGCTCGCCAGACAAGGGCTGGCAGCACCGACTCCCCATGGATTGGGCGCTCGGCACAACCAGGCTGGTGAATTGCCCGAAAAACAACACCCGAGGTAGTGCAGCAGAACAATGACTACAGCGCTGCACCGTAGTAGCCTCGCCGACAGCTTCAACTCAGGAGTCTGCGCATGACCGTTCGTCGTACCAAAATCGTCGCCACCCTTGGCCCGTCCAGCAACTCACCCGAAGTGCTCGAGCAACTGATTCTCGCCGGTCTCGATGTAGCCCGCCTGAACTTCTCCCACGGCTCGCCAGCCGAGCACAAGGCGCGCGCCCAACTGGTCCGCGACATCGCCGCCAAGCATGGCCGTCACGTCGCGCTGCTCGGCGACCTGCAGGGTCCGAAGATCCGCATCGCCAAATTCGCCAACAAGCGCATCGAGCTGAAAGTCGGTGACCGCTTCACCTTCTCCACCAGCCACCCGCTGACCGAAGGCAACCAGGAAGTGGTCGGTATCGACTACCCGGACCTGGTCAAGGATTGTGGCGTTGGCGACGAGCTGCTGCTCGATGACGGCCGCGTCGTCATGCGTGTCGAGACCGCCACGGCCGACGCCCTGCACTGCGAAGTGATCATCGGCGGCCCGCTGTCCGACCACAAAGGCATCAACCGCCGTGGCGGCGGCCTGACTGCGCCGGCGCTGACCGAGAAAGACAAGGCCGACATCAAGCTCGCCGCGGAAATGGAGCTGGACTACCTGGCCGTTTCCTTCCCACGCGACGCCTCGGACATGGAATACGCCCGCAAATTGCGCGACGAAGCCGGCGGCACCGCCTGGCTGGTGGCCAAGATCGAGCGCGCCGAAGCCGTGGCTGACGACGAAACCCTCGACGGCCTGATCCGCGCCAGTGACGCAGTGATGGTGGCCCGTGGTGACCTCGGCGTGGAAATCGGCGACGCCGAGCTGGTGGGCATCCAGAAGAAAATCATTCTGCATGCACGCCGCCACAACAAGGCGGTGATCACCGCGACCCAGATGATGGAGTCGATGATCCAGAACCCGATGCCGACCCGCGCAGAAGTGTCCGACGTGGCCAACGCCGTGCTCGACTACACCGATGCGGTGATGCTCTCGGCCGAGAGTGCCGCCGGCGCCTACCCGCTGGAAGCCGTTCAGGCCATGGCGCGTATCTGCCTCGGTGCCGAAAAGCACCCGACCAGCAAGAAGTCCAGCCACCGCATCGGCACCGAGTTCAGCCGCTGCGACGAAAGCATCGCGCTGGCGGCCATGTACACGGCCAACCACTTCCCGGGCGTCAAGGCGATCATTGCCCTGACCGAAAGTGGCTACACGCCGCTGATCATGTCGCGCATCCGCTCTTCGGTGCCGATCTTCTCCTTCTCCCCGCACCGCGAAACCCAGGCGCGCGCCGCCATGTTCCGTGGCGTGTACACCGTGCCGTTCGACCCGGCGTCCCTGCAACCGGGCGAAGTCAGCCAGGCGGCGGTGGACGAGCTGCTCAAGCGTGGCGTGGTGGAACAAGGCGACTGGGTGATCCTGACCAAGGGCGACAGCTACCACACTATCGGCGGCACCAACGGCATGAAGATCCTGCACGTGGGTGAGGCGCTGGTCTGACCCGCGCAAGACCGAAAGAAAAAGGCCGCTCATCGAGCGGCCTTTTTCATGGGCGACGAAAACAATGCTGCATATTGGTCGTAGCCTGGGTCGAGCGAAGCGACACCCGGGTCAGCAGGCTCTAGGCGAACCGCGAGAAATCCGCCGGACGCCGCTGCATGAAGGCGGTCAGGGCTTCGATGGCTTCCGGCGAGCGCAGGCGCTGGCCAAACAGGGCCCCCTCCTCCTCGATCACCTTGCGCAACTCTTCCCGACCGGGCGCACGCATCAGGCGCTTGCTGTCGACCACTGCCGACGGCGCCAGGTGCAAGAAGCGCTGGGCCATTTCCCGGGCCTTGGCCAGGGTCGTGGCCTCATTCTCCAGGGCCTGGTTGGCGATGCCCCAGGCCGCTGCCTGCTCGCCGGTGAACGGGGTTCCCAACAGCAGCAGTTCGGCGGCACGGGCATGGCCCAGAAGCCGCGGCAGAATCAGGCTGGAGCCGTATTCGGGACACAGACCGAGGTTGACGAAGGGCATCTTCAAGATCGCATCGCGGCTCACGTACACCAGATCGCAATGCAGCAGCAGGGTCGTGCCGATACCCACCGCCGGGCCGCTGACCGCCGCCACCACTGGCTTGCTGAATTCGAACAGCGCCTGCATGAACTGGAACACTTCGCTGTTCAGCCCGCTGGGAGGCGCCTTGATGAAATCGGCCACGTCGTTGCCGCTGGTGAAACAACCTCCACTGCCCGTCAGCAGCACGGCGCGCACCGTGTTGTCCTGCTCGGCCTGATTCAGCACCTCGGCCATGCCGCTGTACATGGCGCGGGTCAATGCATTCTTCTTGTCCGGTCGGTTCATGCGCAGGGTCAGCAAGCCGCCCTCGCGCTCGACCAGCAGATGCTCGTTCATGCAACAGCCCTCGATTGGCACCGACGGCCAGGACGAGGCGTCAGGGCGCGTGCGGGAGGAACAGGTCGGAATACATCTGGCCACGCGGCAGGCCGGCAAGGTACAGGCGCCGCGTAAAGCCTTCGACACTGTCGGGATGGCCGCAGAGTAAGGCGATGGTTTGCCGTGAAACAAGCCGCAGTTGCGCCAAAGCCGCAGGCAGCTCGGCCGCCGTCCACAGCTCGACCTGCAACTGCGGATGCTGCTCGGCCAGTGCCGCCAGCGGCTCGGCGAGATAATGCGCGGCCGAGTCATGGGCCAGGTGAATGACCCGGATGGCGCCCTGGTGATCCTGCCGCAGCGCCTCGCGCAACACGGCGTACAGCGGCGCCAGACCGGTGCCGGCGGCCAGCAACCACAGCGGGCGCGCCTGCCAGTCGGGGTCATAGTGCAGCGCACCACCCCGCAACTCGCCGAGACGCAGACGCTCCCCCACCGCCAAGCCTCGCGCCGCCTCACTGAACGCCCCGCTGCGACGGCAATCCAGGTGAAATTCGAGCCAGGGATCTTCCCCCGGCAGGCTGGCTAGGGAGTAAGGGCGGGCAATGCCGGTTTCGGTCCACAGCACCAGGTGCTGACCGGCCCGGTAGCGCAGGGGTTGCTCCGGGCGCACGCGCAGACGCAGCACATCGGCGCTGAGCCAGTCGCACTGTTCGATGCGCGCCGGCCGCCCGTCACGCAGCGGGTCGAACACTTCAACATGCAGGTCATCGACGATGCGGCACTGGCAGGCCAGGCGCCAGCCTTCCTGTCGCCGCGCGTCGTCGAGCGCCTCCGGCTTGCCATCCAGCGGTTCGCCACGCACGCAACGCACCAGACAGGCATGGCAACTGCCGGCCCGACAGCTGTAGGGAACCGCGATATTGGCGTCGAGCAATGCGTCCAGCAGGTTGCGCGCGGGGTCGACGCTCAGGCGTCGCTCACCCACCTGGAGTTCAGGCATCGGCATCCTCCCAGGCGGCAGCGCAGCGGTTACGCCCGTTGCGCTTGGCCTGGTAAAGCGCCTGGTCGGCACGTTGCAGTGCCTCATCCAGGTCATCGTGCTGATTCAATAACGTCATTCCCACGGACAAACTGAGATTATCCACTTTCACGCCCAGGGGTTCAGCCCGGCTGAAGGCCTCGCGCAACCGCTCGCAGCAGGCGGTGAACTGGTCCGCCTCGGTGTTGGGCAGCAGCAGCACGAATTCCTCACCACCGTAACGCGCAATGACGTCATCGTCACGCAGGCAAGCCCGCGCCACCCCGGCGAAGGTCTGCAGCACCCGGTCACCGGCGGCGTGGCCGTGGATATCGTTGATCCGTTTGAAGTGGTCCAGGTCGATCAGCGCCAGGCCATGCTGGCGGCCGGCACGCAGGCCTTCCAGCTCACGCCCGGCCAGGCGCAGGAAGTGCCGGCGGTTGAACAGCCCGGTCAACTCATCGGTGGCCACCAGGTCTTCCAGCTGGCGCATCATGCCGCGCAGGGTGTCCTGGTGGGCCTGCAGGGCAAAACGCCGCTGCCGCATGCGCTGGCGCATGGCCTGGACGTAACTGGCGAACAGGCTCAGCCAGACCAGCACGATACCCAGTGCGCAGACCTGCAAGATCGCATGGGCCGGATCGGCCATCTGGTAGGTGTAGGCCTCGTAGAGGTTGAGCCCGGCGAAACCGGAGAACCCCAGTACCGCGCAGCGGGCGAAGATGCGCGGCTGCAGCTGGAACACGCCGAACAGCAGCACCAGCACATAGACCAGCAGCAGGCTGCCACGCCCCTCGACGAACATGGCCAGCAACACGGTCTGCCAGGCCAGGCCCACCAGGACCTGGGCCTCGGTCAGGCTGGGATCGCGGAACCGCAGGTTACGGCCGCTGAGGAAGATTCCGAGGAATGCCAGCTGGCTAAGAGTGACCAGCGCGAGAAAAATCAGCACCACGCTCATCGGCGCGTGGAACAGGTCGTACAGCCCGGCCACCAGGCAAACCAGGGATGTCAGGAAATACGTCGCCGCTGCCATGCCGAAACGCTTCAGCAGCAGGTGTTGCAGAGATCGCTGAGTGACCCGCTGGCTGCTTACGCTCATGGGCTCCATCCCGCACTGGCATCTAGCCACTACTGTAACGCCGTGATCACAAATTTCCTAGCTGGATCTGGGCCGATAACCGACCAAGGTCGACCGTCGGCGGGTGTCCGGCACGCGCGCTGCGCGGTATACTGCCGCGCCTTTTTTGCCGCACTACATGCGCCGGTTCGTGATCCGGTGCCCCTCGAAGTTCCTGCCCTACAAAAGGAGCGCCAAGCATGACCGTGATCAAGCAAGACGACCTGATCCAGAGCGTCGCAGACGCCCTGCAATTCATCTCCTATTACCACCCCGTGGACTTCATCCAGGCCATGCATGAGGCCTACCTGAAGGAAGAATCGCCCGCTGCCCGCGATTCCATGGCCCAGATCCTGATCAACTCGCGCATGTGCGCCACCGGTCATCGCCCGATCTGCCAGGACACCGGCATCGTCACCGTCTTCATCAAGGTCGGCATGGACGTGCGCTGGGACGGCGCCACCATGGGCGTCGACGACATGATCAACGAGGGCGTTCGCCGCGCCTACAACCTGCCGGAAAACGTCCTGCGCGCCTCGATCCTCGCCGACCCGGCCGGTGCCCGCAAGAACACCAAGGACAACACCCCGGCCGTCATCCACTACTCCATCGTCCCAGGCGACAAGGTGGAGGTGGACGTCGCAGCCAAAGGCGGCGGCTCCGAGAACAAGTCGAAAATGGCCATGCTCAACCCGTCCGACTCGATCGTCGACTGGGTGCTGAAGACCGTTCCGACCATGGGCGCTGGCTGGTGCCCGCCTGGCATGCTCGGCATCGGCATTGGCGGCACTGCCGAGAAGGCTGCGGTAATGGCCAAGGAAGTGTTGATGGAACACATCGACATCCATGAGCTGCAAGCCCGTGGCCCGCAGAACAAGATCGAAGAAATGCGTCTGGAGCTGTTCGAGAAGGTCAACCAGCTGGGCATCGGCGCCCAGGGCCTGGGCGGCCTGACCACCGTGCTCGACGTGAAGATCATGGATTACCCGACCCACGCCGCCTCCCTCCCGGTGTGCATGATCCCCAACTGCGCCGCCACCCGCCACGCTCACTTCGTGCTCGATGGCAGCGGCCCGGCCGAGCTGGAAGCGCCGGACCTCGACGCCTACCCGGAAATCGTCTGGGAAGCCGGCCCGTCGGCTCGCCGTGTCGACCTCGACACCCTGACCCCGGAAGACGTGCAGAGCTGGAAGCCGGGCGAAACCATCCTGCTCAACGGCAAGATGCTCACCGGTCGCGACGCGGCGCACAAGCGCATGGTCGAAATGCTCAACAGGGGTGAAGAACTGCCGGTCGACCTGAAAGGCCGCTTCATCTATTACGTTGGCCCGGTCGATCCGATCGGTGACGAAGTGGTTGGCCCTGCCGGCCCGACCACCGCCACGCGGATGGACAAGTTCACCCGTCAGATCCTCGAGCAGACCGGCCTGCTGGGCATGATCGGCAAGTCCGAGCGCGGCCCGACCGCCATCGAAGCGATCAAGGACAACAAGGCCGTGTACCTGATGGCCGTCGGCGGCGCCGCCTACCTGGTGGCCCAGGCGATCAAGAAGTCCAAGGTCCTGGCCTTCGCTGAACTGGGCATGGAAGCGATCTACGAGTTCGACGTGAAAGACATGCCGGTTACCGTGGCAGTCGACAGCAACGGCGAGTCGGTACACATCACCGGCCCGGCGCTCTGGAACAAGAAGATCGCCGACAGCCTGGCGGTGGAAATCAAGTAACACTCGCTGCAACGAAAAAGCCCGGCCCATGCCGGGCTTTTTCATGCCCGCAAACTCATCGCAGGAGAAGCTTTAGTAGGAGCGGGCTTGCCCGCGAGCTCTTTTGCATCGCCCCACCACCCACATGCCTACCACGCCCCCAACCCCCTCACCCAATAACCGAACCCGATCACCGCCATAGCGACAATCCAGTTCACCGCGCCACACGCCAGCAACGATCATCGCCCTCCGCACTCACCGCACAGGGAACACCCGCATGACCTTGCTCAAACACCTCGTTCAGCGCATTCGCCCGGCTACCCAGCCCGCCGCACCCGAAGCCCGGGAGCCACACCCGAATTTCTGGATGTACCAGTAAGCCTCAGCCCGCGCTGCCCACCACCCGCAACGGTGCCACGCGCCCGGCCTTCTGTGCCAGGAAGCGGCTGCAGCTGACCCGCAGGAACGAAGCGAAGTTGACCACCTCGCCCCGGTACTCCATCACCTCGTCATACAGCTTGGTGATCAGTTGGTTGGTGGTCATGCCATCGGTTTCGGCAATCTCGCGCAGGATGTCCCAGAACTGGTTCTCCAGACGCAGGGTGGTCACCACCCCGCGAATACGCAGCGAGCGGGAGCGCGACTCGTAGAGAATCGGATCGGCTTTGACATACAACTCGCACATGCTGCCTCCCTCGCCTGTCGGCTGATCAGGGCTTGATTTCGGTCCCCAGCAACAGCAGAAAACCCGCCAGCCAGGTCGGATGCGCCGGCCAGGCCGGTGCTGTCACCAGGTTGCCCTCGATGTGGGCGTGGTCCACCGCGATGTCGACGTAGGTACCACCCGCCAGCCGCACTTCCGGCGCGCAGGCCGGGTAGGCGCTGCATTCACGCCCCTTGAGTACACCGGCCGCCGCCAGCAGCTGCGCGCCGTGGCAGACGGCGGCAATCGGCTTCTTGGCCTTGTCGAAGGCTTTCACCAGTGCCAGCACATCCGGGTTCAGGCGCAGATACTCCGGTGCACGGCCACCCGGAACCAGCAGGCCGTGGTAATCCTTGGCCTTGACCTTGGAAAAGTCGAAATTCAGGGCAAAGTTGTGCCCCGGCTTTTCGCTGTAGGTCTGGTCACCTTCGAAATCATGGATGGCAGTACGCACCGTCTGCCCGGCGACCTTGTCCGGACACACCGCGTGCACCGTATGGCCGACCATCTGCAGCGCCTGGAACGGCACCATCACTTCGTAATCTTCGACGTAGTCGCCGACCAGCATCAGGATCTTCTTCGCGCCCATGGCCCATCTCCAAGCGTGGTGGATGAAGCAGCAGTATTCGCCGCTTTCACCGCCGCCAGGTAATAGCCTAGAACTACGTGGGCAAAAAACCGTGCCGCAGATCGGCTGCCGGGTTAGCGGCGGCGATCCAGCAGGTTGACCACCAGGCGATCCAGCCAGCCCCACACCCGCTGCTGCGCTCGACGCCACCAGGGCCGGGCGCGCCAGTGGTCCATGTCCACCTCGCGGCTTTCGGCGAAGTCCGCCTGCAGGCTGGCCACGACCGCCGCCGTCAGCTCCGGATCGAGCCCCTCGACGTTGGCGTCCAGGTTGAACCGCAGGTTCCAGTGATCGAAGTTGCAGGAGCCCACGCTGACCCAGTCATCCACCAGCACCATTTTCAGGTGCAGGAAACGCGGCTGGTACTCGAAGATCTTCACCCCGGCCTTGAGCAGGCGCGGGTAATAGCGCTGGCCGGCGTAGCGCACCGGAGGGTTGTCGGTGTAGCGACCGGCGAGCAGCAGGCGCACGTCCACGCCCCGGGCCGCCGCCTTGCGCAGCGCGCGGCGGACTTTCCAGGTCGGCAGGAAATACGGCGTTGCCAGCCAGATCCGCCCCTTGGCGTGCTGCAAGGCGCGCACCAGGGACTGCAGGATATCCCGATGCTGGCGCGAGTCGGCGTAGGCCACGCGACCCAGCCCCACTTCCGCCTTCGGCATCAGCGGCAGG
Organism: Pseudomonas sp.; assembly: GCA_050282285.1. Classification (GTDB taxonomy): domain Bacteria; phylum Pseudomonadota; class Gammaproteobacteria; order Pseudomonadales; family Pseudomonadaceae; genus Aquipseudomonas. Next base: position 79,494 of record JBLZZJ010000006.1, read on the forward strand.
CGCTTCAGGCCTCTGGGCAGGGACGGACGCCAGGCGAAACGGGCATGGCAGGTGTGCCACTGGTGGTCGAACAGCTGCTGCCAATCCAGCACCAGCGGGCCGCTCATCTCGACCATGGTTTCGCGCCAGACACTCTGTTCCTCGCCCGGCACCCAGAATTCATCGGTCGCGCCGGTGCCGCCGACGAACGCCGACTGGCGGTCGACCACCAGCACCTTGCGGTGATCCCGGTAGAAATTGCGCCAGCCACGGCGCCAGCGCAGCGGGTTGTACCAGCGCACCTGGACCTTGGAGGTCAGCAGGCGATCACGGTCTGCCGGCAGGATGCCCTGGGCGCCGAAACCGTCGAACAGGCAGCGCACCGCGACACCCCGCTCCGCCGCCTCGATCAGCGCCGTGAACAGCACCTCGCAGCAGGCGCCGCGCTCCAGCAGGTAAAGCTCCAGTTCAACCTGGTGCTGCGCGGCCTCGATGGCCGCGAGCATGCGCGGAAAGAACACCGGCCCGTCGTTGAGCAACGCAAAGCGGTTGCCACTGCGCCAGGGAAACACCATGCCGGGCATCAGCGCTCCGTGAAGATCAGCACGGCGCTGACCGGAACGGCCAGGCTGATCGCCGACAGGCCGGCCACCTCGCGCAGACGCTCGACGCCAGGGGCGAGCCCGAAGGCATCGGCATGCAGCACCAGCGGCGCCAGGGTCACGACCTGGAAGCGCCGATCATCCAGGCGCGTGGCCAGCAGTTCGGCATCCAGGCGTTGTTCCTGGTCGTTCAGGCGCAGGATCAGGGGCAGGCGCAATTCCAGCTGAGCGCCGGGCGCCAGGGTGCTGATCGGCGCCAGGTCGAGGTCGGCCTCGATTTTGGCTTCAGTGAACTGCTTGGTGTCGAACAGCAGGGTGCGCAGACGCTCGTCACGCAGGGCAATACCGGTGCTGACCGACTCCAGGTCTACCCGCAGGCGCACCTTGCCGGCGTCGCTGACCTGGCCGTGCAGCGTCAGGAAGCGGTGCACTTCCGAGACGTTGACGGCCTTGGTCGAGATGAAGGACAGCCGCGACGACTCGTTGTCCAGGTACCAGCCAGCCTGCGCCGGTAGAGCCATGCATGCCGTAATGACCAGGGCGTAGAGCCTGCGCATAAATCCTCGAACATCAACCGATCCAGGCGCCACGATAGCGACCCAGCCGGTGCGTTGCAAAGCCTGCTGCGGCCCTCAGCGTTCCGGCAGCGGCACCGCCTCGGGCAGCAACTGGCAGCCCTGGCGCGGGCTCAGCCACTGGGCGCTCTGCGTACTGCCCAGGCCGCGGGCGGTCACCCGCTTGTTCGCCGTGTCGTCGAAGAAGCCGCTCAGGGGCACGTACTGCTCGACGTAGGCGAGGCAGTAATCCGCCGGGTTGTCCATGACATAGCGGCAGGAGCAGTACTCCTTGGCCGAATAGGCGCCGATGATGCCGGGGAAGGCTTGCAGGTGCGTGCGGTTGCTCCAGGCCAGGGCCGCGAGCAGCACAATCAGCAGCAGCAACAGCGAGGTGAACGGACGGCGGCGGATCATGGCTGCACCTCTTCGGCAAAGGCGGCAGTCACGCGCTTGAGCAGCTCGTTGTGCCGGTAGCTGCCATCACGGTCGTCGGCATAGCGCACCACCACCAGTTTTTCCGTCGGCAGCACATACAGGGCCTGCCCCCAGTGACCGAGCGCGGCGAAGGTATCGCCCGGCGCGTCCGGCCACGGTTTGGCGGTCGCGCCCACGGCAGCGTTCAACCACCACTGGCCACCCGGCACCGCATCCCCAGCCTTGTCCGGCTGCGGCTGGTAGTTGGCAAATGGCGTGCGGTTGAAGTCGATCCAGGCCTTGGGCAGCACCTGGCGGGACTCCCAGCGCCCGTCACGCTGCATCAGCAAGCCGACGCGGGCCAGGTCGCGGGCGGTGAGGTAGGCATAGGACGAACCGACATAGGTGCCGGCGGCATCGGTTTCCCAGACCGCCGAGGTGACGCCGATCGGCTCGAACAATGCGGTCCAGGGGTAGTCGGCGTAGTTGCCCTGCGGCCCCAGCATGCCGCGCAGCGCGGCAGACAACACGTTGCTGTCGCCACTCGAATAACGGAAACGCTGCCCCGGTGCGGCGTCGGCCTCGTGGGCGGCGGCGAAGGCGGCCATATCGCTTCGGCCGCGGGTGTAGAGCATGGCCACCACCGAGGATTTCAGCGGCGCGTATTCGTAGTCTTCCTGCCAGTCCAGGCCGGACGCCCAGTTCAGCAGGTGGCCGACCTTGACCCCGGGGTGCCGGGCGAATGGCGGGTAGTACTGGGCGGCCGGCGCATCGAGTTTGAACCGCCCCTCGCCGTAGGCCACGCCGAGCACGGTAGCCATCAGGCTCTTGCTGATCGACCAGGTCAGGTGCGGCGTCTCGGCCTTTGTCGGCCCGGCATAACGCTCATAGACCACGATCCCGTCGCGAATCACCAGCAGCGCGTCGGTGCGCACGCCCTGGCGGGTGGCGTCGTCACGGGCGGGGAAGGCATAGGCGTCCAGCGCCTCGATCGCCGGGCTGCCGGCAATCTTGGTCCGTGGCCATTCGGTAGTGGGCCAGGCTTCGGCCATGGCCAGGCCGGGCAGCGACGCCACGGTCAACGCAAGGGTCAACCGGCGCAACAGGGAAGCGGGCATTGGAACGCCTCTCATGAGTCAGGAGGCGGGCACCCTATCACGGGTGAAATGACAGTAAAAAGCGCCGAACGCGCCTTCTCAGCGGGCTATTCGGCGCGGAACGTCAGTCCATCACTTGGGCAGGCGGTAATCGTCCGGCCCCATCAGGTCCAGGCCGCATTCGAGGTTTTCGATCCAGTACAGGAACGCACTGATCATCTCCTGCCCCACGAACGGCCGGCCGTGCTGCGGCACGATCATCTCGATGTCCATGTCCCGCACCATCGCGGCCCACAGGCGGCAGGCCTTGTTGCCCGCCATGTAGCGGCGGTGAAAGCCTTCCATGTTCGGCACATGGTTGACGAAGTCCTGCACCGGGTTGGCGTCGTCCACCATCGAGGCGCCCATGTCGCCGGAGAAGAGGATCTTGCTCACCGGATCATACAGTTGGAAGTTGCCCACCGAGTGCAGGAAGTGCGCCGGCACCGCCTTCAGGCTGCAACGCCCGAGCGGCACCGACTGCCCGCGATCCGGCAGCGCAATGATGCGGTCGTAGGTGGAAATGCCGTGGTTGATCGACAGGTAGTTGGCTGTCAGGTGCGGCAGGAAGCGCGCCCACAACTTGGAGCAGATCACCCGGGCCCGCGTGTGCAACAGCCACTTGTCCAGGGACGCGATGATGTCCGGGTCCTGGTGCGAGGCAAAGATGTAGGTCAGGTCCTGCACCGGCATGAACCGCGACAGGCCCAGCGACAGGGGCGTGTAGGTCAGGTCACCGCCCGGGTCGAGCAACAGGTACTGCTCGTGGTCAGTGATCAGAAACTGATTGGATTGCACCCCCTCGCCGCTGACCAGATCATCAAACATCAAGCATTGGTGACTGCCGTTATCGAACAGCACGATAGGTTCGCGTCGCATGGAGGGCTCTCTTCCTAAACCACGCGACTGTAATCGCCACCAACCGCCAGCTCACTGATCTGGATCAAGCCTTTGGCGAGTGGCTGCGGTTCAGGTCAGCCCGAGCGCTGCCCGGGCCTTTTCCAGACGCTTGGCGCGAGCGGATGCGGCGAGCTGCAGGATGCCCTTGTCGCGTTTCCACAAGGCAGCCCAGTGCTCCGCGCCTGCAGTGAAGGCAGTATCCAGTTCCATTTCCAGGCTGGCGTACTGGGCGAACAGGCCGGCAAGTACCAGGTGGGTAGCCGGCGCAGCGGGCGGCAGACGTGTCGCCTCGGCACACCCGGCCAACAGCCCGAGCACGCGCAGTTGCAACGGTTCCGGCCAGCGGGAGATGCGCCCGATACCACTCAGCCAAGCGCACAGCGCGGTGAGCACATAGGTGTCTTCGATGCTGCGAAACGGCTTCACGTAGGCGTCCCAGCCGTCGCCCGGCAAGCGCTCGCACTGCGCGTCGTCCAGGTGCAGGCGGCCATGGTCGATATCCGGGACCAGGGGCAGCGCGGGCAGCAACTCCACCCGCACCCCGGGCGCACCGTTGCGTACCACGCCCAGCGCCAACGTCACGTCTTCCCCCGGCGACTCTTCACGGGCGGCCACCAGCAGCCAGTCGGCGGCGCTGGCGGCGGTAACGAAATCCTTGCGGCCATTCAGGCTGAGGCCATCCAGCCGCGTGTGCATGTCTGCCGGGCGCACGCTGCGGTTTTCCGTGGCGCACAGCGCACCGAGCGAACGCGGTGCCGACGGCCAGAGCACGCGCAATGCACTCTGGTAGCCCGCCAGGAACGCCAGGCCGGGGGTTGCCGCCAGGCGCCCGCCGAGTACCGCCAGTTCGAGGGCGGACGACTGGCCGACACGCGCCAGCAACAGCGCGTACCACTCGTCCAGGCTGCCGTGCTCGGGCAAATGGCCTTCGGTCTGTAACAAAGTCGGCCAGGGCATGCGGAACTCCTCGTGATTGGGGTCATGGGCCGGCGTCACACAAGCATCATCAAAGCTTCACAGTGGTGACACTCGTCCTGCCTAGCCTGAGCTTGCCCAACAAGATCGACCGGCTGCAACCCACAAAGCCGGCTTACGGAGGCATAGGCATGACCCAGAACGCTATGAACACCGCTCGCCGCCTACAGGCCGAACGCCTGGTAGGCCCCTCTGCCCTGCGTGAAGCCCAAGCCCTGCGCTTCCGGGTATTCAGTGCGGAATTCGATGCCAAGCTCAAGGGTGCCGAACTGGGCCTGGACATGGATGACTACGATGTCCACTGCATGCACATCGGCGTACGAGACCTGAACAGCGGCGAACTGGTGGCCACCACCCGTTTGCTCGATCACCGCGCGGCCGCCGGCCTCGGGCGTTTCTACAGCGAAGAAGAATTCAGCCTGCACGGCTTGCCGCATCTGGAAGGCCCGGTGCTGGAAATCGGCCGTACCTGCGTCGACAGTGCCTACCGCAACGGCGGCACCATCGCCGTACTCTGGGCCGAACTGGCGGAAGTGCTCAATGAAGGCGGCTACCGCTACTTGATGGGCTGCGCCAGCATCCCGATGCAGGACGGCGGTATCCAGGCCCAGGCGATCATGCAGCGCCTGCGCGAGCGCTACCTGTGCACCGAACATCTGCGTGCCGAACCCAAGCTGCCGCTGCCGTCGCTGGAAGTCCCGGGCAACGTCATCGCGGAAATGCCGCCGCTGCTCAAGGCCTACATGCGCCTGGGCGCGAAGATCTGTGGCGAGCCCTGTTGGGACCCGGATTTCCAGGTGGCCGACGTGTTCATCCTGCTCAAGCGCGACGAACTCTGCCCCCGCTACGCGCGCCACTTCAAGGCCGCGGTCTGAGACCGACGGCGCGCCTGACCGCTTGCAGGAACCGCCGGCACTGTGTAGACAATGCCGGCTTTCGTGTCTGTACCCGTGGAACCCCTGATGAAGAAACTGCGCTTGTACCTGCGGCTCGTGCGCCTGGTGGGAGTCATTGCCCTCGGCACCCTGTTCGCCGCCACCATCAGCCTGCTGGAGCGCGTGGTACGGCATGACCTGATGCGCCTGCGCCAGCGCCTGACCCGCTGGTTCATGGCCCGCCTGGCCGCGGCCCTGCCGTTTCGCTTCAGTGTGTCGGGCGAGTTGCCCAACAAGCCGATGCTCTGGGTCAGCAACCACGTGTCGTGGACCGATATCCCGCTGCTCGGCATGCTCACCCCGCTGTCCTTCCTGTCCAAAGCCGAAGTCCGCGCCTGGCCGGTGGCCGGTTGGCTGGCGCTCAAGGCCGGCACCCTGTTCATTCGTCGGGGGTCGGGGGATGGCAACCTGCTCAACGAGCAACTTGGCCGTCACCTGCAACAGGGTCGCCACCTGCTGATCTTCCCGGAAGGCACCACCACCGATGGCAAGAACGTGCGCACCTTCCACGGTCGCCTGCTGAGCAGCGCCATCGATACCGGCGTGGACCTGCAGCCGGTGGCGATCCGTTACCGACGCGCCGGCGCGGTGGATGAAATTGCTCCGTTCATTGGCGATGACGACATGCTTTCACACCTGCTGCGCCTGCTGAGCAGCGACGTGGCCGATGTGGACATCCAGCTGCTGCCGCCGATCGCCAGCAGCGACGCGAACCGCAACGAACTGGCGCGCCGCGCCCAGGCCGCCGTGTCTGCGGCCCTGCTCGGCACCTCACTCGTCGTTGATACCGCCGTTGCGGACGACATCGCCGCCTGAGTGGCGTCAGCCCAGCGCCTGCTCGCGGGCCACGAAATCCAGCAACGCCGGGTAGAAGCGCTGGAAGTCCCCCATCAGCGGCTCGTACAGCCGCTGCAATTCCAGCATGGAGCCATCCAGCCCCTCGGGCCGCGACAGACGCCGCTGCATGCCGCGCAGCACGTCATGCAGAATCTCGAATTCGGTGTAGCTGCCCAGCCAGTCCTGCGCGGCCATGCGCGGCACGATCAGCGCCAGGCGCCCCGGCAGCACCGGCTCGGCCGCCAGCAGCCGGTACACGCGACCGGTGAACTGCTCAAGGGGCTCGTCCGCGTAATCCGTCCAGTTCAGGGCCAGGCAGTGGTCGAAGAACAGGTCCAGCAGGATGCCGGCGTAACGGCGCCTTTCGCGGGGAAAACGAGCCCGTGCTTCGGCCTGTAGCGGGTGGCTGTCGGTAAAGGCATCGATGCGCCGGTGCAGGCGGATGGCCGCCTCGATATCCGCAGGCCATTGCCCGGCCAGCGGCCCTTTGACGAAGTCGCCATACAGGCTGCCGAGCAACTGGGGCCGTGCGGCACCACCGAGGTGTAGGTGAGCGAGATAGTTCATGCCGCCAGCTTACACATCACGTGTGGTGATGAGCACTATCGCCCGGAACGATCTGTATATCGCCAGCAGCCGATATAAGGTTCGCCCCATCGCGATACAGCGTTACAGCCACCCGGAACGCCCACCATGCAGATCGACATCGACGACGTGATCAAGGCCCTCGCCCACCCCGTGCGCCGCGACATCCTGCATTGGCTGAAAGACCCCCAGGGCTATTTCCCCGAACAGGAGCATTCGCTGGAAATCGGCGTCTGCGCCGGCAAGATCGACCAGCGCACCGGGCTCTCGCAATCCACCGTCTCCGCCCACCTGGCGACCCTGCAACGCGCCGGCCTGATCACCAGCCGCAAGATCGGCCAGTGGCACTTCTTCAAGCGTAACGAAGAGGCCATCCAGGCCTTCCTGCAGCACATCGGCAACGAACTCTGACCCCACTTTCCTCTACCCGTTAATCAGGAGCTGGCGGCATGCCCACAGCACTTATCGTCCTGGCGTTGTCCGCCTTTGCCATCGGCACCACGGAATTCGTCATCATGGGCCTGCTGCCCGAAGTGGCCGCCGACCTTGGCGTGTCGATTCCCGGCGCCGGTTGGCTGGTCACCGGTTACGCCCTCGGCGTGGCCATCGGCGCACCGTTCATGGCCCTGGCCACCGCAAGCTGGCCGCGCAAGGCCGCCCTGGTCACGCTGATGGGCATCTTCATCGCCGGCAACCTGTTCTGCGCCCTGGCCAGCGACTACCAGATGCTGATGCTGGCGCGGGTGATAACCGCCCTGTGCCACGGTGCGTTCTTCGGTATCGGTTCAGTGGTCGCTGCCAGCCTAGTGCCGGCCAACCGCCGCGCCTCCGCCGTGGCCTTGATGTTCACCGGCCTGACCCTGGCCAACGTGCTCGGCGTACCCCTGGGCACCGCCCTGGGCCAATACGCCGGCTGGCGTTCGACCTTCTGGGCGGTGACGCTGATCGGTGTATTCGCCTTCATCGGCCTGTGGCGCCTCCTGCCGAGCCAGGCGGACGAAGCCAAGGCCGACATGGCCAGTGAAATGCGTGCCCTGCGAGGCACCGGCCTGTGGCTGGCGCTGAGCACCACGGTGCTGTTCTCGGCGTCGATGTTCGCCCTGTTCACCTACATCGCCCCGCTGCTCGGCGATGTGACCGGTGTGTCGCCCAGCGGCGTGACCTGGACCCTGCTGCTGATCGGCCTCGGCCTGACCCTGGGCAACGTGCTCGGCGGCCGCCTCGCCGACCGCAGCCTGAAAGCCACCCTGGTCGGCGTGTTCATCGCCATGGCGCTGGTATCCACAGCATTCAGCTGGACCAGCCAGGCGCTGGTGCCTGCCGAAATAACCCTGTTCCTCTGGGCCATGGCCGCGTTCGCCGCCGTACCTGCCCTGCAAGTCAACGTGGTGGCCTTCGGCAGCGGCGCGCCGAACCTGGTCTCGACCCTCAACATCGGCGCCTTCAACCTCGGCAACGCCCTCGGCGCCTGGGTCGGCGGCGTGGTGATCGCCGAAGGTTTCGGCCTCACCCGCGTTCCCCTGGCCGCTGCCGCACTGGCCGTGCTGGCGCTGCTCGCCACCCTGCTCACCTTCAACACCCGTACCCCCGAATCCGAACTGGCACTCGCGGAATAACCTGAGAGGACTGCACCATGACCACGCTTTTCGACCCGATCAAGATCGGTGACCTGGAACTGAACAACCGCATCATCATGGCGCCCCTGACCCGCTGCCGTGCCGATGAAGGCCGCGTACCCAATGCCCTGATGGCCGAGTACTACGTGCAACGTGCCTCAGCCGGCCTGATCATCAGCGAAGCGACCTCGGTGACCCCGATGGGCGTGGGCTACCCCGACACCCCGGGCATCTGGTCCGACGCCCAGGTGCGCGGCTGGCACAACATCACCCGTGCCGTGCACGCCGCTGGCGGCAAGATTGTCCTGCAGCTGTGGCACGTGGGCCGCATCTCCGACCCGATCTACCTGAATGGCGAAGCTCCGGTCGCGCCGAGCGCCCTGCAACCGTCCGGGCACGTCAGCCTGGTACGCCCGATGAAGGAATTCGTCACCCCGCGCGCGCTGGAAACCGAAGAGATCGCCGACATCGTCGAGGCCTACCGCCAGGGCGCGGAAAACGCCAAGGCAGCCGGCTTCGACGGCGTGGAAGTGCACGGTGCCAACGGCTACCTGCTGGACCAATTCCTCCAGGACAGCACCAACCAGCGCACCGACGCCTACGGTGGCTCCCTGGAAAACCGCGCCCGCCTGCTGCTGGAAGTCACCGACGCGGTGATCGGCGTGTGGGGCGCCGGCCGCGTGGGCGTGCACCTGGCGCCGCGTGCGGACAGCCATGACATGGGCGACTCCAACCGCAGCGAAACCTTTACCTACGTGGCCCGCGAGCTGGGCAAGCGTGGCGTGGCGTTCATCTGCGCCCGTGAGAAAGAAGCGGACGACAGCCTATCGCCGAGCCTGAAAGAAGCCTTCGGCGGCGTGTTCATCGCCAACGAGCGCTTCACCAAGGACCAGGCCAACGCCTGGCTGGCCAGCGGCAAGGCCGATGCGGTGGCCTTCGGTATCCCGTTCATCGCCAACCCGGACCTGCCGGCGCGCCTGGAACAGGATGCCCCGCTGAACGAGCCCAAGCCGGAAACCTTCTACGGCAGCGGCCCGGTCGGCTATATCGACTACCCGCGTCTGTAACCGGTAACCCGCCCCATGAAAAAGCCCCGCCAATGCGGGGTTTTTTCATGGGTGGCTGGCGGCATTCCGATTGGCCGCGAGCTCGGCGGTCTGGGTGATGCATCGGGCGAGGCGCAGAGCAAAGAGCTCGCGGGCAAGCCCGCTCCTACGGGTTCAGCCCTCGGCAAGGCGTTCGATGCTGCCCGTAGCCTGGGTTGAGCAACGCGATACCCGGGAAAACTCCGGCCATCCACAGCCCCCTACAAAACAAAACGCCCGATGCACTGCATCGGGCGTTCCGGTACCGCAAACAGGTCCTGATGCCTTAATAGCTCAGGCCCCTTCAAGGTTCATTCAGCGCGCATCGATCTGCTGCTGCAGATTCTGCACCTGCGCCTGCAGGGTGCTGATGTTGCGGGTCATCTGGGCGCGGAAGGCGTCGAACTCAGCCGTGTTGCTGCTCGGCGCGGGACGGGTTTCCAGGTCGCTCTTGAGTACCAGCAGATCCTGCTCCAGGCGGCTGATGGCCTGGTTGGGGTTGCCGATCTTCTTCAGCGCATCGACATCGGTACCAAGGCGCTTGAGCTGCTCTTCGACCTTGCCCAGTCCGCCCTGGGCGGTTTTCAGGGTGGCCAGCTCGGCCTTCAGCGAGGCCTGCTCGGTGCCCAGCGTCTTCAGCGGGCCTTCGAACTTGCTGGCAGCGCCTTCCTGGCTCTTCAGATCGGCACTCAGTTGTTCGAGGCGCTTGGTCTGCTCGCCCTGCTGACTGGCAATGCCCTGCTGCTGCTTGCCCAACTCGGCCAGCTTGCCTTCCAGCTGCTTGACCTGCAGTTTCAGCGCTTCACTGCCGCTGGTGACGTTGGACTCGGTGGCCACCACCTTGCCGGTAATGTCCTGAATTCGGCCGGCGGCTTCTTCGCTGATGCGCGCAAAGCTTTCCTGGGTCGCGACCAGTTGCTGCTCCATCAGGCTGATCTGCTGAAAGCTCCACCAGCCCAGGCCACCCAGCGCGATCATCAACGCGCCGACCAGTGCCCACAGCGGCCCGGTGCTCGCGCCCTTGACCGGTGCGGCGCTGGCAGCGGCGCGACCGTAGGCTGGCGCGCGGGCCGGTTCCGGGTGATCGGTGTCGTAGTCACTGTGATCACGCTGGTCAGCTTTCAGGCTGGGCACATGATCGAGTTCGTCGTGAGCATCGTTACGCATGGATAAACCTTCATGAATACGCCGTAGAGGCACTTTGCCGCGCAGTATACCGGTTCACGCGCAACCCTTCAGTGTCGCTCCACACCAGTGCAAAACGCACCGACGAAGGGCGAAACCCTGGCACCTTGACCGCCCACACGCGCCGCAGTTCCTCGCTTCTGTGAACTGGTACGCAGCTTGCAGTCGTCCAGGTGCGACGTATTCACACGCCTCGGGAAGAATATCCGGCGATGTAGGCGCAACCCGTACGCGGTCAACGCGACAAGATCAGCTCGGTGCGATTCGGGATGAACGACACCTGGCTACTTCCGGAAACAAGGGGGACAGCCAATGGAATTGAACAGAGAAGTGCTCGACTGCATGAAAACCCTGCGCCGCAGGCTCCGCGACGAGCTGGCCGTGGACATCCGCATGAGCCAGCCCGACGCGGTCACCAGCATGCTCAGCGCATGCCTGACATCCATCGACGATGAAACCCGGCGCCTGGGGCAGCTGCTCGCCCAGTACAGCGACACCCCCTTCCAGACCGAACCGGCCGAGCCGGCGCCCCGCTTCCAGGCAGGCCGCCCGCTGCTGGTCGAAGACCGCAGCCAGCGTCCGGCGACCGGCTCGGTGCGCATGTACCGCGGCCAGCGGGTCTACGCTTGACCCCAGCGCATCACTCGGGATGGTGGGCCTTCCACCAGTGGCAGAACTCGTCCAGCGCCGTCCACAGGCTGACCTTGGGGTCGTAGTCCAGGTACTGCCGGGCCTGGCTGATGTCCAGTGAGAAATCCTTGGCCATCATCGCCACGCCCAGGCGGAACAGGGTCGGCTCCGGCCGTCCCGGCAACACCTTGCACACGCCCTCGTTCAGCGCGGCGGCGCCATAGGCCAGGCCGTAGGGCATATGCCGGGTAACAGGCGGCAGGCCCAGCTGGCGCAGCACGTAATTGACCACGTCCCACAACGGCACCGGGTCGCCATTGCTGATGTTGTAGGCCTTGCCGAGGGCAGGACCGGCGGCCAGCAAGGCACTGAACAGTGCCTCGTTGAGGTTGTGGACGCTGGTGAAATCGACGCGATTAAGGCCGTTGCCGATGATCGACAAACGTCCCTTGCGCTGCATGTTGATCAACCGCGGAAAGATGCTGGTGTCACCGGCGCCGGTCACCGAACGCGGGCGCAGCGCCAGCACTTCCAGGCCGAATTCCTGGGCGCCGAACACCTGCTGTTCCGCCAGGTACTTGGTCTTGCCGTAGTGATCGAAGAAACGCGACGGCACCTGCTCTTCGCGAATGCCGACGTGGGAGTGCCCGTCGAAATAGATCGACGGTGACGACAGATGCACCAGGCGCCGCACATGCTGCTTGAGACAGGCCTCGATGACATTGCCGGTCACGGTCACGTTGGCCTGGTGGAAGTGCTCGTAACGCCCCCACACCCCGACGGCCCCGGCGCAATGAACCACGGCCTCGACGTCGTGGCACAGCTGCTGAACCAGCTCGGGGTCGGACAGGTCACCCTGGATGAACTCGGCACCCCGCTTGACCAGGTGCGCTACGCCATCCGCGCGACGGCCGTTGACGCGCACGCTCAGGCCCTGCTCCAGGGCGAACCGTGCGAAACGGCCACCGATGAAACCACTCGCCCCAGTTACCAGAATCTTCATCAGGCTCTCTCATCACCCATGACATTGAAGGCACTCTAGCAGCGCCGTCCGGCCAACGCTGTGGCGTTGCATGCCAGAACGCCGGCCCTGCGAGCCGCGAACGGCTACCCTGTATCGCTCAGACACCCACGCTCACAGGAGTTCGGCATGCCCCGGCACAACTGGATGATCTACGGCGCCAACGGCTACACCGGCCGCCTGCTGGCGGAACAGGCGCGACGCGAGGGCCTGACGCCGATACTCGCCGGCCGCAACCCCGCCGCCGTGCAGGCGGTGGGCAGCGCGCTGGGCCTGGAGTGCCGGGTCTTCGACATCCAGCACCTTGAGCGCGCCAGCGAAGTCCTGGCCGATGTGGCGGTGGTCGCGCATTGCGCCGGCCCCTTCTCGGCCACCAGCGCCCCGATGATCGACGCCTGCCTGGCCAGCGCCAGCCACTACGTGGATATCACCGGTGAAATCGGCGTGTTCGAAGCCGCCCACGCCCGGGATACCCAGGCCCGCGAACGGGGCGTGGTGGTCTGCCCCGGCGTCGGCTTCGATGTGATCCCCACGGACTGCCTGGCGGCCTGCCTGCACCAGGCCCTGCCCGACGCCCAGGAACTGGCGCTGGGCTTCGACACCGCCAGCGGCCTGTCGCCGGGCACGGCGAAAACCACGGTGGAAGGCCTGTCACTCGGGGGCAAAGTGCGGCGCGACGGCCTGATCACCGATGTGCCGCTGGGCTACAAACGCCGCGTGATCGACTTCGGCCGCGGCGAAAAAAGTGCGGTGACCATTCCCTGGGGCGACGTGGCCACGGCCTACTACTCCACCGGCATCGCCAACATCGAGGTCTACCTGCCCACGCCGCCGGCCCTGGCCGTGGGCATGCGCCTGATCGACCCGCTGCGCCCACTGTTCGGCCTGCCAAAAGTGCAGGGCTGGCTGAAAAAACAGGTGGAAGCGCGCATCTCCGGCCCCGACCAGAGCGCCCGGGAACGCCTGCATACCTGGGTCTGGGGCGAAGTTCGCAACGCTGCCGGCGAGGTGAAAAGTGCTCGGGTGCAAACCGGTAACGGCTACGACGTGACGGTGCACGGTACGCTGTTGGCGGTGCGTCACCTGCTCGCCTATCAGGGCGCGGGCGGCTGCTTCACGCCGTCCCGGCTGCTCGGCGCACGCTGCGTGGAGCAGCTGCCCGGGTCCGGCAGCATCGTGGTGAGCTGAGCGACACTCAGGGCATTGCCACCAGGCAGGAGGCCGAGGCGCGGGCCAGGTGCCCCGTGAGGCTGGCAAGCAATTCGCCGCCGTTGCGCCAGTGATGCCAGTACAACGGCACATCGATCACCTGATCGGGAATCAGCTCCAGCAGCTCGCCCCGGGCCAGCTCACCAGGAACCTGATGCTCGGGCACCATCCCCCAGCCAAGGCCTCCCCGCACCAGCCGCACGAACCCCTCGGAAGACGGGCACAGGTGATGGACAAACCCGCTCCCCACGCCGAGGGCGGCCAGGTAGCGGTGCTGCAACTGGTCATCGGGGCCAAACACCACTGCCGGCACCTGCGCCAGTTCGCTGGTCACGACGCCCCTTGGGAAGTGCCGGGCGATGAATGCCGGGCTGGCCAGTGCCCGGTAACGCATCGCCCCCAACGCCAGGCTGCGGGCCCCGGCTACCGGGCGGTCGCTGCCACACACACAGGCAGCGACATCACCCGCGCGCATGCGCTTGAGGCCAACGTCCTGGTCCTCGACCACCAGGTCGAGCAGCACCCGGTTTTCAGCGCAGAAATCACTCACCGCCGACGCCCACCAGGTCGCCAGGCTGTCGGCATTCACGGCGATACGCAACCGCTCCGGCAGGCCACCCTCCTCCAAGGCCGGCACTTGCCCTTGCAGATCGCGTTCGAGCAGGCGCACCTGCTGCACATGGTTGAGCAGCCGCCGGCCGACCTCCGTCGGCGTGGGCGGCGTGGCGCGCACCAGCACCGGCTGACCGACGCGGGCTTCAAGCAGCTTGATGCGCTGCGATACCGCCGACTGCGAAAGCCCCAGTACCTGGGCCGCGCGTTCGAAACCCGCCTGCTCCACCACCGCCGCCAGGGCAGCCAGTAGCTTGTAATCAAACAAATCAGTTCTCCTAATGAGAGATCAGCAGGATTGCTTTTTCTTATACAACCAATCCCCGCAGACTGGCCACCTCTCCCACATGACAGAGTGGCCCCCATGGCTGGCGAAACCTCCCTCCCCACGCTGCTGCGCAGCATGAGCCCGGTACTGAATGACGGCGCCTATGTGTTCTGCCACGTTGCCGACACCCATGCCTTGAATGGCCTCGAACCGCTGGGCAGCTTTCGCGAGCGCGAGGGCTTGACGGTGATCCTGGCACACGCCGACGCCCAGCGACTGGGCCTGGCCATCGACTACGTGGCAGCCTGGATCACCCTGGAAGTGCACTCGGCCCTCAGCGCAGTGGGCCTGACCGCCGCGGTGGCCAGCGCACTGGCCGCTGCCGGCATCAGTTGTAACGTGATCGCCGGCTACTATCACGATCACCTGTTCGTCGCTCAGAACGACGGCCCGCGCGCCGTCGATGTCCTGCAGCACCTGGCGAGCACGGCGGAGTAACGGCGATGTGGCAAAGCTATAGCAACGGCATGCTGATCGCCGCCGGCCTGATCATCGCCCTCGGCGCCCAGAACGCCTTCGTTCTCGCACAAAGCCTGCGTCGGGAGCATCACCTGCCGGTGGCCATGCTGTGCATCCTGTGCGATGCGCTGCTGGTCGCCGCCGGAGTTTTCGGCCTGGCCGCGCTGCTGACCCAAAGCCCGTTGTTGCTCAGCGTGGCTCGCTGGGGCGGTGCTGCGTTCCTGCTGTGGTACGGCACCCAGGCACTGCTGCGCGCCCTGCGTCCGCAAGGCCTGCAGGACGACCAGACGAACACCCCCAAGTCGCTGCGCACGGTGATGCTGGCGGCACTGGCGGTCACCCTGCTCAACCCCCACGTCTACCTGGACACCGTGCTGCTGATCGGTTCGCTCGGTGCCCAGCAGAGCGTTCCCGGGGCCTACGCCCTGGGCGCGGCCAGTGCCTCGATGATCTGGTTCCTCACCCTGGCACTCGGCGCCGCCTGGCTCGCCCCCTGGCTGTCACGCCCGGCCACCTGGCGCCTGATCGACCTGGGCGTGGCAGCCATGATGTTCAGCATCGCCTGGCAACTGCTGAGCAACAGCCCGGTCGGCTGACCCGCGGGCTCAACTGGCAAGGCCGGCGACCACGGCGCTATGATCGATGCACCTTCGGCCCCGCGCCTTGCCTGCCGCACAAGGACCACCCCGCTTGCCAACCTCGGTCTTCATTGCCGTGATGGTCGCCGCCGCCCTGCATGCGGGGTGGAATGCCCTGCTGAAAATCGGCCTCGACCGCTTTCTCACCGCCTCGCTGATCCAGATCGCCGCCGGTCTCATCGCCCTGCTCGCCCTGCCCTTCGTGGCCTTCCCCGTGGCGGCCGCCTGGCCCTGGATCGCGCTTTCGGCGTTGCTGCACATCGGCTACAACACCTTCCTGTCGCGGGCTTACCAGTACGGCGACCTGGGCCAGGTCTACCCGATCACCCGGGGCAGTTCGCCGCTGCTCGTCGCCGGCTTGTCGCTGCTGTTGCTGGGCGATGCGTTGTCCGTCGGTCAGTTGGCAGGCTTGCTGATTCTGGTCGCCGGTATCTGGCTGATGGCCGTGCGCGGCGGGCGCAACGCCGCGCCCCTGAACCTGCCGCTGCTGGCGAGTGCGCTGATGACCGCTGCCTTCATCGCCGGCTACACCCTGTCCGATGCCGCCGGTGCGCGGCTCAACCAGGACGCGCTGTCGTATTCGGCCTGGCTGTTCGCGGTGAATGGCCTGGTGATGGCGGTGGTCATCGCCCTGAACCGCGGGCCGCGAGTGTTCTTCCAGCTCGGCGCACATTGGCGCGGCGGCCTGGGCGGCGGTGCGCTGTCCCTGGTGGCCTACAGCATCGTCATCTGGGCAATGACCCAGGCCCCGGTGGCGCTGGTTTCGGCCCTGCGGGAAACCAGCGTGGTGTTCGCGCTGCTGATCGGCTACCTGCTGCTGAAAGAGCCCATGCCGCCCATTCGGCTGATCGCGTGCGGGGTCATCGTCGGCGGTGTGGTGCTGATGAAACTCAGCTGATGGAACCCTTGCCGGGTTATCCGTTCCATAACCGGAAGAGGCCCTGGCACCGGCTTTCCCACACAGTTGCTGCGTGGTTATGGCGCAGGCCCGGTGCTATGATCCTCGGTCTGCGTCGCAAAGAGTAAAAACTCCCGGCGTATGTCTGGCCGCCCGTGATCGGCCTTGCGCTCACCGCAACTGACCTGATTATTAGGAGATAAACCATGGCTTTCGAATTGCCGCCGCTGCCCTACGCTCATGACGCTCTGCAGCCGCACATTTCCAAGGAAACGCTGGAATACCACCACGACAAACACCACAACACCTATGTCGTGAACCTGAACAACCTGATTCCTGGCACCGAGTTCGAAGGCAAGACTCTGGAAGAGATCGTCAAGACTTCCTCCGGCGGCGTCTTCAACAACGCGGCCCAGGTCTGGAACCACACCTTCTACTGGAACTGCCTGTCGCCAAACGGCGGTGGCCAGCCTACCGGTGCTCTGGCTGACGCCATCAACACCGCCTTCGGTTCCTTCGACAAGTTCAAGGAAGAGTTCAGCAAAGTCTCCATCGGCACCTTCGGTTCCGGCTGGGGCTGGCTGGTGAAGAAGGCTGACGGTTCCCTGGCCCTGGCCAGCACCATCGGCGCCGGCTGCCCGCTGACCAGTGGCGACACCCCGCTGCTGACCTGCGACGTCTGGGAACACGCCTACTACATCGACTACCGCAACCTGCGTCCGAAGTACGTCGAGGCGTTCTGGAACCTGGTCAACTGGGACTTCGTTGCCCAGAACTACGCGGCCTGAGTCCAGCTCCCGCAAATAGGAAAACCCGGTCCATATGGCCGGGTTTTTCGTTTCCGGAGGCCAGCTCTTGAGAAGTCCGCCGGTCGATTCGTTATACGACAGACTGGCGAAGCACCACGACTCCGGGGAGACAATAGGCCCAAAGGCGCTCAAGTCCGGCGTGATCGCACCGACACAGAACAGTGGCTCGGCATCCTGCACGCACTCGCATCGGGAACGATTCTTGTAGGACAAATAGTGCCACCTGGCATGATGGCCCTTTGACTGCCAGAACTAGATTGCCAATACTCTTGTCTGGCTGACGCCGTAAGCACCGACATAAGGAATTGCCTTTGAAGCTGGAATTGAAGAACAGCTTGTCACTCAAGTTGCTCCGCGTGGTGCTGCTCTCCGCACTCGTTGTCGGGGTGGTTCTGAGTTGTGCGCAAATCGTCTTCGACGCTTACAAGACCCGACAGGCCGTGGCCAACGACGCTCACCGCATTCTCGGCATGTTCCGCGATCCTTCGACTCAGGCGGTGTACAGCCTGGACCGGGAAATGGGCATGCAGGTGATCGAGGGCCTGTTCCAGCACGAGTCGGTGCGCTATGCGTCCATCGGTCATCCCAATGAGCCGATGCTCGCCGAACGCACACGCGACCTGGCACAGATGCCCACGCGCTGGCTGACCGACCCGATTCTCGGTCAGGAACAGCAGTTCTCGACCAGACTGGTCGGCCGCGGTCCTTACAGCGAATACTACGGCGACCTCAATATCACGCTGGACACAGCGCCCTACGGCGAAAGCTTCGTCACCAACTCGGTCATCATCTTCATATCGGGCGTGCTGCGTGCCATGGCCATGGGCCTGGTGCTCTATCTGGTCTACCACTGGCTGCTGACCAAACCGCTGTCGAAGATCATCGAACATCTCACCAACATCAATCCGGACCGCCCCAGCGAACACAAGCTGCCCATGCTCAAGGGCAACGAGAAGAACGAGCTGGGTCTGTGGATCAACACCGCCAATCAGTTGCTGGCCTCCATCGAACGCAACACCCACCTGCGTCGTGAAGCCGAGAACAGCCTGCTGCGCATGGCCCAGTACGACTTTCTCACCGGCCTGCCCAACCGCCAGCAACTGCAGCAACAGCTCGACCAGATTCTCGAAGATGCAGGCCGCCTGCAGCGCCGCGTCGCCGTACTCTGCGTCGGCCTCGACGACTTCAAGGGTATCAACGAGCAGTTCAGCTACCAGAGCGGCGACCAGCTGCTGCTGGCTCTTTCCGACCGCCTGCGTAGCCACAGCGGTCGCCTGGGGGCGCTGGCCCGCCTGGGCGGCGACCAGTTCGCTCTGGTTCAGGCCGACATCGAACAGCCTTATGAAGCTGCCGAACTGGCGCAGAGCGTGCTCGACGATCTGGAACAGCCCTTCCTGCTCGACCAGCACGAAGTCCGTCTGCGCGCCACCATCGGCATCACCCTGTTCCCGGAAGACGGCGACAGCACCGAGAAGCTGCTGCAGAAAGCCGAACAGACCATGACCCTGGCCAAGAGCCGCTCGCGCAACCGCTACCAGTTCTACATCGCCAGCGTCGACAGCGAGATGCGCCGCCGCCGCGAGCTGGAGAAAGACCTGCGCGAAGCCCTGGCGCTGAACCAGCTGAGCCTGGTCTATCAGCCGCAGGTGGACTACCGCGATCACCGCGTCGTGGGTGTCGAGGCGCTGCTGCGCTGGCAACACCCGCAACATGGTTTCGTGCCGCCGGACCTGTTCATCCCGCTGGCCGAGCAGAACGGCACCATCATCGCCATCGGCGAATGGATTCTCGACCAGACCTGCCGCCAGTTGCGCGAGTGGCACGACCAGGGTTTCAACAACCTGCGCATGGCCGTCAACCTGTCCACCGTACAACTGCACCACGCCGAGCTGTCGCGGGTGGTCAACAATCTGATGCAGGTCTACCGTCTGCCGCCCCGCAGCCTGGAGCTGGAAGTCACCGAGACCGGCCTGATGGAAGACATCAGCACCGCCGCCCAGCACCTGCTGAGCCTGCGCCGCTCCGGCGCGCTGATCGCCATCGATGACTTCGGTACCGGCTACTCCTCGCTGAGTTACCTAAAGAGCTTGCCGCTGGACAAGATCAAGATCGACAAGAGCTTCGTGCAGGACCTGCTGGAAGACGAAGACGACGCGACCATCGTTCGCGCCATCATCCAGCTCGGCAAAAGCCTGGGCATGCAGGTCATCGCGGAAGGCGTGGAGACCGCCGAGCAGGAGGCCTACATCATTGCCCAGGGCTGCCATGAAGGTCAGGGCTACTTCTACAGCAAGCCGCTGCCGGCCCGGGAACTGACCCTCTACCTCAAGCAGGCCCGGCGCATGATCGCCGCCGCCAACAACCCGGCCACACTCTGAACAGTACCCATGAAAAAGCCCGCCATCTGGCGGGCTTTTTCGTTCAGGCGAATCAGAACTGCTGGATGCCGAACAGCCAGGCCGTGGCCAGCGCACCGGCCAGGCACAGCACTGCGCCACCGGCAGCCTGCCAGTAGAAGCTGCGGGCCACTTCATCCTCACCGGCATTGGCCAGGATGAACGGACGCGCCTCACCCGGCTTGCTCATCTGGTTGCGTGCTGGCTGGCTGCTGGTGCTGCGGTGCCGGTCCTCGGCCTCCAGCTGCGCGGCCAGTTGCACACGGGCCCACTCGCGCTCGTCCAGCAGGCCATTGCTGTCGCCGTCGAAACGACGCAGCAGACCGGCGTAGTCCTGCTTCCACTCACGAATCACCTGCCCTTGGGCCGCGGCGACATCGAACCCCTGCTGGCTGGCGCCGGAGGTGCGGAAATCGCCGATGGCGTAGAGCGGCTGCTCGGCATGGAACCGCTCTTCGGTGTAACGGTAGCGCTTGCCGCCGGTGAAAAGCGCCAGGAAGCCGGTCTTCGCCACGCCCATGGGGTGGCGCAGGCTGCCTTCCCAGACTTCGCGGATCGCCGGGCGGATTTCAGCGCCGCGCGGGTCGATCAGGCAGTCGCCGGTGCCATCGGACAGGCGCAGCCAGGCATCACTGGAGCCGCTCTCCACGTGGTGCCAGCTCTCCTTCTTGTTGATCGACTTGTACTCCTCGATCCGAAAGCGCCACCACAGGCAGGGCTTGCCGGTCAGCGGGCCGCGGATGTCGGCGTCGGGCACGTCCTTGAGCACGCCGTAGAGCTCCACATAGCCCTGGGCTGCGGAACGGATCTTCGAAGTGGGGGTGTCCAGCAGGTGACGGGCCTGGGACCAGCGCCGCAGGCACCACCAGGCGCCCCCGGCACAGGCACCCACGCTGAACCCGAGGGCGACCAGCAGGCCGCCCGGATCGCCTTCGACCACCTCAGTTGAACAGCGACTTGAGGTTGACGTCGGCCTTCTCCGCCTCGCTGAACACCAGCAGGTCGGCCGGCTTGAAACCGAACGCGCGGGCAATCAGCACATCGGGAAACTGCTCGATACGCACGTTGTTCAGGTTGACCGCCTCGTTGTACAGCTCGCGGCGGTCGGCAATGCCGTTCTCCAGGCCGGTGATGCGCTGCTGCAGGTGCTGGAAGCTGTCGTTGGCCTTGAGCTCCGGGTAGTTCTCCGCCAGGGCGAAGAGCTGGCCGAGGCCGGCGCGCAGGCCGCTCTCGGCCTTGCCCAGGGCGCTCACGTCCTGCTGCTCGCGGGCGCTGGCCACGGCGCTGCGGGCGGCGATCACGCGCTCCAGGGTGCTGCCTTCGTACTGCATGTACTGCTTGCAGGTCTCCACCAGCTTGGGCAGTTCATCGTGACGCTGCTTGAGCAGCACATCAATGTTCGACCAGGCCTTGCTGACCCCGTGCTTCAAGCGCACCAGACCGTTGTACAGCGCGACGGCGTAGGCAGCCGCCAATCCGAGGGCGACGATCAGGGCGATGCTGGTGAGGCTCATGCAGTTTCTCCTTCATGGACTGCGACAGGTTCCGTGATGGCATTCTAACGGCTCCGAACAAAAAACGCGGAGACCCGGCGCACGGCCCGTGGGGGAATATTCACGACACCCTTTGCGCAAAATGAAAATCTTTCGCATTATTACGCGGTTCACGTGTGCACTCGCACATGCCCCTCCGCTCACACGCAAAGGATTTCGTCATGATTCGTATGCCTCTGGCATCTGCCAGCCTGCTGGCCATCGCTATTTCTCTCGCCGGTTGCGGCGACGATAAAGCGCCTGCGAACCAAGCCGCTGCACCAGCCGCCAGCAGCACCACTGCACCCGCCGCTGCCGGTACTCTTGACGAAGCCGCCGCCAAAGCCGTCGTCAACCACTACGCCGACCTGGCCCTGGCTGTATTCAGCGACGCCGCCAGCACCGGCAAAACCCTGCAGGCTGCCGTTGACGCCCTGATCGCCAACCCGAGCGAAGAAACCCTCAAGGCCGCCCGCGAAGCCTGGTTGGCCGCGCGCGTTCCGTACATGCAGACCGAAGTCTTCCGCTTCGGCAACCCGGTGGTCGATGAGTGGGAAGGCCAACTCAACGCCTGGCCGCTGGACGAAGGCCTGATCGACTATGTCGCCCCTGACTATCAGCACGCACAGGGCAACCCGGGCGCCAGCGCCAACATCATCGCCAACACCGAGATCCAGGTCGGCGAAGACAAGCTCGACGTCAGCGAAATCACCGGCGAACTGCTGGCCAGCCTGAACGAGCTGGGCGGTTCCGAAGCCAACGTCGCCACCGGCTACCACGCCATCGAATTCCTGCTCTGGGGCCAGGACCTGAACGGCACCGAGCCGGGCGCAGGCGAGCGTCCGTACACCGATTACGTAGTAGGTGACGGCGCCACCGGCGGCCACAACGAGCGTCGCCGCGCCTTCCTCAAGGCTGCCACCGACCTGCTGGTGAGCGATCTCGACGAGATGGTTGGCCAATGGAAAGCTGGCGTTGCCGACAACTACCGCGCCAGCCTGGAAGGCGAATCCGCCGAGAACGGCCTGCGCAAGATGCTGTTCGGCATGGGCAGCCTGTCCCTGGGTGAACTGGCGGGCGAGCGCATGAAGGTGGCTCTGGAAGCCAACTCCACCGAAGACGAGCACGACTGCTTCAGCGACAACACCCACAACTCGCACTTCTACAACGGCAAGGGCATCCGCAACGTTTACCTGGGCGAGTACAAGAAAGTCGACGGTACCACCCTGACCGGCCCGAGCCTGTCGTCCCTGGTGGCCAAGGCTGATGCTCAGGCTGACACCACCCTCAAGGCCGACCTGGAAGCCACCGAAGCCGCTCTGCAGAAGCTGGTCGACAGCGCCGAGAAGAACAACGTGCACTTCGATCAGCTGATCGCCGCGGAAAACACCGAAGGCCAGCAGATCGTCCGTGACGCCATCGCCGCCCTGGTCAAGCAGACCGGTGCCATCGAGCAGGCAGCAGGCAAGCTGGGTATCAGCGAGCTCAACCCGGACACCGCCGACCACACGTTCTGATCGGCACCGCGTGATCCGCATGGTGTGCCCTCGGGCACACCATGTCCCTCCCCCGCTCTACCTCGCTAGCCCGCCCCTGCTGATCCCTCCGCGACACACACGTTCCCGCCTTGTAACCAACCCGGCATACCAATGCTCGCCACACGACCCAATTTCAGGCGTATCAACGACGATACGAACAGAAACGGGGCGTTTTCACGCCACTGAAAACCAGATCGCCCGCTGGAGTCACAAGCCGGACGCTGATGGCGCTTTGGCACAGGGATTGCCTTTTCCCTGGGCGAACGGCCCATAACTACAACGATTGCCAACACATTCGGGCAAGTGCCCTTCGGTTCCGCTGCCAATTCCGACCACAAGAACGTATCGAGGATTGATTGATGGAAGAGCAGAAGACACCCCCTACTCTGGAGGAGCTGCAGGCTCTGATAGAGATGACCAACACGCTGAATATGGAAATATTCTACTGGTGGTGCATCGCCCTGATGATCTGCATTCACGCCGGGTTCCTGTCCTACGAAATCGGCGCGTCACGCCTGAAGAACGCCCTGGCGGCAGGGGTGAAGAACATCCTGGCCTTCGGTTTCATCGTTCCCAGCGTGTTCCTGCTCGGCTGGGCGGTGTACAACGCCTTCCCGGACGGCCTGGTGCCGCGCATGGACGCCTTCCTGGCCGGCATGCCCTGGAGCCAATCCATGGGGCCGAACATCCAGGACAACGCCACCGGCATCTTCTGGGGTGCGTTCGCCCTGTTCGCCGCCACCACCGGTTCGATCCTCTCCGGCGCGATCATCGAGCGCGCACGGATGAGCGCCTTCATCATCATGACCATCGTCCTCGGCGGCTTCCTCTGGCTGCTGGCGGCTTCCTGGGGCTGGCATCCGGAGGGCTGGCTGACCGTGAAGTGGGGCTACCATGACGTCGGCGCCGCCGGTGTGGTGCACATGATCGCCGGCTTCTTCGCCCTCGGCGTGCTGATCAACCTCGGTCCGCGCATCGGCCGCTTCAACGCGGACGGCAGCGCCAACGCCATCGTCGGCCACAGCATGCCCATGAGCGTGGTCGGGCTGATGCTGATCATCGTCGGCTTCTTCGGCTTTCTCGGCGGTTGCATCATCTACAACAGCGGCGCCCAGTGGATCACCATCTACGGCCAGCCGACCAACCTCTCCGCCTTCGCCTTCAACACCCTGATGGGCTTCGCCGGCGGCCTGATCGGCGCCTACCTGACCACCCGCGAGCCTTACTGGATGATGTCCGGCGGCCTGGTCGGGATCATCTCAGTGGCCCCTGGCCTGGACGTCTACCACCCGGGCCTGGCCTACCTGATCGGCATGGGCGTTTCAGCCCTGGCGCCGCTGGCCAACAACCTGCTGCTCAAGTTCCGCCTGGACGATGCGGTTGGCGCCTTCGCCGTGCACGGCTTCGGTGGTTTCGCCGGCCTGGTGATCAGCGGCATCTTCCTGTCTGGCTACCCGAACATGAACGGCATGCCGGACGTCAACTTCTTCGGCCAGGTGGGCGGTGCGCTGGTGATGGCAGCCCTGGGCTTCATTCCCGGCTACCTGATTTCCTACGCACTCAAGCAGTTCGACATGCTGCGGGTACCGGCCCATGCCGAAGAACGCGGTCTCGACCTGACCGAAGTCCCGGCCCAGGCCTACCCGGAATGGAGTTCGATGTACGGCCAGAGCACCCGCGTGGGTGGCCCCGAGCAACCCGGCCTGATCGCTGAAAGCAAACCGGCCTGAGGCCGTCGACGAGAACCGCTACCCACCGGGGTAGCGGTCACACACAAGGAGCATCGCCATGAGCATCACCACCTACGAAGGCGCCAGCGCCGTTTTCACCTTCGCCGACAAGCCGGCCATTCTGGTCATCATCAGCCTGCTGGTCGCAGGCGTCAGCCTGTACGCGCTGATCGCCACCATGATTCACGAGAAACACAGCTATGCGCTGCCGGACGAGGAACTGAGCAAGATCAAATAGCCCGCCGGGACAGGGAGGTATTCGAGGAGGCAAATCGCCAGGACGGCGCAGGAGGCAACCGGTGCAATGACCGGAAGAAACGCAGGGAACCCGCCGAGGTGCAGACGCACCTCGGCGGCCACTGGAGGGATCAGAGCTTGTCGTCGCGCAGGCCGGCGTACAGGCGGGTCATCTCGTTCAGTTGGCGGAACATGGAGTCCGCGTTGACCGCGATGATGGTCGGTGTGAAGTCAGCGGAGGCAAACGCCTTGCTCGCGAACTGCCATTTGACTTCGGTCTTGCGCAGGGCTTCGGCGATTTCAGGGCTCGGCGTACCGGCGGCGTGCAGCTCCTTCATCACGGCATCGAACTCCTGCACCGACGCATTGAAGGTCGCATCCAGGTTCGGCACTTCCACGCCCCAGGCACGCGCCATGTAGAACATGGCGGTACGCTGAGTCAGCACACGGTTCCAGCCGCTTCGGTTGATCGAGTGCGACGCGGCATCACCGTTGAACGTCTCGAACAGATCGGTGACGTGCTGGGTCTGCTTCACCAGCTCCTCGGCCTTGGCCAGCATCGCCGGCGCCTGGGCCTTGTCCGGGGTGGCCGTGGCCAGCACGCGGAAATCGGTCCACAGACGCTCGACCTCGCCCAGGGCGGCCTGGATCTCGGCGTTGGTCTGCTGGGCCTTGAGCTGCTGGTGATGATCCTCGAACAGCGCAATGCTTTCGTCGCGCTGCTTGAGCGCGGCGTCGGCGCGAACGTCGGAGCCGATCATCAGGTAATTCTTGGCCACGATCTGGCCGAGGGTGCGCTGCAGACCCGCCATGTTCATCGCTTCCAGGGGCGCCAATTGCCCCCAGCACGCGAAGCTCAGCAAGCTGCAACCCAAGAGAAGTGCACGCATACAACCTTTCATCGACACAATGTCCTTTGTTGATTTATCAAACGTCGGCAACAACAGAGCACGCCCCCAGGCGCCGACAATGGCGGGAGCGAGCACGGACGAAGTCCTGTTATTCGAGGGGCATAGGAAAGGGAGCGGAACGTCGCCAGTCTGTACTGGCATTCCGACACCTGTGACCAGGCTGGCCGCATTCTAAACCAGTCGGTCACAAAAAATGCGGCGCCTGCGGCGTTCGGTCACAGGCTTGCGGCCACTCGATTACCGATCAACGACACGCGTCACGTTTTTCCGCCAGTGATGCAGTGGCAAATGGCCCATTCAGGGAAAACGACCCGCTTCGCAGCCGATGAAAACCGCCACGGCGCGACCTTTTGCCCAATGGATCAAACGCTAATTCATCTTATTTAAAAGTCGGTAGGCTGCTAATCTTGGCGCCCCGCTTCCTGCTCGCCCGGACTGCCTCTCGATGTTGCCGCTGCTGCGCCGCCTGTTTCCCCTGCTGGCTCTCGCCCTCGTCGCCTGCGACCAGCAACCGCGCTTCACCGCCGCCGAACCCGGCGAGGCCCGCTCGGCCGGTGCCACCACCGTGCGCATCTTCGATCACAACGCCTTTTCCATGCCCTCGGCCAACCTGGCACCGAGCCGGCGCCTGGACTTCAGCGTCGGCAACAGCTTCTTCCGCAACCCGTGGGTAACCGCCCCCGCCACCACCACCGCCCGCGATGGCCTGGGTCCGTTGTTCAACACCAACGCCTGCCAGAACTGCCATATCAAGGACGGGCGCGGGCATCCGCCGGAGCCGGACGCGATCAACGCCGTTTCGATGCTGGTCCGACTGTCGCTGCCGGCCACGGCCGAACAGGCCGAGATCATCGAACGCCTGGGCGTGGTGCCGGAGCCTACCTACGGCAGCCAGCTGCAGGACATGGCCAACCCCGGCGTCGCCCCCGAGGGCAAGGTTCGCCTGCGCTACAGCACCCACACCGAAACCTTCGCCGATGGCCACAGGGTCGAGCTGCGCCAACCCGAACTGCTGCTCAGCCAGCTGGGCTACGGCCCCATGCACCCAGACACGCTGTTTTCCCTGCGCATCGCGCCGCCGATGATCGGGCTGGGCCTGCTCGAAGCCATCGCCGAGGCCGACATCCTGGCCAATGCCGATCCGGATGACGCCAATGGCGACGGCATTTCCGGACGCCCCAACCGGGTCTGGGACGACGCCCTGCAGAAAACCGTGCTCGGGCGCTTCGGCTGGAAAGCCGGACAGCCCACGGTCAACCAGCAGAACGCCCACGCCTTCGCCAACGACATGGGCCTGACCACCTCCCTGCTGCCCAGCGACCAGTGCACCGAGGCCCAGGTCGAGTGCCGGGCGGCGCCGCATGGCGGCGAACCGGAAGTCAGCGACAACATCCTCGCCACGGTGCTGTTCTATAGTCGAAACCTGGCGGTGCCCGCGCGCCGCAACGTCGACGACAAACAGGTATTGGAGGGCAAGACACTGTTCTTCCAGGCGGGCTGCCAGGGCTGCCACACCCCGCAATTCACCACCGCCAGCGATGCGGCCGAACCGGAGCTGGCCAACCAGGTGATCCGCCCGTATACCGACCTGCTCCTGCACGACATGGGCGAGGGGCTCGCGGACAATCGACCGGAGTTTCTCGCCACTGGCCGCGAATGGCGTACGCCGGCCCTGTGGGGCATCGGCCTGACCGAAACGGTCAATGGCCACACCCAGTTCTTGCACGATGGCCGTGCGCGCAACCTGCTCGAGGCCATTCTCTGGCACGGCGGCGAGGCGCAAGCGGCCAAGCAACGGGTACTGACATTCACCGCCGACGAGCGCAGCGCGCTGTTGGCCTTTCTGAATTCGCTGTAAGGAGCCACGCATGACTCGCTCACCCCTTTCCATCGTACTGCTGGGCCTGGCGCTCAGCGCATGCACGCCCGCCGACCCGCAGCAGAGTGTCAGTGCCGCCCTGGCCGATGGCGTCCTGCTGCCGGCCTACAGCGCCTGGAGCGAAGCGGACCGCCAACTGGCAACCAGCGCCAAGGCATTCTGCGACGGCCAGCAGGACGTTACCGAAACCCGCCAGGCCTTCCTCGCCGCACAAAGCGCCTGGGCCGGCCTGCAACCGCTGCTGCTCGGGCCGATGGCCGAGGGCAACCGGGCCTGGCAGGTGCAGTTCTGGCCAGACAAGAAAAACCTGGTCGCACGCCAGGTCGAAGCCCTGCTCAAGAACAAGCCGGCCCTGACCACCGCCGACCTGAAAAAATCCAGCGTCGTCGTGCAGGGCCTGACCGCCTACGAGTACGTGCTGTTCGACCCGACCATCGACCTCAAGGACGCCGACCAGAAAGCGCGCTATTGCCCGCTGCTCGGCGCGATTGGCGAGCACCAGCAACAGCTCGCCGCCGAGGTGCTGCAACAGTGGCAGGCCAAGGGCGGCATGGCCGACCAGCTGAAAAACTTCCCCAACGAGCGCTACGCCGAAGCCCCCGAGGCCATGGCCGAGCTGCTACGCACCCAGGTCAGCGCCATCGACGGCCTGAAGAAAAAACTCGGCACCCCGCTGGGCCGCCAGAGCAAGGGCATTCCGCAGCCGTACCAGGCCGAAGCCTGGCGCAGCAAGGCCAGCCTGGCCAACCTGGCCGCCAGCCTGGCCAGTGCCGAACGCCTCTGGCACGGTGCCGAACAAAACGGCGTACAAGCCCTGCTGGGCAGCGACCAGGCGGAACTCAAGCAACGCCTGGACAACGCCTACAACGACACCCGCCAGCGCCTGGCGGCCATCGACCGCCCCCTGGGCGAACTGCTCGCCGACGACGCCGGCCGCCAGCAACTGAATGCCCTCTACGACAGCCTCAACAGCCTGCACCGCCTGCACGAAGGCGAGCTGGCCCGGGCCCTGGGCATCCAGTTGGGCTTCAACGCCCATGATGGTGATTGACCCATGCACATGAAACGCCGGGCCTTCCTTGGCCTCGCCGCAACCACTGCCACGGTGGCGGCTGCAACTGCCGCAGGCGCCTTCAATGGGTGGACGCTGATCAGCAGCGGCCCTCAACCGCTGCTGGTGTCGGCGCGCAACGATGCCCAGGGCGTCCACTACGCGGTGGGCTATCACCTGGATGGCACCCAGGTGTTCGCCACCCCGGTCGCTGAACGCTGCCACGACGTAGTGCCGCACCCGAGCCTGCCGATGGCGCTGTTCGTCGGTCGCCGCCCGAGCACCCAGAGCTACCTGATCGACACCCGCGATGGCCGTCTGCTGCAGACCCTGGACTCGCCCGAGCACCGGCACTTCTACGGTCACGCGGTGTTCCACAAGGGCGGTGAATGGCTGTACGCCACGGAGAACGACACGTCCGATCCAGGTCGTGGCGTGATTGGTGTCTACCGCCTGAACGCCGATGCAGGAAATCTGGAGCGCACCAGTGAGCTGTCCAGCCACGGCCTGGGCCCGCACCAGCTGTTGTGGATGCCCGATGGCGAAACCCTGGTGATCGCCAACGGCGGTATCCGCACCGAGGCCGACAGCCGGGTGGAAATGAACCTCGACGCCATGGAGGCCAGCCTGGTGCTGCTGGGCCGCGACGGCACGCTGCACAGCAAGGAGCAACTGCCCGAGCGCATGAACAGCGTGCGCCACCTGGCAGTCGCCCGCGATGGCACCGTCGTCAGTGGTCAGCAGTACATGGGCGAAAGCACCGACAACGCCCCGCTGCTGGCGATCAAGCGGCCGGGCCAAGCCTTCCAGGCCTTCCCGCTGGCCGAGGAACAGCGCCTGGTGATGAACCAGTACACCGCCAGCGTGGCGATCCACGACGACCTGCGCCTGCTGGCACTCACCGCCCCGCGCGGCAACCGGGTGTTCATCTGGGATCTGGACACCGCCGCCCTGCGCATCGACGCCCCGCTGCCCGATTGCGCCGGCGTCGGTGCAGTGGCCGAAGGCTTCGTGGTCACCTCGGGCCAGGGCCGCTGCCGCCTTTACGACTGCCGCCAGGCAACCATCGCCACCCGCCCGCTGGAACTGCCAGCCGGGCTGTGGGACAACCACCTGCGTCTGGCGTAACGCCCCTCTGCGAACGCCCCGCCCCTCCAGCCGGAAGGAACGGGGCGACCGCCCATCTTTCTGTCTCGCGACTGTCATCAAACCGTCATCTATGACGGCTAAAAGCCATTATTCCGCAATCAAACTATGCTCCAGCAATCGGCGCCCCAGGCGGACCGATAGCGTCCTGACCTGATAGGGATATCTCGCAACACGTCACGCGCTGGCCTCCCACCGTTCTACCTCCGAGGCGTGTACCCCATGGCCCTGCAAACGTCCCTCCGTGCGCAAATTCTCACCCTGCTGGGTGTCAGCCTGGCGCTGATCCTGTTGATCGCCCTGGCCTGTTTCAGCTTTCTGTCCAACGGCATCCAGTCCTACCGTGGGCTGGTCGACGGCACGTTGCACGCCTCGCGGCTGATCGATGGGGCCAACGTCGAATTCAAGGTGCAGGTCCAGGAATGGAAGAACGTTCTGCTGCGCGGCAAGGACACGGCGGAGCGGGACAAGTACTGGAGCCAGTTCCAGGCCCAGGAAGGCCGGGTGCAGAGCATCCTCGGCGAGCTGCTGATCAGCGCCGACCAGCAGCAGGACAGCGCGCTCAAGCAGCAGATCGAACAGCTGCGCAACGAACACCGCAGCATGGGTGCGGCCTACCGCCAGGGCTACCAGGCGTTCGTCGCCGCCGGTGCCGACGCGGCCACCGGTGATGCCGCGGTCAAGGGCATCGACCGCGCCGCCAGCGAACAGATGAGCACCCTGGTGCGCCAGCTCGGCGAGCGTGGCAACCAGCAGTCCGTATCGATCAGTGCCTCCGCCGACCAGACCCTGCGACTTGGCCTCACCGTGATGCTGGTCTCCAGCGCCCTGATCGGCCTGCTCAGCCTGTGGCTGATCAACCGCAGCCTGATTACCCCGATTCGCGAGCTGATCGAACACATTGCCCAGCTCAGCCACGGCAACTTCGGCCAGCAGGTGGACGCCAGCCGCCGCGATGAGCTGGGCCGCCTGGCCGAAGCCGCCAATACCCTGCGGGGCTTTCTGGCCGAGACCTTCAGCCGCCTGCAACGCAGCACCACCGACCTGGACAGTGCCAGCGGCGAACTGAATGCCATCGCCGCGCTGATGGCCCAGGGCACCCGCGAGCAGTTCTCGCGCACCGACCAGGTGGCCACGGCCATGCACGAAATGTCCGCCACCGCCCAGGAAGTCGCGCGCCATGCCGCCGAAGCGGCGAACGCGGCCGACGAAGCCGATCATTCCGCCCAGGAAGGCGAGCGGGTGATGCAGGCGACCATCCACACCATCACCGACATGCGCGGCGAGATCGCCAATACCGCCGAGGTCATCCGCCGCCTGGAAAGCGACAGCGGCCGCATCGGCAAGGTCCTGGAAGTCATCCGCGGCATCGCCGACCAGACCAACCTGCTCGCCCTCAACGCCGCCATCGAGGCCGCTCGGGCCGGTGACGCAGGCCGAGGCTTCGCCGTGGTCGCCGACGAGGTGCGGACGCTGGCGCGCCGCACGGCCGAGTCCACCGCCGAGATCCACCAGATCATCGATACCGTGCAGACCGGCGCGGTGAATGCCGTGCGCGCCATCGAAAGCGGGCAAAGTCGCAGCGACGAAGGGGTCGAACAGGTCACCGCTGCCGGCACCATGCTGCAGCGCATCACCACCGCCGTCGAAGCGATCCGTGACATGAACCACCAGATCGCCACCGCCGCCGAAGAACAGACGTCAGTCGCCGAAGACATCTCGCGCAACCTCACCGAAATCACGGCCATCGCCACCACCAACCAGGAAAACGTGCAGCGCACCGAAGCGGCCAGCAACGATCTGCACGCCCTGTCCGGCCAACTCAGCGACGTCACCCGACGCCTGCATGCCTGAAACCCCGTCCCAGTGCGTTGCCTGCCGTGCCAGGCAACGCCGTTTCACCGCTGAAGTGACCGATGGCAAAACCGGCAAACCAACGGTTCATGTCGCCAATTGCATCGATTTTCCGGACAGTTCGTTGCGTTAATCCCCCCTCGCAACCTTTTGCAAATCCGCCTCTTTGACTTGCCGCCCCGGCAGGACTAATGTGCCGGTCTTGCCTATTCCCAGGCCCAACTGCCCTGCCAAGGAACCGGAATATGTTGCTCCGCCGCATGCTGATCATGCTGGGCGTCGTCGTCCTCGTGGTACTCGCACTCGCCGCCTATAAAGGCTTCTCGATCTACCAGCAAATCCAGCAATTCTCGGCACCGCAGCCCGCCATCAGCGTGGCCGCCGGTACGGCCGAGGAAATACAGTGGCAAGGCCGCCTGCCGGCTATCGGTACGCTGAAGGCCTTGCAGGGCGTGGACCTCACCGTGGAAGCGGTGGGCATCGTGCGCGACGTGCTGTTCGAGTCTGGGCAGAAGGTCACCGTCAACCAGCCGCTGCTGCAGATGGACGCCTCCGTCGAGCAGGCCGTTCTGGCCACCGCCGAAGCCGAGCTGGGCCTGTCCCGCGTCGAATTCGAGCGGGGCCGCAGCCTGGTCAGCCGCTCGAACATTTCCAAGAGCGAGTTCGACCGGTTGTCCGCCGAGCTGCAGAAGTCCAACGCCAGCGTCACCCAGCTGAAAGCCCTGCTGGACAGGAAGCGCATCCTCGCGCCCTTCTCCGGCACCATCGGCATTCGTCAGGTAGACGTGGGCGACTACCTGGCCTCCGGCACCACCATCGCCACCCTGCAGGACCTGAGCAAGCTCTACGTCGACTTCTTCCTGCCGGAACAGAACGTGCCGCAACTGGCCATTGGCGAACGCGTGCGCTTCAGCGTCGCGGCCTACCCGGGCGATGTGTTCGAGGGCGAAATCACCGCGATCAACCCGAAGGTCGAAGACACCACGCGCAACGTGCAGGTGCGCGCCATGCTGGACAACCCGGACGAGAAGCTCCTGCCCGGCATGTTCGCCAACCTGGAAGTGCTGCTGCCAGACAGCCGCAGCCAGGTCGTGGTGGTACCGGAAACCGCCATCACCTACACCCTTTATGGCAACTCGCTGTATGTCATAGGTGAGAAGAAAGACGATGACGGCGCCGTGGTGAAGGACGACAAGGGCCAGGCGCAACTCGTCGTCGAGCGCCGCTTCGTCAAGACCGGCGAACGCCGTGAAGGTCAGGTGGTGATTCTCGATGGCTTGAAAGCGGGTGAGCAGGTGGTGACCGCCGGCCAGTTGAAGCTGGACAACGGTTCCCATGTCGCCATCGCTGCCGATGCCGCCACCGTGAACAGCCAACCCGCCGTCGAGCCGTAACGCACGCTGACGCATAGGAACAGAGCCATGGCTTTTACCGATCCCTTTATCCGTCGCCCGGTACTGGCGACGGTGGTCAGCCTGCTGATTATCCTGCTCGGCTTGCAGGCGTTCAGCAAACTGACCATCCGCCAGTACCCGCAGATGGAAAACGCCCTGATCACGGTGGTCACCGCCTACCCCGGTGCCAACGCCGAGACCATTCAGGGCTATATCACCCAGCCGTTGCAGCAGAGCCTGGCGAGCGCCGAAGGCATCGACTACATGACCTCGGTCAGTCGCCAGAACGCCTCGATCATTTCGATTTATGCACGCATTGGCGCCGACAGCGACCGCCTGTTCACCGAACTGCTGGCCAAGGCCAACGAGGTGAAGAACCAGCTGCCGCAGGACGCCGAAGACCCGGTGCTGAGCAAGGAAGCCGCCGACTCCACGGCGCTGATGTACATCAGCTTCTACAGCACCGAGCTGTCCAACCCACAGATCACCGACTACCTGTCGCGGGTGATCCAGCCCAAGCTGGCCACCCTGCCTGGCATGGCCGAGGCGGAAATCCTCGGCAACCAGGTATTCGCCATGCGCCTGTGGCTCGACCCGGTGAAGATGGCCGCCTACGGCATCACCGCGAGCGACTTCAACGAAGCGGTGCGTGAGTACAACTTCCTCGCCGCCGCTGGCGAGGTGAAAGGCCAGTACGTCGTCACCAGCATCAACGCCGAAACCGACCTGAAATCCGCCGAGGCGTTCGCTGCCATTCCGCTGAAAACCGTCGGTGACAGCCGCGTGCTGGTACGCGACGTCGCCCGGGTGGAAATGGGCGCGGAGAACTACGACTCGATCAGTTCGTTCGACGGCATTCCGTCCGTGTACATCGGCATCAAGGGCACGCCAAGCGCCAACCCGCTGGATGTGATCAAGGAAGTGCGGGCGATCATGCCGGAGCTGGAATCCCAGCTGCCGCCGAACCTCAAGGTGTCCATCGCCTACGACGCCACGCTGTTCATCCAGGCCTCCATTGATGAAGTGGTGAAGACCCTGGGCGAAGCGGTGCTGATCGTCATCGTGGTGGTGTTCCTGTTCCTCGGCGCCTTCCGCTCGGTGCTGATCCCGGTGATCACCATCCCGCTGTCGATGATCGGCGTGCTGTTCTTCATGCAGCTGATGGGCTACTCGATCAACCTGCTGACGCTGCTGGCCATGGTGCTGGCGATCGGCCTGGTGGTGGACGACGCGATCGTGGTGGTGGAGAACATCCACCGGCACATCGAAGAGGGCAAGACACCGTTCGATGCGGCCATCGAAGGGGCACGGGAGATCGCCGTGCCCGTGGTATCGATGACCATCACCCTGGCGGCGGTGTACGCCCCCATCGGCTTCCTGGAAGGCCTCACGGGCGCGCTGTTCAAGGAGTTCGCCCTGACCCTGGCCGGCGCGGTGATCATCTCCGGGATCGTCGCCCTGACCCTTTCTCCGATGATGTGCGCCAAGCTGCTGCGCCACGAGGAGAACCCCTCGGGCCTGGCGCACAAGCTTGACCAGATCTTCGACCGCCTCAAGCGCCGCTATCAGCGCGCCCTACACGGCACGCTGAATACACGGCCGGTGGTGGTGGTATTCGCGGTGATCATCCTGTGCCTGATTCCGGTGCTGCTGATGTTCACCAAGAACGAACTGGCGCCGGATGAAGACCAGGGCATCATCTTCATGATGTCCCAGGCCCCGCAGCCCACCAACCTCGATTACCTGAACAGGTACACCAACGAGTTCGTGACGATCTTCAAGGAGTTCCCCGAGTACTACTCATCCTTCCAGATCAACGGGTTCAACGGGGTTCAGGCGGGCATCGGCGGCTTCCTGCTGAAACCCTGGGATGACCGCGAGCGCACCCAGATGGAAATCCTGCCCGAGGTGCAACAGCGCCTGGCACAGATCCCCGGCCTGCAGATCTTCGGCTTCAACCTGCCGTCGCTGCCCGGTACCGGCGAGGGCCTGCCCTTCCAGTTCGTGATCAACACGCCCAACGACTACGAGTCGCTGCTGCAGGTGACCGAGCGCATCAAGCAGCGGGCCGAGAAATCCGGCAAGTTCGCCTTCCTGGATATCGACCTGGCGTTCGACAAGCCAGAAGTGGTGGTGCAGATCGACCGGCAGAAAGCCGCGCAGATGGGTGTCTCGATGCAGGACCTGGGCGTGACCCTGGCCAGCCTGCTGGGTGAAGGCGAGATCAACCGCTTTACCATCGACGGCCGCAGCTACAAGGTGATCGCCCAGGTGGATCGCGCCTACCGCGACAATCCGGGCTGGCTGAACAGCTACTACGTGAAGAGCGCAAGCGGCGACATGCTGCCGTTGTCGACTCTGATCACCGTCAGCGACCGGGCGCGTCCGACCCAGCTCAACCAGTTCCAGCAGCTCAACTCGGCGATCATCCAGGGCTTCCCGATCGTCAGCATGGGCGAAGCCATCGAAGCCGTCCGGCAAATCGCCATCGAGGAAGCGCCGCCCGGCTTCAGCTTCGACTATGCCGGCGCGTCGCGTCAGTACGTGCAGGAAGGCAGCGCGTTGTACGTGACCTTTGGGCTGGCACTGGCGCTGATCTTCCTGGTGCTGGCGGCGCAGTTCGAGAGCTTCCGCGACCCGCTGGTGATCCTGGTCACCGTGCCGCTGTCGATCT
Organism: Pseudomonas sp.; assembly: GCA_050282285.1. Taxonomy (GTDB): domain Bacteria; phylum Pseudomonadota; class Gammaproteobacteria; order Pseudomonadales; family Pseudomonadaceae; genus Aquipseudomonas. The sequence goes on from JBLZZJ010000006.1 coordinate 115,246, forward strand.
GCGGTGCGTTGATCCCGCTGTTCCTGGGCTTCTCCAGCATGAACATCTACACCCAGGTGGGTCTGGTGACGCTGATTGGCTTGATCACCAAGCACGGCATCCTGATCGTCGAGTTCGCCAACCAGCTGCGCCGCGACAAAGGCCTGTCACGCCGCGAGGCGGTGGAGGAAGCAGCCGCGATCCGCCTGCGGCCAGTGCTGATGACCACTGCGGCGATGGTGTTCGGCATGGTGCCGCTGATCCTCGCCACCGGCGCCGGGGCGGTCAGCCGCTTCGACATCGGCCTGGTGATCGCCACCGGCATGAGCGTGGGCACGCTGTTCACCCTGTTCGTGCTGCCATGCGTCTATACCCTTCTGGCGCAGCCGGATGCGGTAGCAAACGTGCGACCTACCGCGCACACCGAGGAGCCTCGCCCTCACGCGAGTTGATCCGCTTCAGCTCAACGCAAAACGCCCGGTGCACTGCACCGGGCGTTTTTGTATGCGGCTCAGAAATGGGCTGCGGCACAGTTCGGGGCTCCAGAGACTAGGGCCGTTTCGCTGACCTATCCGGCAATCACGCCTCATGCAGCGCCCATAAAAAGCCCCGCATCAGCGGGGCTCTTTATTGGTGCATATTCGATCAGCCTTGCGGCCCCATGCCCTGGGACAAACCAAACATCAACAGCAGCAGGTCCTGGTCAGGTCGCATCGTCTCCGACGTCCGGGCGTTGGCCGGCATCGGGCAATTGATCCGGTCCTTGTAGGTCAGCACCTCGGGTTGCGGCTCATGCCAGGCGGCGGCTGCAATCGATGCCACGCCCAATGCGGCCACCAGAAACAGACCTCGTGCAATTTCTAACTTCATCACCACAACCTCTTGATAGCGCTGCCAAACGCTGTTCGCTAACCCTAGAACACTCACCCCGGATTGGTAACCTGGCGCGACGAACGGTACATTTTTTGATCACCCCTCGTCAGCACGCAGGAAATTCCGCGTCGCTGAAAGGATTCCGTAAGGCCAGAGGCCTGATCATCCGGTGGGGTGTTTCACTGCGGTAACACTGGGTAGTCACCCAAATGCCCACTTGTGCGAGGGTCACCACGGTACCCTCGCTTCATGACAATCCGTGTACCGGGCTCCCATCCCGCGTGCCAGAGCCCGTCCTAGGACTACGGAACTGGCAACAAGTTGCCATGGTCCGATAGCGCGCACGAATTAAAGCAAGTGGCGTACCGTTTTAGCTGAAATCGTCATTCGCAAGGCGAAAAAAAACCCCGCGACAAGCGCGGGGTTTTCGGTACAGCTCAGGGTGCCGGCTGGCTTACATCATGCCGCCCATGCCACCCATGCCGCCCATGTCCGGCATGGCCGGAGCAGCTTTGTCGTCAACCACTTCAGCGATCATCGCTTCGGTGGTGATCATCAGGCTGCCGATGGACGCAGCAGCTTGCAGCGCGGAACGGGTGACCTTGGCCGGATCGAGAATACCCATCTCGATCATGTCGCCGTAGACGCCAGTTGCAGCGTTGTAGCCGTAGTTGCCCGAACCTTGCTTGACCTTGTCGACCACGACGCTCGGCTCGTCACCGGCGTTGGCCACGATCTGACGCAGCGGCGCTTCAACAGCACGACGCAGCAGAGCGATACCGACGTTCTGGTCGTCGTTGTCGCCTTTCAGCTCGGAGATGGCCTGCAGGGCACGTACCAGGGCAACACCGCCGCCAGGTACAACGCCTTCTTCGACGGCTGCGCGGGTAGCGTGCAGGGCGTCTTCAACGCGGGCTTTCTTCTCTTTCATCTCGACTTCGGTACCGGCACCGACCTTGATCACGGCAACACCGCCAGCCAGTTTGGCCAGACGCTCTTGCAGCTTCTCTTTGTCGTAGTCGGAGGTGGTGTCTTCGACCTGCTTGCGGATCTGTGCAACGCGGGCTTCGATATCGGCCTGCTGACCAGCACCATCGATGATGGTGGTGTTTTCCTTGCTCAGAACGACGCGCTTGGCTTGACCCAGGTGCTCCAGGGTGGTGCTTTCCAGGCTCAGGCCGACTTCTTCGGAAATCACGGTACCACCGGTCAGGATGGCGATGTCCTGCAGCATGGCCTTGCGACGGTCGCCGAAACCCGGTGCCTTGACGGCAGCGACTTTGACGATGCCACGCATGTTGTTCACAACCAGAGTCGCCAGGGCTTCGCCTTCAACGTCTTCGGCAACGATCAGCAGCGGACGACCGGCTTTGGCAACGGCTTCCAGCACCGGCAGCATTTCGCGGATGTTGGAGATCTTCTTGTCGACCAGCAGGATCAGCGGGCCGTCGAGCTCGGCAACCATGGTGTCCGGCTTGTTGATGAAGTACGGGGACAGGTAGCCACGGTCGAACTGCATGCCTTCTACGACAGACAGCTCGTTTTCCAGGCCTGAGCCTTCTTCAACGGTGATCACGCCTTCTTTACCGACTTTTTCCATGGCTTCGGCAATGATGTCGCCGATGGAGTTGTCGGAGTTGGCGGAGATGGTGCCGACCTGGGCGATTGCCTTGGTGTCAGCGCACGGCTTGGAGAGCTCTTTCAGCTCTTTGACGATGGCGATGGTCGCCTTGTCGATGCCGCGTTTCAGGTCCATCGGGTTCATGCCGGCAGCGACGGCTTTCAGGCCTTCGTTGACGATGGCTTGAGCCAGAACGGTAGCGGTGGTGGTGCCGTCACCGGCTGCGTCGTTGGCCTTGGACGCAACGTCCTTGACCAGCTGGGCGCCCATGTTTTCGAAGCGATCTTTCAGCTCGATTTCTTTGGCGACGGAAACGCCGTCCTTGGTGATGGTCGGAGCGCCGAAGCTCTTTTCCAGTACCACGTTGCGGCCTTTCGGGCCCAGGGTAGCTTTGACAGCGTCAGCCAGGACGTTTACACCGGCGAGCATTTTCTTACGGGCGGAGTCGCCGAACTTAACTTCTTTAGCAGCCATGGAAATTGATCCTCAATTCTTGACGGTTAAACGGAGATTCGCGGGAATCAGGCTTCGATGACGGCGAGAATTTCGCTCTCGCCCATCACCAGCAGGTCTTCGCCGTCGACTTTGACGGTGTTGCTGCCGGAGTAAGGGCCGAATACCACTTTGTCACCGACCTTGACGGCCAGAGCACGCACTTCGCCGTTGTCCAGCACGCGACCGGTACCGACAGCCACGATCTCGCCCTGGTTAGGCTTCTCGGCAGCGGAACCTGGCAGCACGATGCCGCCTGCGGTTTTGGTTTCTTCTTCGCTGCGACGGATCACGACGCGGTCATGCAAAGGACGAAGCTTCATTGTCGATCTCTCCCAATAGGTTGTTTTAATCGGCCGGTGCTTTCACCGGCGGGTTAGCAAAGTCCGGCGGAGCCGGTTGCGTTGCGCCAGGCACAACGCTGAAGTCTGTTCTGCCGAAACCGACAGAAAACCTTGCGGTGACCGCTACATAAGGGCGCACAAGGGGATTTCAAGGGTGATTCACGATTTTTTTCGAACAGAGAAGCAGGTGAAGAGGCAAAAAAAACGGCAGGCAACCCAGGGGGCGCCTGCCAGACAGCGGTATCCACTAGTCGCGACGCTCGTACTCGCCTTCCAGCACGTTCGGACGCGTTTGCCCGGAGCGCGCAGCCAGGTCATCGGCGAAGGCGCGCTGACGCATGGCCTGCTCGGCGGCACGCTGGCGCACTTTGTTCACCAGCAGGCGACGGGTGAAGGGAATCAGGCACAGCGCGCCGAAGAAGTCGCTGATGAAACCGGGTAGCAGCAGCAAGCCACCACCGACGGCAATCAGCAGGCCTTCGAGCATTTCCTGCTCGGGCAGCTCGCCCTGGGCCAGCTTCTCACGGGCACGCCAGGCTGTGGCAACACCCGCCACGCGCAGCAGCACGCTGCCGAGCACGGCGGTACCAATGATGATCAGCAGCGTGGGCAGCACGCCGATCATGCTGCCGACCTGGATCAACAGTGCCAGCTCGATGATCGGAAACAGCAGGAAGAGGAACAGAAAAACTCGCATCACAGGGTCCTTGAAGGAAGAACAGCTTCCAGTAAGTAGGAAGTATGGGGTGTTGCACTTAATTCAAGCTGAAGCCGGCAGGGAAATATGTAAAAGCATTACAAGGCGGGTGTGCCGATGCCCAAGACCGCGTCATGCCGATCACGCCGCAGGCCAGCTCTCGGCACGCGCCAGCAGCACCAGGGCCTGGCGGACCTCACCGGGGTTGCGGCACGCGGCCGGGAATGGCAGCCAATGCAGGGCCTGGCCGATTCGCAGGTGAAACCCTTCGCTGTCGATCCCCGCCAGCGCCGCCGGGGCATGGCTCGGCAGACCGGCCAGCTCGACGTAATGGGCGATCGCCGACGCGTGGTCTTCGTTCATGTGCTCGACCATGCTGCGCTCGGGTTCGCCAGCGAAGCCGTTGGCCAGCGCCACGTCGTCCAGCCAGTGGATCGCGCCAAAACCGCCGATGTAGCGCCAGCGCACCGGCTCCAGGCGCCAGAAATCGAAATCGTGGGCCTGGTGGTAGCCCTGGGACTCGGGGAAGTACCGGTAGTAGCGCTCGGCCGCCGCGCCGATTTCGGCCTCGTCCTCCAGCTGCCGAGCTTCGGCGAGCAAAGTCAGGCGGCCCACGGCTTGAACATCCTCGGCGCCCCGCTCCCCGACCAGCAGCGAGCACTTGGTGTCCTGCTTGAGGTTGTGGGTGTGCTGGGCAATGCGGCTGATCAGAATCAGCGGGTAGCCATCGGCATCCAGGCAGTACGGCACCACTGATCCGAAAGGAAAGCCGGGCATGGCCTTGGACAGCGTGCTGAGCACGCCACGGTATTCCTTGAGCAACAATTCTCGTGCATGCTTGCCGGCTTTCACGCTCACCTTATGACTCCTTGCATAGAATCCGTCACAAACGGACAGGCGCCTAGACTAACGGTTACCGCGCCAGCAAGGCCAATCAAGCACCATCTTGAGGGGAAAACCATGCAGCTCAAAGACAAAGTCATCATCATCACCGGCGGCTGTCAGGGGTTGGGCCGTGCCATGGGCGAATACCTGGCGGCAAAAGGCGCCCGACTGGCCCTCGTCGACCTCAACCAGGAGAAGCTCGACGAAGCCGTTGCAGCCTGCAAGGCCGCTGGCGGTGATGCCCGCGCCTACCTGTGCAACGTGGCCAACGAAGAGCAGGTGACCCACATGGTCGCCCAGGTGGCTGAAGACTTCGGTGCCATCAATGGCCTGGTCAACAACGCCGGCATCCTGCGCGACGGCCTGACCATCAAGGTCAAGGACGGCGAAATGACCAAGATGAGCCTGGCCCAGTGGCAGTCGGTGATCGACGTCAACCTGACCGGCGTGTTCCTGTGCACCCGTGAAGTGGCAGCCAAGATGATCGAACTGCAGAACCAGGGCGCGATCGTCAATATTTCCTCGATTTCCCGCGCGGGCAACATCGGCCAGGCCAACTACTCCGCCGCCAAGGCCGGCGTCGCCGCCGACACCGTGGTCTGGGCCCGGGAACTGGCGCGCTACGGCATCCGAGTGGCGGGCGTGGCCCCGGGGTTCATCGAAACCGAGATGACCGGCAGCATGAAGCCGGAGGCCCTGGAGAAGATGACCGCAGGCATTCCTCTGCGTCGCATGGGCAAGCCGGTGGAAATCGCCCACTCGGTGGCCTACATCCTGGAGAACGACTATTACACCGGTCGTATCCTGGAACTGGACGGCGGCCTGCGCCTGTAAGCGCGACGCCGTACCGAAAAAGCCCCGCCCTGGCCCGCGGGGCTTTTTTCTGCCGCAAAGAAAAAGCCCCGCAATCGCGGGGCTTTCCAGGGGTACGTTGCCAGCTTACCAGCCGACGCCGAAGCCCAGGCTGTAGCGGGTTTCGTCCACATCGCCGTCGGAGCCGCTGAGGATGTCCTTCTCGGCCTTCATGTTCAACGATGCCCAGTCGGTGACCTTGTAGCGCAGGCCAAGCTCCGCATCCAGGGTGTAGCTCGCGGCATCGTCGAGCGGGCGACCCAGCTCGCCACTGCTGAACATTTCGATGGTCTTGCCAACCAGGTAGCGGTTGTAGTCCCAGCGCATGCTGATGGCGTAGAAGTTTTCCTTCTCGCCGGTGGCGTATTCGTGGTCGGTGCGATTGAGCAGGCCCGCCACCGAGAAGGCGCCCAGTTCGTTGTCCCAGAACTGGTAACCCGGACCGGTACCGATCGTGCGCTCGCGGGACAGGTCTTCGATCTTGTCGCGCTTGTAGGCCAGACGGCCCTGCCAGAACCACTTCTCATTGATGAAGCGGTCCAGGGCATAACCGGCGTTCCAGTTATCGGTGGACACCACGTCGTCCTTGAGCTCGCGGTTGTAGCCCGCTTCGGCGTTGTGCCGCCACAGGCCATGACGCGCCTGGGTCTTGAGGTCGATATCGTAGTCATCGGTATCGTTCTCGGCGCGTTTGTAATCCAGCGCCGCATCGATATTGCCCTTCCAGATCAGGTCCTCGACAAGCGGCTTGGGTTTGACGATCTGTTCGATCTTGGCCAGCTCGACAGTGCGCGGCGTATCGCCGTTGGCCAGGATCACCTTGCCCGGCTCGGCGGCCTTCAGGGATTTGGCGCGCTCGCCAGTCACTGCGTCTTCCTTGACCAGCAACTCCTGATCACTTTCCAGGGTGGCGATCTTTTTCCAGTCGAGCGGGATCGAGCCACCGTAGTCGGTTTCGAGCAGCAATTTGCCGCCATCGAAGAGTTTGATTTTGCCGGTCAGTCGATCGCCGTTCTTCAACCAGACGGTATCGGCCATTACGGATGTCGTGGCCGCGCTAAGGGCCAGGCACAGCATTGTTCTCGAAAACATAGGCGGACGTTAACTGCTCTGATTCGCAAGGTGCCGGCATTATCCGCAAGCACGGTGGCTGAGCAAGCAGTGACCGACAGAATACGGCCAAGTTCATGGCAATCGACCAGCGATTCGCTCTTTTTCCTCCATTTCAGCGATCAGGCAATGCAGTACAGGCTGTCCCGGAACTAAGCGAAGCCGCGCCCTTCCAATCCATCAGCATCTGGCCGGCCTACCGGTTTTCAACGCCAATGCGGGGCTGTCTCACAGTAGAATCGCGCCAAGCAGCAGGCTGCGGTACCAGGCACGCCGCTTCACGAGCGCGAAGAACAGCGGGACACGCCGAACATGGTAGGTAAACGACAGAAACAATCCGCCGAGGGCACCTTGCAGACCATGCAGCCGCCTCCGCCCACTAGCCAGGAGATGCGCCGTGAAGCCTTGTACATCGCCCTCTCGCAGATCCCGGAAGGCCACGTGGTGAGCTACGGCCAGTTGGCCGAGCTGGCCGGCCTGGGTCGCGCTGCCCGCTGGGTCGGTCGCACGCTCAGCCAACTGCCGGACGGTACCACCCTGCCCTGGCACCGCGTGATCGCCGCCGGTGGGCGCCTGAGCCTGCCGGCCGGCACCGTTTCCGGCGAGGAGCAGCGCGCCCGCTTACGTGCCGAAGGGGTATTTATCCACAACGAACGGGTGGATATCCGACAGCATGGCTGGCGCCCGATGGAGCACAGCGGTTAGAGTGCGCCCTTTGTCCGATCACCCCCAGGCTGAAACCCGCCCAATGCCTCGTAAAAGCTGGCGCGATGCTATCGACGCCTACTCCAGTCCTGCCACGCTGGTTCTTCTGATCCTGGGGTTCGCCGCCGGCCTGCCCTACATGCTGGTGTTCTCGACGCTGTCGGTCTGGCTGCGTGAAGCCGGCGTCGCCCGTGAAACCATCGGCTTCGCCAGCCTCATCGGCCTGGCCTATGCCTTCAAATGGGTGTGGTCGCCGCTGCTCGACCAGTGGCGCCTGCCGCTGCTCGGCCGCATGGGCCGTCGCCGCTCCTGGCTGGTGCTGTCACAGGTGCTGATTGCCATCGGCCTGGCCGGCATGGCGCTGTGCGACCCGCAGACCCACCTCACCTGGCTGATCGCGCTGGCGGTACTGGTGGCCTTTGCCTCTGCCACCCAGGACATCGCGGTGGATGCCTACCGCCTGGAAATCGTCGACGACACCCGCCAGGCCGCGCTCGCCGCCAGTTACATGGCCGGCTACCGCGTCGCCGCACTGCTGGCCACGGCCGGCGCCCTGTATTTCGCCGAAGGCTTCGGCTCCACCGTGCAGCTCTACCAGCATGGTGCCTGGGCGGGCACCTACATGCTGTTCGCGATGCTGATGCTGCCAGGCCTGCTGACCACGCTGTGGATGCGCGAACCCGATGTACCGCTGCGTACCCAACTGGCCGCCGGGCGCTACGGTTTCAGTCACCAGATCGCCTCGGTGCTGGTGCTGATCGTCCTGCTGATTTCCGTGCCGGCGATGTTCACCCAGCTCTACCACACCGATTTCGAAAGCGTGATCCGCGGCGAAGCGAGCCTGCTCGACCTGCTGCTGGAAGACCGCGCCTTCCTGCGCGCCCTGCTCTACACCATTCTCACCAGCCTGTGCCTGTCGTCCATGGGCCGCCGCGGCCTGGCGCCAGTGCTCACCCCGGTCAACGACTTCATCCTGCGCTATCGCTGGCAGGCCCTGGTGCTGCTCGGGCTGATCGCCACGTACCGCATGTCGGACACGGTGATGGGCGTGATGGCCAACGTCTTCTACATCGACCAGGGCTTCACCAAGGATCAGATCGCCAGCGTCAGCAAGCTCTTCGGCCTGGTCATGACTCTGCTCGGTGCGGGTGTTGGCGGTCTGCTGATCGTGCGTTTCGGCATTCTGCCGATCCTGTTCATTGGCGGTGCGGCCTCGGCGGCCACCAACTTGCTGTTCCTGGTGCTGGCCGGCATGGGGCCCGATGTGAAGATGCTGATCTTCACCATTTCGGCGGACAACTTCAGCGCCGGCCTGGCGACGTCGGCCTTCGTTGCCTACCTGTCGAGCCTGACCAACCTGAAGTTCTCGGCCACCCAGTACGCGCTGCTCAGCTCGATCATGCTGCTGTTGCCGCGCCTGATCGGCGGCTACTCGGGGGTCATGGTGGAGAAGCTCGGCTACGCCCAGTTCTTCCTGGCCACCGCCCTGCTCGGGGTGCCGACGCTGATCCTGATCGTCCTGCAATGGCGCCGGGGCCCGCCTCAACCAATGGACATCGAGCCGCCGGCGTCTCCCGCCAAGGCGCCCGAACAACCATGAAAAAGGCCGGCATGATGCCGGCCTTTTTCATTCACGCGGTTCACTCACACGGCTGCATCACTCGGCCTTGCCGGGCAACACCTGCACCATGCGTGGCGGCTGAGCCAGCTCCACGCCCTCTGCCCGCAGGCGATCACGCACCGTCTCGTTGAGCATGAAGATCACGCCCCAGTAATCGCTGTTGGCCGTCCACAGACGCAGAGACAGGTTGATCGAGGTTTCGCCCAGGGCGGACACCACGACCACCGGTGCCGGCGCCTCGTGCACGCGAGGGTCCTTCGCCAGCTCCAGCAGCACCTGGCGCGCCTTGGCCAGATCGGTGTCGTAGTCGACCTTCACGTCATACAGCACCTGGCGGGTGGACTGGCGGGAGTAGTTGGTGATGATGCCGTTGGACAGGGTGCCGTTGGGCACGATCACCACCTTGTTGTCGCCGGTGCGCAGCACGGTGTGGAAGATCTGGATGTAATCCACCGAGCCGGAAATCCCCTGGGCCTCGATGAAATCCCCCGCCTTGAACGGCCTGAACAGCATGATCAGAACACCACCCGCGAAGTTCGCCAGGCTGCCCTGCAAGGCGAGGCCGATGGCCAGGCCGGCGGCACCGATCACGGCGATGAACGAGGTGGTTTCGACGCCGATCATCGAAGCCACGCTGATCACCAGCAGGATCTTCAGGATGATGCTCGCGAGGCTGGTAATGAAGCTGTGCAGTGCGCGATCGACCTTGCGCGACTCCATCAGCGCGCTGACCCGATTGGTCAATGCGCTGATCAACCACCAGCCGATCAGCAGGGTAATCACGGCCAGCGTCAGCTTGCCGCTGTAGTTCAGTACCACCGGCAACCATGCCTGGGACATCGTTACCAGTTGGTCGACATTCATCTCCATTGGACACTCCTTTTCAAATTGCCCGGGCCCTTCGCCCGTTTTCCAGCACCTGAAACGCAACCGCCATGGCAAGCCATGGCGGTTTATTCACGACGACACCAGTTGCGACGCCAATCCGGCGCCCGGGTTCAACGCTGGGTGCATCAATCGCGGAAGTTGTTGTACTGCAACGGCATGCCGAAGTCCTTGGCACGCAGGGCGGCAATGGCCTCCTGCAGGTCATCGCGTTTCTTGCCGGTGATGCGTACCTGCTCACCCTGAATGGCGGCCTGCACCTTCAGTTTGCTGTCCTTGATGTGAGCGACGATCTTCTTCGCCAGCTCCTTGTCGATACCTTCGCGCAGGGTCGCTTCCTGTTTCACGCTCTTGCCCGACGGGTAGGCATCTTTCAGCTCGAGACACTGCACATCGATCTTGCGCTTTATCAGGCAGAGCTTGAGAATCTCGATCATCTGTTCCAGTTGAAAATCAGCATCGGCAGTCAGATTGATGGTCAGCTCTTTCAGCTCGAAGCTCCCTTTGCCACGCAGGTCATAACGACGCTCCAGTTCCTTCACGGCGTTATCGATGGCGTTGGTTACTTCGTGTTTGTCCAGTTCGGACACCACGTCGAACGAGGGCATGGGCTTCCTCCAGATAGACGGCGCGACCCACATCACGGATGGGCTTCGCCTGGCTTGACGGTAAAAAAACGCAGTCATTATATATCCGTAGCGACATAGACTGCCCGGCATTGCACCGGGCCCCCGCGACTTTTCGACGAGCCTGTCACCATGCCCAACCCTCATCTCAGCATTCTGGTGGTGGACGACGCCAAGTTCTCCAGCGCCATGATTGGTCGTGCCCTGACCCAGGCTGGTTACCAGGACGTTCGTTTCGCCAACAGCGCGGCCGAAGCCATCCGTCAGCTCGAAGAGCGCCCAGCCAGCGTGCTGCTCGCAGACTGGCTGATGCCGGAGATGGACGGCCTGGAGCTGACGGGCCGCGTGCGCCAGCTCGATGAAATGGCGGATCACTACACCTACGTCATGCTGCTGACCGGCAAGGAAGGCGAGAACGTCCTGAGCGAAGCCTTCGATCGCGGCGTGGACGACTTCATCAGCAAGTCGGCGATGAACGAGCAACTGGTGCCCCGCGTCTATGCCGCCGACCGCCTGTGCAACACCCTGCAGCGCCTGCTCCAGGAAAATCGCCTGCTCACGGAAAACATCGCCAGCCTGGAAAAACGCAACCTGGTCGATTCGCTGACCGGCCTGGGCAATACCCGCTACCTGCACCAGAAGCTGCTCGACAGCCTGCGCCAGGTGGAATCGCGGGGCGGCGCCCTGTGCTACCTGCTGATCGGCCTGCAGGAAGCCGGCGAGCTGCGTACCCAGTACGGCAAGACCTTCTACAACGAACTGCTGCACGGCGTCGCCCGGCGCCTGCAACAGCTGGTACGCCCGCTGGACGTGCTGGTGCGCCTGGACGACAACCACTTCGCCCTGATCACCCTGCTCGAAGACCTGCACGAGTGCTCGCCGAGCAGCTTCAAGCGCCTGCACGAAGGCATCAACCTCAAGGCGTTCAAGACCAGCGAAGGCTTCATCACGCTCAAGGCCGGCATCAGCCTGGTGGGCCTGGACAGCAAGTCGCTGCCCATCGACCCTGAACAGCTGATCCAACATGCCGCTAAACTGTTGCCCGAGTCCTACGGCAGTGGCCGGGTCGCCGCGATACGCCTGCCCTTGCCGGCGTGATGCAACACCCGGCCACGGCCGGGTTTCCGTCTTCAACTGAATGGGCACGATGATGTGGCACATCCTTGGCGCTGGCAGCCTGGGCAGTCTCTGGGCCGTGCGCCTGGCCCGTGCGGGCCTTCCAGTGCACCTGCTGCTGCGTGATCAACCGCGCCTGGCCGACTACCGCCAGGCCGGCGGCCTGACCCTGGTCGAACACGGCGTGGCCCATCACCAACCGCTGCCGGCCTCCTGCGTCACCGACAAGGCCCCCATCCAGCGCCTGCTGCTCGCCTGCAAGGCCTATGACGCCGAAGCGGCCGCCGCCAGCCTGGCGTCACGTCTGACGGCCGATGCCGAGGTGATCCTCCTGCAGAACGGACTGGGCAGCCAGGACGCGGTGACAGCACGCCTGCCCCATGCCCGCTGCATCCTCGCTTCGAGCACCGAAGGCGCCTTCCGTGACGGCCCCTGGCGCGTGGTTTTCGCCGGACACGGCAACACCTGGCTGGGTGATCCCCTGGACCTGACCGCACCCACCTGGCTCGCGGACCTCGAACGCAGCGGTATCGCCCACGAGTGGAGCCTGGACATCACCAGCCGGCTCTGGCGCAAGCTGGCGCTGAACTGCGCCATCAACCCGCTGACCGTCCTGTATGACTGCCGCAATGGCGGCCTGGCCGAACACCCGGCGGAAGTCGCCACGCTGTGCGCCGAACTCACCGAACTGCTGACCACCTGTGGCCAGCCGGCAGCGGCGGAGCAGTTGCACGAGGATGTGCTGCGGGTCATCCAGGCCACGGCCCAGAATTACTCGTCCATGCACCAGGACGTGGCCCAGGGCCGACGCACCGAAGTGGCCTACCTGCTGGGCCACGCCTGTGCCACCGCCCAGCGCCATCGCCTGGTTCTGCCGCACCTGAACGCGCTGCACGCACGCCTGCTCGACCACCTGGCGGCCCGCGGATTGCCCCGTCAGTAAGCCCCGCGTTACCCTGCGCCAACCTCCTGCCTTAGCGATCCTGCCACCATGCCACTGCGCCAGCGCCTCGAAAATCTACCGGTTGGCCGCAAGCTGCTTGCGGCCCTGCTGGTCCTGCTGGCCACCGTCATGCTGGTGGCCAACCTGGCGTTCATCAGCGCGGCCTACTGGATCTCTCAGGAGAGCGTCGCGCCCCAGGCCCTGAACACCCTCGGACGCCTCATCGCCACCCCCTCGCTGAGCCGCGAAGCACTGAGTTCAGCCCAGGCGGCGGAAGAACTGCTCAAGCGCCTGGACAACTACGCCCCGCTGCGGGCCGCGATCATCTATGACAGCAACGGCAACAGCCTGGCCCAGCTGCAACGGGGTGAAAAACTGCAGTTGCCCCTGCGCGTCGAGCAGCTGGAAAGCTGGCGCCACAGCGAATTTCGCACCAACCACATGGTCGACCTGCCACAGCCGAACGGCCGCCCGGGGTACCTGCTGCTGGTCGCCTCCAGCGAGCTGCCCGGCGCGTTCTACACCGGCACCCTGACCGCCAGCCTGGCGATCCTGGCCTTCAGCGTGGTGCTGTGGCTGCTGGTGGCCCGGCAGATCCGCCGCCTGGTGACCAAGCCGATCCGCAAGCTGGAAGAACTGTCGCGCCAGGTCACCCGCGAAGAGAACTACTCGTTGCGCGCCCGCCGCGGCAACCAGGATGAAATCGGCAGCCTGGCCGATGCCTTCAACACCATGCTGATGCGCATCGAAGCCCGTGAACAACAGCTCAAGCGAGCCCGGGACGATGCCCAGGAGGCCTTCGACCAGGCGCAGAACCTGGCCGAGGAAACCCGTCATTCCAACCGCAAGCTGGAACTCGAAGTCCAGGTGCGCAGCAAGATCGAGAAGAAGCTCACGGGCTTCCAGAACTACCTCAACAGCATCATCGACTCCATGCCTTCGGCCCTGATCGCCCTCGACGAACAGCTCTACGTCACACAGTGGAACCAGGAGGCCAGCGCCCTTTCCGGTACGCCTCTGGACGAGGCGTTGAACCAGCCCGTGTTCCTCGCCTTCCCCCCGCTGAAACCATTCCTGGTGCAGATCAAACGCACCATGGAACTGCACCGTGTGGAAAAGATCGAGCGGGTGACCTGGAGCAAGGACGACGAACTGCGCCACTACGCCCTGACCTTCTACCCGCTGATGGGCGGCATCGGGCGTGGCGTGGTGATCCGCATCGATGACATCACCCAGCGCCTGAGCCTGGAAGAAATGATGGTGCAGTCGGAAAAGATGCTCTCGGTCGGCGGCCTGGCGGCGGGCATGGCCCACGAGATCAACAACCCCCTCGGCGCGATTTTGCACAACGTGCAGAACATCCGTCGGCGCCTGTCGCCGGAACTGGAAAAAAACCGCGAGCAGGCCGAACAGATCGGCGTGGACCTGGGCACCATCGACCGCTACCTGGTAGCGCGCGAAGTGCCGCATCTGCTCGACGGCATCCAGCAGGCCGGCACCCGCGCCGCCAAGATCGTCACCCACATGCTCAGTTTCAGCCGCCGCAGCAACCGCCAGTTGACCCCGTGCAACCTGCCGGTGCTGCTCGACCAGGCGCTGGAAATCGCCAGCAACGACTTCGACCTCACCGAAAGCTTCGACTTCAAGAGCCTGCTCATCCAGCGAGAATTCGACGAACACATCGAGCCCGTGCCCGGCACAGCCAACGAACTGGAGCAGGTGCTGCTCAACCTGCTGAAGAACGCGGCCCAGGCCATTCACCAGCGTGAAGACGACAGCATCCCGGGGCAGATCACCCTGCGCATCCGGCAGAGCCCGCCGTGGATGGAAGTGCAGGTGGAAGACAACGGCGTGGGCATGCCGGAATCGGTGCGCAAACGCATCTTCGAGCCGTTTTTCACCACCAAGGAAGTCGGCCAGGGCACCGGGCTCGGCCTGTCGGTGTCCTATTTCATCGTCACCAACAACCACAAAGGGCAGATGGAAGTGCACTCCAAATTGCACCAGGGCACCTGCTTCACCCTGCGCCTGCCCCTCGCCTTCCCCGCTACGGACGTCTGACCATGGGCTATCGACTGTCGAAGATCTACACCCGCACCGGCGACGCTGGCGAAACCGGCCTCGCCGATGGCCGCCGCGTGCCCAAGGACCATCCTCGGGTCGAGGCCATCGGTGAGGTGGACACCCTGAACAGCCAGTTGGGCCTGCTGCTCGCCGAACTGGCAGAACAGCAGGTGGCGTGCCCGGGCCTGGCCGACCTCGTCGAGGCGCTCACGCCCTGCCAGCATCGCCTGTTCGATCTCGGTGGCGAGTTGGCCATGCCGGAGTACCAGGCCCTGCAGCCGGTTGAGGTCGAACGCCTGGAAGCCCTGATCGACCGCTGGAACGAGGAAGTGGGCCCGCTGGAGAACTTCATCCTGCCCGGTGGTTCGCGCCTGATCGCCCAGGCCCACGTCTGCCGCAGCCTGGCCCGCAGCGCAGAACGCCGCTGCCAGCAGTTGAATGCGCTGGAGCCGATTCGGGCAGTGGGTCTGGCCTACGTCAACCGCCTGTCCGACCTGCTGTTCGTTGCCGCACGCCTCATCGCCAGACGGCAGCAGATCGATGAAGTGTTGTGGCAGGCGGCGGTGAAAGCGTCCGGCGAGTAAGGCTGTTGGGCAGGCGCTGCCACGCGGCCGGTTAAAACGATAAAGCTCGCGGGCAAGCCCGCTCCTACAGAAGCGAACGACAGCCCCGGAGGAGCGGGCTTGCCCGCGAGCTCTTGAGGCCTAAAAAGCCCACAGCCCGTAGCGGACGCAGAGCATCCGGGGCTGCGTTTGATGGCTCCCACGCTCCGCGTGGTAGCCGAATCCCGTGACGCTCCGCGTCACCAACGGTAGTCCTGCCTCTGCGCTCTGCTGGTGTAGGAGCGGACTTATCCGCGAGCTGTTTATGCCATGAGCCGGTGGCGGACGCGGAGCGTCCGGGGATGCATTCCCACGCAGAGCGTGGGAACGATCAATCACCGCTCGCTTTGCCCGCGAGCGTTGTCAGGTCAAGCTCAGCTGACTCTCGAAATACCGCTCGGCACCACTCACCGGATCAATGAAACCCAGGCTGTGGGCCAGCAGCTTGAGGGGTTTGCTGTAGTCGTCCGGCGCGTCGGCGGATTCACTCACGTCCGGGTAGAAAGGGTCGTTGCAGATCGGCGCGCCCAGCGCGGCCATATGCACCCGCAACTGATGCTTCTTGCCCGTCACCGGGTACAGCGCGTAACGCCACAGGTCGCCCAGCTTCTCGGCAACTTCGACACGGGTTTCGGTATTGGCCGCCCCGGGCACTTCCTGCATACGGAAAAACGGCTCACCCGCCTCGAAACGGGTAGCCCGGGTCAGAGGAAACTCCAACCCCGGCAAGGCCGGCGCCAACGCCTCGTAGCGCTTGTTCATCAGGCGCTCGCGAAACAGCGCCTGGTAGGCGCCACGGCTGGCACGGTTGGTGGAGAACAGCACCAGCCCGGCGGTGTGCCGGTCGATACGGTGCAGCGGCACTAGGTCGTCGTTGCCAAGGCGTTTGGCCAGGCGGGCCTGCAGCGTCTGCTCGACGTATTCGCCAGCCGGCATCACTGGCAGGAAATGCGGCTTGTCGGCCACCAGCAGGTGCTCATCCACGTACAGCACGCTTTCAACGAAGGGGATTGGCGTCTCTGCCGGCACCTCGCGGAAATAGTGCACCCGCAGCCCGACCTGGTAACGCGCCTCGGGGCCGATCGGCAGCCCGGCGGCATCCAGCACACGGCCCCGCTCCATACGCGACAGCCATACCCCTCGGTCGATGGCGGGAAAATGCGCACACAGGCAATCCAGCACCGTTTCCCACTGCCCCTGGGGCAGGTGCAAGGTGCTTGGGCGCATGTTCGAGGGAGAGCGGGCGGATACGGGCATGGCGAGGCTCACAAAATCAGGCGGCTATTAGGCCGCAGCCAGGCGCCCAGCGTCAAAGCGATGCGGCGCCCTACCCTGCCGTTCCCATCAGATACAGGCACAGCGACAGGGTCACCAGCGAGCCCAGCGTGGAGAGCAGAATCGTATACGACACCACGGCGGCTTCGCGCCGGTAGAACTCGGCCAGCATGAACGGCCCGGTGCCCGTGGGCAGCGCGCTCATCAGCAAGGCGGCATAGGCCCAGAGCGGCGGCAGATTGAAGACGTGGAACGCCAGCACCCAGGTGATCAGCGGGTGAACGATCAGCTTGATCAGCACCAGCGGGATACTGCCCTCCCCGCGGCCCACCTGCTTGTGCGCCAGGAACAGGCCCAGGGAGATCAGTGCACAGGGTGCCGTAGCGCTGGCCAGCAGAGTCAGAAATTGCTCCACCGGCACCGCCAGCGATTGCCCGCTGGCGGCCCACAGGCCACCCAGCAGCGGCGACACCACCAGCGGGTTCTTGGCCAGGGCCAGGGCCACCTTGGCCACCGCCCGGTGCAGGCTCTTCTCGTCCTGCAGGGCCACTTCGATGCACACCACCGCCAGGGCGAACAGCACGCAGACCACGATCAGCGTGGCCACCAGGGCCGGGGCCAGGCCGGCATCCCCTAGCACCAGCAGGCACAGCGGAATGCCCATATAGCCGGTGTTGGCGTAGGACGCGCTCAGCCCCTGGATGCTCGCATCCGCCAGGCTGCCAGTGCGACGCAGGCGCCAGAGCACGGTGACGGCGAACACCGCCAACGTGGCGCCGCTGTAGACCAGGATGAACTGCGGCTGCCAGATCTGCTCCCAGGCGGCGGTTGCCGTGGCCTTGAACAGCAGCGCCGGCAGGCACAGCCAGACCACCATGCGGTTGATTTCCGAGGCCGCGTTCGCCCCGAGAATGCCCCAACGGCGGCACAGGAAGCCGGCCAGGATCAGGGCGAAGACCGGCAGAATGACGTTGAAAACGGAAGCCATCGGACACTCGATGCACAATCACAGAGGTCGGCAAGGGTAGAGGCTGGCAATCGATACCGTCTAATGCTATTTGGAAGGTACATCCATACCTGATACGCATCGATGATCGAATTCCGCCAACTGCGCTACTTCACCGTGCTGGCCGAGACCCTGCACTACGGCCGGGCGGCCGAGCTGCTGCACATTACTCAGCCACCCCTGAGCCGGCAGATCAGTGCGCTGGAGCAGGAGCTGGGTGTGCAGCTGTTCAACCGCACCTCGCGCACCGTCCAGCTGACCCAGGCCGGTGAACAGTTCTACCGCCAGGCCAAGGCCCTGTTGGCGAATCTCGAAGGCGCCCGGCGCAACGCACAGGCCACAGCCCGCGGCGACCAGGGCGAGCTGCGCCTGAGCTTCACCATGAGCGCCGCCTGGAACCTGCTGCCCAGGCTGATCAAAGCCTACACGGCCGAGCGGCCGGCGGTGCAGTTGCACCTCAGCGAAACCCTGCCCCGGGACCTGCAGAGCGCCCTGAGCAGCGGCAGCACCGATATCGGCATCGCCTTCCCCAGCCACGTGCCGCGACACCTGCGCTATCAGGCGCTGCACCATGAGCCGCTGTGTGCCGTGTTGCCGGCCGAGCACCCGCTGTCCCAGCAGCCGCGCATCGATGTCGCGCAACTGGCAGACGAACCCTTCATCAGCTTTCCCGCCAGCACCGCGCCGGCTCTACACGAAGCGCTGTTCCGCTGCTGCCGGGAACACGGCTTTACCCCGCAAATCCGCCTGGAAACCCACCTGCAGCAGACCATCGTCAACCTGGTGTCCGCCGGACTGGGGGTGGCGCTGGTTCCGGACTCGATGCGCCGCATGCAGCTAGAGGGCGCGGTGCTGCGCCCCCTGCTCGATTCACCACGGATCGAACAGGGGCTCTACTGGAATGGGGATAACGACAACCCGTGCCTGCCGGGTTTTCTCGACTGCGCCAAACGGCTGCTGGCTCAGGAACGGACGGAGTAGGTTTCCAGAGAAACGCGGAACAGCGCCGCGACCAGATCGGACTGGGTGATGATGCCCAGCAGGCGCTTGTCATCATCGATCACCGGCACCTTGTGCTCCAGACCATCGGACAAAGTATCGACCAGGTAGGTGATCGGCCAGTCGGCGCGGCAGGTGCTGACCTGACGGCGCATTTCGCTGCGCACCGACAGCGCGGTATCGCTCAGATCAACGTCCAACAGATCGTGCAGATACAGCATGCCCTGCAGGTGCTGTGCCTCATCGATCACCGGCAAGGCCCCCAGACGGTGCTCAGCGAGCTGGGCCATGGCCTCCGCCAGGCTGGCATCCGGGTCGATGCTGAGCACATCTCGGGACATGATGTCCTCGCAGCGGATCTCACCAAAACGCCGGCGATAGGCGCGCAACTCGGTCTGCTGAAGGATTTCTTCCAGGTCGTCGCGGCTGATGTCGAGTAGCTCGCCTCGGGCCTCCAGCACGGCATCCAGGTCTTCCGGAGTGAAGCCCAGGCGGTCGCGCGGGAGCGCGTCACGGGTGCCGTGCGCGTTGGCGTGCTCGATCGGGCGGTGCGGGTAGCGGCGCCGCAGGACGTTGTTGAACAACAGGGCGAGCAGCAGCAGACCTGCCGAGTTGAGGGCAACCGGATACAGCGCGAACGAAAAGCCCTGTTGAGCCACCTCCGGCCCCGCCAGCACAGCGGTAAGGGCCACGGCGCCGCCCGGTGGGTGCAGGCAGCGCAGGCTGAACATGACGCCGATGGCCAGGCCGCCGGCCAGGGCCGCGACCGGCGCGCTGTGGCCCAGCCAGGTGGCACAGGCAACACCCACCAGAGCACTGAGGGTGTTGCCCCCGAGAATGGACCAGGGCTGTGCGAGTGGACTCGCCGGTACGGCGAACAGCAGCACCGCCGACGCCCCCATCGGCGCGATCAGCCAGGGATTTTCCAGGCCCTGCGTGAAGCCGCAGAGCCAGGCGGTGAACAGCAGCCCCAGGCTGGCGCCCAGGCAGCTCAGCGCCTGTTCGCTGCGCTTGACCGGCATCGCCGCAGGCCAGAACGACCTCACCCACTCATCGAACGCACTCACCGTTCACACACCTTACGCACCATTTGAGGGCGCGAACTATAGCGCGCCGGTGCGTTCTGCCGTCAAGTCGACGGCCACAACGCGCGGATACCGGCGATGCCCTGGGCGCCGACTTGCCACGCCTGCGGCAGATCGCCCGGCCCGACACCGCCGAGCACGTAGGCCGGCTGATTGAAGTCTTGCAGCCACTCGGCAACCTGGGCCCAGCCCAACGGCGTCGCCTCGGGGTGGGTCAGGGTGGGCTGGACCGGGGACAGCGTCACGAAATCCACGCCCATGCGGGTGGCCAGCTGCAATTCCTCGGCACTGTGGCAGGACGCCGCCAGGCGCCGCTCCAGCGGGAAAGGCCGGCCTTTGTCGACGTACTTGCGCAGTTGCTCGGCAGTCAGGTGCCAGCCGGCAGCCGGGAAATCGCCCAGCCACTCCAGCGGTCCCTTGAGCATCAGCTGCGCCTTGCCGGCACACAGGCCCTGGATATCGACGGCAAGGTCGCGGTACTGGGCATCGAACATGCCCGGCGCGCGCAACTGGATCAGGCGGATGCCAGTGGCAAGCGCCTGGCGAACCCCACTGAGCAGCATGTCCGGCGCCAGATCATCCGGAGTGATCAGGTAGCGCTCCGGCAGACGTGCGGCCATGACGATGGCCGTATTGGCTGCGGGAAAGGTGTAGTCATCCAGTTGCCGTGGGCTGACCCAGGCCAGGGGCTGGCCTTCGGCGCCATGGGGTTCGCCGGTGAACGCCGAGACCTCCCAGACATCGAGCAGCACGTGTTTGTCCGGGTAGTCGTGGCGCACCTGGATCAGCGGCCTGGCGGAGGTGGGGCGAATCCCCAGTTCCTCTTCCAGCTCACGGGCCAGGGCCGTGGCTACCGGCTCGTCGGCCTCGACCTTGCCCCCCGGGAACTCCCACAGGCCGCCCTGGTGTTTATCGTCCGGGCGCTTGGCAATGAGGATGCGCCCGTCAGTCCCGCGAATCACCGCAGCGGCTACATGAATGCGTTTCACGCCAGTCTTTCCTCCTGGGCGGTCTGATACCAGCGCAAGAACGCCGGCCATTGATAGATGGTGTCGACATAGGCCTGCGCCTCGGCAGGCAGCGGGACCCGGTAGCTGCGCAAACGGGACGCCACCGGTGCGAAAAAGGCATCGGCCAGGCTCGGCTGGCCGAACAGATAAGGCCCTTCCTGGCCGAAGCCCGCCCGGCATTCGGCCCACAGCGCGCAGACACGCTGGATATCCGCCTGTGCAGCCTCGGGGATCACATCCAGCGCCTGATCGCGCTTGAGATCCATCGGGAGGTGCGTACGCAGGCCCACGAAGCCACTGTGCATTTCTGCGCAAATGCTACGTGCTACCGCGCGGGCATAGGTTTCCCGAGGCCACAGAGCCGCCTGAGGAAAGCGTTCGGCGAGGTATTCGGCGATGGCCAGGGTGTCCCAGACCGGGCCGTACTCGGTCTTCAGCACCGGCACCTTGCCCGCGGGCGAATGCTCGAGCATGCGCGCACGGGTGTCCGGGCGGTTGAGCACAATGAGCTGCTCGTCGTAGTCAGCCCCCGCCAGTTCGAGCGCCAGGGCGGCGCGCAGGGACCACGACGATAGATTTTTGTCACCGATCACCAGTGTGAGGGGCATGTGCTTCTCCTGAGGGTCTGCTCACTCGGCATGAGCGATCGACTGAACATAAGCGGCGCAGCCCCTGGATGGCCAATTCCCTTTTTTCATCCTGGGATGAAAGCAGGGAATGGCCCACTGATCAGGTGCGGTACTCGGCGTTGATCTTCACGTACTCGTGGGACAGGTCCGTGGTCCAGATCGTTTCGCTGCAGGTACCACGGCCGAGCTCGATACGGATGGTGATTTCAGCCTCAGCCATCACGGCCGAGCCCTGCTCCTCGGTGTAAGTGCTGGCGCGGCAGCCACGGCTGGCAATGCACACCTCGCCGAGGAACACGTCGATCTTGCTGACATCCAGCTGCGCCACGCCGGCACGGCCCACGGCCGCCAGGATACGGCCCCAGTTGGGGTCGGAAGCGAACAGCGCGGTCTTGATCAGCGGCGAGTGGGCCACGGCATAGCCAACGTCCAGGCACTCCTGGTGGGTGGCGCCGCCGTTCACCTGCACGGTGACAAACTTGGTCGCACCTTCACCGTCACGGACGATGGCCTGGGCCACTTCCATGCACACGGCGAACACCGCCTCTTTCAACTTGGCGAACAGGTCGCCGCTGGCCTGGGTGATCTCAGGCAGCGCCGCCTGACCGGTGGCGACCAGCATGCAGCAGTCGTTGGTCGAGGTGTCGCCGTCGATGGTGATGCGGTTGAACGACTTGTTCGCCGCATCGCGCAGCAGGTCCTGCAGCACGCCCTGGGCGACCTTGGCGTCGGTGGCAATGTAACCGAGCATGGTGGCCATGTTCGGCTTGATCATGCCGGCGCCCTTGGAAATGCCGGTGACGGTGACGGTCACACCATCGTGCACGAACTGGCGGCTGGCGCCCTTTGGCAGGGTGTCGGTGGTCATGATGCCGGTCGCGGCCTCGGCCCAGTTGCCTTCGGCCAGGTTATCCAGCGCCGCCTGCAGCGCACCTTCGATCTTCTCGACCGGCAGGGGCTCACCGATGACGCCGGTGGAGAATGGCAGCACTGCGCTTTCATCCACACCCGCCAGTTGCGCCAGGGCGGCACAGGTACGGGTCGCGTTCTGCAGGCCCGGCTCACCGGTGCCGGCGTTGGCGTTGCCGGTGTTGGTCAGCAGGTAACGCACGCTGCCCAGGACGCGCTTCTTGGCCAGGATCACCGGCGCAGCGCAGAACGCATTGAGGGTGAAGACCCCGGCAACGCTGGAGCCTTCGGCGCAGCGCATCACCACCACGTCCTTGCGCCCGGGGCGCTTGATGCCGGCAGAGGCGATGCCCAGCTCGAAACCTGGAACCGGGTGCAGGGTAGACAGTGGGCCAAGACCGACAGCCATGGGAAAGCTCCTCGAAATCAGTGGACTAACAATACTAGAACGCCGCGAAGGCTGTGACCCTTCGCGGCGTTCGGATGTTGCAGACAAGAACCTGCTCACGGCCTTGCGAGCTAGAGCCCTGCAAGGCGAAAACAGGCGAGGAAGCGGAGTGTACTGTTGTACATGAGCATTCCGAGCCTGCTTTCAACGCCGCAGGGCCGACGCGCAGCTAGCCGTGGGTGGGTTCTTAGCCGACCTGGCCGTGGCAGTGCTTGTACTTCTTGCCGGAACCGCAAGGGCACGGCTCGTTGCGACCGATCTTCGGCTCGGTACGCACCTGAGCGGCCGCCACGGCCACTTCGCCGTCTTCAGCCTGAACTTCGGGCTCGTCCAGGGCAGAGGCATCGGCATGCTGGAACTGCATGCGCTGGGCCATCGCCTCGGCTTCACGACGCAGGCGCGCTTCTTCTTCGATCGGGTCCTCACGACGGACCTGAACATGCGACAGCACACGGATGGCGTCGCGCTTGATCGAATCGAGCAGTTCCTGGAACAGGGCGAAGGACTCGCGCTTGTACTCCTGCTTGGGGTTCTTCTGTGCGTAACCGCGCAGGTGAATACCGTGACGCAGGTGGTCCATGGTCGACAGGTGGTCTTTCCACAGGTCGTCCAGTACGCGCAGCAGGATCTGCTTCTCGAAGGTGCGCAGCGCCTCGGCACTGGCCTGTTCTTCCTTCTCGTTGTAGGCGGCGAGCAGCTCTTGCAGGATGCGGTCGCGCAGCGTTTCTTCGTACAGTTTGTCGTCTTCGTCCAGCCACTGCTGGATCGGCAGGCGCAGGCTGAAACCGCTGTACAGCGCCTCTTCCAGACCGGCGATATCCCACTGCTCAGGCAGGGACTGCGGCGGCATGTAGGTATTGATGGTGTTGTCCAACACTTCCTGGCGGAAGTCCTCGATGGTCTCGCCAATGTTCTCGGCGGCCAGGAGGGTGTTGCGCATGTGGTAGATCACCTTGCGCTGTTCGTTGGCCACGTCATCGAACTCGAGCAGTTGCTTACGCATATCGAAGTTACGACCTTCGACCTTGCGCTGCGCTTTCTCGATGGCGTTGGTCACCATGCGGTGTTCGATGGCTTCGCCGGACTGCATGCCCAGGGCCTTCATGAAGTTCTTCACGCGGTCGGAGGCGAAGATGCGCATCAGGCTGTCTTCCAGCGACAGGTAGAAGCGGCTGGAACCCGGGTCACCCTGACGACCGGCACGACCACGCAGCTGGTTGTCGATACGGCGGGATTCGTGGCGCTCGGAGGCGATCACGTGCAGGCCACCGGATTCGATGACTTGCTGGTGGCGTTTCTGCCACTCGGCCTTGATCTGGGCGATCTGCTCGTCGGTGGGGTTTTCCAGGGCAGCCACTTCGACTTCCCAGTTACCGCCGAGCAGGATGTCGGTACCACGACCGGCCATGTTGGTGGCGATGGTCAACGCCCCCGGACGACCGGCCTGGGCGATGATTTCCGCTTCCTTCTCGTGGAACTTGGCGTTGAGCACCTTGTGCTCGATGCCTTCCTGATTGAGCAGGTTGGACATGTGCTCGGAGGTTTCGATGGTGGCCGTACCGACCAGCACCGGACGCCCCAGCGCCATGCTTTCCTTGATGTCGCTGACGATGGCGAGGTACTTCTCGTCCGCGGTCAGGTAGACCAGGTCGTTGAAGTCCTTGCGCGCCAATGGACGGTTGGTCGGGATGACGATCACCGCCAGGCCGTAGATCTGGTGGAACTCGAACGCTTCGGTGTCCGCGGTACCGGTCATGCCGGACAGCTTGTTGTAGAGACGGAAGTAGTTCTGGAAAGTGGTCGACGCCAGGGTCTGGCTCTCGGCCTGGATCGGCAGCAACTCCTTGGCCTCGATGGCCTGGTGCAGGCCTTCGGACAAACGACGGCCCGGCATGGTACGGCCGGTGTGTTCGTCGATCAGCAGCACCTGGTTGTTCTGCACGATGTATTCGACGTTGCGATGGAACAGCTTGTGCGCGCGCAGACCGGCATAGACGTGGGTCAGCAGGCCCAGGTTATGCGCCGAGTACAGGCTTTCGCCCTCTGCGAGCAGGCCGCCTTCGGCGAGCATTTCTTCGATGTACTGGTGGCCGGCTTCGTTGAGTTCGACCTGACGGCTCTTCTCATCGATCTTGTAGTGGCCTTCCTGGGTAACGACGCCCTCTTCTTCCTCGATGTGCTGCTTGAGGCGCGGGATCAATTTGTTGATCTCGGTATAGAGCTTGGAGCTGTCTTCCGCCTGACCGGAAATGATCAGCGGGGTACGGGCTTCGTCGATGAGGATGGAGTCGACTTCGTCGATCACGGCGAAGTTCAGCTCGCGCTGGAACTTCTCTTCCAGGCTGAACGCCATGTTGTCGCGCAGGTAGTCGAAACCGAATTCGTTGTTGGTGCCGTAGGTAATGTCGGCGGCGTAAGCGCTGCGCTTTTCTTCCGGCGGCATGAACGGGGTGACGATACCGACCGACAGGCCGAGGAATTCATACAGCGGACGCATCCAGTTGGCGTCGCGGCGGGCCAGGTAGTCGTTCACCGTGACCACGTGCACGCCTTTGCCTTCCAGCGCATTGAGGTAGACGGCCAGGGTGCCGACCAGGGTTTTACCCTCACCGGTACGCATCTCGGCGATCTTGCCTTCATGCAGGGTCATACCACCGATCAACTGAACGTCGAAGTGGCGCATGCCCATGACGCGCTTGCCGGCCTCACGCGCTACGGCGAAGGCTTCCGGCAGCAACTGGTCGAGGGTTTCACCCTTGGCCAGGCGGACTTTGAATTCATCGGTCTTGGCGCGCAGTTGCTCATCCGAGAGCGCGAGCATTTGCTCCTCGAAGGCATTGACGGCCTGAACCGTCTTGAGCATGCGTTTGACTTCACGCTCGTTCTTGCTTCCAAAGAGTTTCTTCAACAAAGGCGCAAACATATCGGCAGGATCTTCCACGCTATGAATGGAGGGCGGCCCCGTGAGTCGCCCATGCAGCCCTCATGGCTGCGTGCGAAGCGGGCATTCTACCCGGAAACGCGGATGAAGAAAGGGACGTTATTCGACCCCGTTGGCACGGGCGATATACAACGCCGGATTGACCTGGCGCCCACCCTTGCTCACTTCGAAGTGCACGTGGTAACCGGTGGAGCGACCACTGCGCCCGACCTTGGCGATGGTTTGCCCACGCTGGACGAGGTCACCGATCTGCACCGCGTTGCTCTGGTTGTGGGCATACAGTGTCACGTAGCCATCAGAATGGCTGATCTCGACGGTATGGCCGTAGCCATTCTTGCGCCCTGAGAAGGTCACCACACCAGCGGCGACGGCCACCACATCACTGCCGGCCTTGGCCGCGAAGTCCACACCCCGGTGCACGCTCAGGCGCCCGGTCAGCGGATCGCTGCGACGGCCGAAGGGCGACGACATGTAGCCCTGGCGAACAGGACGACCCGACAGATGCTCCGCTTCGCTCAGACGGCGCTCGCCCATCAGTTGCTCGAGCACTTCGAGCTGCTGCTCACGACTGTCGAGGCGCATGGCCAGTTCATCGAGCGTGCTCATGAACGGAGGCGGCGAATAGGCGGAACCACCGACCAGTTCTTCGGGTCCACCTTGTCCGACGTTCAGAGAAAAATCGAATTCGCTGGAATCAAGCTCGGCCAGCTCGGTCAGACGCTCACCGAGGGCGTCGAGGCGAGTCAGGCGGGCCTGCAGCTCGGCCACATGGGCGGCGAAGGCATCCAGCTGGCGCTGGGCATCGACCCGTACGGCTCCGACTTCCGCGCGCTGCTCATCCAGGGCCTGGGTGATCTGGGCAGTGTCGTCGGTATGGCTGGCCTGCGGCATCCACCAGGCTCCCACGGCGACGCCACTGGCTACAGCCAGGACGACCAGCGCCAGCAATGCCGCCACCAGCCAGCGTAAATCCAGGCTGAGTGAACGCGCAGCGCCATGGCGGCGGCTGAGTAAAATGATGTGCATGGAATCCCCTATAAGGTGGAGCCAAAGTAGGCAGCAGCGATTCTGCTACCATGGCGGCTCCACAATCTCAGGCGTCCTGCCATGACGTTTCGTCCTTTGCCGGCTCAAGGCTCCGCTGCGTTACTACGCGAAGCGAAGCCTCTGAAAGCGCTGTTCAGTCAGGCTCAACGCCTTGACCATTTGCAGCGTCTATTGGAAAGCCAGCTCCAACCCGCTGCTCGCGAACACTGCCACGTAGCGTCATGGCGCGAGGGTTGTCTGCTTCTTATCGTCACGGACGGCCACTGGGCCACCCGCCTGCGTTATCAGCAACGACGCTTGCACAGACAGCTGCAGGCGCTCGAAGAATTCGCGACCTTAGCGAAAATCCTGTTCAAGGTGCAACCGCCGACTGCTGAAAGGCGTGCTCCCGGTCGCACTATCCAGCTCTCCAGCAGTGCCGCCGAAAACATCCAGGCGACCGCCGAAGGCATTACCCATCCTGATTTGCGCGCCGCCCTGGAGCGTCTGGCCAGGCACGGAAATCCTGATAAATCCCAGGATTGATCGCCGGCAGGAAGCATAGGCAAAAAAAAGGCCACCCGAAGGTGGCCTCGATAAAAAGCAAAAGAGAGAGTACTTACACGGCCGCTACAGGGCGCATGTAGGAGATCGGCGCGGTCTTCGGATCGTCGAAGGTCACTACTTCCCAGGCATCCGCCTGCTCCATCAAGGTGCGCAGCAGGCGGTTGTTGAGGGCATGACCCGACTTGAATCCACGGAACTCGCCAATCAAGCTGTTACCGAGCAGGTAGAGGTCGCCGATGGCGTCGAGAATCTTGTGTTTGACGAATTCGTCCTCGTAACGCAGGCCGTCTTCGTTCAATACACGGTATTCATCGACCACAATGGCGTTTTCCACGCTGCCGCCGAGTGCCAGGTTCTGCGAACGCAGGAACTCGATATCACGCATGAAGCCGAATGTGCGGGCCCGGCTGACTTCCTTCACGAACGACGTGCTGGAGAAATCAACGCTGGCCGACTGCGTGCGATTGCGGAAGACCGGATGATCGAAATCGATCTCGAAACTCACCTTGAAGCCCTCGAAGGGGACGAAGGTGGCGCGCTTGTCGCCCTCCTCGACCGTCACTTCGCGAAGAATCCGGATGAATTTCTTGTGGGCATCCTGCTCTTGCAGACCCGCAGATTGAATCAGGAATACAAAGGGACCGGCGCTGCCATCCATGATCGGCACTTCGGACGCGGAGAGCTCGACGTAGGCGTTATCGATGCCCAGGCCAGCCATGGCCGAAAGCAGGTGCTCTACCGTATCCACCTTGACATCACCATTGACCAATGTGGTCGACATGGTGGTTTCACCAACATTCCCGGCCCGCGCGGAGATTTCCACGACAGGATCGAGGTCGGTACGACGGAACACGATACCGGTGTCCACAGGTGCCGGCTTCAGGGTCAGGTATACCTTCTCCCCGGAATGCAGGCCGACGCCAGTGGCGCGGATAATGTTCTTCAGGGTGCGTTGTCTGATCATGGCTTTGGCCGCTATAACACTAGTTGCGAATAGTTTTCAACAATGGCCGGGGATGATAGCAGACCCGGCCTTTGCTGAACACCAATCACCCCAATACTCCTGATACATTTCATCAATCGGCCTGACGACGCAGAAACGCCGGGATGTCCAGGTAATCCAGGTCATCCTGAGGGTTCAGCTTGGCCGCAGTAGCACCACCGGCGTGGCTTTGACGCTGCACGGTCGGACGCTCGTAGTCCTTGTAGTTGACGCTTTGTTCACTGCGAACAGGTGCTGCTGCCGAAGAAACCGAAGCCGCGGAAACCTGCACGGTGTTGTCGACAACCTTGACCGGCTTCTCAATACGCGCACCCAGACCGGTGGCGACCACAGTCACGTGCAGCTCGTCGCGCATGTCCGGATCGATCACCGCGCCAACCTTGACGGTCGCGTGCTCGGAGGCGAACGCCTCGATGATTTCACCAACGGCGGCGTATTCACCCAGCGACAGATCCAGGCCGGCAGTGATGTTGACCAGGATGCCGCGAGCGCCCTGCAGGTTGACGTCTTCCAGCAGTGGGTTGCGGATGGCCGCTTCGGTGGCTTCACGCGCACGGTTAGGACCGCTGGCGCAGCCAGTGCCCATCATCGCCATGCCCATTTCGCTCATCACGGTTTTCACGTCGGCGAAGTCGACGTTCATCAGGCCTTCGCGCAGCATGATGTCGGAGATGCCACGGACCGCGCCGGTCAGCACGTCGTCAGCCTTGGCGAAAGCCGACAGCAGGCTGGCGTCTTTACCGAGGATGGTCAGCAGTTTTTCGTTGGGGATGGTGATCAGCGAGTCGACACACTCAGCCAGCGCGCGAATGCCTTCTTCGGCAACGTGCATGCGCTTTTTCCCTTCGAACGGGAACGGACGAGTCACGACGGCGACAGTCAGGATGCCCATCTCTTTGGCGATCTGCGCGATGATCGGCGCTGCACCGGTACCGGTACCGCCGCCCATGCCGGTGGTGATGAAGACCATGTCGCAGCCTTGCAGCACCTCGGTGATGCGCTCGCGGTCTTCCATCGCGGCCTGACGACCGATTTCCGGATTGGTGCCAGCGCCCAGGCCTTTGGTAATCGCAGTGCCCAGTTGCAGGATGGTGCGAGCACCGACCTTGCCCAGCGCCTGAGCATCGGTGTTGGCGCAGATGAACTCGACGCCTTCGATGTTGCTCTTGACCATGTGGTTGACTGCGTTGCCGCCACCGCCACCCACGCCGATTACTTTAATGACCGCACTTTGTGGGACATTGTCTACGAGTTCGAACATTTTCCCTCTCCTTTACTTTCTTGTTGTAACGCCTACTGCAAATCAGAAATTGCCCTGGACCCAGCGTTTGATGCGTTCCAGAACAGGTGTTTTCGGTTCGTCGCCATAGCTGCCCAGGGCAGACATGGAGATGCCGTCGGACTGCTTCTGCAGCCCGTACAGCAACAGGCCTACGCCTGTGGAATAAATCGGGTTGCGCACCACATCGGCCAGCCCCTTGACGGTCTGGGGCACGCCCAGGCGCACCGGCATGTGGAAGATTTCTTCCGCCAGTTCGACCGCACCTTCCATCTTCGCCGTGCCACCGGTCAGGACGATGCCCGCCGGAATCAGGTCTTCGTAGCCGCTGCGACGCAGTTCGGCCTGGATCAGGGTGAACAGCTCGTCGTAACGCGGCTCGACCACCTCGGCCAGAGACTGACGCGACAGGTCGCGCGGCGGACGGTCACCGACGCTCGGCACCTTGATGGTTTCACCCGCGCCGGCCAGCTTGGCCAGGGCGCAGGCGTAACGGATCTTGATCTCTTCGGCGTACTGAGTCGGAGTGCGCAGCGCCATGGCGATGTCGTTGGTGACCTGGTCGCCAGCGATCGGGATCACCGCGGTGTGACGGATCGCGCCTTCGGTGAAGATGCAGATGTCGGTGGTACCACCGCCGATGTCGACCAGGCACACGCCCAGCTCTTTCTCGTCGTCGGTCAGCACCGCATAAGCGGAAGCGAGTTGTTCGAGAATGATGTCGTCGACTTCCAGGCCGCAGCGGCGCACGCACTTCTCGATGTTCTGCGCGGCGTTAACTGCGCAGGTCACCACGTGCACCTTGGCTTCAAGGCGAACACCGGACATGCCTAGGGGCTCACGAACACCCTCCTGGTTATCGATCACGTAGTCCTGGGGCAGCGTGTGCAGCACGCGCTGGTCAGCCGGGATGGCCACGGCCTGGGCCGCGTCCAGAACGCGCTCGAGGTCGGCCGGGCTGACTTCGCGATCACGGATGGCAACGATGCCGTGGCTGTTCAGGCTGCGGATGTGGTTGCCGGCAACACCGACGAACGCCGAGTGGATACGGCAACCCGCCATCAGCTGGGCTTCTTCCACCGCGCGCTGGATCGAGGCCACCGTGGACTCGATATTGACCACCACGCCCTTCTTCAGGCCGCGGGAGGGATGGGTGCCGATGCCGACGATTTCCAGTTGGCCATCGGCCGTCACTTCGCCCACCAGCGCCACCACCTTGGAGGTACCGATGTCGAGACCGACGATCATCTTGCCACTCTGTACGTTTGCCATGAGTCCTGCCTTCTCCTGATTCACTGCACGACAGCGGTGTCAGCCGCCGTGGGCGCGACCGGCTCGTGCCACGCCACGGCCAGGCCGTT
The DNA here is from genome assembly GCA_050282285.1 of Pseudomonas sp. Lineage (GTDB taxonomy): Bacteria > Pseudomonadota > Gammaproteobacteria > Pseudomonadales > Pseudomonadaceae > Aquipseudomonas. The sequence goes on from JBLZZJ010000006.1 coordinate 146,199, forward strand.
GGCGTAACGCAGATCGATCCGCGCGATATTCGTTTGCTGCGCTTTCAGTTCCTTGTCGTAAATGGCGACAAAGCGGCGCATTTTTTCCACCAGATGATCACGTCCCAGCAGCAATTCGATGCCCTGCCCGGTGGACAGGAACCAGCTGCCGCGCTCGCGCAACTCCAGGCGCGCTACCGAAAACCCCAGGGGCCGCAGCATCTGGCTGAGCACCTGGTATTGCTGCATCACCTGCTGCTGCGCACGCTTGGGACCGTACAACTGCGGCAAGTGTTCATAATTCGCCAGTTCCTTCGGCGCGAACGCCTGGCCCTGGTTGTTCAACAGCGCCTCATCACCCCAGCGGGCGATCGGCAATTGTTCTTCCAGGCGCACCAGCACCTGGTCCGGCCAGACACGCCGGACTTCGGCATTGGCGATCCATGGCATCCGCTCCAGCTCGTGGCGCATGCCCAGCAGATCGACACTGAAGAAGCTCGCGGTCACGTAGGGCGCAATGCGTTGCTGCACCGCCTGCTGGCTGATGTAGCTGAGGTCACCTTCCACACTGATCCGGGCAATCGGCCGATCGGCGTAGGGCAGCAGGCGCAGCGACAACTCATAAGCGCCTACCCCGAGCACCACCAGCAACAGCGGCCAGGTCAGGCGCTTGAGCAGGCTGAAATTCGGCTTGGGCAAACGCAGGCTGATCGGCTCCTTGGCCACCAGGCGGCTTGCACCGCGCGGCACAGACTTGCCCCCGCGCAACGGTGCGCGGGTAGAGCCTGGCTGATGACGAAGGGTCGCGCTCATGGTTTAGCCCCGTGCCTCCACGCTGTCGGCAAGAATCGCCAGGACCAGTTGCTGGAAATCCAGACCGGCCGCATTGGCCGCCATCGGCACCAGGCTGTGGTCGGTCATGCCCGGAACGGTGTTCACTTCGAGCAGCCAGAACTGCCCGTCGGCGTCCTGCATCACGTCGGCCCGGGCCCAGCCCTGAATGCCAACAGCCTCGCAGGCCTTGACGGTCAGCGCTTTCAGCTCGTCTTCCTTGGCAGCATCCAGGCCGCAGGGAATGCGGTACTGGGTGTCATTGGCCAGGTACTTGGCGTCGTAGTCGTAGAAGCTGTGGGGAGTGCCCAGACCAATGGGCGGCAGCACCTGGCCACGCAGCACGGCGATGGTGTATTCCGGCCCCTGGATCCACTGCTCGACCAGCACCTGGGCGTCGTAACGGCTGGCGTCTTTCCAGGCGGCGATCAGTTCGGCAACGTTGGCCACCTTGGCCATGCCGATGCTCGACCCTTCGTGGGCCGGCTTGACGATCAGCGGGAAGCCCAGTTCGGCCGCGGCCGCTTCGCAACCGGCGGCGGAGCTCAGCACGGCGTGACGCGGCGTCGGCAGGCCGAGGCTCTGCCAGACCTGCTTGGTACGCAGCTTGTCCATGGCCAGGGACGAGGCCAGGATGCCGCTGCCGGTGTAGGGAATTCCGGCGCATTCGAGCAGGCCCTGCATGCTGCCGTCTTCACCACCTCGACCGTGCAGGACGATAAAGGCACGGTCGACTTTCTCGGCCAGCAGGCGCTGCAGGAAGTCGTCGCCTACGTCGATGCCGAACGCATCCACACCGGCACTCTGCAGCGCGCTGAGCACGGCATTGCCGGATTTCAGCGAAACTTCGCGCTCGGCACTCTTGCCGCCGAACAGGACCGCCACGCGACCAAAGGCAGCGACCGGCAATTGGGATTTCAAGTTGAGGGCACTCATTTCGACTTACCTTCTGCCGCTGCGAACAACGGGCTTTGCAACAGTTGCGGGGCCAGGCCGCCGATATCGCCCGCACCCTGGCACAGCAGGATGTCGCCGGCGCGCAGCAGCGGCTTGATCAGCGGTGCCAGGTCGACGCCGCGCTCGATATAGATAGGGTCCAACTGGCCACGCTGACGAATGCTGTGGCACAACTGACGGCTGTCGGCGCCCGGAATAGGCTCTTCGCCGGCCGGGTAGACTTCCATCAGCAGCAGCACGTTGGCGTCGGCCAGCACCTGGACGAAGTCGTCGTACAGGTCACGGGTACGGCTGAAGCGGTGCGGCTGGTACACCATCACCAGGCGACGCTCCGGCCAGCCACCACGCACGGCCTTGATCACCGCCGCGACTTCGCGCGGGTGATGACCATAGTCGTCGACCAGCATCACGTCGCCGCCCTCTACCGGCAGGTGGCCGTAGACCTGGAAGCGTCGACCGACGCCCTGGAACTGCGACAGGCCCTGGACGATGGCGTCATCGCTGATGCCTTCATCGGTGGCGATGGCGATGGTCGCCAGCGCGTTCAGGACGTTGTGGTTGCCCGGCATATTGACCGAGACGTCCAGCGGCTCGCGCTCCGGACGCAGCACGGTGAAATGGGTCTGCATGCCTTGCTGGCGGACGTTGATCGCCCGCACATCGGCGTCTTCGTTGAAGCCATAGGTCACGGTCGGACGTGCTACCTGTGGCAGGATCTCGCGCACCACCGGGTCATCCACGCAGACCACTGCCAGACCGTAGAACGGCAGGTTGTGCAGGAACTCGATGAAGGTCTTCTTCAACTTGTTGAAGTCGCCCTCGTAGGTGCTCATGTGGTCCATGTCGATGTTGGTGACGACCGAGACCATTGGCTGCAGGTGCAGGAAGCTGGCGTCGCTCTCGTCCGCCTCGGCGATCAGGTAGCGGCTGCTGCCCAACTGCGCATTGGTGCCTGCGGCATTCAGTCGGCCACCGATCACGAACGTCGGGTCCAGACCACCGGCAGCGAATACCGAGGCCAGCAGGCTGGTGGTAGTGGTCTTGCCGTGGGTGCCGGCAACGGCGATGCCATGGCGATAGCGCATCAGCTCGGCGAGCATTTCGGCGCGCGGCACCACCGGAATACGGCGTTCCAGGGCGGTGGCGACTTCCGGGTTGGCGGTGTTGATGGCGCTGGACACCACCAGCACATCGGCATGCTCGGCGTTCTCGGCGCGGTGGCCGATGAAGATCTGTGCACCGAAGTTTTCCAGGCGCTCGGTAACCGCCGACTTCTTCAGATCGGAACCGGAGACTTCGTAACCCAGGTTGAGCAGTACTTCGGCAATCCCGCACATGCCGGCGCCGCCGATCCCCACGAAGTGGATACGGCGGATACGGCGCATGCGGCGGACTTCAGCCTTGGCAGCGGCAGGGGATTTAGCCACGGGCCACCTCCAGGCAGATTTCGACCACCGTGCGCGTGGCATCGGGCTTGGCCAGGCGACGGGCAGTGCCCGCCATCTCATTCAAACGTTCAGGGTGCATCAAGACCTCGGTCAGCTGCGCGGCCAGCGTGGCGGCGTCAGTGGAGCGTTGCGGCAGAAGGACGGCGGCGCCCTCCTTCGCGAGATAGTCGGCGTTGCGTGCCTGGTGGTCGTCGATCGCATGGGGCAACGGCACCAGGAACGACGGCAAACCGGCTGCAGCCAGCTCGCTGATGGTCAGCGCGCCAGCGCGGCACACCACCAGGTCGGCCCAGGCATAAGCACGGGCCATATCGCTGATGAACGGCGCGACCTGCGCTTCGACGCCGGCGGCGCGATAGCGTTCAGCGGTCACGCCATCATGTTGCTTGCCCGCCTGATGGAACACTTCGGGACGCAGCTCGGCCGCGACCAAAGACAGGGCTTCGGGCAACAATTTGTTGAGTGGTTCGGCACCCAGGCTGCCGCCAAGAATCAGCAGCCGCGGCTCACGATTGCTCAGGGACGCGCGGGGCGTTTCAAGGAACAGCTCCTCGCGAACCGGGTTGCCGGTGGTGCGGCGCTTGGCGCTGGCGGCGAAGGTATTCGGGAACGCCTCGCACACACGGCTGGCGAACGGCACCAGGCTGCGGTTGGCAGTACCGGCCACCGCATTCTGCTCATGGATGATCAACGGCACACCGGCGAGACGGGCCGCGAGGCCACCCGGGCCGGTGACGTAGCCGCCCATGCCCAGGACGCAGACCGGATCGAGCTCGCGCACGACCTTGCGTGCTTGGAACAGCGCCTTGATCAACTGGAACGGCGCCTTGAGCAGCGACAGCTTGCTCTTGCCGCGCAGGCCGCTGATATCGATCAGGTGCAACGGCAGACCCGCCGCCGGCACCAGTTCGTTCTCGATGCCACGGGGCGTACCCAGCCAGTGCACACGGTAGCCACGGGCCTGGAATTCACGGGCGCAGGCCAGGGCCGGGAACACGTGCCCCCCAGTGCCGCCTGCCATGATCAATACATTACCGGGCATGAGACACCTCCTCGGCGCTCTGCCCTTCGGCAAAATCCGACTCGTCAAAATCGACATCTTCACTGCCCAGCACCGTGCGACGCTCCCACTCGATGCGCAGCAACAGCGCCAGGCTGACGCAGCAGATCACCAGGGAGCTGCCGCCGTAGCTGAGGAATGGCAACGTCAGGCCTTTGGTCGGCAGCAGGCCGATGTTCACACCGATGTTGATCAGGAACTGACCAATCCACAGGAATGCCAGGCCGTAAGCGACATAGGCAGCGAAGAACTGCTTGGCTTTCTCGGCCCACAGGCCGATGTACAGGGCACGCACGCTGACGAAGACGAACAGCGCGACAGTGGTCAGGGCGCCGATCATGCCCAACTCTTCAGCCAGCACAGCGAACACGAAGTCGGTGTGCGCTTCCGGCAGGTAGAACTGCTTCTGGATGCTGTTGCCCAGACCGACGCCGAACCATTCGCCACGCCCGAAGGCGATCAAGGCCTGGGTCAGCTGGTAGCCGGAACCGAACTGGTCAGCCCACGGGTCGGTAAAGGTGATCAGACGTTGCAGGCGGTATTCCTGGGTCTGCACCAGCACGAATACGGCGCCCACGGCCAGCGCGACCATCAGGCTGAAACGGAACAGGCCGACGCCACCGAGGAACAGCATGGCCGCCGCAGCGCCCATCATCACGACCGTGGCACCGAAGTCAGGCTCCAGCAGCAGCAGACCCGCCATCGGCAGCAGCACGACGAAGGGTTTGAAGAAGCCGGCCCAGCTCTCGCGCACCTCTTCCTGACGACGCACCAGGTAGGCGGCCAGGTAAATGATCACGAAGACCTTGGCGATTTCCGACGGCTGCACGTTGAACATGCCGAAGCCGATCCAGCGCATCGAACCGTTCACCTCACGGCCAATGCCCGGCACCAGTACCAGCACCAGCAGGCCGAACGCCGCCAGCAGCAACATCCAGCTGAAGCGCTGCCAGGTGGCCAGCGGAATCATCAGCACCACGCCCGCGGCGCTCAGGCCGATCAGCAGGTAGATCAGGTGGCGGATCATGTAGTACAGCGGGCTGCCGGCATTCACCGCAGCCACCTCTGTAGACGCCGAGGAAATCATCACCAGGCCCATGCCGAGCAGCGCCAGGCAACCGGCCAGCAGCGGGAAGTCCATGTCCACGCCACGACGGCTGAACAGCGGGGACGGATAAGGGCGCAGGAAGGCAAGCATCAGACGAGTGCCTCCACCGCTTGGGCAAACAGGCGCCCGCGCTCTTCGAAGTTCTTGAACATATCCAGGCTGGCGCAGGCTGGCGACAGCAGCACGGCATCGCCCGGCTGGGCCAGTTCGGCGCTGCGCTGAACGGCTTCATCCAGCGTCTGCACACGGATCAACGGCACGCCGGCAGTGGCCAGGGCATCGCCCAGTCGCTCGGCATCACGGCCCAGCAGCACCACCGCGCGGCAGTAGCGGCCAACCGGTGCGTTCAGCGCAGAGAAATCGGCGCCCTTGCCATCACCGCCGGCGATCAGCACCAGCTCGCCAGTGATGTCTGCACCCAGGCCTTCGATAGCGGCCAGGGCAGCACCCACGTTGGTGGCCTTGGAATCGTCGTAGTAGTTGGCGCCCGCATGCTCGCCGACCCACTGGCAACGGTGCGGCAGGCCGGTGAAGGCTTTCAGCGTGTCGAGCATCGCGGACATCGGCAGGCCGACGGCATGGCCCAGCGCCAATGCCGCCAGGGCATTGGACTGGTTATGCGCACCACGCACCTTCAGCGCCGACACCGGCAACAGGGTCTCGAACTGATAGGCCAGGAACTTCTCGCCGTTTTCTTCCAGCAGGCCGAAGCGTTTGAAGTCAGGCTTGCCCAGGCCGAAGGTCCAGCATGGCACCTGGTCGGCGATCAGCGGACGGGACAGCGCATCATCACGGTTCACCACCACCTGGCGGGCGCCACGGAAGATGCGGTGCTTGGCCAGGTGATACTGCGGCAGGCCTTCATAGCGATCCATGTGGTCTTCGCTGATGTTCAAGCAGGTCGCCACTTCGGCGTTGAGCTGATCGGTGGTTTCCAGCTGGAAGCTCGACAGCTCCATGACGTAAAGCTCGACGTCGTCCGCCAGCAGATCCAGCGCCGGGGTGCCGAGGTTGCCGCCCACGGCAACCCGCTTGCCCGCAGCAGCCGCCATCTCGCCCACCAGGGTGGTGACGGTGCTCTTGGCGTTGGAGCCGGTGATGGCAATGATCGGTGCCTTGGCGTTGCGCGCGAACAGATCGATGTCGCCCGAGATTTTCACGCCGCGGCGCGCCGCTTCCTGCAAGGCAGGCGTGGCCACGGCCAGACCGGGGCTGACCAGCAGTTCGCTGGCACGGCAGAGGAACTCCACGTCCAGCTCGCCACAACGCACTTCCACCTGCGGGAACTGTTCACGCAAGGTGCTCAGCTCCGGCGGGTTGGCACGCGTGTCGGCCACGGCGAAGCGCACGCCCTGGCGCGCGAGGAAGCGCACCAGGGACATGCCGCTCTTGCCGAGGCCGACAACGATGCGGAAGTGGTCAGAAGCGATCAGGCTCATTCGTTCCTCAACGCAGCTTCAGGGTGGCAAGGCCGATCAGCACCAGAATCACGGTGATGATCCAGAAACGTACGATCACGCGCGGCTCCGGCCAGCCTTTCAGTTCAAAGTGGTGGTGAATCGGCGCCATGCGGAACACGCGCTTGCCGGTCAACTTGAAGGACGCGACCTGGATGATCACCGACAGGGTTTCCATCACGAACACGCCGCCCATGATGAACAGGACGACTTCCTGGCGGACGATCACGGCGATGGTGCCCAGAGCAGCGCCCAGGGCCAGCGCGCCGACGTCGCCCATGAAGACCTGCGCCGGGTAGGTGTTGAACCACAGGAAACCAAGCCCCGCACCGACCAGCGCGGCGCAGAACACGATCAGCTCGCCAGCGCCCGGCACGTATGGAATCAGCAGGTATTCGGCGAAATTCACGTTACCCGACAGGTAGCAGAAGATGCCCAGGGCACCACCGACCATCACCGTGGGCAGGATCGCCAGGCCATCGAGGCCGTCAGTCAGGTTGACGGCGTTGCTCGAGCCGACGATCACGAAGTAGGTCAGGATGATGAAGCCGATCCCCAGGGGGATGCTGACATCCTTGAGCAGCGGCAGGATCAGCGTGGTCTCTACCGGGCTTTGCGCAGTCATATAAAGGAAGATCGCTGCCCCCAGGCCGAACACCGACTGCCAGAAATACTTCCAGCGGCTCGGCAGGCCACGGGAGTTCTTCTCGATCACCTTGCGGTAGTCGTCGACCCAGCCAATGGCGCCGAACAGCAGGGTGACGATCAGCACCACCCACACGTAGCGGTTGGACAGGTCAGCCCAGAGCAGCGTACTGACCGCGATGGCGGACAGGATCAGCGCCCCGCCCATGGTCGGCGTGCCCTTTTTCGACAGGTGCGATTGCGGCCCGTCGTTACGCACGGCCTGGCCGATCTGACGGATCTGCAGGGTGCGGATCATCCACGGCCCCAGCCACAGCGACAACGCCAGCGCAGTCAGCACACCAAGAATGCCGCGCAGTGTCAGGTACTGGAACACGGCGAAACCCTTGTGGAACTGTTGCAGGTACTCGGCCAGCAGCAGCAGCATTTAGTGACTCTCCCCAGATACGCCACAGAGCGCCGCCACGATGTTCTCCATCGCGGCGCTGCGTGAACCTTTAATTAGAATGGTGGTGTCGCCCTGTTCGGCGCGAAGCGCTTCGATCAGGCTGGCTTGATCGGCAAAATGCCGACCATTGGCGCCAAAAGCTTCGATTGCGCGGGCCATCTGTGGCCCTACGGCGTAGAACGCGGAAACCTTGCCAACGGCGTAACTGCCCACGTCGCGGTGCGCCTGCTCGGCCCAGGCTCCCAGCTCGCCCATGTCTCCAAGCACCAGGACGGTGCGGCCGGAGAACCCGGCGAGTATATCAATGCCGGCACACATGGATGACGGGTTGGCGTTATAGGTGTCATCGATCACCCGCACGCCATTCGGCGCCAACTGCGCAACTGCGCGGCCTTTGACCGGCTGCAGGTTTTCCAGCCCGGCCTTGATATCGACCAGCGGTACACTCAGAGCCGATGCAGCGGCCGCGGCCGACAGGGCATTGGCCACATTGTGCTCACCCAGCAGGTTGAGTTGGATGCGCGCCTGGCCGGTGGTGCAATGCAAGGTGAACGAGGAGCAACCCCGGGCATCACGTTCGATATCGCTGGCATGGAAATCCGCCTGCGGGTTGTTCAGCGCGAAGCTCACGACGCACTTGTCACCGGCACGTGCCTTCCAGGTGGCAAATGCCACGTCGTCCAGGTTGAGCACGGCAACGCCGTTGTCGCCCAGCCCTTCGAGAATTTCGCCCTTGGCAAGGATGATCTTGTCCGGCCCGCCGAACTCGCCAACGTGAGCGGTCCCGGCATTGGTGATGATGGCGACATGGGGCTGAGTCAGGCCGACGGTGTAGGCGATTTCACCCACACGCGAGGCGCCCAGCTCGATGACGGCGCCCTTGTGCTCGGCACCCAGCTCCAGCAACGTCAGCGGCGCACCGAGGTCGTTGTTCAAGTTGCCACGGGTTGCCAGCACGGCATTGCCCTGCTCGGTAAAGGCAGTACGCAGAATGCTTGCCAGCATTTCCTTGACCGTGGTCTTGCCGCTGGAACCGGTCACGGCGGCCAGCGGGCCACCGTAAGCCTGTCGGTTCAGCGCGCCCAGTTGCCCCAGGGCCTGACGGGTATCGCCCACCAGCAGTTGCGACAGCGGCGCACCCGGCACCTCGCGCTCGACCAGGGCAGCTACAGCGCCCTTGGCAGCAACATCGGCCAGGTAATCATGGCCGTCGAAGCGCGGCCCGGTCAGGGCAATGAACAGCTGGCCCGGCTTGATCGCGCGACTGTCGGTGCTGACGGCGTCGAACACGCGATCTTCACCGATCAGGCGGGCGTCGAGGGCGGCAACCACCTCGCTCAAACGCAACGGTTTAAGCATGGGCCACCTCCCACGCAGCGAGGGCTTTGGCAGCCTCGTCAAGGTCGGAGAATGGCTGGCGAACACCGTTCACTTCCTGGTAATCCTCGTGCCCCTTGCCGGCCAGCACCAGAACGTCTTCGGCGGTCGACTCGGCAATCAGCTGGGCAATGGCATTGCCACGGCCGTGGACGAAACGCACGGACTGCGCCGAAGCGAAACCAGCGCGAATGTCGTCGAAAATCTGCGCCGGGCTTTCGCTGCGCGGGTTGTCATCGGTCACCAGCACCGCATCGGCCAGACGCTCAACCACACCGGCCATCAACGGACGCTTGCCGCGATCACGGTCGCCGCCACAACCGAACAGGCACAGCAGCCGACCCTGAACGTGCGGACGCAGGGCCTCGAGCACTTTTTCCAGGGCATCCGGGGTATGGGCGTAGTCGACCACCACCAGAGGCTTGCCGTGTCCGCCGAGGCGCTGCATACGGCCGATCGGGCCTTGCAGGTTCGGCAGCACTTTGAGGATCTCGTCCAGCGGGTAGTCCATGGCGAGCAAGGCACCGACCACGGCCAGCAGGTTGCTCAGGTTGAAACGCCCGAGCAGAGAGCTGCGCAGGCTGCCCTCGCCACGCGGCGTGACCAGTGTGGCGCGCACGCCCAGGTCGTCGAACTGCGCATCGCGGCAATAGAGGTAGGCGTCTGCGTCTTCCAGGCTGTAGCTGATCAGACGGGAATCATGTTCGTCTTGAGCCAACTGGCGACCGAAGGCGTCGTCCAGGTTGATGACCCGGCACCGCAGGCCGGACCAGGCGAACAGCGCAGCCTTGGCAGCACTGTAGGCTTCCATCGAACCGTGGTAATCCAGGTGATCGCGGGACAGGTTGGTGAATACCGCAATGTCGAACGCCAGGGCAGCGACACGCCCTTGGTGCAGACCATGGGACGACACTTCCATCGCGATCGCACGGGCACCGGCCTTTTTCAGGTCAGCCAGGGTCGCCTGTACGCCGATAGGGTCCGGCGTGGTGTGGCGACCCAGTTCAAGGGCGTTATAGAAGCCATTGCCCAGAGTGCCGACAATGCCGCAACGCTCGCCCAGCAGGTCGAGTGCCTGGGCCAGCAACTGGCTGACGCTGGTCTTGCCGTTGGTGCCGGTAATGCCGACCAGATGAACGCCACGGCTTGGCTCGCCATAGAAGCGACCGGCAATCGCGGACAGCTGACCGGCCAACCCCTTGATCGCTACCAGCTCGGCGCTGCTGGCGGTCATTTCGGCAGCATTCTCGGCCTCGAAGGCGACGGCCGCTGCGCCACGGGCGATCGCATCGGCGATATGCACCCGGCCATCCTGCTGGGTACCCGGCACAGCCAGGAACAGGTCACCCGGACGCACCTTGCGGCTGTCCAGGGTCAGTTCACGAATCAGAGTGGCACTGCTTGCTTGCGGCAGGAGTTGATTAAGCGGCATGGGCATCAGATGCGCCCTCCCTTACCGTCGTTCACTGCAGCCGTCTGCGACTCGACAGGCGGTGGCAGGTTGTCTGGAACAATGTTCATCAGGCGCAGCGCACCGGCCATCACCTTGCCAAAAACAGGGGCCGATACCAGGCCGCCGTAGTAGCCGCCCTTGCTCGGCTCGTCGATCACGATGGCCACGGCGATACGCGGATCGCTGACCGGACCGAAGCCGGCGAACAGCGAGCGGTAGGCGTTTTCGCGGTAGCCGCGGCTGTCCGTGGAAACCTTGCGCGCCGTGCCGCTCTTGCCAGCCACGTGGTAGCCAGGAACCTTGGCGCGGAAGACACCGCCCGGCGCTTCGATGACCTGCTGCAACATGCCTTGCATGGTGATCGCCACGGATTCGGGGATCACTTGCACGGAATCTGGCTTGCGGTCCATGCGCACCATCGACAGCGGAACACTGCGGCCGTTGTTGGCCAGCACGGAATAGGCGTGCGCCAGTTGCACCGCAGTCACCGAAAGGCCGTAGCCATAGGACAGCGTGGCGGTCTCGGCCTTGCGCCACTCACGGTGGTTGGGCAGGCTGCCGACACGCTCACCCGGGAAGCCGAGACCAGTGTCCTGCCCCAGGCCGACCTGCTGCATGACCGAATAAATGGCTTCGCCACCGATATCGAAAGCGATCTTGCTCATGCCGACGTTACTGGACTTGATCAGGATGCCGGTCAGGTCGAGCACGCCGTCGGGCGCGCGGGAAACGTCTTTGATGGTGTAGCGGCCGATCTGCAAGGTGCCGCCCTGTACATCCACCTTGTCGGTCGATTTCCAGCGACCGCTTTCCAGCGCGGCACTCATCGAGAACGGCTTCATGGTGGAGCCCGGCTCGAACACGTCGATCATGGCCCGGTTGCGCATGGCGGCAGGCTGCATGTTGCGGCGGTTGTTCGGGTTGTAGGTAGGCTGATTGACCATGGCCAGCACTTCGCCGGTCTTCACGTCGATCATCACCAGGCTGCCGGCCTGGGCACCAAACTCGACCAGTGCATTGCGCAGCTCGCGGTGCGCCAGGTATTGCAGGCGCAGGTCGATGGACAATGCGAGAGCCTTACCCGCCTTGGCGTTTTGCGCGACCTGGACGTCCTTGATCAGGCGTCCGCGACGATCCTTGAGCACCTGGCGCTTGCCCGGCACACCGGCCAGCCAGTCCTCGAATGCCAGTTCCATGCCCTCACGACCGAAATCGTCGACATCGGTAAAGCCGACAACATGGGCTGCCACATCACCGGCCGGATAGAAGCGGCGGAATTCCTCGATGGCGTACACGCCCGGAATTTTCAGGTCGAGAATGCGCTGGCCCTGCTCCGGCGTCAGGCCACGGACCAGGTACATGAACTCACGCTCGGCATTGGCCTGCAGGCGCTGGGAGAAACCATTCGGGTCCTGCCCCAGGGCCTGGGCCAGGGTCGACCACTGGGCCTTGCCGGCCTGCAGTTCTTTACCATTGGCCCACAGCGTGGTCACCGGAGTACTGACCGCCAGCGGCTCGCCGTTACGGTCGGTCATCAGGCCGCGGTGCGCGGGAATAGGGATATGGCGCACGCTGCGCGCATCACCATGAGCCTTGAGGAAGTCATGGTCGAACACGTGCAGGTCGACGATACGCCAGCCAATGGCACCAACCATCAGTGCCAGAAGCAGCAGCACCAGACGGAAGCGCCAAGGGTAGAGTGCGCCTTCGAGGCCGATCATGGCTTCACCATCCGCACGTCAGCGGCCTCGGGAATGCGCATTTTCAGCTGTTCGCTGGCCAGGGTTTCGATCCGGCTGTGTGCGGTCCAGGTGCTCTGCTCGAGGATCAGACGACCCCATTCGGCCTGCGCCTTGTCCCGCACGCTCAGCTCGCCATACAGGCTATTAAGAAGCTGACGGTTCCAATGGGCGCTGTAGGAAACCGCCAACGACGAGCCCAGAACCAGCACGAAAAGGATCAGCATCAGCAGGCTGCCCTTGGGCAGGCTGCTTCGCAGGGGCGCTTTGGCGAACAATGCGTTCATCGCAGCTTCTCCGCGACACGCATGACCGCGCTACGCGAGCGCGGATTGGCCTTCAGCTCGGCTTCGGAGGCGAACTGCGGCTTGCCGATCAGCTTGAGGCGCGGCTCGAAAGCCTTGGGAATGATTGGCAGGTCGCGGGGCAGCTTGTCCATCTCACCCTTGGCATGCTTGCGCATGAAGAGTTTGACGATACGGTCTTCCAGCGAGTGGAAGCTGATGATCACCAGCCGACCGCCGACTTCCAGCGTCTCCAGGGCGGCATCCAGGCCCCGCTCCAGATCACCCAGTTCGTTATTGACGTGAATGCGCAGCCCCTGGAACGCCCGAGTGGCTGGGTTCTTGCCCTTTTCCCAGGCTGGGTTGGCGACGGTCAGCACATTGGCGAGGTCGGCGGTACGCTCGAACGGCTGCTCGGCACGGCGCTGCACGACTGCGCGCGCCATGCGCTTGGCGAAACGCTCTTCGCCATATTCCTTGAATACCCGGGCAATCTCTTCTTCGCTAGCACTGGCGATGAACTGCGCGGCACTGACACCGCGATCCGGGTCCATGCGCATGTCCAGCGGGCCGTCATTGAGGAAGCTGAAGCCGCGCGCGGCATCATCCAGCTGCGGCGAGGAGACACCGAGGTCCAGCAGAATGCCGTTGACCTTGCCCGACAGACCGCGGACAACAACTTCTTCGCCGAGTTCCGCAAAACTGCGCTGCACAACGACAAAGCGGCCGTCTTCGGCCGCCAGCGCATCTCCTGTCGCAATTGCGAGGGGATCTTTATCGAACCCCAGTAGGCGACCGTCTGGCCCGAGCCGCTCCAGGATCAGCCGGCTGTGGCCACCCCTGCCGAATGTGCCATCCAGGTAGCAGCCGTCCGCGCGCAGAGCGAGGCCTTCGACGGCCTCCTCGAGCAGCACGGTGATATGGCTAAAGCTGCTGGTCATGGTCACAGGATCAGGTCACGTAGTTCGTCGGACAAAGCACCCGGTTGCTTGATGGCCGCCAGATCAGCGTCGGCCACAGCATTCCAGGCATCTTCATCCCACAGTTGAAATTTATTGAGTTGGCCAACCAGCATCGCGCGCTTATCCAGCTTGGCGTACTCACGTAGGCGGGGCGGTACAAGGAAGCGGCCGCTGGCATCCAGCTCCAGGTCAACGGCGTTACCGATCAACAGACGCTGCAAGCGGCGGTTCTCTTCGCGGAAGGAAGCCAGCTCACGCAGCTTGTTCTCGATCAACTCCCATTCGGCCAGTGGATAGACGCACAGGCAGGGATCGACAGCATCAATGGTCACGATAAGCTGGCCGGCACAACGCGAAACGAGCTCGTCACGATACCGACTCGGCATCGCGAGGCGCCCTTTGGCGTCGAGACTGATGGCGTTAGCTCCGCGAAACACGCTGCGCTCCCCTGTGATTAGCTATCCATGCCCAAAAAAACCCACTTCATGCCACTTCTTACCACCTGCGCACACTATAGGAACGCATGTACCCCACCGTCAAGGCGCGCCAGAACGGAAAAATCCTTACAGGACGGAGATTTAGCGAATTTTTGAAGGGTAAAAACAGAGGGTTTCGAGGGTTTTTCGAGCATAAAAAGCAGGCAACACAAAGCGCTGTACTTCGAACTTAAAGTAGTTTGTTAAGAGTAAGAATTTTTCGATCTTAGAAAAGCGGGAGATAAGCGGTGCAACGAGGGGAGGAAAAAGGTGGAGAGTCGATCTGTAAGCCGGGTTCTGTCGAGGACAGCCATTCCTCTACGGCGTACATCACTGCACGCCTTTAGCAACCTACCCGGTTCCAGCGCGGGCCACGCCAATGGAACCCTATTTGGTCTTGCTCCGAGTGGGGTTTGCCTAGCCACGGACTGTTACCAGCCGTGCGGTGCGCTCTTACCGCACCTTTTCACCCTTACCGGCGCCGAAGCGCTTAGGCGGTTATTTTCTGCGGCACTTTCCGTAGGCTCACGCCTCCCAGGCGTTACCTGGCACTCTGCCCTATGGAGCCCGGACTTTCCTCCCCCGCGTTCCGCAGAACGAAACACGGCAGCGACTGTCCGATCGACTCTCCGCCGCCAAGGTTAGCGGCAGCGGCACAATAGAACAAGGCTCACGCGTCTTTCTGTCGCGCCAATGCCGCCTGGTAGAGCAGGTTCTTTCGCACCCCGGTGATCTCTGCAGCCAGGGCCGCAGCCCGCTTGAGCGGCATTTCGCTCAGCAGCAGATCGAGCACGCGCATCGCTTCGGCACTGATGGCTTCGTCATCTTCGGCAGCCTGCCAACCCGCCACCAGCACCACACACTCACCCCGCTGCTGATTGGCGTCAGCAGCAACCCACGCGCACAGTTCGGCCAGCGGCATGCCCTTGAGGGTCTCGAAGGTTTTGGTCAACTCCCGCGCCAGCAAGGCCGGACGCTCATCACCAAATACCGTTCGCATATCCTCCAGGCATTCAAGGATGCGATGCGGCGCCTCGTAAAAGATCAGCGTACGAGGCTCTTCCTTTACCTGCTCCAGGCGCGAACGCCGCCCCACAGCCTTGGCTGGAAGAAACCCCTCGAAGATGAAGCGATCACTCGGCAGCCCAGCCGCCGACAGCGCAGCAATGAGCGCACAAGCGCCCGGCACCGGCACCACCGCAATGCCGGCGGCACGCGCCTGGCGCACCAGGTGAAAGCCGGGATCGGAGATCAGCGGTGTGCCGGCATCGGAAATCAGCGCCACATCATCGCCCGCCTGCAAGCGGGCGATAAAGCGACTGCCGTGATCCCGCTCGTTGTGCTCGTGGCAGGCTGCCAGCGGCGTGCCGATACCGAAATGCTGCATCAGGCGCGCGGAGTGGCGGGTGTCCTCAGCGGCAATCAGCGCCACCTCGCGGAGAATCCTCAGCGCGCGGGCACTGATATCGTCGAGGTTGCCAATCGGCGTAGCCACCACATAAAGGGTGCCAGGAGTGGGGGTCGCCGTGCCGGTCGCAGTCACAGGCATGCCTCTTCAAGTCGGAAAAGCGCGCATTGTAGCCCGTTTGCGATCAACCCACGATTTGATCAGAACGGTGGCGACAGCACGCTTCCCCTATTCCCACCCATCGGATTCAGGAAAGTCCTACACTCTGTACGGGAGAGTTCGTGGACAGGTTCTCGCCCTTCGTCATCGCGTCACCGCCAGGGCTTGGGTACAATTCGACGTTCATTTGATCAAGTATCAGGAACGTTTACATGATCGCTTGCCTGCGCCCGCTTTCCCTCGCCTGCATGGTCGGCCTGCTTGCCGCCTGCGCCAGCTCCCCCTCATCCAACCTGGGCGAGCTGCCTCGCACGCCACAAGCCAATATCGACCAACTGCTGCAACAGGCTGGCAACAGCCAGGCCGAGCAAGCCGCGCTGCTGCGCCTGTCGGCGGCCGACCTGGCTTACCAGCAAAAGGACATCGGCCGCGCCGCGGGCATTCTCGAGCAGGTTCCTCTGGAAAGCCTGAAACCCGCCCAACAGATCTACGCCAGCACCCTGGCTGCCGAACTGGCCCTGGCGCGCAACAAGCCCAAGGCAGCGTTGACCGCCCTTCAGCACCCAAGCCTGGAGCGCCTGGCTGAGCTGCCGGTCGAACAGCAGATTCGCACACAAATGGCACGGGCCAATGCCCTGCAGGCCACCGGCCAGCCCCTTGCGGCTGCTCGCGAGCGCGTGTTCATTGCACCTCTGCTGAGTGGCGAAACGGCCACCGCCAACCATGAAACCATCTGGACCTTGATCTCCGGCCTGCCAGCCGAACAGCTGCAAGCCAGCGCCGATGCCGACCTGGCAGGATGGCTGGCCCTGGCCCGCGCTTCGAAAAGTGCCGGAACGCTGGAACAGCAACAGGCAGCCATCGACACCTGGCGTGCGCAGAACGCCGACCACCCGGCCGCCATTCAACTGCCGCAGCCACTCGCACAGCTGAAGGAGCTGGCCAGCCAGCCGCTGACCGAAATCGCCCTGCTGCTGCCGCAGGAAGGTCAACTGGCCAGTGTTGCGCGCGCCCTGCGCGACGGCTTCCTGGCCGCCCACTACCAGGCCCAGCAGGCTGGCCAGAACCCACCGAACATTCAGGTGTATGACAGCTCGCGCATCAGCTCCCTGGACGACTTCTATCGCCAGGCCCAGGCCGCTGGCGTGCAGCTGGTCATCGGCCCGCTGGAAAAGCCCCTGGTCAAGCAGCTGGGCGACCGTGAACAACTGCCTATCACTACCCTCGCCCTCAACTATGCCGACGCCGGCCAGGAAGGCCCTCCCCAGCTGTTCCAGTTCGGCCTGGCCGCCGAGGACGAAGCCCGCGAAGCCGCCCGCCGCGCTTGGGCCGATGGCATGCGCCGGGCAGTTGCCCTGGTACCGCGTGGCGACTGGGGTGACCGTGTGCTCGATGCATTCCGCCAGAGCTGGCAGGCCCAGGGCGGCATCCTGATCGCAGCCGAGCATGTTGATCAGCCCGTCGAACTGGCCCGCCAGATCGCCGACCTGTTCCAGCTGCGCCAGAGCGAAGCCCGTGCCAAGCGCCTGCAGAACACCCTCGGGGTTTCCGTAGCAGCCCAACCCTCGCGCCGCCAGGATGTCGACTTCATCTTCCTGGCTGCCACGCCGCAGCAGGCCCAGCAGATCAAACCGACCCTGGCGTTCCAGTACGCCGGCGACGTACCGGTTTATGCCACCTCGCACCTGTTCACCGGCAACCACAGCCAGGCCCAGTACCTGGACCTGAATGGCATCCGCTTCTGCGAGACGCCCTGGCTGCTGGACGTCAACGATCCGCTGCGCCAACAGGTCGACAGCCAGTGGCCACAGGCCGGCGGCAGCCTCGGTCGCCTCTACGCCATGGGCGTGGACGCCTACCGCCTGGCACCGCGCCTCAGCCAGCTGAAAGCCCTGCCCGCCTCGCGCGTGGACGGCCTGTCAGGCAGCCTGAGCCTCAACCCGGCACAGCGCGTCGAGCGCCAACTCCCCTGGGCGGAGTTCCGCGACGGCCAGGTGCAGCGCCTTCCCGATACGCTCAATTGATCGGACGAGGCGACACGCAACGCAGCGGCAATGCCGCTGAAGCGCTTGCCCGCCAACTGATGGAGCGAGAGGGTTTGCGCCTGATCGCCCAGAACTGGCGGTGCAAGCGTGGCGAGCTCGATCTGGTCATGCTTGATCGCGATACAGTAGTATTCGTCGAGGTTCGCTACAGGCGGCATGCCGCCTGGGGCGGCGCAGTGGAAAGCGTGGACGCGCGCAAGCGCGAGAAGCTCATACTGGCCGCCACGTATTTCTTGCAACAGGAATCGCGCTGGGCCAAACACCCATGCCGTTTTGACGTGATTGCCATCACCGCTGATGACAACTCACCCCCGCGACCGAACTGGATTCAAAATGCTTTTGAAGCCTGAGCGGACGACACACTAAAGGTTATCTCTCCGATGGATATGCAAGCCCGTATTCGCCAGCTGTTCCAAGCCAGCATTGAAACCAAGCAACAGGCTATGGAAGTGCTCGTTCCGTTCATCGAGCATGGCAGCCAGGTCATGGTTCAAGCCCTGTTGAGCGAGGGAAAGATTCTCACCTGCGGCAATGGCGGCTCTGCCGGTGACGCCCAGCACTTTTCCTCCGAGCTGCTCAACCGCTTCGAGCGCGAGCGTCCGAGCCTGCCCGCCATCGCCCTGACCACCGACAGCTCGACCATCACCTCGATCGCCAACGACTACAGCTACAACGAGGTGTTTTCCAAGCAGATCCGCGCCCTCGGCCAACCGGGTGACGTGCTGCTGGCAATCTCCACGAGCGGCAACTCGGCCAACGTGATCCAGGCCATCCAGGCCGCCCACGACCGCGAAATGACCGTTGTCGCCCTCACCGGCCGCGACGGCGGCGGCATGGCCTCCCTGCTGCTGCCTGAGGACGTGGAGATCCGCGTCCCGTCAAAAGTCACTGCACGCATCCAGGAAGTCCACCTGCTGGCCATCCACTGCCTGTGCGACCTTATCGACAGCTCACTGTTTGGGAGTGAAGAATGACGCGTTCCGCACTGATCCTCGCCACCCTGGCATTCACCCTGGTGCTTGCCGGCTGCGGTAACCGCAGCATCGGCAACAAGATCGATGACCAGTTCCTCGCACCCGAGGTCAGCTCCAACATCAGCAAGGCACACGCCGACCTGAACAGCCCGGCCTCGCACATCGTGGTCACCAGCTACAACGGCGTGGTGCTGCTGGCAGGGCAAACGCCGCGCGCCGAGCTCAAGGAGCTCGCCGAGCAGGCCGCGCGCAAGGCCAATGGCGTCGTCAAGGTACATAACGAGCTGCAGATCCTGCCGCCAACGTCCTTCCTGGCCCGCAGCAACGACTCGCTCCTGACCACCAAGATCAAGACCCAGATGCTTGCCGACAGCAGCATTCCGGGCTCGCGCATCAAGGTGATCACCGAGAACGGTATCGTCTACATGCTGGGCCTGGTCAGTCGCCAGGAAGCCAACCAGGCAACGAACCTGGTGCAAAGCGTTTCCGGCGTACAGAAGATCATCAAGCTCTTCCAGTACACCAACTAACGGCTCGCCAACCTACAGGCACAAAAAAGGCGATCCTCGGATCGCTTTTTTATTACTTCACCACCTTCAGACTGGGACGCCCACTCGGGCGTGGCGGCTCGCTATCCGGCGGCCCCTGGTCATCGCCCTCTTCCTCGTCCGGGACAGGAGGCTCCAGATCAAAGACCATGCCCTGGCCGTTCTCGCGCGCATAAATCGCCAGGACCGCGGCAGACGGGATGTACAGGCTGTGTGCGACACCACCAAAGCGCCCCTCGAAGCTCACTGCCTCGTTATCCATATGCAAATGACG
Organism: Pseudomonas sp.; assembly: GCA_050282285.1. Classification (GTDB taxonomy): domain Bacteria; phylum Pseudomonadota; class Gammaproteobacteria; order Pseudomonadales; family Pseudomonadaceae; genus Aquipseudomonas. Next base: position 165,831 of record JBLZZJ010000006.1, read on the forward strand.
CACAGCACTGGGGGACACGTTGAGCACGATCTGGCCGTCATTGGCGAACCCTGGAGGCACCTGCACCCCCTCGTACTCGGCATTGACCAGCAGGTGCGGCGTGCAGTCGTTGTCGACGATCCACTCGTAAAGAGCACGAATCAGATAAGGGCGACTGGAGTTCATCAGGGTTTCCTCAAGCCTTAACGCATATCGCGTTCAACAGGTGACAGACTGGCCTGGAACGCCTCGCGAGCGAATTGGCGATCCATGTAATCGAGCAAAGGCTTGGCCGGCTTTGGCAACTCGATGCCTAAAACAGGCAAGCGCCAGAGAATCGGCAGCAGGCAGCAATCCACCAGGCTGAGCTCCTCACTGAGAAAGTGAGACTTGTCGGCAAACAGCGGCGACACACCTGTCAGGCTCTCGCGCAGCTCCTTGCGCGCCTGAACCCGAGCGGGCTCCTTGCTACGCGGATCCAGAATCAGATCGACCAGCGAACACCAGTCACGCTGGATACGGTGGATCAACAGACGGCTGTTGGCGCGGGCAACCGGATAAACCGGCAGCAAGGGCGGATGCGGGTAACGCTCATCCAGATATTCCATCACCACGGTCGATTCGTACAAGGCCAGATCGCGGTCAACCAGTGTCGGCAGGCTGGCGTATGGATTCGCCTCCAGCAGCTTTGGCGGATAACGCCCCGGCTCGACAGTGATGATTTCCGCGCTGACACCCTTCTCGGCGAGCACGATGCGTACGCGGTGGGAATAGTGGTCGGCGGGGTCGGAGTAACAGGCCAACCGATTGGTCACGCCCATGGCGGTCCTCCTCGCTTATTAGGTTATGTGAAGCAGAAAAACCTGCGCGCCCAGTAGGGCGCGCAGGTCAACATCGGAGCAGCGATTACTTAGTGGATGTCCTTCCAGTATTCACGCTTGAGCAGGTAAGCGAATACGAAGAAGAAGGCCAGGTACAGCAGTACATAGGTACCGATGCGGCGGCTCTCGAGCTTGACCGGGTTGGACGAGTAGGCCAGGAAGGTCACGAGGTTCTGGACCTTCTGGTCGAACTCCGCTTCGTTCAGCGTACCGGTGTTGGGCTCGATGGTCAGCTGATCACAGGCTTCGTGGGTGATCGGCGTGCCGGTCAACGGGTCGAATTGCTTCTTGCCGTCTTCGATGACCTGGACCTGCTTGCAGCCAATGTACTGGCGACCTTGCAGGCCAACCAGGACGTTAGGCATACCGACGTTCGGGAAGACCTTGTTGTTCGCGCCCAGAGGACGCGTCGGGTCATCGTAGAAAGTACGCAGGTAGGTGTACAGCCAATCGGTGCCACGCACACGAGCGACCAGGGTCAGATCGGGCGGTGCAGCACCGAACCAGTTCTTGGCATCGTCGGGCTTCATGCCGATCTTCATGTGATCACCGATCTTGGCGTCGTTGAAGATCAGGTTATCCAGCATGATTTCGTGCGGGATGCCGAGGTCATCGGCAACACGCTCGTAACGCTGGTACTGAGCGGCGTGGCAACCCATGCAGTAGTTCGCGAAGGTACGCGCACCGTCCTGCATGGCAGCTTTGTCAGTCAGATCGATATCCACTTTATCCAGCGGATAGTTGCTCGCAGCGCCCAGCGCCAAGGCCGGCAGAGCAGCAATAACAAATGCAGCAAATAGCTTTTTCATCAGCCAGTCACCCTTTCCGGAACCGGTTTGGTCTTCTCGAGCTTGGTGTAGAACGGCATCAGCAGGAAGTACGCGAAGTACAGGAACGTACAGACCTGAGACAGCAACGTACGACCCGGCGTCGGGGACAGCACGCCCAGCACACCCAGAATCACGAACGAAACGCAGAAGATCACCAGCCAGATCTTGCTCATCCAGCCCTTGTAGCGCATGGACTTGACCGGGCTACGGTCCAGCCAAGGCAGCACGAACAGCACCGCGATGGCCGCGCCCATGGCGATTACGCCGAGCAGCTTGTCCGGAACGGCACGCAGAATCGCGTAGTACGGCGTGAAGTACCAGACCGGTGCAATGTGCTCAGGCGTCTTGAACGGGTTGGCCGCTTCGAAGTTCGGTTTCTCGAGGAAATAACCACCCATTTCCGGGAAGAAGAACACGACGAAGCAGAACACGAACAGGAACACCACGACACCTACGATGTCTTTCACGGTGTAGTACGGGTGGAAGGCGATGCCATCGAGCGGCACACCGTTCTCATCCTTCTTCTTCTTGATGTCCACGCCGTCCGGGTTGTTCGAACCCACTTCGTGCAACGCCAGGATGTGCAGAACAACCAGGCCGAGAATCACGATAGGCAGAGCGACCACATGCAGCGCGAAGAAGCGGTTCAGGGTGATACCGGAAATCAGGTAGTCACCACGGATCCACTGGGTCAGGTCATCGCCGATCACCGGAATCGCACCGAACAGCGAGATGATTACCTGGGCGCCCCAGTAGGACATCTGGCCCCAAGGCAGCAGATAACCCATGAAGGCTTCAGCCATCAGCAGCAGGTAGATCAGCATGCCGAAGATCCATACCAGCTCGCGAGGCTTCTGGTAGGAGCCGTAGAGCAGGCCGCGGAACATGTGCAGGTAGACCACGACGAAGAACGCCGAAGCACCGGTGGAGTGCAGGTAGCGCAGAATCCAGCCGTACTCCACGTCACGCATGATGTACTCGACCGAGGCGAACGCCTCTTCGGCCGACGGGGTGAAGCTCATGGTCAGCCAGATACCGGTAACGATCTGGTTGACCAGCACCAGCAGTGCCAGGGAGCCAAAGAAATAGAAGAAGTTGAAGTTCTTCGGTGCGTAGTACTTGCTCAGATGGTCTTCCCACATCTTGGTGGCGGGGAAGCGGGCATCCACCCATTCCATGAACTTATTCATCATGCTTGCTCCTGGTCCACACCGATGACGATCACATCATCCGACTCGTACATGTGCGGCGGTACTGGCAGGTTCAAGGGTGCAGGCTGCGATTTGTATACGCGGCCAGCGAGGTCATAGCGAGAACCGTGGCATGGGCAGAAATAGCCACCGACCCAATCCGCACCCAGGTCCGCCGGCGCGACTTCCGGACGGAAGGACGGCGAGCAACCCAGGTGGGTGCACAGGCCGACCAGCAGCAGGATCTCAGGCTTGATCGAACGCGTCTTCGGATCGACATACGTCGGCTGCACAGATGCCTGCGATTCGACGTCGGCCAGCTGGCCTTCGATCTTCACCAGGTTGCCCAGAATCTCGTCGGTACGGCGCACGATGAACACCGGCTGCCCCCGCCATTCGGCAACCATCTGCTGGCCTGGCTCGATCTTGCCGACGTTCACCTTTACAGGTGCACCGGCCGCCTTGGCCTTGGCGCTAGGGAACCATGACCCCACGAACGGGACCGCGGCACCCACCGCTCCAGCAGCACCCACCACAGAGGTGGCTGCTACCAAGAAGCGACGCCGGCCTGCATTCACGCCGTCATTGCTCATTCAGTCGTCTCCCATCAGCTTTGTGGCCTGTTGTTCAGGCCTCTACTAAGTAAAAATCGAGTCGCGCAAAAAATTCGCCAAATGGTAAAGAAAAGCCCCTTTTCTGACAAGGTAATTACCCCATCAGGAAGCCCTCAAAACCTTACAGGACGCAGGGTTCATGGCTGCGGCATGATGTCGCATAACAACCAGACAACCATAAAAAACGCCCAGCTCCGAAAGGAAACTGGGCGTTTTTGAACGCGAGTAGCGAATTAACGCTTGGAGTACTGCGGACGCTTACGCGCTTTGCGCAGACCCACTTTCTTACGTTCAACTTCGCGAGCATCGCGAGTAACGAAACCGGCCTTGCGCAGGGCAGGACGCAGGGATTCGTCATAGTCCATCAGGGCACGAGTAATGCCGTGACGGATTGCACCGGCTTGACCGCTGACACCACCACCAACAACGGTGACGTAGATGTCGAACTTCTCGGTCATCTCGGTCAGCTCCAGCGGCTGACGAACTACCATGCGGGCAGTTTCGCGACCGAAGAAGGTGTCGAGGGTGCGGTTATTGATGGAGATCTTGCCATTGCCCGGACGCAGGAATACGCGTGCGGTTGCAGTCTTGCGACGGCCAGTGCCGTAATTTTGAGTCGCCGACATAATGAACTATTCCGTTAAATCTTCAGTTCTTGGGGCTGCTGAGCAGTGTGCGGGTGAGCGGCACCCTTGTACACCTTCAGCTTACGGTACATGTCGCGACCCAGCGGGTTCTTCGGCAGCATGCCTTTGACCGCGGTCTCGATCACGCGCTCAGGAGCACGAGCGATCAGCTTCTCGAAGTTGATCTCTTTGATGCCGCCCGGGAAACCGGAGTGGGAGTAGTACTTCTTGTCGCTGGCTTTGGCACCAGTTACACGCACCTGTTCGGCATTGATAACGACGATGTAATCGCCGGTATCAACGTGCGGGGTGTACTCAGGCTTGTGCTTGCCACGCAGACGGCTCGCGATTTCGGTGGCCAGACGACCCAGGGTCTGACCAGCAGCGTCGACGACGAACCAGTCGCGCTTTACTGTTTCCGGTTTAGCAGTAAAAGTTTTCATTCTTTATAGCCTCAGGGGCCGCCCTGATAAATAAGACGGCGGATCTTACTGAATAGTGCGTACTTTGACAAGTCAAAGGCAGCCGCAGACGGACGCTATCGGGGGCTCGGGTCAGCGCGTCCATATTACGGCAAGATTCTTCGGCGGGCGGCGCATCACTTCCACCGCTGAAAGAGGTGCGCAATTATGCAGATTGCGAAAATAAATTCAACCTGCTTGTATGCATCCCTTCACGTAGAAGGAGCACCCGATGAATTACCGCACACTTGGCCGTACCGATCTGAACGTCAGCGCCCTGTGCCTGGGCACCATGACCTGGGGCGAGCAGAACGTGGCCAGCGAGGCGTTCGCCCAGATCGAGCGCGCCAAGGCCTATGGCATCAACTTCATCGATACCGCGGAAATGTACCCGGTACCGCCACGGGCCGAGACCTACAGCAAGACAGAACAAATCATTGGCGAATACTTCAAGACCCGCGGTGATCGCGCCGACTGGATCCTCGCCACCAAGATTGCCGGCCCCGGCAACGGCATCACCCACATCCGTGATGGCCAGCTGAAGTTCAACCGCCAGCATATCGTTGCGGCGCTGGACGCCAGCCTGAAGCGCCTGCAGACCGACTGGATCGACCTCTATCAGATGCACTGGCCGGAGCGGCCGACCAATTTCTTCGGCCAGCTCGGCTATCGCCACCAGGAAACCGATTTCACGCCGCTGGAAGAAACCCTCTCCGTGCTCGAAGAACAGGTCAAGGCCGGCAAGATTCGCCACATCGGCCTGTCCAACGAAACGCCATGGGGCGCCATGAAGTTCCTGCAGCTGGCAGAAAGCCGTGGCCTGCCCCGCGCGGTCTCGATCCAGAACCCCTACAACCTGCTCAACCGCAGCTTCGAAGTGGGCCTGGCCGAGGTGGCCATTCGTGAGCAGTGCGGCCTGCTGGCCTATTCGCCACTGGCCTTCGGCATGCTGTCCGGCAAGTACGAAGGGGGCGCCCGCCCGGCCAATGCGCGTATCAGCCTGTTCAGTCGCTTCACCCGCTACACCAACCCACAGACCGAATCCGCCTGCTCGCAGTACGTCGCTCTGGCCCGCCAGCACGGCCTGGACCCAGCGCAGATGGCTCTGGCATTCGTGACCGCACAGCCGTTCGTGACCAGCAACATCATTGGCGCCACGACCCTGGAGCAACTGGAAAGCAACCTGACCAGCAGCGAGCTGACGCTTTCCGAAGAGGTGCTGGCCGGAATCGAAGCCATTCACAAGGCCCAGCCCAACCCGGCGCCTTAAAACAGCGACGGCTGATCTCGCCTGATATCGCGCCGCGATGCCAGGCGATCAGCCAGCCGGGTAGGTTCAGGCAACCGGTGGCGCCTGACACACGCCATCACCAGCTCCGGCGCCCGCTCGAGACTGACCCGATGGCCTGGGGAGACGATCAGCGGCCGCACTCGGTCCTTGCTGCGCAGCACCCAACCGATCACTTCCCTCGCCCTATTCAGCAACTCGACGCGAGCACCCCGCTCCTCACCCAGCACGGCATGACTGCCGGTAAGAATTTTCTTCGCCACACCTATCGTCGGCAGACCACTGACCACGCCCAGGTGGGCAGCGATGCCCAATCCTCGCGGGTGGGCGATACCGTGACCGTCAACGAAGATGAGATCCGGTTCCTGCGGCAACCCAGCCAGAGCGTGCAGCAAGGCCGGCAGCTCTCGAAAAGACAGCAATCCCGGGATATAGGGCATGCAGGTAGGGATGCGGGCCACGCATTCGGCCAGTGGCTCAAGCGTGGCGCCGTCTAGCAGAATGGCCGCCGCACGGGTAATGCTGCCACCGTCCTCGAACCCGACATCGACGCCGGCCAGCCGCCGCAGCGGTGGATAGTCGTCTTCTAGCCGTACCTGCCCGGCAAGACGTTTCTGCAGCTCACGGGCAGCGACGGTGTCGCCTTGCCAGCTCACAAGCGGGGACGTCGCCAGATCACTCAATCGGGACATGGGGCTCTCCAGGCATTTCTGACTTGGAGGCACCGGGCGACGTATGAGTTCGCCTAACCGCCCACCCCGCGCCGAGAGACTCCGGCGCGCAGGTGGAGCGAGGATGACGCTCAGAGCGAGCGCGCGATGATTTCCTTCATGATTTCATTGGTACCGGCATAGATTCGCTGCACCCGGGCGTCGGCCCAGGCACGCGCCACCGGGTACTCCCACATGAAGCCGTAGCCGCCGTGCAACTGCACGCACTCGTCGAGCACCTTGCATTGCAGGTCCGTGCCCCAGTACTTGAGCATCGCCGCCGTTGGCACGTCCAGCTTGCCTTGCAGGTGCAGCTCCAGGCAGCGATCGACGAACACCCGTCCGACCTGAATCTCGGTGGCCATTTCCGCCAGCTTGAAGCGGGTGTTCTGAAAGTCGGCGACCGACTTGCCGAATGCCTTGCGATCACGGGTGTAATCGAGGGTCCAGCGCAACGCTGCTTCAGCCGAGGCCAGCGCGCCGATGCCGACAGTCAGGCGCTCCTGCGGCAGTTCCTGCATCAGGTAGGCGAAGCCCATGCCGGCCTGACCCAGCAGATTTTCCTTGGGCACACGCACGTCCTGGAAGAACAGCTCGGAGGTGTCCTGCGCCTTCATGCCGACTTTTTCCAGGCGCTTGCCCTTGGAGAAGCCCGGCGCACCGGCTTCGACCAGGAACAGGCTGGTGCCCTTTGCGCCAGCCTTGGGATCGGTCTTGGCGACCACGATCACCAGGTCGGCGAGGTAACCGTTGGTGATGAAGGTCTTCGAACCGTTGATCACATACTCATCACCATCCAGCACGGCAGTGGTCTTCACGCCCTGCAGGTCGGAGCCCGCGCCTGGCTCGGTCATGGCAATGGCGGTGACCATTTCTCCCGAGACCAGCTTGGGCAGGTATTTGTGCTTCAGCGCCTCGGAGCCGTAATGCAGGATGTAGGGCGCGACGATGTCGGAGTGCAGGGAGAAACCGATGCCGGTCAGCCCGAGGCGCCCGATTTCCTCGATCACCACCGTGCTGTAGAGGAAGTCGGCCGCCATGCCGCCGTACTCCTCGGGGATATGCGAGCAGAGCATGCCGGCCTCCCCTGCCTTGTTCCACAGCTGGCGATCGATGTAGCCGTCCTTCTCCCACTGATGATGGAAAGGCACCGCCTCCTGTTCGAGAAACTTGCGCACGCTGTCGCGGAACAGTTCATGGTCGGAGCTGAAGATCGTTCTTGGAATCATGGGACACCTGAAGGAACATGCGATGGGCGAAATGAGCAGGCGAAAACTGTAGGACAGTCGACGCACCACTCACACTGGACACATGCGCCAAAAAATAAGACGATCCAGCCGCATCTTGACCACTTTACCCCTACTCCAAGCCCTCAAAGGCAGGCGTAGAAGGCTTTTCCCCTCGTCATAAGAATAAAAGCAATGAACACTCAGCCGTCCGCGCCACTCATGCGCGTCAGTATCCTTGCCACCGAAGGCGTGTTCGCCTCGACCCTGATGCAGGCCAAAGACTTCTTTCACATGGCCAGCTTGCGCTACGGCAAGCAACAGGGCCTGGGCCTGACGCCGAGCTTCGACATCCACCTGGTCAGCCCGGACGGGCAGCCGGTACGCAGTTTCAGCAATGTCATCATTCCCGTGGACGGCGCGCTCAACGACGCCGACATCATCATCCTGCCCGCCTTCTGGGATGACTTCGACGCCCTGTGCCAACGCCACCCCCAGGTCCTCAGCTGGCTCACGGCACGCCACGCCGCCGGCAGTGCCATCTGCGGCGAAGCCACAGGCGTGTTCTGGATGGCCCAGGCGGGCCTGCTCGACGGCAAGGAAGCCACGACCTACTGGCGCTTCTTCCGCGAATTCGCCGAACGCTTTCCCCAGGTGCTGCTGAACCAGGAAAAGCACCTGTCCGACGCCGACAACCTCTACTGCGCCGGCGGCGTGACCTCGGCCTGCGACCTCTACATCTACCTGATCGAGCGCTTCTGCGGCGCCAGCGTGGCCCAGGGCGTGGCCCGCGACATCCTCTACGAAGTGCAGCGCAGCTACACCCCGGGGCGCATCGGCTTCGGCGGGCAGAAACTGCACCACGACCTGACCATCCTGCAGATCCAGCAATGGCTGGAGGAGCACTTCTCCGACAAGTTTCGCTTCGAAGATGTGGCGCGGGAACACGGGATGAGCATTCGCAATTTCATGCGCCGCTTCCAGGCTGCCACCGGCGACAAGCCATTGCACTACCTGCAACGGTTACGCATTGAAACAGCCAAGGGCCTGCTCAGCGCCACCCGCAAGAGCATCAAGACCATCAGCTACGAGGTGGGCTACGACGACGCCAGCTTCTTCGCTCGCCTGTTTCGTCAGCACACAGATCTCTCCCCCAACCTCTACCGCCGGCAATTCCAACACAAGGACGGCCATGCTTAGGTTAGGCATGACACCCGTCCGAGCTCACCTGGCCAGGGCGCGACTCACCCTTGGATAGGTAGGCGGCGACGGGCATCGCCCTATGATCGAGAAATCCCGCACGGGACTCTTCATCATTACGACAGGTCATTGCCATGCGCCGCCTTCTCACTGCCCTTCTCGTCTTCTGCAGCTTTACCGTCGTGGCGGAAGACGCCTGGAAACCCTTTCCCTACGACCAGAGCGCCTACGACTATTCCGGCGACAAGCTGCGCCAGGCCTGGCCACAGCTCACCCGGGGCTTCGGGGCCGACTACCCGTTCCCGGACGCAGCCTGGGTAACGACCATGGCCGACCGCTACCCCAAAGCCCTCGACGGCGCATTCAGTGGAGAGCAGAAGGACGCCGAGGCCTATGCAGCAAAACTGCAGGACGTCTGGCGCCTGATGTTCCGCGGCGACTTCGCCGAAGCCCGGCAGCAGGGCGAGGCGCTTGGGGTCGGCGGCAGGATACCGGCGATGTTCGCCCAGGTGCTGTACGCGATGTTCCTGGCCCCTGACCAGGAACAGAAGCACCGGCTGCTGGAAGAGGTGATCACCTACACCGACCAGGCCGGCGACCTGGTGCAGGCCGACACCGTTGCCCAGTTCGGTCGCGTCTATGCCAAGGCGCGCCTGGGCGAGGAACTGTCGGTGCCGGTGGTACTGAAACGCGGCTACACCTCACAGATCCCCGATGAACTCGACGCGTTGCTGGCCAAGCAGCCGCAGCACCCGTTCGCCCTCGCCCTGTATGGCGGTTACGAGGCCGGAGTGATCCGCAAGGTGGGCAAGCTGGTGGGGAAAATGACCTACGGGGTGAGTGCCGACAATATGGAGAAGTACTTCACCCTCAGTTTCAAGGCCAAGGATGACCTGCCCATCGGCCACTACGAGTACGCCAACGCCTTAGGCTATGTATATGGCGACGATGAGGAGGCCAAGGCGCTGGAGCACCTGAAGCGCGCCGCCGAGACCCGCCCGATCAGCGCCATGGAGGCCCTGGAAGTGGCCCATGCGCAGAAACTGCTGGCCCAGCACGAGCAGAAACTGGCGAAAAACTGATGCCCACAAAAAAGGCTGCCTCTCGGCAGCCTTTCTGATCAGGGCTTGTGCGGTCGCGACAGGAACTCGTGGGACTGCATTTCCAGCAGACGGCTCAGGGTGCGCTGGAACTCGAAGGTCAGGCGCCCGCCGGTATACAGGTCCTTGAGTTCCACCTCGGCGGAGATGATCAGCTTGACGTTGCGGTCGTAGAACTCGTCCACCAGGTTGATGAAACGACGCGCCATATCGTCCTTGGCCACGGTCATCTGCTCGACGTTGGCCAGAATTACCGCGTGGAAGATCTTGCCCAGTTCGATGTAGTCGTTCTGGCTACGCGGGCCATCGCACAGCTCGCGGAACTCGAACCAGGCCACGTCCTCGCAGACCCGCACGGCGTTGATCGCGCGGTTCTCGATCATCAGAGCTTCGTTCTCGACCATGTGCGTGCAGTCCGGCAGCAGGCTGCGGAAGCTGGTCAGCAGGCTCTCTTCGGCGGCCGGGCCGAGCGGGAAGTGGAACAGCTCGGCCTGCTCCAGGGCGCGCAGGCGGTAATCGACGCCGCTGTCGACGTTGACGATATCGGTGTGCTGCTTGAGCAGCGCGATGGCCGGCAGGAAACGCGCGCGCTGCAGGCCATCCTTGTACAGCCCGTCCGGCACGATGTTGGAAGTTGCCACCAACGACACGCCGTTCTTGAACAGCTCTTCCATCAGGGTGGCGAGGATCATCGCATCAGTGATGTCGCTGACGAAAAACTCATCGAAACAGATCACCCGCGCTTCATCTGCGAAACGCTTGCCGATGATGGTCAGCGGGTTCTTCTCGCCCTTGAGGGTGCGCATTTCCTCGTGCACACGCTTCATGAAGCGGTGGAAGTGGGTGCGCATCTTCCGCTCGAACGGCAGGGCGTCGAAGAAGGTGTCGACCAGGTAGGTCTTGCCCCGGCCTACCCCACCCCAGAAATACAGGCCCTTGACCGGCCCCTCTGGCTTCTTGCCAAACAGCTTGCCCAGCAGGCCAGGCTTGGCTGACTCGCTGGCAACCAGGTCGTCGTATAGACGCTGCAGATGGCGAACAGCAGTTTCCTGCGCCGCATCATGAAAGAAGTCCGGACGTTTGAGGTCGGCCTGATAGCGCTCTAGCGGAGTCATGATTCGTTAGCCGGGCAAGTAAAAACGGGGGGCGTACTTTAGGGTCTGTTGCGGTTTCTGCGCAAGCTGTGAGCGACGGGAGCCGCTACGGGGAAGGTGCACAGCCGTGACAGCAGCAGACAACGACAGGGGCGACAAGTCATTGTCGCCCCCACCGTTTACTCGGCCGGCGCCAGCGCCTCGCGCAGACGCGCAGTCGCTGCTTCCAGCGCCGCCGTATCGGCGAACGCCGGGCTGCTGGCCACGCACTCGCCATCCAGCCACACGCCGATGCTCAGCTCTTCGCTGCGCAGGTCTAGCGCTTCGCCGGACTGCAGGCGCTTGTTGACCATGCCGGCCGACTTGCCGTCAGCGAAGGACTTCGACAGCAGCAACTGCTCACCCTCGGCATCCAGCAGGCGGAAGCGGAAACTACCGTCTTCGTCGCGGAAGCTGACGAAACGCGCGCTCTTGGCCGCTTTCTTCTTCTCGCCAGCGGCAACCTGCACCTGCTCGCGGAACGAACGCAGGCCGACGGCCTCGCGCAGCTCACCCAGGAACGGCGTGGCGATGCGGCGGGCCTTGGCGGCGCCTGCCAGCAGGATGTCCTCCAGGTCAGCCGGTTTGGCGATCAGTGCGTTGTAGCGCTCGCGCGCCTCGCCCAGCTCGCCTTCCAGCAACTGGTACAGGCGGCTCTTCGCCTCGCCCCAGGCCAGACCGCCCTCCAGCTCAGCACGGAACTCGGCCTGCTGCGCCTGAGCGGCGAAGGCCTGGTACAGCGTGAACAGGTGCGAACTATCAGGATCTTTCGCCTCGCCCGGCAGCCGCGAGTCGGTGACGATGCGTGCGACGGCATCCTTGAGCTGCTTGGCGCTACCGAACAACGGAATGGTGTTGTCGTAGCTCTTGCTCATCTTGCGGCCGTCGAGACCGGGCAGCGTCGCCACGTCTTCTTCGATCACCGCTTCCGGCAGCGTGAACAGCTCGCGGCCCTGGCCAAACAGGTGATTGAAGCGCTGGCCGATATCACGGGCCATTTCCACGTGCTGAATCTGGTCACGACCGACCGGGACCTTGTGGGCGTTGAACATCAGAATGTCCGCTGCCATCAGCACCGGATAGCTGAACAGGCCCATGGTCACGCCGGCGTCCGGGTCTTCACCCTGCTCGACGTTCTTGTCCACCGAGGCCTTGTAGGCGTGAGCGCGGTTGAGCAGGCCCTTGCCCGCCACGCAGGTCAGCAGCCAGCACAGCTCGGGGATCTCCGGGATGTCGGACTGGCGGTAGAAGGTCGCCTTGCTGGTATCCAGGCCGAGCGCCAGCCAGGTGGCCGCGATTTCCAGGCGCGAACGCTGAATGCGTGCAGGATCGTCGCATTTAATCAGGGCGTGGTAGTCGGCCAGGAAGTAGAACGAATCGGCATCGGCAGCACGGCTGGCGACGATGGCAGGACGAATGGCGCCGGCATAGTTGCCGAGGTGGGGCGTCCCGGTGGTGGTGATACCGGTAAGGATACGAGTGGTCATGGCGTTCGCTTGTTCAGGTGCGGCTGTATCGGATCAGAGACGTGGCAGCACCAGATCCTTCAGATCGGTGAGCTTGCCGTGAAAAAAGTGACCGCATTCTGCCACTTTCAGCAGCTCGTGGGGACGTTCCAGCGCCTGTGACCAGGCATAAACCGACTCAGGGTCGACTACCTCATCGGTCTCCGGCTGGATGACGGTGAGCGAGCCCTGCTCGGCAATAGGGTTATCCGCCGTAAGCCGATGCACCGCTGGCGCAACCATGAACAGGCGCTCGACGGCCACGCCTTCACGCTCCAGGCGCCCCGCCAGGCTGGCCGCGACAAAACCGCCGAAGGAAAAGCCCAGCAGCGTCAGCGGCAGCCCCGGGTATTGCGCCTGGGCCCAGCGTGCAGCGGCCTCCGCATCATCCACCTCGCCGGTGCCCATGTCATGGGAGCCGGCGCTGGCCCCCACGCCACGATAGTTGAAGCGCAGCGTGGTGAACCCGGCATCGCGCGCGGTGCGCTGCAGTGTCGACACGACCTTGTTGAGCATGGTGCCGCCCTGCACCGGATTCGGGTGGCAGAGCAGCGCCACGCCACGGGCGTCGGCGACTTCGAGGGAAAGGGCTTCCAACTGGCCACAGGGGCCATCGATAAATACGGGGGTTTCGCGGGTAAGCAACGGGGAACTCCGTGACCTCGGGCTGGGTCGACTCGTCTAGCTGACAGCCTGCGCCGCATACACCTCGGCATCGCATTGCGGTATACAGCGCAGGTTCGAGCCGTTAACGTAAAGCAAAGCCGTTTAGAGAGGAAGGACTCGTGGAACAGACGCTCACAGCCTGGCTGCTACCAGCCCTCACCCTGGTAGCCGGCATCGCCATCGGTTTCCTGATTGCCCGTCTCGCGCCCAATGCTGCCCCAGGCCGCACGCAGCGCCAGCTGGACGAAATGCAGGAGCGCTTCGAGGCGTACCAGAGCGAGGTGGTAACCCACTTCAACACCACCGCCAACCTGGTCAAAAAGCTCACCCAGAGCTACCAGGACGTACAGGAACATCTGTCCGACGGTGCCAACCGCCTGGCACTCGATGAACTGACTCGCCAGCGCCTGCTCGCCGCCCTGCACACGGACGAAAGCAGCGACAAGCGTGAAAAGCGCGACCGCCTGACGCCGCCGCGCAACAACGAAATGCCCAAGGACTACGCACCTAAAAGCGCCGATGTCCCGGGAATGCTCGACGAGACCTACGGCCTCAAAGGGCGTCCGTAACGCCGCCTTCCATCAGGGCCGGGCACGCAGCCAGCCCTGATCGAATACAGCGCGCAGGGTCTGGAGAGCACTACCAACCAGACCAGATACCCCAATAAAAAGCCCCGCACGATGCGGGGCTTTTTATTGGCCGGTGACGCGACTCAGATCGCGCCGCGCTCGCGCAAGGTATCCAGCACCAGCCTGACGCCCTCATCCACGCTTACCGTCTGCGTGTCGATCACCAGATCGGCATTCAGCGGCACATCGTAGGGGAAGGAGTCGCCCGGGATATTGTCCCCGGCGGCAGCGTACAGGCCCTGCGGATCACGCTCGGCGCAAACCTGCGGAGACGCCTGCACATAGACGGTAACCAGGCGCTCGGCCCCAATCAGCGCCTTGGCCTGCTCCCGACCTTCCGCATCCGGCGCAACGAACGCCGCCAGGGTCAGCAGACCGGCTTCGTTGAACTGACGCGCCACATGGGCGGCACGACGCCAGTTCTCGGTACGCCCGGCACGGTCCTGCGGCAGGCCCTTGTTGAGGTCGTGGCGCAGGTTCTGGCCATCGAGCACGTACACCGCACGCCCCATGTCGAAGAGCTTGCGTTCCACGGCATACGCCAGGGTGCTCTTGCCAGCGCCCGACAGGCCGCTGAACAGCACGGTGGCCGGCTTCTGACCGAAGCGCGCGGCGCGCTCTTCGGTGGAAACGTGGGCGAACTTGCCGTGCACACCGCCAGTACCCTGGGCGCCGACAGGCTCGGCGATGATCATGCCCGCCCCTACCGTGCCATTGGTCAGGCGATCGATGACGATGAACGCACCGGTGGTGCGGTTGTAGGCATAGCCGTCGAGCGCAATCGGCGTGTCCAGGGCAATCCTGACCTGGCCGATCTCGTTCAGTTGCAAGCTGCTCGCAGCACCCTGCTCCAGGGTATTCACATCAATCCGGTGCGCGATGCTGGCAATGGAACCCGGCACGTAGCTGGTGGCGCGTTTGATGTCATATTTCTTGCCGGGCAGCATCGGCTCTTCGGCCATCCACACCAGCATGGCGTTGAAGCTGTCGACGACCTGCGGACGGTTGTCGCCATGCACCAGCATGTCGCCGCGCGATACGTCGATCTCGTCTTCCAGGGTCAGGGTGATGGCCTGGCCAGGGCCGGCCTGCTCCAGCTCACCTTCATAGGTCACGATCGACTTGACGCGACTGCCCTTGCCGGACGGCAGGGCCACGACTTCATCACCCTTGCGTACGATGCCGCTGGCCAGGGTGCCGGCGAAACCGCGGAAGTTCAGGTTCGGGCGGTTGACGTACTGCACCGGGAAACGCATGTCGTCGAAGTTACGGTCGCCCGACACTTCCACGGTTTCGAGGATTTCCATCAGCGACTGGCCGTCGTACCACGGCGACAGCTCGCTCTTGTTGACCACGTTGTCGCCCTTGAGCGCGGACATGGGCACGAAATGCAGCGAGGTCGGCTTGAGCTGGATGCCTTCGGCGAACTTCAGGTAATCGGCCTTGATCTGCTCGAATACACCCTGGTCGAAGCCCTTCAGGTCCATCTTATTGACGGCGACGACGATGTGCTTGATGCCCAACAGCGAGGCAATGAAGCTGTGGCGCTTGGTCTGGGTCTGCACGCCATAGCGCGCGTCGATCAGGATGATCGCCAGGTCGCAGGTCGAGGCGCCGGTGGCCATGTTGCGCGTGTACTGCTCATGGCCGGGGGTGTCGGCGATGATGAACTTGCGCTTGGCCGTGGAGAAATAGCGGTAGGCCACATCGATGGTGATGCCCTGCTCGCGCTCGGCCTGCAGGCCGTCGACCAGCAGTGCCAGGTCGATGTCGTCACCGGTGGTGCCGACTTTCTTCGAGTCGCGACTGATGGCTTCGAGGTGGTCCTCGTAGATCATCTTGGAATCGTGCAGCAGGCGCCCGATCAGGGTGCTCTTGCCGTCGTCGACGTTGCCGCAGGTCAGGAAGCGCAGCAGTTCCTTGCGTTCATGCTGGGCGAGGTACGCGAGGATGTCCTCGCTGATCAAATCAGACTGATGACTCATGGTGCGCGATCCTTAGAAATAGCCCTGACGTTTTTTCTCTTCCATCGAACCTGCGCCGTCGTGATCGATCACGCGGCCCTGACGCTCGGACGTTCGAGTCAGGAGCATTTCCTGAATGATGTCGGTCAGGCTGGTCGCCTCGGACTCCACCGCGCCAGTCAGCGGGTAGCAGCCCAGGGTACGGAAGCGCACCATTTTCTTGGTGATGCGGGCTTTTTCTTCGTCGGACAGGTGTTCGAGGATGCGGTCATCGTCGATCATGATCAACGTGCCGTTCTTCTCGATCACTTCACGCTCGGCCGCAAAATACAGCGGCACGATCGGGATCTGCTCCAGGTAGATGTACTGCCAGATGTCCAGCTCGGTCCAGTTGGAGAGCGGGAACACGCGGATCGACTCGCCCTTCTTGACCTTGCCGTTGTACACGTTCCACAGCTCGGGACGCTGGTTCTTCGGGTCCCAGCGGTGCTTGCTGTCGCGGAAGGAGTAGACGCGCTCCTTGGCGCGGGACTTTTCCTCGTCGCGGCGCGCGCCACCGAAGGCAGCATCGAAACCGTACTTGTCCAGCGCCTGCTTCAATCCCTCGGTCTTCATGATGTCGGTGTGCTTGGCACTGCCGTGGGTGAAGGGGTTGATGTTCTGGGCAACGCCATCCGGATTGACGTGAGTGATCAGGTCCAGGCCCATTTCAGCGACCATCTTGTCGCGAAAGGAATACATCTCCTGAAATTTCCAGCGGGTGTCGACATGCATCACCGGGAACGGCAGTTTGCCGGGAAAGAACGCCTTGCGTGCGAGGTGCAGCATGACGGCAGAGTCTTTACCGATGGAATAGAGCATTACCGGATTGTCGAATTCGGCGGCCACTTCACGAATGATGTGGATACTTTCCGCCTCCAGCTGCTTCAGGTGCGTCAATTTATCGAGCATGGCTACTCACGGATTGCTGTGTTATTGGGCCGGCGGGCCGTGGACGAGCGCGCACTCTAGCACAGCACCCTCTTCTATTCAGGGCGCTGCTTAGATCGAAAAGGTCTAGGTTTATACCCGCCGTACAGGGCGCTCAGATGGGGTTGGGACAGTCGATGAACAGGTGCTCGATGGCGAACCGGCGGGCCAGATAGTCGCCCAGCGCCTGGACGCCATAACGCTCGGTGGCGTGGTGACCGGCGGCGATGAAACTGATGCCGTTTTCCTGCGCACTGTGGAAGGTCTGCTCCGAGGCCTCGCCAGTCAGGTACAGGTCCACACCAGCCGCAATGGCCTGGTCGATGTAGCCCTGGCCACCCCCGGTGCACCAGCCGACGCGACGAATCATCTCGGGGCCCTCTATCAACAACGGCTCCCGCCCCAGTACGTCCTGCACGCGACGGGCGAAGTCACGGGCGCTCAGGGGCTCGGCGAGCGAGCCGACCAGCCCCACGGTACGCGGGTTTTCCGGCTCCAATGGGCCTTCCACGGTGATGTCGAGCTGCCGCGCCAGTTGCACGTTGTTACCCACCTCTGGGTGCACGTCGAGCGGCAGGTGGTACGCCAGCAGGCTGATATCGTTGGCCAGCAGGGTTTTCAGGCGACGTTGTTTCATCCCGGTGATGCAAGGGTTCTCGCCCTTCCAGAAATAACCGTGATGCACCAGCAGCACATCGGCGTCCGCCTCGACGGCGGCGTCGATCAGCGCCTGGCTGGCCGTCACCCCGCTTACGATCCGCCGCACCTGAGGACGCCCCTCGACCTGCAGGCCATTCGGACAATAGTCGCTGATCCGGGCAGCGTTCAGAAACCGGTCTGCCTCATCCACCAATGTGGTCAGGGAAATGGCCATAAAGATTCCTCACGAGCTGTTGCAAGCCGCTGCTTTATTGCCGAACGGCCCTCTATAATGGCGCCACCTTAAGGGGCGCCTTTCGCCCCCGCAACCCTCAGGATTTCGTTGATGCTCAAGGCCCTGCGCTTTCTCGGTTGGCCCCTGCTGGTCGGTGTGCTGCTGGCATTGCTGATCATGCAGTATTACCCGCAGTGGGTCGGCCTGCCGAACCAGGACGTG
This sequence comes from Pseudomonas sp., assembly GCA_050282285.1. Lineage (GTDB taxonomy): Bacteria > Pseudomonadota > Gammaproteobacteria > Pseudomonadales > Pseudomonadaceae > Aquipseudomonas. Next base: position 183,898 of record JBLZZJ010000006.1, read on the forward strand.
CAGGTGCGCCAGGTCCCGATCTATAGCCGCATGCAGGAAGGGCCGGCCTCCTACGCCGACGCCGTGAGCACCGCTTCGCCAGCCGTGGCCAACCTCTACACCACCAAGTTCATCAACAAACCCAATCACCCGCTGTTCGAAGACCCACAGTTCCGGCGTTTCTTCGGCGACAACCTGCCGAAACAGCGGCGCATGGAGTCCAGCCTCGGCTCCGCCGTGATCATGAGCCCGGAAGGCTACCTGCTGACCAACAACCACGTGACCACCGGCGCGGACCAGATCGTGGTGGCGATGAAGGACGGTCGGGAAACCCTCGCCCGCGTCATCGGCAGCGACCCGGAAACCGACCTCGCCGTACTCAAGATCGATCTGGAAAACCTGCCGTCCATTACTCTGGGGCGCTCCGACAACATCCGCATCGGTGACGTGACCCTGGCGATCGGCAACCCGTTCGGGGTCGGCCAGACCGTGACCATGGGCATCATCAGCGCTACCGGGCGCAACCAGTTGGGGCTCAACACCTACGAAGACTTCATCCAGACCGACGCGGCGATCAACCCCGGCAACTCCGGCGGCGCACTGGTCGATGCCTACGGCAACCTGGTCGGCATCAATACCGCCATCTTCTCCAAGTCCGGCGGTTCGCAAGGCATCGGCTTCGCCATTCCGGTCAAACTGGCCCTGGAAGTGATGCAGGCGATCATCGAGCACGGCCAGGTGATCCGCGGCTATCTGGGCGTCGAGGTTCAGCCGCTGACACCAGAGCTGGCGGAATCCTTTGGCCTGGAAGGCCGCCCTGGCATCGTCGTCGCCGGTATCTACCGCGACGGCCCTGCGCAGAAAGCCGGTCTGCAACCGGGCGACCTGATCCTCAACATCGATGGCGAGGCCGCCAGCGATGGCCGCCGCTCGATGAACCAGGTGGCCCGCGCCAAGCCCGGCGACAAGATCCGCATCGAGGTCATGCGCAATGGCAAGTCCATGACGCTGACCGCCGAGATAGGCATCCGCCCACCCGCAAACGGCAACTAAAAAAACGCCACTCAAACGAGTTGATAATTTTTCTCGAATCAAATGTAATGTTATTACATTTATTAACGAGAAGGATGCGTCATCTTGCGCCCTGCCTACGCCCTCATTGCCGGCCTGCTTGTATCGAACAGCGCTGCCGCTACGGAACACCCCGATGCCATCGTGCTGGATGACAGCGTAATCTCGGCAGATCAGGAGCGAGCCGACGGCCCGGTTCAGGGGTATCGCGCCACCCGCTCGAGCAGCGCGACCCGAACCGATACCGCGCTGGAGGAGATTCCCCAGACCATCAGCGTGGTGCCGGCCCAGGTTTTCGAAGACCTCAATACCACGCGCATTGACCGCGCCCTGGATTTCGCCGGTGGCGTATCACGGCAAAACAATTTCGGCGGCCTGACCTTCCTCAACTACAGCGTGCGCGGCTTCACCACCGGCGAGCTGTACAAGAACGGCTTTGCCATCAACCGCGGCAGCTACAGCAGCCCAGACGCATCGGGCATCGAGCGCATCGAAGTGCTCAAGGGGCCAGCCGCGAGCCTCTACGGTCGTGGCGACCCAGGCGGCATGGTCAACATCGTCACCAAGAAACCCCAAGCCGAAGCGTTCACCCGACTCAACGCCAGTGCCGGCAGTTGGGACCGCTACCGCACCAGCCTGGACGTCAACACGCCGCTGAACGAAGACGGCAGCCTGCTTTCCCGGGTCAACCTGGCGCTGGAAGACAACCAGAGCTTCCGCGATCACGTCGGCAATTCGCGGCAGATCGTCAGCCCGGCGTTCAGCTGGCAGATCAGCCCGGACACCCACCTGCTGCTGGAAAGCGAGTTTTCCCGCACCGAATCGGTGTTCGATCGTGGCATCCCCGCCCCCAACAACCAGGTCGGCGCAGTGAAGCGCTCCACCTTCCTGGGCGAGCCCAACGACGGGGAAATCCACAATAACAACCAGATGATCCAGCTCACCCTGGAGCACTATCTGAATGACGACTGGAAGCTGCGCCTGGCCAACCATTACTCCCAGGGCAATCTCCACGGCTACAGTTCGGAAACCTCGCGCCTGGTCGGCGACAGCGTCACTCGTTTCTACCGGCACCGGAACTTCGAGTGGAACGACAGCATCACCCAGGCGGAGCTGCACGGTAGCGTCGACGCTGCCGGCTGGCAGCACCAGTTGCTCATCGGCCTGGAATACGAAAACTACCGCAATAGCCAGAAGTACCCTCAGAGCGCGACGACACTGGGATACGGCGTAGACATCTATAACCCGGTCCACGGGCAGCCCAAGCCAGCCATCATCAACCCCAACGACTTCCACGAGCAGGTCGAGAGCCAAGCCCTCAACCTGCAGGACCAGATCACCTTCACCGACCGCCTGAGCGGCCTGCTGGGCGTGCGCCTCGAACGTTTCGAACAGACCGCCCTGAACCGCACCAGCCGGGTGAGCAACGAGCAGGAAAAGGACGTCGCAACACCCCGGGCCGGCCTGCTGTATCAGCTGACACCGGCCGTGGGGGTGTTTGCCAACGCCTCGACCTCGTTCAAACCCAACGGCATCGGCAGCCAGGGCAACGTGTTCAAACCGGAGAAAGGCCTGGGCTATGAAACCGGCTTGAAACTGGACCTCTTCGACAGTCGACTGGGCGCCACCATCGCCCTGTTCCACATCGAAAAGGAAAACGTGCTGACCGCCGATCCAAGCAGCCCCGGCGACAGCATCGCCGCCGGCAAGGCGCGCAGTCAGGGCCTGGACCTGCAATTCAGCGGGCAACTGACGGATGCCCTGCGGGTGATCGGCGCCTACGCCTACATCGACGCCGAGGTGACCGAGGACAATACCCTGCCCGAAGGCAGCCGCCTGCTGGGCATCCCCGAACACAGCGGTAGTCTGCTGGGCGTGTATGAATTCCAAAATGGCTGGCTGCGCGGCTCCGATGTCGGCGCCGCCCTCAATTATGTCGGGGACCGCTCGGGCCAGGCCGGTAGCAACTTCGAACTGCCCTCCTACACCACCGTCGACCTGCTGGCCCACTACCAGGCCAGCGATACCGTTCGCGTGGGCCTGAACCTCAACAACGCCTTCGACCGCAAGTATTACGAGCGCGCCTTCAACAGCGTGTGGGTACTGCCGGGCGACCCTCGCAACCTCAGCCTCAGCCTGTCCATCGATCTGTAACCAAGGAACGACCATGAAAAGAAGTCTCGCCTTTATCGCTGCCGCCCTGTTCATCGCCGATGCCGGGGCCCACGGGCTCTGGACCGAGCAGCGACGGGGCAACATCGAAATCGTCTACGGCCACGGTGCCGAGGACGATGCCTTCAAACCGGAGAAAATCAGTGGCGCTTGGGCCTACGACCGCGCCGGCAAGATGGTCCCGGTCACGGTGGAGCGCCTGACCGACCACGCCCGCCTGAAGCCGCTCAAGGCGCCCGCCATCGTCGGCGTTGCGCTGGACAACGGTACCTGGTCGCAAACGCCGGACAAGAAGTGGATCAATCAGGGCCGTACCCAGGTTTCCAACTCGACTCAATCTCTGCACGCGCTCAAGTACAGCCTGGCGATCTACCAGGAAGGCGTGGAGCTGCCAGCTCTCTCGCACCTGAAAATGATCATCCGACCGGAGGTCGATCCGCTCAGCGTAGGCCCGGGCAAGCCGCTGCCCGTGCGCGTACTGGTAGACGGCAAACCCGCTGCCGGCATCAAGCTGATCGGCGACTACCGCAGCGCGCCCCACCAGATCAGCGCAACCACCGATGCCGATGGCCGTGCGGACGTGATCGTGCGCAACGAAGGGCTCAACATCATTGCTGCCCAGGCCAGCGTCCCGGTCAAGGATGACAAGAACATAGAGTCCCGCAGCCTGTTCAGCTCTCTGACGTTCCTGGGCCAGCCCCACCACGAGTAACGCGCCCGACCGCACACAAAAAAGCCGGAGACTATCTCCGGCTTTTTTGTGTGCCATACCGACCTCAGATGTCGCGCAACCCGTCCAGCAGGGCCTGATTCTGCTCCGGCGCACCAATGGTGATACGCAGGAACTGGGCGATACGCGCTTGCTTGAAGTGACGCACGATCACCCCCTGCTCGCGCAGATGGGCCGCCAGGCCGGCAGCGTCATGCTGCGGGTGACGGGCGAAGACGAAGTTCGCAGCCGACGGCAACACCTCAAACCCCAGCGCCTGCAAACCGGCCACGACGGTTTCGCGGCTGTTGATCACCGTCTGGCAGGTTTGCTGGAAATAGGCCTCGTCTTCGAATGCCGCCGCCGCGCCGGCAATTGCCATGCGGTCCAGCGGGTAAGAGTTGAAGCTGTTCTTGACCCGCTCCAGCGCCTCGATCAGGTCTGGATGCCCCACCGCAAAACCAACCCGCAGCCCGGCCAGGGAACGCGACTTGGACAAGGTCTGGCTGACCAGCAGGTTCGGATACTTGTCCACGAGGCTGATGGCCGTTTCGCCACCAAAGTCGATGTAGGCCTCATCGACCAGCACCACACTGTCCGGGTTGGCCTGCAGCAGACGCTCGATGGCCTCCAGCGCCAGAAGGCAGCCTGTCGGAGCATTCGGATTGGGGAAGATGATGCCGCCGTTGGGGCGCGCGTAATCGTCGACCTGAATCTGGAACTGCTCATCCAGCTCGATCATTTCGAAGTCGATGCCATACAACCCGCAATAGACCGGGTAGAAGCTGTAGCTGACATCGGGGAACAGCAGCGGCTTGCCGTGCTGGAACAACCCATGGAAGGCATGGGCCAGTACTTCGTCGGAACCATTGCCCACGAAGACATGGGTGGTGGTCACCCCGTAATAGTCGGCAACCGTCTGCTTCAGGCGATCCCCGTTCGGGTCCGGGTACAGGCGCAGGTTGTCGTTGAGCTCCGCCTGCATCGCCGCAATCGCTTTCGACGACGGGCCATAGGGGTTCTCGTTGGTATTGAGCTTGACCAGCTTGGCCAGTTTCGGCTGCTCACCCGGTACGTAAGGCACCAGGTCTTTGACGAAGGGGCTCCAGAATTTGCTCATCTGCCCTTCTCTCCTCGAATTCGTTGCGTGGTGGTGGGCGTCGCGTCGCTCAGCCCATCAATCGGTCGGGAGCGAACTCGCTCCTCAGGGTTTGATCCGGTACTCGGCGCTGCGGGCGTGGGCCGTCAGCGACTCACCCCGGGCAAGTACCGAGGCACTCTTGCCCAGCTCGGAAGCACCTTCAGCCGAGCAGTGGATGATCGACGAGCGCTTCTGGAAGTCATACACGCCCAGCGGCGAGGAGAAACGCGCCGTACCGGAGGTAGGCAGTACGTGATTCGGGCCCGCGCAGTAGTCACCCAAGGCTTCAGCGGTGTAACGCCCCATGAAGATCGCACCGGCATGGCGAATCTCCGGCAGCCATTGCTCTGGCTCGGCCACCGACAATTCCAGGTGTTCAGGCGCAATACGGTTGGCCACTTCGATGGCCTGGGCCATATCGGCCACCTGGATCAAGGCACCACGCGCTTCGAGGGAAGTACGGATGATTTCCGCACGCTCCATGGTCGGCAGCAGCCTGGCGATGCTCTCGGCAACCTTGTCGAGGAATGCGGCGTCCGGACTGACCAGGATCGACTGGGCGTCTTCGTCGTGCTCCGCCTGGGAGAACAGGTCCATGGCGATCCAGTCCGGGTCGGTCTGGCCGTCACACACCACGAGGATTTCCGAAGGACCGGCGATCATGTCAATGCCGACCTTGCCAAACACATGGCGCTTGGCCGTGGCGACATAGATGTTGCCCGGGCCGACGATCTTGTCCACCGGCGGTACGCTCTCGGTGCCATAGGCCAAGGCAGCCACGGCCTGTGCGCCACCGATGGTGAAGACGCGATCGACCCCGGCGATGCAGGCAGCCGCCAAGACGATCTCGTTGATCTCACCCCGCGGCGTTGGCACCACCATCACCACCTCCGGCACGCCGGCAACCTTGGCCGGGATGGCGTTCATCAGCACCGAGGACGGATAGGAGGCCTTGCCGCCCGGGACATACAGCCCGGCACGGTCCAGCGGCGTGACTTTCTGACCCAGCACCGTGCCGTCGGCCTCGGTGTAGGTCCAGGAATCCTGTTTCTGTTTCTCGTGGTAGCTGCGTACACGCTCGGCAGCAACGGTCAGGGCGTCACGCTGGGCATCGCTGATACGGGTCAGGGCCAGTTCCAGGCGCTCGCGCGGCAGGATCAAGTCGGCCATGGAGCCGACCGCAAGGCCATCGAAACGCTGGGTGTACTCGACCAGCGCCGCATCACCGCGGCGACGCACGGCGTCAATGATTTCCAGAACACGCTGGTTGACGCCATCGTCCGACACGCTTTCCCAGCTCAGCAGATGACCCAGATGACCGGCGAAATCCTGATCAGCGGCGTTAAGTCGGCGGATGGAAACGGGAGCGGTCATAGCAAAAGCCTCATCTGAATGGCGTGTTCTCAGCGCCTGCCTACAGCCTCGCGAACGGCGAGACGGAAACAGGCAAGGAAGCGGTGTCTACTGATGTAAATGGGGATGCAGAGCCTGTTCAACGCAGCAGAGCGGCTCCGCATGTGGGTTCTCAGGCGCCGCTAGATTAGCAAGCCGACCGTGCGGGCACCTGAGAAATTTGGCTATGACACGGATAGGCGCGTGCGGCATGCGGCCGCACAGGGGGAATCAGTGTGGATGTCGCGACTCGACTGCTTCGCGGAGGGTATCGATCAGGGCCTGAATGCGGCCGTGCTGCATTTTCATCGACGCTTTGTTGACGATCAGGCGCGAGCTGATCGTGGCGATCAGTTCCTGGGCCTCAAGACCGTTGGCCCGCAGGGTGTTGCCGGTATCGACCACGTCGATGATCTTGTCGGCCAGGCCAACCAGCGGAGCCAGTTCCATGGAGCCATACAGTTTGATCACGTCGACCTGACGGCCCTGCTCGGCGTAGTAACGCTTGGCCACGTTGACGAACTTGGTGGCGACCCGCAGACGGCCCGTGGGCTCGGGCGCACCTACCGCACCGGCGGTCATCAGTTTGCACTTGGCGATACGCAGGTCCAGCGGCTCATAGAGGCCCTGGCCACCGTATTCCAACAGCACATCCTTGCCCGCCACGCCGAGGTCCGCGGCACCATGCTCGACGTAGGTCGGCACATCGGTGGCGCGCACGATCAGCAGGCGCACATCATCCTGGGTAGTCGGGATGATCAGCTTGCGGCTCTTATCCGGATTCTCGGTCGGCACAATACCGGCTGCAGCGAGCAGTGGCAGGGTGTCATCGAGGATGCGGCCCTTGGACAGCGCAATGGTGAGCATGGAGCAGATATCCTTTGAAACCTGGCGAAGCTGGCCCAATGCGGCCCAGACAAGCAAATGGTTCAGGTCAGTCGGCCATTACCGGTTCGCGCATGGGAACATGCACGGACCGGTAATGGCGCGGAGCGCGAGTGATCAGCCCGGAACGCGGCGGATCTTGGCACCCAGCAACTGCAGTTTTTCCTCGATGCACTCGTAACCACGGTCGATGTGGTAGATCCGGTCGATCAGCGTGTCGCCATCTGCAACCAGAGCCGCCAGCACCAGACTGGCCGAAGCCCGCAGGTCGGTCGCCATGACCGGAGCGCCCTTGAGCTTGTCGACGCCGGTGACGATCGCGGTATTGCCTTCGACCAGGATCTGCGCGCCCATGCGCGACATTTCATAGACGTGCATGAAGCGGTTTTCGAAGACCGTCTCGATCACGGTGCCCGTGCCTTCGGCGATGGCGTTCAGAGCAACGAATTGTGCCTGCATGTCGGTCGGGAAGGCCGGATACGGCGCGGTACGCAGGTTCACGGCTTTTGGCCGCTTGCCTTTCATGTCCAGCTCGATCCAGTCGTTGCCGCAGGTGATTTCCGCACCGGCTTCCTGCAGCTTGGACAGCACGGCTTCCAGGGTGGTGGGATCGGTGTCTTTCAGCTTGACGCGACCACCGGTGGCGGCAGCGGCCACCAGGTAGGTACCGGTTTCGATACGGTCAGGCATGACGCTGAAGCGCGCGCCGCCCAGGCGCTCGACGCCTTCGATGACGATGGTGTCGGTACCGGCGCCTTCGATCTTGGCGCCCATGGCGATCAGGCAGTTGGCTAGGTCGACCACTTCCGGTTCGCGCGCGGCGTTTTCCAGCACGCTGCGGCCCTTGGCCAGGGTCGCGGCCATCATGATGTTCTCGGTACCGGTCACGCTGACGGTATCGAAGAAGAAGTGCGCACCGCGCAGGCCGCCCTCAGGCGCCCTGGCCTTGATGTAGCCACCTTCGACGTCGATGATCGCGCCCATGGCCTCGAGGCCACGAATGTGAAGGTCGACCGGACGCGAACCAATGGCGCAACCGCCAGGCAGCGCCACTTCGGCCTCGCCAAAGCGGGCAACCATCGGCCCCAGCACCAGGATCGAGGCGCGCATGGTCTTGACCAGCTCGTAAGGCGCGACGAGGGTCTTGATCGCCCGCGCATCGACTTCCACGCTGAGCTTCTCGTCGATGATCGGCTCGATGCCCATACGACCGAACAGCTCGATCATAGTGGTGATGTCGTGCAGGTGCGGCAGGTTGCAAATGGTGATCGGTGCGTCACCCAGCAAGGTGGCAGCCAGAATCGGCAGCGCAGAGTTCTTTGCCCCGGAAATGCGGATTTCGCCATCGAGGCGCACACCGCCGGTAATAATCAGTTTGTCCATGACTCTCTCGGTTTAGGAGCGCGCGGCCCAGTCGGCACGGCTGAAGAATTTCATGCTCACGGCGTGGATGCTGCCATCGGCGATCCAGGCGTTGAGGTGAGCATAGATCTGCTGCTGACGCTTGACCGGGCTCAGGGCGGCCAACTCATCACTAATCAGGTTCAGCTGGAAGTTACAGCCTTCGCCTTCCACTTCCACTACGGTATCCGGCAGTTTAGCCTCCAGGAGGCTTTTCACTTCTAAGGCCTGCATGCTCAACCTCGATGGGCGCATTCATTAACGACAGCAGAGCCGAGGCTCGCGGGCCGAGCATGATACAAAAAAGCCCCTCGCCTGCGAACCCCGGATACGGCCGCGCCGATCAATGCCATGTCCAGCGGCTCAATCGGCCTGCGGCAGGATATCGAGCAAGCCGGATACACGGGCGATTTCACGCATGTCATTGGGCAGCGCCCGCACGCTCAACGTCTTGCTCGCGCGCTGTGCGTCACGCGTGAAAGCCAGCAGCAGGGACAATCCGACGCTGCTGGATTTCTCCACCGCCCCGCAGTCCACCACACAGGTGCTGGCCGTACTGGCGGCAATCAGTCTCGCCCCCTGCTCACGCAGGGCCGGCCCACTGAGGTAGTCCAGCACACCGCTGAGCTGAAAGACCCCGGGGGACTGTTCGACGAAACCGACGCGACTCACTGCTCGCCCCTGGCCTGGCGAGCCCGGGCCACCGTGTCGGCCCAGGTGTCGATGACTTTATCCAGGTCGTTGCCATTGTTCTGCATGGACTGGGCGAACTGGTCGCGGAACAGTTTGCCGACGTTGATGCCGTTGATCACCACGTTACGCATCTTCCAGGCGTCGCCCTGACTGACCATGGTGTAGGAAAGCGGGTAGACCGTACCGTTGCCGTCCTTGATTTCCATGTTCACGGAGGTGCGCTCGGGATTCTGCTTGCCGCTGACCGGCAACACGCGGATATCCTGGTTGTTGTATTCCAGCAGGGCGTTTCCGTAGAACTGCATCAGGCTGCGCTTGAAGTTCTCCTGGAAGCGCGCCATCTGCTCAGGGGACGCCTGGCGCGCATAGCGCACGGTCATCACGCCGCGGGAAATGCCATCGACGTCCACCACCGGACCGAGGATGCGGTCCAGCGAGGCATAGAACGCCGACGGATCCTTGCGGTACTGCTCCTTGTTGGCTTTCAGGTCGGCCAGCAGGGTATCGGTGGTTTCCTGCACCACTTCGTGGGCGGCAGGGGCTGCCACGGCGAGCATTGGCAGAGCGGCCAGCAGAACAAGCAGGCCATTACGCATAGTCTTGATCATGTCCAACGTCCTCAATTGGCTTGGTCTTTGTTGACCGAATTGAGCAGAAACTTGCCAATCAGGTCTTCGAGCACCAGCGACGACTGGGTGTCATGGATGGTGCTGCCTTCCTTGAGCAACTCTTCATCGCCGCCCACGCTGATACCGATGTACTTTTCCCCCAGCAGACCGGCGGTGAGGATCGATGCCGTCGAATCGAGCGGCAGGTTGTTGACCTCGTCATCCAGCAGGATGGTCACGCGCCCGGTGTAGCTGTCGCGATCCAGATCGATCGCGGTGACCTTGCCGATGGTCACACCGGCCATTGTCACCTTGGAACGAACGGTTAGACCGGCAATATTGTCAAAGTGCGCGTACACCTTGTAGGTATCTGCGCTGCTACCCACGGCCAGACCACTGACACGCAGCGCCAGCAGCAGCGCCGCCAACAGACCGGCCAGCAGGAACAGGCCGACACCAATTTCCAGTGTGCGGTTTTGCATCAGAAGTCTCCAAACATCAAAGCGGTCAGAATAAAGTCCAGCCCCAGCACGGCCAGCGAGGCGTAAACCACTGTTCTAGTGGTTGCGCGGCTGATCCCTTCCGAAGTCGGCTCACAGTCATAGCCCTGGAACACGGCGATCCAGGTGACGACAAAGGCGAAGACCAGGCTTTTGATTACCCCGTTGAGAACGTCTTCGCGGAACGAAACACTGCTTTGCATAGTGGCCCAGAACGAGCCTTCGTATACGCCCAGCCAGTCGACGGCGACCATCGCACCGCCCCAGATGCCAACAACGCTGAAGATCATCGCCAGCAGCGGCATGGAAATGAAGCCGGCCCACAGGCGCGGAGCGATGATGTGCTTGAGCGGGTCGACGCCGATCATCGCCAGACTGGACAGTTGCTCGGTGGATTTCATGTTGCCGATTTCAGCCGTCAGGGCCGAACCGGCGCGCCCGGCGAACAACAAGGCAGTAACCACAGGCCCGAGCTCACGCAACAGCGTCAGGGCCACCATCTGGCCGACCGCCTGCTCCGAGCCGTATTTGGCCAGGATGCTGAACCCCTGCAGCGACAGCACCATGCCGATGAAGACGCCAGAAACGACGATGATCGCCAGGGACATGACGCCCACCGAGTACAGCTGCTTGATCAGCAACTGCAGCGGGTTGCCCGAGGTGCCGCGACCGAACAGTGCGCCCAGCAGGAACAGCGTCGAGCGCCCCAGGGTGGCGACTACATCAATACCGGCACGGCCGAACAGACGGATCCGTTCGAGCGGAGATGTCCTGCGCATCAGCGCCCTCCCAGAAGGTCATCGCGGAAGCTTTCCGCGGGGAAGTGGAAAGGTACCGGGCCGTCCGGAGTGCCTTTCATGAATTGGCGCACACGCGGGTTATCGGATTCCATCAGTTCAGCCGGCGTCCCCTGCCCCAGCACCTGGGTATCGCCCACTACATAAATGTAGTCGGCAATGCTGGCCGTCTCGGCCAGGTCGTGGGACACGACGATACTGGTGATACCCAGCGCATCGGTGAGCAGGCGAATCAGTCGAACCAGAACACCCATGGCGATCGGGTCCTGCCCTACGAAAGGCTCATCGTAGATGAGGATCTGCGGATCCAGCGCGATGGCACGGGCCAGCGCAACCCGGCGTTTCATGCCACCGGACAGCTCGTCCGGCATGAGCTCGACGGCACCACGAAGCCCGACGGCCTGCAGCTTCATCAGCACAATGTCACGAATCATTTCTTCGGGAAGCTGGGTGTGCACCCGCAGTGGGAATGCCACGTTCTCGAACACATCGAGGTCGGTGAACAATGCACCGCTCTGGAACAGCACGCCCATCTGCTTGCGCATGTCGAACAACTCACTGCGCGACAGGGTAGGCAGGTTGACGCCGTTGACCCACACCTCACCCTGACTGGGGCGCAGCTCAGCACCGATCAGACGCAGCAGCGTGGTCTTTCCGCAACCGGAAGGCCCCATGATGCCCGTGACCTTGCCGCGCGGAATGCTTATGTCGACATTCTTGAAAATGTCTCGGTCGCCACGCTGAAAGCTCAAGTTTTTCAGCTCGACCGCGTACTGATTCTCGGCGCTCATCTGGACTCCTTGCGAACGGCCTTCCTTGAAGACGTACCCCCTGGCGTTCAGGACACTACAGTCTGCTGGAGGGGCCGAAACAGCCGCGCACTATACCATCGCAGAGCATGCCCGCCCACGATGGAACATTTGTTTACAGACGTGGTTCTAAACGCCCCATCACACTCTGCGCACGATGAAGGGTGAGCACGAAAGGCTTTCCCGTTATAATCGCCGCCTTTTAACTTGGCATGCCTATTCAGACGCTATGAGTCAGTCCAACGATCTGATCAAGTCCGCGCAACGCACGATTCGCCTCGAACTCGAAGCAGTCGAGGCACTGCTGTCCCGGATCAACAGCGAATTCGTCCGGGCCTGCGAGCTCATTCTCGCCAGCAAGGGCCGAGTCGTTGTGGTCGGCATGGGCAAGTCGGGGCACATCGGCAACAAGATCGCCGCCACCCTGGCCAGTACCGGCACCACCTCCTTCTTCGTTCACCCGGCGGAAGCCAGCCATGGCGACATGGGCATGATCACTCGCGACGACGTGGTGCTGGCCCTGTCCAACTCCGGTTCGACCGCCGAGATCGTTACGCTGCTCCCCCTGATCAAGCGCCTCGGCATCACCCTGATCAGCATGACCGGCAACCCGGACTCCCCGCTGGCCAAGGCCGCCGAAGTCAACCTGGACGCCCGGGTGGCCAAGGAAGCCTGCCCGCTCAACCTGGCGCCCACCTCCTCCACCACTGCTTCACTGGTGCTGGGTGACGCCCTGGCCATCGCCCTGCTGGAAGCCCGCGGTTTCACCGCCGAAGATTTCGCCTTTTCCCACCCGGGCGGCGCCCTGGGCCGGCGCCTGCTGCTCAAGGTCGAAAACGTGATGCACGCCGGCGACACCCTGCCCCAGGTCAAGCGCGGCACGAGCCTGCGCGATGCCTTGCTGGAAATGACCCAGAAAGGCCTGGGCATGACCGCGGTACTGGAAGACGATGGCCGCCTGGCCGGGATTTTCACGGATGGCGACTTGCGCCGCGCCCTGGACAAGGGCATTGACGTGCGCCTGGCCAGGATCGATGAAGTCATGACCCCGCACGGCAAGACTGCCCGCGCCGAGATGCTCGCGGCCGAGGCCCTGAAAATAATGGAAGACAACAAGATAAGCGCCCTCGTCGTGGTCGACGATGCCGATCACCCGATCGGTGCCTTCAACCTCGGCGATCTGCTGCGCGCAGGAGTGATGTGATGAACGATCTGCTGCAGCGCGCACGCGCGATCAAACTGGCCATCTTCGATGTCGACGGGGTTCTCACCGACGGCAAGCTGTATTTCCTCACCGACGGCAGCGAGTTCAAGACGTTCAACACCCTGGACGGCCACGGCATCAAGATGCTGATCGCCTCCGGCGTACGCACCGCGATCATCAGCGGTCGCAACACCCCGGTTGTCGAGCGTCGCGCCCAGAACCTCGGCATCCAGCACCTGTACCAGGGCCGGGAAGATAAATTGGTAGTACTCGACGAGCTTCTTGGCGAACTCGGCCTAAGCTATGAAAACGTCGCATTCCTCGGGGACGACCTGCCAGACCTGCCTGTCATTCGCCGCGTCGGCCTCGGTATGGCCGTCGCCAGCGCAGACAATTTTGTCCGCCAGCACGCCCACGGCGTCACCCAGGCCCGTGGCGGCGAAGGTGCGGCCCGTGAGTTCTGCGAATTGATCATGCGCGCCCAAGGCAGCCTCGACGCTGCCCAAGCGGCCTACCTGTAGAGCCCATTATGTTGCGTAAACTGCTGAATCCAGTTCTGTTCGTCATTGCCGCCCTGTTGTTGGCGGCAGTCGGCTACTGGAACATCAACCCCAATAGCTTCTCCGATCGCCCGGCGCAGACCGCCAACGAGAACGCGATCGACTTCTACGTGGACAATGCCAAGACCGTGCAGTATCAGGCCGACGGCAAGCTGCACTACGAAATGACCGCCAGCAAGATCGAGCACGTCACGGCGACCGACATCACCCTGCTGACCGACCCGAACATGAACCTGTACCGTGGCACTGAGTTTCCCTGGAAAATCCGCAGCGACAAGGGCGAAGTGGCCCCACAGGGTACCGAGGTGGAGCTGATCGACAAGGTTCGCGTGGAACGTACCGACGCCAAGGGCCGGCCGACCATCCTCACCACCAGCCGCCTGACCATAATCCCCGATAAGGAATATGCGCAGACCCAGCAAGCCGTTAGAATCGACGCGGCCAATGGGGTGACCACGGCACAAGGAATGAAAGCGTACTTGAATGACGGCAGGATGCTCCTGCAGTCCAACGTAAGAGGCCAGCATGAGGTTCGTTAAAACCCTCCCCCTTCTGCTCAGTTTGGGCGCGGCATTCGGAAGCGCCAGCGCTTGGGCGTTGCCAACCGATCGCGAGCAACCGATTCGCGTGCAGGCCGACAGTGCTGAACTCGATGACAAGCAAGGCGTCGCCGTCTATCGGGGTGACGTGATCATTACCCAGGGCACCCTGAAGATCACCGGTGACACGGTAACGATCACCCAGAATGCCCAGGGCGACATCGAAGTGTTTACCTCAGTCGGTAAACCGGCCTACTACGAGCAGAAACCGGCTGCAGACAAGCAGATCGTCAAGGCTTACGGCCTGACCATCCAGTATTTCGCCGCCAATGAACGCATCGTGCTGATTGATCAGGCCAAGGTGATCCAGGAAGGCAATACCTTCGAAGGCGAGAAAATCGTCTATGACACCCAGCGCCAGATCGTCAACGCAGGCCGCGCCACCGGTAGCAACGTGACCATGCCGCGTCCGCGCATCGACATGGTGATTCAGCCGAAAAACAAACCAGCCGACCAGCAGGCGCAGTAACCGATGGCCATCCTGAAAGCCCAGCACCTGGCCAAAAGTTACAAAGGCCGCCAAGTTGTTCGCGACGTCAGCCTCAGTATCGAAAGCGGTCAGATCGTCGGGCTGCTTGGCCCCAACGGTGCAGGCAAGACCACCTGCTTCTACATGATCGTCGGCCTGGTACAGGCCGATCAGGGTCGCGTACTGATCGACGACCTCGACGTCAGCCACCAGCCCATGCACGGCCGCGCCCGCGCCGGTATCGGCTACCTGCCCCAGGAAGCGTCGATCTTCCGCAAGCTCAGCGTGGCCGACAACATCATGGCCATCCTCGAGACGCGCAAGGAGCTGGACCGCGCCGCACGCCACAAGGAGCTGGAAAACCTGCTGCAGGAATTCCACATCAGCCATATCCGGGACAACCTGGGCATGAGCCTGTCCGGTGGTGAGCGCCGTCGCGTGGAAATCGCCCGCGCCCTGGCAACCGCTCCGAAATTCATTCTGCTCGACGAGCCGTTCGCCGGGGTCGACCCGATCTCCGTGGGCGACATCAAACAGATCATTCACCACCTCAAGGCCAAAGGCATTGGCGTGCTGATCACCGATCACAACGTGCGTGAAACCCTCGATATCTGCGAAACGGCCTATATCGTCAACGACGGTCAACTGATTGCCGAGGGTGATTCCAACGCCATCCTGGCCAACCAGGTGGTCAAGGAAGTCTATCTGGGGCACGAGTTCCGCCTGTAAACGCGGTTTTTCGCCGCGGAGCAGTTCGCAGAGCTAGGCAAAAGCCCCAAAGTCAGGCATATAATTTGCTTCCTAGTGGCGCCCATGGCGCCCTGTAGTGGATTGCGCACAGACGCCGGTAAATAAGGTCTGCAATGAAACCATCGCTAGTCCTGAAGATGGGCCAGCAGCTGACGATGACCCCGCAGCTGCAACAGGCCATCCGCCTACTCCAACTGTCCACCCTGGATCTGCAGCAAGAGATCCAGGAGGCCCTGGAGTCCAATCCGATGCTCGAACGCCAGGAAGAAGGCGACGACTTCGACAATTCGGACCCCATGGCAGACGGTGCCGAAAGCACGGCACCGGCCAGCCAGCAACAGGAGACCTATCAGGAAAGCACCTACCAGGAAACCACGCAGACCGTGGACAACCTGGAGGATGGGGAATGGAACGAGCGTATTCCCAACGAGCTGCCTGTGGATACCGCCTGGGAAGACGTCTACCAGACCAGCGCCAGCAGCCTGCCCAGCAATGACGACGACGAGTGGGACTTCACCACCCGCACCTCCAGCGGTGAAAGCCTGCAGAGCCACCTGCTCTGGCAACTGAATCTTGCACCCATGTCCGACAAGGACCGGCTGATCGCCGTCACCCTCATCGACTGCATCAACCAGCAGGGCTACCTGGAAGAAACGCTCGAAGAAGTGGTCGAGGCATTCGACCCGGAACTGGACATAGAACTCGACGAAGTCGAGGCCGTACTGCATCGCATCCAGCAGTTCGAACCCTCCGGCATCGCTGCCCGCGACCTGCGCGAGTGCCTGCTGCTGCAGCTGCGCCAGCTGTCGGCACAGACCCCGTGGCTCAGCGAAGCACAGCGCCTTGCCAACGATTACCTGGACCTCCTGGGCAGCCGTGACTACAGCCAGCTGATGCGCCGCATGAAGCTCAAGGAAGACGAGCTTCGCCAGGTGATCGAGCTGATCCAGAGCCTCAACCCGCGCCCGGGTTCGCAGATCGAGTCGAGCGAACCGGAGTACGTGGTGCCCGACGTCATCGTGCGCAAGCACAACGAGCGCTGGCTGGTGGAACTGAACCAGGAAGCCATGCCGCGCCTGCGCGTCAATCCGCAGTACGCCGGCTTCGTTCGTCGTGCAGACTCCAGCGCCGACAACACCTTCATGCGCAACCAGCTGCAAGAAGCCCGCTGGTTCATCAAGAGCCTGCAGAGCCGCAACGAAACGCTGATGAAGGTCGCCACGCAGATCGTCGAGCACCAGCGGGGCTTCCTCGATTACGGCGACGAAGCGATGAAGCCGCTGGTTCTGCACGACATCGCCGAAGCGGTGGGCATGCACGAATCGACGATCTCGCGGGTCACCACGCAGAAGTTCATGCACACCCCGCGCGGAATTTACGAGCTGAAATACTTCTTCTCCAGCCACGTAAGCACCTCGGAAGGCGGTGAATGCTCGTCGACCGCCATCCGCGCGATCATCAAAAAACTCGTGGCCGCGGAAAATGCAAAAAAGCCGTTGAGCGACAGCAAGATCGCTGGTTTACTGGAAGCACAGGGTATTCAAGTGGCCCGCCGCACCGTCGCCAAGTACCGTGAATCCCTCGGTATAGCGCCCTCCAGCGAGCGCAAACGATTGATGTAAGGCGCCATCCTACGGAAGACCGAAAGAGCCAGAAAAGACTCAGCCCGCATCGCCACAGCAGCACCGCTGCCTACAACGGCGAAGCGATAGCCACAGTTCTTTTGCCTGCGTCGACCAGGCCAAAGTGTTCCGGCGGCAGACCCCATGGTCTGCCTCTCACACACGGCAACAAGGAGAAAGCGGTATGCAAGTCAACATCAGTGGACACCAGCTGGATGTGACCGACGCCCTGCGTGACTACATCGACGAGAAACTGAGTCGATTGGAGCGCCACTTCGACAAGATCACCAACGTACAAGTCATCATGGAGGTCGAGAAGCTCAAGCAGAAAATCGAAGCGACTCTGCACATCGCCGGTGGCGAAGTGGTCGCCAACGCCGAGCATGAAGACATGTACGCAGCCATTGATTTACTGACCGACAAACTCGATCGACAACTGATCAAGCACAAGGAAAAGCAGCTCGAACGTCAGCAAGGCGCCATGGCTCGCTGACATCGCCTCCCTCCTATGATCCGACTTGAAAATATCCTGACCCCCGGCCGTTCCCTCGTGAACGTGCCGGGCGGCAGTAAAAAACGTGTTCTCGAACAAATTGCCAATCTGATCGCGCGCGACCTGCCCGACCTGGATGGGCAAGACATTTTCGAAAGCCTGATTGCCCGTGAAAAACTCGGTTCCACCGGTTTTGGCAATGGCATCGCCATCCCACACTGCCGCCTGCCTGGTTGCCAGGCACCGATCAGCGCGGTGTTGAAGCTGGCTACGGCGGTCGACTTCGACGCCATCGATGGCGCTCCGGTAGACCTGCTGTTCATTCTTCTGGTCCCGGAAGCTGCCACCGACGAGCACCTCGAATTACTGCGTCAGGTGGCCAGCATGCTGGATCGCGCTGATGTCCGTGAGCGCCTGCGCCTGGCGCAGAGCAACGAGAGCCTCTATCAGGTCGTCGTCGACGTGCAGAACGGCCGCTAGCCTGGGGACAGAGTCATGCGCTTGATCATTGTCAGCGGTCGCTCCGGCTCCGGTAAAAGCACCGCCCTCGACGTCCTTGAAGACAATGGTTTCTACTGCATCGACAACCTGCCTGCCGGCTTGCTCCCCGAGCTGGCCGAGCGCTCGTTGCTTCACACCGAGCTGCTGCACCCCCTGGTTGCCGTCTCGATCGACGCCCGCAACCTGCCCAGCCAGCTGAAACGCTTCCCTGAGTTACTGGACGAAGTACGCGCTCGCCACATTCAGTGTGATGTGCTGTACCTGGATGCGGATGAGGAGACGCTGCTCAAGCGATTCTCGGAAACCCGTCGACGACATCCGCTGACCAATGAGAACCGCTCACTGGCCGAAGCCATCGCCGATGAGAGCGTGCTGCTCGGCCCGATCATCGATCTCGCCGACCTTAAGATCGACACCACCCATCTCAACCTCTATCAACTGCGCGACAGCCTCAAACTGCGCCTGCTCAATCAACCGGAGCCAGGCACCGCGTTTCTGGTGGAATCATTCGGGTTCAAGCGCGGCATGCCGGTAGATGCCGACCTGGTGTTCGACGTCCGCTGCCTGCCCAATCCCTATTGGAAGCCGGAACTTCGCGATTACTCGGGGCTCGAGCAGCCCGTGGTCGAATACCTGTCCGCCCAGGCTGACGTGGAAGAGATGTACCAGGACATATTCACCTACCTGAAGAAATGGCTGCCCCGCTTCGCCGCCAGCAACCGCGCCTACGTCACCATCGCGATCGGCTGCACCGGTGGCCACCACCGCTCGGTCTACCTGGCCAACCGCCTGGGCGAGGCACTCAAACCCATCCTGAAGAACGTTCAGGTTCGCCACCGCGACCTGAGCTAAGGAAAACCGCGATGCCTGCCTGCGAAATCACCATCATCAACAAGCTCGGGCTCCATGCCCGAGCAGCCGCCAAGTTCGTGGGCGTGGCGGGCCGCTTTCCTTGCCAGATCAAGATCGGTCGTGCGCCGGAAAGCCTCGTCGATGGCAAAAGCATCATGGCTGTCATGATGCTGGCTGCCGGCAAGGGCACCCCTATCCACCTGCACACAGAAGGTGATCAGGACAGCGATGCACTGAATGCCCTGGTTGAACTGATCAACAACAAGTTCGACGAAGGCGAATGAGCTGATCGGGAGAGCGATTCCTCTCGCCCCGGACACTCACACCAACGCGGTATCCATCACCATCATCAGACAGAAACCCGCCGCCAACCCCAGGCTGGCCTCGGTCTCATGCCCCTTGCGATGGGATTCAGGAATGATCTCGTGAGTCACGGCAAACAGCATCGCGCCTGCGGCCAGCGCCAGACCCCACGGTAGCAGCAGCACCGAGACGCCCACCAGCCAGGCACAGATCACCGCGAACACCGGCTCGACCAGACCGGACGCCGCACCAATCAGCAGGGCCTTGCCCCTCGACATCCCCGCCCCGACCAGCACCAGCGAAATGATCAGTCCCTCGGGCAGATCCTGCAGCGCGATCCCCATGGCCAGACTATCCGCACCGGCCAAACCTGCCCCCGCCGCCACGCCGACGGCCATCCCTTCCGGAATGTTGTGCAGCACCACGGCGATGACGAATAGCAGGATTCTCGGCTCAAGCCGTTTCCTGCCCACCGTTTCGTCGTCCAGGGCCGGCTTGGGCAGTACCCGCCCGAGCCCGAACAGCGCACTGGCACCGATCATCAGCCCGAGACTGGCGAGGAACCCGGCTCCCCATTTGGTGAACCCGATATCCTGCGCCGCGCCCATGGCCGGAATCAGCAGGGAAAACACCGTAGCGGCGAGCATCACACCACCACCGAAGCCCAACAGCGTATCCGATACCCGGGTGGAAATACTGCGCATGAACAGCACGGGCAGCGCACCGAGCGCCGTACCGAGCGCGCACAGCATGCCGCTCTGCAGCGCTCGCCAGATCTGCGGCTCGATGGATTGAGTGGCGAGAGCGGTTGCCTGCATCAGCAGCAGCGTGCAGCCGCCGAGCAATACGCAGAACCCGAACACATAGCGCAGCGTACGGCCGTTCGAGAGCGTGATGGTTTGCAGCAAGGTTCGCATGGAGGCCCTCTTCATGACGATGCCGCGCTCCTCACAAATGGACGGCGCGGCACCGCTCAGCGGTTGTGAACATATGAGCCCTGACACAGGGCCAATACCTGCAGCCTCCCCCAGGCACCCTCGATAGACAAACCACGGGCACCTGAAACAAGCCTAGCAGGCGGATGCTTTTTCACCGCCCGATGGCAGCCTCGTAACGCGTGGCCACTTCGGCCCAGTTGATCACGTTGTAGAACGCACCGATGTATTCCGGACGACGGTTCTGGTAGCGCAGGTAGTAGGCGTGCTCCCACACGTCCAGCCCCAGAATGGGCGTGTTGCCCTGCATCAGTGGGCTGTCCTGGTTGGCACTGCTTTCCACCACCAGGGTTTTCTGGGGCGTCACGCTGAGCCAGGCCCAACCGCTGCCGAAACGGGTCAACGCCGCTTTGGTGAAGGCGTCCTTGAAGCTCTCGAAACTGCCCAGTTGCGCGGTGATGGCCTCGCCCAATGCGCCTTGCGGCTCGCCGCCGCCCTGAGGCGACATGACGGCCCAGAACAGGCTGTGGTTTGCATGACCGCCGCCATGGTTGATCACTGCGCCGCGCAGGCTTTCCGGGACTTCAGCCAGTCGGCCCAGCAGTTCTTCGACCGGCAGCTCCCCAAGGGCGTTGCCTTCCAGCGCGGCATTCAGGCCGTTCACGTAGGTCTGGTGGTGTTTGCTGTAGTGGATTTCCATGGTCTGCGCATCAATGTGCGGCTCCAGGGCGTCATAGGCATACGGCAAGGCAGGCAGCAGGTAAGGCATGGAAATTCCTCAATGGAGTTGGCGTGCAAGCGATGGGTTGGCAATGACCGGGAGATTCGCCGGCCGTTCGAGCAAGCGATCGGTACGCGGGTAGGCGCCGTATTCGCCGATAAAATGCAGCAGTACGCTATAGGTGCGGCTGCTATGGCGCAGCGCAGCCGCACGAAGTTCTTCCGGCAGGCGCTCGTCGGAGCGGCTTTTCAGCAACCGTTCATGACAGGCGCACAGGCATTCCGCTGCCTCCTCGCGCTGCCCGAGCATCAAATGCAGATCAGCCAGGTTGTGCTGAGAGATAACGAACGCTGCAACGGCCCCGTCGACATCCGAGCAACGCTCGAACAACACCTGGGCCAGCGCCAGTGCCTGCAAGTAATGCTCACGCGCCTCGACCCAGAGCCCGGCGCTGAAACACCGGTTACCGGCCTCGATGGTTCGCTTCCAGAGCTCCATCCGATTTGCCTCCTCGCCCACCTGGGGCGCTAGTGGTGACGCATTCAGGGCAGCACCTGGCTCAATGCGCTACAGCCCGCCTTCAGTCAGGCGCTCCGGATTGAGCAACTGCTCCAGCTGCGCGCGGTCGAGATCGGTGTTTTCCAGGGCCACATCAATGATCGGCCGCCCTTCCCGGTAGGCCTGCTTGGCGATTTCGGCGGCTTTCAGGTAGCCGATCAGCGGGTTCAGGGCAGTCACCAGAATCGGATTACGCCCCAGGGCTTCCTTGAGCTTCGGTTCGTTGACCTTGAAGGTGGCGATCGCCCGATCTGCCAACAGACGGCTGACATTGCTCAGCAACTGGATGCTGTTCAGCAGGTTGTGGGCAATAACCGGCAGCATCACGTTCAGCTCGAAGTTGCCTGATTGCCCGGCGACGGTGATCGCGGCGTCGTTGCCGATGACCTGCGCCGCGACCATGGCCGCCGCCTCCGGAATCACCGGATTGACCTTGCCCGGCATGATCGACGAGCCCGGCTGCAAGGCCTCCAGCTCGATCTCGGCCAGCCCGGCCAATGGCCCGGAATTCATCCAGCGCAGGTCGTTGGCGATCTTCATCAGCGACACGGCGGTGGTTTTCAGTTGCCCGGAGAGCGCCACAGCGGTGTCCTGCGAGCCGATCAGGGCGAAGAAATTGGTGCCCGGCGCAAACTGCTGGCCGGTTAGCGCGTTGAGCTCCACGCAGAAGCTTTCGGCGAAACGCAGGTGGGCATTGATGCCCGTGCCAACCGCCGTACCGCCCTGAGCCAGGTGCTGCAGGCTCGGCAGCAAGGCATTGAGGTGCTGGATGTTGGCCTGGATCTGCTGTGCCCAGCCGTCCAGGACCTGACTCATGCGCACCGGCATCGCATCCATCAGGTGGGTACGACCGGTTTTGACGTATGGCTGAACCTCTAGCGATTTGTCACACAGCACAGCCAGCAGATGCCCCAACGCTGGCAGCAATTGCTCGCTCAACTCGATGACGGCACTGACGTGGATGGTGGTGGGGATGATGTCGTTGCTGCTCTGCCCGCAATTGACGTGATCATTGGGGCTGATTTTTTCGCCATGGATGCGGCTGGCCAGGGTCGCGATCACTTCGTTGGCGTTCATGTTGGAACTGGTGCCGGAGCCGGTCTGGAACACATCGACCGGGAAATGCGCGATGAAGTCTCCCGCCAGCAGCTCCTGGCAAGCCGCGACGATAGCCTCGCCCTGGGCGGGCAGAATCTGCTCGAGATCGACGTTGGCACGGGCGGCGGCGGCTTTGGCCAGGATCAGCGCGCGAATGAAGGCTACGGGCATGCGCTGCCCGGACACCGGAAAGTTATTCACCGCCCGCTGGGTCTGCGCGCCGTAGAGCGCCTCGGAGTGAACAGCCAACTCGCCCATGCTGTCGCGTTCGGTCCGGGTGTCATGCATAGGGATTTCCTTGTGCCAGTTCGGCGGGAGTGAGGGAAGGCAACAACTGCAGCGTTGCCAGGCGGTTGCGCATCTGATTGAGGCTGCGCTGCTTGGTGCAGTCGTCAGCCAGGTGCTGCAGCACGCGCATGGGGCGATAGACGTGGTCCAGGCAGAGGCTTCGCCAGTGCCAGGGCAATGCAGGATCGCTGGCCGTGTCCAGCAACAATCGCAAGACGGTGCTCGACACGCGCCACGGGCTCATCACTCCCTGCTCGATCAGCAGGCCGGCGTGCAGCATGTAGTGATCAAGCTGCCGGGGCTCATCGGAAAACAGTGCGCAGCGAATGCGCCAGCCCTGCCAATACCAGCAATCCGTGCAGGGCGTGGCGCGGGATCGAGATGTCATGTGAAGCAGTCCTGGCAGCATGAATAATGATATTTATTATCATTTGATAAAAATAATCAATAGCGCAGGCGCATGCGGACGGACAAATGGCACGCCGCAGCGAGGTGGGCATAAGCGAGCAGGAGGGAATGAAACAGAAGAGAAAAGCGCGGAGGCACCGGGCGGTGCCTCCGAGGAACCGGTCAGCTACCGGCGACGGTCATCCGTTCGATCAGGACAGAACCCGTACGAATGTTGCTGCGTAGCTCCAGATCGCTGCCGACGGCGACGATCTGCTTGAACATGTCGCGCATGTTGCCGGCGATGGTCACTTCCTGCACCGGGAACTGGATTTCACCGTTCTCCACCCAGTAGCCGCCCGCGCCGCGGGAATAATCGCCCGTGACCATGTTCAGGCCCTGCCCCATCAGCTCGGTGACCAGTAGACCCCGGCCCATGCGCTTGATCAGGGCCTGCTGGTCTTCGTTGCCATGGCTGACGAACAGGTTGTGCACACCACCGGCGTTGGCGGTACTCGGCATGCCCAGCTTGCGGCCGGAATAGGTGCCGAGCACATAGGACAGCAATTCACCACCCTCGACGAACGACTTGGCGTAGGTGGCCAGGCCATCACCATCGAATGCCGCACTGCCAAGGGCGCGGGGCAGGTGTGGGCGCTCGTCCAGGCTCAGCCACTCGGGGAACAGCTTCTGGCCGAGCGTGCCTTCAAGGAACGACGACTTGCGATAGAGGTTGCCACCGGAGATGGCTGACAGGAAGCTGCCGAACAGCCCGGTGGCCAGCTCTGCGGAAAACAGCACCGGCACTTCACAGGTGGGTACCGGACGAGCCCCCAGGCGGCTGAACGCGCGCTGTGCGGCACGCTGACCGATGCCGGCAGCATCGGCCAGCAGCTCGCCCTGGCGGTTGACGTCATACCAGTAATCGCGCTGCATCGAGCCGGCATCTTCGGCGATCATCACGCAACTCAGGCTATGACGTGTGCTGGCGTACCCGCCCACGAAGCCATGGCTGTTACCGTACACCCGGCAGCCCTGATGCGTGTTGAGCGTGGTGCCATCGGCATTGCGAATACGCGTGTCCGCTGCAAACGCAGCGGCCTCGCAGACCAGCGCCTGCTCAATGGCCTGCTCCGGTGTGATCGACCAGGCATGGTAGAGGTCCAGCGACGGCAGCTCGCGCGCCATCAGCCCGGCGTCCGCCAAACCGGCGCAATCATCTTCCGAGGCGTGCTTGGCGATCGCCAGGGCAGCCGCCACCGTTTCACGAATCGCCGCATCGCCACTGGCCGAGGTGCTTGCAGAGCCCTTGCGCTGCCCCACATAGAGGGTGATGCCAAAGCCCTGATCGCGGTTGAACTCAACCGTTTCCACTTCACCCTGGCGCACCGAAGTGGACAACCCCTGCTCGACGGAAACCGCCACTTCACAAGCACTGGCGCCCTGCTTTCTGGCTTCGGCGATGATCTGCTCGACCTGGGCCTGCAATTGCGGCAAGGCCTCTGGGCCGACGACGTCTACTGCACTCATAAGAACTCCTGAACGAGGGCTGTAAGCGCGCCCTTCGCGGGCCGAACGCTTGCAGCCGAAACTTGCTGCTATCATGACGGCGTTTTCCATTGGACCGCCCCCATGTCTGAATACCTTGACGACTTCTCCGGAGAGAAGAGCAAAACCCAGGTCAAGCGCGAGCTGCATGCGCTGCAGGATCTCGGTCAGCGCCTGACCACTCTCAAGCCCGACCTGCTCAACAAACTACCACTGACCGACGCCCTGCGCCGTGCACTGGCCGAAGCCCCGAAACACACCGCCAACGTCGCCAAGAAGCGCCATGTGCAGTTCATCGGCCGGCTGATGCGTGATCAGGACGTCGAAGCGATCCTGCAGTTGCTCGACCAGGTCGACGCCTCCACGCGCCAGTACAACGAGCGTTTCCATAACCTGGAACGCTGGCGTGATCGCCTGATCAATGGCGACGACGCCGTGCTCGAAGCCTTCGTCAACGACTTCCCGCAAGCGGATCGTCAGCACCTGCGCCAATTGCTCCGTCAGGCACAACACGAAGCCGCGCAGAACAAAGCCCCTGCCGCCTCGCGAAAAATCTTCAAATACATCCGCGAGCTGGATGAAACGCAACGCGGGCTGCGTTAAGTCTCTGCCACACTCGGGCTGGATTCCTCTCCAGCCCAGCGCCCGCAACCAGCCAACCTCACTGACTCGCGATACAGCGCTGCGGCCTCAGTTGCCCGTTCCGCCGACGGTGATCGCATCGATTTTCAAGGTGGGCTGACCAACGCCAACCGGCACTGATTGCCCGTCCTTGCCGCAGGTACCCACCCCGCTGTCCAGCGCCAGGTCGTTGCCGACCATCGACACCCGGCTCATGGCCTCCGGGCCATTGCCGATCAGCGTCGCGCCTTTGACCGGAGCGGTGATCTTGCCGTCCTCGATCAGGTAGGCCTCGCTGGTGGAAAAAACGAATTTGCCGCTGGTGATGTCCACCTGACCGCCGCCGAGGTTGGCGCAGTAGATGCCCTTCTTCACCGAGCGAATGATCTCTTCCGGGTCGCTCTCGCCGGCCAGCATGTAGGTGTTGGTCATGCGCGGCATCGGCAGGTGCGCATAGGACTCGCGGCGCCCGTTCCCGGTCGGTGCCACGCCCATCAGGCGGGCATTGAGCTTGTCCTGCATGTAGCCCTTCAGCACGCCGTTCTCGATCAGCGTGGTGCATTGGCTCGGCGTACCTTCGTCGTCGACGCTCAGCGAACCTCGGCGGCCCACCAGGGTGCCGTCATCGACGATGGTGCACAGGCTCGACGCAACGCGCTCCCCTACCTGGCCGCTGTAGGCAGAACTGCCCTTGCGGTTGAAGTCGCCTTCCAGGCCATGCCCGACCGCCTCGTGCAACAGCACACCGGACCAGCCAGCGCCCATCACCACCGGCAGCGTACCCGCCGGGGCTGCGACCGCTTCGAGGTTGACCAGAGCCTGACGCAGGGCTTCACGGGCATAGCCCATGGCGCGGTCTTCATTCAGGAAGTAGCGGTAATCGGTCCGCCCGCCGCCACCGTGGCCGCCGCGCTCACGGCGACCGTTCTGCTCGACGATGACACTGACGTTGAAGCGCACCAGCGGGCGAACGTCGGCCCCCAGCGAACCATCGTTGGACGCCACCAGCACGCGATCCCACACCCCCGCCAGGCTGACGGTGACCTGCTTGATGCGCGGATCGAGTGCCCGGGTCGCCTGGTCCACCTGCTTGAGCAGTTCGACCTTCTGCGCGCGGTCGATCACGTCCAGCGGGTTATCCGGCGCGTACAGGGCTGTCACCAGCGGGCTGCTGAACGCCTGGACGCGCCCCTGCTGGCCGGCGCGGGCGATCGAACGGGCAGCGCGGGCAGCCTGGCCCAAGGCCTCGGCGGTAATCGCGTTGCTATAGGCAAAACCGGTTTTCTCGGCGGACTGGGCACGCACCCCGACACCCTGGTCAAGGTTGAAGCTGCCTTCCTTGACGATGCCGTCCTCCAGCACCCAGGTCTCCGAGACCTGGCTCTGGAAATACAGGTCGGCCGCATCGATACCAGGGCCGACGAGTTCGCCCAGGATCCCAGGCAGGTGATCGATGGTCAGGCCGCCCGGCCCTAACAGGTGCTCACTGACAGCACTCAACGTCGCGTTCATAACTACTCCAAACCTGGCAGCCGCGGTTCGGCCGCTGCAAAAAATCGTTTGTGCCGGGCCACCGGCATACGCTGGCGAATCGCCGCCTGTTCCGCCGCATCACGCGGCGCCACCAGCACGGCTTCGCCCTGGGCCTGCTCAGCCAGAATGCGCCCCCAGGGGTCGACAATCAGCGAGTGACCATAGGTCTCGCGCCCGCCGGGGTGTACACCACCCTGCCCGGGCGCCAGCAGGTAACACTGGGTTTCGATGGCGCGGGCCTGAACCAGCACCTGCCAATGTGCGGCGCCGGTTACCGCGGTGAACGCCGACGGCGCGCTTATCAACTCGGCACCCGCCTCGCGCAAGGCGCTATAGAGCTCAGGGAAGCGCAGGTCATAGCACACCGTCAAACCCAAGCGCCCGACGGGCGTGTCGGCAACCACCACCTGAGCACCGTGGGCATAGTCATCCGACTCACGGTAACGTCCGCGGCTGTCAGCCACATCCACATCGAACAGGTGCAGCTTGTCGTAGCGCGCCACCTGCTCGCCGTATTCATCGATCAGCAGGGAGCAGGCGCGGACCTTGGCCTCCGGCTGCCCATCCGGTGGCAGCGGAATGGTGCCGCCCACTATCCATAACGTGAGGTCGCGGGCCGCCTGTTTCAACCACGGTAGTATCGGTCCGTCGCCCAGCGCTTCGGCCCGGCCGATAGCAGCCTGGTCGCGACGGCCCATGGCCGCGAAGTTTTCCGGCAGGACCGCCAGCCGCGCGCCCTGCTCAGCCGCCTGCTCCAGCAGCTGTCGTGCCTGCTGCAGATTGACCAGGATATCGTCCTGACTGACCAGTTGAATGACGGCGAGACTCATACGAACTCCAGACCGGAAACGGATGCCAGGGTCAGCGTACACAGCCTGACCCTGGCGGTTTAATGCGGCTTCTCGAAGGGCTTGTCGAAACTGATGTCCGGGTCCTGCAGCGGCCCTTTGACGTCGTACTGCACGCTGGCGAAACGCGCCACGCGATCGCCCAGCAGCTTGTCCACAACGAACAGGGCACCGCCAATGGCCGGCGCGCCGACGATCAGCGCGGCAAGCGGCAGGTTGTTGGTCACCGGCAGGGTCACCAGCAACTTGGCGTCTATCGACTGGTCGGCCATGTTCAGCGTGCCATCGAGCTCCAGGTTGCTCGACGGCCCGGTGAGCGTGATGGGCTCACGGGTGATGAACACCCCGTTGTTCGCCGACAGCAGGCCTTTGACCCGATCATACGCCAGGCCCTTGCCGAGCAGGTCGGAGAAGTCCAGGCGCAGCCGGCGGCCGATCGAGTTGAAGTTGAGCAGGCCAAATACCCGCAGCGCCGATGCCGAACCCTGGACTTCGGAGAACTGCCCCTTGCGCATGGAAGCGTCCATGGTGCCGGAGAACCGTTTCAGGCTGAGCCAGGCCGGCGAGCCCGGCCATGTGCCGTCCACGTCCAGGCGGAACGATTCGCTGCTGGCGGTGGGCGCAAAACCCCAGGCCAGCAGCACGTCGGCCAGGTCCTTGCCCTGCAGCCGGCCCTTGTACCAACTGCTGGTCGATCCGGGCTCGCCCTGCCAGCCCGCCGTGCCATCGAGCTGCAGCCCCTTGAGGTTGAGGTTCAGCTCGCTGAACTGCACACCGTTAGCCTGTGGCCTGGCCTTGAGCGACCAGGCACCCAGCACCTGATCGCCTTGCTGGACCCGGGCAATACGAAGATCCAGCGCCGGGATCGAACGGGGATCGAAATCAACCAGCGGGTCAGGCTTGTCGACCGGCTCCTTGCTCTGCGGCTCCGCAGCCGGCAGGCGCAGGTGCTCCAGATTGATCGAGATCGGCGCCTCGCCGCCGTCCGGGAGATTGACCAGCCCTTTGACCACCTGGCTGTCCAGGTTCAACGCCCAGGTCGACTGCACCCGCTCCAGGCCAACGCTGAGGTCCTCCAGCGTGGCACCCATCCCGGTGACCCGACCGATCTGCAATTGCGCATCGCGGAACAGCTGCTGCGCATCGTCACGGGGCACACTCGCGTAGGGCTTCAAGGCGCTCTGCCAGGCCGCCAGATCGAGCTCGGCGACCCGGCCGCGCAGGCGAACACCCCGGGCAGACGGCAACACCGCCGGGCCATCCGCCAGGCGCAGCTCACCGCGCCCCTCGTTGAGCTTTCCGGCCGGTGAAGCAAACGAGAAGCTGGCCAGCTCCGCGTAATTGAACCAGTAACGCCGCTGGGGGCCGCCAAGCGTCATGCGCCACTCCGCCTGGCGTTCGTCGGCTACGGACTTGCCGAAGGGGGCCGGCAGGTCGACGGAGACACCTTTGAGCGTGGAGTTCACCTGCAACTGACTGTCGTCACCATCCAGCGTCAGGCGCAGGCGATACGGCAAAGCGCCCTTCAATGGCAGCGGCTGGGTTACCCCGAGCCAACCGCTCAGGGTATTCACCGGCGCTGTGCCTTGCGCTTCGATACGGCTGCGCGCCTTGCCTCGGGAGCCCTCGGCCAGGGCCTTGCCCTGCACCGAGTGCCCCAGGGCCTTGGCTCGAATGCTCGGCGCACTCAAGCCACGGGCCGTGTCGTAACGGAAATCGCCCTGCACCTCACTGAGTTCAAGCTGTGGGTTGCTCAGCTTGAGACGCGCACGGTCGGTGGCGAAGTCCACCACCACCTCCGGTGCGGCACCCTTGGTCAACGGCAGATCCAGCTTGAGTGCGCCCGTCAGCGCCCCTTCACCTTCCCAGCCGGCAAAGACCTCATGGGTGCCCATGGGCGCTTCCTGAAGAATCTTCAGCGCATCGACCACGCTGCTTTCCAGATCACCATTCAACTTGAGGCGAGGCGCCTGGCCGCCTGTCGCGGTCGGCACCTCGGCATAGGCGTTGGTGACTCGGCTATTGAGCAGACGGGCTTCGCTCACCTGCACCCGCACGCCGCTGTCTTCGATCCTGACCTCACCCCGGGCTTCGCGCAGTGAGGGCCAGCCAGGCTGGAACGCCAGCTCGGCATCGTGCACGGCGAAAAACAGGCTCAGGCTGCGCGACGCGCTTTCCGCGCCCTTGTTCAGCGAGCCCTGGTACTGGAAGTAACCCTCGTCCACGGCGCCACCGACAATCGCGGTCTTCAGCCAGTCCGCCAGCTGCGGGCTGAGGCCCGGTGCCAGCGTCGGCAGGTACTTTTCGGTGTAGCGTGCATCGCCGTCGCGCAGGCCCACACGCAGGTCCATGTAGTCTTCGGCTTCCGGGTCGAACAGCAGGCGAATCAGGAAGTCTCCCGCCACGTTGCCCTCTTCGCCCACCACCTGCAGGTACGGGCTGCGCAGGGTGAAGCCCTGCTCGTCCAGACGCCAGGTCAACCGCGCCCCCGCCTTGCTGTAGTGCCAGGGTTTGGGGAACAGGGTGTCCAGGTGCAGGGAGAAATCTTCGGTCTGCATGCGCAGCTCGCCCTGCCCCAGGTCACCGGCGATGCTGCCACTGACGTTTTCCGCCGCGGGCGATGCATGGAAGGCAGAGAATCCGACACGCTGCAGGTTGGCGAAGAAGCGCAGCCGCTCGTCTCCCTCGGCCTGCGGACGGATATCCACATGGATGTTGCGCAAGCTGCCGTGGGGCTGGAGTTCATGCACCACGGTCATGTGCTGGTCCTGCAGCGGTGCAAGCGCTTCGACCAGCGGAACCAGCGGCCCCAGGTCGAGGCGGTCAGCCTCGATCAGCCAGCGCGCGGGGCTGTCGGTCGATGCCCGGTCATGGTTCAGGGCCAGCTGCACCTCGCCCCAGCGCACCTCATCACGGCTGAACGCCAGGTCATCGAGGCGCAGCTGGAATCCCTGCTCGGTTTGCTGGAAATAGGCATTGAGCGCCATGTTCTGGATCGCCACGGCCTCACGCGTGGCATAACCCGCACGGATCAACGGCGCGTTCAGCCGGCTGACCGCGCGCTGCACCATGCCATCACCCCAGGTCAGCCACAGCTCACCACCGGCCTGCAGCTCTTCCAGGCGCCAGTCCTGGGTCAAGCCTGGCGGCACCCATCGCGCCCAATCGCTCTGCGGCAGGCTCAGATAGGCCTCGGCCTTCGCCTCGCGCCAGCGCTCGGCACGCATCTGCGTACGAACCTGCAGGGCAATGGGCTGGCCATCGGGCAACAGCAGACGGCCATCCAGGCGCTGGCGGCTGACACCGTTGCGCCAGGTCAGGTTGACGTAGGTCAGGGTCTGTACGGGCTTCTCGAAGGCTTCGACGCTGACCTGGCTGTTCACCAGGGACAGCCGCCGCACCGCCTGCAATTGCTTCAGGGTCTGGGCGATATCCAGCTCGGCCGCGTCGTCGCGCTGGGGCAAGCCCTTGAGCGCCCAGTGGCCGTCCTGGTCTTGCCGGACATGCAGCTGCAAGCCGTCCAGCTCCACGCGTGCGACCTGCAGCTGACCCGCCATCAGGCTGCCCAGGAGGTCCGGCACGATGCGGATCTGGTCCACACGCAGCACATTGTCGGCTTCGCCCAACTGGATATCGTGCCCGATCAGGTGCGGCGACAACCCGCGCCAGCGCCCTTCCAGGCTGCCGATCTCGACGGGAATGCCCAGGGCGGCACGCGCCTTGTCCTCGGCTTCCAGGCGGTACTCCGCCACCAGCGGCACCAGCTCGCGCCCCAGGCTGACATACAGCGCCGCCAGCACCAGCAGCGCCGCACACAATCCCAATCCCCAGCGCAGTGCGCCGGACAGCCAGACGGCGAGACGCGTCATTCAGCGCAGGCCCGAGGCATCAGAGCAGCACCACATCGTACTGTTCCTGGGAATACATGGTCTCGACCTGGAACTTGATGGTGCGACCGATGAAGGCCTCCAGATCGGCGACGTTGCCCGACTCTTCGTCGAGCAGGCGATCGACCACCTTCTGATTGGCCAGCACCCGGTAGCCTTCCGGCTGGTAGGCCCGGGCTTCGCGCAGGATTTCGCGGAAGATCTCGTAGCAGATGGTTTCCGGCGTCTTCAGCTTGCCGCGCCCCTGGCAGCTGATGCACGGCTCGCACAGCACCTGTTCCAGGCTCTCGCGGGTGCGCTTGCGCGTCATCTGCACCAGGCCCAGCTCGGTGATGCCGATGATGTTGGTCTTGGCGTGGTCGCGCTCCAGCTGTTTCTCCAGGGTGCGCAGCACCTGGCGCTGGTGCTCCTCATCTTCCATGTCGATGAAGTCGATGATGATGATGCCGCCGATATTGCGCAGGCGCAGCTGGCGGGCAATGGCCGTGGCCGCTTCCAGGTTGGTCTTGAAGATGGTTTCTTCGAGCGTGCGGTGCCCGACGAAAGCCCCGGTGTTGACGTCGATGGTGGTCATGGCTTCCGCCGGGTCCACCACCAGGTAGCCGCCCGACTTCAGCGGCACTTTGCGCTCCAGGGCTTTCTGGATTTCATCCTCGACGCCATACAGGTCGAAGATCGGCCGCTCCCCTGGGTAATGCTCCAGGCGGTCGGCAATTTCCGGCATCAGCTCGGCGACGAACTGGGTGATCTTGCCGAAGGTTTCCCGGGAGTCGACACGGATTTTCTCGGTGCGCAGGCTCACCAGGTCGCGCAGGGTACGCAGGGCCAGGCTCAGGTCTTCATAGATGACCGACGGCGACGGGGCGGTCTGCATCTGGGAAGCAATCTGGTCCCACAGGCGGCGCAGGTAACGGATATCGATGAGGATCTCGTCGGCACCAGCGCCTTCGGCTGCCGTACGCAGAATGAAACCACCCGCTTCTTCGATGCCCTCGGCACTCACGCAATCGGCGACCACCTGCTTGAGGCGCTCGCGCTCGCCCTCGTCCTCGATCTTCAGGGAAATGCCGACATGGCTGGTACGCGGCATGTACACCAGGTAGCGCGACGGAATCGACAACTGGGTGGTGAGGCGCGCGCCCTTGCTGCCGATCGGGTCTTTGGTCACCTGGACGATCAGGCTCTGGCCCTCGTGAACCAGGGCGCTGATGCTTTCAACCGCCGGGCCTTCACGGTTGGAAATTTCCGACGCATGAATGAAGGCCGCACGTTCCAGGCCGATGTCGATGAACGCCGCCTGCATGCCAGGCAGTACGCGGACCACGCGGCCCTTGTAGATATTGCCAACGATCCCACGGCGCTGCGTGCGTTCGACATGCACTTCCTGCAACACACCGTTTTCCACCACCGCGACGCGCGACTCCATCGGCGTGATGTTGATCAGAATCTCTTCACTCATGCGCTCATCTCTTTCGTGAGATGAAGCTGAAAGCCGGGGTGTTAGCGCACGCGGCCCGCAACCTCTTGACTGTTGACCGGCAATGACTGCCAGCACGGAATAGCGAATTCTGCGAGTAGCTCGGCGGTCTCGCACAGGGGCAACCCCACCACGGCCGAATAACTGCCCTGCAACTGGCTGACGAACACCGCCGCCAGCCCCTGGATACCATAACTGCCGGCCTTGTCCTGCGGTTCGCCGCTGGCCCAGTAGGCCTCGATCTCGGCATCGCTCAACGCGCGAAAGCGCACGTGGCTGATCACCACACGGGCACGCTGTTGGTCGCGGCTGGCCAGGGCAATGGCGGTCATGACCTGATGCTCGCGGCCCGACAAGGCCCTGAGCGTGGTCAGCGCGTCCTCGCGGTCCAGCGGCTTGCCCAGGATGCGCCCGTCCAGTACCACGGCGGTGTCGGCGCCCAGTACCACAGCATCCTCCACATCGCCCAGGCTTGCCAGGCCGGCCTGCGCCTTCGCGCGGGCCAGACGCTCTACATAGACGCCTGGAGCCTCATCTGGCAATGGGCTTTCATCGATGGGGGCGATTTGCGTGACGAAGGGCACACCGATCTGGGTCAACAGCTCGCGACGGCGAGGTGATCCCGAGGCGAGGTAGAGGGTGGCCATTGGCAGACTGCTCCCTGTCCGGTTAGCGCCAGGCCGCGAGGCCGG
Organism: Pseudomonas sp.; assembly: GCA_050282285.1. Lineage (GTDB taxonomy): Bacteria > Pseudomonadota > Gammaproteobacteria > Pseudomonadales > Pseudomonadaceae > Aquipseudomonas. Next base: position 218,001 of record JBLZZJ010000006.1, read on the forward strand.
GTCAGTTGACGCTGAGGCGTTGATGAATACCGCGCAGGATCATGCAGACCCATGGCCACAGCAAGGCGCTGACCAGGGCCGGCAACAAAAAGACCAGGGTCGGCGGACGGCTGCCGGTCAAGGCACTGAGCCAGAGCTGCACCAGTTGCGCGAGGCCGAACACCACCATCAGCACCATGCTCTGCTGCCACATGGGGAACATGCGCAGGCGCTGGTGAAGGCTCAGCACCAGAAACGTGATCAAGGTCAGGATCAGGGCGTTCTGGCCCAGCAACGTCCCATGCAGCACGTCAGTGAGCAACCCGATGCTCCAGGCCGTCGCCATGCCGACCCGGTGCGGCAGCGCCAGCACCCAGTAGGTCAGGAACAGCGCCAGCCAGAGCGGCCTGCCGGACTCCATGAATTTGAGCATGGGGACGACACTGAGCAGCATCGCCAGCGCCAGGCTCAGCCAGATCACCCATACATTGCGCGCACGTGCAGCAATCATTGCTCGCTCTCCTGGGTCGGGGCCGGCGCGCTGTCATCGGCAGCCGCTGCGGGCGTCGCGGATGCAGGCTCCGCCTGGGCAGCCTCTTCCTGGCCCGGTTCCTGGCCTTCCTGCTGGGCCTTGCGGTCAGCGGCCTCCTGGGCCTCGGCCGACTCGGCGGCACGTTGCTCGGGCGAGCGCGGATCGGTGGTGACCAGCAGCATGTAACGGCTACGGTTCAGATTGGAGGTGGGCACGGCACGCACGATGGCGAACGGCTGGCCGGAGTCGTGAACCACTTCGCTCACCGTGGCCACCGGGTAGCCCGCCGGGAAGCGCTGACCCAGGCCGGAGCTGACCAACAGGTCGCCTTCCTTGATGTCGGCGGTGTCGGCCACATGGCGCAGCTCGAGACGTTCCGGGTTGCCGGTGCCGGTGGCGATGGCGCGCAGGCCGTTGCGGTTGACCTGCACGGGAATGCTGTGGGTGGTATCCGTCAGCAGCAGCACCCGGGCGCTGTAGGGCATCACTTCGACGACCTGGCCCATGAGGCCACGGGCATCGAGCACGGGCTGGCCCAGTACCACGCCGTCCTTCGAGCCTTTGTCGATCAGGATGCGGTGAGTAAAGGGATTGGGGTCGATGCCGATCAGTTCGGTGGCCAACACTTCGTCGTCGACCAGGGCGGCGGAATTGAGCAGCTCCCGCAAGCGGACGTTCTGCTCGGTCAGTGCCGCAAGCTTCTGCAGGCGACGCTGCATCATCAGGCGTTCGGCCTTGAGCTTTTCGTTCTCGGCCATCAATTCGGTACGGGAGCTGAGCTCCTGGGTCGCGCTTTCCCACAATGTAACCGGCAACTCGCCCAGCCAGAAGACCGGCTCCACGATCACCCCGACCTGGCTACGAAACGGCTTGAGCACGGTAAAGCGAGCGTCCACCACCATCAGCACAGCCGACAGCACGGCGAGCACCAGCAGGCGCACACCCAGCGAAGGACCTTTGGCAAAAAGCGGTTTGATGGGCAGCTCCTCGTAACGTCAGCAGCAACAAAAAGCTGCAAGCGGATCATCACCCGGCTTGCAGCTCAGTGGCTGTACGAAAAGCGTCGTGCGGAGGCCGGGCCCGGTAGAAACCTGCCGGGATGCGCACTGTACATGAACATCCCCTGCTTCGCTCCCCCGTGAGCGCTGCACCGGCAGGCGTGGTTGCCAACGGCATCGCACCTGTTGATACAGCTCACCGAGCGCAGTCACTTCCCGTACAGGGCCAGGGACCGTGAACGGACGCCTTATTCCGTGGACAGCAGGTCCATGGTGTGGCGATCCATCATTTCCAGCGCCTTGCCGCCACCACGGGCCACGCAGGTCAGCGGGTCTTCGGCAACGATTACCGGCAGGCCGGTTTCCTGGGACAGCAGCTTGTCCAGGTCACGCAGCAGTGCGCCACCACCGGTCAGCACCAGGCCGCGCTCGGCGATGTCCGAAGCCAGTTCCGGCGGGGACTGCTCCAGGGCGCTCTTGACCGCCTGAACGATGGTCGCCAGGGACTCCTGCAGCGCCTCGAGCACTTCGTTGGAGTTGAGGGTGAAGCTGCGCGGTACGCCTTCAGCCAGGTTACGGCCACGGACGTCCACTTCACGCAGTTCGCCGCCCGCGTAAGCGGTGCCGATTTCCTGCTTGATACGCTCGGCGGTGGATTCACCGATCAGGCTGCCGTAGTTGCGGCGCACGTAGGTGACGATGGCCTCGTCGAAACGGTCGCCGCCCACACGTACGGATTCGGCATACACCACGCCGTTCAGGGAGATCAGTGCGATTTCAGTGGTACCACCACCGATATCGACGACCATCGAACCACGGGCTTCTTCGACCGGCAGGCCGGCACCGATGGCAGCGGCCATCGGCTCTTCGATCAGGAACACTTCGCGGGCACCGGCACCGAGGGCCGATTCACGGATTGCACGGCGCTCGACCTGGGTCGACTTGCACGGTACGCAGATCAGTACGCGCGGCGACGGTTGCAGGAAGCTGTTCTCGTGCACTTTGTTGATGAAGTACTGCAGCATCTTCTCGCAGACGCTGAAGTCGGCGATCACGCCGTCTTTCATCGGACGGATCGCGGAAATATTGCCCGGTGTACGGCCCAGCATGCGCTTGGCTTCGGTACCGACGGCGACAACGCTCTTCTGGTTGCCATGGGTGCGGATGGCGACGACCGACGGCTCGTTCAGGACGATGCCGCGCTCGCGTACATAAATCAGGGTATTGGCAGTGCCCAGGTCAATCGACAGATCGCTGGAAAACATGCCACGCAGTTTTTTGAACATGGGATATGGGACCCTAGGCAACGCGTGGGTAAAAAAGTGCGGCAAACTCTAACAACGGCAGGGATTTTGAGCAAGGCGCCAATATGGTAGATTGCCTGTTTTTCCGGGCTTCCAGGCCCATCATCGCGGCCTTTGACCGCCTGCTCACGGCATCCGTTCCCTGTACGCTCACGCACGGTAACCCGTTCACATTCCCGCTGGCGGCCCTTCACTGGCCACCTTTTATATGGAGAACCCGATGGCGCTTGACCGCTCCGACGTGGAGAAGATCGCCCACCTGGCCCGACTGGGTCTCAATGAAGGCGATGTTCCGGCTACCACCGAAACCCTCAACAACATCCTCGGCCTGATCGACCAGATGCAAGCCGTCGACACCACCGGTATCGAGCCACTGGCTCATCCGCTGGAAGCCACCCAGCGCCTGCGCGCCGATGCCGTCACCGAAGAAAACCGCCGCGAGGCCTACCAGGCCATCGCCCCGGCCGTGGAAAACGGCCTGTACCTGGTTCCGAAAGTCATCGAGTAAGGGAAAGCGCACGCCATGCATCAATTGACCCTGGCCGAGATCGCCCGCGGACTCGCCGACAAACAGTTTTCCGCCGAAGAACTGACCCGCAGCCTGCTGAGCCGCATCCAGCAGCTCGACCCGCAGCTCAACAGCTTCATCACCGTCACCGAAGAGCTGGCCATCGGCCAGGCCAAGGCAGCAGACACCCGTCGCGCCACTGGTGAGAACGCGCCCCTGCTCGGCGCACCGATTGCCCACAAGGACCTGTTCTGCACGCAGGACGTGCTGACCAGCTGTGGCTCGAAGATTCTCACCGGTTTCAAGGCGCCCTATAACGCCACGGTGGTCGAGAAACTGGCCGCCGCCGGCACCGTGACCCTCGGCAAGCTGAACATGGACGAATTCGCCATGGGTTCGGCCAACGAGTCCAGCCACTACGGCGCGGTCAAGAACCCCTGGGACCTGACCCGCGTTCCGGGCGGCTCGTCCGGCGGCTCCGCTGCCGCCGTGGCCGCGCGCCTGCTGCCGGCCGCCACCGGCACCGATACCGGCGGCTCGATCCGCCAGCCGGCCGCTCTGACCAACCTCACCGGGATCAAGCCGACCTACGGCCGCGTCTCGCGCTGGGGCATGATTGCCTACGCCTCCAGCCTCGACCAGGGTGGCCCGCTGGCCCGCACCGCCGAAGACTGCGCGCTGATGCTGCAGGCCATGGCCGGTTTCGACGCCAAGGACTCCACCAGCGTCGATCAGTCCGTCGATGACTACGTCGCCGCTCTCAGCCAGCCGCTGGCCGGCCTGCGCATCGGCCTGCCGAAGGAATACTTCGGCGCCGGCCTCGACGCCCGCATCGGCGAAAAAGTCCTGGCCGTGGTCGAGGAGTTGAAAAAGCTCGGCGCCACCGTCAAGGACATCAGCCTGCCGAACATGCAGCACGCCATTCCGGCCTACTACGTGATCGCCCCGGCAGAAGCCAGCTCCAACCTGTCGCGTTTCGACGGTGTGCGCTTCGGCTACCGCTGCGAAGACCCGAAAGACCTGCAAGACCTGTACAAGCGCTCCCGCGGAGAGGGCTTCGGCGCCGAAGTGAAGCGCCGCATCATGGTCGGCACCTACGCCCTGTCCGCCGGTTACTACGACGCCTACTACCTGAAGGCGCAGAAAATCCGGCGCCTGATCAAGAACGACTTCGTCGCGGCCTTCAAGGACGTCGATGTGATCCTCGGCCCGACCACGCCGAACCTGGCCTGGAAGCTGGGCGAGAAGAACGCCGATCCGGTTTCCGCCTACCTGGAAGACATCTACACCATCACCGCCAACCTGGCCGGCATTCCCGGTCTGTCGATGCCAGCCGGTTTCGTCGATGGTCTGCCGGTGGGCGTGCAGTTGCTCGGCAACTACTTCCAGGAAGGTCGCCTGCTCAATGTCGCGCACCAGTACCAGCAGGTCAGCGACTGGCATAAACAGGCACCCAACGGATTCTGAGGCATAGCTCCGCCCAGCCCCTGTAGGAGCCCGCTTGCGGGCGATGAATGGATCGCCCGCAAGCGGGCTCCTACGGATCAAGAGGCTACAGGCCGTCTGCAACGCATTCGAGGAACACTAAAGATGCAATGGGAAACCGTAATCGGGCTTGAGATCCACGCTCAGCTCAGTACCCAATCGAAGATTTTCTCGGCCAGCGCCACCACATTTGGCGCCGAACCGAACACCCAGGCCAGCCTGGTCGACCTCGGCATGCCCGGCACCCTGCCGGTGCTGAACGCCGAAGCCGTGCGCATGGCCTGCCAGTTCGGCCTGGCCATCGACGCCGAAATCGCGGAGCGCAATATCTTCGCGCGCAAGAACTACTTCTACCCGGACCTGCCGAAGGGCTACCAGACCAGCCAGATGGATCACCCCATCGTCGGCAAGGGTTTCCTCGACATCACCCTGGAAGACGGCACCGTCAAGCGTATCGGCATCACCCGCGCCCACCTGGAAGAAGACGCCGGCAAGAGCCTGCACGAAGACTTCCAGGGCATGAGCGGCATCGACCTGAACCGCGCCGGTACGCCGCTGCTGGAAATCGTTTCCGAGCCGGACATCCGCTCCGCCAAGGAAGCGGTGGCTTACGTCAAGGCGATCCACGCCCTGGTGCGTTACCTCGGCATCTGCGACGGCAACATGGCCGAAGGCTCGCTGCGCTGCGACTGCAACGTCTCGGTCCGCCCGAAAGGCCAGGTCGAGTTCGGCACCCGCGCCGAGATCAAGAACGTCAACTCGTTCCGCTTCATCGAGAAAGCCATCAACCATGAAGTGCAGCGCCAGATCGAGCTGATCGAAGACGGCGGCAAGGTGGTGCAGGAAACCCGCCTGTACGATCCGAACAAGGATCAGACCCGCTCCATGCGCAGCAAGGAAGAAGCCAACGACTACCGTTACTTCCCCTGCCCCGACCTGCTGCCGGTGGTGATCGAACAGAGCTTCCTCGACGACCTGCGCGGCAAGCTGCCCGAGCTGCCGCAGCAGAAGCGCGAGCGTTTCGAGAGCCAGTATTCGCTGTCCACCTACGACGCCAGCGTATTGAGCGCGAGCCGTGAACTGGCGGATTACTTCGAAGCGGTCGAGAAGACCTGCGGCGACGCCAAGCTGGCGGCCAACTGGGTGATGGGCGAGCTGTCCAGCCTGCTCAACAAAGACAACCTGGAAATCGACCAGTCGCCGGTTTCTGCCGAGCAACTGGGCGGCATGATCCTGCGCATCAAGGACAACACCATCAGCGGCAAGATCGCCAAGATGGTCTTCGAGTCCCTGGCAGCAGGCGAAGGCGCAACGGCCGATGAAGTCATCGAGAAGAAGGGCCTCAAGCAGGTCACGGACTCCGGTGCCATCGAGTCGATGCTCGACGAAGTCCTCGCGGCCAACGCCGAGCAGGTCGAGCAGTACCGCGCCAGCGACGAAGCCAAGCGCGGCAAGATGTTCGGCTTCTTCGTCGGCCAGGCCATGAAAGCCTCCAAAGGCAAGGCCAACCCGGGGCAAGTGAACGAACTGCTGAAGAAGAAGCTCGAAGGCTGAGGCCTTTCGCCAGACAGACGACGCCGGGCTTGCCCGGCGTTGTTTCGACAGGTGGATGGGCATTGGACACATGACGTGGAGTCGACATGCGTGCACTTTCCCTGCTACTGGTTGCCCTGACGCTGCTGCTGAGCGGTTGCGCAACCTCCCGCTTCAGCCTCGAGGGCTACAGCGCCGAAGGCAAGGCCTCCTATTACGGCGCCCGCCACCATGGCAACAAGACCGCCAACGGTGAGCGCTTCGATCAGAACGCCCTGACCGCCGCGCACCGCAACCTGCCCTTCGGCACCCGCGTGCAGGTGACCAACCTGAACAACGGCAAAAGCGTGGTGGTGCGCATCAATGACCGCGGCCCCTTCGCCAAGGGGCGAATCATCGACCTGTCGCGACGGGCAGCCGAGCAGATCGACATGATCCGCGCCGGCATCGTCCCGGTGCGGGTGGAGCAACTGGCCGACTGAGGCCAGACCACTGCCGACACTGAACACATGAATACCCTGACCCTGCTTTACCGGAGCCCCTGCCCATGTCGCCGCTGACCTTCGCCTACCTGATCATCGGATTGGGGTGCCTGGGGATTGGTGCCAGCGTGCTGGTTGGCGGCGCAGCCAGGCTCGCTGCCCGCCTGGACGTGCCGGCGCTGACGATCGGCCTGACCGTCGTCGCCTTCGGCGCGAGCTCGCCAGGGATCGCCGTCAGCGTGCGGGCCGCCCTGCAAGGCAGTGGCGACTTGGTGATCGGCAACGCAGTGGGCGGCAACATCGCCATCCTCCTGCTGTTCCTAGGACTGATCGCCCTGCTTTCGCCGCCGCGAGTCACGCACCGCCTGCTGAGCCTGGATGTGCCGGTGATGATCGCTGCCAGCCTGGCCACCTACGGCCTGGCGCGGGACGGCGAACTGAGCCTGCCTGACGGGGCGCTGCTGTTGATCGGCATCCTCGCCTACACCGCCCTGCGCATCGTCATGGGGCGCAAGGACGGCACTGCCGAACGGGCACAGCACGACCTGCCGCCGGTGACTGCCGGCCCCTACCGTGGGCTGATCGACCTGGGGGCGATCCTGATGGGCCTGGCCCTGCTGACGGCCGGCTCCCACCTGCTCATCGAAGGCGCCCTCGGCCTGGGCCGCAGCCTGGGCCTGTCGGAGCGGGTGATCGGCCTGACGGTGATCGGCGCCGGCACCGCGCTGCCGGTGTTCATCACCTCGCTGTTCGCCACGCTCAAGGGGCAACCCGACGTCGCGGTGGGCAACCTGGTGGGCAGCTGTATCTTCAATTTGTTGTGCGTGCTGGGCTTGAGCGCCTTGCTGGCACCGCAACCGCTGTCGGTATCACCCAACGTGCTGACCTTCGACTTCCCGGTAATGCTCGCGGCGGCCGTCGCCTGCCTGCCGCTGTTCTTCGCCGGGTGGCGCGTCAGCCGCTGGGAAGGCCTGGTGCTGCTCGCCTATTACGGGGTCTACATCCTGTACATGGCGCTGTTCGCCACCGGACGACCACAGGCCAGCCCCCTGGCTGACGCCGTGCTGAATTACGCCCTGCCGCTGACGGCCATGGCGCTGCTGTGGATAGCCGCCTGGTCCTGGTACCGCGAGCGCGGCAAGGCGCCGCGCTAGATCCAGCCCGCCCACTGCAACAGCAGCAAGCCGACGTTGGTGGTGACCACCGCCGCCAGGGTGGTGATCACGATGATCACCGCTGCCAGCTCGTGGTTGCCATTCACTGCCCGCGCCATCACATAGCTGGCTGCCGCCGTCGGGCTGGCGAAGTAAAGGAAGAGGATCGCCAGGTCCGCATCGCGGAAGCCCCACGCCCAGGCGCCCAACGTCGCCAGCAACGGCAGCCAGACCATCTTCATCAGGCTCGAACTGAGGGCCACGCCACTGCTCGCGCGCAACGACGCCAGGGTCAGGGTGCCGCCGATGCAGATCAGCGCCAGCGGCAGGGTCATCTGCGCGAAGTACTCGCCGGACACCATCAGCCACTCGGGCAGCGGAATCTGCCAGTAGGCAATCGGCATCGCCGCCAGCACGCCAATGATCAGCGGGTTGTTGAGGATGCTCTTGCAGATCGCCCAGGGGCTGGATTTCACGTCCGGGCTGTAGATCGCCAGGACGATCGACGACAGCGTGTTGTAGCAGAGGATCACCACACCGCCGAGCACCGCACCCACCGACAGCCCGTAGTCACCGTACATGCTGGTGGCCAGGGCCAGGCCGACGATGCCGTTGTTACCGCGAAAGGCACCCTGGGTATAGATGCCGCGATCCACCAGCGGACAGCGCCAGATCGCCCAGCCCCAGGCAATCGCGAAACACACCAGGGTCGCCAGTACGAAGTAGATGATCAGCTCAGGCTGCAGCGCCGCGTTCAGGTCAGCCTTGACGATACCGAGGAACAGCAAAGTCGGCATGGTGCCGCGAAACACCAGGGACGAGGCCGTGTTGATGAAGTTGGTATCGATCCAGCCCAGGCGCCGCAGCGCGACGCCCAGAAACAGCATGGAGAAAACCGGAGCGGTGATCGCGAGAGTTTGCTGAGCGACGGCGAGCATGGCAGCCCCTGAACAGGCAGTTTGCTTAGGAGACTAATGATAGCAAGCGAAATGACCGCCGGGTCTGGCCTGGCGATCGGAGCGGATATTTAATCCGATTTCGTCGACAGCGCCCGCCGTCAGCGACGGACCGGGCGCTTCTGCAGTTTGCGCTGCAAGGTCCGGCGGTGCATGCCCAGGGCCCGAGCGGTGGCGGAAATATTGCCTTCGTGCTCGGCCAGCACGCGCTGGATGTGTTCCCACTGCAGGCGGTCAACCGACATCGGGTTTTCCGGCACCAGGGTGTCGAGGTCGGCATGCCGGGTCAGCAGCGCGGCCAGCACGTCGTCGGCGTCCGCCGGCTTGCACAGGTAGTTGCAGGCGCCGCGCTTGATCGCCTCCACCGCCGTAGCGATGCTCGAATAGCCGGTGAGGATCACCACGCGCATTTCCGCGTCGAGTTCCAGCAGCTTGGGCAGCAGCACCAGACCGGAATCACCGTCCATCTTCAGGTCGACCACGGCGTAGTCCGGCAGATCCTGCTCGGCCATGCTCAAGCCTTCTTCCGCCGAGCCGGCGATCGACACGCGCAGGCCCCGTCGGCTCATGGCGCGCGCCATGACGCGGGTGAAGGTCGGATCGTCGTCGACCAGCAACAGGTGCGGTTGCTCTTCGCCTTCGAACAGAACGTCGTCGCTCATACTGAATACTTCCTCAGGGTCTGCCATAGACACGCGGCAATTTGAGCTCGGTGAGCGTGCCGCCTTCTTCATGGTTATACAGCTTTACCGTGCCACCGGCACGGGTGACGCTGGCCTGGCTGAGAAACAGCCCGAGGCCGAACCCCTTGCCCTTGGTGGTGAAAAACGGGCGGCCCAGCTGCTCGGCGATGGCCAGTGGCACACCGGCGCCGAAGTCGCGAATGCACAGGCGCAGCCACTGGTGATCCCAGTCCAGGCGGATGTCCAGCTTGTCCGGGCAAGCATCGGCGGCATTGTTCAACAGGTTCAGCAGCGACTGGGTGAGGTCCGCCGGCGGCATCAGCCGCGGCGGGGTGCCCTGCCCCAGGCACTGGTAACGGTAGCTGGCTTCGGGGCGCATCAGGTGCCAGCGGTTGAGCGTGGTTTCCAGCCACTCCACCGACGACTGCTCGACCACCGCCTGACGACGATCTGCCTCGGCCGCACGCACCAGATGCTGCAGCGTTTCCTTGCACAGTTTCACCTGCTCCTGGAGGACCGCCAGATCTTCCTGCAGCAGCGGGTCGCGGTGCTCGCGGCGCAGTTCCTTGATCAGCACGCTCATGGTTGCCAGCGGCGTGCCCAGCTCGTGAGCCGCGCCGGCCGCCTGGGTGGCGACGGCCAGCAACTGCTGATCGCGCAGTCCCTCTTCGCGGCGCTCGGCACGCTGTTCTTCCTGGCGGCGCAACTCTTCCGCCATCCGCGCCACGAAGAAGGTGATCAGCGCCGCTGCCAGGGCAAAGCTCAGCCACATGCCATAGATCAACAGGCTTTCACGGGGACCGCTCGGCAGCTCCAGCGGGTGCGACCAGACCAGCAGCAGGGTGTAGCCGGCCAGGGCCAGCCCGGACAGGGTAATGGTGTAGAACCACGGCAGCGTGGCCGCGGCGATGGTCAGCGGCACCAGGTAATAGGACACGAAGGGGTTGGCGGAGCCGCCAGCGTAGTACAGCAGGGCGCTGTGGATCACCAGATCCAGGCCCAGCTGCACCGCGTATTCCTGCTCGGTGACCGGCCACGGGCCGCGCAGGCGCAGGGCGGTCAGCAGGCACAGCACCAGGGAAACGCCGAGGGTCAGGCTCAACTCCTGCCATGGCAGCGGCAGCAGCCCGGATTTGTAGGCGAGCCCCACCGAGCCTGCCTGAGCGGCCAACACCAGAATCCGAATAAGGGTCAGACGCCATAGATTTTGTCGACTGGCCGACAATAACTGCACAGGTGCGAGCATAAGCTCTCCGAAAAGGCGTGTTGGCCGAGCCTGCCGAGTATAACCAAACGCGACCGCGGCCTTCCGCCGCTGCGTCAACAGGCCGCAGCGAAAATTCTTCGGAAAAAAACGAACCCGCTTTAACCCCGACGGTCATTTGCCTTCGTCTACTGTCAGGAAATGGCCAGAACGGCCACCAGAAAGGAGCTTCACATGCACGCTATGACCCGCCTCGCCACCGCCTTCGCCCTGGCTGCCGCCACCTTCGGCAGCAGCGCGCTGCTCGCTGATGAAGCCCGCTACAACCAGATTGCCCTGCGCGCCGAAGTGAGCCAGGAGATCGCCCACGACCTCATGCACGTCACGCTCTACAGCGAATCGCAGAACGGCGATGCCGCCAAGCTGGCGGCCGAGATCACCAACACCCTGAACGCCGGCCTGACCCAGGCCCGCGCGGTCAAGGGCATCACCGTGGCCCTGGGCAGCCGCCACAGCTACCCGGTGTACGACGACAAGGGTCAGACCATCACCGCCTGGCGCGAGCGTGGCGAAATCCGCCTGGAAAGCGCCGACTTCGCTGCGCTGTCGACCCTGACCGGGCAGATGCTCAAGACCCTGAAAATGGGCGGAATGAACTTCAGCATCGCCTCGCCGACCCGCAAGACCCACGAGGACGCCCTGCTCAAGGATGCGGTCAACGCGTTCAAGGCCCGCGCCCAGCTGGCCACCGATGCCCTGGGCGGCAGCGGCTACAAGCTGGTCAGCCTGAACCTCAACAGCGGGGGTTTCCAACCACCGATGCCGATGCGCATGAACGCGATGAAAGCGGAAATGATGGACGCAGGCTCCTCGCCGGAGATCGAAGCCGGCACCAGCCAGGTCACGGTCAATGCCGATGGCGTGATCGAAGTGCAGATGCCCTGAGCCCTGCCCTGAAAACAGACAGCGCCGCTATCGCCCGATAGCGGCGCTGTGCCAGCTTCTGCGGGAAAATTTTCATATTTGCGACAGGGACGTACAGCCGCGTTACAGATACTAGACTGAACCCCAGTTGCCGCTTTACGGCGGCACATGCCGTGCATAGTTTCATCCGAGGCTTCCACAAGAAGCCCCTCACCGAGAACCACAATAAACATGAGGTCACTATGCGTAAGAACGCCGTTATCCAGGCAATGGTCGTCGCTGGGCTGATCGCCGGCGCACCGCTCGCCCAGGCTGCCAACTTGGTGTTTTGCTCCGAAGGCAGCCCCGCCGGTTTCGACCCTGGCCTGTACACCACCGGCACCGATTTCGACGCCGCCGCTGAAACCGTCTTCAACCGTCTGACCCAGTTCGAGCGTGGCGGCACCGCCGTGATCCCGGGCCTGGCGGAAAAATGGGACATCGCAGCCGACGGCCTCAGCTACACCTTCCACCTTCGCCCCGACGTCAAGTTCCACACCACCGAATACTTCAAGCCGAGCCGCACCTTCAACGCTGATGACGTGCTCTTCACCTTCCAGCGCATGCTCGACAAGGAACATCCGTTCCGCAAAGCCTACCCGACCGAATTCCCCTACTTCACCGATATGGGCATGGACAGCAACATCGCCAGTATCGAGAAGGTCGACGACCTCACCGTCAAGTTCACCCTCAATGAAGTCGACGCCGCGTTCATCCAGAACCTGGCCATGAGCTTCGCCTCGATCCAGTCCGCCGAATACGCCGACCAGTTGCTCGAATCCGGCCGCGCCGCCGACATCAACCAGAAGCCGGTGGGCACTGGCCCGTTCGTGTTCAGCCGCTACCAGAAAGACGCGGTCATCCGCTTCAAGGGCAACAAGGAATACTGGAACCCGGCCGACGTGAAGGTCGACAACCTGATCTTCACCATCAACACCGACGCCTCGGTGCGCATGCAGAAGCTCAAGGCCGGCGAATGCCAGGTGACCCTGTTCCCGCGCCCGGCGGACCTCGACTCGCTGAAGAAGGACCCGAACCTGCAGATGCCGGAACAGGCCGGCTTCAACGTCGGCTACATCGCCTACAACGTCCGCCACAAGCCGTTCGATCAACTCGAAGTGCGCCAGGCCCTGGACATGGCGGTGAACAAGCAGGCGATCATCGACGCGGTCTACCAGAGCGCCGGCCAGCTTGCCACCAACGGCATGCCGCCGACCCAGTGGTCCTACAACGAGACCATCAAGGACCCCGCCTACGACCCGGAGAAAGCCAAGGAGTTGCTCAAGGCCGCCGGCGTGGCCGAAGGCACCGAGATCACCCTGTGGGCCATGCCGGTGCAGCGGCCCTACAACCCCAACGCCAAGCTGATGGCCGAGATGCTGCAGAGCGACTGGGCCAAGGTCGGGATCAAGGCCAAGATCGTCACCTACGAGTGGGGCGAGTACCTCAAGCGCGCCAAGGCCGGCGAGCACGACACCATGCTGATCGGCTGGAGCGGCGACAACGGTGACCCGGACAACTGGCTGGGCACCCTGTACGGCTGCGACGCGGTGGACGGCAACAACTTCTCCAAGTGGTGCTTCGAGGAGTACGACAAGCTGGTCAAGGCCGCCAAGCGCACCTCCGATGTCGCCGAGCGCACCGAGCTGTACAAGCAGGCGCAGGTGATCCTCAAGCGTGAAGTGCCGATCACGCCGATCGCCCACTCCACCGTGTACCAGCCGATGCGCAAGAACGTGCAGGACTTCAAGATCAGCCCGTTCGGCATCAACTCGTTCTACGGCGTCGGCGTCGACAAGTAGCAACACCCGGTCCGGGCAGCGCGCCGTCGCTGCCTGGCCACTTCGACCCGCAGCGGTTACCCACCGCTGCGGGTTTTGCGTCAGCGACCGGGATACCTTCCACCGCTGATCCGCACCGTCAACCGGAAACCCGTATGCCGAAACGCCCACGCGCGCTTGCCCATCTGCTCTGCTGCACCACCCTGCTGGTGGCTGGCCAGTTGCACGCGGCCTCCGACAGCCTGGTGGTCTGCACCGAAGCCAGCCCGGAAGGTTTCGACATCGTCCAGTACACCGCGGCAACCACCGCCGACGCCTCGGCAGAAACCATCTTCGAGCGCCTGATCAGCTTCGCGCCCGGCAGCACGGCCCTGGTGCCCGCCCTCGCGGAACGCTGGGAAGTCTCCGCCGACGGCCTCAGCTATACCTTCGAGCTGCGCAAGGACGTCGCCTTTCACCGCACCGCCTGGTTCGAACCCAGCCGCCCGTTCAATGCCGACGATGTGTTGTGGAGTTTCCAGCGCCAGCTCGACCCCAAGCATCCCTGGCACACGCTGTCGCTGCGTGGCTTTCCCTATGCCGAAGCGATGGCCATGGCCGATCTGGTCGAGCGCATCGAAAAGCTCGACGAGCACCGTGTGCGCTTCATCCTGAAACACCCGGAGGCGCCCTTCCTGGCCAACCTGGCCATGGGCTTCGCCTCGATCTATTCCGCCGAGTACGCCGACCAGTTGCTGGCCCAGGGCAAGCCCGGCCATCTCAACAGCCAGCCGGTGGGCACCGGCCCGTTCGTCTTCGAGCGCTATGCCAAGGATGCCCAGGTGCGCTTCAGCCATCACCCGACGTACTGGAATGGCGCACCCGCGATCAAACGCCTGATCTTCGCCATTACCCCCGAACCCAATGTCCGCCAGCAGAAGCTCAAGGCCGACGATTGCCAGATCGCGCTCTTTCCACGCCCGGTGGACATTCCCGGGCTGAAGGCCGACCCCAACCTGCAGGTGCTCGAACTGGATTCGCTGCTGGTGGCCTACATCGGCCTCAACACCCGCCATGCGCCGTTGGACGACGTGCGGGTGCGCCAGGCCATCAATCTGGCGTTCGACAAGAGCGCCTACATCCGTGCGCAATACGGCGTCGGCGGGGCCAGCGCGGCCGTGGCGCCCTACCCGAATACCCTGTGGGGGCATGACGCCAGCCAGCCGGGCTGGCCCCATGACGTCGCCCGCGCCAGACAACTGCTCAGCGAAGCCGGGCATGCCAGTGGCCTGAAGCTGTCGATCTGGACCCGCCCCGGCGGTGGTCCGACCAACCCCAACCCGGGCATCGGCGCGCAGATGCTGCAGGCCGACCTGGCCGCCATCGGCATCGACAGCGATATCCGCGTGTTCGAGTGGGGCGAGCTGATCAAGCGCGCCAAGAACGGCGAGCACGACCTGGTGTTCATGGGCTGGGCCGGCGACAACGGCGACCCGGACAACTTCCTCACCCCCAACCTGTCCTGCGCCGCCGCCGAAAGCGGCGAGAACCAGGCGGGCTGGTGCAACAAGGAATTCGACGCGCTGATCCGGCAGGCACGCCAGGTCAGCGACCAGGACCAGCGGGCGGCGCTGTACCGCGAAGCGCTGGCGATCTTTCACCAGCAAGCGCCGTGGATCCCCCTGGCGCACCCGAAACAGTTCGTCGCCCTGCGCAAGAGCGTGCAGGGTTTCACCCTCAGCCCCCTGGGGTCGAACAACTACGCCCGGGTCACCCGGCGCTGAACCAAAAGAACAGCGCCCGGCCACGCAGCCGGGTGCACCGAGTTAACCGTTGGAGTGCTGATATCGCATGCTGTCCTTTATCGCCAGACGCCTGGGGTTGCTGATCCCCACTTTCTTCGGCGTCACCCTGCTGACCTTCGCATTGATCCGCATGATCCCCGGCGACCCCGTGGAAGTGATGATGGGCGAACGTCGGGTCGATCCGGAAATGCACGCCCAGGCCATGGAGCGCCTGGGCCTGAACAAACCGCTGTACGCCCAGTACCTGGACTACATCGGCCAGCTCGCCAGCGGCGACCTGGGTGAATCGCTGCGCTCGC
>JBLZZJ010000007.1:0-197292 GCA_050282285.1 Pseudomonas sp.
GCGGCCAGTGCAGTTCGAAATTACTGAGCAAACACGGTCTGCTCTCGCGGCCTGGATACACCAAGCCCAGCTCCGTAACCAGGACTGCCTTTTCCCAAGCAGGCTGCACACCTCAGACCATCTATCCACTCGTCAATACGCTCGTATCGTCAAGGGCTGGGTGAAAGCCATTGGCCTTGATCCGGCCATGTATGGCACTCACACAATGAGACGTACGAAGGCATCACTGATCTATCGCCGGACGAAGAACCTGCGGGCGGTTCAATTGCTGCTCGGCCATACGAAGCTGGAGAGCACCGTTCGATATCTTGGGATTGAGGTCGACGACGCCTTGGAAATGGCGGAGCAGACCGAGGTTTGACCATGTATAGCGATGGTCGAAGTCAGGCCGTCGCTAACCGGCCAATAGCGGACGTATAGAGTAGGGAGAAATCTGTTCCCTTTTCCCTGCTTGCCATGGCTAATCGCAAGTCACGCGGGCTGAATGCGCGTAACCGTGGCCCAGAATCTCAGTGCTTGCGGAAGTGCCGGATTGCAGGCATTCCCAGACGACTTGGGCATTGAAGGGCTTACGGCAAGAGCAGTGTGGCCTTATCATAATTATCTTGGTGCTTGGGTTTTGAAACCATCATGGAAGGTGTCGCATGCTCAAAATTTTCAAGGTGGTGGGGAGTGCTTCGCCCATACCTAAAACCGGCCAAAATGAGGTGTTGCTCTGGACAGATAACTGGGACGACTGGTTTACCTACAGCACTCAATACGTGGTTTTCGTATATGACGATGGCGGGAACCGTCATCGAATCGGAAACGTCAAAATTGGCCAGTTTGGCATGAAGCCAGAACAGCGACGCCCGGATTTAAAAGAAGAGTTTGAATCCATAGGGGATGAATTTTTCTCACTCGGACAGGATGACGAGTACTACGAAAATCTGACCAAGCTAGGTACGGATATTCGTGATCGCGTGCTTCAGGGCCTTGGCGATATCGCACTCGATTCCGATCGTGGCCTGAGAGCCATGAATGAAAAAGTCACAGGCGTTTCTTTACTGAGATCTGTAACCAAGTCGACCGTAGAGGGGCAGTTTCGCCGCCTTGCAACAGGCGGGGCCAGACTCAACGAATTTCGCTTCGTTTACACTACCCCCCCCATTCCCAGGAAGGTCACTGAGCGAGCCGTATTGTCCTTTGAGGTCAAACCAAACTCGATGCCTCCATCCAACATCCACGTGTTGATCGGGCGTAACGGGGTTGGCAAGACTCACATGCTCAACAACATGTCCAAAGCGATAATCGAGAACGAACCGGACGAAGCCACGTTTGGCACCTTCGAATGCACCACAGATGAAAAATCCTCGTTCGCCAATCTGGTATCGGTGACCTTCAGCGCCTTTGATCCCTTCGAACCGCTCCCTAATCGCAAAGACCGCCTGGACGGTTTACCGTGTGCTTACGTTGGTTTAAAACGACCTGGTAAAAATACGAAAGGCGACCCACTGCCCCCCAAGACACCAGAAAAACTCTCCGAGGAGTTCGGTGCGAGTGTTCTGGTATGCAGCCAAGGCGCTCGCCTGTCACGATGGCGACGGGCACTGGAAATGCTAGAGACCGATCCGATCTTCAAAGCCAATGACGTCGCATCATTGGCAGACTCTACGATGGAAGAGAAGGAGATCCGTTTTGCTGCCCGGAAACTCTTCGGGAAAATGAGCTCTGGCCACAAGATTGTATTGTTGACCATCACAAGGCTGGTCGAGACGGTCGAGGAGCGAACACTTGTCCTTTTGGATGAGCCTGAAGCGCATCTGCACCCCCCATTACTTTCTGCCTTCGTCAGATCGCTGTCGGATCTTCTGGTTAACCGAAATGGGGTGGCGATCATCGCGACCCATTCACCCGTGGTCGTGCAGGAGGTTCCGAAAAGCTGTGTCTGGAAGATCAGGCGTAGCGGGCGTTCCGTCGTTGTCGAGCGACCTGAAATCGAGACATTCGGAGAGAACGTCGGAATTCTGACCCGTGAAATTTTTGGCCTTGAAGTAACCGATGCGGGTTTCCACAGGCTACTACGAGAATCAGTCCAGAGTACCGATACGTTAGCCCAAGCATTTGCCAAGTTCGAGGGCGAACTTGGTGGAGAAGCGAGAGCGTTGATCCGCGCGCTGGTAGTAAATCGGGAAGATTCGCAATGAATTCGATAGACCCGCCAAACCTTGATGCTGGTGATACCTACACAACCTGTATCAGCAGAGTCAGGGATACTGCGCTGAAAGCGCGCCTGGCCGCCATTACCAATGATGTAAGCGTAGCGTCGGCTGATTACGTCGATAAAGCTCGGGAAAATCGACTACATGAAGTTCCGCGAATCGCAAATATCGGAGGGGTAACGACCGCAGAACTCGAAAAGGTATATACCCAGCGTATGGCGGGGAAAACTGCACCAGGCCGGGTAGCCTATGATGAAATTTTCAATTCGTCTGCTAAATGCTTGCTTTGCACCCAGCGAAAAGTGGACACCTTGGATCACCATCTCCCCAAGGCTCATTACCCTGTACTGGCAGTGAGCCCGGTCAACCTGGTACCAGCTTGCTCAGCATGTAATAAAGCGAAGCTTGCAAGCTCTCCGGCGAGTGCAGATGAATCTGCCCTTCATCCATACTTTGACCGTATTCAAGATGACCGATGGCTGCATGGGCTCGTCGTTGAGGGGCGACCGGCGGTGGTGAAGTTTCGAGTCCAGGCTCCAGCGCATTGGGCCATTCAGTTGACAAACCGTGTTCAATTGCACTTCGACGGACTGGATCTTGGAGAACTCTACTCAGCAGAGGCAGCTGAGGAACTTTCTTCCATTCGACTTCAGCTGATTAATATCCACCGTACAGAAGGCATGCAGGCTGTTAGGGAGGAACTCTTCGCTCGCGGCGAGAGTGCCGCTGCCTCTCAGCTGAACGGTTGGCGCGCAGTCACCTATGAAAGCTTTGCGATGAGTGACTGGTTTTGCGACGGCGGGTTCGCTTTGGTCTAACGAAAGTGATAAAGGCAAAGGTACAGATCAGGGGTAGGGTGCTAGTGACAGACTGCTATTGACCGACTTCGGCCCAAAACTACCGCCAAATATAGCAATCAGGAGTTGATAGGTGTTGCCATAACGTACTCCCGCACAACGCGTGAGCAGCTTTGGTAGCAATTTACTATTGAAGCAGCCTTACGGAGTAGTGCAGTTACAAAGTCTGCTTTTCAGGGTGCTCCAAAGTTATCATACCCCTCAATCCAATTTTGGGCTGATAAAATCAAACTTTCCATTTCATCAATGTATACCTCGTCCTCATCCCCTTCATCGACTGCGAAGTATGCTCCCCAGCTATCGTCCCCATGCCTGAGATCCTTAATTTTAGTTGTATAGGTATCCTCGCCAAGCATTTGATCCATATAATCTATTTTAAAAGATTTCATCCCGCCATGCTTTAAATATGACAGTAAGCTTTGTATAAAAAAGCTGGACTGGCTTTCGAGTTCAGTTACGCTCTGCTTTGAGTATAGGTGTGGCGTCAGTCTTTGATTTTCGTTACGACTGTATTTGGTGAAGGTGAAAGCCTTTTTATCTACGCACATGCAAGTTAAGTGCTGAAAAGGTGAGCATATCAACTCTCCAGGAGCGCCTTGAGCCTGAGCGGTGTAGTTTGTGTAGAAATCAGCAACCGTTTTATATAATTTATCCTTGGTAAGATCGCTTTCAAACGCAAATATGCCTTTGAAAAATGGCGGTTGCTTGTCATCAAATAATGAAACTAAATGCAGGCACTCAAGTGCTGAGTGGAGATTGTCCGTTGTCAAATTAGTTTTGACTTCGATAACTGCTCGCACTGACTCTTGGGGTACTATTACCAGGTCGCCTTCGCGAAACAAGGGGGCATAATCAATTCTATCATATATCAAGAGGTCAATTTGTTTCTTAAGCCCGTATATAAAACCCGTTGCTATGTGATACCGCTCCGGCAAATGCTTTCGCAGAGAGTTTTGAAGTAGATTTTCTCGGTATGTTCCTACGGTTGGTCCGTGATCAATTATATACCTGACTCGTTGGCTTAGTGATTCTAGCTCGCCAGCAATTGTCGCAGAAAATTTTCGCTGATTCTCGCGCTCCTTATAAGCCGGAGCAAGAGTTAGCGTGACACCATTCTTCTTTAAAATTGGTATTATCATCCCTTTTGCTACAATGCACCGAAGAATCCAGGGGATATCTGATTCGTCGCACCCATACTTACCGTTGTGTTCTAAGATTAGTTTTGACATGTCCTCCAGTGACAATGAAGTGTGTCTGCTCAGGAGAGCGGAGGCTAAGTCACCGATACGTTGCATCAAGCTTCCAAGCTCTCTATGTTTGTCGTAGGTAAAAATTGAGAACGGATATACTTTCAGTTTGTGGGCTTCGTCAAGCCTAAGCGTTATTGTGCGCTCCGTACTAAGTAATTTAGTCGAGAGGCTGAGGTGGTAGTGAGTTTTAGTTATTCTGTGAACACGATAGATTGAGACGGAGTCCCAACTGTCGTCCATGTAAACATATACATCTTGAGCATTTGGCTTCATCGGCAATATTCGATTGATACATGAGTCGTCCTGAGCTGTTGCCACAGAGTATTGCTCGGTTACGATTGTGGTTTATTTAGCAGAGGTATGCATTGGGTGCGAAGAAATATAAAACTAGCGGCTCGGCTGATATTTTATTTCTCAACTAATTACCGAAATTTTGCTTCGTAACTAGATTGCTTGCGTGCCAGGAAATTCTGATCAGAACAACCTTGCTTTTGCATGGACGGCTGACACTAGCAAACTGCCACTCTGGCGTCCACCTTCCGCATCAGGCCGGTTTCTGCCTGTGGCAAACCGGCTGGAGTCTGCCAAAAGCTGCCTACGAAACTAGGGGCAATTCAGTGGATCGAGGAGCCTTTCTTCTCAGTCATCCACCTCCTCAGTATCTTGCGGAAGCGTCTCCCTCATCTCGCTGGCCAGAGACAAAGCTACTTTCGCAAAACTCTCCAGCCGATCAGCTCGATCGAGCATGGCCTGTCTATTTGCCTCTTTTTGGTTTTTCAGTAGGCCGTCAACGACGAATCTCGAGACCCGCAATTCCACAGTTGCCTCCAAGCCGCCCTTGACGACCTCTTCTAGCCACGGTTTGGCCACGTTGGCTGACCGTTCTGCGGCAACACTGAGGAAGTAACGGATCAGTTCCCTAGCGGTCTGATCAATGCTAATCGCGACCGTGAAGAGCTCCTTCTCCTCCTCCGTAGCACCTTCAAGCTCTTCATTGCTAGGCGGGTGCGCGAAAAATCTGAGTTCATCTGCCTCATTCACACCTAAGGAATTCAGCGTGCTCAGCAGTGGCTCTAGCGTCCTCAGCGGCCGCATGTACGGAGGCAATGTGTACCGGTGTGCCCAGAGTTTCAGGATGACATCCACGCACTCCGCCACCGCTGAATCGCGCGCGGTTTCGGACGCATCCTCGGCAGCGGAGATTTTCTCGGCTACTAGGTGCGCCATCCATTGGGCAGTGACATCGTCGCCGAGCATCAAGCCGGCAACGATCCGTTTGCCGAGCTCGATGACAGCCTTAGAGCGATCTAGTGATTCCATCATGTGCGATCAAGTAGTAGCGGTTGTAGGGATAGTTGTAAACGGAGTAGTCATCCTCGATAGTCTCGTCTTTCGGTGGCTTGCGACGGATCTTGACGCAGACGATCAGAGATGTGTTCGGGTGCCCATCCAAAAGTGCGCTAACGAACTTGTCGTCGGCGCTGAGCCGAGTACCGGTCAGAACGTCGCGCTCCTCCCTGTAGCCTATGCTGCGCGACCACGACTCGCTCCTCAAGCTGCCACCATCTGGCAGCGTCCACGATCGCGCGTCTGGATCCGTCGTCGGATTCAGGACATTGAGAATTTCCTGACAAGGCTGCAGGCCCGGGTTGGCCACCTTGCCAGCCCACGGGTCATATTCATCAAGGCTCAACGAGTCACTTCCCGTCTTGACCCAGCCGAGCAACCGCAGCTCTGGATCATCAACCTCCTTCCGATGGTCGATGTGATCCGCGTCTGGAAGATAAATGTCTCCTGGGTTAGGGCTAGTCTGCATGGCGGCTAGAAGAGCCGCCGCATGATAAGACGGAACGAGTACAGACCTGATCGACACCGTTTCACCATTGACCACATCGGTGGTCGTCCAATGGCCCCATAGGGCCGTCATACCGTCGTCCGTTGTCAGTTGGTCATCTAGGTACTGCCTATCGACTTGCCAGCACCATGAGGCATCCGATCGATCTTTTTCCGACACGGGGGTCTTCAGAATCTCGGGATCGCGTCGATCCGCAAGCCACCTGTCATCACTGCGAGTGAGCAACTGTCCTCTCAACCAATCTTCGAACGGATCCTCTTCCTCATCAGCGCGACGGCGTATCGGCTTGGTCTCCAAGAGCTGGCCAGCGACGAACATCATGGCGTGATAGGACTGGTAGACGACGCAGTCCTCGACTCCGGGCATGCGTCCATGCGAGTGGCTTGTCTCTCGCCCTCGAAAGAGTTCGCGCTTGTAGCGTTGATCATCGATGCGACGGCGAGGCCCTATCGACATACGACCACGCAAGACTGTCCGTGCTCGTTGTTCAATCGACTGTTGATTCAAACCGAAGACGCGGCCCAATGGTGCGAACCAATGGAGGCCGATGTCGATGCCGAAGAAGTACCTCTCGTCGTCCGTGGCTTCATCATTCAAGGCCTCGTCATCAACGATTTCGTACTCGCCACGAGCAGAGACGTCCATGGCAAGCGCAGAGCGGTTTGCGCCGTTCGCGATGGCAAGCAGATCCGAGGGCAGCGGAATAACTTCGTTCAGGCGCCTCAATGTATCCGAGGCGAAGTGCCGGATAATGACGTGCTGCTCTCTTGCGCAAGAGTCAAGGAACGCGAGAAAAGGAGCAACGGCACGAGGTACGTCCATTGCGCCCCGTGCCAAGGCAATACAGAGCCATTGGCGAGCATGCCACTCATAAAAGACCAGGCCGCGGTCAACGAATGGCTGCGGCGCGGCGCTCGATGCGCGAGTGGCCAGCGCGGACGACAGGGATTGCCAGTCGAGTTCAAGACAGTTGCGGACGCAGTGGGCGTGCTCCCAGCGCTCCGCAGTGGACGGGCGCGCTAGACCCGCCCATAAGTAGCCAGCCAAGGCTTCCTCGCAAGAGGATGACGGTGCGAGCGAGTCGCTCCAAGGGCCATCACCGTCTCCGCTTTCGAGAATATCTTCGAGCAAGTCAAAGCCAAAGTTCAAAACCTCATCGGCCTCGTCACTGGTCAGGTGCCGGGCGAGCGGCTCAACCAGATGGAAAAAGTCGGTCGAACCAAGTGTGTCCAGCCGCGACAGGTACCCATTGATCCGAGCTGACGCGACATCCTTCTCCACGACAATGCCCTCTCCATAGAGACCATCAAATGGCCCCTCATAGCCCCAACCGCGGCGCCCTACGCGGCTGGGTTCGCTCGCTGCCAGCAAAAGGGCTGCTTTTCTGAGCTCACGGCGGACAGACAGGAGCCTCTTGCTCGGCTCGGAGAGGTGCCTGATGACGCCCATGAAACTGTAGACATTGAACTTGTCGTCCAACTGAATCGCACGAAGGTATCCGTCTATCTCCGAGAGTTTCGCGCGCCGACAGCCTTGATCATAGAACTCGGTAACGTACGAACGACCGCCAATCTTCTTGAGCGATTGTCGTGCTGCAAGAACAGCAGCGGCATCGCAGAGATCGATGCCGCTGAAGATGGCATCCCAGTCAGGCTCTTGCATCTCTTCGCGAAGCCCCGACCTAAGTTCGCGAGCAGCAGTCACCGACTTACCGGCGCTTTGGGCCACAGAGGCTTGAAGCAGCCTCTCTAAATCTGGAAGCGACATCGCCACGGAGTCGGCTAGAGCCTTGAGCTCGACCCAGGTGGGCGTTTCGTGGGACTGGATACGGAGGAATCGGTAGGCGACCCGCAGGATTGATTTTTTCCGATTGTTGTCGGACTCCGTCTCAATGGCCGCTTTGATGTCACTGACGCGCTTCCATCCCGTCCCAGTGCCACACAGGGCAATCGCAGCCTTCTTGGGAAGGCGTTCTTGGTCGATCAGACTGTAGATTGCGACGGGAAATAGCTCACCAGCAAAGCCGAACTCTCGATCCCGCCAGCGGCTCAGGATTGCGAGGCTGGATGAAGGACAAAGACCGACCAAGCCCTCGACCAAGCGATCCCAGTCCATATACTTGTCTCGGGCCATATGCTCGTAGCTGAGTTCGGCAATCCTTGCCAGACGATAGGCGGTCCGAGATCTTGCCCCACCCGAGCAATGTGCGGCGTCCGCCAATTCTAGGAAGGTTGTCCAGCGAGAGAGGTGTTCCTCTCCGATTTTGCTGGCGATGTCGATCGCCTTGTCAAAATAGGCAGCCGCTTCCGACTTGCTCACGCAAAAGATGGCGCGTGCTAGCTCTTGCAGATCGTCAACCTGTGTCTCCGCATCGCTGCGCGACGCGGTGATCTGATTGAACGCCTTAGAGCTGAGAAGCAGTGAGAGGTCGTCCATCCCCGCTGTGCGCGCGGAGATGTGGCAAATCCTCGTGAGAGTGCTCGAGTAGATGCGGTCGTTATTGTCGACCCACTTCAGCAGCGCGTCGATCTGTGCTGGCTGAATGGGATCCAGATCGCGCAGAATTTGCACCCACTCGACAGCAGCAACTTTCGCCAAATTGAAGTGCTGCTGATAGTCGCGTGACGAAGCAGATTTAGTCTGTCCCAGCGCAAGCTCAATTTCGCGATCAAGGTTAGGAATCTGGCGATTACAGGTGATCTCAGCGGCCAAGGTGAACCAGGGCAGGACGCCCCCTGCTACGTGCTGTAGCTGGAAAATTTGTTCGTCCCTAACAGAGGCTCCTTTCGTCTCAAACTTCTTACGGACATCCTTTGGCGCCAGATCAAGCAGTTCAAGTCGTTTTCCACGCAGAGCGGCTTCCAAAGCGTAGGCCCGAATTAAATCTGCTCGCTCATCATCGAAGTCATGGAACTGGTGAGGCGGATCTTCTGGCAAATACCGGCGCAACGTATCTGCCCAAGTAGCATCGTCGCGTGGGAGGCATCTGAGGGCTAGCGTAATTGCAGACCGGACTCCGTCCAGTACGTTGCTCCCGGACCGCCATGAGAGATGTTCCTCGGGTAACTTGACATCAGGGTCGACCAAGATGCCCATCAGATGGCGCAGCGGCTCAGCAGGAAGCAGATGCGCGACCCGGGCTGCTTCGGTTGCTAGACCCAGCAGCATCCAGACATCCCCTTTAGCATGCTCGGCGAGTTCATCGATTCCCTTGAAGTCGCCAACATCTGCAAGTCGAGCGGCCACGCGCTTCGTGGTTCTCATTACGGTGGATTTGGGATTCCATGCTTTCAGGAGTTGTGCAGCCTTAGCGGGGCCTCGCAACTTCAGGACTCCGATAGCAAGTTCAGCGATATCGGCGTCGTCAATCTCATCCTCCATGCGACGCTTGGCTGGCAGATTGCTCCAAGCGATCAACGACTCCCACGCCATGCGTAACCTGCTTCTAGCCTCAGGGATGAGGTCATCGTATCCGGCGAGCAGCGACGCCTCGTACGCGTGATGAGAACCAAGAAATCCGCCGCCGAACGTACGCCTGGAGACCATTTCTTCGATGCGATCTGGCGCAAGCAGAACGCTGGCAATGTCAGTGTTGTTCTGGATAAGCGTGTTCTGGCGGGCCTCGCCGGCCACCTCCCCGCCAACCTTCAGCGCGAGCTTGGCGGCGGCAACATGCCGCCCCTGCTGCAAGCACGCTCTGAGCGCGAACATCAGTCGTTGCAGCTCGACGTCTCGTCGCTCCAGAGGGTTGAGCTCTGGCAAGCTCTCATTCGAGAGCGCTAGGGCAATCAGCTCGTCCATCCGGCCGGCAGACAGTAGCAACTGCGGCAGCGCCGCCGCCACATATGAACTGGTCGCCGCAAGCGGCTTCAGCTTTGCAAGAAACGCATCAAGCGAGGCCGCATCGGGCTTGAATGTCTCGTTGAACCAGGTCTCTGCCGGTTCGTCCATGAAGTGCAGACCTGAGTCCTTGACGAACAGCGGTCGCCCAAACTCAGTAGCAAACGTACGGACGGCGCTCTCAGGAACGCCGGCGATCTGCGCCAAGATGGAAATCGGTACCAAGGGCCGGAGCACCGCGAGGCCCTTGCAGATGAGATCTATCTGATTCGCTTCTGTCGGGCCCCACTCGGCTTTCAGCCTATCGATGGCTTTGGTCAGCAGGCCTCCGATCGCGAGTTGAACTGTCGTCGGTGCTGGCCCCAAAGCCCTCAACATGTCGCCAATGGGTGGAGTTCCCTCCATCGCCAGCGCTTGAACGCGCGGGTTATCGCTACTTAGAAAAGCGAATTCCGCAGCCTCCGCGTCCGTTGCCTCGGGATAGCTCAGCCGTAGGTGCGTGGCAGTCTCAGCTTTGGAGAAAGGCTCTAGCTTGATCACTATGGCGTCCAGCGGAGCTCCCAGGTGGTCACGCCGGTGTGATCGGCATGTGAATGCCAACCGCACCCCGTCGGGCATGTCTGTGTTGATCAAGTCATGGACAAAGGCACGCTCACCGATCTCATGGGCCGCCATGTAAGCGTTGTCTGCAGCGTCGACGATGATGCAAAGGCTCGCCTGAGGCGTGCGAGCTCTAAGAAGATCAATGGCTTGCTTGAGCCGAGATACGAAGGCCCGCATGAACTGCTTGGGATCCGTGCCGCCGGACGGAATCAATGGCAGGCAAAGCTGCTGCCCTGAGAGTTCGTTCGCGATTTGGACGAGGGCGTCGCGGTACCGATGGCGATACTTCAAGGCTTGGCGATAAGTCCCGTCACCGAAACAGTCGTACAGGACCGCCACCGACCCAGTAGGCATAGCACGAGCCAGGTGAGCAGAAAGAGTCGACTTACCCACGCCACCGTCTGCGTGGATGACAACAGGGCGTTGTGCGGTGAGCAGCGTCGCCAGGATGTCTGCCTGCTGCGCTCGTGGAAGCACCTGCTTCGGCTCCGAGATCAACGAGGGCGCCGGCAGGAGATCGATTTCGGTCACCCGCATTGAGCGGAGTACGTCGTAGAGCCGGACGGAGCGGTCCTTCGCTCCCTCATCGGTTGCCCGGCGGGTGACCAGCTCCTTCAGCTGGAGCGCAGCCTCGGTGTCCGGTTCGGACAGGTATGCGCTCAGGTCCTGACTTAGGAGATTGCGCTGTTCCCATAGATCCGGCTCACCAGCTTCAACTGAGAACGCGGAGAAGAAGCTCTGTACGTTGCTGCAAGCTGACGCCGCGTAACGTTTCAGCAGCTCGTCAATTTCACGGTGCCGCGGCGTTGTCGCCCCCGCAGCGATATCGGCCAACGCCTCAAGAACAGTTCCATCCAGGGGCCTGTTCGTCAGAAAAATGAACTGAACCTTATTCGCCAGGACGTCCAGGCCAAGCGACGCCTCCAACTTCTCGAAACGCGCGGCAAAACCCTCGATGGTTCCTTTGAGGCCGCTTGCCGTCCAGGGAACTTGCGCTTGCCTGGACGAGTGTTTGAGCTGCACATAGCGGATGGACTTTGCCGCTATAACGTCCTCGCTCCCGTAGTACAGGCCGACGTCAATGACCTCGTCGCCGGCGCTCGTAGATGCATCCCCCTCGTCCAGTGACGCGCCTTCGATCGCCACCGCAACCAGGCCACCCGCCACGGCAAGCAGCCCAAGGCATTGCCGGGCGGCCCATTGATAGTGGAACTGGTCGCCGCTTCTGGAGGGGCCTACAGAGCCTTGCTTCGCCATATTATCTGCACTCCCTGCATCCGCCTTTTTAACGGAGTTTACAGGCCCGAGATGGCCTCGGTAGATCTGCCTACGGCCAGTTCCTAACTTCAAACGTTGTGGCGCCGCTTTCGGGCGTCGAGTTGGCAACGTGAAGAACCGCCTCGCTGCATAGCAGGCGTTGGCCACGGCGGCTCGAACGACTGCAATTGGCCGATTCCTGCTTGTCACAAAGGGCTGCTAGCGACCCAAATCGGCCGTTTGTGATTGCCAGATTTTTGCCGATTTATGCATTTGGTTAGAGCAGACGGCCAAGGCCGGCCTTACGCCGAGACCTTTCATCGATCCAAGGGTACGGTCTGAGGTCAAAAGCAAGAGAGATTAACCCTCCTGCGATACGAAAAAGCCATCACTTGGATTACTATCACCTGAGCTACTACACAGGTATGGAATCCAAAATATGTTGAGTAGATGTGCAGGGGAGTTTGAAGTCTCCAGTCACGTAATTAAGGGAAAGAACGAAGGTAGTCTCTCAAAACGTGAGTGTGGATAACACACGTGATGAACTTTCAATTCAATCCGGCGCGGAGATATAAGCTAGCCCTGCCGTCTTGTTAATTAATGTTTAGAGCTCAACTCAAAGGATATTGTATATGAGCAGAATTTTTACTTGGCTGCACCTAAGCGATCTTCATGTAGGCCAAAAAGGCCAAGCGTGGTTGTGGCCAAATTTTAAAAGTATCTTCTTGGATGATTTGGCAGCTCTATTAAAAGACTCTGGAACTATTGATGCTGTAATTTTCTCGGGAGATCTAACACAGAAGGGCAGTCAAGAAGAATACAACGCTCTAACAAAAGTTCTAGAAGAGATTTGGGCGGTACTGAAGCAAGCAGGAAGTGATCCAATCCTGTTTACCATACCCGGCAATCACGATTTAGTTAGACCAGTTGAAAGTCCTGTTGGTGAGGTACTGAAAGATTGGTGGGACAAGCCAAAAGCCAGGGATCTTTTTTGGACTAAAGATAAGAACTATTATCCACACGTGTGTGCAGCCTTCACCAATTATATAGAATGGGTTGAAGCTCTAAAGGGGCATTCTACAATCCGGTTAGGATCTGCTACTGCAGGCGTATTGCCAGGTGACGCATCGGTTAGCCTTCAGCTTGACGGTATAAACGTAGGTTTAGTCGGTTTGAATAGCGCATTCTTACAGCTAACAGATGATGAATATGAAGGCAAGCTTGACTTAAATGTACACCAAATTCTGGCTGTCACTGGCGGTACTCCAAGTGAATGGTGTCTACAGCATGATGTGAATTTTCTCGTTACACATCACCCAACATCTTGGCTAAAAGACAAAGCTCACTTTGATGAGCATATCTATCATCCGAATCGGTTTACAGCCCATTTGTTTGGTCATTTGCACGATATTGACGACGTTACAGTTTCACGAGGAGGATCAGGTAGAAAATCCGTACAAGCAGCATCATTGTTCGGTTTAGAGTATCTGGACGAGTCAGACAAAATCCTTCGTGCTCACGGTTACTCTATTGGGCAGATTCAGATTGACGATGAGGGCGCGTCATGGAAGTTATGGCCAAGAAAATCACATGTCGGCAAGGATGGCTCTCGAAAGTTTATTCCGGATCACGACTTGCCGCTTCTACGAGGAGGAGAATTTCTGGTAGAAAGACTCACGGTACGTGACAAATCTGTTGCTTCAAAGACCGTCACCCCTATTCCAATTATAGTACCCGATCTTGCCTCCCCTGCACCCGATAGAGCCGTACCTATTCGACAAGTTTTGGACAGCACCGCTTATAGGCTAATTGCTCAGCCCCCTCATACAGCGATCCGAGGGCTCGAGCAGCAAGCGTGCTGCTTTACACTTAAGTCGAAAAAAATATCATGGATAGTATCTGACTGGGGGCTGGGAACGGATGGGTTTCTATCGTCGGTGTTAGGCCGGCTGGAACTGGCAAACTTACCTGTATTCAAAATTGATTTAGGGAACTACACCTCTCGAGATATATTTTTCTCGGACTTCTCCACTCGTACTGGATGTTCATTCACCGAATATTGCAAGATGCTCGGAGCGAACGGCACATCCATCCTCGTACTTGATGAAGCGCCCGTACACACAGGGGCTTGCGGCTCCGAAAGTGATGCAATGAAGCTAGCGGAGCTGGTTACCGACTTCTGCATAGATATTATGGTTTTCATTATCAGTAGATCTATCCCTAAGTTGATAGGTGCTTCATGTATCCACCTGGTTCCATTGGATGAGGCGGACACGCGCGCGTACCTAATTGCCCATGTGGAGGTTGGACCAGAGCTGAAAACGAAGTCAGCCGTAAGCGAGATATATCGACAGACCGAGGGTGTGCCTGGAAAAATTGACCGAAGTATAAAGCAGTTGAGGGTCGTCAGTTTGTCAGACCTTTCAAGTGAGATGATTAGCGATGCTAAAAATACGGGTTTATCTAACGAGTCCATTCCCCTTTCATTAATTCAAGCCGTAGATCGATTGAGGCTTTCGAAAGATGACCACTCTAAACGAACGTGGATGCTTTTGAAAATCCTATCTGCACTTCCTAGCGGTGAAGTGCTTCAGCGAATTAAGTACTTAGCTTCGAGGGCTACATTGCGCTCGGAACACGCTGAAGAATTATTGGAGCTTAACCTAATTGGAGTGAGGGTTTCTTCAGCGTTTATGAATAGTCCTGGAGAGGCTAAAGATAAATTTAAAGTCTTGTACACTCCTAGACAAGTCAGGGATTACGTTATCAGTCTTGTTCCGAGTTCGGAAATATCGGATATCACCGCACGGGCGATTTCTCTGTATTTTGGTGATAACTGGAGATCTGGGGCCGCAAAGCTTCGCACATTCGTTGATGACCCCAAGTCCGATGACAGATCAGTATTAATGAATGCGAGCGTCTTAGTTTTACGATTGTTAGCATCCGCAGTGGCAGATGGCAAAGATCACGCTATAAAACAAGCTATCACCGTATGCAAAGCTTATTGTGTACATGGGTTCGCTCATAAGCACTATCGTGACATGGTGACAGTGTGCAGAGACATCTTGGGTCTTTTACCAATTTCGACACAGCCTCATGAAAAAGGATTCTTTGAACTTACACTAGCAAACGCGATGAGAATGACCGGCGATGGCGCTGAAGCTGTTGAAATTTACGAGAGACTTCAACTCTTAAACTGGGCAAATAGCGAAAAAAAATCGGTGCTTTTGAATCACGCTCTTTGTTTAGAGAAAACTCGCCCCGAAGAAGCAATATCGATGGCAAGGGAGCTCATCAGGCTTGACAAGCATTCGAATCAAGCTTTGCAGGCGCAAACTTTAATACTTGAAGTCGAAGCTGAAGAGAATTCGCGCTTTAAATTAGTTAAAATCCAACGTGACGCTCGCAAGCGGGGAGCAAACGTTGCGGCAAATAATATTGCACTAAGTCTAGCAAGATCGACACCTGACTCTGCAGAACTAGAGGCCTCGTTGATTGAAGTCAGGGATACTGCAGACAAGGAGCAGGATTACTATAGCTCGGCTCGCGCAGCAATTCAGCTTGCAAGGCTTTATGCGAGCCGCGAAGTTGCGTTACCTACAGAAGCGCTAGGGAATCTTATCAAAGCGTATCAATATTTGTTTGGTCAGCGTTTAGCTTCTCTATTCGATTCCGCTCACGCATTGCTTTGGGATGAATTTGAAAGTAATCGCGACATCCCTAATCTTCTTACGCTATTTAAACACAGCTCGTTTAATTGGCGACTTGATAATAAAGAAGAAAAAGAAAAAACATATGCATCTCGGCTAATAGCAATGGAAAAAAAGCTATTAAAAGTAGACATTTTTCAGTCTAACGCCGATACCTCATATTTTCTGTCGCGCTCTGGAAAGCAACTCCTGCTTAAGTAGATGTTACAGCGAGCAGCGAGCAGCGAGCCCGCTGCTCGCTGCTCGCTGAGTTGTCGAATTAACCTTGCGAAGCTTCTGATAGCCACCAATTACATACACCACCTTCGTATTAGTTGCGTGCGGTCACGCGAATGGCTGCTCCTAGCCGATTGCAGCCGGTGATGACGGGCCGCTACCAGCCATAAGAACAACAGGGGACAGACCACGATTTCTTCAATAAACGTGGTCTGTCCCCTGTTTTTGTCCCCTGTTTTTTGCTTCAACCGCGAATACTTCGCTCCATAATATGGCCGGAATCAATGCTGCCACAGACTCTACAAGAGCAGCTCGAAGCCAGCAGATGGATGCGGTCGTTGCAAAGTTGGCCGCCGAGGGGGGCTTGAGAACAGCGGCTTACTCCTACCGCTGCTCGGCTGAGGAACCGCTGCAAACGGTGACCGTTCCATACAAAAGCGAGGCGTGCAGGGCAGCCAAGGAGAATTGGTTTGCAGTTTATGCTTGCAACAATGTCGAGCGAATGAGCGCCGCAAACGAGCAATGCCGACAAGGGTGCGGAAACATTCAGTGCAATGATGGGCAATAACCCTTTCAGAGAAAAGGCGAGAGATTTAGTTCTCTACTCTAACCATTTATTTCTGGCCGTCCGCTACTGGCCGAAGGCGGAAGGTTTAGAGTAGGAATAATAAATCTGTCCATTTGCGGTTTGAAAATCGTCGTCACATTTGAATCTGGCTAAGGTTCAGTTTGAACAGGCGGTTATCAACCTCGCATTGGAGAAGACTAGGCTGACCGTCTTCGAATCCACTCATGATCTGGCGAATTTCCAGCTTGATTGCCTCGGCCGTACGGCAGCCAAGAATGACAGATTTAATGCTCGCCCTAGGAAAGTCAAATAGGTGATATCGGCTTTCGCCGATTTTTTTAACCTCTGACGCATCGTCGAGGTCGACCATCATTCGCCATTCTTTCTCGTACTCCCAATGACTGCTTTTAGTTAATAGAGCGCTCAAATCCTTAGCGGTACTCAATGTCAGCATCGGCCTTTCAGGGGAATAGACAACGCGCCGAAGATGTCGGATTTCATCATGAGCGCTGCGCCTCTGATTGAAGAAGGCGTGTTTTGGATCGAATTCAATAACAAAGCCGGTATGTGCCGCAGCATAATGCGCCCACATGAGCAGGTCGTCCGGTGACTCGGTCAGGCAGAGAATACCCATTCTTTCCTCTGCAACTGAGTAAAAACGGGAGTAGCCTTCCTGGATGCCTGGAGCCAGACGAGCCATAAAGTCTGGAAGGTTGCGCTGGATAGCTTTTTTCATCAACTCAAGGTACTGCTCTTGCGTGAACCGGCCTTCGTGTTGAGGAGGAATCTCCGGTGGGTTTGCCTCCAGTTCGATCTCCAGTCTCGTTAGGAGTGCGTCGGCAAGCTCTCCCTCGGTCTCGAATAGCTGTATTGGGGGCTTTAGTTCAAATGGGTCATTAAGATTTAGCGGCGACGAGAAACAAATTTTCCCAGAGTTCAGAACATCGATTCTGTCCGGAGGAAAGTATTTAAATAGTCGCAATTCCTGATCCATAGCTCACTCCATTTCGTGCACTAATCGGGGACAGACCACGGTATTGATTCGGATGGGCCGTTTCGGGTTGACTATTGCTGGCTGCGACAGGCCGACGTCGGCCAAAACCGGACGTTTAGAGACCGAACAAAAAATCTTTCCCTTCGTCGTCTGTAGTGCTACTGGAACGGTACATGGCGATGAAAACTCAAGTACAGTTGTTTCAAGGGCTCAGGTAACGCGTACCAATAGGGCTCCGCTTTTTCACCGGGAACCTGCCAGAACAAGTTTTCTGTGAAAGATACATCGATACAGGTATGAATTTCCTCCGGGCAGTTTTCTAGGCTGTTGCTGATAAAGATAAAAAGCGCGGAAAAATGCTCGGGATTTACACCTTTACACATCTGGGCGTTCAGTGCGTTCGCAAGGCTTTGAAACCAAGAGTAGGCATGCTGTGGTTCCATGTCGTCCCAGTAACGGCTGTATTCGCGATCTGCTTTATGGGCTATCTCAGGAAAGTGAGATCGAACTGACAGGTAGAGTTGTTGTGTTGCTTCCATGCGTTTGACTCCGTAAATGGCCGCTGTGGGGGCTGTGGGCTTCAGCCAGTCACCACGAACGAAGCTTGATCGAACGTGGAAGAGTTTACTTCTCTTAGTCTGAAGCGTCCGCTATTTGGCCGATAGCTGCCTGTCGTACCGACTTAGGCCGACCCGTAATGGCCAGAGTGCGTCTGGCGAGAAAACGATCAATTATCTAAGTCGAGATAATTGCAGATAATTCCCCACAACGACCTGAGCTATGGCTAAAAAACGAGCAATTATCTATGCCGAGATAATTACAGATAATCCCGCGATCTATGGCCGGCTTGAGGGCAGAAGATTTGTCAAAAGGCCTGAGTCAGAGCGCCTGCGGACAGCGGAGCCGAAGCATCATTTCCGCATCAGCCCGCTCACAACACAGTAAGGGCCTGAGTGGGGACTGGTCGGCGGCCCAGCGCTGAATGCGGCCCTTGGAAATGACAAAGGCGGCCTCAACGAGACCGCCTCAAACCAAGTTTCATCACCGGTATTCACACCCGGGAGAGGAAGCTCTTGGGCAGAGGCCAAGAATAACACCGATCAAAGCGTCACAGCGAAGGCAATGCCGCCACGCCAAGCCGCCTTCACGTAGACCGTAGATCCGCAACCTCAGCGTGGATGTCGTTGAGAATCTGATCCGCCTCTCCCTCCGGTGCCTGTTTTAGATAGGCCAGGATGAGTAACGAGGCTGGGTGAACCGAAAGAATGGACGCGACTTGCTCGATCTTCTCCAGCGAAGGCTTCCATTTACCGCGCTCAATTGCACTGATGTAGCTCTGGCTGGGGCCCAGTCCTTCCTGGGGCAATTCCCTCTGTTGCCGAAGCTCTTTAATCACCCGCCCAAGCGCTTCATTCAGTTCCACTTTTGCTGCCTCGCAAAAGGAACGATGAAGCCTTTTCGAGGACGAATGAGCTATGCTGTAAATAGCTTAAATGTGGAAGGCCATCGATGTTCACCACCCACCGGCATGCCGAAATCCCGCTCGCGACAGTATTTGGGGAACCCTACCAACTGTGGCGCTTTGTTGAACTCGAGCAGCATCGTCCTTGGTTTTGCGTGACCCTGAACATCGGCAAGGGCAGAGCGAACTGGAGAACGATGTACCTTGTTGCGTCCGAGGCAGAGCTGGAACAGATGCTGGAAGGTATCGCTGCCAACGCCAAGGTAGAGGATGTGCAAGTCATCACTCCCGCGCGCCTGAATGGAACCGGCGCATGGCAAATGGAGCCGCTTGCTGAGCTGGTTCGCATCTCCGATACCGATGAAAAGGTACTGGGCTATGACCTCAAAACCGCGTCAGGGGCTATCTACTCAGATAGAGATCACATCAGTTCGTCTGATGTGGGGCGCGCTCAAATCTACCGTTCCACGGTCACCTAACTACACCTGTGATGAGCAGCCTCTCTGAGGAAATCCTCAAACATACTCAGTGCCTATCTGAAGGGAGCTTGTTGATGGCTCAAGACCTTCTTCATCTAGGTAGTCGCAGGGCAGTAAATCAGGCCTTATCTCGGCTAGCGAAGAAAGAGCACTTGCTGCGTGTGGCACGCGGCCTATACGTAGCGCCAGTGGTTAGCCGATTTGGTAGGCGTTCTCCTGCACCGGAGATGGTGATCCGATCCCTTGCTGAAGCAACCCGTGAGGTTATCGTCGTCCACGGTGCGCGGTCAGCCAATGCCTTAGGCTTGACGCGACAGATGCCTGTCCGGCTGATATTCCTCACCAGTGGTAGATCAAGAATCCTGCATTTGGGTAAGAGCGAGATCGTGATCAAGCATGCGCCGAAGTGGCAGATGGCTCTCGGGGCCTCCTTCGCGGGAGAGGCGGTCAGGGCACTGGCCTGGATGGGGCCTCTTCACTCACACGAGTCTGCGGCGAAGTTAAAAAAGCTGCTGCCTGCTGGCGAATGGCAGGCCATGCAATCAACTAGATTGCTCCCGGCCTGGATGGCGGAGCTGATCTGACACGCAAGGCGGGATCTCTGAGATATGCCAGTTGGACCGTTTCAACGTCGGTTGGGTTTACCAACAACGCATTACCGGATGCACCATGCCGTCCTGGATGGACTCCCGACAAAACTGGCTGCAGATCTAGCACATGAGTTAGGCCTGCCATCCACCCAGGTCGCCAAGTGGGTAGGAACATCACCTCGCCGAGCCGTCATGTCTCCACGGTCAAGCGAGGTCCTCTATCACCTTGTCGAGGTTCTGGATGCTCTTTGGGAGCTCTATGAGGGCAATCTTGGAGGGGCCCTTCGATGGCTGACCTCGCCAAACCTGACGCTCGCGTCTGAACGGCCGGTAGATCTGCTCGTCACGGAGCCTGGCTGCCGGGCAGTGCTCCAAGTCATCCGCTCGATTGAGCATGGGCTGCCTGTCTAAAGAGCTCCAATCGGTATCGGTTAAAGAAGCGCACGCCTGGCCCATCTGGTCCTGCGTGCGCCCTGGTTACACGGAAGACTTCTCTAGGGCCTTGGTCACAAGCCTCTTCACCTTCCGCAGGGACTCCCAGCAAACTGCATGTGGTGCGAGTTGTGAATCACGCGATCCATCACTGCATCGGCGATCGTCTTGTTATCGAAGAGGTCATGCCACAGGTTCATCGGTACCTGACTGGTGATGAGCGTAGAGCGTGCTCCAAGACGCTTTCTATTAACTCAAGGAGGTTGCTTTGCGCATGGTGAGAGAACGACTCCAAACCCCAATCGTCCAGAATCAGTAGGTCGAAACGCCCGAACCACAAGCAGCCCGTCGATTGCCAACCTTCTATGCACTGCGGGTATTGGATGGTAAAAGCCAGCAACGAGCCCGGTTGCTCTTCACTCTGCCAGTGACAGAGGTAGCTTGAGCCGCTCTAGGATGGGCTTTATAGGTCTTTATAGTGGATTATGGAGCGATTATAGAATTCGCTCTGAACGCCTGATTGGCGCTGTCTGCAAACTGGGTAGAGTACGGCAGTGGCCGAAGGGCCCAAGACCTAGTGCCGGACTATGCGAATGCCTGTCGGTTTTGCGGGCGGCTGAATGGCGGCGGCCGATACGAACGCCTGGTGGTTTGCATGCGAATACTTACTAAGTCTCCTAACCAACAATAATTCATCTCCCTCTGTTCGAGGTAGGGGTGTGAGTATGGGACTAAGTGCTTTTTGGGGTTTGGGATTAATTAGGTACTATTTTTTATTGAGGCTTTTAGGAATTCTATTTCGCTCTTAAGCCTCATGTTCTCCTCAAATAGTTTTCTAACTACTTCATTTTTTTGTTCGTGAAGCTTATTGACCATCTGTTGCTGTATGCGCGAAATATATGGGCGAAGAGAGTCTGGGTCACTATGCCCAAGGTTCATCGAGACGGCTGCACTAATGGAGGCGTCTGATACGTCGAGCTTAAGCTCAACGCGTTGTTCAAAGTTCTTTATTATGTCGTCGTTTGCGAATTTACGCCTGAGAGAGTGTATGGATGTTCTAGGTTGAGAGTTTCCAATTGCTTTGAATGCTTTGCCAAAAATATTTGAAATTGATGCGTGATTTAATGGGTGGCCATTACGAGAGGAAAGAAAAATCCGATCCAAGGTGAC
This sequence comes from Pseudomonas sp., assembly GCA_050282285.1. GTDB lineage: Bacteria > Pseudomonadota > Gammaproteobacteria > Pseudomonadales > Pseudomonadaceae > Aquipseudomonas. Next base: position 21,485 of record JBLZZJ010000007.1, read on the forward strand.
TTCGTTCTTTATCTCATTTTCAAGAATCCATTTGTTTCGTATATTTTTTATAAAATCGCTGATGCGATAGGCAAGTAGAATCGGTAGTTTATAGTTGATATTGGCGTCGAATTTTTGCTCGTCTGGCTTTATAATGATATAGTCATCAAGGGTTGTTTTAAGGGTCTCCTCGGAAAACTGTTCGCAACGCAATGAATTTATAGATGCTCTGCGGAAACCCACGTTATTGGCAATCGCCATTATTAGGCTATTGCGCTCAGATACAAACGTATTTTCAGTATTTCGAAAATGTGCGTCAAGCTTGGCTACCTCTTCTTCGGTAGCCGAGTGCTCAGTTGCATGCTTGCTACCGCGGCCGATTCTTCGAAAGTTTAATGGATAAACTAGTTCGTAATTTTGAATAAGTCTCTTCTTGTTTGTTTTTTTTGTAGGTTCTGAGGTAATGGCGCATTGAGATGCTCCTATGAGATTCTTCAGGTTGTGATGCTTTTGGTACCAGTGGTAATAGTTGTAAATTCTGGATAGATGGTTGTTGACTACACGCTTAAGTTTTCTTTCGGAAGCCGGAGATTTGGACTTCATTCTGCTTAAGTCATAGTCTCGAAAGTTTTTTAGGATTTCACTTGTGACGTCCCGTGCATAAATGTGATTGCGGTTGATGTATTTGTAAAATAAAGACAAATGATGGAGCTCATTCCTTACGTACTCGAAGCTGCAATGCTCTTTATCCTGTAAGTATATTGCGTACTCCATTATGTCTTCTATGAGGCAGGAGTTATTTGTGTCCCAAATGATTGGGACAGGCGGGGTGGTGTGACTAACCCATCTGATTTTAATTGACATTTTCTTTGATTTTCTTTAGTTCAGATATGGCACCTTTTAATTTGATTATCTCATTTTCATAGTGCTCTCTAGCACGGAGGAATTCTATTTTCTGATTTGCAGTGTAAGATTCGAGTAGCAGGATATATTTCTGGAGTTCTAGTATTTCAGATTTCAGTTTTGAAATTCTTTCTGGCTTGGAATTTTTCTGACGATTCCGCTGCTCTGCGGCTATGGCATGTAATGTTGCAATGAGTTCGCTCTTTAGTTCCGGGTATTTGTTTAATGTGCTATTTGCATTTTTTTTAATTGTACTAAAACGTGCACGGAATTCGGCAGAGTTTTGCTTGGGGTCCCATAAGTTAAACTGGCGTATGGTTTGTGGATAGTATTCTGTAAGAGAGAATTGTGACGGGGCTAACGCACTTTTTAAGGCGGAAAGTTTTAAGTTGAGATTGTCTAGCGCTTCTTTTTTGTTTAGTTCATGGATTTTCATGTCGACGAGTCAAGTATTCTTTGTGGTATTGAATGGTTTCATTAAGCTCTTCGATTTCGTATTCCTGATTTCTCCGCAAGATTGTAAGGCTAGGTTGATCGGATATATCATTTATCATGCGATTTAAGTCGGTCTCTAAACCTTTAATGTGTTCCTCAGATGTCCATGAAAACATACAGTTATGACAGAGTTTAGGTCCTGCATTCTCTTTATGCAGCTTGTTATCGGATTTCTGCCAGCATTTTGATTTGGACTTTATACGGTTTGATCCCGCAAGGCATTGCGCGTGTTTAAATGCCTGAGGACTATGCCCCCTGTGTTTTAAGCGGTCAATGATAGTCTGTAATTTCTCGGTATCTGGAATTGAGTATTCAACAGAAGAAAACATTTTTTGGTAAAGTGACCTGACTAATTTAGTGTAGCCGCCAGAACTATTTTTTTCTGAAATACAGCGATATACAATCTCACTGAATTTTTCTCTGCTGGCTTCAGCCATACCCATCAATATTTCCTCATTGTGCGCCACTAGAGCTTCAGATTGCCTCTCTGTATTCCAGTCATAGAGTTTGCTGATTTCCGCAGATTCTGCCTGTGATTGAGGGTTAGATATATAAATTTGCGTGGTTCCAATATCTTCATGCTGCAGTTGGTACGATAGAGTTGGTAGCATGAAATACTCAAATCTATTGATAAATATTTTGCAATAGAGTCGCCGAAACATATGCGGAGTTAGCCTCAAGGGTTTTTGTATCGCTGCAAGAATGAAATTTCCTGACATGGCAGGATCAGATGTTTCAAAGTCAAATTGAGAAACGCTATCCGATAATCCGTATTGATTGAAGTAGCGAAGCCTAAATAGTGTTAAGCTAGGATCTTTATGGTTTGAGTATTTGTGATTTTTGAATGGTTTGTTATGCAAAGCAAGCTGTAATTTTTCCAGCGTGGTTATCGCGTTTTTTGTTGATGGGCCGATATAGAACTGCACATAATCTTTAACTGTTTTTTCAATGTAAAAGCGTTGAAGGTAAATGTTAGAATTCTCGCCCAGCAACGTCCCACTTCCCATAGAAACCCCATATTTTTTGTGTGTGATCTCTTTTTTTCTTCGGGCGTTAAATATGGCAATGATGACGAAACATGCGTTCGCAATATTTCTGATAGAAGTATTGAGGTGGGAAATTAGCTCGTGGGGTGTGCAGGGTGTGATTCCTGACGCAGGGAGGCATTGAAGGCGGCGTGCAAAACGTTGTATGCGTAACGAGTTGAATGCAGGGTTACGTTTTTTTTGAAGTTCCTTTGCAGCAAATGAAATTAGACGAAGTAGTTTTGTACTGTGATTTTGTTGCAAATCCAGAGAATATTCTAGCAAAAGCCCGGCATCGTAGCTGTTGATATCTTCAGTAGTTCCAGGTGGGGCAGTTAGTGACTTCGCAAGCTTGACGTAGTTTTCATATGGAATTGAATTTGGCCTGAATGGTTCAATTGCATGATAGGTCAAATTGATTGATTCTAGTGTTTGACGAAGTAGGCTGTATTTCATGCCTTCTGAGGTGGCGGAATTTTTACGAAAGTCTTTTCTCCAGCCTTGTATTACTTGGAAATGGCGGACCCGATTGAAGTAAAGGTTAACTTCTTTTCCTGAAATGTTAGTGGCTAATGCAAGCTGAAAGCCACTAGTGCTCAGGCTTTGGTTTGCGTTCTGGGAATTGAATAATGGATGTGTTGGGTCGTTAGCTCTGTTGAGAAAAGTTGTTAGTCTTGAATTAATGTCAAGAGCTTTGTGCCATCCGTTAATGGAAAGCCTTTTAGCGAGGTGAAGTAAAAAATCCTGCGATAGAAGCTTTAAGTCGTGGCAGTTATTGAGCCAGCAATATTCCAAGAATTTTATTATTGAAGCAAGCATGAAACACATTCGATTGCATTTTGAGTTGCTAGGAAGATTTGTGCGGGAAAAATAATCTAAGGCATATAGAGTGGCTGCTAGATAATTGAGGCGATCTATAAATCTCGAAGGTTCGTCATATACAGTATTAGCTGGTAGCCAATATCGCTTTAGATCTATGGGCTTGTAATCTCTCTCATCTTCACGAGAGTCGTGTTCCCTGATGTGTAACACAAAGTCGGTGTCTAAATTCAAGTCATCCGAAAGAGGTTTTTTGGCTATGATTTCAAATATTTCTTTTCTCATTGGTTGCAATCTCTTGAGCATAGAAATGCAGCCTCTATCTTGTTTAGTATATGGTCAAAGCGTGATTTCTTTATAAATGTATAAAGCGCGTCATTGAATGCGATTTTCGGTGCGGTCTGAAGGTTGAATTTTTCTTGGTTATCACTTCGTAGTCGCTGCCAATGTTTGAAGTAGTATTCGCGAGTTCGAATTAGATCAAGGATGCTTTCCTCGTTTATTATGATTTGCCTATTGGGGCAGCCGCCGTTGTTATGGCAATTCTGTGCTGAGCATATGTTGTCTGCCGCGCGGTCACTATATAGGCCGCTGTACGCGTCAGAGCAAGTCGTGCCATCGCCTATTCTCATTAGGCTTTGCGTAGCTGCTTTTTTTCTAGACTCTAAGTTGGCTTTTACTTTGTCTTCCAAATCAATCTGGAACTGCAGGTTGATCGAAGAGGCTATGCTTCTGGTTATTATGTGGTCTAGGTACCTGCCAGTTGTTCCAATGCTGCTATGACCACCTCTCTGCCTTGCTGTTTCATAGCTTCTTGAGCTGTAAGCATCAATGCTTAATACTGTGCTGCGAATTTGTTTTAAAGAAAAATCGAAAAGGCCGTGGCGCTCTATGAAGTTATATGGCTTCATTTGAACCGTAGTGGAGGATCTATCGAATGGCCTAGCTGTGGTCCAGGAATACCATAACTTGCGATCGTTTGAATTGATGAGGCCATGCTGGCGAAGTTTGTTGTAATTCCAAATTAGGAGCTCAAGTGAGTAGATAACGGTAGCCTCAGATTTTTCAATATAAATCGGGGGGGTGTCGTCATCAGTTTTTGTTTTGAATCCCTGTAAAACGAACGCAAATCCAGCCTCGTCGCTGGTTATGCCATCCCTGTCCATCTCTATTAATGAGTCACGGTTCCAGCCTGTTCTGCATAGGAGTAAGATAAATACTGCCTGCAGTTCTACAGTTGTTATGCGTTCTGGCGAAAAGAAAATCTGCCGGCAACTATACCCTTGGTATAACTCGACTCCTGCTTTTTGGAGTGTTTCAGTTAGGGCGTGTAGTTTTGGGTTTTTATATTCTCCAGATTTCTTTATCTGATCGTTTATCGTTTGTCTGTATGCGGCGATGATTGTTTCTGGTGTATGCGATCTAGTTATAGAGTGTGTTAATGTTGAGGTGTTTTTGTGTAGGATTTCACCGATTTTCTCTTTTGGACTAGATTCAAGGCTGATGCTTTCAATGTCTTTAATTAAGAGTCTGTTCTTTTTCGAGTTTGAGAGGTCTGCAGTGCAAGCATTAATGATTTTATTAAGGTCTGCCTGCAAGATGTTTGCCGACTTCTCGATCAAGTCAAGATAGTTTTTATGAGGTATGGCTCCTAGTGAACTGGCAGTCTCTAGGCTGTGAAGGTGATCCTTCATATTTAAGACGTTTTGAGCTGGGCTTTTAAGTTTGCCTAGTATTGTTTTGTAATTTACCGTCTCTGCGCATATTTTTTCACTTGAGTTGAGCTCCGATTTTAGGATCGAACTTCTGAACTTTCCAGAGGCTTGGCGCTTTAATTCATTGCTATATTTGCTCTCATTTAAAAGGCGCTCTAATGTTTCAAAAATACTACGTATTATTGGGGGCGATATGCTCTCTTCCTGAACCTGACAGAGCTGCCATGCATGAGGGGTGCTTCTTAAAAGGGTAATTGCAATGGTTAGGAAATAGATAAAACTTACATGGCGACGGTTGACGATGGAGTCAGCCGAAATTCTGCGTAAGACCTTCGTCAGCCACGCTTCCTCGCAAAGAGATATCTCATCAAGGTTGATACATTTTCCAGTGTGGTAGGTTTCATTAAACGACTTGTAGTGTGCCCAAATCGTGATTTCACGCTCGTGTGGTGTAGACACAGTGTGGCCCTCCTCAGAACGCTCAGCCTAGCTTGGCTTCTGTCACTTTGCTCATAGAGCTAAACTACATTGACATCGGAAGCCAAGCTGCTGATCGCCGGCGACACGCTGTTCCGCCGTGGGGTAGGGCGCACCGATCTGTGGGGCGGCGATTACGCGACCATCGAGCGCTCGATCAAGCAGCGGCTGTACACCCTGGATGAAGACGCCACGGTGGTGACCGGCCATGGCCCGGATACGCGCCTGGGGGATGAGATGCGCGAGAACCCGTTTATCCGCGCCTGACGGCGCACGATTCGGGGCGCCTAGAGTCAAAGGGTCATCACCTTCTTACGGAGAGGATCCTCATGTTTCGTACCCCGCTGATCTGCCTGTTTTCCTGCGCGCTGCTGGCCGGCTGCGCCTCGCAGAACCCCTATGACCAGAGCGCACCGAGCAGCAACCGCACCGCCACCTATGGCGGTCTGGGGGCGTTGGCGGGTGCTGCTGCCGGCGCGCTGATCAATCATGACAACCGCGGCAAGGGCGCGCTGATTGGCGCGGCGGTGGCTGGTGCCGCGGGCGCCGGGTATGGCTATTACGCGGACAAGCAGGAGGCCGAGCTGCGCCGCAGCATGGAGGGCACCGGGGTCGAGGTGCAGCGCCAGGGCGATGTGATCCAGCTGATCATGCCGGGCAACATCACCTTCGCCACTGACTCGGCGGAGATCGCCAGCAGCTTCTACGCGCCGCTGAACAACCTGGCCAACTCGTTCCGCCAGTACAACCAGAACGATATCGAAGTGGTCGGCCACACCGACAGCACCGGTGCTCATGCCTACAACGTGGCGCTTTCGCAGCGTCGTGCGCAGAGCGTGGTGACCTACCTGCAGGCGCAAGGGGTCGACGTCGCCCGCCTGAGCTCCCGCGGCATGGGGCCGGACCAGCCGGTGGCTAGCAATGCCACTGCTGACGGTCGTGCGCAGAATCGTCGGGTCGAAGTGACGCTGCACCCGTCGCAGGGTGTGCAGTAGCCAGCGGATTTGGCCTGCGATCAGCCAGCCCGTCCCCCGGGCTGGTAAGCTCCCCTGGAACTTTGGACACCTCACTGGTTCGAAGCTCTCGGCGCGAAGCGCGACATGCGAACAACTGTTAAGGAATTCCCTATGAAGAACTGGCGTAATCTGACCGCTCTGGCTGTCGGTGTGGCTCTGTTGGCCGGCTGTACCACCAACCCCTACACCGGTGAAAGTCAGGCTGGCAAGGCCGGCATCTACGGTGGCGTTGGCGCAGTGACCGGTGCGGTCATCGGCGCAGCCACTTCCAGCAAGAAGGACCGCGGCAAGGGCGCCCTGATCGGTGCGGCCGTTGGTGGTGCAGCCGGTGGCGGCTACGGCTACTACGTGGACACCCAGGAAGCCAAGCTGCGTCAGACCCTGCAAGGCACTGGCGTCCAGGTGCAGCGCAACGGCGACGACCTGAAGCTGATCATGCCGGGCAACATCACTTTCGGCAGCAACTCGGCGGATATCTCCAGCAGCTTCTACCCGACGCTGAACTCCCTGGTCCTGGTGTTCAAGGAGTTCAACAAGAACGGCGTGAACATCGTCGGTCACACCGACAGCACCGGTTCCCTCGAGCTGAACCAGAACCTGTCGAACCGTCGCGCCCAGAGCGTGGCCTCGTACCTGAGCGCCAACGGTGTCGCAGCGTCGCGCATCTCCTCGTACGGCGCCGGCCCGAGCCAGCCGATCGCCAGCAACGCCAACGAGTCGGGCCGCTCGCAGAATCGCCGGGTCGAGATCAACCTGCGTCCTCTGTAAGCGTTTCCCAGCGTTGAACGAAAGCCTCCGAAAGGAGGCTTTTTTGTGCCTGGAATTTCCTTTGCTGGCACATGGCTATCCGCTACGCCATGGCTAGACTGGGTTGAGTGGTTGTCGGCAATTCCCGAGATGCAGTCCGGGCCAGGCCAGGAGAGGCAACATGCCGTGTACCGGCATGAGACTGTTGTAAAGGATTGGGGAGACGGATTTGGGGCAACTGCAGGAGGAGACCCAGGTGATCCTGGTCGTGGATGACCAGCGTGACAACCTGGAGGCCATGGAGGAGTTGCTGGAAGATGGCAACTGGCGGGTGCGCTGCGTCGATTCCGGCGCCGAGGCGCTGCAATGTCTGGCCGAGATCGATGTGGCAATGGTGCTGCTGGATGTGCACATGCCGCACATGGACGGTTTCGAGGTGGCGCGCTTCATGCGCGGCGACCCGCGAACACGCTTCACGCCGATCATTTTCATTTCGGGCCTGGCCCAGACCGCCGAAATACTCGAGCAGGGTTACAGCGCCGGGGCCGTGGATTTCATCATGAAGCCCGTGCAGCCTGTGGTGCTGCGGCACAAGGTCCAGGTGTTGCTCGAACACGAACGCTACCGCAATGGGCTGCTACGCATGACTCGGCAACTGGAGAGCGCCCGCGCGTTCAATGCGTCGATTCTGGACAACGCCGCCGAAGGCATCATGGTGGTCGGGGAGGACGGGCTCGTGCGCTTCGCCAATCCGGCGATCACGCGGATGCTCGATTGCTCGATCCACGACCTCAAGGGCAGCGAGCTGCTGAGCTGGATTGCCGCGCCCCAGGAAGAAAGCTGGCACCTGTCGGCGTTCTATCTGCACTGGCAGCGTCAGGACACGCTGCGTCTGCATGACGCGAGCTTGCAGACGGCGGCGGGTCGCTGCATTCCGGTGACGCTTTCCTGTTCCCCATTGCCGGGCGATCAGCAGGCCATGGTGCTGCTGGCCCTGGACATGACCCGCGAGCGCGACCTGCACCAGCAGCTCGAATCGCTGGCGATCACCGATGCATTGACCGGCCTGCTCAACCGTCGCGGGTTCATGCGTGAGTTGCAGGCGGCGATCGCGCGCAGCGAGCGCGCCGATCAATTGACTGCGGTGCTGTACCTGGACCTGGATGGCTTCAAGCAGATCAACGACAGCCTGGGCCATGAGACGGGCGACCAGTTGCTGCGTTGGGTCAGTGACCAGCTCAAGGCCAGCCTCCGGCCCTACGATCGCCTGGCGCGCATGGGCGGCGACGAGTTTACGGTGATCCTCGACAGCCTGAGCTGCCTGGATGATGCGGGGTGTGTGGCGGAGAAGCTGATCGAGCAGTTGTCCCGGCAGTACGATTTGGAAGGGGAGGTCTTCCACCTCGGGGCGAGCATCGGCATCGCCTGCCTGCCCGCCTATGGCGGCACGGTGGAAGAGGTCCTGCGCGCCGCCGATGCCGCGATGTACGCGGCCAAGCGTAGCGGGCGGCGGCAGTTCCGATTCAGCGAGGAGCCATCGCAACCGATGGCCTGATACGTCACGTGTTCTGGTGCAGGCGGGCCAGTTCGGCGTCTTTCTCTTCCCAGAGCTGGTTGACCCACTGCTGGAAGGCCAGGCGGTAGGTCTCGTCCTGGTCGTAGTTGCGGCCGATGAAGTCCGCCGGGATCGGCAGCTCCTGGATGTTCACCACCACCTCGTCGATCTCGCCGCTGAGCAGCGCCCAGAAGCCGCTGTTGCCATGGGGGTAGTGGATGGTGACGTTGACGATGCTGTTCATCTGGTCGCCCATAGCATCGAGCACGAAGGCAATGCCGCCGGCTTTGGGCTTGAGCAGGTACTTGAACGGCGAGTTCTGCTCGGCATGTTTGGCCGGAGTGAAACGCGTGCCTTCGAGGAAGTTGAAGATGCTCACCGGGTTGTTACGAAACTTGTCGCAGGTACGCCGGGTGGTCTCCAGGTCCTTGCCCTTTTTCTCCGGGTGCTTGGCCAGGTAGGCCTTGGAGTAGCGCTTCATGAAGGGGAAGCCCAGCGCCCACCAGCACAGGCCGATCACCGGTACCCAGATCAGCTCCTGCTTGAGGAAGAATTTCAGCGGGCGGATCTTGCGGTTCAGCACGTATTGCAGAACCAGGATGTCCACCCAGCTCTTGTGGTTGCTGGTGACCAGGTAGGAGTGCTGGTAATCCAGCCCCTGCAGGCCGGTGACTTTCCACTGGGTGCGGCCCAGCAGGTCCATCCACACCATGTTGCAGCTGATCCAGCCTTCCTGGATGAAGTTCATCATCCAGTTGCACAGGCGCTGCGCCGCGGGGAAGGGCAGGCAGATCTTGAGAAAGGTCACGACAAACAGCTGGCAGCTCCAGAACAGGGTGTTCAGGGCAAGCACTGTGGCGCCGATGGCGCCGCGTAGCGGGGCAGGAAGAATGTTGGACATGGGGGCAGTCGCCTCCAGAAAAGGGGCAGAGCCCCGTCTTGTTGTTCATAGCCCGCTGTTTTTCCACGGCGGGTCCGGTCGGCGCACAGATTACCGACTGTTCGATGAACTTCAAGCTTTCAAAATGGGGGTGATCGCGCCATATCGCCGCATATTGCGGTTGTTCATGCGGGACATCCTGTGGGCGAGGCTTCAGCCGTGACGTGCTTTCATCACGGCTGAAGCCTCCCAGGATCGACTTACTCCGGCAGGTTGGCGGCCTGGATAGCGGTCAGGGCGATGGTGTAGACGATGTCATCGACCAGGGCACCACGGGACAGGTCGTTCACCGGCTTGCGCAGGCCCTGCAGCATGGGGCCGACGCTGACGCAGTCGGCGCTGCGCTGCACGGCCTTGTAGGTGGTGTTGCCGGTGTTCAGGTCAGGGAAGATGAACACCGTGGCGCGACCGGCCACGGGGCTGTTCGGCGCCTTCTGCCGGCCGACGCTTTCGATGGCGGCAGCGTCGTACTGCAACGGCCCGTCGAGGGGCAGGTCCGGCGCCTGTTGCCGGGCCAGGCGCGTGGCTTCGCGCACTTTCTCGACTTCTTCGCCACTGCCTGAATCGCCGGTGGAGTAGCTGAGCATCGCCACCCGCGGCGGAATGCCGAAGGCCACCGCGGAGGCGGCACTCTGCACGGCGATTTCCGCCAGCTCGGCGGCGGTCGGGTCCGGGTTCACCGCGCAGTCGCCATAGACCAGCACCTGGTCCGGCAGCAGCATGAAGAACACCGAGGACACCAGGTTGTAGCCCGGTGCGGTCTTGATCAGTTGCAGGGCCGGGCGGATGGTGTTGGCGGTGGTGTGGATGGCACCGGAGACCAGGCCATCGACCTCGTTCAGCGCCAGCATCATGGTGCCCATGACCACGGTGTCTTCCAGCTGGGCAGCGGCCATCGGCGCATTCAGGCCCTTGCCTTTGCGCAGCTCCACCATCGGCTCGACGTAGCGCTCGCGGATCAGGTCTGGGTCGAGGATTTCCAGGCCCGGCGGCAGCTCGATGCCCTGGGCCTTGGCCACGGCATGCACGTCTTCGGGCTTGGCCAGTAGCACGCAGCGGGCGATGCCACGGGCCTGGCAGATGGCGGCGGCCTGCACGGTGCGCGGTTCGCTGCCTTCCGGCAGGACGATGCGCTTGTCGGCGGCCTTGGCGCGCTGCACCAGCTGGTAGCGGAACGCCGGTGGCGACAGGCGCAATTCGCGTGGGGTACCGCAGCGCTTGCCCAGCCATTCGTGGTCGATGTGGCTGGCGACGAAGTCGGCGACCTTCTCGGCGCGCTCCTTGTCGTCGACCGGGATTTCCTTGTTCAGGCGGTTGAGGTTGGTGGCGGTGTCGTAGGAGCCGGTGCTCACCGTCATCACCGGCAGGCCGGTCTGCAGGGCGCCGCGGCACAGTTCCATGATGCGCGGGTCGGGGGCGAAATCGCTGCACAGCAGCAGGCCGGCCAGGGGCATGCCGTTCATGGCGGCCAGACTGGCGGCGAGGATGATGTCGTCGCGGTCGCCAGGGGTGACCACCAACGTGCCCGGCTTGAGCAGTTGCACGGTGTTGGCCACGGCGCGGGCGCAGAGCACGATCTTCATCATGCGCCGCTGTTCGTAATCACCGGCATTCAGCACCCGGGCACCAAGCAGGTCGGCAATGTCGCGGGTGCGCGGGGCGTTGAGTTCGTCCTGCCAGGGGATGCAGCCGAGCAGGCGGAAATCGTCGGTTCTGAGCAGTGGAGTGAGTTCTTTCAAGCGCTCGGCGAAGGCTTCGATGCCGTCGTCGCTGCGGATCTTGTTGAGGATCACGCCGAGCACCTTGGGGTCCTTCGGGCCGCCGAACTGCTGGGCCTGGATTTCCACCCGGTCGCACAGCTCGCTGAGGGTTTCCTGCTCTGGCGCCGACACCAGGATCACGTCCGCATCGAGGCTCTTGGCCAGGTGGAAGTTGACCCGCGCCGCGTAGCTGGCCTGCCGGGTCGGCACCATGCCTTCGACGATGACCACGTCCTTGCCGGCCGCCGCTTGCTGATAAAGGCTGATGATTTCTTCGAGCAGTTCGTCCAGGTGGCCGTCACCGAGCATGCGCTCCACGTGGGACAGGGCCAGGGGCTTGGGCGAGTGCAGGCCGTGGGTACGCGCGATCAGCTCGCTGGAACGCTCCGGGCCGAGGTCGCCGGGGTGCGGCTGGGCGATCGGCTTGAAGAAGCCTACCTTGAGGCCGGCGCGCTCCAGCGCACCGACCAGCCCGAGGCTGATGGAGGTAAGGCCGACGCCGAAACCGGTGGGGGCAATGAAGAATGTATGCATGGAATCTCCGTAAAGGCGGTTGGCACGACGTGCGCCGTGCCCGCTCGGTCAGGCGCTCAACAGCGCCAGCGTGTCCAGGGCGATCTGACGCTCTTCGTTGGTCGGTACCACCAGCACGCGCGGATGGCCGTCGGCGTGAATCGGGCCGCCGACGCCACGTATGGTCAGGGCGTTGGCTTCGTTGTCGAGCGTCAGGTTGAGCAATTTGAGGTGAGCCACGGTTTTGCTGCGGATCAGCGGCGAGTTCTCGCCGATGCCGCCGGTGAAGATCAGCCCGTCGAGCTGGGGCAGGGCGCAGCTCATGGCCGCCAGGGACTTGGCCAGGCGGTAGCAGAACACCTCGATGGCCAGGGTCGCGCCGGCGTGGCCCTGGTCCCGTGCCTGCTCCAGGCTGCGCATGTCGTTGGACAGGCCGGAAAGGCCGAGCAGGCCGCTTTCCTTGTTGAGCATGGCGTCGATCTGGTCGAGGCTCCAGCCCAGGGTACGGGCCAGGTGGCTGTGCAGGTTGGGGTCGACATCGCCGCTGCGGGTGCCCATCACCAGGCCTTCCAGCGGCGTCAGGCCCATGCTGGTGTCACGGCTCTGGCCGTTGACGATGGCGCAGGTCGAGCAGCCGTTGCCGAGGTGCGCCACCAGCCAGCTGCTGTCGCCGATCGACAGACCCGCATGCTCGGCGGCACGGTGGCTGACGAAGCGGTGGCTGGTGCCGTGGAAGCCGTAGCGGCGCACGCCGTGCTCGCGGTACAGGGTCTCCGGCAGGGCATAGCGAAACGCGTGCTCGGGCAGGGTCTGGTGGAAGGCCGTGTCGAACACCGCGACGTGCGGCAGCTCCGGGTAGACGTTCATCGCGGCTTCGATGCCCAGCAGGTTGGCCGGGTTGTGCAGCGGTGCCAGCGGCGCGGTGGCGCGAATGGCTTGCAGGGTGGTGTCGTCCAGGCGGCTGGCGCTGGTGAAGTGCTCACCGCCATGCACCACGCGGTGGCCGATGCCATGCAGCTCGCCGCCAGCGGCCTCCTGCACCAGGGGCAACAGCTGGGCGAGGGCGCTGCGGTGGTCGCCGTTGGGCAACGCCAGGCTGGCGCGCTCACCGCCACGCTGCCAGTGCAGTTCGGCATCGGGACTGCCGAGGCGCTCGGCCAGGCCGCTCAGGGGAAATTGCGTGTTGGCTTCGTTGACCAGGGCGAACTTGATCGACGAGCTGCCGCAGTTGATCACCAGAATGTTGCGTGCCGGCATTTATGATTCCTTGTCGTGACTGCCTGAAAACGTATCGGTCTCTGCCGCGCACCAGCCGCAGGCGAACGGCTGGCCAACCTGGGCGTGCCGCTTGATCGGGTCCATCACCCAATCGCGATTCTGCCAGGGCGGTTGATGACGCAGGTGTTGAGTATGACCGCAAGACAAGACTGCCACCCAGTGGCCGTCCTCGTCCTGACGAAAATCAAGCACGCGCACCACGCCATCGGCTGGCCGGGAGGCTGCGCATTGTGTCGCAGGCCGTCCGTCAGCGCTTGGTTCGCTTTCGCGCGCACCCTTGGTTAAACTTGCCCGTTCATTATTCCTATGCAAAAGGTCTCGCCCCATGCTGATCGCCGCCAACAAGGCCGTCTCCATCGACTATACCCTGACCAACGATGCCGGTGAGGTGATCGACAGTTCCGCTGGCGGCGCGCCGCTGGTTTACCTGCACGGCGCAGGCAACATTATTGCAGGTCTGGAAAAGGCCCTGCTGGGCAAGCAGGTCGGTGACGAGCTGGACGTGGCCGTCGAGCCTGAAGAAGCCTACGGCGAATACAGCGCCGAGCTGGTCGCCACCCTGAACCGTTCGATGTTCGAAGGCGTCGACGAGCTGGAAGTCGGCATGCAGTTCCATGCGTCCGGCCCGGACGGCGGTATGCAGATCGTCACCATCCGCGAGCTGGAAGGCGACGACGTGATCGTCGACGGCAACCACCCGCTGGCAGGCCAGCGCCTGAACTTCAAGGTCAAGGTTGTCGACGTGCGTGACGCCAGCGCCGAAGAAGTGGCCCATGGTCACATCCACGGCGAAGGTGGTCACCACCACTGATACACCTGCCGTATGACGGCAATGCAATTCGACTTATGGTCATGTTGCACCTGCCGTCTGCTGCTAAGCTGAGTGTGAAGAAAGGCGCCTTTTTCAAGGCGCCTTTTTTATCCGCTGCGCGCAATCAGAACCGTTCCCAAGGAGTCACGTCATGAGTGCGTTCCACGATCTCAATCTGCGTGCGCTGGATGGCCAGGATCTGCCGTTGGCGCCGTTCAAGGGGCAGGTCGTACTGGTAGTCAACGTCGCGTCCAAATGTGGCTTGACCCCTCAGTACGCCGGGTTGGAGAAGCTGTATCAGCAGTACCGCTCCCAGGGTTTGACCGTGCTCGGGCTGCCGTGCAACCAGTTTGCCGGCCAGGAGCCTGATAGCGAAGAGGAGATTCGCGAGTTTTGCAGCCTCAACTACGGTGTGACCTTTCCGTTGGGCAGCAAGCTGGAAGTCAACGGCCCGGGCCGCCACCCGCTTTACCGTCTGCTGGCGGGCGAGGGGGCAGAGTTTCCCGGGGATATCACCTGGAATTTCGAGAAGTTTCTGGTGGGGCAGGACGGTCGCGTGCTGGCGCGTTTCTCGCCGCGTACCGCGCCGGATGACCCTGCGCTGATCCAGGCCATCGAAAAATCCCTCGAGTAATCCTGCAAGGCCATACACGCCAAGGCTGCGGCCATTCCCTCGCGAGGGCTTGTACGCCTTGGCGCATGGCGGCTTAATCGGGCGATCACCTGAGGATCGCCGCCGATGACGCTTTTTCCCGCCGATACCAGCACCCAGTCGCCATCGCCTGCCGCGTTGCGGGCACTTATCGAAAGCCGCCGCGCGGTGCGCCGCTTTACCGACGAGGCTGTGCCGGATGCCGTGGTGCGTGACTGCCTGGAGCTGGCGGTGCTCGCGCCCAACTCCTGCAACCTGCAGCCCTGGAGTTTCCAGGTGATTCGCGATCCGTCGCTGTTGGCGCGCCTGCACCCGGTGTGCATGAGTCAGAACGCGGCCAAGGCGCCGCTGATCATTGCCGTGCTGGCGCGTCCGGATACCTGGCGACAGGCGTGCGTCGATATCGTCGAGCAGTGGCCTGAGCCCGAGGTGCCCGCGCGTGTTCGGAATTTCTATGCCAAAACCGCCCCCTTCCAGTACAACCAGGGACCGTTTGGCCTGCTGGGCTTTTTCAAGCGCCAGCTATTGCGTGTGGCGGCCTTGCGCAAGCCGCTGATGCGCGCCCCCAACAGCCAGGCGCAGATGCGCCTCTGGGCCGTGAAGTCCACTGCGCTGGCTGCGCAGAACCTGATGCTGGCGTTCCAGAGCCATGGCTACGCGACCTGCCCCATGGAAGGTTTCGATGAGGTGCGCCTGCGTCGGGTGCTGGATATTCCTCCGCAGGCCATTCCGATCATGCTGCTGGCGGTGGGGCGTCAGGGGGAGAAGGGCGTCTACAACCCACGCCTGCGCTTTCCGCTGGGGCAGAACGTCACCTGGTTGTAGGGCAACTTGTTGCGCTTGATCACCTGTGTGAATAGTGCTGGGCGATCCTAGACGACCGGTCATATGCTCGGCGTCATGAACAGCAATCGACTCGACAAGCGTGACCTGATCCTCGCCAAGGGCGCGGAAGTGATGACCCGTCGCGGCTACCACGGTGCCGGCGTGCAGGAGATTGTCCAGGCCGCCAGCGTGCCCAAGGGCTCCTTCTACCACTACTTCGCCAGCAAGGAGGACTTCGCCCTGCAGGCCTTGCAGCATGTGTACGGGCCGCGCCTGCAGCGCTACGCCCAGGCATTGGCAAGCCAGGCCGCCAGCCCGCGTGAGCGCATCCTTGGCTACTACGCCGAGCTGGTCGAACACTTCTCCCGCCAGGAAACACTCGAATACCACTGCTTCATCGGCAGCCTCAGCTTCGAGATGGCCGAGCTGTCGCCGAGCCTCGGTAATGAGGTCGATGCGATCCTGCAACGTTCCGCCGACATCCTGCAGGCCTGCCTGGAGGAAGCCCAGGCACGGGGCGAGCTGCCGGCCGACGAGGATTGCCGCAACCTCGCGGGTTTCATTGCCAACGCCTGGCAAGGCGCGCTGACGCGACTCAAGGTCGCCAGCAATACCCGCGTTCTGGACGATTTCATGCTGCGTTTGCAGCGCCTGCTACACGCCTGATTGCCCCCTTTGATCGAACACGACACCGGCCCGTTGGCCGGCGAGAGGAATGATGATGAGTAACCCAGTAAAAGCGCTGTTCCAACCCTTCAGCCTCGGTGCCCTCGAACTGCCGACCCGCGTGGTGATGGCGCCCATGACCCGTTCGTTCTCCCCGGGCGGCGTGCCCAACAGCAAAGTCATCGAGTACTACCGTCGCCGTGCCGCGGCAGGCGTCGGCCTGATCGTCACCGAAGGCACCACGGTCGGCCACAAGGCGGCCAACGGTTACCCGAACGTGCCGCGTTTCTATGGCGTCGACGCCCTGGCCGGCTGGAAGAAAGTGGTCGATGCAGTACACGCCGAAGGCGGCAAGATCGTCCCGCAGCTGTGGCACGTGGGTAACGTGCGCAAGCTGGGCACCGAGCCGGACGCCAGCGTGCCGGGCTACGGTCCGAGCGAGAAACTGAAAGACGGCAATGTCGTGGTGCACGGCATGAGCAAGGACGATATCAACGAGGTGATTGCCGCCTTCGCTCAGGCTGCCAAGGATGCCCAGAGCATCGGCATGGATGGCGTGGAAATCCACGGCGCCCACGGTTACCTGATCGACCAGTTCTTCTGGGCCGGCAGCAACCAGCGCACCGACGAATACGGTGGCGACCTGGCCCAGCGTTCGCGCTTCGCCATCGAGCTGATCCAGGCGGTGCGTGCTGCCGTTGGCCCGGATTTCCCGATCATCTTCCGCTTCTCTCAGTGGAAGCAGCAGGACTACGCAGCCCGTCTGGTGGAAACCCCGGAAGCCCTGGGCGCCTTCCTCAAGCCGCTGTCCGATGCGGGTGTGGACATCTTCCACTGCTCGACCCGCCGTTTCTGGGAGCCGGAATTCGACGGTTCCGACCTCAACCTGGCCGGCTGGACCCGCACCCTCACCGGCAAGCCAACCATCACCGTGGGCAGCGTCGGCCTGGACGGCGAGTTCCTGCAGTTCATGGTCAACACCGACAAGGTCGCCGAGCCGGCGAGCCTGGAGAATCTGCTGGAGCGCTTGAACAAGGAAGAGTTTGATCTGGTGGCCGTCGGCCGTGCCCTGCTGGTCGACGCCGACTGGGCCGTGAAAGTCCGCGATGGCCGCGAGCATGACATCCTGCCGTTCAGCCGTGAGGCGTTGAAACAGCTGGTCTGAGTAGCCCTTATCCCCGGCGTGCCGTACCCCGGCACGCTTTTTCAGAGCCCCGGCACATCGGGGCTTTTTTTCGCCTGCAGAGTGGGGCTCAGGCGGGTGACTTGTGTAGGAGCGGGCTTGCCCGCGAGCTTTTTTCTCGGGCACTTGCACATATCTGGAAAACCAGACCTCGGCCCTCCGGAATCTGCATGGTTCCAGAACATCTTCGCCAATCCGGAAAAACAAAGCTCGCGGGCAAGCGGAATGCCGGCCAACCGCTCCTACAGGAACTGCGGTCAGGGCAGAGTTCTGCCAGCCGGCAATTCCTGGGGCGGCTGGATGGCGCTGCGCAGGTGGTGTTCGAACAGATCGACGATCGCCGGCCAGCCTTGTCGGGCCGCATGCTGACGGGCGTTCAGACGCACACGGCGCAGGGTCTCCGGGTTCTCCAGCAGCCAGCAGGCGGACTCGATAAAGCCATACTCGTCGTCCGCGCTGGCCAGGGCGCCGTTGTGTCCGGGATGGATGTGCTGGGCCGCAGCCGCCTGGTCGAAGGCGACTACGGCCAGCCCGGCAGCCAGGGCTTCGAGTACCACGTTGCCGAAGGTTTCCGACAGGCTGGGGAAGATGAACAGGTCGCCGGACGCGTAGTGCGCGGCCAGCGCGTCGCCGCGTTGCAGGCCGCAGAAAATGGCATCGGGCAGTTGCTGCTGCAGGCTGGCGCGCTGCGGGCCGTCGCCCACCAGGATCAGTTTCAGGGTACGGTGCGGATAGCGTTCCTGCAGCGCGCGGAAGCTGCGGCCCAGCAGGCCGAGGTTCTTTTCAGCGGCCAGACGCCCCACGTGCAGCACGGCGATGTCATCGTGCTCGAGTCCCCACTGCCGGCGCAGCTCGGGCGAGCGTTTGGCGGGGTGGAACAGCTGCCCGTCGACGCCCCGGGCGAGCAGCTCCAGGCGCTCGAAACCACGGCGCTCCAGGTCGATCTTCTGGCTGACGCTGGGCACCAGGGTCATGCGCGTGCGGTTGTGGAACCAGCGCAGGTAGTTGGTCATGGCCCGGGTCAGCAGGGCGACGCCGTAGTGTCCGGTGTACTGCTGGAAGTTGGTGTGAAAGCCGCTCACCACGGGGATGCCCAGGCGACCGGCGGCCCGCAGCGCGGACAAACCCAGGGGGCCTTCGGTGGCGATATATAGCACGTCCGGGCGTTGCCGCTTCCAGTTGCGCAGCAACTTGTGCAGGGCCGATTGCCCCCATTGCAGGCCGGGATAGCCGGGAAGGGGCCAGCCACGGGTCAGCACCAGCTCATCGTCGCTCTTGCGGCCCAGGTCGCTGTCCTGGCGGGGGCGCACCAGTTGCACGCGGTGTCCCTTGCCGCGCAAACCCTCGGCCAGGCGGCCAAGCGTATTGGCCACGCCGTTGATTTCCGGCGGGAAGGTTTCGGTGATCAGGGTGATGGCTAGCGGCGATGTGCTCATGACGGCAGTGTGGGCTGCCGCCATGTAGCGTTTGTGACGATCAGGTGGCGTTATTGTGACGCGGCAGTTCGCCGCGCTCGCGCACCCAGAACAGCGTGGCCCCGGCCACGGCGGCCGGCATCATGACGATGTTGACGAAGGGGATCAGCAGCGCGGCGTAGGTGGCACCGCCAAAGCCCAGGCTCTGCCAGCGTTTCTCACGCAGCCAGGCAAGCATGTCCTGCCAGCTCATCTTGTTGTTGTCCGCCGGGTAGTCGATGTACTGAATGGCCATCATCCATACGCCGAACAGCAGCCACAGCGGGGCTGCGATCAGGTTGACCACTGGGATGAACGAAAGGATCAGCAGGCCGATGGCCCGTGGTAGGAAGTAGGCCAGCTTGCGCGCCTCGCGGCCCAGGGTGCGCGGCACCATGGCGGCCAGCTCCCCCCAGCTGAACGGCGGGAAGTTGTCTTCGCCGCGCACTACCACTTCGACCTTCTCCGCGAGAAACCCGTTGAACGGCGCGGCGATGATGTTGGCCAGCATGGTGAAGGTGAAGAACACCATCAGCAGCACCAGCACCACAAACAGCGGCCACAGGATGTATTCGAGAAAACCCAGCCAGCTGGGCAGGCTCGGCATGAAGGTATCGACCCAGCCGCCGAATTGCTGCAGGGCGAGGCTGACCAGGCCGACGAAGAGGATCAGGTTGATCGCCAGGGGCAGCAGCACGAACAGGCGCAGGCCAGGGCTCAGGACCAGTTTCAGGCCCTCACCGAGGTATTGCGGGCCGGACAGGACGGGAGCGGGCATGGGGTTGGGTTCTCCAGAGATAAACATGCGCCGACCTTACCGACTTTGCAGGGCAGACGAAAGTCTGCGCCCAGCCCCCATAGCGGCCGTCTATGCGGCGCATTGGCAAAGGGTATTTCCGTAATCCCGAGCGCCTGCGTAACGTTCGCGGCATGTTTCAACCCGTTTTTCCACTTTGCGGGGCATCCCTTTCTATGCCTTCCCCTGGCGCTCGGATGGCCCCTTTTTATGCGGACCGGCATACCGGTCGGAGGTGTCTGTCATGTCAGCATCACGTCACTCCCGAGTGATCATTCTCGGTTCCGGGCCTGCGGGTTACAGCGCTGCGGTGTACGCCGCTCGCGCCAACCTCAAGCCCCTGCTGATCACCGGCCTGCAGGCCGGCGGCCAATTGACCACCACCACGGAAGTGGACAACTGGCCAGGCGATGTCCATGGCCTGACCGGCCCGGCGCTGATGCAGCGCATGCAGGAGCACGCCGAGCGCTTCGAGACGGAAATCGTCTACGACCACATCAACGCCGTCGACCTGGCGGGGCGTCCGTTCGTCCTGATTGGCGACAGCGGAACCTACACCGCCGATGCGCTGATCATCGCCACCGGCGCCAGTGCCCGTTACCTCGGGCTGAGCAGCGAAGAAGCATTCATGGGCAAGGGCGTGTCGGCCTGCGCGACCTGCGACGGTTTCTTCTACCGCAACCGCGACGTGGCGGTGGTGGGCGGTGGCAATACCGCAGTGGAAGAGGCGCTGTACCTGGCCAACATCGCCAGCACGGTCACCCTGGTGCACCGTCGCGAGACCTTCCGCGCCGAGAAGATCCTGCAGGACAAGCTGCAGGCCCGGGTCGCCGAAGGCAAGATCATCCTCAAGCTCAACGCCGAGGTGGACGAGGTTCTGGGCGACGCCATGGGCGTGACCGGCGTGCGGGTGAAGAACAGCGACGGCAGCTATGACGAACTCAAGGTCGATGGCCTGTTCGTCGCCATCGGCCATACGCCGAACACCTCGCTGTTCGAGGGCCAGCTGGCGCTGAAGGACGGTTACCTGGTGGTCAACGGCGGCCGCGATGGCAACGCTACCGCGACCAGCATCCCGGGCGTGTTCGCCGCCGGCGACGTGGCCGACCACGTGTACCGCCAGGCGATCACTTCGGCCGGTGCCGGCTGCATGGCGGCGCTGGATGTGGAGCGCTTCCTCGACGGGCAGTGAACGCATGGGGCGTCATCCACCCTGCGAACAGTCCGTAGCCTGGGTCGAGCGAAGCGACACCCGGGGGATAGCGGTCCCCGTAGGAGAGGCCTTGGCCTCGAGCTCGACGGTGGTGGCCGGGCGTTGATCTGACGGCGTGAGCGAAAAGCTCGCGGGCAAGCCCGCTCCTACAGGGGGCAGTTGGTCTGGTAACGGTCGGCGTGATCGCCCCGGTGGATGAGAGAAGCGTCATCCACCCTACGAGCAGTTTGTAGCCTGGGTCGAGCGAAGCGACACCCGGGAGATAGCGGTCCCCGTAGGAGAGGCCTTGGCCTCGAGCTCGACGGTGGTGGCCTTGCGTTGATCTGACGGCGTGAGCGAAAAGCTCGCGGGCAAGCCCGCTCCTACAGGGGGTAGTCGGTCTGGTGACGGCCAGTGTGGGGATGAAGCAAGCGTTATCCACCCCAAGCCCGAAATGAAAACGCCCCGGATCGGCAGCTGCCGGTCCGGGGCGTTTTTGTTCACCGAGGCCTCAGTCCTTGCGGGCCAGGGCGATCTGGGTGAAGCGCACGCCTTCCAGGCCGGTGTTCATCAGGGCGCGGATGTTGGCGTGGTCGCTGCCCTCTGGCGTGGCCAGTACGCTGCGGTAGTGCTCACCGAAGCAGAGCAGGGCTTCCTGGTCGCTGAAACCTTCGATCAGGGCCAGGCCCAGGGTCTTGCAGGAGCCTTCGTTCTGCCCGGCGGCATTTTCCACGCTGCCGTTGCTGAAGGCGCTGGGCTGGTACAGGTAGTTCTGGGCGATGAAGTCCAGGGTTTCGCTGAAGGCGAACTGCTCGTTGTGCAGGCGCGCGCGAAAGGTGTTCAGGTCACTCATGTTTTTTTCCCTTGTCGAAGGCCGCTTGCTGCTCGGCAGAGGCTTCCTTCTGGTATTTGGCTTTCCACTCGGCATAAGGCATGCCGTAGATTTCTTCGCGTGCCTCATCCGGGCTGACCTGCACGCCAACGTCGTCGGCGGCGGCCTTGAACCACTTGGACAGACAGTTACGGCAGAAACCGGCGAGGTTCATCATGTCGATGTTCTGCACGTCGGGTCGGCTGCGCAGGTGTTGCACCAAGCTGCGGAAGGCGGCAGCTTCGAGTTCCAGGCGTTCTTGGTCGGTCATGGCGATGCTCTCGAATACAGGCGGGGCATGGGTGCCGGCGATGATAAAAGGCTGCAGGCGTAGCGGCAATGGCCCGGCTTCAGGTGAGCCGGGCGTGTTGCCACACGGTCAGCGGTGGCCGGCGAGGGTGATCGACACCGACTCGGCGAAGCGCAGGGCGTGGGGCTTGTCGACCTCTACCTCAGCGTAGCGCACGGCCGGGTGGGCCATGACCTGATCGAGAATTTCCTGGGTCAGGCGTTCGAGCAGGGCGAAGCGGTTGCCTTCGACGTGCTGGATGATGGCCTTGGTGATGGTGCGGTAGTTCAACGCATGCTCGATGTCGTTGTCGCGGACCGCATCCACCGCCGGGTAGAGGATGGTCAGGTTGATCAACACGTCCTGCTTGTTGTCGATCTCTTCTTGTTTGATTCCGATGTAGGTGCGCAGACGCAGGTCCTTGACCCGAATCCGTGCCATCCCAGGTTCCAGGCGTGGCATAACTTACTTGCTCCGTCCAATCAGCTGCAGGAATTCATGGCGAGTGTTACACGATTCGCGGAAGGCGCCGAGCATCACGGACGTGTTCATCAGTGAATTCTGCTTTTCCACCCCGCGCATCATCATGCACATGTGCCGCGCCTCGATGACCACCGCGACGCCGGCAGCCTGGGTCACCTGCTGCACCGCCTCGGCAATCTGCCGGGTGAGGCTTTCCTGAATCTGCAGGCGCCTGGCGTACATATCGACGATGCGCGCTACCTTCGACAGGCCCAGCACCTTGCCCGTTGGGATGTAGGCCACGTGCGCCTTGCCAATGAAGGGCAGCAGGTGGTGCTCGCACAGCGAATACAGTTCGATGTCGCGGACGATCACCATCTCATCGTTGTCGGAGGCGAACAGGGCGCCATTGACCACTTTTTCCAAGCTGGTCTGGTAGCCGTGACACAGGTACTGCATGGCTTTGGCGGCGCGATTGGGCGTGTCCAGCAGGCCTTCGCGGTCAGGGTTTTCGCCGATGCCGAGCAGGATCTCGCGGTAGTGATCGGGTAATTCGTGGCTCATGGTTGTGTCCTCACCGCGCGCCTTACTTGAGGTGGCGGCCGCCATTCACGGTCAGGGTGGTCCCTGTGACGTACGGGTTGTCGAGCAGGTAGCGCAGGCTCTGGTACAGCACATCGGGACCGGGCTCTATGCCCATGGCCGACTTGTCCAGTGCCTTGGCGCGGTAGGCGGCATCGTCCTCGGGATTGAACATCAGCAGGGCGGGGGCGATGCCGTTGACCTTGATGTGCGGGGCGAAGCGCGCGGCGAAGGACAGCGTCAGGTTGTCCAGGCCGGCCTTGCTGGCGCAGTACGCCGGGCGCTTGGCGCTGCCTTTGCGCGCCACGTCGTCGCTGATGTGGATGATGTCCGCCGGCGTGCTGCGGCGCAGCAGGTCTGCGCAATGCAGGTTGATCAGGTAGGGCGCGAGCATGTGTACGCTGAACAGTGCCTGGAACGCGGCGGCTTCATCGCCAGGCGTTTCGGTCAGCCAGTCCGAGGCGTTGTGCACGATGGCGCGCAGGCTGTCGGTGTGGCGTTTCAGTTCATCGATAAAGGCGAGTATGCCGCTCTCGCTGGAAAAATCCGCGGGCAGAACCCGCGCGCCCCGTTCGCGCAGCACGTCCAGCCCCGGGCGTTCGCTGCGGTAGCTGACGATCAGGCTGTGGCCCTCATCCAGCAGGCGCTCGGCGCAGTACAGGCCAATCCGTTGAGCGGCGCCGGTGATCAGGATCGGGGCTTGGGGGGCGCTCATGGTGAACTCGCAGAAGCAGGGGAGAGGGGCAGTGCGCCAGCGTGGCGCCGTGAACGGACGTTATACCAGCGGGTTGGGCTGTACAACCATGCAGGGTGTGAGGCTACTGCCGGGTGTTGCGGGAGACATGGCAGGCGTCAGGACAGCCTGCGCGGGGCAGGCTGTCCTGGGGACAATCTTCAACGGCTGGCGGTGCTGGTGCGCCGTAGCAGGCGCTGCGAAGTACCTTGCAGCCAGGGCGCGAGCAGGCGGGTGGCCAGGGGGATGAACAGGTAGGTCATCAACGGCGTGAGCGCCAGGGTGCTGAGCAGCACGCGGGTCACCAGCGACAGGTCGGACAGCGAGCTGCCGAACAGCAGGTTGAACGCCAGCGAAACAGGGAAGAAGGCCAGCCAGATGGCGATGGTCTGTTTCCACCGCGGCGGTTGCCGGGTGGCGCTGCCAAACCAGCTGTCGAGGCCAGTGATGCGCTGTTCGTGTGGTTGGGAAAACAGGCCGCAGCCGCGGGCCAGCCAGGCCGTGCGTGAGGCGGAGTGCTCCCAGGCGGCGAGGGTCTGTTCGTCCGCGAAGCGGAAGACGATCTGGAATTCATCGTCGCCAGGTGATGGGGCGAGTACGCCGGAGCCCAGGTAACCGGGAAAGTCGGTGGCCAGTTGCTCGCCTTCGCGCAGCCAGGTCATGAAGTCGTGATAGCGGCCGTTGGCAACACGGCGCGCCACCATCAGGGTGACGGGTTCTGCAGACATTGTGTATCTCCATAAGGTCTTGCGCATCGCCGGGGTGTGGCAATGCGCTCGTGCCGCTCGGGGTGGTGAGTGGCAGAAAAAGACAGGCAAGGATTATTCCGTTTTTTGCGAAATAAGCCAGCGCAGCGTAGGCCCGGGCATCGGCTTTTCGATCACTGACTCGGAGCCTGAAAGTCGCACCGTTGAGGGGCGTCCGGGCTGTATGTGCACTGCCTGGAGGCGAGCGGCGGTCGCTGCCGGAAAAATGTCGCCGGAAGCGCCGACTTTCTGTCCATCGAGGGGGTGCGGTGCCGATTGCTGGGTTACACTGCTGGATCATGTTCCCGCTGGCGTTCTGACTATGCACGATCTCTCCAGTGCGTCGTTCCTTGTTTCGAGTACGCTCAAACAGGAAGAACTCTTCCCCATTCGTGAAGTATCCCGGCTGACGGGCGTCAACCCGGTCACCCTGCGTGCCTGGGAGCGGCGTTATGGCCTGATCCAGCCGACGCGTGCCGACAGCGGCCACCGCCTCTATTCCCAGGCCGATATCGATGCGGTGCGCAGCATCCTCGCCTGGATCGAGCGCGGAGTGGCGGTCAGCAAGGTCGGCAAGATCCTCGCCAAGAGCAGCACCACCAAGGTGTCTGTTTCGCCGCTCTACGAGGATGTCTCGTCGGGAGAGTGGAGCGAGTGGCAGAACCAGCTGCGGCGCGCTATCAGCGGCTTCGACGAGGTACGGCTGGACCGTTTGTACGGCCAGGTGTTTTCCAGTTATCCGCTGTCCGTGGTGTTCCAGGACATCCTCATGCCGCTCTGGCAGGAGCTGCTGATCCGTCAGGACGAGTTCGGCCAGACCAGCGAGTGGCTGTTCTTCGACACTTTCCTGCGAGCACGCACGTTGCAGCGCCTGCAGATCGCACGCGCAGAGGTCGAAGAGTTCGTGCTGCTGGTGCCCATCCCCGGGCATTGCCGCGAGCTCGAGCTGCTGGTCGCCGGCCTGCTGCTCAGCAGTTCGGACCTGGCGGTCAACGTGCTGGGCATGGGCCAGCCTATGAACGAGCTGACCCTGGTCTGCGAGAAGATGCAGCCCCTAGCGTTGGTGTTGTTTTCCAATCACCCGCCGAGTGAAGACCTGCCCCGTCAGTTGGCGCGCCTGGCGCTGTCGCTGGAGTGCCCGCTGGTGCTCGCTGGAGATGGTTCCGACCTGGCCGAGGACAGCCTGATCGGCTCGCCGATTGCCTGCCTGGGCAATGAAGGACGCCTGATGCAGCGGCGCCTGCAGCAGTTTCTGGCAGGCCATCTGGACACCTGACCCCTCCGATGCACGCCGCCCGCAGCCTTATCGCGCTTGCGGGGCCGGCTTGCAATCTGGTCATTTTTGTCTATACAGAATCTATACATAATTTGAATTCTGTATAACTATTGCCAGGCTTACCCACAGTCGGAACGTGCCGCTCTCCAAGCAGAGCGCTGCCGAACCTGGGTTTTTACGACTGCGCAATCCGATAGCCATCCCTCTCCATTGTTCATGGCTATCGGTTTTTTATCCTGAAAGTTGGTCCCTGAAAGCATTTGACCCGCCAGATGGCGGGTCTTTTTTTGTCCGGGATTTGGTTCAGGCCTTGTGCGCGTGGGGGTGCAGCTCGCGATGGCGCTGGTAGAGGTACCGCTGCAGGCGCTCGTGGCCGCGCTTGTCGAGGGGTTCCAGGCTGTAGGCAAGCAACCCGTCGAGGGTCTCGCGCACGAAGGTGCCTTCGATGGCGATGGGCTTTTGCTCGTTCAGCGGCAGGATCAGGCTGAAGTGCTCAGGTGGTTGGCCCGAGCCACGGTACTCGACCAGCAGGCCGGTCATGGAGACTTCATGCACCAGCAGATCGCTGGGTTTCGCGTTGCGTTGCCGTAGCGCGACCGCAGGAGCCAATGGCAGCCGCCAGGCCCGGGGAGAAGGGCCGTCATCGAAAATCTGTGGAATGCCCAGCTCCAGATGCTGGGTGTGCTCGGCATCTTCGATCAGGTGTGCAGTGAAAGTCAGACGATGGTTGGCGAAATGCGCGTCGATGGTCAGCTGTTCATTGGCAGCACAATGCGCCAGCAGGGCCTTGAGCGGCCCGCCGGCATCGACTTGCAAGTTCTCCATCGGCTTTGGCTTGGGAGCAACCGAGGGCGTATTGAGGTGCTGGAGAAACTCCAGCTCAGCCTGTGTAAGGAGCGGTTGCTCAAGCATGATCGTGTTCTGCGCAGGGGTTGGCTAGAACTGTTCGACATGCTCTTTTGGAATTGGTTTTATTCCGTTTGTCGCATTTTCAGCTGTGCCAATTCGGCTTTCAGCGTTTCCAGCTCGTTCTCCAGCGCTTGAACCCGCTCCTGGGTTTCGACCTGCTGGGTGACGTCTTTCTGGATGCCGATGAAGTAGGTCAGCTGATCGCCTTCGTTGAACACCGGGGTGATCGACAGCTCGTTCCAGAAGGGCGAACCGTCCTTGCGGTAGTTGCGGATGATCTGGCGGCAGGGCTTCTGCGAGCGGACTGCCTCGCGGATGATGTCGAGGCCGGCCTGGGCGCGGTCGTCCGCCTGGAGGAAGCGGCAGTCCTGGTACAGGATGTCTTCGCTCGGGTAACCCGTGAGCTGCTGAAAGGCCGCGTTGGCATAGATGAGAATGTTGTCCTCGCCTTCCTGCTCGGCAACCACGATACCGTCGTTCGATGCGTCGACCACCAGTTGCAGCAGTTTGGCGTTGATCATGAGGCGCTTTCCCGTTGTATTCGCTGCAGTTTAAAACATCCGGCTGTGCTGTCTACTTGCGGCATAATGCGCCGCGTTTTCTGCATGTTTCGGAGTTTTCATGAAAGTCGCCATCCTGTCCGGGTCGGTCTACGGCACAGCCGAAGAAGTGGCCCGGCACGCCCAGCAACTGTTGAACAATGCCGGTTTCGACGCGTGGCACAACCCGCGCGCCACATTGGCGGATATCCAGTCCTTCGCGCCGGAGGCGTTTCTGGTGGTGACCTCCACCACGGGCCTGGGCGAGTTGCCGGACAACCTGCAGCCGCTGTACTACGCCATCCGTGACAGCCTGCCGGCCTGGAGCGGCTTGCCAGGTGCGGTGCTGGCCCTGGGCGATTCCAGCTACGGCGACACCTTCTGTGGCGGTGGCGAGCTGGTGCGCGAGCTGTACGCCGAGCTGGGTATTCGCGAAGTGATCGGCATGTTGCGCCTGGACAGCAGCGAAAGCGTCACCCCGGAAACCGATGCCGAACCCTGGCTGGCAGAGTTCATCGCTGCACTACGCAGCTGAAACGATGTGATGCTATCGCGGCTGAAGCCCCTACCACAGGTTGCATCGATCCGTGGGAGGGGCTTCAGCCGCGACTGTTTATGCCCCACTGGTGACCCGCACGGTCACTAAGCTGGCTACCAAGGCAACTTCCGTTATGCGCCCATCTCGCTAGACTCCTTGCACTTCTATAACAAGAAATGCCGAGGTGTATGCGATGACCGTTATGCCCACCCTGAACGTCAAGAACCAGGTTTCCGCTGCCGAATGGCAGACCCGAGTCGACCTCGCGGCCTGCTACCGACTGATCGCGCTGTACGGCTGGGACGACCTGATCTTCACCCATATTTCCGCCAAGGTACCGGGAACCGAAGAGTTCCTGATCAACCCCTTTGGCCTGATGTTCCATGAGATCACCGCTTCCAGCCTGGTGAAGATCGACCTGGCTGGCAACAAGCTCATGGACAGCCCGTACAACATCAACCCGGCCGGCTACACCATCCACAGCGCGGTGCATGAAGTGCGCCACGAGGTCGAGTGCGTGCTGCATATCCACACTCCGGCGGGCATCGCCGTCTCGGCCCAGAAGCAGGGCCTGCTGCCGTTGTCGCAGCAATCACTGTTCGTCCTCTCCAGCCTGGCCTATCACGGTTACGAAGGCGTAGCCCTGAACCATGACGAGAAGGCTCGCCTGCAGGCCGATCTGGGCGACAAGAACTTCATGATCCTGCCCAACCACGGCTTGCTGACTGCCGCCAATACCATCGCCGATGCCTTTTTGATGATGTTCACCCTGCAGCGTGCCTGCGAAGTCCAGATCATGGCGCAGAGCGGCGGCAGCGAGCTGATCCAGATTCCCCAGCAGATTCTCGATGGCGCCAAGGCCATGGTGGCCGGCGTGATGAAAAGCTCCCAGGGCATGGGTGGCACGCTGGCCTGGCCCGCGCTGCTGCGCAAACTCGACCAGCAGATGCCGGGCTACGACAACTGATGGCCTTGGCCGGCATTGCCCTGAGCGCCTGGCGCGCCCAGGGGCTCGACCTGTCGTGGGCAGGGCAGCGGATTCGCTATTGGGAAGCCGGAGCAGGGGAGCCGTTGCTGCTGATTCACGGCTTTCCGACCGCCAGTTGGGACTGGCACTACCTGTGGCAACCGCTGGCCGAACGCTACCGAGTGATCGCCTGCGACATGCTGGGTTTCGGCGATTCATCCAAACCCCGTGGGCATGCCTACAGCCTGCTGGAACAGGCCGATCTGCAACAGGCGTTGCTGGCCCATCTGGGCATCGATGGGCCGGTGCATGTTCTGGCCCATGACTATGGCGACAGTGTGGCCCAGGAGCTGCTGGCGCGGCACCATGAAGGGCGTATCCAGTTGGCTGGCTGCGTGTTTCTCAATGGCGGCCTGTTCCCGGAGACTCATCGCCCGGTACTGACCCAGAAGCTGCTGCTCAGTCCGCTCGGGCCGCTGATCGGCAAGCTGTTCACGCGCAAGAGCCTGGCAGCCAACTTCGCCAAGGTGTTTGGCCCCCAGACCCAGCCCAGTGTTCAGGAGCTGGATGATTTCTGGCAGCTGATCAGTCAGGGCGATGGCCCGGGTATCATGCACCGCCTGATCCGCTACATGCCGGAGCGGCGTGAACAGCGTGATCGCTGGGTGGCCGCCATGCAGCGCGGTGGCGTGCCGCTGCGCGTGATTGACGGCGCGGTCGACCCTATTTCCGGTGCGCACATGGTGGCGCGTTACCACGAACTGATTCCCGAGCCGGACACCGTGCTGCTTGACGGTATCGGCCATTACCCACAAACCGAGGCACCCGAGCAGGTGCTGACGCATTACCTGGCATTCCGCCGGGCTTTGGAGCAACAGTGATGAAACGGCGTCAACTCTTGAAATGGACAGCACTGGGTGGCGTGGCGGCAGCGGGGGCAGCCTTCTGGGCGCTGCCTACCGGCAAACAGCCTGGGGCGCTGAGCATCGCCGGGGCCGAGGAATTGTTGCGCACGCTGGAGGGGCAGTCCCTCACCAGCCTCAAGGGCTGGAGCCCGACCGAAGTGTTCAACCACTGCGCACAAAGCATCGAGTACTCCATCATCGGCTACCCGCAGCTCAAGCCCGCCTGGTTCCGCAGCAGCGTCGGCCCGCTGGCCTTCAGCGTGTTCTCCGCGCGGGGCGCCATGCGTCACCCGCTGGACGAAGCGATTCCCGGCGCCGCAGCGCTCGATGAACCGGCCAGCCAGTCGCTGGCACTCATTCGGTTACAAAAGGCGTTCGCCGACTTCGCGGCCCATCAGGGTGAACTGCGACCGCATTTTGCCTATGGTGCGTTGAGCCACGCCGACTACGCCGAGGCCCATGTGCTGCACCTTTACAACCATATGAGCCTGATTCGCACGGCCTGAGCAGGCCTTCGAAGCGCAGGTGCCCCGTGTGTATTTCGCCGGGGCCGTCGCCGCACCATTAATCAAAAACATCGAACCCTCCGAACTTATGGCGAGTCGTCTTATGTGTACGCACTCAATCCGAGGATGGAACGATGAATGATAAAACCAAGCTGTGCGCATTAGTCTTCAGTGGCCTGATGGCCTTCTCTGCCTTGCCTGCCCTCGCGGCCAGCGGGCCTACCGATCCGGCCGGGCCGACATCGCCTACGCCGCCAAGTATTCCGCCTGTCGATACCGATATCGATGATGGCCGCGATGCAGAGGACCTGCGCTCCAACGATCCGCAGGCGCCGCGCTCCGGTACGGAAGGCAGCGGCCGTGGCATGGACACCAACGGCGACCCGGATACCACCCCTGGTATCAACAACGGTGGCCGTACAGGTGACCCTGCCGGCACCGGCAGCAACACGGGTACTGGCACCACCGGCGGTACTGGTGGCACTAGCGGTACCAGTGGCAGCGGTGGCGGCGGCCAGTAACAGGGTTCGTCCCGGGGCGGCAGGGTAGCGTGACTATCCTGTCGCCTTATCGAGCACCATTCAGCGTGCCTCGTATCTATTGTGACCAGAGTTCGCCTGCTGGACACTCCAGAGCATTGTGAATCTGCCGAGGAGCTACAGCATGAGCGACGCCATCCGTTTTCAAGACCAGGTCGTGATCGTTACCGGAGCCGGTGGTGGTCTGGGCCGCGCCCATGCCCTGCTGTTCGCCAAGCACGGTGCCAAAGTGGTGGTCAACGATCTCGGTGGCAGCACCCACGGTGAAGGCGCCAACGCGTCGGCGGCCGATCGGGTAGTTGCGGAAATCCGCGAAGCCGGCGGCACCGCCGTCGCCAACCATGATTCGGTGACCGACGGCGACAAGATCGTGCAGAACGCTCTCGATGCCTTCGGCCGCATCGATGCCGTGGTCAACAACGCCGGCATCCTGCGCGACAAGACTTTCCACAAGATGGAAGACGCCGACTGGGAGCTGGTCTACAAGGTGCACGTCGAGGGCGCTTATAAAGTCACCCGCGCCGCCTGGCCGCATATGCGCGAACAGGGTTACGGGCGTGTGATCTTCACCTCGTCGACCTCCGGCATCTACGGCAACTTCGGCCAGTCCAACTACGGCATGGCCAAGCTTGGCCTGTACGGTTTGACCCGCACCCTGGCCATCGAAGGTCGCAAGAACAACATCCTGGTCAACGCCATCGCCCCCACCGGCGGCACGCGCATGACCGAAGGCCTGATCCCGCCCCAGGTATTCGAGCAGCTAAAGCCCGAGCTGGTCAGCCCGCTGGTGGTGTACCTGGCCAGCCAGGCCTGCACGGATACCTCGGGCCTGTTCGAGGTCGGCGGCGGCTGGATCGGCAAGGTGCGCTGGGAGCGCAGCCTGGGCGCCGGCTTCGACCCGCGCGAAGGCTTCAGCCCGGAAGACGTGGCGGCGCACTGGCAGCAGATCTGCGATTTCGACGGCGCGGCGCACCCAGCCGACAACGTCGAGGCGCTGAAGGAAATGATGGCCAACCTGCAGAAATTTGCCCTGTGATTGCGTCACGCTGACCGCCGAATCGGTCAGTGGCAAGGTGTTCCCTGCAGGAGGGAACTAAGGTGAAAAGGCTGGCCCCGTGCCGGCCTTTTTCATGCCTGACGTATCGAGGTAGTCATGTCTGTGATTGTCGAGAAAAACGGCCCGGTCACCACGCTGCTGATCGACCGCGTCGCGGTTCGCAATGCGGTCGACCGGCCCACGGCCGAGGCCCTGGCCGCTGCGTTGAGGGCCTTCGAGGCGGATGAGCAGGCATTGGTGGCGGTGCTGGCCGGCGCGGGCAGCACGTTCTGCGCGGGTGCGGATCTCGCCGCGGTGGCCGAAGGGGGCGAGCGCCGCAACCGCCTGGAGCGTGATGGCGACGGCCCCATGGGGCCGAGCCGCATGCAGCTGTCCAAACCGCTGATTGCGGCGATCGAGGGCCATGCCGTGGCCGGAGGGTTGGAACTGGCATTGCTCGCGGACCTGCGGGTGATGGCCGACGACGCCGTACTCGGTGTGTTCTGCCGGCGTTTCGGTGTGCCGTTGATCGACGGCGGCACCGTGCGCTTGCCACGGATCATCGGCCAGGGGCGGGCGCTGGATCTGATTCTCACTGGCCGCCCGGTACGTGCCGACGAGGCACTGGCCATGGGACTGGTCAACCGTGTGGTGCCGAGCGGCTCTGCGCTGGCAGCGGCTCAGCAACTCGCCCATGAACTCGCCGCCTTGCCCCAGCGCTGCCTGCTGGCGGACCGTGCCAGCACGTATGCTCAGTGGAACCTGCCGTTCGACGAGGCGTTTGCCAACGAATTTCGCGGCGGTCTGGGCGTGATCGAGAGCGGCGAAACCCAGGCCGGCGCTCAACGCTTTGCGGCGGGGCAGGGGCGGGCGGGTAAGCCGGTTTCCTAGGCAGGCTGCGGATCGTTGGGGACGCGGAGCGTCCCGGGCTGCATGCCCACGCGGAGCGTGGGAACGATCAGTAACGCGGTCTCCTTGTAGGAGCGGGCTTGCCCGCGAGCTCCTCTGTTTGCTTCCCACGCTGACCGCAGAGCGATCAGGGCCGCGCTGCTCAGGACTTGCCCGGAATCCCGTACTTGCGCAGCCGCATGGCGATGGCGCTGTGGGAGGTTTGCAGGCGGGCGGCGAGTTGGCGGCTGGAGGGGTGGGCGGCGTAGAGCTTTTCCAGCAGGGCCTTTTCGAAGCCCGATACGGCGGCTTCCAGGCTGCCGATTTCACCCTCGACTGCCTGGGGTGCGACGGCGGTGCCGGCAATGTCCAGGTCGTCGATCTGCACCAGGTTGCTCTCGCAGATCGCCGCCGCGCGGAAGATCACGTTCTGCAACTGGCGCACGTTGCCCGGCCAGCGGTTGCCCAGCAGCGCCGGGTAGGTGTCCGGGGCGAGGCGGCACTGCAGGCGCTGGATCTGCGCGCAGGCCTGCTGCATGAAATGGCGGGCCAGCAGCAGGATGTCCTGGCCGCGTTCGCGCAGCGGCGGCACTTCCAGGTTGAGCACGTTGAGGCGGTAGAACAGGTCTTCGCGGAAGTCGCCCTCGCTGACCATCTTTTCCAGGTCGCGGTGGGTGGCGCTGAGGATGCGCACATCCACTTTCACCTCGCGCTCGCCGCCCACCCGGCGGAAGGTGCCGTCGCTGAGAAATCGCAGCAGCTTGGCTTGCAGGTACGGCGACATCTCGCCGATCTCGTCGAGGAACACCGTGCCGTGGTTGGCCAGCTCCAGCAGGCCCGGCTTGCCGCCGCGCTGGGCGCCCGTGAAGGCACCGGGGGCGTAGCCGAACAGCTCGCTCTCGGCGAGGTTCTCCGGCAGCGCAGCGCAATTCAGCGCGAGGAAGGGCGCGGCGCTGCGCGTGCTGATGGCGTGGCAGCCGCGGGCCACCAGCTCCTTGCCGGTGCCGGTCTCGCCGTGGATCAGCAGTGGTGCATCCAGGGCGGCCACCCGCAGCGCGCGGGTTTTCAGGGTACGGATCGGCGTGGAGTCGCCGAGCAGGGAGTCGAAGCCTTCGGCGTGATCATGGTGCAATGCGGCCAGGCGTTCGCCGATGCGGTTCGGTGCGTACAGGGTCAACAGGCCGCCCGCCAACTGGTCGGTATCGGCTGTTTCGCTGATCGGCGTGGCATCCAGCAGCAGGGCCTGGCCATTGAGCGTGACTTCGCGCAGGGGCAGGCGGAATTGTTGCTCCAGCAGGGCATTAAGCAGCGCCGGATCGGCGAACAGCTCGCCCAGCGAAAGACCCTCGGGGTCGCGTTCGCTCAGGGCGATCAGCGCCGGGTTGGCCAGCAGCACATCGCCCTTGCCATCCACCGCCAGCACCGGGTCGGTCATCGCCGCCAGCAGGGCGTCGAGCTGCAGGCGCCGGCGTTGTCCCGGCAGAATGTCGACGATGGTCACCGCCTGCACGCCGCGCACCTTGAACAGCGCGCCACGCAGCTCGTCGAGCACCTCGGCGCTCAGCGTCGGCGCGTCGATGTAGACGTTCGGCGGCACCATTTCCACCGCATCCAGGTTGAGGTTGCGCCCACCGAGCAGCGCCAGGACTTCCTGGGTGATGCCGACGCGGTCGATGAAGGTGACGTGAATGCGCATGGTGAGCTGAGGCTAGCTGGTGACAGGGGCAGCAGTATGCCCGGTCTGCCTGGCTTAGTTAACCGAGGCCGTGAGAATGGCGTGCCAGCGCCATCGTTAACCTGAGCGTAACGGAACGCCGGCGGGCTTGATTGATGCCCCCTCGCCAGTCCTCCTAAGGTACGTCCACGACAGCGGAACTCGTGGAGTTTTCAATGACAACAACAGTTTCCCCACCGCCGCAGTGGTCGCGTCGCCGCGCTGAAAAGAACCGGCGACTCGATCAGGTGCGCGCCCTGGCCGACGGCGTGGTGCTGCCCAGCGACAAGATCGTCGCCGCGCTCGAAGCCCTGATCGCCCCAGGCGACCGGGTGGTGCTCGAAGGCAACAACCAGAAGCAGGCGGACTTTCTTTCCCGCTCCCTGGCCAAGGTCGATCCGGGCCGCCTGCATGACCTGCACATGATCATGCCCAGCGTCAGCCGTGCCGAGCACCTTGATCTGTTCGAGCGCGGCATCGCGCGCAAGCTCGACTTCTCCTTCGCCGGCCCGCAGAGCCTGCGCATCAGCCAGTTGCTGGAAGACGGCCTGCTCGAAGTCGGCGCCATCCACACCTACATCGAACTCTATTCGCGCCTGCTGGTGGACCTGATCCCCAACGTCGCCCTGGTTGCCGGCTTCCAGGCCGACCGCCACGGCAACATCTACACCGGGCCGAGTACCGAGGACACGCCGGCGCTGGTGGAGCCCACCGCGTTCAGCGACGGCATCGTGATCTTCCAGGTCAACGAGATCGTCGACGAGCTGCCCCGGGTGGACATTCCCGCGTCCTGGGTGGACTTCGTGGTGGTGGCGGACAAGCCGTTCTACATCGAGCCGCTGTTCACCCGCGACCCGCGCCACATCAAGCCGGTGCACGTGCTGATGGCGATGATGGCGATCCGCGGCATTTACGAAAAACACAACGTGCAGTCGCTCAACCACGGCATCGGCTTCAACACCGCCGCCATCGAGCTGATTCTGCCGACCTACGGCGAATCCCTCGGCCTCAAGGGCAAGATTTGCCGCAACTGGACGCTCAACCCGCACCCGACGCTGATCCCGGCCATCGAGACCGGTTGGGTCGAGAGCGTGCACTGTTTCGGCACCGAACTGGGCATGGAGGGCTACATCGCCCAGCGCCCGGACGTGTTCTTCACCGGCCGTGACGGCTCCATGCGCTCCAACCGCCTGATGTGCCAGCTGGCCGGGCAGTACGCGGTGGACCTGTTCATCGGCGCGACCCTGCAGGTGGACGGCGACGGCCATTCCTCCACCGTGACCCGGGGCCGCCTGGCCGGTTTCGGCGGCGCGCCGAACATGGGTCACGACCCGCGTGGCCGGCGTCATAGCACCCAGGCCTGGCTGGACATGGCGACGCCGGGCGGCGAAGGCCCGGTGACCCTGCTCGAACGCGGCAAGAAGCTGGTGGTGCAGATGGTCGAGACTTTCCAGGAGGGTGGCAAACCGACCTTCGTCGAGCAGCTCGATGCCGTCGGCGTGGCGAAGAAAAGCGGCATGCCGCTGGCGCCGATCATGATCTACGGCGACGACGTCACCCACCTGCTCACCGAGGAGGGCATCGCCTACCTGTACAAGGCGCGTTCCCTGGAAGAACGCCGGGCGATGATCGCGGCGGTCGCCGGCATCACCGCCATCGGCCTGCGCCACGACCCCAAGGACACCGAGCGCATGCGTCGCGAAGGGCTGATCGCCTTGCCGGAAGACCTCGGCATCCGCCGCGCCGATGCCTCCCGCGAGCTGCTGGCGGCCAAGAGCATCGCCGAGCTGGTGGACTGGTCCGGCGGCCTCTACAACCCGCCCGCCAAGTTCAGGAGCTGGTGATGGGCGCCCGCACAGTCGTGCAGCCGTTGTCGTTCCCGGATTACCTGGCGGACCTGGTCGTGGAGGCGCTGATCGACGAAGCCGACCTGTCGCCCAAGCCGGGCCTGGTGGACCGGCGCGGCAGCGGTGCGCACACCGACCTGCACCTGGGGCTGATGCACGCCTCGGCGCTCTCCCTGTGGCCGACCTTCGGCGCCATGGCTGAGGCCGCGCAGGTTACGGGGGAGGTCGGTCTGGACCTGCGCGAAGCCGTGGGGCGCATTGGCCGCGAAGGTGAAGTGGAGATGCTGCGCATCACCGACGGCGTCAACACCCACCGCGGAGCGATCTGGGCCCTGGGCCTGCTCACCGCTGCGGCGGCGCTCGCGCCCTCAGACCTCGAACCACAAGCCGTGGCGTTTCGCGCGGCGCGCCTGGCGCAACTGCCCGACCGGGCAGCACCGGTCGCCGGTGATAGCCACGGTGCCCAGGTCTGCCGCCTGTATGGCGTGCGCGGCGCCCGGGAGGAAGCCCAGCTCGGGTTCCCTGCCGTGGTGCAGTTGGCGTTACCGCAACTGCAGCGCAGCCGCGCGAATGGCGCCGGGGAACAGAACGCCCGGCTCGACGCGCTGCTGGCGATCATGACCACCCTGAGCGACACCTGCGTGCTGTACCGCGCTGGCCTGGCAGGGCTCAGCTGCATGCAGCGCGGTGCCCGTGCGGTGCTGGAGGCTGGCGGCAGCGCTAGCCTGGCCGGGCGTCGCAAGCTGCGCCAGCTCGAACGGGACATGCTGCGCCTGCGGGCCTCGCCCGGCGGCGCCGCCGACCTGCTGGCCGCCACCCTGATGCTCGACCGCCTGGCCCCCGCGCCGGCGCAGATATAGGAGACGCTGCACATGGAAACCCTGTCCTTTGCATTCCCCGCTGGCCAGCCGGCCCGTGGCCGCGCCCAGGTCGGTTGCGTCGGTTCCGGTGACCTGGAAGTCCTGCTGGAACCGGGCGAAACCGGCACCCTGGCGATCCAGGTGGTGACCTCGGTCAACGGCAGTGCCGCCCGCTGGCAGCACCTGTTCGAGCGCATGTTCGCCGGCCAGGTGCTGCCGGCGCTGCGCATTGATATCCATGACTTCGGGGCGACGCCCGGCGTAGTACGCCTGCGCCTCGAACAAGGGCTGGAGGAGATCGCCCATGACTGACACCGCCCAGTTGCTCAAACACCGCAGCTTCGTCGAACTGGATGCTCGCCAGCGCGCCCGGGCCCTGCTCGACGCCGGCAGCTTTCGCGAATTGCTCGACCCCTTCCAGCGCATCATGTCGCCGTGGCTGGCACGCCAGGGCGTGGTACCCCAGGCCGACGACGGCGTGGTGATCGCCAAGGGCACCCTGGACGGCCACCCGGCGGTGATCGCCGCCATCGAGGGCAACTTCCAGGGCGGCAGCATGGGCGAGGTGGGCGCGGCGAAGATCGCCGGCGCCCTGGAGCTGGCCGCCGAAGACAATCGCCAGGGCATCCCCACCCGCGCCGTGCTGTTGCTGGAAACCGGCGGCGTGCGCCTGCAGGAGGCCAACCTGGGCCTGGCGGCCATCGCCGAAATCCATTCGGCCATCGTCGACCTGCGCCAGCACCAGCCGGTGATCGGCCTGATCGCCGGCAGCGTCGGCTGCTTTGGTGGCATGGGCATCGCTGCCGGTCTGTGCAGTTACCTGGTGGTGACCCGCGAGGCGCGCCTGGGGCTGAACGGCCCGCAGGTGATCGAGCAGGAAGCGGGGGTGGAGGAGTACGACTCCCGCGATCGCCCCTTCATCTGGAGCCTGACCGGCGGCCAGCAGCGCCAGGCCAGCGGCCTGGCGGATGTCTACGCCGAAGATGACGTGGACGCGCTGCGCCAGGGCGTGTTGGGGTTGTTCGCCCAGGGACAGCCGGCGACGCTGCGCAGCCGGCGCTACGCCGATTACCTCGACCGCCTGCAGCGCCTGCCCGAGGGGCAGCTGGACGCCGATGGCGCACGCCGACTTCTGACAGGGGAAACGCTATGAGCACTGCACCGTCCAGCCGTGGAGCGATCTGGTTCCAGGCCCTGACCGGAAAAACCGGCCGCAGCAGCGCACTGCCGGCGTCGATCTGCGTCGCCGACGGCCTGTTGGGCGATCAGTCGGCGCGCTACCTGGCGCTGGTGCCCGATCCGCACAACCCATTCCCCCGTGCCCGCCAGGGCGAGGCCGGCCTGCTGGAAGGCTGGGGCCTGGCCCGGGCGGTGGACGAGGTCATCGAAGCCGATGCCAACGCGGCGGCCAAGCGTGTGCTGGTGGTCATCGTTGATGTCCCCAGCCAGGCCTACGGCCGCCGCGAGGAGGCCCTGGGCATTCACCAGGCGCTGGCCGGCGCGGTGGACAGCTACGCCCGGGCGCGGCAGGCCGGTCACCCGGTGATTTCGCTGCTGGTGGGCAAGGCCATGTCCGGCGGTTTTCTCGCCCACGGATACCAGGCCAACCGCATGATCGCTCTGCGTGACCCGGGGGTAATGGTCCACGCCATGGGCAAGGAGTCCGCTGCGCGCATCACCCTGCGCACCGTGGAGGCGCTCGAAGCGCTGGCGGTGGAGAACCCGCCCATGGCCTATGACGTCGACAGCTTTTCGGCGCTGGGCCTGCTATGGAAAACCCTGGATGTCGGCAGCGTGACGCAGCCGTCCGAGGTCGACATCGCCCAGGTCAACGCCGTCCTGGTGCAGGCCCTGGAAGACATCTACCACGGCCCGCGCGATCTCTCCGGACGCCTGGACTCGTCGCTGCGTGCGGCCTCCCGCAAGGTGCGGGAGCGGTTGCGCGAACAGTGGTAGAGCTGCTGCGGCCCCACGACCTGCTCTGGGGCTTCAACGTCAAACACCTGCCAGCCGATGCGCCGGCCTGGTGCGAGGCTGCCCTGTGTGAGGCGCCGCCGGTGGTGGTGCGCCGCGCACCGCCACGCCGTGGCTGGGTGGCGGTCGGCCTGCGCGGCAGCGGGCGCGCCGAACGCTGCCCGGCCTGGTTGCCCGTGTCGGCGGTCAGCGCGCTGCTATCCCCCGAACATCTCTGCCAGCGCCTGCCTGACAGCGGCATGCACCTGCCGGTGTGGCAGGCGCTGCTTAAGCTGCGTCCGCTGCTCAATGCCAGCGGCTTGCGCTGGGGCGTGACCGGCAGCGCCGGCTTCGAACTGGCCAGCGGCATACCGGCGACCCATGCCGGCAGCGACCTCGACCTGTTGTTGCGTGCCCCTGAACCCTTGGCGCCGGCGGCTGCCCGGCAACTGCTGGCGGCCCTGGGTGATACGCCGTGCCGGGTCGATATCCAGATGCAGACGCCTCTGGGCGGCGTGGCCTTGGCCGAATGGGCCAGGGCGCCGGCGCGGGTCATGGTCAAGGGCGAGCAGGGGCCGCAGTTGGTGGCTGATCCCTGGGAGGTAGTTCCCGCATGAGCACATTGCTGGTGTTTCCCGGGCAGGGCGCCCAGCGAGTGGGCATGCTCCAGGACCTGCCCACGACCTTTCTGCAGCACTGCAGCGAGGTGCTGGGCGAGCCCGTGCAGCAACTGGACAGCGCCGAGGCCTTGCGCTCCACCCGCGCCGTGCAGCTGTGCTTGCTGATCGCCGGGGTGCAGGCCTGGCAACGCATCCAGCAGCAGGGCGGCCAGGCCGACTATGTGGCCGGGCTGTCCATCGGTGCCTACCCGGCGGCAGTTGCTGCTGGCAGCCTGGCATTCGACGATGCGTTGCGCCTGGTGAACCTGCGCGGCCGGCTGATGCTCGACGCCCACCCCCAGGGCTATGGCATGACCGCGATCCTCGGTCTGGAAGTGGGTGAGCTGGAGCCGCTGCTGCTCCAGGCCCAGGCCGCCGGTGACGAGGTGTACCTGGCCAATATCAACGCCACCAGGCAGCTGGTGGTGTCCGGCGCGGACGCTGCCATGGCCCGCCTCGGCGAGTCCGCCCGAGAACGAGGTGCCACCTGCGCCCGTCGGTTGGCGCTCAGCACGCCGTCCCACTGTGTTTTGCTCGCCTCGCAGGCCGAACAACTGGCTGGGGCCATGGCGGG
Source organism: Pseudomonas sp. (assembly GCA_050282285.1). Lineage (GTDB taxonomy): Bacteria > Pseudomonadota > Gammaproteobacteria > Pseudomonadales > Pseudomonadaceae > Aquipseudomonas. Next base: position 61,679 of record JBLZZJ010000007.1, read on the forward strand.
CATCGATTGGCAGGCGCCGCGCCTGCGCTACCTCAGCGGCTCCTCGGCGCGCCTGCTGCGTGACGCCAACGCGCTGCGCGATGACCTGGCCTTCAACATGTGCCGCCCCATCGACTGGGCCGGCACCCTGGTTGGCGCCTACGAACGCGGGGTGCGCCTGCAGATCGAACTGCCGCCCGGCGCCGTACTCACCGGCCTGGCGCGCTCGGTATTCACCGAAGGCCGCGTCACCGCCTTCGACGCAACCCGCCTCGACAGCCTGATCGCCCTCATGCGCGACGAACAGCAGCGCGGCTGAACCCTCCGAAACACAGATGCGCCCACCTGTAGGAGCGGGCTTGCCCGCGAGCTTGACGGCCTGTGTCGCGCTGCTGATCCACCGGGAAAACAAAAAGCTCGCGGCTGAAGCCCCTCCCACGGTAGTGCAGCACCAAATTCCTCAGGGGCTTCCACCGCAGATGCGGCTCCTTGTAGGAGGGGCTTCAGCCGCGAGCTCGGCGGTCTGTGCCGCACTGCTGATCTACGGGTAAATCAAAAAGCTCGCGGGCAAGCCCGCTCCTACAGAGACAGGCGTCACCCTTCACGTATGCAGTGGCTTTGCGCCGGCGTGCCGGTGTGGGAGCGGCTTCAGCCGCGAGCTCGGCGGCCTGCGCCTCGCTGCAGATGTGTCGGTAAAACAGAAGCTCGCGGGCAAGCCCGCTCCTACAGGTATGCAGGACTTCGCACACTGTGGGAGGGGCTTTAGCCGCGAGCTCGGCGGCCTGCGCTTCGCCGCTGATGTTCGGGTAAAACAAAAAGCTCGCGGGCAAGCCCGCTCCTACAGGGGTAGATGTCGGTCTTCACGTATGCAGTCCGTAGGGTGGATGACGCTTTTTTCATCCACCGTGCTCTTGCGTGTCGGCCTCGACCATCACGGAACCCCCTCAGCAGCCCCAACACCGCCTGTTTCGCGGCCATAAAAAAGGGGCGGGTCTCTTGCAAGAACCCGCCCCAACGACAGCTCCATGTACTACGTGATGGCGGGGCCCATCACGTAATCAGGCAGGAAGGTGGCGATCTCTGGGAACACACACATGATCAGGATCGCCAGCACCATCACCAGCACATAAGGCAGCGCACCCCAGAGGATGTCCCGGGTCGGGATATCGGGCGCGATGCCGTTGATGACGAACAGGTTCAGCCCCACCGGCGGGGTGATCAGGCCGATCTCCATGTTGATGGTCAGGATCACCGCGAACCAGTAGGGGTCGAAACCCGCCTGGACCACGATGGGGAACAGCAGCGGGGCGGACATCACGATCACCGCCACCGGCGGCAGGAACAGCCCGGCCACCAGCAGGAACACGTTGATCAGCCCCATCAGCACCCAGCGGTTGACCTCCAGGGCAGCGATGGCCTCGGCCACCGACTGGGTGATGTACAGCGACGACAGCGAGAAGGCGAACAGCTCGGCCGAGGCCAGGATCATCATGATCATCACGCTTTCGCGCATGCCGGAACCGAAGATGCCGGTGAAGGTGCCCAGCTTGTACAGCCGGTAGACCACCATCACCACCAGCAGGGTGAGCATGGCGCCGGCGCCAGCCGCCTCGGAAGGCGTCGCCACGCCGCCATAGAGGACGTAGAGCACGGCCACGATGATCAGGATCAGCGGCAGCACCCGGGGCATCACAGCCAGCTTGTCGCGCAGGGTGTAGACCACATCACCGGCGCCGAAGCGGAAGCCCTTGCGGCGGGCATCGAACATCGCCCAGCACATGAACATCGCGGTCAGCATCAGCCCGGGCATGACCCCGGCGAGGAACAGCCGGCCGATCGAGGTCTCGGTGGCGATGCCGTAGACGATCATGGTCACCGAGGGCGGCAGCAGGATGCCCAGGGTTCCGCCCGCGGCGATCGAGCCGGTGGCCACCGAGGCCGGGTAGCCGCGGTTGATCATCTCCGGGATGCCCATCTTGCCGATGGCGGCACAGGTGGCAGGGCTTGAGCCGGTCATGCCGGAGAACACCGCGCAGGCGCCGATGTTCGACAGCACCAGGCCGCCCGGCACCTTGTACATCCAGCGGTCCAGGGCGCGGTACAGGTCCGCGCCGGCCGGGGTGCCGGCGACGATGGCGCCCATCAGCACGAACATCGGGATCGACACGAATGCCAGGTTGCCGATGCCGGCGAACATGGTTTCGGCCACCACCCCGATCACGTCGGGGCCCATGGCCAGGAACAGCCCGCCCATGGCGGCGAGGCCCAGGGCGAAGGCGATCGGCATGCCCGTGCCGAGGAATACGAACAGGGCGCAGATCAGCAGAATACCTGCCATCGTCGGGGTCATTTCACGTCTCCCAGCGGCTGAGGAGCCAGGACGCTGTCATCCTGGGGCGGGACGGCATGGGGCGTCGTTTCGGTGTGTGCCTGGGGTTGCCACAGCTTGATGATTTCCACCACGTACTGCAGGCACAGCAGGGCGAAGCCGACCAGCATCGGGGTGGCTGGAATCCACAGCGGAATAGCGGCGATGGTCGGGGTGGTCCAGCCGCCTTCCCAGGCTTCGAACACGTAGATGCCGCTGGCGATGGTCATCAACACGCAGAACACCAGGCCGAGCAGCGAAGCGACCAGTTTCAGCCAGCGGCGCTTGCCGGCATTGAGCATCAGCTCCACCACGTCGACGCCGACATGGCCCTTCTTCATCAGTACGTAGGGCGCGCCGATGAAGATCGCGGCGGTAGCGGAAAACACCACCACTTCGGTCTGCCAGATGGTGGGGGATTTGAACAGGTAACGCATGAGGATCATCTGGCACATGATGGTCATGGCGACGATCAGCAGGAGGGCGGCAAAAGCGCCACACGCCCGCGACAACGTGTCGACAGCCACTATGAATCGTCTGGTCATGGGATCTCCTTGAAGCCTTCGGTTCCCCGGCAGGACGCGGGGGAACGCGGTGATCGAACCGGGCCGCGCAGGGCGGCCCGGTCAGGCTGTCACTGCACGGCCAGGGCCTTGTCGAGCAGCTCCTTGCCGCCCTTCACCTTCTCGGAGAAGTGCTTGTAGGAAGACTCGCGCGCCACTTCCATCCAGGCGTCGTGCTGCTCCTTGGTCAGGCTCACCACTTCCACCCCGGCCTTGCCGAAGGTCTCGATCATGCGCTGCTCGCCCTTGGGGCCTTCCTCGGTGAAGTACGCCTCGGCCTTGGCCGCGCCAGCCAGCAGGGCGTCCTTCTGCGCCTGGTTCAGACGGTCGAAGGTCTTCTTGGAAATCAGCACCGGCTCGTACATGAACCACAGGGCGTTTTCGCCCGGCGCGGTGAGGCATTTCACCTGCTCGTAGAGGCGGTACGACACGAAGCTGTCGTTGGAGGTGTTGGCGGCATCGAGCACGCCGGTCTGCATGCCGGTGTAGATTTCCGAGGACGGCATCGAGGAGATCGATGCGCCGGCCTTGGCCAGCATCTGCTCGAACGCCGGGCCCGCGGCGCGGATCACCTGGCTCTTGATGGTGTCGGGGGCGGTGATGCAGTGGTTCTTGGAGGCGAAGCCGCCGGCCAGCCAGGCGTCGGCGAGGACGATCGCGCCGTTCTTCTCGGCCAGGGCGTGGATGTCCTTCATGAAGTCGGATTTGTTCAGGCGCTGCGCGTGTTCGTAGTTGTGCACCAGGCCCGGCATCAGGGTGGCGGAGAACTGCGGCACGCGGCCCGAGGCGTAGTCCAGGGGCAGGGCGGTCATGTCGAGCTGGCCGCGGGTCATCGCGCCCCATTGCTCGTTGGCCTTGTACAGTGAGGATGCGGGGAAGATCTGGATCTTCAGGTCGACATTGGCGGCGGCGACTTCGCGGGCAATGATCTGGACCATTTCGTCGCGCGGGTCACCCTGGTTGCCAGGGAACTGGTGGGAGGCGCGCAGTGTGACGGGTTGGGCCACGGCAGCGGTGCTGGCGGCCAGCAGCATGACGGCTGCGGAAGTGCGGAGCAGGGAGTTCATGAGGTATCTCCTAGTTGACGCATCAGAGCCACGCGTGGCGGCTCATAATTGTTTTTATTTCAGGTCACCGGGTATTTCTTGTTGTAGGTCGCACGGGCTTGCCCGAACTGGGTGTCAAACTAGCCCGAGGGGAGATTCCGATCAATTAAGCACCCCCTACGACCATTACGCCCAGGTTAATGGTCAGCGGGAGCAGCCAGGCTAGAGGGGCTGCGGTTCTGGTACATGCGGCATTCGGCGACCAGTGCCAGCAGATTCGGGTCGCGTTCCTTGGCCTTCAGAAACACCACGCCGATCTGTTGTTGCAGGCGATAACGCGCCTGGAGAGGAATCAGCCGTACGCGGTTTTCGTACACCGCGGCGATCCGTCCCGGCAGCAGGGCGTAACCCACTCCGGAACTGACCATGCTGAGCAGGGTGAAGATGTCGTTTACCTGCATCGCCACCTTGGGTTCGAAGCCGGCCTGCTGGAACACCCGGGCACCGTCCTGGTGAGTGGCAAAGCCCTGGCTGAGGGTGATGAAGGTCGATTCGCAGAGGTCGGCCAGGTCGACCTCGAGTTGTTCGGCGAAGGGCGAGTCCACCGGCACGGCGAGGAATATATCGTCGGTGAACAGCGGCAGCTGCTCGCAATCCGGGTCGCTGGCGCTGTCGTGCAGGGCCACCAGAATGGCGTCCAGCTCCATGTTCTTGAGCTTGTACAGCAGGTCGACGTTGGAGCCGAGGATCAGGTCGATGTTCAGCGTGCTGCGGCGCAGCTTCAGGCCCATGATCAACTGCGGTACGGTCTTCACCGTCAGCGAATAGAGCGCGCCCAGCTTGAAGCGCTCGGCGGAGAAACCCGCCGCCTCGCGGGTCTGGCGCACCGTATCGACCACGTCCTGCACCAGTTTCTGCGCCCGCTCTTCGAGCACATAGGCGCTTTCCAGCGGGATCAGGTTGCGCCCTTCATGCTTGAACAGTGGGCAGCGCAGGGCGCTTTCGAGGGAATGGATGGCGCGGTGTACGCTGACGTTGCTGGTATTCAGCTCGCTGGCGGCCCGCGCCAGGTTGCCGCTGCGCATGAAGGCCAGAAAAATTTCCAGCTTTTTCAGGGTGAGTTCTTCGTCTATCTGCATCGGGCCTGGCCTGAGAAGCGAATACGAAGACCGAGTGTGCCGCATTGGCGCGGCACACACGTTAAGCCATTAGTGGTACTCAGCCGCAGGTGATGCGAACGATCGATTCGGCTTCGTCAATATCGATGTTCAGGCGCTGCGAGTTGTAATCCATGGTCACTGCATCGCCGGGAGAGAGTACGCGGGTGCTCTGCGCGCCAGCCTGGGATTGCGCCTGGTCGACCAGCTCGCGGGTCACGGTCTGGCCCAGCAGGCTCTGCACGGCTTCGGCATTGCAGCGCCCGTCCAGGTTGGCTGGCGAGCCCGCCTGCTCTGGGGTGTCGACCGAGCTGCAACCCGCCAGGACGGCGACCAGGGCAAAGGCGGAAAGGTGTGTGAAACGCATGGTGAACTCCTCATGACGGTGCGCCCGAGAAACGGCGCCTTGGCAATCCTGCCGGGCCTTCGAGGGCGTCGCTTGGCGGTGCGCAACGAAGGCGTTCAGGCAGTGAAATCAGCAGCACAATACCGCAGACCGCTGATGCATGCTGCCCTGGCGTCACGTTTCGGGTAAAGCCTACCGCGGCAGTCGATGCGTCGCCCAGGTGACGAGGCATTACCAGCAGCACCAACTGCCCTGGCGCCTGTCTGCTATGGGAGGGCGCACCAATGGTGTGCGTGCGCCGTCACATGGATTTACAATCTGCCTTTTCCCTGCCTAAGGAGGTCCCGTGCAATCGGTGATCTCGATCCAACAGTTGAGCAAGACCTACGCCAGCGGCCACCCGGCCCTGCAAACCATCGACCTGGATATCCACAAGGGCGAAATCTTTGCCCTGCTCGGGCCGAACGGCGCGGGCAAGACCACCCTCATCAGCATCATCTGCGGCATCGTCAACCCGGGCGGCGGCCGTGTGCTGGTCGGCGGCAAGGACATCGTCCGCGAGTACCGCGCGGCCCGTTCGCAGATCGGCCTGGTGCCACAGGAGCTGGTCAGCGACGTGTTCGAAACCGTCTGGGCCACCGTGACCTTCAGCCGCGGCCTGTTCGGCAAGAAGCCTGACCCCGTCTACCTGGAGCAACTGCTCAAGGACCTGTCGCTGTGGGACAAGCGCAACGCCAAGATCATGGAACTGTCCGGCGGCATGAAGCGCCGGGTAATGATCGCCAAGGCTCTGAGCCACGAGCCGCAGATCCTGTTCCTCGACGAACCCACCGCCGGGGTAGACGTGGAACTGCGCCGCGACATGTGGAACATGGTGCGGCGCCTGCGCGAGCGGGGGGTGACCATCATCCTCACCACGCACTACATCGAAGAAGCCGAAGAGATGGCCGACCGCATCGGGGTCATCAGCAAGGGCCGCATCATCCTGGTCGAAGACAAACAGGTGCTGATGCACAAGCTCGGCAAGAAGCAGCTGACCCTGCACCTGCAGCACCCGCTGTCGTGCATCCCTGCCGAGCTTGCCAGCTACCCGCTGGAACTCACCGATTCGGGCCATGCCCTGGTGTTCACCTTCGACACCCAGCGCGAGCACACAGGCATTGCCGACCTGCTGAAGAACCTGGCGCAGCACGGCATCGACTTCAAGGACCTGCAGTCCAGCCAGAGCTCGCTGGAGGAGATTTTCGTGGAACTGGTCAAAGGGGCACGGGCATGAATTTCTACGCGATCCGCGCCATCTACCTGTTCGAGCTGGCCCGTACCTGGCGCACCCTGCTGCAGAGCATCGCCACCCCGGTGATCTCCACCTCGCTGTACTTCGTGGTGTTCGGTTCGGCCATCGGCTCGAGCATGACTCAGGTGCACGGCGTCAGCTACGGCGCCTTCATCGTGCCGGGGTTGATCATGCTGGCGCTGCTCACCGAGAGCATCTCCAACGCCTCGTTCGGCATCTACATGCCCAAGTACTCCGGGAGCATCTACGAGCTGCTGTCGGCGCCGGTGTCCTACCTGGAAATCCTCATCGGCTATGTCGGGGCGGCGGCCACCAAGTCGATCATCCTCGGCCTGGTCATCCTGGTCACGGCGCGGCTGTTCGTCGACTTCGAGATCCAGCACCCGATCTGGATGGCGGCGTTCCTGGTCCTCACCGCGCTGACGTTCAGCCTGTTCGGTTTCATCATCGGTGTGTGGGCCGACGGCTGGGAGAAACTGCAGATCGTCCCGGCGCTGATCGTCACGCCGCTGACCTTCCTCGGCGGCGCCTTCTACTCGATCAGCATGCTGCCGCCGGCCTGGCAGACCGTGACCCTGTTCAACCCGGTTGTGTACCTGATCAGTGCGTTCCGCTGGAGCTTCTACGGCGTGTCGGATGTCAACGTGGTGCTCAGCCTGGGCATGATCCTCGGCTTCCTGGCGTTGTGCATTCTCGCCGTGGGCTGGATCTTCAAGACCGGTTACCGCCTCAAGAACTGAGGCGGCATACCCGCCCGCTGGCCGCGTGCCACGGGCGGGTCGTTTCCACTGTAGGTGTGGAGCAGGCCATGAATACCGACATGCAGCAGTTGTTGGCCACCCTCTACCGCGAGGAATCGCGGCGGGTGCTGGCTACCCTGATCCGCCTGCTGGGGGATTTCGACCTGGCCGAAGAGGCGCTGCACGACGCCTTTCGCGCTGCCCTGGAACAGTGGTCCCGCGACGGTGTGCCGGCCAACCCCCGCGCCTGGTTGGTGTCGGCGGGGCGCTTCAAGGCCATCGATCAGATCCGCCGCCAGGCGCGCTTCACCCCGCTGGACGACCACGACGAACTGCCTGCCGACGACACGGTGGAACTGGCCGAGAGCGTCGAAGACGACCGCCTGCGGCTGATCTTCACCTGCTGCCACCCGGCCCTTGCCAGCGACGCCCAGGTGGCCCTGACCCTGCGGGAAATCTGCGACCTCACCACCGAAGAAATCGCCCGGGCCTTCCTCAGCACCCCCAGCACCGTGGCGCAGCGCATCGTGCGCGCCAAGAACAAGATCCGCGACGCCGGCATCCCCTATGAAGTACCGGCCCGCAGCGAACTGCCGGGGCGTCTGGAGGCCGTGCTGCGGGTCATCTACCTGGTGTTCAACGAAGGCTACTTCGCCAGTTCCGGCGACTCGCTGACCCGCAGCCACCTCTCCAGTGAAGCCATTCGCCTGTGCCGGCTGCTCCATGAGCTGCTGCCCGAACCGGAGGTCATGGGCCTGCTGGCGCTGATGCTGCTGCACGAGTCCCGCCGCGCCGCGCGCACCTCCGAGAGCGGCGAGGTGATCCTGCTGGACGAGCAGGACCGCAGTCTGTGGAACGCCGAGCTGATCGCCGAAGGCGAGGCGCTGGTGCTGCAGTCGCTCAACAGCGGGCGTTTCGGCGGCTACACCCTGCAAGCGGCCATCGCCGCCGTGCACGCCGAAGCCCCGTCGGTGGCGCAAACCGACTGGGCGCAGATCGTTGGCCTCTACGACGCCTTGCTGCAGCGCACGCCGTCGCCGGTCATCGAACTCAACCAGGCCGTGGCCATCGCCATGCACGACGGGCCGCAGGCCGGTCTGGCGCGGGTCGAAGCGCTGTTCGAGCGGGGCGAACTGACCGACTACCACCTGGCCTACGCCGCCCGGGCCGACTTCCACCGGCGCCTTGGCAACGTGGCCGAGGCGCGCGCCGCCTACCAACGCGCGCTTGAACTTACCCAGCAGAATGCGGATCGACAGTTCTTGCAGCGGCGATTGCGCGAGCTGGGGGAGGGGCCGTAACAAGGGGCGATTCTCCCGAGCTGCTCAGGGCAGCCAGCACGCTCGCCGAGCCGTTCCATGTCGGTTCCGTGAGGGAGAACAACAATGAAACGTACGATTGGATGGGCGTTTGCCCTGTTGCTGCAGGCCGGTGTCGTGGTGCTGTACGGCCTGCCGGTGGCGAACCTCAGTCACGCCGCGGCCTTCCCCGGCGGGTGCGAGAAGGCCGGGCCGCAACCGGACACCTTGCCTGGCGCGCAAAGCACCACCTACAGCAACACCGGCAAACGCGACCTGCGCCTGCACGTGTTCGCCCCCGCCGACAACGCCGAGCCGCGCCCGGCCATCCTGTTCTTCTTCGGCGGCGGCTGGCGCACCGGCACCATCAATGCCTTCGTGCAGCCGGCCAAGGCCTTTACCGAACTGGGCTATGTCACCGTGCTGGCCGACTACCGCGTGCAATGCCGCGACGGCTCCAGCCCGCTGGATTCGCTGGACGATGCCGAGGCCGCCTACGCCTGGCTGCGCGCCCACACCGAGGCCTACAACATCGACCCCCGACGCCTGGTGCTGGCGGGCGATTCGGCCGGCGGGCACCTGGCCCTGGCCACCGGCCTGCGCGCGCCCGAGGCGGAGAAGCCCGCCGCGCTGATCCTCTTCAATCCGGTGGTCGACCTCGTGGCCCCTGCGCCGAGACACCTCAAGGCGCGAGCCAGCGACATCTCACCCAGCGAAATGCCCACCCAAGGCATGCCGCCGACCATCCTGTTCCACGGCGACAAAGACCTCACCGTGCCCATCCAGACCGTGCGCGACTTCTGCCAACGCGCCGAGGCCAGCGACGCGGTGTGTCAGCTGCAGGAATATGCCGGCGTGGGGCACGGCTTTTTCAAAAGCAAGCCGCTCTACACCGAAACCCAGCTCAGGGCCGTGAGGTTTCTCGACCAGCAGGGCATCTCGCCCCAGGCCTATCAGCAGCGGGCCGGCCGCTAACCGATCCAAGCTGGCCGGGCGCGTGAACACGCCCGGCCACAGGGGGCATCGCTCACACCGATGGCTGCCGCGCCTCCTGCTCCAGCCCCTCGATGCACGTGCGCACCGTGGCCTTGGCCATCTCCACCAGGTACGCACAGGCTTGGCCGACCTGCTCGCGATCAGGCGCACCCGGCTCGTTCAGCCGCACCGCCAGGCTTTCCGCCACATCCAGCAGGCAATACACACTGCCCAGCGCATCCACCACCGGCACGCCCGCCTGCACGGCGAACAGCGGTTGTCTGGCGGTGCTGCAGGGGTGGAAGGTGGTTTGGGTGGTCTTAGTCATGGAACACCTCCTGCGCGCGTGGCGTGCAGGGGAGGGTGTGAAGCGGGGTGGGATGGTCCGTCATGGTGAAGCTCCTAGAGTTGGAGCTGCCAGCCTTCGTCGCCAAACGAAATTGGGTGGCAGCTGTGCGCAGGTTGGCGAACCGGGACTCTAGGCTACCCGGCACCCCCGAAGGAGTCCCACGCACAGCCGCCATAACACGAACGTGCAGGCACAAAAAAAGCGCCTGCTGATCGGATGGTGGGCGCCTGTGCGCCTAGAGATACTCGGGTCGCCAAACCCGGCCGCTGAATTGGCAGCGACGGGCGAACTATAGGCGCGGGTGGGGTGGGGAGGCAAGGTGGAAGAATTTTGTATTGGAGTTGAACGGATATCTATTTAAACGCCGAGGGGATCGAACCCTTTCCGGCGCCTTGCTGTGATCCGCAATGCCCGGCTTTGCTGGCCTTTCCTCCCCGCCAGCGCTGCATTTTCGCTATCCCTTGCAGTGGATTCGACACTTTTTCGACACGTTACTTTGCCTGCCTTGCGCGACACCTAGCGCCCCGTGTATATCTGTCCAGTAGTAATGAAAGCGTGGAGTGTGAAAGTCAAGCGAATACGCCTTGGCTCATGAGGTGCTTTGTAAGGTTCTGAAAAATAGTGGTTTTTTAATTTTTAGATCCAGGTTTTTCGTAGTTATACCGCCATCCATGTTATTGGATTAGTACGGAAGACTATCTAATCACTGTTCGATGAACATTTAATCCACGCATCGCGGACATTAATGAATACCTGAGAAACCGATAGTTTATGAGAATTTTAGCGCTAATTTTCCTCGCAACCCTATCTATTCATACGTACGCCAGAGATAGCTGCGAAAAATTAGGAGGCATAGCAACCAATTTTGCGCAAGGTGCGTACAGCATTGCTCTAGAAGACCCCGACATGATCGACAAAAATGGTCTTTTCAATACATGGATAGGTCTTCTTGGTCACTTACTTGAAGAAAGCGAGAAAAAAGGAAATTACACCAGAGAGTTTTTTTTCTCCGCAAAAATTGCGGGAAATTCCATGATTGAAAATCAAAAAGATATTGAGTCGAAAATATCATCCTCAGGATATGCATCTTTATTTTCAAGAATGGTGATTCGAACCTGCCAGACTGGCAGAGCGTCCGAATCTAACGACTTGGAAAGTCCATCTAGCTAGTGGTTCAAATCGCTCGCTTCTCTCACTCTGGGCAGGCTAAAGCCCGCCCCTTAACCAAACGTTAGGTGCCTATGGACGGATGTTGGGCTTTTTGGGATTTAGGATGTGTCATTGATTGGCAAGCGTGGAGTGCTATTGGCTCGCTTCTAGCAGTCGCTACGGCCATATGTATTACTTTGCGTAGCGAGCAACGCGCAAAGTCCGCTAAAATTCAGGAAAACTTTATAATACTTACTCAGCTTTATATCGAGACAAGAAAAATTCTATTCACCTCGGAATGGTGCAATCAACTAACCAGTCAAGTAAGAAGTGGCGCCATACCTGCAGGCTTTGACCCCCCCTTTAAATTTGCCATTCGCGATCTGAAAACTCTTAATACTCTTGTTTATGACCTTCACGGGCATGTGATACCACAATTTGAGCGAACGGTGGCTGGCGTATTGATTGGTCAATACACCAACATAAAAACAAACTTAAATATGGTTCAGCAGACTCTAATAGAGCTAAAAGAACTTCCTTACTCAAAGCAATTTGATAGGTTAGAGCTGCATATTTCAGCACTGCAGACGGCTTCATTCAACATCGTTGAAGATCTAGCTCATACCCTTGGCTACTCCAACCCAGAGGATCGCAAGCCTGGGCCAGAGAGCTACACAGCATGGGCTGCATATGACCCAGATTAGGCACCTAACTAGTGGTTCAAAACGGCTAAAGCCCGTCCCTTAACCAAACGTTACCATTCGAGTTGCTCTAATCGCACTTGGCTCCTTGTGCTCGGGCATACCAGCGTCTAGCTGCTTCCTGAGTTATCGCTATCCCGCGTTGGGTTGGCTCAAGTTTCGGTTGGCTTCGTCGTAGCAAGTAGCCCGGATGTTCAAAGACACAGTGGTGGATGAAAAAAGCATCATCCACCCTACAAAAGCCATGAGTATTACGGGGCTTCCGGAGAACACGTAGCCTGCAGACCCGTAGGGTGGACAACGCGAAGCTTGTCCACCGTGTTTCAACCACAGACACCGCTCTCGAAGTAGCCGATCGACTCATTCCCCCTCGACTAGATAACCAGCGTGCTGCCTGGTGCGCAGATCGACCATTCTGTATTTCGGATAATCGCGGGCTCGCCGCTCTCAGGCGTTGCGGCAGGTCGTTTATGCTGGCGCAGATTGATAGCGGGCATGACCCCAACAAGGACGAAACGATGTCACTGACAAGGATCTTCTCCGGCGCGCTCGGCGTGCTGTTCGCCAGCGTGGCGCCGGTTTTTGCGATGTGGTTCGTGCTGGCGTACAGGACGATTCACGAGTCGTTGAGCACCGGGCTTCCAGTCCTCACGGCGTTCTACCTGTATTACAGCTTTGTGCTCTGGCTGCTCCCGGTGGCGGTCATTGTCATGGTGTTCAGGTGGCCGAAAACGCGGTGGGGCGATTGGGTTGCCTGCCTGACCGGGTTCTTGGGCACACTGGTCAGTGTGGTGTTGTGCGTGGTCGCGATGTACCTGCCGGCCTTCAATGCTGCTTGATCACGCCGAGCGTTCAACCTCTTTAAAAACACGCCAACAAAAAGCAAGTAGCCCGGATGTTCAAAGACACATTGGTGGATGAAAAAAGCGTCATCCACCCTACAAAAACCATGAGTATTACGGGGCTTCCGGCGAACACGCAGCTTCGGAACCGTAGGGTGGACAGCGCGAAGCTTGTCCACCAAGGTCTTAATTTTGTTTTTTACGCGGAATTTTCACTCTGCTCGGACTGGCTAAGCGCTCTTTCTATTTCAATCCACTCCGGCCGCAAACGCCATCGCAGATAAACAATGAAAGCTCGGTCGCGTAGTTCTCGAATCGTCGAATTGCTGCGCGCCTGCTTCATGCTGGCAATCATTTGCTCAAGCCAAGCACTATCGAAGGCCGTCCAGATAGGGGGTATTGCCGACTGCATATTCGAATAGCAAGCTGGAGCCACCTCATTGAAAAATTCATGTTCAACAATCGTTCGATCATATTCGGTCAGTGCCTTGGCGATGGCAGCGTAATCGACTTTGTTGTCTACAAAGACGTCCGACAGTGCTGCCCATATTATGAGACGATCTTCTCGTGTCAGAAAATCTCCCATTACGTTAATTCTCCAATGAGCCTCGTTTGGGTTTTCTGCTATCTCGCCTAATTTTTAAAGCCAGAAATTTGGTTGTCCGTACACCAAGAGTTAATTATTTTTATTATCCCGTCAGCGGATTCATCTTCGCCGGGTTCTGGATAGAAAAGCAAGTCCGATCCGGCAGGGTGCGGTACGATTTTATTGAAGTGCACGATCAATTTGCTTTGCAGTTCCTCTGTGGCGGCCTCTTCAATCTCTTTAATAAACGCTTTGAATTCGTGTTCTGTATATTCGGATATTTTGCTCTTAAGTGTGTTCATTTGTATTTTCCATGAATTTTTATATGCCGCTTGGGCGTGGTGACAGCTATGTTGTCAACATCATATACAGCGCCGCCTTTAGATAGCTCCACGATATGGTGTAATTCGTATTTTATTCGCCCGCCGACATGGTCATTTTTGCGCGCTGCTGGCGCATGGCCCTTGGCTAGGTAAGCCCTGTTACGCGAATTGAATTGGCTACTAAGTTCGGGGTCGGCAGCAATTTCCTCCCAAAAGGCCTCGCGGAAGTCGTCGAATCGAGAAAATTCTCGGCCGCGCATTTTTTTCGCTATCTGCGAAGGTATCGGTGACCCAAGATCTTGCTCTGCGCCTGCCAACCAAACACCTACGATATCCTGACCCTGCCCCGTGACCACTCCAGGTTCATTGCGAACGCTAAGCACCACATAGATCGCTGGGATGTCGGTGGCCGGGAACCAGATTATCGCGTCCTGATACTCCGGTGGATGTACCGGATTGACCAGCGCCTTGTTGGACTGCTCAGTGGGTGGATAAACCCATACCGAGGGTAACTTCGGCGCGCCCTCCAATGCCGGAACTCCCAGCTCCTTGGTGTCGGCGACCGGAGTCCAGATTATCTCGGTACCTTGTCCCAGGTCGGCTACGAACTGATTTCCACGAGCCTTGGCTGCAATGACGGGCACGTTTTCCCACGCGGGATTGCGGCCGGTATAGAAGCCGTAAGCGTCCACGGCGCCGGTAGACAGGTGTTTGACGTGAACCCGAACCCGGGTGCGCCCCACACTCAAGCCGTGGTACTGCTCTTTTGTGTAGAACGCGCTGTCAGGAGAGAGACTGGTGTTTGGTACCAGCAATCCAATCGTGCCAAGGGTAGCGCCAGCTGCGAGTGCCCCAACTGCCTGACCAAGCCCTAATGAAAGGGTCCCACCTAGGCGGGTGGCTATTGCTGTGGCAGATGCCGAACTACCAATAAGCTGCAGTGGAGTACCGCCTGCTGCAATGGCTGCACCGGTACCCAGCACCGCCCAATCACCATAATCCTTCAGCTGTTCCAGCGGGACGAAGCCGCCTGGGTTGCTGTGGTCGATGACTCCATCGGGCAAGTTGCAGGATTTGGCGAACACACAACCAACGGGAGCAGTGGTCTGCGCCGACGAAATTGGCGAGGCAGCCAGGACTAATGGTCGAGGTGGTTGCTTGTCGAAATCGCCCTCGTAGGGCTCGGCTACAGGGGCCGGGCGCTCGTTACGGTTGTTAGGGACATATCCACTCATGCTTGTTTTCGTTCCTTCGAAATACGTCTGGGCGGATGGTAGCGGCTTCTCGTCCAGTTTGATCGTGATGGAAAGAAACGGATTTACTTTTTTCGTCCGAAACCAGATCAACCAACACTATGTCGCGTCGTTGAGCAGTAAGTAATTCGAATATCCGCAGCCTCAACGGTGGATGAAAAAAGCGTCATCCACCCTACGGGTAGGGCTGAGTGTGAGGGCGGTGTTGAGCGTGCAGACGAAGCGCGTAGTTGAAAATACGTAGGGTGGACAACGCGAAGCTTGTCCACCGTGCTTTAGCCACAGAAACCTCTCTCGAAGTAGCCGATCGAGTCATTCCCCCTCGACTAGATAACCAGCGTGCTGCCTGGTGCGCAGATCGACCATTCTGTATTCCGGATAATCGTGGGCTCGCCGCTCTCAGGCGTTGCGGCAGGTCGTTTATGCTGGCGCAGCTTGATGGCGGGCATGACCCCAACAAGGACGAAACGATGTCACTGACAAGGATCTTCTCCGGTGTGCTCGGCGTGCTGTTCGCCAGCGTGGCGCCGGTTTTTGCGATGTGGTTTGTGCCGGCGTACCGAACGATCCATGAGTCGTTGAGCACCGGGCTGCCCATCCTAACGGCGTTCTATCTGTATTACAGCTTTGTGCTCTGGCTGCTTCCGCTGGCGGTCATCGTCATGGCGTTCAGATGGCCGAAAACGCGGTGGGGCGAATGGGTTGCCTGCCTGACCGGGTTCGTGGGCATGCTGGTCAGTGTGTTGCTGTGCGTGGTCGCGATGTACTTGCCGGCCTTCGGCGCTGCGTGATCACGCCAAGCGTTCAGCTTTGCCTCTAAGGCTTTTCCAATAAAAAGGGCCGGTTGCGATTTCGCAGCCGGCCCTTTTGTTTGACGCCTTCGCTTAGAACTTGAAGCGTGCCACCAGGCCGTTGAGGTCGATGGCCAGGCGGGAGAGGTCCTGGCTGGCGGCGTTGGTCTGGTTGGCGCCGGCGCTGGTCTGCAGGGCCAGGTCGCGGATGTTGACCAGGTTGCGGTCGACTTCGCGGGCCACCTGGGCCTGTTCTTCCGAGGCGCTGGCGATCACCAGGTTGCGTTCCACGATATGGCTGATCGCCTGGGTGATCTGGTCCAGGGCGCGGCCGGCGGCCTGGGCGATTTCCTTGGCGGAATGGGCGCGGTCGTTGCTGCTCTGCATGGCGCGCACGGCGTCGGTGGTGTTCTGCTGCACGCCCTTGATCATGGTTTCGATCTCGCGGGTGGATTCCTGAGTGCGGTGGGCCAGGCCACGCACTTCGTCCGCCACCACGGCGAAACCGCGGCCGGCATCGCCCGCACGGGCGGCTTCGATGGCCGCGTTGAGGGCCAGCAGGTTGGTCTGTTCGGCGATGGCGCGGATCACGTCGAGCACGCCGGTGATGCCGTTGATTTTCTCGGCCAGGCCTTCGACCTGCTCGGCGGTGTTGCTGACGTCCTGGGCCAGTTCGTTGATCGACGCGACCGCCTTGTTGACCTCTTGCTGGCCACTTTGGGCGATGCGGTCCGACTCACGGGAGGCTTCGGAGGTGGCCACAGCGTTACGCGCCACTTCGTCCACGGCGGTGGACATCTCGGTGACGGCGGTCGCCGCCTGCTCGATTTCGTTGTTCTGCTGGTGCAGGCCGCGGCTGGAGTCTTCGGTCACCGCGTTGAGCTCTTCGGCGGCCGAGGCCAGTTGGTCCGAGGAGCTGGCGATGCGCTGGATGGTTTCCTTCAGGTTGTCCTGCATGTGGGCGACGGCCTGCAGCAGCTCGGCCGGCTCGTCGTTGCCTTCCACGCGGATCTGCTGGGTCAGGTCGCCGGAGGCGATGCGCTGCGCCACCGCAACGGTTTCGCGCAGCGGGGCGACGATGCTGCGGGTCAGCAGGATGGCGAACAGCACGGTCAGGCTCGCGGCAACGGCGATGAAGACGATCACCCCGGTAATCGAGCTGTTGTAGACCGTATCGGCATTGGTGGCAGAGGCATCGGCCAGCGTGCGGTTGATGTCGAGCAGCTTGTTGAATTGCTCGCCAAGGCCATCGGACTGGCGCTTGTACTCGCCACCCAACAGGGTACGCAGCTCGTCCAGACGGTTTTCCGAGGACAGGGTCGCAGCCTGCTTATTGACGATCAGGTAGTCGCGCAGCAGGCCGTTGTAGACGTCGTACTGGCGGCGCTCGTCATCGGAATTGAGCAGCTCCTTGTAGCGGTCGTTGGCAGTCGCCAGCTCACGGGCCAGCTCATCGGCGCGGGCGACGGTCACGCGCACGGCTTCCGGCTCGCGGTCCACCAACAGGCGGAACGACACGATGCGCAGGCGCAGCATCTTCTCGTTGATCTCGCCCAGGCGCGCAAAGCTCGCCATGCCGTTCTCACGCAGCTCGATTGCCGTGCCATGCATGGCCTCGATCTGCCGGATGGCAAACAACCCGAGCAGGGCGACGAGCACTGCAATGAGTGCGAAACAGATAGCCGCCCGGGGGGCGACGCGCATTTGGCGAATGAGCATGGTGGTTCCTCAAGAATGGTCCCCTGCGATCGGGCTGTCGCACTGGCCGGGGTATGCGTTATTTCGGCACTCCGGCGCGCGGCTACAGACCGCTTATCGGATTGTCACATTCTGAAATACCTCGCCATAAGCCGCGTGGTTGACGGGCTGCGGGGGAAGGGATGATGGCTTTTTGAAGGCAAGCCCGAGGCGAGCGCTCTAGGGCAGGTGTTTCAGTGGCGAAACGGTTTTGAGGGCGCTCTCGGATAGCCGGGTGCTACCCCAGGGGGAGGCGAGACTAAGGAGGCTTTGAGCTATACCTACCGGGTACGTCATCAACAGTGGAGGACAGCGCCATGGCCAAGGGCAGCGGCGGTTCAAAGAGTAACGGTGGAGCCAAATCGGGTAGCGGGAGTGGGCAACGCGGGCCATCCAGCCACCCGGGGCCTGGCGGCAACTGGCCGAGCACCACGGGTAAAGATTCAGGCGGCGGCAGAGGTAATGCCCCATCGAAGTCGGGCGGATAAGCGGCCGGTAAGGCCGCGTATCACACGCCTCCGCGCTTAGCTGAACCTCGGCAGGCGCTGGTCCGTATCGCCGCCTTCGATACCTGCCGGTTGCGGCACGCCAGCGACCCTGAGTTCCGGCATCCGGTCACCCACCAGACGCAGGTCACGACGCGGCATGGCGAACCGTACATCCAGCTCGCGCAGGACATCGAGCAGCTGCAGGTTGATCTCCTGCTGGATGTCCATGTACTGGTTGTAGTCCGAACCCTGCACGATATACACCACCTCGAACGTCAGCTGGCTCTCGTCGAAACCGAGGAAGTGCGCGCGGTCGAAGCGGGTGTTCGGCGTGGCGCGGATGATGTCGCCGACTTTTTCCGACACTTGGCGCACCTTGTCGCTCGGGGTGTCGAAATTGATGCCGAACTTGAAGACGATGCGCCGGGTGTTCATGCGCTTGTAGTTGTGCACGACCTGCCGCAGCAAATCCGCGTTGGCGCACACCACCTGCTCGCCGCTGAGACTGCGGATGCGCGTGGTCTTCAGGCCGATGTGCTCGATGCTGCCGGCCACCTCGCCGAACACCACGAAATCACCGATCTCGAAGGGCTTGTCGACGCCGATCGACAGCGAGGCGAACACGTCGCTGAGTACCGTCTGCACCGCGAGCGCCACGGCGATACCGCCGACACCCAGGCTGGCAACCAGGGCGGTGATGTCCACGCCCAGGTTGGCGAGAATCGACAGCAGCATTACCGACCACACTACGATCAGCACCATGATGCTGACGATAGTGGTCATCACCGGGTTGAAGCTGCCGCCGTTCTTGCCCGTCACCAGGCTGCGCGACCACAGGCGCACGCCGGTATCGACCCACAGCGCGATCTGCAGCGCCAGGGCCACGAACCAGGTATGGCTCAGGGCGCTCTGCCAGTTGCCTGGCAACTCCGGCAGACGCAGCGCCAGCAACAGGGAAAACGCCAGCAGCAACAGCCGGCTGGTGCGCCCGATCACCATCGCCAGGAAATGCGGCCAGTTGCTCTCCTGGCCCTTCGACCAGGCCAGCAGGCGCTTGTGCAGGGTACTCACTATGGCGCGTAGGACTGTGTAGATCACCGCCGTGGCGACCAACACGATCCCCACACCGAGCCAGAGATCGCGGTCAAACCAGATATTCCATTGTTCCATTGCCAGGGGCCTCCAGAAAAAGACACATAGTTTTCTGTGGGCGCTGGGAGTGAGAAGTTCCGGGGAATGGGGTGAGTGGTCTTGGCTGGGGGCTACGGGAGCGGCCTTGCGTAGGTGGCCCTTTTGAATGGCGAAGAGCCGGAGCATCGGGCTGCCTGGGTTTACCAGACCTAACAGCGTGAGAAAGCTCGGGCCACCTCGTTTCTGTGGTTACTCGATCGGTTTATTCGCCTGATAGATGTCATGGGGGAGCATGACTGTATCGACGACAAGGTCCACGGGCAGTGAATAAATCGTCAGTACTGGGCAGACGATCGATAACCAGCACCAGGCCGTGGCTGGAAAGTAACCGCGATTGACTTTATCAGAACCGAACAGCACGCCAAAGTTGTAGGCAGTGCCTGTGTAGTAATCGGGCCCGTAATAACTGCCATTTCGCCCGAACAGCGTGCCGCAACCGGCAAGTGCACTCACCAGAACGGCCAGCGCGAAGATTCGATAAATACGTTTGAGCATGAAACATCCTTTTCCTATTGAGACCATCCTGGCCGCGCGCAGGGTACCCACCTCAGCGCCATGTCACAACGTCAGTTCGCCATCCCAAGGCTGAGATGTGGCGCGGTTCACTCTGTTGGTCGGAAA
Source organism: Pseudomonas sp. (assembly GCA_050282285.1). Taxonomy (GTDB): domain Bacteria; phylum Pseudomonadota; class Gammaproteobacteria; order Pseudomonadales; family Pseudomonadaceae; genus Aquipseudomonas. The sequence goes on from JBLZZJ010000007.1 coordinate 81,476, forward strand.
AGGAGATGGGGGGGCGGGTGATGGGAATCGAACCCCTTCCGGCGCCTAGCTGTGATCCGCAAAGGCCGGCTTTACTTAGCTTGCAGCCCAGCCACTGCTGCATTTTTTCACTATTCCTTGCAGTGTTTTCAACGCTTTTTCGACACAGCGGCTAGACAGGTCTGAGAGCTATGGCTAGCTTCGCTCACTGAGGATTGAGCCCTGTCTGTCCAAGTACTAAGTGTAAATAGCTATGAGAGCGACTATCTGCGCATCAGTAGGTAACCCAGGAGAGGTTGAGTTGGCTGAGTCCTGGATTGAGGAAAATCGCCGTAGACTAACCTTTGTTTCTGATCAGAACGCTTGTGGCTGTTGCGTAATGGGCTGGGATATCGAAGGGCCAGAGGATGTTTTGTCTACGCTACCGTATCAGATATCGGCGAGTAGTGAATGGGCGCTAGGTTGATCATGTCTAATAATTTTTAGCAGTATATGGAAGGGGTCGCAGTGGAACCCAAAGGTAGGAAGGCACGAATTATTCTAGGAATTTTAATTCCCACAACCGCCATCCCATTATTTCTGTTATCAATATCCATAGGGTCTGGTGCTTTACTAAATACAAAAATCGGCATAGGACAAGCCTTATCGATTATAGGTTTTGTATCATTCGTATCCATGCTATTTACACTAATTCCAGCTGTGGCTTATTCCCTGCTTATGGAGTATCTTCTGAATCCAAAGATAAACAACACTATCATTATTGTACTGGCGAGCACGCTTACAGGGTTCCTTGTGGGAGCACAAATGTATGAATATGGCTGGCACATATTTGGTTCTGCAGTCGGCTTTCTGGGCGGTGCTTTGCTTCGTGCGCATTTTTGCTATTGCCAAAGACAAGCATAAATAGCTAATAACTGGTTTAAATTGCTCGCTTCGCTCACTGGAACGGGCTAAAGCCCGCCCCCGCCCCGCCTAACCAAACGTTAGACATCTCTATGTACGACCAAGATACCGAGCAAGTTTTTCGAAGCTACGAGTCAAAACTCGACATGGCGATTACCGAAGTTCTGGACGTGCTACGTATAGCTGAACTCGTCGTGCGTGATGTAAGCAACCGGAAAAGACTTGATGTAGGCCATGACTCGAACCGTTTAAGTTGGAGTGTATTCATCGGTTCAAACGAAATTAGGCGCGGGAAACCGGAGCGTTGGGAGCTTCGATTGTATTACGGAGAACCTTTTAGGCCGAACGACCCGCAGGTGCTCTATGCAAACTTGGTTGACAAAACTTCCGGAGAAAACAGGCGCGTCAAATCTCCAGAATTTCTAGATGGTTCGATTGCGAGCGAGTCTTTCGCCAAGTTCATCATCAGTACGATCCAGAGCGTGCTACCAATCTGAGCCAGACGTCCGGCAACTGGTTAAACCATTAGTGTCGCTCACTGGGCCCCGCTAAAGCCGGCTCCTTAACAGAACGTTACTATTTGAATCGCTTCACTCGCATTTGGGTCTATGTGCTCGGGTATACCAGCGCCTAGCTGCTTCCTGGGTGATCGCTATCCCGCGTTAGGTTAGCTAAAGTTTCGGTTGGCTTCGTCGTCGCTTGGGCCGGGTTGCCCTAATTTATGTAAAAGGTGACAGATTTATTTTCCCTGTCTAACACTTCTTTTGTCTGATTGAAAAAACGCGAACTTTTCCGGCTAAATTCTCGCAGTCGAGCCCTCCAAAGTCCAGAAACGAAAAAGCCCCGTCGGTAAGATGACGCGGCTTTTTCATATGATCCGAAGCGGGTGATGGGAATCGAACCCTCTATCTTCTACCTGCTTTAGCTCGAAATGAATTCTGACCCCGAAACGGTCTACAAATAAATATTTTCCCTTTCTTCTGGATATGTCTTTAATCCGTCTTGTTCGGCATGATTTTTTCAGGAATCAAACAGCTAATTGCGCCACATATTGCAGTTGTAATCGTGAAGGTAGTATATGACTCGCTAATATCTAAAAGCCAAGTTGGCAGTAGGCTGGCGTCTGAAATCCAAATTGGTAGGAGGCCGGATATTTTTGCTGTAATAAGTCCTGCCACGGCTCCACAAATAGCGCCGAAGACGATGCCTGCGCGGTTTAGACTAAGTAGTCGTGCTGTAGGTGTTTTTATGTATATGAATATAAGTCCTGCTACGAATGTAAGCGGCGCGGTTAATAGATAAAAAACAATGACGTGTGACGAGTAGCTTTGGTGGGATGTCTCGGGTGAGGAAAAGAGAAGTCCTATCGCAGGGCCGATTAGTGTGAAAATAAATAGAGCGAGTACAGTTCTTTTCATTTTGGTTGGCTATTTTCTAGTTGTGCTGTTTTTAGTTTATGAATTGCGGGGGTAGGGTGTAACTACCATGTTGGGGCGATGGTTTATCCATCATTTCTAATGAGCAAGCAATTTTGTATAGGGCTGTATTCTTAAGGGACTGGAGCAGTCCAAGATTTTACAAAAAATCTCAACCCTTCCTGATTTTAAAAATGTGGAACGTTCACAAAACGCGAAAATCATCCGTATTTATGCTGATAGAGGAAAAGGGGACAGATTAATTTTCCTGTCTAGTGCCTTTCTGCCTGATTTCAAAGCGCCATCCTTTCCGGCTCAAACCCTTGCAGTCAAGCTTTCACAACCCCAAAAACAAAAAAGCCCCGTCATCACTGACGGGGCTTTTTCGTTGAGAGCTGGAGCGGGTGATGGGAATCGAACCCACGGCTCTAGCTTGGGAAGCTAGGGTATTACCATTATACGACACCCGCTTTTGCGGGGGCCTTTATACCGGAACTCGCGGCGGAAATGAAGCCTGCGGCGCAATGTCGTGTCGAGCAATGCGCTGCAGGCTTGGCACCAACTGGCTCATACGGCCATGGCGTGTTGCAGTTCGACCTGGGTGCGGTAAGTCCTTTCCCGCGTGGTGGTGCCTTGCATGAAGCGTTGCAGGACGCTGCGGCACTGGTGCCAGGCGGCCTTATGTTCCATGTCCAGGAAGTGCCCGGCGTTGTCGATGCTGGCGAACTGGCAGTTGCTCAGGTAGCTGCTGAACAGGCGGGCATCCTCATACGAGGTGTACTCGTCATGCTCGCCGTTGATGAACAGCACCGGGATGTCGACGGCCGCCAGGCATTCCATCTCGCAGTGGGCATCGAGGTGCAGGACCTGGTGCACGTGGGCGTACATCTGCCGGTATTCATGGTGGTCCAGGCGGCTGATGTGGCGGTGGTTGAAGCGCTTGAACAGCGATGGCAGGTGCTTGCCGATGGTGCCATTGACCAGGTGGCCGAGGCGGTCACCGTCGAGTGTGTCGAGGTGCAGCAGGCCTTCTTCCAGGTAGTCGATCATCGCGTTGTTCAGGGTTGGCGAGAACGAGGTGATGATGGCCCGTTCGATCCGCGGCGGGCGCTTGGCCAAGGCGAGCATGGCGGCCACGCCGCCCCAGGAGAAGGACATCAGGTGATCGGCTTTGAAGTGCTCGATCAGCTCCAGCAGGATGCTGGCTTCGTCTTCCTTGCGGATCGGCGCGTAGTGCTGGTTGTGCGGTTTCGACTGGCCGGCGTAGGGCTGGTCATAGAGCACCACGTTGAATTGCTCGGACAGGTAGCGGACCGTTTGCGCGAACGCAGCGGTGGTCGCCAGTGAGCCGTTGACCAGAATGATGGTCTTGTTTGCGCTGGGGTTCGCGTAGAACTCCGTGTGTATGTTGTATACCCCGTGAACATTGACGACAGCGATTGCTGGCTTCATGTCATTTCCTCCTGGCGCAAAAGTAGACGTGGCATTCGGCTGGGGCCGGGATGCCGGGCGAAGTAGGACAGTCAGGAAAACGCCTGGACATGACAAACGAATGTCAGGCTGGAGGATCTTGTAAGTTATTTGTTTTCAAGCAGATAGGGTCGAAACAGAGCATGCGCTCCGACCGTTCGCGAGGTCGAAGTGATGTCGTATTACCAGGCAGGAACCCACAGCGCAGAGCGCAAGGACTACAAAATGTCGCTTAGATGGCTGTCGTGACCATTCGGTCACAACGAGACCTTGTGGTTTGATTTAAGCAATGGTGGTTATGCCTGGCAAGTCTTGATTCGGCTTTTATCGTGCCGTTTATCGCCTAACCAGCGGTGACCTGTGACTCGCCGCAGCATTCGCTCAAAAACTGGCGATCTCGTCAGGATGCAGCGGGCGGTACTGGCCGGGCGCCAGCTCGGGGTCGAGCACCAGTTCACCCATGCGTTCACGGTGCAGGCCCACGACCTTGTTCTGGAAGTGGCCGAACATGCGCTTGACCTGATGATAGCGGCCTTCGTACAGGGTCAGGCGCGCCTGGCGCGGGGCGAGGATGTCCAGCTCGGCGGGGAGGGTGGTGAGGTCCTCGTAGGCGAAGTACATGCCCTGGGCGAATACGGTGATGCAGGCCGGGTCGATCGGGTCTTCGGTTTCCACCAAGTAGACCTTGGGCTGTTTGTGCTTCGGCATGGTAATGCGCCGGGACCACTGACCGTCGTTGGTGATCAGCAGCAGGCCGCTGGTGGTGAGGTCGAGGCGACCGGCCAGGTGCAGCTCGTGCTTGTCCGGTTCATCCAGCAGGTCGAGCACGGTGTGGTGCTCCGGGTGCTCGGTGGCGCTGACTACGCCGGGCGGTTTGTGCAGCATGAAGTAGCGCGCCGTTTTGCCAGCCTGCAGCAGCTCGTCGTCCAGCTCGACGCGCTGGAAGCTGCGCACCTCGTGGCGGCCGTCGCGCACGATCTCGCCGTCCACCCGCACGCGCCCGGCGCTGACCAGCAGGCGGCTGTCCTGGCGGTTGAAGCGGGGGAAGTTGCTGAGAAAACGGTCCAGGCGCATCGCCGTTCAATCCACCGTGTCGCCGGGCTCTGCGATCACGCCGGCGCAGGCAGGGCACAGGCAGGCCTGGTCGCGCTGCTCGGGCGTGAGGCGTTCGAGGGCGGCGGGGTCGATGCGTGCGGTGAAGCACCAGCAGGGCTCGTCGTCGCGGCCTGCGGCCACGCTGCACTGGTTGCTGTTGCCGCACAGGGGGCAGTGCAGGGTGTCCATCAGTGTTCTTCGCAGACGCGGTCGCGTCCGGCCTGCTTGGCGCGGTACAGGGCACGGTCGGTGCGGCCGAGCAGGTCGTGCAGGCCTTCGCCCGGCTGCCACTGGCTGAGGCCGACGCTGACGGTGACCTGCAGCTCCTCCCCACCCACAGCGTAGCGCTGGTCGGCGCAGTGCTGGCGCAGCTTTTCGGCCAGCTCGTGGGCGGTGTGACGCTCGGTGTTCTTGAGCAGCAGGATGAATTCTTCGCCGCCCCAGCGGCAGAGGATGTCGGACTGGCGCAGCGTGCCGCGCAGTTGGTCGGCGAAGCGGCGCAGCACCTCGTCGCCGGCCAGGTGGCCGTGGCGGTCGTTGATCTGCTTGAAGTTGTCCAGGTCCAGCAGCAGCGCGCACAACGGGCTGCCGTCGCGTTGCGCCTCTTGCAGGGCCTGCTCCATGTGCAGCTCGAAGCCGCGGCGGTTGGGCAGGTCGGTCAGGCTGTCGGTGGTCGCCAGGGCAGCGATGCGGCGCTGGTAGCGACGGATCGCCAGGCTGACCAGGATCAGCACGATGACGGTCACCAGCAGGCAGATCAGCAGGTTGAGGTACAGGCTGTGACGGACCCCGGCCAGTGCGCCTTCCTCATGCTTGTCGACGAACAGGAACCACTCGAGTTCGGGGATGTAGCGCACGTTGAGGAAGTGATTGCGCTGGTGTTCGTCGTAGCGGTAATTGCCGCTCTTGGGCTGCGGCAGCACGGCCAGCAGCTGTTCCATATCGGGCACGTCGCTCAGGTGCTGGCCACGACGGGCGCCCATGGGGCCGCCTTCGGCGCCGGTCAGCACCAGGTTGCCGTGGCGATCGGTGAAGAAGATGTTGCGGTCGTAGCGCTTCTGGTAGTCGTCCACCAGCTTGACCACGGCATCCACGGTGAGCCCCACGCCGGCCACGCCGATGAAGCGTTCCTGGTAGTCGAACACCTTGAAGTTGATGAAGAAGGTCAGCCGGTCCGCGTTGGCCATGTCCGGATCGACGCTGATCTCGTAGGGTTCGTCCATATTGCGTACGCGGAAGTACCAGGCATCGCGCGGCTCGCCCTCGACGACCTGTTTGAGCACGCCCTTGGCCTGGTAGTAGGTACGGGTACGCTCGGAGACGAAGAAGGCGGTGAAGGTGCCGTAGTGATCCTGGATTTCGCGCAGGTAACGGGTGACCGGTTCCGGGTTCTGCTCGCCGGCCAGCGCCCAGTCGCGCAGGAAGGTGTCGCGCGACATCATGGAGGCAATCTGGGTGGGGCGGATCAGGTCCTTCTGGATCTCGGAGTAGATGGTGTCAGAGGTCAACGGCAGCTCGGTGTTGACGATGTTCTGCCGAATGCTGTCGCGCGAGGCGTAGTAGCTCAGCAGCGAGGTGGTGAGAAAACCGCTGCCAAGGAGGAACAGGAGCAGTAACACCAGCGAGGTTTGCGTGTGCCGTTTGGGACGCAGGGACATGGGGAATCCGGGAGCGGGCTAATGGCGTGATGCTAGCTTGCCGGGTGGGGAAAGCGCCAGTTGTGATCACATTCGGTGGTTGTGTATTGCTTGATGCATTCAGGCCAGGAGGCCGTCGCGGCTAAAGCCCCTCCCACAGGGAGTCAGCGGGGCTCTGTGGGAGGCGCTTCAGCGGCGAGCTTTTAGGGGCAGTCCTACTGCGGCTACTTCCGGATCATCGACCGGTCCTTTCTACATAGAGGTAGATGATCTGACTGTGGATCGGCGGTGTTCCGTCGCGGCTGAAGCCCCTCCCACAGGCAGTCAGCGGGGCTCTGTGGGAGGCGCTTCAGCGGCGAGTTTTTGGGGGCATCAGTCCTACTGCGGCACTACTTCCGGATCATCGCCCGGCCCTTTCTACATAGAGGTGGGTGATCTGGCTGTGGGATCGGTGGTGTTTCGTCGCGGCTGAAGCCCCTCCCACAAGGTGGCAGGCGATCTCACTGTGGGAGGCGCCGGGCGGCGTTCCGCTTCAGCGGCGAGCTTTTCAGGCTTCCTCCAGCACCACCACCCGCTGGCCGGCGCGCACCGGCGAGCCGGGTTGCACACGCACGTCCTTGATCACCCCGTCGCGTGGGGCGGTGAGGGGGATTTCCATCTTCATCGACTCCAGGATCACCAGCACGTCGCCGGCCTGTACGCGGTCGCCCACGCCCACCTGCACCTGCCACAGGTTGCCGGCGATGTGGCTGTCGATGCTGTGCTCGCCGACGGCCAGGGCCGCGTCTTCACCCTGCTCGACCGGGGCTTCTTCGCTCTCGAAGTGCGCTTGGCCGGAGGCGATCCAGCGTTGGCGCTCGGCGTCGAAGGCGGCGCGTTGCTGCTGGCGGAAGGCGTCGATGCCCTCGGCTTCCTTGTCGAGAAACGCCTGGTAATCGGCCAGGGCCAGTTCGCTGTGCTCGATGCGCAGTTCATAGCGACCCAGGGGGAAGTCGCGGCGGATGCGCAGCAGCTCGTCCGCCGTCACCGGGTAGAAACGGATCTGGTCGAAGAAGCGCAGCAGCCACGGTTTGCCGTCGAACGCGGCGACGTCGCGGTAGCGATTCCACATCTGCAGGGTGCGGCCGATGAACTGGTAGCCGCCTGGGCCTTCCATGCCGTACACGCACATGTAGGCGCCGCCGATGCCCACCGAGTTTTCGGCGGTCCAGGTGCGGGCCGGGTTGTACTTGGTGGTGACCAGGCGGTGGCGCGGGTCCAGCGGCGTGGCCACCGGTGCGCCGAGGTAGACGTCGCCCAGGCCCATGACCAGGTAGCTGGCGTCGAACACCGTGCGGTACACCTCGTCGAGGTTCGGCAGGTCGTTGATGCGGCGGATGAACTCCAGGTTGCTCGGGCACCAGGGGGCGTCCTTGCGCACGGTGGTCATGTACTTGTCGATGGCCAGCTGGCAGGCCGGATCGTCCCAGGACAGCGGCAGGTGCACGATGCGCGACGGCACCTTGAGGTCCTGCGCGGCGCACACGGCGTCCCACTCGCCAGCGACGATGTCGAGCAGGCGTTGCAGCGGCAGGGTTTCCGGCTGGTAGTGCACTTGCAGGGAGCGGATGCCCGGGGTGAGGTCGATCACGCCGTCGAGTTGTTTGAATTCCAGCGCCTGCATCAAGGCATGGCCACGGAAGCGCAGCACCAGGTCCAGCTCGGGGGCGCCGATTTCCAGCAGCAGGTGGGTATCGCCGGAGAGGCGTGCTACCAGGCGGGTGTCGGCGTGGCCGATGTCGAGGACGATGGGAGAGGTCAGCTGTGTAGGAGCTGGCTTGCCAGCGATCTGCGTTGGTGGCGGATCGCCCGCAAGCGGGCTCCTACAGGTGGCGGCGAGGCTTTGTGCCAGCTCTCTCGCCGTGGCGATATCCACCGGCGCAAAACGCACTTTGTCCCCGGCCTTGAGCTGCCCCAACTGCCACAGGTCGGCTTCGATGATGGTCACCGGGCAGACGAATCCGCCCAGGCTCGGGCCGTCCGGGCCGAGGATCACCGGCATGTCGCCGGTGAAGTCCACCGCGCCGATGGCGTAGGGGTTGTCGTGGATGTTCGAGGGGTGCAGGCCGGCCTCGCCGCCGCTGTCGCGTACCCATTCGGGCTTGGGCCCGATCAGGCGCACGCCGGTGCGGCTGGAGTTGAAGTGCACTTCCCAGTCGGTGGCGAAGAAGGTCTCGATGTAGGCCGGGGTGAAGTATTCCGGCGCGCCATGGGGGCCGTAGATCACGCGGATGTCGCGCACCGCAGGCAGTGGCGTGCACAGCGCCTCGGGCAGGCTGTCGCCCGCCTGGCGGTCGCTCAGGGCGGGAATGTGCAGCACGTCGCCGGCGCGCAGGGCACGGCCGCCGTGGCCGCCGAACTGGCCGAGGGTGAAGGTGCTTTTGCTGCCCAGGTAGTCCGGCACCTGCACGCCGCCGCGCAGGCACAGGTAGCTGCGCGCCCCGGCGCCCTGAATGGTGCCCAGGCTCAGGGTGCTGCCGGCGCGGACCAGCAGGCTGGTGTTCAGCGGTTGTTCGACGCCATCGAGGCTGACCGGGATCGGTGCGCCGGTAACGGCCACCACCGCGTCGGTGTTGAAGCGCAGGACCGGGCCGCTCATGGTGATTTCCAGGGCGGCGGCGCGCTCGTCGTTGCCGAGCAACTGGTTGCCCAGGCGCAGGGCACGGCTGTCCATGGGGCCGGAGGGCGGCACGCCGACTGCCCAGTAGCCGATGCGGCCGGGCACGTCCTGCACGGTGGTCTGGGTGCCGGCGCTGAGCACGTCGAAGGTGGTGGCGACGTACACCAGGTCTTCCAGGCAGCGGGTCCACGGCGCGCCGCTGGCGAAGGGCGCATCGCCGATGATCTGCCGCAGGTAGTCGCGGTTGCTCTCCACGCCGTACAGCACGGTGTCGGCCAGGGCCTGGCTGAGGGCGGCGCTGGCCTGGTCGCGGGTCGGTGCCCAGGTGATGACCTTGGCGATCATCGGGTCGAAGTAGGGCGGGATCTCGCAGCCTGCTTCTACCCAGCTGTCGATACGCAGGGCCTTGCCGTCCGTCGGTGGGAATTGCACGGCGGTGAGCAGGCCGGGGCAGGGTTGGAAGTCGCGGCCCGGGTCTTCGGCATAGAGGCGCGCCTGCACCGCATGGCCGCTGGGTTTCAGGCCCTGGGCCAGCTCGCTGAGCGGCGGCAGGTCGCCGGCGGCCAGCTCGATCATCCAGCGCACCAGGTCCACGCCCCACACCTGTTCGGTGACGCCGTGCTCGACCTGCAGGCGGGTATTCACTTCCAGGAAGTAGAACTGCTGGGCGTCGCTGTCGTAGACGAATTCCACGGTGCCGGCGCTGCGGTAGCTGACCGCCTTGGCCAGCTTGATCGCCGCCGCGCACAGCTCTTCGGCCATGCCGGCCGGTAGGTTCGGCGCCGGGGTTTCTTCCAGCACTTTCTGGTTGCGCCGCTGCACCGAGCAGTCACGCACGCCCAGGGCCAGTACCTCGCCCTGGCCGTCGCCGAACACCTGCACCTCCAGATGGCGGGCGCGCTGGATGTATTTTTCGATGAACACACCGCTGTCGCTGAAGTTGTTCTGCCCCAGGCGCTTCACCGCCTCGAAGGCCTCGCTCAGCTCCTCCGCCGAGCGGCACACGCGCATGCCGATACCACCACCGCCGGCGGTGCTCTTGAGCATCACCGGGTAGCCGACCTGGTCACCGGCCAGCAGGGCCGCGTTGAGGTTTTCCAGCAGCTCGGTGCCTTCGAGCATCGGCACGCCGTGGCGCTGGGCCAGGGCACGGGCGGTGTGCTTGAGGCCGAACACCCGCAGTTGCTCCGGCGTCGGGCCGACGAAGGCGATGCCAGCCGCTTCGCAGGCTTCGGCGAAGGCGGCGTTTTCCGAGAGGAAGCCGTAGCCCGGGTGGATCGCCTGGGCGCCGCTGGCCTTGGCGGCGGCGAGGATCTTGTCCACCACCAGGTAGGTCTGCGCGGCCGGGCCGTCGCCGAGGCTCAGGGCCTGGTCGGCCTGCTGGATGTGCAGGCTGGCGGCGTCGGCTTCGGAGTAGACCGCAACCCCGTTGACGTCGAGGGCACGCAAGGTACGCAGGATGCGGCAGGCAATGGCGCCACGGTTGGCGATCAGCAGTGTGTCGAACATTTCGAGGTGTCCTCGAAGGAGGCGGGCCGTCCCGCCGGTATTGGGTCTTCACCGCGGTCGTCCGCGGTGGGAAATACGTGTACAGCGGTCAACCACCGAGACGGGCACCGGTGGATGAAAAGAGCGTCATCCACCCTACGGTCTGGCTCCCGTTCGTAGGGTGGAAAACCGCGAAGCGTTTTCCACCACGGTGTCAGCCGGCACCGCGTTGAACGGTGGTGGATGTAAAAAGCGACATCCACCCTACGGTCAGAGCCGCGGTTGTCCGGGCTGCAATGCGTTTGCCCCCTCTCCCTCCGGGAGAGGGCCGGGGTGAGGGAGCGGAGCGGCCAGGCACTGGCCGCTGCGGCTTTGGCAGAGCAGGAACAGCCACTGGCGCAGGCGATAAGTCAGTCCCATACCAGCACCTCCGCCGGGGTCGGGTTGTAGCCGTTGCAGGGGTTGTTGAGCTGCGGGCAGTTGGAGATCAGCACGATGATGTCCATGTGCGCGACCAGCTCGACGTATTTGCCGGCGGCGGAGATGCCGTCTTCGAAGGTCAGGCCGCCTTCCGGGGTGACGGGCACGTTCATGAAGAAGTTGATGTTGGCGCTGATGTCGGCCTTGTTCAGGCGGCCGTCATGCAGGCTGGCGCGCAGGAAGTTGTCGCGGCAGCTGTGCATGTAGCGCTTGTCGAGGGCGTAGCGCACGGTGTTGCTTTCCTGGGCGCAGGCGCCGCCGAGGGTGTCGTGGCGGCCGCAGGTGTCGGCGCTGATGGTCAGCATCGGCTGGCCGAGGTTGGAATACAGCACCGAGCCGGTGGTGAGGTACACGCGGTTCTGTTTGCGCAGGGTGCGTTGCACGTCGTAGCGCTCACGCGGGTTGCGGGCGTTGTAGAACAAGGTGTCGACCGCCTGGTTGCCTTCGAGGTCGAGCAGGCGCAGGGTCTGGCCGGCCTTGATTTCGGTCATGAACGGCTCGCCAGCAGCGATGTTCGCGCGGTAGACGGCGGCTTCCGGGTGGTTGTCGCTGTAGGTCAGGTGCATGGCAGTGGCCCTCAGATGTACAGGCGTTCGGTGTTGTGGAAACCACGGCCGTTTTCGGCGCGCGAGGTGCGGCAGAGCACGCTGATGCCGTCGCTGGCGACGTTGCTCCAGCTCAGTTGCACAGGCTTGGGCGCGTATTCGGGTGCCGGGTCCATCGGGTGCTGCAGGGCGGTGAGCACCACAAGGGTGTCCATTGGCGCGTACAGCTCGACGTAATCACCGCCCTGGCTGTTGCCCGGCTGGAAGTGGAAGCAGCCCTCGCTGTCCACCGTGACCTTGCTGAACAGGTTCAGGCACATCAGCAGGTCCTGCAGGTTGAGGTTCCACTTGCCCATTTCCACCAGCAGGTTGTCCACGCCGTTGCGGAAGAAACCGTTACGCAGTTCCTGGTAGCGGCCGGCGCCGTATTTCTCCTGCACTTCATCGGCGTTCAGCACGCCGCCGAAGCTGTCGTGCCAGCCGCAGGTGTCAGCGGTAATGGCGGCCAGCACGCGGCCCATGTCCGAGTACAGGCAGTGGCCGGCGGTGAGCTTGGCGGTGTGCTGGCATTTCAGCGAGTCGGGCAGGTTCAGCCGCTCGCTTTTCTCCTGGGCGTTGAGCAGCAGCAGGCTGACGTTGGCGCCGCCTTCGATGTCAGTGATGCGCAGCAGTTGGCCGCGCTTGAGGACGAAGGACGTGTGGCCGCCGCCAGGGACGGTTTCCTCGTAGAGAGAGGGGCGAAGCAGGAGCGCGGTGCTCATGGTGACCTCGGTTCAGTTCTGTGCGGCAGGCGCTGGCGCGTGGGCGTCAGCGCGTACTCGTTGCAACGAAGGGTGGGGGCCGACAGGCGGGTTCGGTTCAGAGTTTGTTGTCGGCGGCCATCTGCACGTAGGTCGGGTCGAAGCGCAGCTTGATGTTGCCTTTGTCGCCGGTCACAACGCCGTTGGCGAAGCTCATGCCGATTGCGTCAGGGCTGCTGGCGCCTTCGCCGAGAATGCCGTGCTGGAAGCTGAAGCTGGCGACCTTGCGCATGGTTTCGGGGAGCGCTGGCGAGGTGACCAGGTCCACGGTTTCCTGCGGGGTGTAGAACATCTTGGTGGTGGAGAGCTGGGCGTTGTAGCCATCCAGGTCGGTGCCCGAAGCCTTGGCCATTTCAAGCAGCGCTTCGTTGGCTTGCTCGGTGCCGGACTGCATGAGTGCCATGATTTCGAACCAGGCGCCGACCAGCGCCTTGCCGAAGTCCGGGTTGTCTTTCAGGGTCTGGGTGTTGACCACCATCATGTCGAGGATTTCGCCGGGGATCTTCGAGGAGTCGAAGACCTGGGTGATGCCGGGCTGGCTGGTGATTTCCGCGAGCATCGGGTTCCAGGTGGCGCCTGCCTGCACATCCGCCGTGGAGAAGGCCGCCACGATGTCGGCGTCGGACGTATTCACTACCCGGACGTCACGCTCGCTCAGGCCGGCGCTTTCCAGCGCACGGGCGAGAAAGTAGTGGGAGACCGACAGTTCGACCAGGTTGACCTGCATGCCCTTGATGTCTGCCAGGGTCTTGCCTTCGCCCTTGATCAGCAGGCCGTCGTTGCCATTGGAGTAGTCGCCGACGATCAGCGCGGTGGAGTCGACACCGCCGGCGGCCGGGATGGTCAGGGCATCCATGTTGGTCATGGTGCAGCCATCGAACTGGCCTGCGCTGTACTGGTTGATCGATTCGACGTAATCGTTGAGCTGCACCACATCGATGTTGATGTCGTACTTCTTGGCCCACTTGTCGATGATGCCGGAGGTGCTGGCATAGCCCCATGGCATCCAGCCGGCATAGAGCGTCCAGCAGACGCTGAACTGGTCCTTCTTCTCGGCGTGGGCGGTGACGCTGAGCATGGCGGTGAGCGCGGCTGCGGCGAGGGAGAGCAGACGGTACTTGCGCATTGGAACCTCCGGTTCTGGATTGGATAAAGGCAAGGGATCGCGGTACCTCTCGAATCGCTTCGAGGGCGCGTTCTCCCGGGCTTTTATCCCGCCGTGTAACCTCGCTGGAGGTCGATGACTCTCGGACCAGCCATTCACCACGTGAACCGGAACCCTAGTCATCCATTTCGCAAATTGTGGTGCCGCGATTCCGGGCATGTTCCCGGACTGACCCTGCACACAGGGATCAAAGCGAATTGCGTGCCAGCCCGGCCACACCGCTGAATACGGGCCTCGTGCGTGTTGCAGGGCTGTTTTGTGCTGCGTCTTGGGGCCTGTTCGGTGTTGCTGCACTGTTTGGGGGCGAAGGTGTCCGGCCGAACCGCCGCTTGCAGCGCAGAACCACTGGCATGGAAATCGCTAGGACCGTTGGGTGCAGAGGTTGCCCGCCCGGGCCACCTTCGGGACGACCCGGCCCGCTGCTTCTCTGGACGACCAGGTAACTGACTTTCAAGAGAGGTTGCCATGGCGCATACCCATTTCACGGCCATTCCCCTTATCGATATTTCGGCTCTGCGCTCCTCCGATCTTGCCGAGCGGCAGCGGGTGGCGGACGAGCTCGGCCAGGCCGCCCGCGAGGTCGGCTTTCTGCAGGTGACCGGCCACGGTGTTTCCCGTGCGCTGCGTGACGGCCTGATCGCTGAGGCGCAGGCGTTCTTCGCTCGACCACTGCAGGAAAAGATGCGGTTTTACATTGGTCAGTCGACCAACCACAGCGGCTACGTGCCGGAAGGCGAGGAGCAGTTCGCTGGCGGCAGCAAGGACCTCAAGGAGGCCTACGACGTCAACTATGACTACACCGAGGCGCCGCAGCGTTTCCCGCTGCTGGGGCCGAACCAGTGGCCCGACTCGGCGGACTTTCGCCGTCGCGTGCAAGCCTACTACCGCGAGGCACTGGCGCTGGGCAACACGCTGTTTCGCGGCTTCGCCCTCGCGCTGGGCCTGCCGGAGGATACCTTCGAGGCCCTGACGCGGCGGCCGACCAGCCAGTTGCGCTTGATCCACTATCCGCTCAACCCCGATCCGACGGTCGATCGTCCCGGCATTGGCGCGCACACCGACTATGAGTGCTTCACCATCCTGCTGCCGACCGCCGCCGGCTTGCAGGTGCTCAACGGTCAGGGCGAATGGATCGATGTGCCGCTGATCGAAGACGCCTTCGTCATTAACATCGGTGACATGCTTGAGGTGTTGAGCAACGGCCATTTCGTCGCGACCTCGCACCGTGTGCGCAAGGTCAGCGAGGAGCGCTTTGCCTTCCCGTTGTTCTGCGCCTGTGATTACGACGCCAGCATCGCGCCCATCGCCGGTCTGCCGCCGCGAGGCGCTCGCGCCTACCCGCCAGTGATCTGCGGCGACCACCTGTTCGCCCAGACGGCGCAGACCTTCCGTTACCTGCGCCAGCGCCTTGAAGACGGCACCTTGCAGCTGCCCGATGGCAGCCTGGGCTTGTCCAGTTTCGGCACCACGCAGCAGGAGGTGACGGCATGAACCTTCTGGACGTGGCGACACAGCATCCGTTCAAGGCCAAGGGCGGCGTTCCCGAGTGGATGCTGGGGCATTTCCGGCGGCGCACCATCAGTTTTGCCGACGGCCGCAGTGATGAGCGCACCCAGGTGCACTGGTTGCAGAGCCGGACATTCACCATCGACTTGCGCTTGCCGGCCGGCCCGGCACTGCCGGCGCGCGCCCTGGAAGCGTATGACGCCCAGGCCCTGCGTTCCCTGGCCAATCACGAGGGCTGGGCCGCCGACAGCCTGTGGGCGGATAACCTGCTCAGTTGGCAGGGCGGGGTGTCGCTCCAGCTGCACAACCGCTGGCCAGAGCCCGCGCAGTTGCAGCGCATCGGCAATTGCATGATCGAGTTCGCGCCCAGCGGCGCCTATGTCGAGGACTGGCGGTTGCAGGCGAGCAGCGGCCCATTGATCGGTCTGCGGCTGATCGACGAGTGTGATGCCGAAACGGGTGAGCGGTTGCACCAGGGTGGCGGCCTGATTCTGTGTGGCGAGCAGGTAGGCTGGGTTCAGGGGCGGCCGCAGGCGCTGGCCGATTCCTCCCTGGGATTGCGCGAGCGCGCGGAGCAGGCCTTGGGCGATGGGGCCACGCTGGCGGCGTTGTTCGACTTCGAAACGTCCCTGGCCCTGGCCGACGGGCAGGGCGGCTACCGGGTGGCGTTGTCCACCGTGCCGGAGCGGGTGGGGCAGGCGCTGGTGCTGGATGGCTTCGAGGTGCTGGGCGAAGGGCAACTGCGTCAGCGCGCCGTGCGAGCCGATGGGCGTGAGGTGGTCAGAATGTTCAGCATCGATACGCTGGAGCCGGACTGGCGGTCTGATCTCGCCACGCCCTGCACCGGGTCGGCGCAGTCCTGGTTGGCGGCCGAGGACGAGACCTTGTCGCGTTACCTGGAGGTCTTGAGCTAATCACAGCGGGGCAGGTTACGGGCCTGCCCCGCTGTGCCTGCGTCAGCGGCTGGCGATCCGTGCGGCGAGGTCGCTCGGCAGTATGGCCTGCGCGCGGCGCGCCCCATTCAACGGGATGTCGTACGTCACCCGGGCGCCATAGGCACCGGGTGCATGCGGGTCTAGCCGTGGTTTGTCGAAGACCATCAGGCGCGTGCCCAGGGTGAATCCCTCGGAAAGGTCATGGGTGACCATGAAGACGGTCAGGCCGGTGGCTTTCCAGAGCTCCAGCAGCAGGGCGTGCATGTCTTTGCGGATACCGGGATCGAGGGCGCCGAACGGTTCGTCCAGCAGCAGTACGCGCGGTTTCATCACCAGGGCCTGGGCGATGGCCAGGCGCTGTTGCATGCCGCCGGACAGCTGGGCCGGGTACTTGTCCAGGGCGTGGCCCAGGCCGACGTTCTTGAGCATGTCGGCCGCCTGCTCGCGAGCCTGTTTGCGAGCGCTGCCAAGCAGTCGACCGAGCAGCGGCGAGCGCGGCAGTTCGAGGCCGATGGTGACGTTGTCCAGCACGCTCAGGTGCGGAAACACCGAATAACGCTGAAAAACCACGCCCCGGCTGGCGTCGGGCTCGGCTGCCAGTGGCTGGCCGGCCAGCAGGATCTCGCCCTTGCTCGGCCGTTCCTGGCCGAGCAGCAGGCGCAGAAAGGTCGACTTGCCGCAGCCCGAGGCGCCGACCAGGGTGCAGAACTCGCCCTCATTGACCTTCAGGTCGAGGCGTTCGAGCACCACCTGGTCGCCATATTCCTGCCAGACGTTTTTCACCTCGATGAAGGCGCTGGCGCCGCGAGTAGCCGAGGCGCCAGCGCTGTGTGCGCTTTCGGCAGTGCGTTGTCCGTTGCGGCTGTTCTGCGCCGGGGTGCGCGCCAGCGATTCGCTCGTGCTGATGCTGTTGGTCATGGGGTTCATGCCTTGGCTCCTTCGTACCAGGGGAAGCACAGGCGGATGGTCTGGCGCAGGCCCAGGTCCATCAGCCAGGCGAGCAGGGTGATCCACACCACGTAGGGCAGGATCACGTCCATGGCCATGTAGCGGCGTACCAGAAAGATCCGGTAGCCCAGGCCGTCGGTGCTGGCGATGGCCTCGGCGGCGATCAGGAACAGCCAGGCCGAGCCGAGCATCAGGCGCAGGGAAATCAGTAGGCGCGGCATCAGTTGTGGTAGCACCACGCGCAGGATCAGGGTCCAGGTGCTGGCCCCCAGGGTCTGCGCCTTGATCAGCAATTCGCGGGGGATTTCCCGGGCCCGCTGTTCCAGATCGCGGGCGATGCAGGGGGTGATGCCGATGACGATCAGCATCACCTTGGACAGCTCGCCCAGGCCGAAGACGATGAACAGGATCGGCAGAATCGCCAATGGCGGAATCATTGACAGCACGGTCAGCAGCGGCGACAGCGGCGCGCTGAACAGCGGCAGGGTGCCGGCGGCAATGCCCAGGCACAGGCCCACCACGGCGGCGATACCCAGGCCCATGCCGAGGCGTTTCAGGCTGGAGGCGGTGTCCTGCCAGAACAGATAATCGCCGGTGCGCTTGTCTTCGGTAAACGCCAGCCGGTCGACGGCGGCGACCATTTGCGCGGCACTGGGCAGCAGTTTGTCGTTGGGGTTCTCCGCCTGGCGCTGTGCCGAGCTGGTGAAGTAGGCGAACAGCAGCAGGGCGAAGGGCAGCAGCATCAACATCAGGCGGCTGCTGCGGTCGGGATGGCGATTGATCAGGCGCATAGGGCTCTCGTCGGACGTAGGGGCGTTTACGCGAAGGCGTCGGGCTGGCGCGGGTTGGCGGCCCGCTGCAGGCTGCATGGCGCGATGTGCGGGCCGGTGGCGCGAGGGTTCCAGGCGGCTTGGCCGGCGAGATTGGAGAACAGGTGGGGCTTGCGCATGGGAACCTCCGGTTCGAGAAAGGGCGGGCAGGGATGAGCGGCGGTATCCCCATCGCTGGGGCGCGTTCTCCCGGGCTTTTGTCCCGCCGTGTAACCTCGAAGGAGGTCGCCAACTCTCGGACCAGTCACCCGTCGATCCTTCGATCGGCGGGCCGGAACCCTAGTCGGCTATTGCAAATTGTCGTGCCGCGATCCCGCCGCAGCGGGTTGTTCCTGCACACCGATGACATAGCGAACATCGTGCCAGGTGGCCCGGGCGCCTCAGCTCGGGCCTTTGCGCCAGGGCGCGGTGCGCGGCGCACCCCGGGCTGCGCCGAGATAGTGCGCGCGGCGTGGTGCGTGCTGCTTGCTGGGGCGCTCGCTCAGAGTTGACGGTCTGCGGCCATCTGCATGTAGGTGTCGTCGAAGCGCAGCATGACCCGGTCCTGGTTGCCCAGGGTGCGCTCGCCACTGAACGAGATGCCCAGGTTATCCAGGCCGCTGCCGGAGGTGCCGAGCAGGCCCTGGCCGTCGGCGAACTGCACCACCCGCTGCATGCGCTCGGGCATGCGGTTCTCACGGGCGAACGCCAGGGCGTAGCGCGGCGAATAGAACGAGCGCAGGGTGTTCAGTTGCTGGGCGAAGTCTTCTTCGCTGGTGCCGGCGGCCTGGGCCATCTTGGC
Organism: Pseudomonas sp.; assembly: GCA_050282285.1. Classification (GTDB taxonomy): domain Bacteria; phylum Pseudomonadota; class Gammaproteobacteria; order Pseudomonadales; family Pseudomonadaceae; genus Aquipseudomonas. The sequence goes on from JBLZZJ010000007.1 coordinate 100,112, forward strand.
CCTTGCGGCGCGGCCCGCTTCGGTGGGCATGCCCATCAGGCGCTGGGTTTCGAACCAGGCGCCGGTTAGTGCCTTGCCCAGTTCCGGGTGGGCGGCCAGGGTCTTGCTGTTGACCACGGTGAGGTCAATGATTTCGCCGGGAATCAGGTTGGAGGTGAACACCTGGGACACCGTGGTCTTGTTCTTGATACTGGACAGAATCGGGTTCCAGGTGATCACCGCATCGCCCTGGCCCTTGAGGAAGGCGTCGGCGATTTCCAGGTCGGAGACGTGCTGCACCTTCACGTCCTCGGGCTTGAGCATGGCCCATTCCAGGGCACGGCTGAGCAGGTAGTGCGACACCGAATTCTCCACCAGCAGCACGGTCTTGCCCTTGAGGTCCTGCACCTTCTGGTTGCCGCCGCGCAGCAGCACGCCGTCGGCGCCGTTGGAGAAGTCGCCGATGATCAGCGCGGTGGAGTCCACGCCGGCAGCGGCCGGAATGGTCAGGGCGTCCATATTGGTCATGCTGCACGCGTCGTACTGGCCGGCGGTGTACTGCTCGATGGAGGCCACGTAGTCCGGCACTTCGGTGACCTCGATACGGATGCCGTACTTGTCCGCCCACTTCTTCACGATGCCTTCGTCGGCGGCATAGCCCCAGGGCATCCAGCCGGCGAAGATCGACCAGCACAGCTTGAAGGTTTTCGGTTCGGCGCTGGCGCTCAGCGGGAAGGCCAGCAGCAGGGCGAGCAGGCCGGTGGGTAGAAGGCGGGCGAGCAGGGTGATCGGTGGCATGGAGAACCTCGGGTCAATGAACGGGAACAGGAAAGCCGGCAGCTGTGCTGCGCGTTCTCCCGGGCTTTTATCCCGCCGTGTAACCCCATGACCTGAGGTCGCCCACTCTCGGACCAGCGCTCGCCAGGCGAGCCGGAACCCTAGTCGGCCATTGTGATGTGCTACCGCAACCCGTCGTGAAACGGGTTTCCTGTCCTGAGGTGAAAGCGAATGGCATGCCAGCTCGCGCCGCTGTCGCGCGAAATGAGCACTGCGTCACGCTCGGCGGACGGTGCGCAGTAGAAATAATTTGTCATCGAATAAGCCGACCAGCTGCGACGCACTGGACCCAGGGTGGCGTTGTCAGATGCTGCAGGGAGAAATCCCGAGGTCCGGCTTTGGCCGGCGTTGTTCCAGCGGTCGAAGGAGGCCGCCATGTCATTCAAATCCATGCTTCTTGCAGTGCTGGGCCTGTCGATGACCGGTTGTGCGGTGTACGGCGACAGTTATGACCGGGGTTACCGCAGCTACGACCGGGGCTACTACAGCGGCAGCAATCAGGTGCAGCGCTACCCGGTGTACGTAGAGCCGCGCTACAACAGTTATTACGACCGTCGTCATGACCGCTACCGCGATGATCGTCGCTACTACGACAACCGCCGTTACGTCGATCCACGCTACGACGCGCGCCGTTATGCGCCGGCACCGCCTCCTCGGCATTACAGCAATGACCGCCGTTATGACCGTCGCGACGATAACCGCCGTCACGACTACCGCTCGCCGCAGCCGCGTCCGGGCTGGGATGTTCGTCACTACCAGCAGCGCGAGCGCACACCGAACAACTTCCCCCGGGGCTTGATCAACAGCACCCCCAACCAGCGTTACCACCGCTAGCTGGCCCGCTCACACGCCACGCCCTTCAGGCGTGGCGTTTTGCATCGAACCCGCTGTCTTCCTCACGGATGGCCTCGCACATGGCCAGCGCCGCCGGCGACAGGCTGTGCCCGGCGCGGCTGACCAGGCCGTAGGCGGACTGCTGGTTCAGCGAGCCCGCTTCGAGCGGCAGGCGGGCCAGGCGGCCGGCCTCGATGTCGGTGGCCACCACGTCCCAGGGCGCCATGCTCAGCACGTCGCTGTCGCCGACCAGGGTCTTGAGCACCATGAAGTTGTCGCACTGGATGCTCAGCGGTTGTTCGCGCCCGCTGGCGGCGATCAGGCTCTGCTCCACCTGGAGCGGCAGCTGGGTGCCGGCCAGGGGGTAGTCGAGCAGGTCGCGCAGGCGCAGTTGCGTGCGTTGCAGCAATGGATGCCCCGGCCGGCAGAACAGCACGCCGGGGTGCTGGTGCAGGGGTTCGATGTGCAGCAGCGGGTCGTCCTGGAATTCCCGGGTGTCGGCGACGAACAGCTCCAGGGCGTCGTCCAGCAGGCTGTCGCGCAGTTCCAGCCAGTTGTCGATGCGCAGGTGCACCCGTACCCGCGGGTAGCGCTGGGCCAGCTTGCCCAGTGCGCGCGGCACCAGGCGTGCGGCGGGGTAGGGGCCGGCACCCAGGCGCAGCTCGCCGGCTTCCAGGTTGCCCAGCTGGCTCACTGCGTTCTTCAGCGCCCGGCTGCCGGCCAGCAGGCGCTGGGCATGTTCCAGCACCAGGCGGCCGTGGGCGGTGAGACTGATGCCACGGCTGTGGCGGTCCAGCAGGCGGCAGTCGAGATTGGCTTCCAGGGCCTGCACGCTGCGGCTCAGGGCCGGCTGGCTGAGGTTGACCGCCTCGGCGGCACGGGCGAAGTGGCCGTGCTCGGCGAGGGCGACGAAATGGCGTAGCTGGCGCAGATCGTTCATGCGTATTCCGCATCGATTGGTGGTTTGGAATGCATTGGAATTATGTACAGGCCTTTGTCAGGCTGCCAGTGCCTACAACAACAATCGAGGACGCCCATGCGCTCCCTGTCCCGTTTCAGCCAGCTGTGCCTGGCCGCCGCACTGCCCCTGGCCGTCCAGGCCGAACTGCCCCCGGAGCGGATCGAACCATCGATCAACGCCGAACTGGCGGCCCACACCCAGCACTTCGCCCAGACCCTTTATAAGGTGGCCGACAACGTCTATTCGGCGGTGGGCTGGCAGCTCGGCAACGTGGTGATGATTGAGGCGCCGGAAGGCCTGATCATCGTCGACACCGGCGAGTCGGTCAGCGAGTCGCGGCGGATCATGGCGGAGTTCCGCAAGATCACCGACAAGCCGGTCAAGGCGGTGGTCTACACCCACTTCCACCCGGACCACATCAACGGGGTGAAGGCCTTCGTCAGCGACGAGCAGGTGAAGAGCGGCGAGGTGGCGATCTACGCCCACGAAAGCCTGCTCGACAACGTGGTGGCCCAGGGCGCGCTGGTCGGGCCGATTCTTTCGGTGCGCTCGGGCTACAGCTTCGGCGCCGGGCTGCCGGACTCGGACAAGCAGCACATGAACGCCGGCATCGGCCCGCTGGCCAAGGCGGACGCCTCGACCTTCATTGCCCCGACCGTGACCTTTGGCGACAAGCTCGACACGCGCATCGCCGGGCTCGACGTGCAGTTCCTGCATGTGCCGAGCGAGGCGCCGGACGAAATCATCCTGTACCTGCCGCTCAACCGCGTACTGATCAGCGCCGAGGTGGTGCAGGGGCCGACCCTGCCGAACATCCACACCCTGCGCGGCACCAAGTTCCGCGACCCGGTGCTGTGGGTCGACAGCCTGGACCGTATGCGCGCCTACCAGGCCGAGCACATGGTGCCGCTGCACGGGCGCCCGGTGAATGGCGAGAAGGAAGTGGAAGAGGTGCTGCGCATGACCCGCGACGGCATCGCCTACATTCATGACCAGACCGTGCGCTGGATGAACAAGGGCCTGACCCCGGACGAACTGGTGGAGAAGGTCCAGCTGCCACCGCACCTGGCGGGCTACACGCCGTACCTGCGCGAGTACTACGGCACGGTGAAGCACAGCGTGCGGCAGATCTACACCGGCTACCTGGGCTGGTTCGAAGGTGACCCGGTGGCCCTCGACCCGCTGCCGCCAGCGGAAAAGGCCAAGCGCCTGATGGCGCTGATGGGCGGCCGCGACAAGTTGCTGATGGCCGCTGGCGAGGCCTACCTCAAGGGCGACAATCAGTGGGCGGCGGAGCTGGCCAGCTACGCGATCCGCGTGGATGCCGACGACCCGCTGGCGCGGCAGATCAAGGCGCGGGCGTTCCGCAAACTGGGTTACGCCAGCATGAACATCAACTGGCGCAACTGGTACCTGATGAGCGCCATGGAGCTGGAAGGGCAGCTCGACGAGGACAAGGCCCGGCAGATGGCCCAGGCCATGCGCAGCGCCTTCCTGTCGGCGGACATGCTGAAGAACTTCCCGCCCCGGGTCTTCCTGCAGAACTGGGTGACCCGCATCGACCCGCAAAAGAGCGCGGACGTGAACCTGACCCTGGGCTTCCGTTTCCCGGATATCGACGAGGAGTGGGCGCTGGAGATCCGCCGTGGGGTGGTTCAACTGCACGAGGGCATTCCGGAAGGCACCACGCTCCGGCTGACCCTGGACAAGGCCTACCTGGACACCGTGATGAGCGGCGAGAACGGCCTGCTCAAGGGCGCGCTACTGGGGGATGTGAAGGTCGATGGCAACCTGCTGGACATCAAGACCTTCCTCGGCAGCTTCGATTTCGAGGATGCGCCGATTGCGCTGACGGTGCGTTGAGTGGCGAGGGCGGCGCGCTTCCAAACGTAAGTACGGCCGACCGCCTGGCGTGGAATAGGCACACTGAATGGGCTGGCCGGTGTTGCACCGGCAGCCTTCCGTGTCCGATCAGGGGATTACCCATGCACCTGCTGTCCTTTGCCAAGGGCGCCCTGGCCATGTTCTGGCTGGTGGCGTTGCTCAACCTGCTCTATCCCTTCGCCGCACCGCTGAATGCCTGGGTCAACTGGGCGGCGGGCCTGGTGCTGCTGGCCCATGTGGCGGAAGTGGCGGTGCTCGCCCGGCGCCTTGATACACGGCCCGGCCCGTGGTGGGAGCGCACGCAGGTGCTGCTGTTCGGCATGCTGCACCTGCCGGCGCTGCGCTGAGCCTCACTCGATGAACAGTTGCTGCACCACCGAGAAGTCCTTCTTGCCCTTGCCCTGCTTGAGCAGCAGGCGGTAGATCTGCAGCGCCAGGGCGCCCATGGGGGTGCTGCTGCCGCTGTGCTGGGCAGCCTCCTGGGCCAGGCCCAGATCCTTTGCCATCAGCTCGGCCATGAAACCGCCGCTGTAGCCCTTGCTGGCCGGCGCCGCTTCCATCACCCCGGGCCAGGGGTTGTACTTTTCCAGGGTCCAGTTGCCGCCCGAACTCTGGCGCATGATCTCGGCCAGCACGCTGGGGTCCAGGCCGTTGGCCACGCCCATGGCCATGGCTTCGGCGGTGGCGATCATCTGCACGGCCAGCACCTGGTTGTTGCACACCTTGGCCACCTGGCCGGCGCCAGCGGCACCGGCGTGGAGGATGTTCTTGCCCATCAGGCTGAACAGCGGGCGGGCCTTTTCCAGGGTGGTGGCGGTGCCGCCGATCATGAAGGTCAGCGTGCCGCCAGCGGCCCCGGCCGTGCCGCCGGACACCGGGGCGTCGAGCAGCTCGATGCCACGGGCCTGGGCGGCCTGGTGCACCTTGCGCGCTACCTCGGGAGCGATGGTCGAGCACTCCAGCACCAGGGTGCCGGGCTTGAGCGCTGCGAGCAGGCCCTTGTCGCCCAGGTACAGGCCCTCCACATGGCGGCTGGCCGGCAGCATGCTGATCACCACCTCGGTGCCCGTCACTGCTTCCTGGGCGCTGGTGGTGGCCTGGGCGCCTTCGGCGGCCAGTTCCTGCATGGCGCTCTGCACCAGGTCGAACACCCTCAGCTCATGGCCGGCCTTGAGCAGGTTGCGGGCCATGGGCAGCCCCATGTGGCCGAGGCCGATGAACGCGATCGTTGTCATTGTTGTTCTCCTCGTGATCAGTCCGGGTGGGCAGTTCGCCTTGGTTGCTGTTCCAATTGTGGGAGGGGCTTCAGCCGCGACTGGAACTACTGACCAATCGCCGCTGAAACGGAGCGCCGCCCGGCGCCTCCCACGGTGTTGGTGTTATAGATCCGCCAGCGGGTGTTCGCCGTCCCAGACCGCCTCGAAGTGCGCGTCGATCACCGCCTGCGGGATCGTGGCCACGTCCGGCCAGTGCCAGCGCGGCGTGTGGTCCTTGTCGATCAGGCGGGCACGCACGCCCTCGGGGAATTCCGGGTGGCGGCAGCAGTTCAGGCTCATGGCGTACTCCATGTGGAACACCTCGGCCAGGGACAGCTGGGGCGCGCGGCGAATCTGTTCCCAGACCAGGTGCGCGGTGAGCGGGCAGCCGCCGGCCAGGGTCTTGGCCGCGCGGGCCAGCAGCGGGTCGTCGTCGCCTTCCAAGGCGGTGAGGGCGCGCCAGCTGGTGGGCAGGTCGGCCTGGTCTAGCAGGGCGTCGAGGCGTTCGCGGCGCGGCAGCCACTGGGCCTCGGGCAGCTCACCACGGGCTTCGTTTTCCAGGGCCTTGAGCAGGCTGTGCAGTTGCCGGGTCGGCTGCTCGGTCCAGTTCAGTTGCACCAGGCCGTTGATCAGGGCGTCTTGCTGGCTGTCGAGCAGGAAACGGTCGGCCAGGCCCAGGTCGAGGGCGTCGCGGGCGTTCATGCCGCTGGCGGTGAGTCCGAGGAACAGCCCGAGGCTGCCCGGCAGGCGCGCCAGGAACCAACTGCCGCCGACATCCGGGTACAGGCCGATGTTGATTTCCGGCATGCCCAGGCGGCTGCTCGGGGTGACGATGCGGATGCCCGCGCCCTGCATCAGGCCCATGCCGCCGCCCAGCACGTGGCCGTGGGCCCAGCAGATGAACGGCTTGGGGTAGGTGTGGATGCGGTGGTCGAGGCGGTATTCATCGGCGAAGAAGCGCCGCGCCAGGGCCGGCACCTCGCCAGGCTGTTCGTGGCACTGACGGGCCAGTTGCACCACGTCGCCGCCGGCGCAGAAGGCCTTGGCGCCGTTGCCGCGCAGGATCACGCAGGCGATATCCGGATCGTCCGCCCAGGCGCTCAGCTTGGCGTCCAGGGCCTCGATCATCGGCAGGGAGAGGGCATTCAGGCTTTTCTCGGCATCCAGGCTGGCGATGCCGATGCGGTAGCCATGCAGGCTGGCGCGTTCTTCGAATTGCACGTTCATCAGGGTGTCCGTCGTCGTGTGCGGTCGGGGTGGGCGACCTTATCGTCCGCACCACCCAGCGCGTTATCGTGACCGGTGCGGGCCGGGTAGGGTGCAAAACCGCGAAGCGTTTTCCACCGATCAGCAGCTCACTTGTTGCGCCACTGCGGGTCGCGTTTTTCCAGGAAGGCATTCACTCCTTCGCGGGTGTCGTCGGCGTCGAACAGGTCGACGAAGCGCTCGCGCTCTTCGCTCAGCCAGGTGTTCGGGCTGCGTTCCCGGGCGCCCTGGATCAGCGGCTTGATGGTGCGCACCGCCACCGGGCTCTGGCGCGCCACTTTGGCCGCCAGCAGCAGGGCATGGCCGCGGGCCTCGCCGGTGTCCACCACCTGTTCGACCAGGCCAATGCGCAGGGCGGTTTCCGCGTCGATGCGCTCGCCGCAGAGGATCAGGCGCTTGGCCCAGCCTTCACCGACCAGCCAGGCCAGGTTCTGCGTACCGCCGGCGCAGGGCAGCAGGCCTACGGTGGCTTCCGGCAGGGCCATCTGTGCCTGGCGCTCGGCAATACGCAGGTCGCAGGCCAGGGCGCATTCCAGGCCGCCGCCCATGGCGTAGCCGTTGATCGCGGCGATCGACACACCGCGGAAATCACGCAGCGCCTCGAAGGCTTCGCCGAAGCGCCGGGCCATTTCCCGGGCGCGGGCCTTGTCGCCATCGGCGAACAGGTTGAGGTCGGCGCCGGCGCTGAAGAACTTGCCGCCCTGGCCGGTCACCACCAGGGCGTAAATGTCGTCGTCACGGTTGAGGTGCTCGACCAGCTGCTTGAGGCCGATCAGCGACTCGCGGTCCCAGGTGTTGGCCGGTGGGTGGTTGATGGTGATCAGCGCGGTGTGCCCGTGCTTTTCCACGGTGATCTTGTGGGTCAGGTCGAATACACCGGGTTTGTAGGGTTCTACGGCGTTGCTCATGGGTATCCTCATTTCTGGGCGTATGTAGGAGCCAGCTTGCTGGCGATGCTTTTCGGCAATTTATCGCCGGGACGCCGGACCGCAGCAAGCAGGCTCCTATAGGTACGGTTCGTTACAGCAGGCAATCAAGCATGCCGCCCTGGTCGAGCAGGCGGCGGGCAATGATCACGCGCATGATTTCATTGGTGCCCTCGAGAATCTGGTGCACGCGGCTGTCGCGCACCCAGCGCTCCAGCGGGTAGTCGTTGAGGTAACCGTAGCCGCCATGCAGCTGCAGCGCCTCGTTGCACAGGGTGAAACAGTGGTCGGTGGCGAAACGCTTGGCCATGGCGCAGTAGAGGCTCGCCTCGCTGTGCCCGTGGTCGAGCTTGTGCGCGGCCAGGCGCACCATCTGCCGGCTGGCGGTGAGGTCGGTGAGCATGTCGGCGAGCTTGAACTGCAGCGCCTGGAAGTCGCTCAGGGGTTTGCCGAACTGCTTGCGTTCCTCGGCATAGCGCAGCGATTGCTCCAGCGCCGCCTGGGCCGCGCCCAGGGAGCAACTGGCGATGTTGATGCGGCCGCCGTCCAGGCCTTTCATGGCATAGACGAAGCCCTGGCCTTCCGGCCCGATGCGCTGGCTGGCGGGGATGCGCACACCTTCGAAAGTGATGCTGCGTGTGGGTTGCGCGCGCCAGCCCATCTTCAATTCGTTGCGCCCGTACTTCACGCCCTCGGCGTCGGCCGGCACCAGGAAGCACGACACGCCCTTGGCGCCGCTGTCTTCACCGGTGCGCGCCATGACGATCAGCACGTCGGTGCTGCCGGCGCCGGAGATGAAACACTTGCTGCCGTCGATCACGTAGTCGTCGCCGTCGCGCCGGGCGCGGGTGCGCAGGTGGGCGGCGTCGGAGCCGGCGTCCGGCTCGGTGAGGCAGTAGGAGGCCAGCAGCTCGCCGCTGACCAGGCGCGGCAGCCAGGCGTCCTTGAGCGCCTGGTCGCCGAACGAAGCGAGCATCCACGAGGCCATGTTGTGGATGGTGAGGAAGGCCGTGGTGGCGATGCAGCCGGCGGACAGTTGTTCGAAGATCAGCGAGGCGGACAGCCGTGACAACCCGAGGCCGCCATCGTCTTCGTTGATGTACAGGGCCAGGTAGCCCTGTTCGGCCGCCCGCTTGATCACGTCCACCGGGAAGTGGTGGTCGCGGTCCCAGTCCGCCGCATGGGGCGCCAGCTCCCGCGTCGCGAAGGCGCGGGCACTGTCTACCAGCAGGCGTTGTTCATCGCTGAGTTCGAAGTCCATAAGTCCTCATTGCAGGGTCAGGGGTTGGCCGGCGTTGCGCCGCTCGGCCTGCCATTCGGCAAGGCTGGGGGCCGCCTGGTTGACGTCGAGTCGGTCGACGATTTCGAAGTAATCCTGTTTCAGCGGGTCCTTGAGCACCTCGTCGCGCGCTTTCACTTTGACCGCGTAGACGGTTTGGATGTTCTGGTGGTCGAAGGCGCGCCACTCCTGGGTGTCCTTCAGCAACTGGTAGCGGTGGCCTTCCAGGGCCTTGATCAGCGCTTCGCTGTTCAGGCTGTTGGCGCGCTTGGCGGCGTCGGCCCACTGGTAGACGATGCTGTAGGCCGAGGCGGCGGAGCTGGAGGGGTACATGGAGTAGCGCTTGGCGTAATCGTCGACGAAGGCCTGGCCACGGGCGGATTTCTCCAGGGCCGGTACGCGCCAAGTCCAGGGCTCGGTGCCGATCACGCCTTCCATCAGACCGGGGCCGGCCTGCTCGACGATGCTCTGGGTCAGGTTGGGCGCGACGATCTGCATGCGTTCGGTCAGGCCCAGGTCCTTGGCAATGCGCATGGCGCGCACCAGGTCTTCGCCGAACAGCACCAGGGCCAGGACTTCGGCGTTGCTCGAGGCGGCCTGGGTCAGGGCGTCCTGGTAATCGGCCAGGCGTGCGCCGGGGAACGGCACCTTGACGCTCGGGTGCGTGGCGCCGTCTTCGCTGTTGGTGGTCTGGCGCAGCGAGCTTTCGCTGGTGTGGCCCCAGGTGTAGTCGGCGGTGACGTAGAAGTAGCGTTTGTCCGGCAGGGTCTTGTGCAGGTACTGGCCGAGCACGCGGGCGCTCATCCAGGCGTTGTTGCACTCGCGGAACATGTAGCGGTGGCCGTCCTTGCCGGTGGTGTCGTTGGAGTACGTGAGGGTGCCGAAGTACAGCAGGCCGTGCTCGGCGGCGCGTTTGCCGGAGGCAATGGCCACGGCGCTGGAGGCGCCGCCGAAGAGCATGGCCGCGCCTTCGCTGGCCAGTTTGTCGACGTTCTTGATGGCTTTGGCCGGACGCGAGGCGTCGTCACGGCTGGACAGGCGCAGCGGACGTCCCAACACCCCGCCCTGGGCGTTGATTTCGTCGATAGCCAGCAAGGCTCCGCGCATCTGTGCCAATCCTTCTTCCTTATACGACCCGGTGCGTGGGTAGTTGAGGCCCAGGGTAATGGGGTCCGCAGCTTGCGCACAGGCAGTAATCCCGGCCCAGAGGGCCAGGGCGGCAGTCAATCGTTGCATCGTGGTTCTCCTTGTTTTTGTTGTTGGAGCAAGGAGAACTTGTACGCTCTTAGACTAATTGTTGAGATCGTCTTTTGGTCTAACACCCCGTTCAGCGTCCATCGAGTTCGCAAGACTTTGAACGGGTTCTAAAAACAGGCCCGTCAACGCTGGCCGTGCCAGGTCGCTGGCGCAATACCCTGGGGTCGTTTTCACTTGAGCTGAATGGTCATGTTCGGCCCGCCTGCGACCGGTTCTTCATCGAACCAGCGGCTGGTGACGGTCTTGGTCTCGGTGAAGAAGCGCACCCCCTGTTTGCCGTAGGCATGCAGGTCGCCATAGAACGAGCCCTTCCACCCGGTGAAGGAGAAGAACGGCAGGGGCACGGGCACCGGTACGTTGATGCCGACCTGGCCGACTTCCACCGCGTGCTGGTAATGCCGGGCGGCGCCGCCGGAGCGGGTGAACAGTGAGGTGCCGTTGCCGTAGGGGCTGGCGTTGACCAGGGCGATGGCTTCATCCAGCGTGTCGACCTCCATGCACACCAGCACCGGGCCGAAGATTTCTTCGCGGTACAGGCTCATGGTGTTGGTCACGCCACGGAACAGCGTCGGGCCCAGCCAGTTGCCATTGGGGTAGCCGGGCACGCTGCATTGGGATCCGTCGAGCAGGCATTCGGCACCTTCCGCCTTGCCCTCCGCGATCAGGCGCAGCACCCGCTGCCGGGCCTGCTGGCTGATCAGCGGGCCATAGGCGGCCTGGGCGTCGTTCCAGTAACCGGGGCGCAGTTCCGCCATCTGTGCGCGCAGTTCCTCGATCCACTGTTTCGATTCGCCGACGAACACCGCCACGCTGATCGCCATGCAACGCTGGCCGGCGGCACCGCAGCTGGCGCCGACCAGGCTGCTGAGTACCTGATCCTTGTTGGCGTCGGGCAGGATCACCATGTGGTTCTTGGCCCCGGCGAAGGCCTGCACGCGTTTCAGGTGGGCGGTGCCGGTGCGGTAGATGTGCTGGCCGACCGGCACCGAGCCGACGAAGGAAATCGCGCGGATGTCAGGGTGGGTCAGCAGGCTGTCGACCACTTCCCGGGCGCCGTGCAGCATCTGCAGCACGCCCTTGGGCGCGCCGGCCTCGATGAACAGCTCGGCCAGGCGGTTGGGCGTCAGCGGGTCCTGTTCGGACGGTTTGAGGATAAAGGTGTTGCCGGCGGCGATGGCCAGGGGAAACATCCACAACGGGATCATCGCCGGGAAGTTGAACGGAGTGATGCCGACGCACACGCCCAGGGGCTGAATCCAACTGGCGGTGTCGATGTCGCGGGCGACGTTCTCCACGGTCTCGCCCATCATCAGGCTGGCGATGTTGGCCGCCTGTTCGACCACCTCGATGCCGCGCCAGACATCGCCCTTGGCATCGGCCAGGGTCTTGCCGGTTTCGCTGGCCAGCAGCTCGGCGATCTCGTCGTGGTGTTCCTTGAGCAGGTGCTGGTAGCGCAGCATCAGGCGGGCGCGTTCCGAGACCGGCACTTCGCGCCAGGTGAGAAACGCGGCTTTGGCGCTGGCGATGGCCGCCTCGATTTCTTCCGCAGTGGCCTTGGGCGCCAGGGCCAGAACGTCCTGGGTCGCCGGGTCGGTGACTTCGATGAACTCGCGGGTGCGGCTTTCACGCCATTCGCCGTCGATCAACTGGGCAATTGCCTTGCTCATGCCGTCCTCCACTGCAGGCCTCATGCGGGCCCTGTTGTTGTTTTGCCAGAGTTATAACGGTGAGGCGTGGGGCAGGGGAATTGACGATCTTGGTCGGTGGATGGACTATCTTGGGATAACTACAACAAGGTCGACTCCATGCGTGTCGCTGTCGAAACGTCCAACTGGCCGCTGCCGGCCAACGGTGTTCGCTTCATCACACCGCCCCGCCTGCGCCGGTCATTGGTCAAAAGCCCACTGGCACAGGGTTGTTTTCCGCTGGCACTGGGCTATTACCCTGAGGCACAGGGGCATCGCATGAGTCGCCCCAACCCGGACGATCACTTGCTGATCTACTGCCGTGCCGGTCAAGGCTGGCTGGAGACGGAGGATGGACGATTGATGGTTGGCGGTGGCGACCTGCTGCTGTTGCCAAAAGGTCAGCCTCACGCCTACGGCGCGGACCCCGGCAAGCCCTGGACCCTGTACTGGGTGCACTTCGACGGGGAGCTGGTGGCGGATTTTCTGCGCCCCCTTGGCAAGGGACCGCTGTGGCGGATCGGCGTGCAGCCGCGCCTGCTGGCGGAGTTCGACGCGCTGCTCAACGTGCGCAAGCAGGGCCTGAGCCTGCCGCACTTCATCTACGCTGCTCACCAGTTGCAGACGCTGCTGACCTCACTGGCGGTGCTGCCGGCGCGGGCCAAGCTGAAATCCGGACGGGTGCTGGACGTGGACGCCGTAGAGGCGGTGATGCGCGCCCACCTGCACGACACGCTGAATCTGGATGAGCTTGCCGCGCAGTTCAAACTGTCGCGCTTCCACTTCGCCAAGACTTACCGCGATTTGACCGGCCATGCGCCGATCCAGGCCTTCATCCAGATGAAAATGGCCCACGCCTGCCGCCTGCTCGACGAAGGCGACCAGGGCATCCGCCAGGTCGCCGAGCAACTGGGCTACGAGGACGTGTATTACTTCTCGCGGCTGTTTCGCAAGGTGGTGGGCATGGCGCCCAGTCACTACCGGGCGTTGCACCAGGGCTAGTCATGATGCCAACCGCTCGCGGACAGGTCTGCTCCTGCAGGGGGACGGCGAGTCGGGCACTCGGCATCGTCGCGTAGCGGTCGGCCCTGAATTTCCTGTGCTACGCGACTTGCGTTGAGGCGCCGCCAGCCCCTAACGTACCGCCTTCGTTCTATGTTCCAGGAATCACGCATGTCCGCTGCAGATAACGTCAAGCTCGAAGCCGGCTGGAAACAGGCCTTGCACGAGGAATTCGACAAGCCCTACATGAAGGCGCTGGGCGATTTCCTGCGGCAGGAGAAGGCCGCCGGCAAGGAGATCTACCCGCCGGGTTCGTTGATCTTCAATGCGCTGAATTCCACGCCCCTGGACCAGGTCAAGGTGGTGATCATCGGCCAGGACCCGTACCACGGTCCTGACCAGGCCCACGGCCTGTGCTTCTCGGTGCAGCCGGGGGTGGCCACGCCGCCGTCGCTGGTGAATATCTACAAGGAGCTAAAGCGCGACCTGAACATCGACATCGCGCCCCACGGCTACCTGCAGTCCTGGGCGGAGCAGGGCGTGCTGCTGCTCAACACTTCACTGACGGTGGAGCGGGCCAATGCCGGCTCCCATGCGGGCAAGGGCTGGCAGTTCTTCACCGACAAGGTGATCGAGGTGGTCAGCCAGCACCAGCCGCGCCTGGTGTTCCTGTTGTGGGGTGCCCATGCCCAGAGCAAGGAAAAGCTGATCGACACCAGCAAGCACCTGGTGCTGAAGTCGCCTCATCCGTCGCCGCTGTCGGCGCACCGGGGTTTTATCGGCAACGGGCACTTCAGCCATACCAACAAGTTCCTGACCCAGCACGGGTTGCCTACCATCGAGTGGCGTCTGCCGCCGCTTTAATCGGCGCTGCAGGCCTGTGCTGCGAGGTCGCGGTGCAGGTCGCGCAGGCGGTGGTCGAGCCGCTCGCGCTGCTTGGCATCGGCGTTGCCGAACAGATCACTGAACAGCTCGGCCAGCGCCGCCTTGGCGCGCGGGTTGGCCTCCCGGTAAGCGTCGGTGTAGAACGCCTCGCGCTCCTGCAACAGGCGCGCCATGCGTTCACCGAAGTCGTCACTGCGGCGGGCATCGAGGGTCTGCATGAACGCCTGCTGCCACTGCTGACGATTTTCCAGCCACAGCCGATTCTGCTCGCCCAGCCCCGTTGACCATTGCAGGATGCGCGCCTGCTGCGCCTCGCTCAGCCGACCGAACCAGGGCCGCAGGCGCTCTTCCATGCGTTCGGCGCGTTCGGTGATCTGCTCGGCGAGGGAGAGTTCGAGGAAGTCCTGGCGATCTTCCTGATTGTCCTCATCAATGGCTGCCTGCAGTTCGGCCACCTGTTTCGGATTGAGGCCCTGCAGCAGCCCGATGGCGGTGGGGGTGACCTGCACCGCAATGCGCTTGAGGCCAGCATCGAGCTCGGCCAGTTGTGCGCTGAACTGTTCCGGGCTGGGGCCGTCGGGTTGCTGGATCAGCGTTCTGGCCTGATCCAGCCATTTCAGGGTATTCGGCAGTTCGGTGCTGCAATGCCAGGCCAGGTGCGCCTTGATCCGTGGTTTGAGCCAGGCCTTCTGCTCGCTGTTGAGCGTCAGGTAGTCATTCAGCCGCCAGGGGATCAGCCAGTCGAGATTGCGGTACGCCAGGCTGGCGCTGCTGCAGGCACCCAGCAGCCCGGTCAGGATCAGGAGAAGCAGGAGAGGGCGTTTCATCCGTGCACGGCCTTGTTCAGGAGATGACCTGAGGTTAGACCGGCCGAGTGCCGATGAGGTCGGAACTGAAATATCCGCTAAAAAAGAGCCCGCACGAAGGCGGGCTAAAGGAGGTTCGTGGCCACCACAGTGGCACGCCCTCAAGCGTTGCGTTGCCAGAAGCGGAACAGCGGCTCGGCGAGGAACATCACCATGAACAGCCGCAGGGCCTGCAGGGCGGTCACCAGGGCCACTGACAGGTGCAGGGCTTCGGCGGTCAGGGACAGTTCGGTGATGCCGCCGGGCATCATGCCGAGTACCAGCGACACCGAGTCGATGCCCGCCAGCCAGCCGATCAGGCCACCGCACAGCGCGGTACAGACCATCGCCAGCAGGGTGAACAGCAGCACCCGCGCCAGGAACCCCGGCGCGCTGCGGAAGAACGCCCGGTCGAAGTGACAGCCCAGCGCGCAGCCGATCAGCCATTGACCGAACTGACCGACGCCCTGGGGCATGCCGATGTGCAGGTCGAAGGTGACGGCGGCCGCCGCGCACAGGGTCAGCGGGCCGAGCATCCACGGGTTGGGTTGCCCGGACTTGCGCCAGAGCACCGCAATCAAGGCGCCGGCCGGAAGCAGGATGGCCAGCCAGGTCCAGTCCACGGTGGCTGCCGGTGGCGGTTCCATGGCCGGCAGGCCCCAGGTGAACAGCACCGGAATCAGCAGCACCACCAATAGCAGGCGCATGCTGTGCGCCGCCGCGATGCGCGCCGGTTGCGCGCCGTGGCGCAGGGACAGGTTGACCATCTCGCTGGCCCCACCCGGCATGCTGGCGAAGAACGCCGTGGCCCGGTCGACCCCCGCGCGGCGCAGGCCGGCGATGCCGATGACACTGAGCAGCAGGGTGGCGAGCACCCCGAGGACGATGATCGCCATGTTGCTCAGTACCTGTTCCAGCACCTCACTGGTGAAGTGCAGGCCGATGCCGGTTGCCACCAGCCACTGACCGACTTGTCGGCCACCGGGCATCTCGCGGCTGAGCACGCCACTGCAACGCAGGGCGATGACGGCCAGCAACGAGCCGATGATCCACGGCAATGGCCAGCCGATCAGGCTGGCCAGGTAGCCCCCGGCTGCGCCGACCAGTGGCGTGGGCCACCAGTGACGCAGGTGCTTGGGGTTGAACGACGGGGCGGTGCTATCAGGCATTGGCCAGTTCGGCCTTGCGTTGACTGCGCTTGCGCCAGCTGCGGTAGAACGGCAGGGCGATCATGCCGACGATCAGGGTCCAGACGCCCCAGGTTATCGGGCTGGCGAAGAGGATGCCCAGCTCGCCGTTGGAGATCGACAGGGCGCGACGCAGGTTCTGCTCCATCAACCCGCCGAGGATGAACCCCAGCAGGATCGCCGACAGCGGGAAATCCATCTTGCGCAGGATGTAACCGGCGACCCCGATACCGATCATCAGGTACAGGTCGAAAGCGGTGGCGTGGATCGCGTAAACGCCGATCGAGGTGATGATGGCGATCGCCGGCACCAGTGCCCAGTACGGCACGGCGAGGATCTTGGTGAAGATCTTGATCATCGGCACGTTCATCACGATCAGCATGATGTTGGCCACGAACAGCGAGGCGATCAGGCCCCAGACGATGTCCGGCTGGTCGCGGAACAGCAGCGGGCCGGGGGTGATGTTGTACAGGGTCAGGGCGCCGAGCATCACCGCGGTGGTGCCGGAGCCGGGTACGCCGAGGGTCAGCATTGGCACCATGGAACCGCAGGCCGAGGCACTGTTGGCGGTTTCCGGTGCAGCCAGGCCACGCAGGTCACCTTCACCGAACTTGTTGTCTTTCACCGCCAGGCGTTTTTCGCTCATGTACGCCACGGCACTGGCCAGGGTCGCACCGGCGCCCGGCAGGATGCCCAGGCCGAAACCGACCGCGCCGCTGCGCAGGTTGGTACCCAGCACCGACAGGCCTTCTTTCAGGTTGAACAGCATGCGGCCCTTGGCTTCGATGGCTTTCTGACCGTGGTGGGTGCGCTCGAGCAGGACCAGGATTTCGCTGACCGAGAACAGGCCCAGGACCAGCACCACGAACTGGATGCCGTCGCTCAGGCCCAGGCTGCCGAAGGTGAAACGGTACACGCCGCTGTTGGAGTCGATGCCGACGCAGGACAGGAACAGGCCGATACAGGCGGCAATCGCCGTCTTCATCGGTCTGTTGCCGGCCATGCCGGCCAGGCAGACGATGGCGAACACCATCAGCACGAAGTACTCGGCGGGGCCGAAGGCCACGGCCCATTTGGCCAGCAGCGGGGCGAAGATCACCACGCCGCAGGTGGCCATCAGGCCGCCGACGAAGGAGCTCCAGGCCGAGATCGACAGGGCCACGCCAGCTTTGCCCTGGCGCGCCAGCGGGTAGCCGTCGAGGGTGGTCATCACAGCCGAGGCTTCGCCCGGGATGTTCAGCAGGATCGAGGAAATACGACCGCCGTATTCGCAGCCCAGGTACACGGCGGCGAGCAGGATCAGTGCGGTTTCCGGCGGCAGGCCGAGGGCGAAGGCAATCGGGATCAGCAGCGCCACGCCATTGATCGGGCCCAGGCCCGGCAACAGGCCGACGATGGTGCCGATCAGTGTGCCGCACAGGGCGGTGAACAGGTTGTAGGGGCTCAGGGCAACGCCGAAGCCTTGGCCCAGGTAGGCGAATGTATCCATGGGTCAGATCTCCAGGCTGGACAGGATGCCGAGGGGCAGGGGCACATCGAGGACTTTGTCGAACAGCACGTACAGGCCGACGGCCAGCACCACGCCGGACACCACGCTGGCGATCCAGGTGCCTTCGTACAGGCGGGCCATGGCGATGCCGAAGACCAGGCTGGCGAAGATGAAACCGAGCGGTTCGAACAGGGCGGCGTAGATGGTGAGCAGCACCACGCAGCCGACCACTTTGCGAATCACGTGTTTGTCCAGCGGCGGCTCTTCGCTGTGCGCCGTGGCGCTGGCCGGCTTGACCAGCAGGTAGATCGCCCCGAGCCCCATCAGGATCAGCAGCAACATCGGGTAGGCGCGGGGGCCGACCGGCTCATAGGAGAAGGGTGCGTGGTAGCCCCAGGCGACGATGCTCAGGGCCACGCAGGCCAGGAGCAGCACCACACCGAATATTCGTTGAGACATGAGGAGGTCCTCGTGGGTTGCTGATGCCTGCGGGGTTTCTGGCGCGAACGACGCCAGCCCGTGAGCGCGTGGCTCCAGGCAGTTAATGGGTGGAACGGTGTTGTCGTTGCGAGTCGTGGGAGGGGCTTGAGCGGCGACGGTCGCGGCTCAAGCCCCTCCCACACAGGGTTACTGGATCAGGCCGAATTCCTGGGCCAGTTCCTTGTACTGGGCAACCTGCTGCTTCACGTAGGCGTCCAGTTCGTCGCCGGTCATGGCGAAGGGATACAGCTCGCGTTGCTCACGCAGCTTGGCGAAGTCTTCCGAAGCCAGCAGTTGGTCGAAGGAGTTCTTCCACCAGGTGTAGGCTTCGTCGCTGACCTTCGGGCCGAGGTAGAAACCGCGGATCACCGGCCATACCACGTCGAAACCCTGCTCCTTGGCAGTCGGGATGGACTCGACCACATCGCCCGGCAGGCGTTCTTCGGAGAACACCGCGAGGATGCGCATGTCGCCGCTTTCGATGTGCGGCACGGAGTCGGAAATGTCGGTACTGGCGACCTGGATGTGGCCACCGAGCAGGGCGGTGGCCAGCTCGCCACCGCCTTCCATCGCCACGTAACGCAGTTCGCGCGGGTTGATGCCGGCTGCGCGGGCGATCAGGGCGGTCTGCATCCAGTCCTGGCTGCCGACGGTGCCGCCGGAACCGATGACTACTTTGCCCGGGTTTTCCTTGAGCGCCTTGACCAGGTCGTCAAGGGTCTTGTACGGCGAGTCCTGACGTACGGCCAGGGCGCCGTAGCTGGTGCCGACACCGGCCAGCCACTTGACTGCGTTTTCGTCGAAACGGCCGAACTTGCCTTGCGCCAGGTTCAGCAGCGAGCCGCTGGAGAAGGCGGTGATGGTGCCGGCATCGGCCGGGCGCTGGGCGACCACCGCGTTGTAGGCGACCGCGCCGACACCGCCGGGCATGTAGGTCACGCGCATCGGCGATTTCAGCAGCTTGCCTTCGAGCAGGGCGCTTTGCGCCAGCTTGCAGGTCAGGTCGAAGCCACCGCCAGGCGCGGCCGGGGCGATGCATTCGGGGCGGCGTGGCTCGTCGGCCAGCAACGGACCGGCGAAGGCCATGCAGGCCGCCGCCAGGGCAATACGCGTAAAGGCAGTTTTCATGGTGTTTTCCTCTGAATTCTTATTGTGGGTTACCAGATCGGCAGTGTGTAGCCGACGATGATGCGGTTTTCGTCCGCGTCACGAGCGAAGTCCGAACGGAAGCTGGCGTTGCGCAGGCGGACATAGACGTCTTTCAGCGCGCCGCTCTGGACCACGTACTTGATTTCGGTGTTGCGTTCCCACTCGCCGCCGGTCTGGGTGCTGCCGGCGATCTTGGCGTCGTCGCCGCTGATGTAGCGGGTCATGAAGCTCAGACCGGGGATGCCAACCTTGGCGAAGTCGAAGTCGTAACGGGCCTGCCACGAGCGCTCGTCGGCGTTGGCGAAGTCGTTGATCTGCACGAAGTTGACCAGGAACGGGTCGCTGCCATCGATGTAGGCGAAGCCGGTGTCGCCGCTCATGTCCTGGTAACCCAGGCCGAACTTGTGGCCGGCGATGGCGTAGCTGACCAGGCCGTTGAGGGCGCGGTTGTCGATCTTGCCGGCATTGGAGGCACCGGTGTCGTCGCTGATGCTCAGGCGCAGGTCGGCGCTCAGTACACCGGGGCCGACCGCATGGGTGGTCTGCAGGCCGAAGAAGTGCTGGCGGTAGATGTCGTCCAGCTCGGCGAAGTAGTAGCGCCCGGTCACGCCTTTGCTGAAGGCGTAGTCCAGGCCGGCCAGGTCCAGGTGGTCGGCGGTGATGCCACCGGCGAAGCGGCCGTTCTTGCTGTTGAGGACGATGTCTTCGGAGTTGGTGGACGCGCGGTCGATGACCTTGTCCAGGCGCCCGCCGGTGAAGGTCAGGCCGTCCAGTTCGGAAGAGGTCAGCAGGCCGCCCTCGAAGACCTGCGGCAGCAGGCGGCTGTCGCTGGCCTTGACCACCGGCAGTTCGGGAATGTGCGAGCCGTAGCGGAATTCGGTTTCGGAGACCTTGACCTTGGCGGTCATGCCCAGCCGGGCGAACTGATCCGGGGTGCCACCGTCATCCTGCACGGGCAGCAGGTCGGTGCCGGTACGGCCACCGCCGGAGTCCAGCTTGAGACCCAGCATGCCCAGGGCATCGACGCCAAAGCCAACGGTGCCGTCGGTGTAGCCGGACCTGAGGTCGAGCAGGAAGCCCTGGCCCCATTCCTCGCGCTTGTTCTGGCCAGTGCCTTCGCGGAAATCACGGTTCAGGTAGATATTGGTGGTGGTGAGGCTGGCGGAGCTGTCTTCGATGAAGGCGGCATGGGCCGAGGGTACGAACAAGGCAGTGGATACAGCTAGGCTGAGCAGGTGAGCAGGCGAACGTGCCTGACGGGATGCGATCGGCATCGTGTGGTCTCCATTGTTGTTTTTGTCACGGCCGCGCACCACTGCGCGAACCGTTCTGGCAGGTGGATCGAGCCACCTTGGAGCGATGCTAGGGTGCGAAGCTTTCGCCAGCCTTTCAGCGCTGAAAGTTTTTCGTGACGGCATTTGGGCAATTCACAGCGCAAGAGACGTCTGTACACTCCTGCGCTCGAATCAACCGGGCGACGCGGCCAATGACGGCCAGCGGCGTCGATTCAGTTGGAGATGGCAATGCGAATTCTGCTGGTCGAAGATCACCCGCAGTTGGCTGAAAGCGTGGCCCAGGCCCTGAAAAGTGGCGGGTGGACGGTGGACGTGTTGCACGACGGGGTGGCGGCCGACCTGGCGCTGAGCAGCGAGGAATACGCGCTGGCGATCCTCGATATCGGCCTGCCGCGTATGGATGGCTTCGAGGTGCTGGCGCGCCTGCGCGAGCGCGGCAAGACCTTGCCAGTGCTGATGCTTACCGCCCGAGGCGAAGTGAAGGACCGTGTACACGGCCTGAACCTCGGGGCAGACGATTACCTGGCCAAGCCGTTCGAGCTGAGCGAGCTGGAGGCGCGGGTCAAGGCGCTGCTGCGGCGCAGCGTGCTGGGGGGCGAACAGGTGCAGCGCTGTGGTGATCTGGCCTACGACCTGAGTACCCGGCGCTTTGCCGTGGGTGACGAAGTGCTCAACCTGACCTCGCGCGAGCAGGCGGTGCTGGAGGCGATGATCGCCCGGCCGGGGAGGGTGATGAGCAAGGAGCAACTGGCGGCCCAGGTCTTCGGTCTGGACGAGGAGGCGAGTGCCGACGCCATCGAAATCTACATCCACCGCGTGCGCAAGAAACTCGAAGGCGCGGCGGTGCGCATCGTGACCTTCCGTGGGCTTGGCTACCTGCTGGAGGCCGTGAGTGGATAAGCCGGGCAGCCTGCGCGGGCGGCTGATCCGGCGGCTGGCCCTGTTGCTGGCGATGATCCTGCTGGTCAGCAGCATGACCGCCTACTGGAGCGCCCGCCACGCCGCCGACACCGCCTACGACCGCACCTTGCTGGCCTCGGCGCGGGCCATTTCCGATGGCCTGTACGCGGTGGAAGGCACCCTGAGTGCCAACGTGCCCTACATTGCCCTGGACACCTTCGCCTACGACAGCGCCGGGCGCATCTACTACCAGGTGATCGGCCCGGGCGGTGAGCTGGTGTCGGGTTACGAGGACCTGCCGGCGGCGCCACCCGGTGCGCAGCGCACCAACGATTACCCGGCCCTGGCCACGTTCTACGACGGTGAGTACCGCCATCAGGGCGTGCGGGTGGTGAGTTTCCAGCAACCGGTCAGCGAACCCGGTTTTACCGGCATGGCGGAGATCCGCGTGGCGGAAACCCAGGGCGCCCGTGAGCGCATGGCGCGGGATCTGCTCTATGGCACGCTGTGGCGCAT
This sequence comes from Pseudomonas sp., assembly GCA_050282285.1. Classification (GTDB taxonomy): domain Bacteria; phylum Pseudomonadota; class Gammaproteobacteria; order Pseudomonadales; family Pseudomonadaceae; genus Aquipseudomonas. Next base: position 122,024 of record JBLZZJ010000007.1, read on the forward strand.
GGGCTTGCTGGCGTTCAGCGCATTGTTGCTGGTGTGGTTGGCGGTAAGCGCCGCATTGCGCCCGCTGGAGGCCCTGCGCCGTGCCGTGGCTGAGCGCGCCAGCGATGATCTGCAGCCGTTGCCGGATGCGGGCCTGCCCCGGGAGCTGCTGCCGCTGGTCAATGCCCTGAACCAGTTCAACCACCGGCTACGCGGCCTGTTCGAGCGCCAGTCGCAGTTCATCGCCGATGCCTCCCACGAGTTGCGCACCCCGCTGGCAGCGCTCAAGGCGCGGGTCGAGCTGGGCTTGCGTGCCCAGGAACCGGATGTGTGGCGCAGCACCTTGCAGCAGGCGGCGCAGAACACCGATCGCCTGACGCATCTGGCCAACCAGTTGCTGTCGCTGGCGCGGATCGAGAGCGGCGCCCGGGCGATTGCCGAGGGCGGCGCCACGCGCCTCGACCTGACTCAGCTGGCTCGCGAGCTGGGCCTGGCATTGGCGCCGCTGGCCCACGCCCGGGGCATTGCCCTGGCCCTGGAGGCCGAGCAGCCGGTGTGGCTAAGGGGCGAGCCGACGCTGCTCAATGAATTGCTCTGCAACCTGGTGGATAACGCCCTGGCGCACACCCCGGAGGGGGGCAGCGTGATCCTGCGGGTGCTGGCGCCTGGCGTGCTGGAGGTGCAGGACGACGGGCCGGGTATTCCGCCTGACGAGCACGAGCGGGTTTTCGAGCGTTTCTATCGGCGCCGGGCCCAGGGCAGTGGCCTGGGATTGGCCATCGTCGGTGAGATCTGCCGGGCTCATCAGGCGGCCATCAGCCTGCATCAGGCGCAGCCACATGGCCTGCTGGTGCGGGTCGAATTCCCGGCGCAGAGCGGTTGATCAGTTAGCCAGGCTCAGAGGTTGCTGGACTTCCAGCAGGTACTTGGCGACCTGGCCGCTGTCGCGCAGTTGCGCCAGCCCACGGTTGAAGCGTCGCATCCGCTCGGCGTTGCCGGGCACTGCCCGGGACAGCAGGAGGTGCAGGCTGTCGCTGCGCAAGGGCTTGGGGTGGAAGCTCAGTTGCGCGCGATCGGCGGCGCTGAAGTGCTGGTGCAGCAGGTCGAAGCCCACCACCTTGTCCAGCGGGAACAGGTCGACGCGCCCGGCCAGTAGTTGGCGAAAGCCCAGTTCATCGGAGGTGACGCGGTTGATGTCCAGCTGGCCGCTGTTTTCCGCCTGCTGGAAGGCGCTGCCGTAGTCGTAGCCGCGGGTGGCGGCGATGCGCAGGCCTTGCAGGTCTTCCACGCTCTTCCAATCGAAGACCTGGCCTTTGCGGTGGAAAATGTAATAGGTGCTTTCGACCACCGGGTCGCTGATGAAGAACAGTTGCTGGCGGTCTTCACTGTGCAGCCAGACGGCGGTTCCGTCGCGCTGGCCGAGTTCGGCCATTTGCAGCGAGCGTGCCCAGGGGTGGAATTCCCATTCCACATCCAGCCCTTCCAGGGCAAAGGCTTCGCGGATGATCCGCGATGCCACGCCCTGATGAGGCAGGTGCTCGCCCAGGTAGGGCGACCATTCACCGTTGGTCAGGCGCAGGGGATCGGCAAGGGCGGGGCCGCTGCACAGCAGGCAGATGATCAGCAGGAGCGAACGCATGCGGTATATCCCTGGACCGAGCTGGAGTCGAGTCTAGTGGCAAATGGCCGTATGCGCTCGCCGAGTTTTGCCTACTGAAGCATATTTGTAGCGGCTTCCATGGCGGCGGACAGGTCTTCGTCGGCCTGCATGTCGACATTCGGATCGAGGCCCAGCTTGCTGAACGCCGGCACCTTGCTCCAGTCCAGCTGGGTGTAGGGGTGCTCGCTGCCCAGGTAGCTCTGCAGGGTGGCGACCTGAACGATGTCGACGTAGTCGACCTTGGCGCTGTCGCGAGTGAAGTCCAGGTGCTGGCTCGGCACCATGGCGATCAGCTCGGGGAACTCCCAGGCACGCAGGATCTTGTCGCCGATGATCGGGTGGATCTTCTCGATCACGTGGTTGAGGCTGATCGAGTCGGCCAGCAGCTCGCTGTGTTCTTCGGCGTAGGTGAGGATCGGCAGCACGCCGATCTGGTGCACCAGGCCGGCCAGGGTGGCCTGGTCGGGCATCAGGCGGGTGTAGTGGCGGCACAGTACGTGGCAGATGCCGGCGATCTCGGTGCTCTTGTTCCACACTTCGCGCATCTTGCGGTCGACCACGTCGCTGGTGGCCTGGAACATCTGCTCCATGGCCAGGCCGGTGGCCAGGTTGCAGGTGTAATTGATGCCGAGGCGGCCGACGGCCATCTGCAGGTCGGTGATTTCCTTGTTGGTGCGCAGCAGCGGGCTGTTCACCACCTTGATGATGCGCGCGGTCAGCGCCGCGTCGTTGCCGATCACCTTGCTGATCTGCGGGATACCAATATCCGGATCTTCCGCCGCCTCGCGAACCTTGAGGGCAACTTCGGGCAGGGTAGGCAGGACCAGCTCATCGTTGTCGATGGCATGCAGCAGTTCCTGGAGGACTTTATCGGCAAGCTTGCTCATTGCGCATTCTCTGTGGCGAATCGGCTGGGGAAGTGTAATTAGCGCTGGATTTCGCGGTTGCTATCCAGGGTGTACGGCAGATCGAGTAGTACCAACGGTTGTCCCTGCAGGGCGCCGAGGTGGATGCGGCCGTCGGTGGCGGCGTCTTCCAGGAGTACGGCAAGCAGTTCGATGCCGTTCTCGCTGCGTGCCGCCAGCACCACTTCGCCGACGCTGCTGCCGTGTACTGGGGAGAACAGCTCGGTGGCCGGGTCCGGCATGCGTTTGTCATCGAGTCGCAGGCGGTACAGGCGGCGCTTGAGTTTGCCCAGGTACTGCATGCGCGCGACGATTTCCTGGCCGGTGTAGCAGCCTTTCTTGAAACTCACGGCGCCCAGGGCCTGCAGGTTGAGCATCTGCGGGATGAACAGCTCGCGGGTTTCGCCCATGACCTGGCCCACGCCGGCACGCACCTGGGCCAGCAGCCAGGTATTCAACGGTTCTTCGGGCAGCTGGGCGGCCAGTTGCGAGCGCACGGCGTCAGCCTCAGCAGCAGGGGCCCACAGCTCGGCACGGCCATCGGCCAGGCGCACGGCGAGCAGGGTGTCGGTGCTGGCAACGCTGTCGGCGTCCTGAGGGAGATTCAAACCAAGGCTGGCCAGGACGGCGTCGCCGCCCTTCAGGCCGAAGCGGACCCAGGCCTGACTCTCATCGCCCAGCTTGGACTTGGAGAATACGGCGTACTTCTGCAGATCGATCTGTTGCGATTGAACCAGCTCGCTGGCCATGGCCAGCAGGTAGCCGTCGGCGACGTTGACGATGCGGAAGCTCGATAGCATGCGGCCTTTGGGCGTGCAGCGGGCGCCCAGGCTGGACGTGGTTGCGTTCAGGTAGTTGAGGTTGCAGGTCAACTGTCCCTGCAGGAATTTGCTGGCATCGGGGCCGCGAACGGCAAGCACGCCTTCGTGGCTGAGGGTGCAGAAAAATGCGGAGTCGGCCATGGGATAGGGCAATCAGTGGCTAAAAGTCAGGGCACCCATCATAGAGTGCGGCCTGGGGCTTGTCAGCGATTGCCGTCATGCTGCGCGCATTGTCTGTGGGGTCGATCGTCCGCCAAGGTCAACAGTTGGGTTTTTCGCCGGTATACTGCCGGGCCTTTTCAATGCCCGGCTATTCATAGGAACCGTTCCATGGTCGATTCGACAGAGCTCAACCGCCTATTCTGGCACAGCCGCCGCGGCATGCTGGAGCTGGATGTGCTGCTGGTGCCCTTCGTCCGGGAGGTGTACGCCACCCTCGACGCCGAAGATCAGGCTCGCTACCGCAAGCTGATCGAGTGCGAGGACCAGGACATGTTCGGCTGGTTCATGCAGCGCGGCGAGCCCGAAGATGCCGACCTCAAGCGCATGGTCAGGATGATTCTGGATCGTGTCCAGCCCAAGTGACAGCTTCGAGTGTCACTGGCAGCCATCGCGCTGCCTGCTGGCGCTCTATCTGTTGCTGGTGATGCTGGCGGGGTGGGTGCTGGCGCTGATCGAGGCGCCGGGGTGGGTGATGGCCGCGGCTCTGGCGTTGTGTCTGGGGCATGTGTGCTGGATGTTATCCCGACATCTGCTGCCGGGTTCGTCCCGGTCCTTTCGCCGTTTGCGTCGCGATTCCAGCGGTTGGCAGCTATGGAGTGCCAGTGCAGGCTGGCAGCCCGTTCAGCTGCGTCCCGACAGCCTGGCCTTGCCATTTGCCGTGGTGCTGCGTTTTCGCCTGGCCGGGGAACGCCGCGTGCGCGGCTTGTGCATTGCCCGTGATGCCATGGCGGCGGATATGCACCGCCGCCTGCGCGTACGCCTGAAGTTCAGTCGCCGTAGGTGGGCGGCACCAGAATAGTGTCGCGGGCTTCGGGCAACTGCTCGGGGTAGTCCAGGGTGTAATGCAGGCCGCGGCTTTCCCGGCGCTGCATGGCCGAATGAATCATCAGCTCTGCCACCTGGGCCAGGTTGCGCAGCTCGATCAGGTCCCGGCTCACCTTGTAGTTGCTGTAGAACTCGTCGATCTCGTCGAGCAGCAGGCGGACCCGGTGCTCGGCCCGTTGCAGGCGCTTGTTGGTGCGCACGATGCCCACATAGTCCCACATGAAACGCCGCAGCTCGTCCCAGTTGTGCGCGATGATCACGTCTTCGTCCGAATCCGTCACCTGGCTGGCGTCCCAGCCCGGCAGATCGGTTGGCAGCGCCACCTGATCGAGCTGGGCCACGATGTCTGCCGCCGCGGAGCGGGCGTAGACGAAGCATTCGAGCAGCGAGTTGCTGGCCATGCGGTTCGCACCGTGCAGGCCGGTGAAGCTGGTCTCGCCGATGGCGTAGAGGCCGGGTACGTCGGTCTGGCCGTTCTGGTCGACCACCACGCCGCCGCAGGTGTAGTGTGCGGCGGGTACCACCGGGATCGGCTGGCGGGTGATGTCGATGCCGAAATCCAGGCAGCGCTCATAAACAGTCGGGAAATGCGTGGTGATGAACTCGGCCGGTTTGTGGCTGATGTCCAGGTACACACAATCCACGCCGAGGCGCTTCATTTCATGGTCGATGGCGCGGGCGACGATATCGCGAGGCGCCAGCTCTGCGCGTTCGTCGAAGTGCTGCATGAAGCGTTTGCCGTTCGGCAGTTTGAGCAGGGCGCCTTCGCCACGCAGGGCTTCGGTGATCAGAAAGCTCTTGGCCTGGGGGTGATACAGGCAGGTGGGGTGAAACTGGTTGAACTCCAGGTTGCCGACCCGGCAGCCAGCGCGCCAGGCCATGGCGATGCCGTCGCCGCAGGCGCCGTCCTGGTTGCTGGTATAGAGGTAGACCTTGGCGGCGCCGCCGGTGGCCAGGATCACGAAGCGCGCGCGGTAGGTGTCCACTTCGCCGCTGTTGCGATTGAGCACGTAGGCGCCCAGGCAACGCTGGCCTTCGAGGCCGAGCTTGCGCTCGGTGATCAGGTCGACCGCGACCCGCTGCTCCAGCAGTTCGATGTTGGGGCGCTGACGGGCCTGCTCCAGCAGCGTATTGAAAATTGCCGCACCGGTTGCATCAGCGGCGTGAATGATGCGTCGATGGCTGTGACCGCCCTCGCGGGTCAGGTGGAATTCGAAACCGCCATCTTCACGGCTGTGCTGGTCGTCGCGGGTGAACGGGACGCCCTGGTCGATCAGCCACTGGATGGCTTCGCGGCTGTGCTCGACGGTGAAGCGCACGGCGTCTTCACGGCACAGGCCGCCACCGGCATTCAGGGTGTCGGCGACGTGGGATTCGACGGTGTCGGTGTCATCCAGTACGGCGGCGACACCGCCTTGAGCCCAGTAGGTCGAGCCGTTGGAAAGGTCGCCTTTGCTCAGCACGACGATGCGCAAATGGGCAGGCAAAGTCAGCGCAAGCGTCAAGCCAGCCGCACCGCTGCCGATGACCAGAACGTCGTGTTGGTAATGTTGGCTCATGTCCGGATTCCGCAAGTAAGCGGCCCCTAGTATATAGAGGGGTTGAGCGGCACAATAGCCGGCTATGACCGACAATGGAGCCGGGGAACTTTCCCGGGGTCGCACGTTCCAAAAGCGGTCGCCCAGAGAGGGACAGTGTTTGCTGTGTCGCGGTGGTTGCAGGTTTCGAAAGGAACTGCGGGGCGGCAGGGCAGGCGAATCTAAGACTATTCACGCAGCGGGGCAGAGCCTCTGTTGCGTTGTTCCGTGCAGGATTGAAAGCATTCTGCGGGAAGCTTGTTCGGAGGGGAGAACTTTTGCGCAACGCCCGAGTCTATTCTGGCAAGCCAACTTGCTGGCCGATGCTGAACCCCTTTGAATTCAATGAGGAGTGTTCATGCTGACCCAGGAAGAAGATCAACAGCTGGTCGAGCGCGTGCAGCGTGGTGACAAGCGAGCATTTGATCTGTTGGTGCTGAAATACCAGCACAAGATCCTCGGGTTGATCGTGCGTTTCGTGCACGACACCCATGAGGCTCAAGATGTGGCGCAGGAGGCTTTTGTAAAAGCTTACCGTGCGTTAGGGAATTTTCGCGGTGACAGTGCGTTCTATACGTGGCTGTATCGCATCGCCATCAACACCGCGAAGAACCATCTGGTTTCGCGCGGACGGCGACCGCCTGACAGCGATGTGAGCTCCGAGGACGCGGAGTTTTACGATGGTGATCATGCCCTCAAGGACATTGAATCGCCGGAGCGTGCGTTATTGCGGGATGAAATCGAAGCCACTGTGCATCGCAGCATCCAGCAGTTACCAGAAGATTTGCGCACTGCGCTAACGTTGCGTGAATTTGATGGTCTGAGTTACGAAGACATTGCCAGCGTCATGCAATGTCCGGTGGGTACAGTGCGTTCACGGATTTTCCGGGCACGCGAGGCTATTGATAAATCCCTGCAACCTCTGTTGCAGGAAACCTGAGACAGCGGCTACAGCCAAGAGAGGAACCGCCATGAGTCGTGAAGCCCTGCAGGAATCGCTGTCCGCGGTGATGGATAACGAAGCGGATGAATTGGAATTGCGGCGCGTGCTCAGTGCGAGCGACGACGCCGAAATGCGCGCTACCTGGTCGCGTTACCAGATCGCTCGTGCAGTGATGCACAAAGAGCTGCTGGAGCCGCGTCTGGATATCGCTGCTGCCGTTTCTGCTGCACTGGCTGACGAAGCCGTGCCAGTGGCCGCCAAGGAAGCCCGCAAGCCGTGGCGCATGGTGGGTCGCGTAGCAGTGGCCGCCTCGGTGACTGTTGCCGTGCTGGCAGGTGTACGCCTGTACAACCAGGACGAACTGGCTGGCGCACAGATGGCACAGCAGGCCTCTCAGCCGTCGCTGACCGTTCCGCAATTGCAGGGCCCCGCCATGCTGGCAGGGTTCAATGTATCGGAAGGCGAGCAGCCTGTGGCCAGCACCGTTGCCGATGAAGCCGAGTCGGGCTGGCACGAGCAGCGTCTGCCGGCGTACCTGCGCCAGCATGCGCAGCAAGGCGCGGTAAATGGCAATGAAAGCGCACTTCCCTATGCACGTGCAGCCAGTCTGGAAGACCGTTAAGGAGGCGCATGCGCTTTATTCCTTTCACCGCTCTTCTGGTCGGTAGCTGGCTGGCTCTGCCTGCCGCTGCCGCCGAGGCGCAGAACTGGTTGCAGCGCTTGGCAGAGGCCGAGCGCTCGCAGAGTTTTCAAGGTACTTTCGTCTACGAGCGCAACGGCAGCTTCTCTACCCACCGCATCTGGCACCGGGTAGAGGAGGGCGGTCAGGTGCATGAGCGCCTGCTGCAGCTGGACGGTCCCGCACAGGAAGTGGTGCGAGTCGATGGTCGAGCGCAATGCGTGAGTGGCACGTTGTCCGATCAGGTCGTCGATGGTCAGGCGTGGCCAGCGCGCGAGCTGAATGCTGCGCAATTGGCCGAATGGTACGAGTTGCGGGTGATCGGCGAATCGCGGGTTGCCGGGCGCAAGGCCGTGGTACTGGGTCTGTTGCCACGTGATCAGCACCGTTATGGCATCGAACTGCATCTGGACGAGGCGAGCGGGCTGCCGCTCAAATCGCTTCTGATCAACGACAAGGGTCAGTTGCTCGAGCGTTTCCAGTTCACTGAATTGGATATCGCCGTGGCGCCTGAGCCTGCTCAGCTCCAGCCAACCGCCAGTTGCCGCCCGGTACGTATTACCGAGGCCAGCACGACGGTTGCCGGTAATTGGCGTTCCGACTGGTTGCCGCCTGGTTTTGAGCTTCGCACCATCAGCCAGCGCCGTAGTCCTGCGTCGGACGAGTCGGTTTCCTGCCTCGTTTATGACGATGGCCTGGCGCGGTTCTCCGTGTTCCTCGAGCCTTTGCACGGCATTGCCGTCGAAGATGCACGGACCCAGCTTGGCCCGACCGTTGCGGTTTCACGTCGTCTCAAGACCGATGATGGCGACGTCATGGTGACGGTAGTCGGCGAGATTCCTCTGGGAACGGCCGAACGGGTCGCCCTGTCGATGCGGACCAATGGCACCGAGGTGCAGGCGGCGCAATGACCGGGGAGTGGGAGGCGAGCCGTTGCATGGGATTCGAGCGTACGCCGGGTCTGAATACTGCGCGGCTCGGCTTGCACCGTTACCCGCTCGCTCAGTCGGGCAGGATGCGCCCGTGATGATTGCTGTACGCAAGGTGAGGCGGGATGCATTCCCGCTTTTTCTTGTGCTGTTTGTCCTGGCCGTCCTGGCCGATTCCGTTCTTCCGGGTTATCCCTGGGAAATTCTGCCTGTATACGTAGGGTTGTTCGTTGCCTGGTCGGGTGTGCGCTGTTTCAGTGTGCATCGATCCGGCGATGCTGCTCATCGGCCTGCATTTCTGCGGGCTTCGTGTGCTGTTGCAGCTTTTTGAGTCTTTTGGCTTGTGTTGTTCTGGATGGGGAGTTGTAGTCGATGCCTAGCCTGAAACGTTCTTTTGTCGTGTTGTTTGCCGTCCTGATGTTGGGGCAGGCCGTATCTGCGCACGCGGATCTGCCTGATTTCACTCAGTTGGTCGAGCAGGCCTCGCCGGCGGTGGTGAATATCAGTACCCGGCAGAAAGTGCCGGACCGTGTGGCTTCCGGTGGTCAGGCCATGCCTGATCTCGAAGGGCTGCCGCCGATGTTCCGCGAGTTCTTCGAACGCAATATCCCGCAAATGCCGCGTTCGCCGGGCGGTCGTCAGCGCGAAGCGCAGTCGCTGGGCTCGGGCTTCATCATTTCTGCCGACGGCTATGTGCTGACCAACAACCATGTCGTGGCGGATGCCGACGAAATCATCGTGCGCCTCTCTGATCGCAGCGAGCTGGAAGCCAAACTGATTGGCGCCGATCCGCGCAGTGACGTTGCGCTGCTCAAGGTCGAGGGCGATAACCTGCCGACCGTCAAGCTGGGCAAGTCCGAAGACCTGAAAGTGGGTGAGTGGGTACTGGCTATCGGCTCGCCGTTCGGTTTCGACCACTCCGTGACTGCGGGCATCGTCAGCGCCAAGGGTCGTACCCTGCCGAACGAGAGCTATGTCCCGTTCATTCAGACTGATGTGGCGATCAACCCGGGCAACTCGGGTGGTCCTCTGTTCAATCTGGCGGGCGAGGTGGTGGGTATCAACTCGCAGATATTCACCCGTTCCGGTGGTTTCATGGGACTTTCCTTCGCCATTCCGATGAGTGTTGCCCTGGATGTGGCTGATCAGCTCAAGAGCGATGGCAAGGTCAGCCGTGGCTGGCTGGGCGTGGTGATCCAGGAAGTGAATAAGGACCTGGCTGAATCCTTTGGCCTGGACAAACCGGCCGGCGCCCTGGTGGCGCAGGTTCTGGACGACGGCCCGGCGGCCAAGGGCGGCTTGCAGGTGGGGGACGTGATCCTCAGTCTGGATGGCAAGTCGATCATCATGTCGGGCGATCTGCCGCATCTGGTTGGTAGCATGAAGCCAGGCAGCAAGGCCGAGCTGGACATCGTTCGCGATGGCTCGCGCAAGAAGCTGTCATTGACCATCGGTGCGCTGCCTGAAGATGGCGATGCCATCGCCAGCGCCCCCGCGCAGGGCGGTGAGTCGGCCAGCAACCGCCTTGGGGTCAAGGTGGCCGAACTGACGGAAGAGCAGAAAAAGAGCCTGGACCTGAAAGGCGGCGTAGTGATCAGCGAAGTGCAGGACGGTCCGGCAGCACTGATCGGCTTGCGTCCGGGTGATGTGGTCACGCACCTGAACAACCAGGCGATCGGCTCGGCCAAGACCTTTACCGAGGTGGCCCAGGCCCTGCCGAAGAACCGCTCCGTGTCGATGCGTGTGCTACGCCAAGGGCGCGCCAGCTTCATTACCTTCAAACTGGCTGAGTAAGCTGGCCGAGCAAGCCTTCCCAGGCACTGAAAAAGGGCGACTTCGGTCGCCCTTTTTCATGTTCCCCGGTGGGCGCCGCGCGTGACGCGCGGGGCGTCAATCGGGTACACTCCGCGGCTATTTTCGGCGGGCAGTCGCCTGCGGCCTTTTCGAGTGTTGTCCTGTGAGTGACCTGAGTCATATCCGCAATTTTTCCATCATCGCCCACATTGACCACGGCAAGTCGACGCTGGCTGACCGTTTCATCCAGATGTGCGGTGGCTTGGCCGATCGCGAGATGGAGGCACAGGTCCTCGATTCCATGGACCTGGAGCGTGAGCGCGGCATCACCATCAAGGCCCACAGCGTCACCCTGTATTACAAGGCGAAGGACGGCATCACCTACCAGCTGAACTTCATCGATACCCCCGGGCACGTCGACTTTACCTACGAAGTCAGCCGTTCGCTGGCCGCCTGCGAGGGCGCGCTGCTGGTGGTCGATGCCGGTCAGGGCGTCGAGGCGCAATCTGTCGCCAACTGCTACACCGCCATCGAGCAGGGCCTGGAAGTCATGCCCGTGCTGAACAAGATGGACCTGCCGCAGGCTGATCCGGACCGCGTAAAAGACGAAATCGAGAAAATTATCGGTATCGACGCCACCGACGCCGTGGCCTGCAGCGCCAAGAGCGGCATGGGCGTGGATGAAGTGCTCGAGCGACTGGTGCAGACCATTCCAGCCCCGACCGGTGATATCGACGCGCCGTTGCAGGCGCTGATCATCGACTCCTGGTTCGACAACTACCTAGGCGTAGTCTCCCTGGTGCGCGTGCGTCAGGGCCGGGTGAAGAAGGGCGACAAGATTCTGGTCAAGTCCACCGGCAAGGTGCACCTGGTCGACAGCGTCGGCGTATTCAACCCGAAACACACCGCCACCGCCGACCTCAAGGCCGGTGAAGTAGGCTTCATCATTGCCAGCATCAAGGATATTCACGGTGCGCCGGTAGGCGACACCCTGACCCTGAACTCGACGCCTGACGTCGAGGTGCTGCCTGGGTTCAAACGTATTCAGCCGCAGGTTTATGCCGGCCTGTTCCCAGTCAGTTCCGACGATTTCGAAGATTTTCGCGATGCGTTGCAGAAACTGACCCTGAACGATTCGTCGCTGCAGTACTCGCCGGAAAGCTCGGACGCACTGGGCTTCGGCTTCCGTTGCGGCTTCCTCGGCATGCTGCACATGGAGATCATCCAGGAGCGTCTGGAGCGCGAGTACGACCTGGACCTGATCACCACCGCGCCGAGCGTAATCTTCGAGGTCGTGCTCAAGACCGGTGAAACGATTTACGTCGATAACCCGTCCAAACTGCCGGATATCTCCTCGGTCGAGGATTTCCGCGAGCCGATCGTGCAGGCCACGATCCTGGTGCCCCAGGAGCACCTGGGTAACGTCATCACCCTGTGCATCGAGAAGCGTGGCGTTCAGCGCGACATGCAGTTCCTCGGTTCCCAGGTTCAGGTTCGCTATGACCTGCCGATGAATGAAGTGGTACTGGACTTCTTCGACCGCCTGAAATCCACCAGCCGTGGCTATGCCTCCCTGGACTACCATTTCGATCGCTATCAGTCGGCCAATCTGGTCAAGCTGGACGTGCTGATCAATGGTGACAAGGTTGATGCGCTGGCGCTGATCGTGCACAAGGACAACGCCCACTACAAAGGCCGGGCGCTGACCGAGAAGATGAAAGAACTGATTCCGCGGCAGATGTTCGACGTGGCAATCCAGGCCGCCATTGGCGGGCAGATTGTGGCGCGAACTACTGTCAAGGCACTGAGAAAGAACGTCCTGGCCAAATGCTACGGTGGTGACGTGAGCCGTAAGCGTAAGCTGCTGGAAAAGCAGAAGGCTGGTAAAAAGCGCATGAAGCAAGTGGGCAATGTGGAGATTCCACAAGAAGCCTTCCTTGCCGTACTGAGGTTGGATAGCTAGGGCCTATGTCATTTAATTTCCCGTTGTTGCTGGTCATCGCCGTCTTCGTGTGCGGCGCTCTGGCCTTGTTCGACCTGGTATTCCTGGCGCCACGCCGTCGTGCGGCGATTGCCAGCTATCAGGGCCAGGTCGGCCAAGCCGATGACGCGGTGATTGATCGCTTGAACAAAGAACCGCTGCTGGTTGAGTACGGCAAGTCGTTCTTCCCGGTACTGGCGATCGTCCTGGTGCTTCGTTCCTTCCTGGTCGAGCCGTTCCAGATTCCGTCCGGTTCGATGAAACCGACCCTGGAAGTGGGCGACTTCATCCTAGTCAACAAGTTTGCCTATGGCATCCGCCTGCCGGTGCTGGACACCAAGGTCATCGAAGTCGGTGATCCGCTGCGCGGCGACGTTATGGTGTTCCGCTACCCCAGCGATCCGAACATCAACTACATCAAGCGTGTGGTTGGCCTAGCGGGCGACCGCATTCGCTACACCACCGACAAGCGCCTCTATATCAACGATCAGCTGGTTGCCCAGACCATGATCGGCGAAGAACCGGGCAGCCTCGGCAGTGCCACGCTGTACACCGAGCAACTGGGCGAGGCCGAACATCAGATCCGCAAGGAAATGAACCGTTACCGGGTTGAGCCGGGTCGCGAGTGGACGGTGCCGGAAGGGCACTATTTCATGATGGGCGACAACCGCGACAACTCCAACGACAGCCGCTACTGGAACGATCCGAATATCCCCAAGGATGTCCTGGGCATGGTGCCGGACCGCAATATCGTCGGCAAAGCCTTTGCCGTGTGGATGAGCTGGCCCGATCCGAAGCTGCGCAACCTGCCCAACTTCTCCCGCGTCGGCCTGATTCACTGACGGCCTGCTGATTCTGTGGCGCTGTTCAATGCAGCGCCACGCGCTATATATAGTCTTGCCGTGCGTTAAAAAAACAAACTCGAACTTTGGAATCAAACTATGACATTTGCGCGCTCGCAAAAAGGTTTGTCGATTCTCAGCTGGCTGGTAATGCTGGCGGTTGTCGCGTTCCTCGCCAGTACGGCATTCAAGGTGCTGCCGCACTACCTCGACTACATGTCGATGGAAAAGATGATCACTTCGGTAGAGACCGAAAAAGCCCTGAACATCCACACGGTTGGCGATTTCTATGCTCACGTCAGCAAGGGCATGCAGGTCAACAGCATCCGTGATCTGAAGCTGGAAGATGCGCTGACGGTGACCGTGGAGAACAACGAGTTCCTCGCCCACCTGAAGTACGAAAAGCGCGAGCCGCTGATCGAGAACATCGATCTGGTGGTGCATTTCGACAAAGAATTCCGCGTGCGCATGCCGTGAGTTCTTCGTTAGGCCGTCTCGAGCGCCAGCTCGGCTATACCTTCAAAGACCAGGATCTGATGATCCTGGCCCTGACTCACCGCAGTTTCGCCGGGCGCAACAACGAGCGCCTGGAGTTTCTCGGTGATGCCATTCTCAACTTCGTCGCCGGTGAAGCGCTGTTCGAGCGCTTCCCTCAGGCCCGTGAAGGCCAGCTGTCGCGCCTGCGCGCACGCCTGGTGAAGGGCGAAACCCTGGCCGTGCTGGCCCGTGGCTTCGACTTGGGTGAATACCTGCGCCTGGGCTCGGGTGAGCTGAAAAGCGGTGGCTTCCGCCGTGAGTCGATCCTGGCCGACGCCCTGGAAGCGCTGATCGGCGCCATCTACCTGGACGCTGGCATGGACGTAGCCCGCGAGCGCGTACTCGCCTGGCTGACCACCGAACTGGACGGCCTGACCCTGGTCGATACCAACAAGGACCCGAAGACCCGTCTGCAGGAATTCCTGCAGTCGCGTGCCTGCGAGCTGCCGCGCTATGACGTGGTGGACATCCAGGGCGAGCCGCATTGCCGGACATTCGTCGTCGAATGTCAGGTGACTTTATTGAATGACAAGACCCTGGGACAGGGCGCCAGCCGTCGCATCGCCGAACAGGTTGCCGCTGCCGCCGCGTTGATCGCCCTGGGTGTGGAGAATGGCAATGACTGATTCACCTGCAACACGCTGTGGCTATGTCGCCATCGTTGGCCGGCCTAACGTGGGCAAGTCGACGCTGCTCAACCACATTCTCGGCCAGAAGCTGGCGATCACCTCGCGCAAACCGCAGACCACGCGGCACAACATGCTGGGGATCAAGACCGAAGGCGAGGTTCAGGCGATCTATGTCGACACCCCCGGTCTGCACAAGAACAACGAGAAAGCCCTCAACCGCTACATGAACAAGAACGCGGCCTCGGCGTTGAAAGACGTCGACGTGGTGATCTTCGTGGTGGACCGCACCCGCTGGACCGACGAGGACCAGATGGTGCTGGAGCGCATCCAGTACGTGCAGGGGCCGGTGATTCTGGCGATCAACAAGACAGATCGCATCGAAGACAAGGCCGAGCTGATGCCGCACCTGGAGTGGCTGGCCGAGCAACTGCCGAACGCCGAGATCGTGCCGGTCTCCGCGCAGCACGGCCACAACCTCGATACCCTGGAAAAGCTGGTGGGCGAGCGCCTGCCGGAAGGCGTGCACTTCTTCCCTGAAGATCAGGTCACCGACCGTTCCAGCCGCTTCTTCGCCGCAGAACTGGTACGCGAAAAGATCATGCGCCAGCTCGGTGCCGAGCTGCCGTACCAGATCACCGTGGAAATCGAGGAATTCAAGCGCGACGGGCGCATCCTGCATATCCATGCCCTGATTCTGGTCGAGCGTGATGGCCAGAAGAAAATCATCATTGGCGACAAGGGTGAGCGCATCAAACGCATTGGCCAGGAAGCGCGCAAGGATATGGAAGTGATGTTCGACTCCAAGGTCATGCTCAACCTGTGGGTCAAGGTCAAAGGCGGCTGGTCGGACGACGAGCGTGCGTTGCGTTCGCTGGGTTTCGACAACATCTGAGCCGTACCGGACGCGACCTGCGTCCGCCATTGCGAGTAACCACCTGCCATGCTCCCGGTCAGTCAGCCCGCCTATGTCCTGCACAGCCGCGCTTACCGGGAAACCAGTGCCCTGGTCGACTTCCTCACCGCGCAAGGCCGTTTTCGGGCGGTGCTGCGTGGTGCGCGGGGCAAGGCGGGAAGCCTGGCCCGGCCGTTCCTTCCGCTCGATATCGAATTGCGTGGCCGCGGTGAGCTGAAAACCGTTGGCCGCCTGGAGGCCGCCGGTATTCCCCATCTGCTGGGGGGAGAAGCGCTGTTCAGTGGTCTCTACCTCAACGAATTGCTGATTCGCCTGCTGCCCGCCGAAGACCCGCACCCCGCCATGTTCGAACACTACGCCGCCACCGTGCAGGCGCTGGCGGCTGGCCGCGCGCTGGAGCCGTTGTTGCGTTCATTCGAATGGCGTTTGCTGGACGAGCTGGGCTATGGTTTTGCCCTGGACCGCGATCTGCATGACCAGCCTGTCGTCGACGATGGGCTGTACCGCCTGCAGGCCGACGCCGGGCTGGAACGCGTTGCGCAGTTGCAACCCGGTCTGTTCCAGGGCGTTGAACTGCTGGCCATGGCCGAGGCCGACTGGTCTGCTCCTGGTGCCCTGGCCGCAGCCAAGCGCCTGATGCGCCAGGCCCTGGCCCCCCATCTAGGCGGTCGACCTCTGGTCAGCCGCGAACTCTTCATGACGCTCAAGGAGCCGACCCGTGACTGATGCCAATCGTATTCTGCTGGGTGTGAACATCGACCATGTGGCCACTCTGCGCCAGGCCCGTGGTACCCGTTACCCCGATCCGGTGAAAGCCGCCCTGGATGCCGAAGAAGCCGGTGCCGACGGCATCACCGTGCACCTGCGCGAGGATCGCCGCCACATACAGGAGCGCGACGTGCGCCTGCTCAAGGAAGTCATGCAGACGCGGATGAATTTCGAGATGGGCGTGACCGAAGAGATGCTCGCCTTTGCCGAAAGCATCCGTCCCGAGCACGTCTGCCTGGTTCCGGAAACGCGCCAGGAGCTGACCACCGAAGGCGGGTTGGACGTGGCCGGGCAGGAGGCGCGGATTCGTGCCGCGGTGGAGCGCCTGAGCAAGATCGGCTGCGAAGTCTCGTTGTTCATCGACCCGGACGAGCAGCAGATCGCGGCGTCCAAGCGTGTCGGTGCGCCGGCCATCGAACTGCACACCGGCCGCTATGCCGATGCCCACACCCCGGAAGAGGCTGCGCGCGAACTGGCGCGTATTCGCGATGGTGTGGCCTTCGGTCTGGAGCACGGCCTGATCGTCAACGCCGGGCATGGCCTGCATTATCACAACGTCGAGCCGGTGGCGGCGATCCCCGGGATCAATGAGCTGAACATCGGCCACGCCCTGGTGGCCCATGCCCTGTTCGTCGGCTTCAAGCAGGCCGTTGCGGAAATGAAGGCGCTGATCGTTGCCGCCGCGCAACGCGGCTAAGCAACTGCTGGGGGCAGGGCAACGACGCCCTGTCTGCAGCCATTCCCTCAGCGGTACGCGCCGAATGCCTGGATAAGCTGGGCGGCCAGGGCCTCGGCGGAACCTTCGCGGTTGCTGCCGCGCATCAGCTTGATGTGGAAATCCCCCAGGGGCGGCAGGTCACGTTCCTCGCCCAGGCGTTTCAGTGGCGCCTTGATCAGGCTCTGGGGGAAGGGCGCGATCGCCAGGTCGGCGAGCATGGCCGCTTCCTGCCCGGCGCACTGCTCGCAGGAATAGGCGATGCGGTAGTCCCGCCCCATGCGATCCAGGGCATCCAGCGCCATTCGCCGCCAGGCGCACCCGGTGCTGGCCAGGGCCAGGGGCAGAGGTGTGCGCTGAACCGCCAGGCCGCCGTCGCGTCCAGCCCAGACCAGGGACTCGGTGTAGATGATTTCGCCCCGTGAGTCGTCCATGCCGTCATTGCCGGCATTGACCAGCGTCAGATCCAGTTCCCTGGCATCGAGGCGTTCGATCAGGTCCACGCTGCGTCCTGCCGATACTTCCAGCTGCACCGCCGGGTGGCTGCGGGCGAACAGGGTCAGAACGCTGGGCAGCACGGGCGTGCCCAGGTCGTGGGGAATGCCGAAGCGCAGCCGGCCGGACAGCGCCGGCGTCAGGAAATGGGCGACCGCTTCTTCGTTGAGCTTGAGCAGGCGCCGGGCATAGCCCAGCAGCACTTCGCCGTCTGGCGTCAGCTGGACGCGCCGGGCCTCGCGGGTGAACAGGCTGCGCCCGAGGGTTTCTTCCAGGCGCTTGATCTGCATGCTGACGGCCCCGGTGCTGCGGTACACCTGGGCAGCAGTGCGGGTGAAACTGCCGCTTTCGGCAATGCCGACGAAGGTCTTCAGCACATCGCTTTCCAGCAGCGGCAGTGTTTGCAGTGGCAGAGGGCGGGCGAGTTCGTTCATGGCTTTCGTTCAGTTATGCTAAACACGGTGTTTGATATTAATCGTTTTATTTAACGATAGGCGCACTGCACCCTGATAGCAAGTCCGGTACTGACCGTCATCGGATACGCGACGAGGAGGTGTGTCATGTCCCATGCAAAACCATGCAAGCCCCGGCAGAACCAACCGCTGCATAACGCAGGCATCTACCTGCCGGCCATGTGGCCGCTTGGTTTGCAGTACCTGATTGCCGACATCTGGGCGGCCTGGCGCTGGCGGCAACGGCTGCGTCGTTTGTTGCGGGAAGAGGAGCGCGGGCTGGCCCGCCTGGGCGCCGACCGCGCGGCCGTACAGCAGGGGGCTCAGGAGCGGTTGTCGGTGATTGCCGCGCGCGTGGCCGAGCGCCGCCAGCGTAGCCGAGCCTGAAGCGCCTGGCGTTTCAGGGCTTGCGGGCGATCAGTACCGCGCGGCTGGGCGCCGGCAGGCCTTCGATGGTGCGGCTGTGGTCGGCGGGGTCGAGGAACTCGGGCAGAGATTGAAACCGCATCCAGTCGGTGGCGCGCTGTTCGTCCACGGTGGTGGTGCTTACGTCCACGCAGCGGATATCGACGAAGCCGGCACGACGCAGCCACAGCTCCAGGGCCGGCACCGAGGGCAGGAACCAGACGTTGCGCATCTGCGCGTAGCGGTCTTCCGGCACCAGCACCTGCTGGGCATCGCCTTCCACTACCAGGGTCTCCAGCACCAGCTCGCCGTTTTTGACCAGGCAATCCTTGAGGTCGAGCAGGTGATCGATGGGGGAGCGGCGGTGGTAGAGCACGCCCATGGAGAACACCGTGTCGAAGCCCAGCAGGCGCGGCGGCAGTTCTTCAACCCCCAGCGGCAGGTGCCAGGCCGGCAGGTCTGGCAGGTAGTTCTTCATGGCCAGGAACTGGCAGAGGAACAGCCAGTTCGGGTCGATCCCCACTACGCTGTCGGCACCGGCGCCGAGCATGCGCCACATGTAGTAGCCATTGCCGCAGCCCACATCCAGCACGCGCTTGCCCTTGAGGTCGAGGTAGGGCGCGATGCGTTGCCATTTCCAGTCGGAGCGCCATTCGGTGTCCACGTGCACGCCGAACAGGTGGAAAGGCCCTTTGCGCCACGGGATCAAGCCTTGCAGCGCGCTTTTCAGGGCGGCCCGGGTCGAGTCGTCGCAGGTACCGTCGAAGGTGAAGGCCTGGTTCAGCTCCAGCTGTTCGACCGGCAGCGCCGGCAGGGCCTCCACTGCGCCATACCAGCGTTGCAGGTCGCCGTGACCGATGGCCAGCTTGGCGTCGATCTGTCCGGGCAGGCCGGCGGCCCAGTCTTGCAGCGGGGTACCTGCCAGTTGGGCTTGCAGGGCGTCGAGGTCGAGGCGATGGATCATGGCAGGGCAATCAACGAGGCAAAGTTCAGGCACTGGAACCATGGGACGACGCGGCTGAAACCGGCGGCATGCAGGCGTTCGCGGTGTTGTTCGAGGCTGTCGGGCAGCATCACCTTCTCGATGGCGCTGCGTTTCTGAGCGATTTCCAGCTCGCTGTAACCGTTGGCCCGCTTGAACGCGACGTGCAGGTCGGTCAGCAGCTCGTGCTGTTCGCTGTCCTCGAAGCACAACTTCTCCGAGAGAATCAGCGCACCGCCGGGCAACAGGGCTTGATGGATGCGTCTCAGCAGGGTCAGGCGCTGCTCGGGCTGGATGAACTGCAGGGTGAAATTCAGCGCCACCAGTGAGGCTGGCTGCAGGTCCAGGGCGAGGATGTCGGCCTCGATGACCTCCACCGGCAGCAGTTCCTGGAACATCGAATCCTGGGCGTGCAGGTATTCGCGGCAGCGTTCGACCATGGCACTGGAGTTGTCCACGGCGATCACCCGGCAGTCGTCGATCTGTACGTGGCGGCGCAGGGCCTGGGTCACGGCGCCCAGTGAGCTGCCCAGGTCGTAGAGCACGCTGTGCGGCTGGGCGAACTGGCCGGCCAGCACGCCGATGTTCTCGACGATGGTCGGGTACCCCGGCACCGAGCGCTTGATCATGTCCGGGAACACCCGCACCACGTCTTCGTTGAAGACGAAGTCCGGCACCTGATCCAGGGGCTGGGCGAAGAGGCGGTCGGGTTGTTTGCTCACGGGGAATCCGAACAGGTTGCGGAAAAGCCCGGCATTTTAGCCAAGTGCGGCGCGCAACCAAACTGCGATTGTCTCAATTGGTCGGAAATGCCTGGCCGCGCCTGCGGCCATGGGCGTCATCCACTCGTGGTCCGGCGCATGGCCGAGGCGGCAATGGCCCATTGGCCGAGCCAGTAAGTGAGCATGATGGCAAAAGGAGCCGCCTCGAAGGGGGCGACGAAACGGTTGATGCCGATCAGGCTGTCGGACAGCACAAACAGCGTTGCGCCACCGGCAGCCAGCAGGGTGGAGTGCCTCGTCAGGTGGTCGTTACCCAGTCGGGCCAGGGCGCGCCAGAGCATGGCGCTGATGGCCAGGGCATACAGGGCGACGGGGATCAGCAGCGGCCCCAGGCCGGCGTTGGCAAGTACGCTGAACATGCCGGTACCGATTACCGCTGCGGCCAGCAGGGCTGCTAGCGCGGGCTTTCGGCAATCGCTCAGGTAGGCCCGCAGGTAGGCCAGGTGTGCCAATAGAAAGGCGCCGAGCCCCGGCACGAACAGGTCGCCAGGCCAGCTCAGCAGCAGATCGCCGGCCAGCGAACAGAGCAGGCCGATGCCGATCCAGCGACGGTAGAGGTCTGCAGGCGCGCGCTGTAGCCAGAACCACAGGGCGAGCACGGGGACTCCCTTGGCGACCAGGCTCAACCAGGGGTTGCCCCAGATGTGCCCCAGGAAAAACACCACCGCACCTGCCACCGCCACGTATAACCAGCGCATCTACCGCTCCGTTTGACTGGATTTATTCGGCACTATGGGCGATACCTGCTATTCAGCCCAGGCGGCAAGCGCCAGGGATAGGAGCATTTTGCGCCTCGGGTGCGCGAATGCCGCGAGTCGAGGAAGGAATCGTATACCTATGATCAGAGCGGCCAAGGGGCTGAAGATCGGCTTTGTCATCGCCATCTTCATGTTGGTGGTGAACATGCTGGTGCCCATGCTCAATGCCCGGTGGGCTGCCTCGGCCTGGGTCGAGCACGATGCGCAGGAGCGGCAAAGCCAGCAGTTGCAGCTAATGCTGTCGGCGCTGAAGGACGGCGAGACGGGTCAGCGTGGCTTTGTCATCACCGGTCGCGAAGACTTCCTGGCGCCGCTCTACCAGGGTTATGAAACCGTGGATCGCCTGTACAAGGCTCTCGATGCCGACCTGAAATCCATCCCCGACCTGCATGAGTTGCTGCTTCCCCTGCGGCCGGTAATCGAAGAACAGCGTGTCTACTTCACCGGCTCGGTGGAAAGCCGCCGAACCGAAGGCCTGATCGTGACCAGCGAGCGCATCAGCGCTGGCCGGGGCAAGATGCTGATGGACGACATACGTGGCCGGATCGAGAGTCTGCAGCAGGGCATGAATGCCCGCTTGCTGTTGCTGGAGCAGGAAATCGCCCAGCGTGAGCGGGTCAGCCGGGTGATTCTGGTGGTCGTCGCGCTGCTGAACCTGCTGGTGATCGCGCTGCTGTTCCATTTCACCTTCAGCCTGTTGCGCGAAGGGCGGGACGGCCGCCGCAAGCTGCAGCGTGTCAGCGAGGAACTGGCCGACGGCAAGCAGCAGGTCGAACTGCGCAACCATGAGATATCCCTGCTCAGCCGCATGGCGGGTGCGCTGCATTCGGTCAACACCTTCGACGAGTGCTTCATGATCATCGGGCGTTTCGCCCAGCAGCTGTTCCCGAACAACGCCGGCTGCATGTTCCTCTACCACCCGTCCCATGATGTCCTGGAAGACGGCGCACACTGGGGCGAATGGCCGGCGGGTCTGGAGATGTTCGAGCCGGATCAATGCTGGGCATTGCGTCGTGGGCATACCCACGCCGTTCACGATGTGGACAAGGATTTGCCCTGTCCACACCTGCGCAGCAGCCACCTGCTGGAGAGCGGTTATCTGTGCGTGCCGCTCATGGCCCAGGGCGAACCGCTCGGGGTGCTGACCCTGAAAGGGGATGGTTCGATCGACCAGGAACTGGCGGAAACCTTTGCCGAGCAGGTGTCGCTGGCGGTGGCCAACCTGACCCTGCGCGACAACCTGCGCAAACAGTCGGTGATCGATGCCCTGACCGGCTTGTACAACCGGCGCTTCCTCGATGAAAGCCTGCGTCGCGAGCTGCTGCGGGCTTCACGTAACCGCACGAGCGTAGTGGTGGTTCTGCTCGACGCCGATCACTTCAAGCGCTTCAACGACAGCTTCGGCCACGAGGCGGGGGATCTGGTGTTGCGTCACCTGGCCCTGGAGATCAAGCGCCAGGTCCGGGCCAGTGACCTGGCCTGTCGCTATGGCGGCGAGGAGTTCGCTCTGGTCATGCCGGAGATCAGCCAGGAGGCGGCGGTCGAACGGTGCGAGGCGTTGCGCGAGGCGGTGGCTGCGCTGCAGGTGCATTACGGCGGCCAAGCCCTGGGGGCGATCAATATCTCGCTGGGCATGTCTGTCTATCCGCGCGATGGCGATACCGCCGAGCAACTCTTGGGTGCCGCCGACAGCGCGCTGTACGAGGCCAAGCGCAGTGGTCGCAATCGCCTGTGCCAATACCGCAGCGAGCTGTCCAGCAAACCGGCGAAGCAGGTTTCGGCGGAGTAGTTACCGGACGCGGATCGTGCAGTCGAAGGTCTGCTCCGGTGCCACCTCGGGCTCCCAGGGGCGCTGGTAGGTCAGCAGCAGCTTGCCTTCGCCAGGCTCCCTGGCCTGGAAACGCCACGTCGATTGGCCGGCGCTGCCGACCAGGCCGGCATCTTCCGGATTGCTATAGACCTCTGGGCCGAGGCTTTCGAGCAGGTTGCCGGCATGGTCATTCACCGTCCAGCGAAACCCGGTGGTGGGGTTGCTGGGCAGGGTCAGTACCAACTGCTGGCCCGGACTCAGGCTCAGCGGGCACTGGCTCTGTTTCTGCACGGTGAGCGTGCCACCCTGGTGTGCGCAGGCGGTCAGCAGGGCGCTGCCGAGCAGTAGCAGTGAGCGGGGCGCATTGATCATCGAAGGCTCCGGTGGTTGGCCAAAGGCCTGCCAGCATAGCGCCTGATGCCCGTCAGGATAACCCGCACGTGTAATTGTCCCGCGCAACTCGTAGGGTGGATGTCGCTGTTTACATCCACCGTGGCGGCGCCGTGGTGGATCGATGAAGCGTGATCCACCCTACGGAGGCGCTATGCCCTGTAGGAGCGGCCTTGGCCGCGAGCTCGGCGGTTGGTGCCTGGCAGCGGGTTTGACGGGTGATGGAAGAGCTCGCGGGCAAGCCCGCTCCTACGGGGTTGCGGTGCCGCCGGTATTGAAGGCTGCGGTGCGCATTGTGTAGGAGCGGCCTTGGCCGCGAGCTCGGCGGTTGGTGGCTGGCAGCGGGTTTGCGGGTGATGAAAAGCTCGCGGGCAAGCCCGCTCCTACGGGTTGTAGGGGCTTCTTGTGGGATTGCGGTGTGGCCGTAGCCTGGGTGTCGTATGCCGACACCCAGGGTGATCGCGGTGCTCCGTGTCAGCCAAACAATACCTTGGCCACGTCGCTGTAGCGTTTGGCGAAATGTACGGTCAGGCCTTCTTTCAGGTAGTCCGGCAATTCTTCGTACGAGCCACGGTTGGCTTCCGGGAGGATCAGCTCGAAGATCTTCTGCCGGCGTGCGGCAATCACTTTTTCGCGTACCCCGCCAATCGGCAGCACCTGGCCGGTGAGGGTCAGCTCGCCGGTCATTGCCACGCCCTTTTTCGGTGCCTGGTTGCGCGCCAGGGAGAGCAGGGCGCTGGCCATGGTCACGCCGGCGCTGGGGCCGTCCTTCGGGGTGGCGCCTTCGGGCACATGAAGGTGCACGAAGGCCTGGTCGAAGAATGTGGTGTCGCCACCATATTGCTTCAGGTGCGAGCTGATGTAGCTGTAGGCGATTTCCGCCGACTCTTTCATCACCTCACCCAGCTGCCCGGTGAGCTTGAAGCCCCGATTCAGCGTGTGGATGCGCGTGGCTTCTATCGGCAGGGTCGCGCCGCCCATGCTGGTCCAGGCCAGGCCGGTGATCACGCCGATGCCGGATAGCACCTGCTCCCTGCGGAACACCGGCATGCCCAGGTAGCTTTCCAGGTCCTTGGGGCCGATCTTCACCACGCTGTCCGGCGAATCGAGGAGCTTGACCACCGCTTTGCGCACCAGCTTGCCCAGCTGCTTTTCCAGCTGCCGCACACCGGCTTCCCGTGCATAGCCTTCGATCAGCCCGCGCAGTGCGGCGTCGCTGATGCTCAGGCGCTTCTTCGGAACGCCGGCTTTCTCCAGTTGCTTGGGCCACAGGTGGCGTTTGGCGATGGCCAGCTTTTCCTCGCTGATGTAGCCGGACAGGCGGATCACTTCCATGCGGTCGAGCAGCGGACCGGGAATCGAATCCAGGGTGTTGGCCGTGCAGATGAACAGCACCTTGGACAGGTCCAGGCGCAGGTCCAGGTAATGGTCGAGGAATTCGACGTTCTGCTCCGGGTCGAGGGTTTCCAGCAGGGCTGAGGCCGGGTCGCCCTGGTAGCTGGCGCCGAGCTTGTCGATCTCGTCGAGCATGATCACCGGGTTCATCACCTCGACCTCTTTCAGCGCCTGCACCAGCTTGCCGGGCAGGGCGCCGATATAGGTACGGCGATGGCCCTTGATCTCCGCCTCGTCGCGCATACCGCCAACGCTGAATCGGTAGAACGGCCGGCCGAGGGATTCGGCGATGGATTTGCCGATGCTGGTCTTGCCCACGCCAGGCGGGCCCACCAGCAGCACGATGGAACCGGAAATCTCGCCCTTGAACGCGCCCACGGCAAGGAACTCGGTGATGCGCTCCTTGATGTCGTCCATACCGGCGTGGTGGGTGTCGAGCACGCCGCGGGCGTGGCTCAGGTCGAGCTTGTCCTTGCCGACGACACCCCAGGGCAGGACCGTGGCCCAGTCCAGGTAATTGCGCGTGACGGCGTACTCGGGGGAGCCGGTTTCCAGGATCGACAGCTTGTTCAGCTCTTCATCGATCCGTTTGCGCGCCTGGTCAGGCAGCGTCTTGCCGGCCAGGCGCTGCTCGAACTGTTCGATGTCGGCGCTGCGGTCGTCTTTGCTCAGGCCCAGTTCCTGCTGAATGATCTTCAGCTGCTCCTTGAGGAAGAACTCGCGCTGGGTCTTGCCTATCTTGCGGTTGACCTCGGCGGAGATTTCTTTCTGCAGGCGGGCGACCTCAACCTCCTTGCGCAGCAGCGGCAGCACCTTTTCCATGCGCTTGAGCATGGGCACGGTGTCCAGCACCTCCTGCAGCTCGTTGCCCGGGGCGCTGGTCAGGGCGGCGGCAAAGTCGGTCAGCGGCGACGGGTCGTTGGGGCTGAAACGATTGAGGTAGTTCTTCAACTCCTCGCTGTACAGCGGGTTGAGCGGCAGCAGTTCCTTGATCGCATTGATCAGCGCCATGCCGTAGGCCTTGACCTCGTCTCCCGGTGTGCTCGGGCTTTTGGGGTACTCGACCTCCGCCAGGTATGGCGGCTTGCGGCTCAGCCAGCCGCGGATACGCACGCGGGTCAGGCCCTGGGCCACGAACTGCAGCTTGCCGCCTTCTTCGCTGGCATGGTGCACGCGCACCAGGGTGCCGTGTTCGGGCAGGGTGTCAGGGTCGAAATCGGCACTGTCGGTGGGCGGGTTGTCCATGAAGAACACCGCCAGGCTTTTGTGCTCGGTATTGCCGACGCGCTCTAGGGTCTTGCCCCAAGGGTCCTGGTTGACGATCACCGGCAGGACCTGGGCGGGGAAGAAGGGGCGGTTGTGAATCGGTATTACATAGAGTTTGTCGGGCAGTTGCTGGCCAGGCAGGACGAGACTGTGACCGGCCTGGTCTGCTTGTTCTATGACGATTTCGATGTCCTGTGGGTCGTTCATGCGGCACCTGTCATTGCACGTTAAATGCTAGATGGGGCAGCGCTGGAAGTTTTTCAATCGCTGTTAACAGCCTGTGACAGCGTATGCCGTAGCTCGTGCAGGCGTTTATCGATCAGCGGGGTGACCAGGGAGAAGCAGGCCTGGGGCGTGAGGCTGATGCGCGGGGTATCGATCAGTGCGTGTTCGAGGTGCGCCAGCAAGGCCAGTTGGGATTCGCTGGCACCGGGCTGGCGCAGGCGCTGGCAGAGAAAACGGATCTGCATCTTCAGGCCCACCGGGCAATGGGCGTAATTGGCCGCTCGGGTACTCAGACCGCGCAGCCGCGCCAGGTCTTCGAGCGCCCGGCAGGATTGGCCGAACCCGCGCAACCGGCGATGACCACGCTGGCACAGATGATCCTCCAGCTGCTCGATGGTGCCGATCAGACTCTCGATCAGCCGGCAGTGTGCGGAGAAGTCCCCAGGCTCGCGCCGCAGCGGTGGCCAGTCCTGTTGCAGCGGGGGCACATGCAGGGATTCGCTCGGCCATTCCAGCCACAGTCGCTCCAGCTGCTGCGCCAGCTCCTGGCGCCGCTCGCTGCTTGCGGCATCTTGTTGGATACCCAACCCCCGGTGCTGCTGCAACGCCTGCAGCAGGTCGAGGCTGAGCCGCAGGGTGTTGCCCTCCAGTGCGCTGATTGCCTGGTGGTGGCGTCTGGAGCGGTAGAGCACCCAGAGGCCAAGTATCAATGCGCCCAGCGTAAAGGCCAGGGTAATGCTGAGCTCCATGGACGGCTCCTTCGCCTGCTGGAGTGGGTGAGTGCCCTGGTCGTGTCGGCAACTCTCTTGCCAGGGTAAGCGCTCGATACTGCCCGGTGTCGGCTGCCTGTGCAGCCTTTCGGCAAACGCTTCCGCTTGTCGTGCAGGGTGCTGTTTTGCCGGGTAAAGCGGTAAAGTGCCAGCCTTTTCCGCAAAACTGAAATCCGTCATGTTCAATGCCCGCCTGATTCGTCTGGACGATCAAGCTCACGAGCACACCCACGACCATCACCAAGTGGTGTTGTCACTGGCTGGGCGCGCGGAGTTCGACGTCAACGGGCGCGGCGGTGAAGTGTGCCGGATGCGGGCCTGCCTGGTACCCGGCGATGCGGATCACCAGTTCGCGGGCATGGGCGACAACCGCATGCTGATCATCGACCTGGACGAGCAGGGCACGTCCAGCGAAGACTTGGCGTTGCTGACCCAGTTGTTCGAACAGCCTCGCTACCCGCAACTGGACGCCGATTTCCAGAACCTGCTGAGCTATGCCGGTGCCGAGCTGGAGCGCTACGGCAGTGATCCGTTGCTGGCGCGTTCGCTGGGCGGGGTGCTGTTGCGCGCCTTGCACCTGCGCCTGTTTGGCGAGCCACGCAGCCGCCCCCATGGCCCGCTCAACCTGGAGCGGCTCGACGGCTATATCGTCGAACACCTGGCGCGGCGCATCAGCGTGGCGGAACTGGCCCAGGTGGTGTGCCTGAGTCCCAGCCATTTCCACGCCCAGTTCAAGGACAGCGTCGGCCTCACGCCGCACCAGTACCTGTTGAAAACCCGCCTCGACCGCGCCGCGCGTCTGCTGCGCGAGAGCAACATCCCGCTGATTCGCATTGCCGAAGAGTGCGGTTTCTCCAGCCAGAGCGCCCTGACCACGGCGATGCGCCGTTACCTGGGCCTGACGCCGAAGCGCCTGCGCGGCAGCGAGTAGCGTACGTCGATCAATTGATCGCTACGGCCTCCGCCTTGATCCTGTTCGTCTCAACGTTCTGAACAAACAACCGAGCTAGTCAGTGATGCCACCAGCTTAAATCCCGGGGGAGTCGGCTTGCTGTCGAGCCTGAAAAAGGCTGTGCCTGACAGGAAAAGGGCGCTGCGGTTTCGGGGGCACCCGGGAGCAGGCTGGCACGGTGGCCATGGAGGGCAGTGTTCGGTCTTGCGGGCATTGCGCCCCGGGGTGTGGCTGGCGCGCCTGCAGCGGTGTGCAGGCGCGTCATTCAGCGGACGGTCAGGAGGATTACTGTTGTGCCCACTTCAGGAAGGCGCTACGGCTTTCCGGGGTCAACAGGTTCCACATCTGCTGCAGGGTGGTCAGGGTGGCATCCGTGTGTGGCAGGGCAGCGGCCTGGGCCGGTGCCGGGCTCAGCGCCACTGGCTGGCCAGCGACTGCCGGAGCAGCGCCCAGCGGGGCGACGCTGGTGGCCTGCGGGGCGACTTCGCTGGAGCCCATCATCACGCTGAAGGCCGAGACGTTGCGGTTGCCGGCTTCGGCTTCCTTGCGCTCGCCGGTGCGGCTGTTGATGGCCCAGGCCGGGAAGTCTTCTTCGAATTTCTTGGCGTCAGCCAGGTTGGCCGGGCGCTTGAAGTCCAGGCGCCATTGGTCGCCGGCCTTGCCGTCGATGTTGAAGATGGCGGTGCGGCCGCGCACCACTTCGTGGCTCATGCCGCCGGCAATGTCGAAACCGGTCTTGTAGAAGGCATGGATCTGGTAGGCGCCTGGTTGCAGCAGCAGTTGCTTGTCATCCAGACCAAACGCGGCGTTGGCGGCGGAGTAGGGTTGGCCGTTGATGGTGCGGATTTCCAGCTCGCCGGGAACCACGACCGTCAGTACCTGACTCTGTGGCTGCGGTGCGCCGGAATACAGTTGAACTTGAGATTGTTGGGCGCAGGCGGCCAGCAGGCCAGCCATGGCAATAACGAACAAGCGGCGCATGGAAACTCCTAAGTGCGAAGGTCCGCCGATGCTCGGCGGTCTGGGGGTCGGTTACATTCCGGAAACAAGAATAAGACGGCTACGTGTCACTAAAATGACAAACCGGGCTGTCCCAAAGGGAGCAGCCCGGTTTGTTTTATCTGGTCCGCGAATGGGATCAGAAGTCGTAGCGCAGACCTACGGTGAAACCGGAGGACTTCTCGCCCAGTGCTTCGTTCACGCCGTTGACGATCGACTGGTTGGTCGGGTTGGCGGTACGGGACTGGCTCCACGGGGTGTAGGCAACGTTGTCGTCGTTGTCGACTACGGCGTAGTTGGCGTAGACGCGAACGGCCTTGTCCAGCTTGTGCTCGATACCCACGACCCACATGTCGGCGTCGGCGTTGTTGGCGTCGCTGTCATGGGTCATGTAAGTGGCTTTCAGGGCGGTGTTCTTGGCAATTGCCAGTTCGCCACCGAGGCCGTAGACGTCGAAGGTACCGGCGTCACGCTGGGCGCTGGTGGTGCCGCTGATGCCGCTGAAGTCGGTGGTCTGATAGAAACCCACGAGCTTGAAGGAATCAGTGATCTTGTAGGCGGCAGCGGCGCGGTAGGAGTCAGCTTCACCGCGGTTGGTGCCAACGGTGGTCGAACGCAGCGTGTCGTCTTCGACCTGCTCGTAAGCCAGGGATGCTTCCAGCGGACCACCGACGTAGTTCAACGACAGGCTGAAGGCATCGCTGTCTTCGTTGTTGCCGGCAGCGTTGATGTTGACCGACTGACCCTGGTACATCGAGTAGGCGATCTTGGCGTTGAAGCCGTTGAAGTCCGGAGTGGTGTACTGGATGGTGTTGTCGTAACGCTCGTCCAGGCGGCTGGCGGTGACGCGAGCCAGGTTGTTCATGTCGCCGACCTGGTCGCCGAACAGGTTGAACGGGCCGCGGGCTACTTTGAACGGGCTGTCGAAGCGACCGATCTGCAGGGAGCCGAAGTTGCTGCCCAGGCCGACGAAGGTGTCGCGGGTGGCGAAGTCAGTACCGCCGTTCGAAGCGCCGGTAGTGAAGTTGATCTGTTGTTCGATCTGGAAGAAGGCTTTCAGATCCGGGTTGATGTCATGAGTGCCTTTGAAGCCCAGGCGGGAGGAGTTGCTCGACAGGTTGGTCTCGGAGTACTTGGCACCGTCATCAAGGAAATCCACCGATACGTGCGCACGGCCGTAGACGGTCACGTCTGCCATTGCTACAGCGGGTACCGACAGCGCAGCACCAACAGCAATCGCGATCAACTTCTTCTTCATCGAAAAAACTCCTTCGTTTTATGAAACGCCGTCTTGCGAATGCGATGACGTCGTCTGTTTGGACGGAGGCGATTATGGAAATCCGATGTGACAGAAGGCTTGCTGCTGCATGACATTTTGGAGACAGCGGAACTTTTTTAGAATCAATCAATTACGTCGCGAAAGTGTGTCTGTTTGGAGGTGTTTTTCGGCGCAAGCGGAGCGGCTGGAGAAACCCCGCCGCGACCGTATAGGGTCAATGTTAAGGTTTCGAGAATGGCGGCGAGTTGCCGCAGCCAACGGGCAACTGCATCATTGTTCGCGGTTGCCCGAGCGGCCTCCCGTTTCGCCGGTGATCACCAGCGAATGGGGGGCTTGAACAGAATCCCAACGCTGGAGTGATGTCGTGACCCTGCTTTTCGCAGACTCTTTGCTTGATGTGTCGGCGGCCCGTTGGGATGCGCTGCTGCCCACTGCGCAGCCTTTTCTGCGTCACGCCTTCCTCGGTGCGCTGGAGGACAGCGGCAGTGTGGGTGGGCGCACGGGTTGGCAACCGGCGCATCGGTTGTGGCTGGATGAGCAGGGTGATCTGCTTGCCGCCATGCCGGCCTATGTGAAGTACCACTCTTACGGCGAATACGTGTTCGACCATGGCTGGGCCGACGCCTGTCACAGTGCGGGCATCGAGTATTACCCCAAGCTGCTGGCGGGCATTCCGTTCTCGCCAGTCACCGGCCCACGCCTGCTGGGCGACCCGCAGGCGGCGTCGCAACTGCTCGACGAGCTGACGGCGAGCCTGGAAGCCCAGGGTTTGTCGAGCCTGCACATCAACTTCACCGAAGACGCCGCCGATGACCTGCTGCGCGGGCGTGACGGCTGGCTGGAGCGGTTGGGCTGCCAGTACCACTGGAACAACCGCGGCTACCGGGATTTCCAGGATTTTCTCGATAACCTCAGCTCGCGCAAACGCAAGCAGATGCGCAAGGAGCGCGAGCAGGTGGCGGGGCAGGGCATCACCTTTGACTGGCGCGAGGGGCATCAGCTCAGCGAGGCGGAGTGGGATTTCGTCTACCACTGCTACGCCAACACCTACCGGGTGCGCGGCCAGGCGCCGTATCTGACGCGGGTGTTCTTCAGCCTGCTGGCCGAGCGCATGCCCGAAGCGATTCGCGTGGTGCTGGCGGTGCAGGGTGGGCGGCCGGTGGCCATGGCGTTCAGCCTGATTGGCGGTGACAGCCTGTACGGGCGTTACTGGGGCTGCCTGGCGGAGTTCGACCGCCTGCACTTCGAAACCTGTTTCTACCAGGGCATGGAGTACGCGATTGCCCAGGGCGTGCAGCGTTTCGATGCGGGCGCGCAAGGGGAGCACAAGCTGATTCGCGGCTTCGAGCCGGTGATCACCCGGTCGTGGCATTACCTCTGCCATCCGGGCCTGCGCGATGCCGTGGCGGCATTTCTCGAGGATGAGCGGGCGGGTATACGCGGTTACGCCGAAGAGGCCGAAGCGCTGTTGCCGTACCGGCAGGTATGAAGCGGGAGGGCCGCGCCAGGTGTGTGGCGCGGCCAGTCTCGGGGTTACTCAGCCATGCAGATGGCGGCCGCCCCATTCCAGGTATTTGATTTTGCGGACTTCACCCTGGCTGTCTTCGTAGACGACGATGACCGGTACGACACCGGCCTTGCTGGAGTTGTCCGTGCGGTGCAGGACCTTTTTGACGTCGACGTCCATGCCGTAGTGGTAATCGGTTGGCGGGATGCCGGCTCCCGGTGTGCGGCTGGCGTCTTCGGCGAATACGCTCGGTGCCAGGCTGGAGAGCAGTGCGGTAACCATGGATGCTAGTTTCATGACAGCCGTTCCTCTTTGTGGGATCGATCTTTAGCCATTGGAACTCTGCAAACCGGCCGACGTGGCAGGTGTGTACCGGGCAGCGCTCGGTCAGAGTTCCATCAGGAATCGCAAGGCGTTGCCAGTCCGAGGTTATGACGATGGGTTTTGGAAAGCAACCTATCTATTAGTCTCATACTTATGAAACCTGCAACGCCTCAGTCGACGCCTACGAAGCCCCCGGTCTGGTGCTGCCACAGCCGTGCGTAGAGGCCGCCCTGGGCAATCAGCTCGTTGTGGCTGCCGCTCTCGACCACCTGTCCCTGGTCGATCACCACCAGGCGATCCATGCGCGCGATGGTCGACAGGCGGTGGGCAATGGCGATCACGGTCTTGCCCTGCATCAGGTTGTCCAGGCTTTCCTGGATCGCCGCTTCGACCTCCGAGTCCAGGGCCGAAGTGGCCTCGTCGAGCACCAGGATCGGCGCATCCTTGAGCAGCACCCGTGCGATGGCGATGCGCTGGCGCTGGCCGCCGGACAGCTTCACGCCGCGTTCACCCACCTGGGCATCGAAACCCAGGCCGCCCTGGCTGTCGTCCAGCCGCGGGATGAAGGTGTCTGCCCGGGCCTTGCGCACCGCCTCGTGCAGCTCTTCATCGGTGGCATCGGGTTTGCCGTACAGCAGGTTGTCGCGAATCGAACGGTGCAGCAGCGACGTGTCCTGGGTGACCACGCCAATCTGCGCGCGCAGGCTTTCCTGGGTCACTTCGGCAATGTTCTGACCGTCGATGAGGATGCGCCCGCTCTCCAGGTCATAGAGGCGCAGCATCAGGTTGACCAGGGTCGATTTGCCTGCTCCAGAGGGCCCGACCAGACCGATCTTCTCGCCGGGCCGCACGTGCAGGTCCAGGCCGGCGATCACCCCATTGCGCTTGCCGTAGTGGAAGTGGATGTTCTCGAAATGCACGCCACCCTGGTTGACCGTCAGCGGCTCGGCCTGCTCCTGGTCGAGCACCTGGCGCGGCTGGACGATGGTTTTCATGCCGTCCTGCACGGTGCCGACGTTCTCGAAGATGCCGTTGACCACCCACATGATCCACTCGGCCATGTTGTTGATGCGGATCACCAGGCCAAGGGCCAGGGCGATGGCACCGGTGCTGATCAGGTCGCCGCTCCACAGCCACAGGGCCAGGGCGCCGGTGCCGACGATCAGCACGCCGTTGAGGCAGGTGATGACGAAATCCAGGGTGGTGATGGTGCGCGACTGCAGGCGGAATTTCTCCAGCAGCTCCTGCATCGCGTCACGGGCGTAATGCTCCTCGACCTGGGTGTGGGCGAACAGCTTGAGGGTGGCGATGTTGCTGTAGCCGTCCACCACCCGGCCCATGACTTTCGAGCGTGCGGCCGAGGCGGCGGCCGAACGGTCCTTGATACGCGGCACGAAGTACCAGAGCGCACAGCAATAGCCGACGATCCACAGCAGCAGCGGGGCGATCAGGCGTATATCGGCAGAAGCGAACAGGTACAGCGCGCTGCCGGCATACACCGCGACGTGCCAGAGCGCGTCGATCACCTGCATGGCCGAGTCGCGCAGCGATGGGCCGGTCTGCATGATGCGCTGGGCGATGCGTCCGGCGAAGTCGTTCTGGAAGAAGCCCAGGCTCTGCTTGAGCACGTAGCGATGGTTCTGCCAGCGGATCAGGTTGGTGAGGCCGGGGTTGATCGCCTGGTGGGTCAGCAGGTTGTGCAAACCGAATACCAGAGGGCGAATGATCAACGCCACCACCAGCATCCACAGCAGGGTGCCCTGGTGTTGTTCGAAGAACTCGCCGCTCGGCGTGTTCTGGGTCATGTCGATCAGCTGGCCGAGGAAGCTGAACAGCGCCACTTCGATCAGCGCAGCGACGAAACCGACCACCATCACCACGATCATCAACGGCCAGACCTGGCGCACGTAGTGGAGGTAGAACGGCAGGATCCCGGCAGGCGGCTCGATGTCCGGGCTGGGTTTGAAGACGTCGATCAGGGCTTCGAAGCGGCGAAACAGCATGGGAGAAATCCGGCCCAGTCGAGAATGGATCCTGATTCTAACGAGTTTGCCGGGATGGGTGTTGCAGTGCGCGGTGGATTGGCCGGGGGACGGCCGTGCGACAGGAGGGAACCGCAGCCGGGAATCGCAGGGATTCCCGGCTGCGGTGGGGGATCAGAGGCGCTTGGCTTCGATGATCAGCACCGGCTCCAGCGGTACGTTCTGGTGGCCGCCACGGTTGGCGGTCGGTACCTGGGCGATCTTGTCGACCACGTCCATGCCCTTGATCACCTTGCCGAACACCGCATAGCCGAAGTCACGCGAGCCGTGGTCGAGGAAGGAGTTGTCCTTGTGGTTGATGAAGAACTGGCTGGTGGCCGAATCACGGGACGCGGTACGGGCCATGGCCAGGGTGCCGCGCACGTTGTGCAGGCCGTTGTCGGCTTCGTTCTTGATCGGCGACTGGGTGTCCTTCTGGCGCAGGTCGGCATCGAAACCGCCGCCTTGCACCATGAAGCCCGGGATCACGCGGTGGAACTGGGTGCCGGCGTAGTAGCCGCTGTCGACATAGGCGAGGAAGTTCTTGCTGCTGATCGGCGCTTTTTCCGCCTCCAGCTCGATCTCGATGTCACCGAAGCTGGTGGTCAGCAGCACCTTGGGGTTTTCCGCGGCCAGCAGGCTGGTAGCGAACAGCAGCGAGCAGGCGCCGAGGGCGAGTTTCTTCAACATTCTCAATGGTCCTTGTCGTGGGGTTGGGCGGCCGTTTCGACTTCGGCGAGGAAGGCGAGCAGGCTGCTATTGAAGCGTTGGGATTGATCCAGGGGTGTGGCATGTCGCGAATCGTCGATCACCAGCAGGCGGGCGTTCGGCAGTTCGTTCACATAGGCCTGTTTCTGCGCGACCGGCGTGTAGTCGCGGTCGGCGCTGATGACCAGAGTTGGACAGGTAATGCGCGACAGGCGTTCCCGCACGCCCCAGCCAATGATTGCGTCGAGGCTGGCGAGGTAGGCGCGCTTGTCGTTCTGCGGCCAGCGCTCTTCGATCTTGCGCCGCAGCTCGGCCTGTTCCGGCTTGGGAAACAGCAATTTGCCCAGGGCCTTGGCGATGGCCTCCAGGCTGAGCAGGCGCGACAGGGTCCAGCGCTTGGCGATTTCCAGGCAGTCGCGGGGGCCTTTCGGTTTCACCTCCGGTCCGCTGTTGACGATGGTCAGGCTTTTCAGCCGGTTAGGGTTATCCACACCGAGCTGGAAGCCGATCATGCCGCCCATGGAAATACCCACCAGGTGCACCTGCTCCAGGCCCAGGTGGTCGAGCAGGGCCAAGGCATCGTCGGCGAAATCAGCGATGCGGTAGCGCTCCCGGGGTTTGTCGGAGCGGCCGTGGCCGCGTACGTCGAGGGCGATCACCCGGTAGTGCGCGGCCAGTGCGGGAACCTGGTACTCCCAGTCACGGGTGCTCGAACCAAGCCCGTGGATCAGCAGGACGGGGGCACCAACGCCGGGGGCGCCATGGCCGTATTCTTCGTAGTGCAGTTGGCAACCGTCATTATCGAAATAGGGCATGGGGCGACTTCCTGTCAGACCGGCGGCAACGGGGCGCCGAAGGCGGCATTGAGGGGCGCGGCGTCGAAGCGTTGCAGCAGGTCGGTGAGGATCTGCGTGGCCGGGCCGAGGGGTTTGTCCTTGTTCGAGTACAGGAAGAAGGTCGGGTTGCGGGTGCCGCCCTTGTCCAGCAGCAGAGGCTTGAGCAGGCCGTCCGCGAGTTCACGTTCGATCATGTGCCGTGGCAGCCAGGCGAAGCCCAGGCCGCTGCCGACGAAGGTGGCGGCGGTGGCCAGGCTGCCCACGGTCCAGCGCTGTTCGGCGCCGAGCCAGCCGACGTCGCGCGGCTGCTCGCGACCGGAGTCGCGGATCACCACCTGCATCTGGGTTTCCAGGTCCTGGAAGCTCAGTTCGCGCTGCAGGCGATGCAGGGCATGGTCGGGGTGGGCGACGGCGACGAACTCGACGGACGTCATTTCCGAACCGAGAAAGCCGGGAATGTTGTAACCGCTGATGGCCAGGTCGGCGGTGCCGGCCTTGAGCACCTCTTCCACGCCCGACAGCACTTCCTCGCGCAGGCGTACCCGGCAGCCCCGGCTTTGCGGCATGAAGGCCGCGAGGGCGCGCAGCAGGCGGGCGGTGGGGTAGGCGGCGTCCACCACCAGGCGCACTTCGGCTTCCCAGCCCTGCTCCATGTGGTGGGCGAGGTCTTCCAGCTGGCTGGCCTGTTTCACCAGTTGCCGGGAGCGGCGCAGCAGCACGTCGCCGGCTTCGGTCAGCACCGCCTTGCGCCCGTCGATCCGCAGCAGCGGCACGCCCAGCTGGTCCTGCATGCGCGCCACGGTGTAGCTGACCGAGGACTGCGAACGGTGCAGCACGTCTGCCGCCTGGGCGAACCCGCCCTGGTCGACCACGGCCTGCAGGGTGCGCCACTGATCCAGGGTCACACGGGGTGCTTTCATTATTCCCTCCTATTCACGCCAGTCGTCGGGTGCACAACCGGGCGAACTCCACCTAAACTGGCAGCCCCTTGGTTGGAGACTGCCGCATGAAAAACCTTTGCTGCGCCTTGCTCATGTTGTTGCCGCTGGGTGCCATGGCGTATCCCATCAACCTGGAAAAACAGCTCAATGGTGCCGAGGTCTCGGCCACCACGCAGGAAATCGATCACAACATGGGCGCCGTGCTGCTCTACAACTATGGTGAGACCGAGGCCGAATGCCGTGCGGTGTTCCGCAATGGTCCGGAAGCGCCGCGTACGCGCAAGGTGGTGCTGGCGCCGGGGCAGAACAGTAGCCTGACCATGAAATTCACCCGCAGCATCATTCGCCTGCGTATCGATCTCACCTGCGGGCTCAAGTGACAGCCTGCGTACCGTGCAATCGAGCCTAGTGCGCCATTCTCTATAAATCAACTTAATCGATTATTTGAAGCGGATTTTTACGCTTTTTTATCGATATATGTGTCTCTATTCTCTGCTCCATCGACTTCACACCCCTATTCGATGGAGCAGCTCCCATGTCCCGCATCCTGGTTATCGAAAGCAGCGCCCGCAAACAAGGCTCGGTTTCCCGTCAGCTCACCGAGCAGTTCATCGCCCAGTGGCGTGCGGCCAACCCAGCCGACGAGATCACCGTTCGTGACCTTGCCGTGGACCAGGTACCGCACCTCGACGCCAACCTGCTGGGCGGCTGGATGACCCCGAGCGAGCAGCAAAGCGAGGCGGAGAAGGTGGCCCTGGCGCTGTCCAATACCCTCACTGACGAAGTCCTGGCTGCCGATGTGCTGGTGCTGGCTGCGCCGATGTACAACTTTTCCATCCCCAGTACCCTCAAGGCCTGGCTCGACCATGTGCTGCGCGCCGGTGTCACCTTCAAGTACACCGAGAACGGCCCGCAAGGCCTGCTCGGCGGCAAGCGCGCCGTGGTGCTGACCGCCCGTGGCGGCATCTACGCCGGCAGCGCCATGGACCACCAGGAGCCCTACCTGCGCCAGGCCCTGGCGTTCGTCGGCATCCACGACGTCAACTTCATCCATGCCGAGGGCCTCAATCTCGGCAACGAGTTCATGGCCAAGGGCCTGGCCCACGCCACCGCCCAGGTCGCTCGACTGGCCTGATCGCACACCGCCTTCGCTTCATCGTCTCCTCCATGTGTGTCCTTGTTCCGGGGACCACCTTGCCCGGCCCGTCACATAAATGACCGGCCGGGCTTTTTTATGGCGCGTGTTCACCTGAAGGGGTCGTGTCTGGCCTGACCCATAAGCCGGGCAATGCCGATAATTGTCGGACAGCCCCGAACCGGCTAAGGTCGCTGGCCCACGGCAGTCTGCCGATGGCGAGGCTCTGTGACGGTTCACGGGCGAATACGGCATGAGGTGAGACGATGGATCTGTCCGGACGTGGCGTGGCGCTGTCGATCCTTGCGTCGGTGTTGTTCGCCCTGATTCCCGGCTACGTGCGCCATCTGGAGCCACTGGATGGCGTGCAGGTGTTCGCCCAGCGCGTGCTCTGGTCTATTCCGGCGGTGCTGCTGTTGGTGGTCCTGGCTCGGCAGGGGCCGGTGCTGCGCGCCACCTTGGCGCGGTTTCGCCGCGAGCCGCTGCTGCTGGCGGCCCTGCCGCTGTCGGCAGCGCTGATCGGCGTGCAGTGGGCGCTGTTTGTCTGGGCACCGTTGGCCGGTCACATGCTCGATCTGTCCCTGGGATATTTCCTGTTTCCGCTGGTGGCGGTGCTGGCCGGCCGCGTGTTCTATGGGGAGCGCCTGCGCCCACTGTTGAAGGTCGCGGTGTTCTGCGCCTGCGTTGGCGTGGCCCATGAGCTGTGGCGCGCCCAGTCGTTTTCCTGGGTCACGCTGGTTACCGCCCTGGGTTATCCGCCGTACCTGATGCTGCGCCGCTGGATGAGTCTGGACGCCTTGTCCGGCTTCATTCTGGAGATGCTGATGCTGGCGCCCCTGGCCATCTGGCTGATTGTCGCCTGGTCGCCGGTCGGGGTCTTCGACGCCACGCCGCAGCTCTGGTGGCTGCTGCCGGGCATGGCGCTGCTCGGCACCCTGGCATTCGCCTCGATGATGGCGGCCAGTCGGCTGCTGCCGCTGGGTCTGTTCGGCATCCTGAGCTACGTCGAACCGGTGCTGCTGTTCCTGGTCGCGCTGGTGTTTCTCGGTGAAGTCTTCAACGCGCAGCAGTGGATGACCTACCTGCCGATCTGGCTGGCGGTGCTGTTGGTAGGCTGGGACAGCACCCGTCTGCTGATCAAGCAGCAGCGCGGTGGTGTCGACCGCTAAGGCGTCTGCGGGGGCACCTGCACGGCCTCGGTTGCATGACGGTCGCTACCGTTCATGCACGCGCCACGCAAAGAAATTCGGCCCCGGCGCGGGAAACCGTTACGCTATGCAGCTGATATTTCGTTTTTCGCCGAGGTTACTCCCGTGTTTTCCCAATTCGCCCTGCATGAACGCCTGCTTAAAGCCGTGGCCGAGCTGAACTTTGTCGAGCCTACTCCGGTGCAGGCAGCTGCCATTCCGGCAGCACTGCAAGGGCGGGACCTGCGGGTCATCGCGCAGACCGGCAGCGGCAAGACTGCGGCCTTCCTGCTGCCGATGCTCAACCGTCTGTTGGGTGACGGCGGCTCCCAGCCACGCCTGAGCATTCGTGCGGTGATCCTGCTGCCGACCCGTGAGCTGGCCCAGCAGACCCTCAAGGAAGTCGAGCGCTTCGCCCAGTTCACTTACCTCAAGGCCGGCCTGATCACCGGCGGCGAAGATTTCAAGGTGCAGGCCGCGATGCTGCGCCGGGTGGATATCCTGATCGGCACCCCGGGGCGCCTGATCGAGCACGCCAACGCCGGCAACCTGCAGCTGGATGAAGTGGAAGTGCTGGTGCTGGACGAAGCCGACCGCATGCTCGACATGGGCTTCGCCGAAGACGTACAACGCCTGGCCGAACTGTGTAACGGCGGTCAGCGCCAGACCCTGCTGTTCTCCGCCACCACCGGCGGCAACGCCATGCGCGAAGTGATCGGCAAGGTCCTGAAGGACCCCGAGCACCTGCTGCTCAACCGGGTCAGCCAGCTCAACGAAGGCACCCGTCAGCAGATCATCACCGCCGATCACAACTACCACAAAGAGCAGATGGTCGATTGGCTGCTGGCCAACGAGACCTACGAGAAGGCGATCATCTTCACCAACACCCGGGTTCAGGCCGACCGCCTCTACGGCAAACTCGTCGCCCGGGAATTCAAGGTGTTCGTGCTGCACGGCGAGAAGGACCAGAAGGACCGCAAGCTGGCCATCGACCGCCTCAAGCAGGGCGCAGTGAAGATCCTGGTGGCCACTGACGTCGCCGCCCGTGGCCTGGACGTGGACGGCCTGGACCTGGTGATCAACTTCGACATGCCGCGCTCCGGCGACGAGTATGTGCACCGCATCGGTCGTACCGGCCGTGCCGGTGGCGAAGGCCTGGCGATCTCGCTGATCTGCCACGGCGACTGGAACCTGATGTCGAGCATCGAGCGCTACCTCAAGCAGCGTTTCGAACGGCGCACCATCAAGGAACTGAAAGGCACCTACCAGGGACCGAAGAACCTGAAGGCGTCCGGCAAGGCGGCAGGCGTCAAAAAGAAAAAGGTCGACGGCAAGGCTGTGAAGAAGGGCGCGGCCAAGAAAGCACCGGCCAAAGCCCCGAGCAAACGCAACACCGTGAACAAGCCGAAAAGCGATGCGCCGGTGCTGGTCAGCCAGGACGGCCTGGCGCCGCTGAAGCGCCGCAAGCCAGCGGCCGAGTAACGGCGAGCCGGGTCGACCGGCGCCGCTCGTGACACAAAAAAGCCCGCGTTCAGCGGGCTTTTCGTTTACGTCATTTCGGCACGATCAGGATCTTGCCGTCACGTTCGCCGCTGGCGGCGGCCGCCACGGCATCCTTGATCTGGCTGATGTCGTAGGTCGCGGCCACGCGGGTGCGCAGCTTGCCGCTGGCGATGAGCTGGGTCAGCTCGCCGAACACCTTCATCTGCTCGGCCGGCGTTGCGTTACGGAACCACTTGGCCAGCCAGAAGCCGCGCAGGGTCACGTCGCGGAACACGAAGGAGCCCGGTGAAACCTGGCAGGGCTGACGGCTCATCATGCCGTAGTTGACCAGCACGCCGCCGTCGCTGAGGCTGGCGGCCAGGTGGTCGGTGGAGTCACCGCCTACCGCATCGATGCCCAGGCGTACCGGCGCGTTGCCCGTGGCCGCACGGACCCGTTTGGCCAGGTCTGGCCCGTCGACGAGTACCACGTCACCGCCTTCGGCTTCGACCGCGGCTACTGCCGATTCGCGGCGCACCACGTTCAGCGTCTTGAAACCGCGCAGCTTGGCCAATTGGATCAGGTAGCTGCCGACCCCGGAGTTGGCGGCGTTCTGGATCACCCAGTCACCCGGTTGCAGGTCGACGAACTCGCTGAGCATCAGCGAGGCGGTCGGCGGGTTGACGGTCATCATCGCCAGTTGCTGCGGATCGGCCTCCGGCAGCGGAATCAGTTTGTTGGCTGGCGCGTTCAGGTGGCTGACCCAGGTGCCGCAGCCTACCGGCAACAGTACCAGTTGGCCGACCTTGAGGTGGCTGACGTCCGGGCCCAGGGCTTCGACCCGGCCCACGCCTTCGTTGCCGCCCACGGCTGGCAGCGGCGGCAGCATGCCGTATTCACCGGTCAGGGTGAGTACGTCCGACGGGTTGATGGGGGCGGCTTCGACCTTGACCCGCACTTCGCCCTGGGCCGGCTCTGCCAGTGTCAGTTCGACCGCTTCGATGACGTCCTGCGGGACAG
Organism: Pseudomonas sp.; assembly: GCA_050282285.1. Taxonomy (GTDB): domain Bacteria; phylum Pseudomonadota; class Gammaproteobacteria; order Pseudomonadales; family Pseudomonadaceae; genus Aquipseudomonas. The sequence continues at coordinate 162,864 of JBLZZJ010000007.1, forward strand.
GACCACGGTGCTGGTATTCGGCTTTGAGCATGGGGGTTCTCCAATGGCGAAGGGGGTGAATTGTGCGCCGTTGAGTCTAGCTGGCAGCGGCCGTCGCGGGACGAATCCCGCGTTATCGATTTCGGTGATCGGTACGGCTCAGCGCACCCGATCGCGACTCTTCACGGCCAGGTCCAGGGCTTTCTGCATGTCCAGGCGGGCGGAGAGGCCGATGTCCGGGTTGTTCAGCTCGAAGTTGCGCTCCGACGGCAGGATTGGTGCGGTGAGGTCTTCGGCATCCGTGGGCTCGAAGTCGAATTCCTCGCCCAGGGTCATGGCGCTGCGGCGCAGCAGCATGCGCAGCTGTTCCGGTTTCAGCTCCGGGTTGATCGACAGCAGCCCGGCGACGATGCCGGTGACCATTGGCGTGGCGTAGGAGGTGCCGCAGTGGGTGTCGCCCTGTTCATCTTCCTTCAGGGTCGAGGCTCGGGCACAGGCGGCCGCGCTGATGTCGACCCGGGTGTCGATGTTGGAGGAGTTGCGCTTGACCACGTAGGCCGGGTCATCCACCGAGACATCCTCGCGCTCGCTGCGCTGGTGGCCGCCTACCACCAGCAACTGGTCGGTGACGAAGGAGGAGGGCAGGCGGTACTCGTCGGCCCCGGAGAACGATGAGCCGTTGCCGGCCGAGTTGACCACCACCACGTCCGGGTGTTCGCGGCGCAGCCACAGGAAGAATTCTTCCAGCAGTTCTTCGTAGCCGCTCATGGCCAGGCCGGAGCGCACCAGCGAGTCGATTTCGTCGCCCTTGATGTTCCTGGCGCCAATACGGTGGATACCCCAGCTCCAGTTGAGTACCCGCACACCGTCTTCGACCAGGTTGACCGAGGCGGCGATGTTGGCGGTGATGCCCGCGTCGGAGTTGCGTTCGACGATCACCTCGAAGCCAGGGCCGGCACCGTCCAGCCCGCGCAGGAAACCGGTATTGCCGCCTTTGTCCCAGCGTGCCGCGAGGATGCCGGAGACGGTGGTGCCGTGGCCGTCGGGCTGCTCGGCGTCACGGGCATAGACGCGGGTGTGTGGGGTGTTTTTCGCCGAGCGTGGCGCATCCCCCAGGTAGTCATTGAAGTCGGCGGTGTCGAAGTCGACGTTGCGCTCGATGATGCCGATGCGCACCGGTGTGGTGGGAATCGGCGAGGCTTTCGACGGGATACGCCGCTGGTAATAGTTCACCGCGTCGAGGAAACGGTTGGCGGCCCATTCGTTTTCGTTCGGGGTCTTGTCCAGCTGGGTCGGCGTGCTTTCGTTTTCCTCGGCGGACGATTCTTCGACCACCACGGCATCCACGCTGATTTCGCTGCCCAGGCGCAGCACCATGGCGTCGCGCTCGATGAGGTTTTTCGCCGGCAGGCGCAACTGGTAGGTATTGAGCGGCGGAATGGCGCCCACCACCTGGGCATCGTATTTCTTCGCCAGCTTGCGCGAGACCTCCAGGCCGTCGGCGTCTTCCTCGATGATCAGGCTGACCAGGTCGATGTAGGTGGTCAGCCCGTCCATGTTCTTGGTCACTTCCTTCTGCGTCGCGGCCAGTACATGGCTGCCGTTGAGCGTCAGCCACACCGGATTGCTCGGCTTGCCGTCCTGCTCCAGCCACAGCGGGCCGCTGCGGTGCTCCTTGCGCTTCAACGTAAGGCGCACCTTCTGCCCTTCATGGGTGAAGGTGGATTCCGGCAGGCTTTTACCGCCCAGCTTCACGTCCAGCGGGCCGCTGCCCAGGCCTCGGGTGTCGAGGCAGAAGGTCAGGGTCTCGGCAACGAGAAGGTCACCGCAGCGCTTGAGGTTGCTCAGGCGCAGGGCGTCGTCGGCGTAGGCGCTCCCGAAGGCGGAGGTAGCCAGGATGGCGGCGAGGAGCGGGCGGGTGAAGGGCATGCTGGTAGTTACCTGTGCACAGGGCTGACGTTGCTCTGACTCGAAGCGGCGGCCGTTGTTCAGTCGATGGATGGGGGCGGATAGGCATGGGAAGCGCCCCCGGGGCGCGCTATTCTGCCTGGAGTCGAGTGGAAGGAGCAGGCATGAGATGGATCGGTGTAGCAGTGTTGTGCCTGGCCAGCCTGACGGCGGGGGCAGAGACGCTGCGTATAGGGTTTGGAACCCACAAGCCGCCGTATATTTTCGAGGGGGAAGCGAAGGGCCTGGAGTACGACATCGTTGTCGCGGCTGCGCGTTCGGCCGGCTATTCGCCGGAAATCCATTACCTCCCGCTCGAACGCCTGCATCTGATGCTACGGCGCGGCGAGATCGATGCCATTGCACCCACCAATGAGTTCAGCGGCGTCGAGGCCTATTACTCGATGCCGCATATCCATTACCAGAACGTGGCGGTGGCGTTGAAGGCGCGGCACCTGAAGATCGAGCGTATCGCTGACCTTGAGGCCCATTCGGTCAGCGCCTTCCAGCGGGCCCGCTATCTGTTGGGCAATGAGTTCCAGGCGATGAGCGAACGCAACCCGAACTACCGCGAGGAAGCACACCAGATCGCGCGCAATCGCCTGCTCTACAGCGGTCGGATCGACGTAGTGGTCGGCGATCTGCGCATCCTGCGTTACTTCAACCGGGAGGTGTACACCCAGGTCGATGTCAGCCAGGCGCTGACGGTCTATCCGGTGTTTCCGCTGACGGCGTACCAGGTCGGTTTTCGCCTGGCCAAACAGCGTGATCGCTTCAATCAGGGTCTGTTGAGCGTTCGCGCGAGTGGCGAGTACGAGGCCATCGAACGCCGCTACGCGGTTTACTGAAGGCGCCGGGCCAGACGCCTTCTGACATGTACGGTAATGGTCGCAGGGCTGAAAAGCGGCCACTGCTGTAGCACTATCAGGCGCTATGCCGATCTGCCGTCATTGCGAGGAACCTTCGATGTCGAATACCCACCTGTTACCGGCTCTGGGGCTTGCCGCTGCCCTGGCAACTTCATCGCTCGTGGCCGAGGAACGAACCCTTTCCAGCGAGCGTGGCACCGTACAGGTGTCGTCGGTGCTGGAGGGATTGGAGCATCCCTGGGGCATGGCGTTCCTGCCGAACGAGCAGGGTGTGCTGTTGACCGAGCGTCCGGGCCGACTGCGCCTGGTCGGCCTGCAGGGTGAGCTGTCCGAACCGATTGCCGGCGTTCCGCAGGTGTATGCCAAGGGCCAGGGCGGTTTGCTGGACGTGGTGCTGTCGCCGGATTTCGCCACGGATCGCCTGGTCTACCTGTCCTATGCCGAAGCCGGTGACGACGAGCAGGCGGGCACCACGGTCGGGCGTGGCAAGCTGTCGGCCGACAACCGCCGTCTGGAAGGCTTCGAAGTGATCTTCCAGCAGATGCCCAAGCTGTCTACCGGCGTGCATTTCGGCTCGCGCCTGGTGTTCGATCGCGAGGGGTATCTGTTTATCGCCCTCGGTGAAAACAACCACCGCCCGACGTCTCAGGACCTCGATAAATTGCAGGGCAAGGTGGTGCGCCTGCATCCCGATGGCAAGGTGCCGAGCGACAACCCTTTCGTGGACCAGCAGGGCGCGCGCCCGGAAATCTGGTCCTATGGCCACCGCAACCAGCAGGGTGCGGCGCTCAATCCCTGGAGCGGGCGTCTCTGGACCCATGAACACGGGCCACGCGGCGGCGACGAAATCAACATCCCGCAAGCCGGCAAGAACTACGGCTGGCCCCTGGCGACCCATGGCGTGAATTATTCGATGCTGGCAATTCCCGAGGCCCAGGGCGAAACCGTCGAAGGTACAGAACCGCCGCACCATGTCTGGGAGAAGTCGCCGGCGATCAGCGGCATGGCGTTCTACGACGCCGAGCGCTTCAAGGCCTGGCAGCACAACCTGTTCATCGGTGCCTTGTCCGGGCAGGCGTTGATTCGCCTGGAGCTGGAGGGCGATCAGATCACCCATGAGGAGCGTCTGGATTTCAGCGCCCGGATTCGCGACGTGCGGCAGGGGCCGGACGGCTTCCTCTACGTGCTGACCGATACGCCCCGCGGTCAGTTGCTGCGTGTAGGCCTGCAGCAGTAAAGGCTTACTGAGGCAGTTCCTCGGCGTCTTCGTTCTGCGCCGCCAGCAAGTCGGTTTCCAGCGGCTTGCTGACCACGCTGAAATCGACGATCTCGATAGCCCCGCGGCCTTGGCCGAGCAGGTGGAAGGAGAAGGCCTTGCGGGCGTCGAGGTTGTCGAAGCTGAAGCTCATCTCCACGGGCTTGCCCGGCATCAGCCGGGGCAGCTCAGGAATCGGCAGCGCCACGTCGCGGTCGAATTCCTTGGTCTTCAGCTGCAGGCTCGCGCCGTCGGCGCTCATGCGCACTGCACGAATCTTCAGGGTAACGGTGGTCTGCGTGCCTGACGGCAGCTCCAGGTACTGCGCACCCACCAGGTTATCCGCCCAGTCGTCACTCACCTTCGGTTTGAGCAGGATGCGTTCACGGTTGGCGAACTGATACTGCTGACCGAGCGGCCCACTGTTCAGCGACTGGTCGAGCAGGGTGGCGCGCTGGCTGACCAGGCGCGCTTCGCGGCCGCTGACGCGGCCTACATAGTCGGCTCGGTTGGCGATGAAGCCAGGGCTGCTGTACTGCCGGCAGACCTGCTGGAAATCACACTCGGTGAAGGTGCTTTGGCCATCGTGCTGACGCAGCAGGCCGTTGGTGTACGACATCATCGCGCGGCCGCTGTCGTAGCTGCGCAGCAGCGAGCGCCCGGCAATGCCTTCCGGAACCGTCAGGGCGAAGTAGTCCAGCACCGAGGCCGCCAGGTCGACATGGCCGTAGACCCCATCCTTGATGAACGGCAGTTTTTCCTGTTCGGGGGCCAGCATGATGTTGAAACCCCAGGCGGAGGCCAGGCGAACGTTCTCCAGCCCGTGGGATTCGTCCGACGTGACCAGCACCAGGGTGTCCTTCAGGACGCCCTGTTTTTCCAGGGATGCGAGGAAATCCGCCACGGCATCATCGAGGTAGGCAATCGCTGCCTGCTTGGCGTTGGGATAGCGCTTCAGGTAATCCGCCGGGGCGGAGTAGGGCTGGTGGGTGCCGACGGTCAGCAAGGTGAGCATCCACGGTTTCTTCTGCTGGCGCAGTTGTTTCACGTAGCCCAGGGCGCCCTCGAAGAACGCCTTGTCGTCCATGCCCCAGGGGAATTCCAGGTACGGCTTCTTCTTGAACCAGCTGCGGCCGAGGGTCTTGTCGAAACCCATGCGGGGCATGATCTGGTCTTTGGCCATGAACCGTAGGCCCGCGCCCTGCAGGTAATGGGTGCTGAAGCCATGCTCGCGCAGTTGCGCGGGCAGGCAGAGCTCGCTGCGCTCGGGGTTGTTCAGCAGCTCGATTCCTTTCGGCGTGCCGGAGTCGAGCTTGCTGTAGTCGCCACACAGCATGGCGTACAGGCCACGGATGGTCTGGTGGCTGTGCAGCACGTAATCCGGTGTCAGCATCCCGCGCTCGGCCCATTGGCTCAGGCGTGGCATCAGCGACTCGTCATAGCCACTGCCGATGGCCTTGCGGCTGGCGGCGAGGTACGCACCTGGAATGCCTTCCAGGGTGATGATCAGAACGTTGCGCGCCTTGCCTGGGTCGGCCAGCAAGGGCGTGCCGCTGAGGTCCAGCTGGTTGAACGGGCTGATGTCAGGCGGGCTGGCGGGCTTGCCGCCGGCCTGCCAGTCATCGAAGTGCAGCTGGACGGAGCTCAGGCTTTCCGCCAGCAATTTGTGCGGCAGGTTGAACTGCATCCACTGGCTGGCTTCGCTGGGCGTGCGGTACTGATAGACCGCATGACTGCCAAGCAGCAGCAGCGGGATCAGCAGCCAGGCGACTGCCAGGGGGCGTCGGGTCTGGCGCGGCTGGCGCCAGCGCAGCAGCAGGTACAGGGCGAAGGCGCCCATCAGCCCCAACGCCACTGCGGGGTGACTCAGGCCGCCGCCTTGTGTGGAATGGCTGACGAACTGGGCGTCGCCCAGGTACTCGAGATCCGAGGGCTCCGGCATGCGGCCAACGGCACTCACCAGCTCGATGGTGCTCAGGGTGAACAGGCACCAGGTCAGCAGGACGGGAATGCTCAGCAGCCAGGCGCGCTGATGCAGGGCGACCAGAAGCAGGCTGCCGATGGCGAGGTCAGAGAGGTATCCGAAAGGGTGAGACCAGCCCAGGGCGTAACGGCTGATCAGGGGGACGATGAGCACAAGAAAACCCAGGGCCAGCAGGGTGCCGGTCGGGTGTTGCAGCCAGCGGCTGTATGCGCGCACAAGTACTCCATAGGCAATCGCCATTTATCATCAACGGCAATGCCGAGCCCGCCGCAGAGCGGTTTGACATAATTTTGAAACAGTAATGCGATAAGCGCCAGTGGCGGCGGCTAAAAGAGGGGATGTAAGCGGGGAAACAGACGAGAGGGAGGTGCCTAGCGCTCCGGTCAGGCGAGCAAAGCGCTATAGGGCCGAACGAGGCTTACTTTTTGCTGATGGTGATCTGCTTGGAGCTGCCGTAAACCTGACCGCTGACGCCCTTGGCGATCTGCTGGATCTCACCGCCGGACTTGAGGAAGGCGGCGACCTGCGCGTCGATCGATGCGCTGGTTTCTACGGCGGGAGCTGGCTTGGGCTTGCTGTGGGATGCTTTTACGCGCATGGCGGCCAATAACCTATATAAAAATCAAGTTGGCCGGCCATTGTACCTGACCCAGGTGGTCCCTGTCCGGCAAAGACTGTGCCTGTCAATTGCCCATGGGACGTACCCTTTGCTCATTCAGACCGGTGGCATGTCGGCCTGCGCGGATAAGCCGTTGTTTTCCATAGGCGTGACCTGTTTTTCGGTTGGTCTGGAAAAGCGCCGCCCGTTGGTCGGATCAAGCCGGTGCGCTTGCCAGGCGGCGCTGCACAACGCCGAGAAAGCGCTTGGCAACTCAGGTAGAATGCCGGCCTTGCAATGAGGGTAGGGCACCATGGCTGTAATTGGACGAATGAATAGCTTGCAGATCGTCAAACATACCGACTTCGGTCTGTATCTCGATGGCGGAGCCGAGGGCGAGATACTGTTGCCCAAGCGTTATATCCCCACGGATATCGACACCGAGGTAGACGATTGGCTGAACGTATTCATCTATCTGGACAGCGATGACAAGCTGATCGCTACCACGGAAAAGCCCAAGGTCCAGGTCGGTGAGTTCGCCAGCCTGAAAGTCGTGGACATCAACCGCGTTGGCCTGTTTCTCGACTGGGGTCTGCCCAAGGACCTGCTCCTGCCGCACTCGGAAGAGAAGCGTCCGCTGCAGATCGGTGACTATTGCGTGGTTCACGTCTTCCTCGACAAGCGCAGCAAGCGCATCACCGCCACTGCGCGCCTCGATCGTTACCTTGACCAGACCCCGGCGCCTTACAAGGTTGGCCAGGAAGTCGACCTGCTGGTGGCCGATGCCACCGACATGGGCTTCAAGGCGATCATCAACGGCAAGCACTGGGGGCTGATCCACAAGAACGAACTGTTCAAGTTCGTGCGCAGTGGCATGCAGGAGAAGGGCTTTATCAAGGAGCTGCGGGCCGACGGCAAGATCAGCCTGAGCCTGCAACCGGTTGGTCAGGAGGCCGCTTCCAGCCTTAATCAGCAGATTCTGTCGGCGCTGCGTGACAAAGGCGGCAGCTTGCCGCTGAACGACAAGAGCTCCCCCGAGGCCATCAGCGCTCTATTCCGCACGAGCAAGGGTAATTTCAAGAAGGCCATCGGCGGTTTGTACAAGCAGGGGCTGATCGTGATCCACGATGATCACATCGAGCTGGTCGGCAAATAATCGAGTCAGAGACGGGCTCGCTGCCCGGCAAAAACCACTTGAGCGGCAGGGCGGCCTCATCCAATAATGCTGGCTTCCCCGCCGGTGTAGCTCAGTCGGTAGAGCAGCGCACTCGTAACGCGAAGGTCGTAGGTTCGATTCCTATCTCCGGCACCAGTCCATCGATTCATACGGCACCAAACCGTGCCATGGATCATCCGAAGAGCCCGCCTAGTGCGGGCTTTTTGTTTTATACGCCCGAATCGCGTTCTGTCTGACGGATCATGCGGCAGCTCCCCCGACGCCTAACTGCCAGCCAAAACAAAAGCACCCGCAGGTTTTTTTGTTTGTGCCAGCAGCGTGCCGAGTCGCCCTTGTGCACGTCGCTCGCCTCAGCATTCAGGGTGTCTGCATCGCTGATGATTTGACACACATTTGGCAAATCGCGGCTAATCGAGAATGCCTATAATTCGCCGTTCAATGGATGTAACTTGAACTTCAACCCGCTGTCTCTTCCGGCCCTTTTCCAGTTCAGGGGCGCGCATGGCAGTGGGTTGGATCTGGTGCTGCCGAGCTGACGCTTATCGTTTCTGACTGACTCAACAAGGAGAAGAATATGTCCAAGAAGTTTATGGGGCTTCAACTGGCAGCCACTGCCCTGGCGGTTACCGCCGCGGTCGGCGCGACCGGAAGTGCCTATGCGAAAGAGCTCAATCTCTACACCACCCGCGAGCCGGCGCTGATTCAGCCGCTGCTGGATGCCTACACCAAAGAAAGTGGCGTTCAGGTCAAGACCATCTTCGTCGCGGAAGGCCTGCTGGAGCGGGTCAAGGCAGAGGGTGATCGTTCCCCGGCCGACGTGCTGATGACCGTCGATATCGGCAACCTGATGGACCTGGTCGAGGGTGGCGTCACCCAGTCGGTGAAGTCCGAAACCCTGGAGCAGGTTATTCCTGCCAACCTGCGCGGTGCCGATGGCCAGTGGTTCACCCTGTCCATGCGCGATCGCGTGCTGTACGCCGACAAGGACCTGCCGCTCACCTCGTTCACCTACGAAGATCTGGCCGATCCGAAATGGAAGGGCAAGGTCTGCATCCGTTCGGGCCAGCACCCGTACAACACCGCGCTGATCGCCGCCAAGATCGCCCACGACGGTGTCGAGGCGACGCAAACCTGGCTCGAAGGCGTCAAGCAGAACCTGGCTCGCCCGGCTGCCGGTGGTGATCGCAACGTTGCCCGGGACATTCTCGGCGGCATCTGCGACCTCGGTATCGCCAACGCCTACTACGTGGGCCACATGAAGAACGCCAAGCCGGGGACCGAAGACCGTTCCTGGGGTGACGCGATCAAGGTCATTCGTCCGACCTTCGCCAGCGCCACCGATGGCGGCACCCACGTGAACATCAGCGGCGCCTCGGTCGCCAAGAACGCGCCAAACCGCGATAACGCCGTCGCGTTCCTGGAGTACCTGGTCTCTGCCGATGCCCAGAAACTCTACGCCAACGCCAACTACGAGTACCCGGTTCGAGAGGGTGTCGCAGTGGATCCGGTCATCGCCGAACTGGGCCCGCTGAAGGCGGACACGCTGAACGTGGCTGAAGTGGCCAAGCACCGCAAGCAGGCCAGCGAGCTGGTGGACAAGGTCGGTTTCGACAACTGACGCCACCGTCTGAAACGCCCGATCCTGGTCGCCTGTCGGCCGGGGTTGGGCGTTTCGTCATCTGCGATCATGGCGCCGGCTGTACCGGTAACCGTGGCCGCCTTCGATACCTGCGTAGCTGATGACTCTTTACTCCTTGCGTTTTTCCCGTGCGGTACGCGGCCTGTGGGCACCCACCGGGGCGCTGCTGGTGGTGCTGATGGTCGTCGCGCCGATCGCGGCGTTGCTCTGGCACGCCTTCGCCGGCGATATCGCACACTGGCAACACCTGCTGAACAACGTGATTCCGGTCGCCCTGCGCGACACGCTGATTCTTCTGGCCGGTGTCGGGGTAGTGGTCACGCTGCTCGGCGTCGGCAGTGCCTGGCTGATGACAGCCTATGATTTCCCTGGCCGCGCCGTTCTCGGCTGGGCGCTGCTGCTGCCCCTGGCCGTGCCGACCTACATCATGGCCTACGCCTACCTGGACATCCTGCACCCCATCGGCCCTGTGCAGTCGATCGTGCGCGAGTTGCTGGGCTACAGCAGCCCTCGTGAGTTCCGCTTGCCTGATGTACGCAACATGCTCGGCGCCATCCTGATCCTGGGTTTCGTGCTCTATCCCTATGTCTACCTGACCATGCGCGCGATGTTCCTCACCCAGGCGGCCAACCTGATCGAGGCCGCGAGAACGCTGGGCGCCAAGCGGCGGGAAGTGTTCCGGCGCATCGTGCTGCCGCTGGCGCGTCCCGCCTGGGCCGTGGGCCTGAGCCTGGCCCTGCTGGAAACCATGAACGACATCGGTGCCTCCAGCTTTCTCGGCGTGAAAACCCTCACGGTGTCGGTGTACACCGCGTGGACGGCGCGCTCCGACCTCGCCGCTGCGGCGCAGATCGCGCTGACCATGCTGGTAGTTGTGGTCGGTCTGATCCTCATGGAGCGCAAGGGGCGCGAGCGCCAGCGTTTCTCCAATACCCAGAAAATGCAGCCGATGCGCCCGCGCACGCTACATGGGCCAGCTGCGGCGTTCGCCTTTGCGCTCGGCTTCATCCCGGTACTGATCGGCTTTCTGGTGCCGGCCGCCTACCTGGCGGTGGAAGCCTGGGAGCGCCTGAACCGGGTCGAGGGCGTTTCCGATGCGCTGATCCGCAGCCTCTACAACACGCTGCTGGTGGCCTCCATCGCGACCGTGATTACGGTGTGTGCCGGCCTGATGATCGCCTGGGCCGGCAGGACCCTGCGTGAAAGCGCCTGGCGCCAGCCTGCCCGAGGGCTCGCCCGCGTCGGCAGCCTCGGATATGCGGTCCCCGGCACCGTTCTGGCGATTGGCCTGATGACTCCGGTGATGCTGATCGAGAATGCCATCGGTGGGTTGCTGGGAACGCAGAAGCTGTTCCTGATGGGCTCCATCGGCCTGCTGATCATTGCCTACTGCATCCGTTTCCTGGCCATCCCGATTGGCGCTGTCGAGGCCGGGTTGACCCGGGTGCCGGCGTCCATCGAGCACGCCGCCCGGACCCTGGGCGAGCGGCCAGGCGGCACGTTGCGCCGCGTCCACCTGCCGCTGATCCGCCCCGCACTGGCCGCCAGTGCGCTGCTGGTGTTCGTGGATGCCATGAAAGAGTTGTCGGCAACCCTGCTGTTGCGGCCGCTGGATTTCGATACGCTGGCGACGCGGTTGTATGCCGAGGCGTCGCGGGGCTCCTACGAAGAGGGGGCCATTGCCGCGCTTGCCATTGTGCTGGCCGGCTTGCTGCCGGTGGTGCTGCTGGCGCGCACAAAACTTTCTTTCGGACACTGACTTATGGCTTCAGATCGACACTCCGGCGACAGCGCCACACCCGAGCAGGCTTACCTGCAGCTGTCGAACCTTCGGGTCGCCTATGACACACCGCGCGGCCTGGTGGATGTCATCCATGACTTCTCCCTGGCACTGGAGCGGGGGCAGGTCGGTTGCCTGCTCGGGCCGTCCGGCTGCGGCAAGTCGACCATCCTCCGGGCCATTGCCGGTTTCGAGCCTGTGCTCGAAGGGGCGCTGAGCCTGGACGGCAGGTTGCTGTCGTCCTTCGCCCGGCATGTGGCGCCGGAGGATCGGCGGATCGGCATGATGTTCCAGGACTACGCGCTGTTCCCGCACCTGACGGTCAGCGAGAACGTGGGGTTTGGTGTGCGCGGTGTCTCCAAGCAGGCTCGCAATCTGCGTGTGCAGGAGATGCTCGACGCGGTGCGCCTGCCGGATGTGGGCAGCCGTTACCCCCATGAACTGTCTGGCGGCCAGCAGCAGCGTGTCGCTCTGGCCAGAGCCCTGGCCCCGGCGCCCGAGATCCTGTTGCTGGACGAGCCGTTCTCCAACCTGGATGTGAACACCCGCGAGCGCCTGGCCAGCGAGGTGCGCGACATCATCAAGGCCACCAACCACACGGCGATCATCGTTACTCACAACCAAGATGAAGCCTTCGCCATGGCCGACCAGATCGGCGTCATGCGTGAAGGCCGCCTGGAGCAATGGTCCAGCCCCGCCACGCTTCGCTCGGCACCGGCCTCGAACTATGTGCACCGCTTCCTCTGCGGTGAGCTGGATCAGGCGCTGATATAAATCGGCTGGACGCCAGGCCTGGCGTCCGGATCGTTTGATCCGACTCGTCGTCCCTTGCGGTAGAGGCTCCCCGGATATCGAGTGGATTGCCTGTGCCGCACTGCGCCATCCCATGACGTCGCTCATGACGCCCGTTCAAGGCCGTTCATTTCTGGTTATTTTGACTTTTTATGGTCGTAATGACTTTATTTGGCTTTGGTCATTATCACCATGTTGATTTTAATGTGTTGTTTTTAAAGGAAAAATAAACTGGCACGGATCGTGGAATAGATCAGGCAAGGGGAATCGACGATTCTCCAACTCAGGAGGATGCATCATGCTTGATTTTATTCTCACGTTTTTCAGCAGCCTGGAGAACGTCCGCCGTGTTTCCAATCAATTGCTGCTGGCCGGCCTGGTCATGCTGGTGGTTGGTACGGTGGCGGCCTACGGCCTCGAACAGCACCTGACCCTCGTTCAATTGATCGTTGCCCACGCCGGCACGATCGTCGGTCCGACGCTGCTGAAGATCGGCTATGTGATGCGCCTGGCGGCCCACTATGGTGAGCGCAAGGCGGAGCAGAACGAATGCTGTACAGTAGCGTGACGTGTGACCCTGCCGACTGACGCCAGCCTGCCATTCATCCCGCGAGATGAACGCCGTGCTGGCGTTGTTGCCTGATGCGGTAGGGTGTGTTCGCCCTGCAGTGGGAGTTACCGTCATGTCGAACTGGATAATGGGGGCCGCGTTGGTGCTGGCACTGATCGCCGCTCCGGTATGGGCCGGCCAGCAGACTCAGCAGCCGATCCGCGCCATTCCCAAGACGTATGTCAGCCCGGGTGCCAGTGGCAGTGTCGGGACGTACGAGCGCCATGAGCGCCACAATCTGTATGGCGGTCAGCGCATTCCGGATGCCAACACTCGTCAGAGCAACCAGTACGGCACCCAGTCGATCGAAACCCGTGGCGGCATTCGCCAGACGATCGAGTACCCCAACGGCCATGTGATCGAACAGTCGCCAGGCCGGAGCACGTACCAGCGCGAGCGTACGCGCTGAGCGTAACCTGATTCAGGGGCGCCTGATCCAGCGCCCCATAGTCATCTACCTCAGACCATGCGCCGGAACTGGCGCCATTTCTGTTGCCAGACCAGCATCCAGTGCGGCGTGGCTTCACCGGTGCCCGCCATCTGCAGCATCGGGTGATGGCCGACCACGCGCCTCAGCACCTCTTCCTGCTTATCGTCGACGTCCACGAAAAATACGTGCTTGCCGTCGTGCAGCTGGCTTTCAAAGCGTTTGAAGTAGCTGTTGGGCTGCTGGATTCCCAGGAATCCGCCTTCCCAGGCGCAGAAACCCAGGGCGACGACCGCCAGGAACAGGAACGGCGTCCAGCCGGCGGCGCTGTTGGTCCAGCCGCTGGAGTAGGCCGTGGCCAGTACCAGAATGGCCAGCCCGACGCCGATCGCCATGCCGCGCATCCCGGTGTTGACCACGTCTTTTTTCATGACGGAGGGAACGTCGTGCAGGCGATGCTGCTCGACCTCGGCATCGTTTTCACTCAACACGTGGATCTGGTCGGTGCTGATGCCGCTGGCTTCCAGTTCGCGTTCGACGCATTCCAGATCATCCAGGTTGTCGCTGATGTAGTAGTGCCGGTTCATGGTTCACCTCGTTTCGTGTGGTGACGCAAATCCCCCGGTGTTGGCCTGTGAAGTTTCAGACGTTTTCAGTGTAGCCCCCGTGGGCTCTGCGCATGGGCCGCACGTCGCAAGTCGGAAAACCGTCGATGCCGCTGCGTTGGCCGTTCAAGGCCGCCAAGTGAGGGTGAAAGTGTCGGGTTTCTGCTGCTTTAGACTTTCGTCTCGAATGCCCCGTTGCTTCGACTAAGGTCGTCTGTCGCGCCGAAACCAGCGATTTAGAGTGGCTATCACCAGCGCCCTTTGCTGTAGGAGAATAAAAATGAGTGACACCCTCTACCGACAGATAGAACAGAGTCCACGCTTTCAGGAGCTTGTCTCCAAGCGCGAGAGTTTTGCCTGGATTCTGTCTGCCACCATGCTTGGCCTGTATTTGGCCTTTATCTTGCTGATCGCCTTCGTGCCTGAATTGCTCGGTACCCGAATCAGTCCCGACTCGACCATCACCTGGGGCATTCCCCTGGGCGTGGGTTTGATCCTGTCGGCCTTCGTGCTTACCGGTATCTACGTCTACCGTGCCAACGGCGAGTTCGATGAACTGAACAAGCGGATCCTGGAAGAGGTGCAGAAATGATTGCGCGTCTGTTCGGTCTTATCGCATTGATGGTCGCCGCGCCTGCGCTGTGGGCGGCCGGCGCACTGGAGGGTGAGGTACAACGCCAGGCGTTGAACACCTCGGCCATCGTGATGTTCCTGGCATTCGTCGGGGGCACGCTGTGCATCACTTACTGGGCGTCCAAGCGCAACACCTCGACGTCCGACTTCTACACCGCCGGTGGCAGCATCTCCGGTTTCCAGAACGGCCTGGCCATTGCCGGTGACTACATGTCGGCGGCCTCGTTCCTGGGTATTTCCGCCCTGGTGTTCACCTCCGGCTACGACGGCTTGATCTACTCGATCGGCTTCCTGGTCGGCTGGCCGGTGATCCTGTTCCTGATCGCCGAACGCCTGCGTAACCTGGGCAAGTACACCTTCGCTGACGTGGCCTCCTATCGCCTGAAGCAGAAGGAAATCCGTACCCTGTCCGCCAGCGGTTCGCTGGTCGTGGTGGCCTTCTACCTGATCGCGCAGATGGTCGGTGCCGGCAAGCTCATCGAGCTGCTGTTCGGCCTCGACTACCACGTCGCCGTGATCCTGGTCGGTATCCTGATGGTGATGTACGTGCTGTTCGGCGGCATGCTGGCCACCACCTGGGTACAGATCATCAAGGCTGTGCTGCTGCTGTCCGGTGCCTCGTTCATGGCGCTGATGGTGATGAAGCACGTCAACTTCGATTTCGGCACCCTGTTCTCCGAAGCCGTGAAAGTGCACGCCAAAGGCGAAGCGATCATGAGCCCGGGCGGTCTGGTGAAAGACCCGATTTCGGCGATCTCCCTCGGCCTGGCACTGATGTTCGGTACCGCTGGTCTGCCGCACATCCTCATGCGCTTCTTCACCGTCTCCGACGCCAAGGAAGCCCGCAAGTCGGTGTTCTACGCGACTGGCTTCATCGGTTACTTCTACATCCTGACCTTCATCATCGGCTTCGGCGCGATCCTGCTGGTCAGCACCAACCCGGACTTCAAGGACGCCACCGGCGCTCTGCTGGGCGGCAACAACATGGCAGCGGTGCACCTGGCCAACGCGGTAGGTGGCAGCATCTTCCTGGGCTTCATCTCGGCAGTCGCCTTCGCCACCATCCTGGCGGTGGTTGCCGGTCTGACCCTGGCAGGCGCTTCGGCGGTGTCCCATGACCTGTATGCCAGCGTGATCAAGAAGGGCAAGGCCAACGAGAAAGACGAGCTGCGCGTTTCGAAAATCACCACCGTGGCACTGGGCGTCCTGGCCATCGGCCTGGGCATCCTGTTCGAGAAGCAGAACATCGCCTTCATGGTCGGCCTGGCGTTCTCGATCGCGGCCAGCTGCAACTTCCCGGTACTGTTCCTGAGCATGTACTGGAAGAACCTGACCACTCGCGGCGCGATGATCGGTGGCTGGCTGGGTCTGATCACCGCAGTGACCCTGATGGTGCTCGGCCCAACCGTATGGGTACAGGTCCTCGGCAATGCCCAGGCAATCTTCCCGTACGAGTACCCGGCGCTGTTCTCGATGATCGTGGCCTTTGCCGGTATCTGGTTCTTCTCGATCACCGACAAGTCCACCGCTGCAGCTGATGAACGTGCACGCTTCCTGCCGCAGTTCGTCCGTTCGCACACCGGTCTCGGTGCCAGCGGAGCCGTCGCTCACTAATCGCGAGCCGGTACCAAAGAAAGGGCAGCCCTCGGGCTGCCCTTTTTTATTGCTCTTTCTACCGCTCGCCAATGCGTGCGACCGTTTACATCAGGGGCGGAGCGGGCTGGGCTGAGGCCCTGAGAACTGAACACCACCGCTTTACCGCGTACCGAATCCCCGTAGCCTGGGTTGAGCGCAGCGATACCCGGGAAAACCTCGCCACCCACAGCATCCGCGGCCCGCGACTCCTGCCGGCAAACCCGCTCCTGCGTTGATGCACCTTCACGCGGCCCCCTCTGTAGGAGCGGGCTTGCCCGCGAGCTCTTCGGCCATCACAAGGGCGACCTCGCCCACAGGACAAGCCCAAAGCCTCTCCTGACAACACAAGGTGAATAACGGATCTGTTCAGACAGGAATCAACGGGATCAGCTCAGTGCTGCTCCACGCTGTCGCGACTACCGATGGGCTTGTCGATGATCACGCGGTTGCGCCCGGCGCTCTTGGCTTCGTAAAGGTGCAGGTCGGCGCGTTTCAGCCAGCCTTCCCAATGCTCGCTGTGGCGCAGGATGGCACCACCCATGGAGACCGTCACAGGGCCGCCGGGGCTCTTCAGGTGCTGGGCAATGCTCTGCTGCAGGTGCGTGGCGGCGGCCTGCAGGCCGTTCCGGTCGGTGTTGGGCATCAGCAGCAGGAATTCTTCGCCACCGAAGCGGAACAGCCGATCTTCCTGGCGCGAGGCGCTCCTGATCAGGTTGGCGAACGCAATCAGCACCTGGTCACCCACCTGGTGGCCGAAGCGGTCATTGATCTGTTTGAAGTGATCCAGGTCCATCAACAATAGGGCGTAGGGGTTGCCATGGCGGCGATGACTGGACATGGCGATCTTCAATTCTTCATTCATCGCCCGGCGGTTGCGCGTTCCGGTCAGCGGGTCCTGGCTGGCCAGCAATTGCAGCTGCTCGCGCTGGCTGCTGGTGCGGTAGGCGAAGATAAAGGTCAGCACGCTGGCCATCAGGCCGGTCACCAGGAACGACACCATCTGGTAGGCGCTTTCGAACACCGAGCCAGGCACCACCACGGCATGCACCGCCAGGCTGAGCATCACCAGGGCGGTGGCCAGCAGGGCCTTGCCCGGCGAAACCATGAAGAAGTTGAAGAGGATCAGCGGATAGATCCAGAACAGCCCGTTGACCCCAAGGTTGATCGCGATCAGCGTCGCGCCGACACAGAAGATAACCGCCAGGTAGACGCCGGGTTTGACCGTGTCCCCGGTACGCCAGGCATAGCTCACGGCGGCCATGGTCGACAGCACGATGACCGTATCGGCAACGCTGACCAGATAATTGCCTTCCAGAGCTCGGTACACCGCGTAGGGCGATATCCCAAGCACGCCGATCAACCCCATCAGGGTGATGATGGACAGCTGGAAATCCTTGCGCAGGCGTTTGAGTAGTCGAGCGCCGAACATAGCCTCTACCGGTCCCCGTTATTGTTATGCCAGCTAGCATGCAGAGCTTTGCCTGACCCTGGCAAGGGTGGTAAATGGGCAAAATGCCAGTATTTATGCCACGCCGATGAATAACCGGCCTGTTTCACCGTTCATTGGCGGCTGCCATTAGTCATGCTGACAGGGCGATCAGGTTTTTGTTGCACTGATAACGGCTTAGCCGCTGGGCCAGAACGCCCGGTAATTGGGACGTTGGTGCAAAACCGAGGTGCTGGTAGAACGCTGCCAGATCCGGATGACAGAACAGCCAGGTCGGCCCGTTATTGCTGTCCAGGGCTGATGCCATCAGGTGGCGCGCCAGGCCTTGCTCGCGGTATTCAGGCGCAACGAACAGGCTGGTCAGCCACTGCCCATCGTCAATGGGCGCCAGGCACAGCGCCGCCCGAATATCGTCCTGCTGGGCGACCCATACGGTGTCGTCATGCCGTGCGCGCATGGGCGAACGGTGTGTGCGGTAGAACTTGTCGGCCAGTGGTTTGAGCGTGGCCGGAAGAGGGCGGTAGATCATGCTGAAGACGGGTCGGAGCGATGGTGGATAATGGGGGAACAGGTCGGGCGATTTTCAGGGGTTTCGCCTGGTTTGTCTCGTTGAGGTCATCACCTTGCCTACCGGTTTCGTTGTTCGCCGTCCTCTCGGGGAAGGGAATGCCGAAAACACGCAGAGTTGCCTGATTGGTGAATAGGCTGACTTGTTACGACAGTGCCAGGTTGCCGGGTTGGCGTTAGGCTGCTCCTTTGTACTGCCATCGCTGTTGGGGTCCCCTGTGAAGCCATTGCTCGTGTTGTTATCTGCCTGCGGTCTGGTCTGCCAGCCGCTGAGTGCGTTGGCCTGGTCCAATCATTCGCTGGGCAGCCAACTGGCGTTACAGGGGTTGCCGGAGCTGCAGCGCACCCTGAACTATGAGCCGCTGGAGGCTTTTCTAGACGCCCAGGCACCCGCCATCGAAGCGCTGCTGGATGAGCAGGAAGACTTCGCCCGCGGGCACTTCCCGGACTACCCGACGCGTCCGGATGCCCTGCGTTTCAGTGCCGGCGCCACGACTGCGGAGAACCGCCGCAGCGCGTTCCTCCACGCCTTGCGCGTCAATCCGGAGATTCGCCTGGCGGGCTTCGTGCAGCAACTGCCGGGACAGACCGATGAGGGGCGGGTGCGCCTGGCTGCCGAGCAGGTGCTGGTGTTTCGCAAGCTCGGGCCCTGGAGCCACTGGCACTACCTGGCCCTGCAGCCGGGGGACGCGGTGAGTGCCGTGCAGGTGCTGAGCAGTGCGGCGGATGAGCCGGACTATGGCCATGACATCAACCTGTTCAGCGACAACCCCGGTGCGGTCGGCGGGCAGTACAACTTTGGCGAGCAGCCGTTTGGCGACGCGCGCTTCGAGTACTCCTCCCAGGCCCCTTTTCATATCGGTTACTACCACGAGCCGGCGGTGGTGTTTCAGGCCGCGCCGTACCTGCGTCGAACCCTGCCGCATTGGCGCGTCTACCAGTACACCGGCCTGGCGCGGCTGGCCCTGGCCGGCGGCCACGACTACTGGGGTTACCGCTTTCTCGGTTGGGCGCTGCATTACATGCAGGACCTGACCCAGCCCTATCACGCCAAGACCGTGCCGGGTTACGGCACGGCCGAGTTGATGCTGATCGCGCTCAAGGCCGCCGCCGGTTATCCCGAAGAGCGCCAGGCGGCGATTGCCCGTGTGGCGGACCGGCACACGGCCATTGAGCACTACCAGCTGGAACGCATGCAGCACCTGATGGGCGAGCCGGAGATGGCTGAGTCGCCGCTGCTCCAGGCCTATACGCAGGACCCGACGGACAGCTACCCGGCATTCTCGGTGGACTACCCGCAGCAGGTGGTCGCGACGGAGGCCTATGCCAGTGCCGATGCGTTCGATGAGCTGATCGGCCAGTGGCTGGCGCGCAAGCCCACGGTCGCGCCTGGCTTCAGCGGCGGTAACCAGCTGGCGTTGGCGCAGGCGGATCCGTTGCTGGAGCAGATGCTGGTGGAGTTGTTCAAACGCTTCGGGGCGCACAGCCGCAGTGCTGTAACGAGTACTGTGCAGAGCGCGGTGAACAGCGTCGGGAATAGCTCCGGGAAGAGCTCCGGGAAGAGCTCCGTGGGTACTTCCTCGCACTGAACCTCGGCCAGTTTCAGCGCGCACTGCCAGGCAGAGGATGAGGGGCCCGACGTCACTCGATCAGCTGGCGCCGGGCCTGGGGGTGCCTACTCGGCTGCGTGGCTACCGAGCAGGGTGGTGCCCGTGCGCTTGTCGCGCTTGGCCATGCGTTTTTCGTGGGCGGTTTTCAGGGGTTTCTTCTTGGCCTGTTTCTTCGCGTCGAGACTCTTGCTCATGGTCGTCACCTCGGATTCGCTGGATTGAGATCGCCTTTGCAGGTCAGGTTTGCTTGGCCATCGTCACCTCCCGGGCCCTGTGAGCCCGCCAGTCCGCTGTGATTGAGCATAGCTGGGCAGCGGGCATTCTGCGTTTTCTCGGCACGGACCGATCGTCAGGGATCGACTGGTTAACAGTTCACGGCAAAAGCGCGGCGGGCCGATGACAGTTGCTGACGGTGGACGCATCATGCGTGCAGCAATGCCCCCGTGATTC
Source organism: Pseudomonas sp. (assembly GCA_050282285.1). Classification (GTDB taxonomy): domain Bacteria; phylum Pseudomonadota; class Gammaproteobacteria; order Pseudomonadales; family Pseudomonadaceae; genus Aquipseudomonas. The sequence goes on from JBLZZJ010000007.1 coordinate 182,868, forward strand.
ACAAGGTCAGCCCGCAACATGTCGACGATGCCCGTTGAAGAAAACCTGGTCTATGCCGCCCACAGCGTGGCGGGCGAGGTTCGCACCCACAACGAAGATGCCATTCTCTGCCGCCCCGAATTGCAGTTATGGGCACTTGCCGATGGCATGGGCGGGCACGAACACGGGGAGGTGGCCAGCGCTCTTGCCCTGCAGACCCTGGAGGTCGCCTGCGCGGCTGGCGAAGGGCTGGTCGAGGCGGTGCATGCGGCCAACCGCGCGGTGCTGGCTGCCGCCGAACAACAAGGGCGCGGCATGGGCACGACCCTGGTGGCGGCGCGGTTCAGTGCGTCGGACTTCCAGGTCGCCTGGATCGGCGACAGCCGTGCCTACCGGATCAGCGCTGCCTACATCGAACAACTGACCCACGACCACAGTTGGGTGCAGGCGATGGTCGATGCTGGCGAGATGAGCCGTGAAGAGGCGCGCCACCACCCGCAGCGCAATGTCATCTTCCAGTGCCTGGGGCGCGACGACCAGCGCCTCGATGTCGGCCTGGTCAGCGGTAGCCTGGGCACCCACGAACTCCTGCTCCTGTGCAGCGACGGCCTCACCGGCGAATTGCTGGACGAGCAAATCCAGCAACTGTGCACGACGGCCGATACCCTGGAAGCGGTGGTCGAGCAGTTGATAGCACTGGCAAATCAGATGGGCGGCAGAGACAATATTTCCTGCATCGTCCTTGGCCGTGCCCTGACCGATCCACCGGTCGACGCCCGCCCCCGAGGCTTTCTCAGCAAACTGTTGAAACCCCTCAAACACTCCTGATCCGACGTGCCCCTCCTATGACTGAACGCTTGATCGAGATTCCGGGTTACCGCATTCATGGGCGCCTGGGTAAGGGCGGAATGGCCGAGGTCTACCTTGCCACCCAGGAATCACTCCACCGCAAGGTCGCGGTGAAAGTGTTGCTCAGCGCCGACGATGAGGCATTCAGCCAGCGTTTCATCAAGGAAGGCCACATCGTCGCCTCCCTGCATCACCCCTCGATCATCACCATCCACGACATCGACCGCCTGGCCGACGGCCGCTACTACCTGGCCATGGAGTTCGTGCCTGGGGGCGACCTGGCGCAGCACAAGGGTGAAGTCTTCGAGCCGCAGCAGGCGCTGCGTGTGGTGCAGCAGGTGGCCAGCGGCCTGGCGGTGGTCCACGGCAAGGGCCTGGTGCACCGCGATATCAAGCCGGCCAACATCTTGTTCCGGGATGACGGCACGGCGGTCATCACCGATTTTGGCGTGGCCAAGGAAGTCAGCCTGGACCAGGACCTGACCCAGTTCGGCATCGCTGTCGGCAGCCCGGCCTACAGCAGCCCCGAACAGGCGCAGTGCCAGCCGCTGGATGCGCGCAGCGACATCTACAGCCTGGGCGTGATCCTGCTGGAAATGCTTACCGGCACCAACCCGTTCCGCGGCGAGAACTACACCCAGACCGTGATGAATCACGTGCAGCTGGAGGTACCGCCGCTGCCGGCGCACCTGGGCGAGTACCAGTGGCTGCTCGACCGCATGCTGGCCAAGGACCCGGACGAGCGCTTTGCCGACTGCAACATTCTGCTCGCCAGCCTAGACGAACTGCGTGAGCAGGATGTCGACAGCACGCGCCTGGCGCCCGCCATCAAGATCAAGGCCAAACCGGCCCGCGCGGCGCGCAACGGCTCGCGCCCCCTGGTCTGGGGCCTGCTGGCGGTCCTGCTGGTGCTGGGCATCGGCGGCGGTGGCTACTACGGCTATCAGCAGGTGCGCATCAGCGATTACCTGGCGCTGGGCGAACAGCGCCTGGGAGAAGGGCAGTTGCTGGAACCGCCCCAGGACAATGCCGACTACTACTTCCGCCAGGTGCTCAGCCTGGATGCTGACAATGCCCAGGCGGTGGATGGCCTCAATCGCATCCTGCAGGCGCGTATCGTCGATTACCTGGCCCTGGCCGAGCAGCGCATCGCCGAGGAGCGCCTGCTGTTGCCCGAGGACGACAGTGCGACCTTCTACTTCCGCCAGGTCCTGGCCTGGGAGCCGGACAACCTGCTGGCCCTGGCCGGGCTCGACCGGGTTGCGCAGCGCTTCGTCGAGCTCAGCGAGCAGGCCTACGCCCGCCGCGAGCACGCCCTGGCCCTGGAATACATCAAGCAGGGTCTGGAAGTCGCCCCCGCCAATGAGAACCTGCTGGCACGACTCGACGACCATGAGCGGCGCGTGCGGCTCGCTCAGGCGCCGCGCGCGCCGGCCGGCAAACCGCGTGGCGGGTCGGAGCCGAATACGATCAAGCGTCTGTGGGACAACATTTTTCAGTAACTGAGTGGTGCGGGCACGCTCCCGCTCCACCCCAAGCTTCTGACCCGAGGTACAGGCCGACATGCTCAGGATTCATTTCAGCGACAACCGCCAGGCGCCGATCTGGCTGGTGGACGAACGCTTCACCATCGGCCAGGACAGCCGCAACAGCCTGGTCCTGGAGGACGCCGACATTGGTCCTTTCCACGCGGAAATTCGCCAGGACCACGGCTTCTATTACCTGACCGACTTCGGCAGCCCGGCCGGCACCTTCGTCAACGACGAGCGAATCGGTGCGCGCTTCCAGATTCGTGCCGATGACCGGGTGCGCCTGGGCGGTGTGGAGCTGGTGTTCGTTGACCCGGCCAAGAGCAAGGCCAAGGCCGGCGCGGCTAATCGCTGGTTCCTGCAGGTGATCAAGGGCGAGCACGAGGGCAAGAAATTCCACATCAGCGGCTCGATGACCTTCGGCCGCTCGGTGAAGTGCGAGCTGTGCTTCAGCGACATGGAGCTGTCACGCCGTCACTGCGAGTTCTTCCTCAAGGGCGACGTGCTGGAGGTCAAGGACCTGGCGTCGGCCAACGGCGTGCTGGTCAACCAGCAGAAGGTCGGCATGGCGGTACTGCAGCCGGGTGACCAGTTGAAGATGGGCTCGGTCACCTTGCTGGTGATAGGCCCGAAAACCGAGGCGGCCCCTGTGGTGGACGAGGACGCCACGGTGTTCATGCGCGCGGTGGACGTGCCCAAGCCGATCAAGCCCGCGGCACCGCCTGCACCGAAACCGCAGGTCAGTGCGGCCAATCCGTTGCGTGCAACGGCTACCGCCAACCCGGCACGTAGCCCGGCCAAGGCGGCTGGCAATGGACGGCTGTGGTTGCTGGCGCTGCTGCTGGTGCTGGTGGTCGGCGGCGCGGCGGTGAGCGTCCTGCTCTAGCGCATAGCCGCTGACGTGATGTTGCGCGCCTTCAGGTGCGCACGCTCAAACATCCAGCAAGCGGCGTTCAGCGCTGATTTCCGGCAGGTCCTGGCGGCGCATGTACACCCGCAACGGCTCGCTGATGTTCAGGCGTTCGTCGATGCGCAGGTCGAGCAACAGCTGGATGCGCTCGCGCTTGAGGTTCATCAGGTTGTCGGACTGGGCCTGCCAGACGAATTCGCAGGTCGGCGTGATGCGACCCTCCGGCACATCCAGGCCGAACGAATCCTCACTGAAACGCACGATGTACTGGCCGGTCTTGGCATTGAAGCCGACAAAGCCCTGCAACTGATCGGCAGCCTCGCAGATGCCGGCGGACGTGATGCTCATGGGAACCTCGCAGTGACGGTGGGTTAGACGTCACAGGCTACGGTTTCCAGCGCACGGTACCTTGCTCCGGATCAATAGAGCGCACGGTAGATAAGAAACGTTTTCGGTAAGGGCAGTACTTCTGTGGGAGGCGCTTCAGCGGCGACAGGCCTTGAGCCAGCGGCGAGCCGTCGCGGCTAAAGCCCCTCCCACATTCGTCATGGCTGTGAATATGTGGAGTGTGCGGAATGGCATGTCCGTGGGAGGCGCTTCAGCGGTGATGGGCCTTGAGCCAGCGGTGAGCCGTCGCGGCTAAAGCCCCTCCCACGTGTGTGGTGGAGTGTACGGAAATGTATATCCGTGGGAGGCGCTTCAGCGGCGATAGGCCCTTGAGCCTACAGCGAGCCGTCGCAGCCGAAACTGCTCCCAGCGGATCAGACGTGACGCAAGCGATCAGCCGCGGCGTGCGCCCGCCGGTTCCTGCGGTTCGACGTCACGGATAGCGTTCGACATACGGTGCGATGGCTTCATCAGGGCGTTGCGGACCTTCTCGTAATCTTCATAGGAGAGGTTGCTGCGGCTGAGCATTTCCAGGGCGAACTGCTTGATTTCGGCGTCGGTGTACGGACGTTCGTAAGGCTCGGGCTGACTGGCACAGCCAGTGAGGACGAGGGCGAAAGCAGCGAGGGTAAGGGCGATTGAGCGTTGCATCTGGGCACCTGTAGGCGAGGGCGTTGATGGAGTACGCACAGGCTAGAGGGCGGCAGGCTCAGGTAGAAATCATTCGGCTCGATAGTGGCTATCGGTGAGGCGGGGCAGCACCTGTTCGCGCAGCAGCGGGGCCAGATTGGCGGGTTGCTCGGCGTGCAGATCCAGCCAACTGAGCGCTTCCAGTTCAGCGGCGGCGTGCACGGGGTGGGGCAGGTGGGCGTGAAAGACCTGGGCGTCGATCCAGGTGTCGGCCTCGTTGGCCGCCACGGCCTGGAAGCGGCCAAGCCAGCCCAGGGCGTCCGCGGGCAGTTGCAGGTGCAGTTCTTCCTGCAGTTCGCGGGTGAGGGCGGTCAGGGCATCTTCGCCGGGCTCCAGCTTGCCGCCGGGCAGCATCCAGGCCCGGGTGCCGCGTTTGCGCACCAGCAGCAAACGGCCTGCGCTGTCGAACAGGCAGGCCGCGGCGATTCCGAGGGTGGTGCGCGAGGCGTCAGTTGGTGCTGGAGAATGCACTGATCTTGCCGAACGGAGCGCTGTTCATGCCGACCTTGACTGCCATCAACGGCGAGTTGTTGACCCACACGTCGTCGATCACGATGGTCTTGCCGACATCTTCGTTGTCTGCCGCCACCAGCAGGTAGTAGGTGCCGTCTTCCGGCGCCTCGCCATCCCAGCCCATGCTTACCACGCCGACCACGGCGGAGGTGCGCGATGGCTTGCTGGCGATCACTGCGCCATAGGCATCAAGCAGCAGAGCGCGTGGCTTGAGGGCGAACTTATTGATGCCCAGGCAGGCGTCGTTGCACAGCGAGTTGACGTTCAGCGTGTAGCGCTCGCCCTTTTTCAGATCGAGGGAGAACACCCGGTAATTGGAGATGGAGCTGCCGAAGTCCATGCGCGGTTGGTCCGCGTCGATGCTCCAGCGTGGCGCCAGCAGGCCCGGATTGACCGGCAGCGGGATCGCCTCGGCATTGTGGATGGCTTCGAGGGCGCTCTTGGCGATCGGACTGGTACCCGCCTGGACGGATTGCTCATAGACCGCTTGTTGATTGCTGGCGCAGGCGCCCAGCAACAGGCACGCGGCGAGGGTAAAGAACTTATGCACGGTGAAACTCCTGAGTGACTACATCCATGTATGCGTGCGGTGTCACCTGTTTCGAAGGCGGCGACACGGCAGCTGGCCATTGTAACGCCATCACGCCAGATGGCGTGTGATCAATGTCCACAAATGCACACCTGGCGGCCCGCAGGCCGCCAGGGCGTTGCCACGTGTCAGCCGGCGAGGCCGACGTAGACGTTCTGCACGTCGTCGTGGCCGTCGAGGCCTTCGAGGAAGGCTTCGACTTCTTCCAGCTGTTCGGCGCTCAGGCCGCTGACCGGGTTCTTCGGCATGTAGCCGAGCTTGGCCGAGTTGACGGTGAAACCCTGCTCCGGCAGAGCCCGGCATACGGCGTCGAGGTCGGTCGGGTCGGTGACGAACAGGGTGTCGCCTTCATCGGATGGTTCGAAGTCCTGGGCGCCGGCTTCGATGGCGGCCATTTCCGGGTCGGCATCGTTTTCGCCGGAGGCTTCGATCATGCCCACGTGGTTGAAGTCCCAGGTCACCGAACCGCTGGCGCCCATCTGGCCCTTGCGGAACAGCACGCGGATTTCGGCAACGGTGCGGTTGATGTTATCGGTCAGGCACTCGACGATCACCGGTACCTGATGCGGGGCAAAGCCCTCGTAGGTGGTGCGCTCGAAGTTGACGGTCTCGCCGGTCAGGCCCGCGCCCTTCTTGATGGCACGGTCCAGGGTGTCCTTCGGCATCGAGGCTTTCTTGGCCTGATGCACGGCCAGGCGCAGTTTGGGGTTCATGTCCGGGTCGGCGCCATTGCGCGCAGCGAGCATGATTTCCTTCACCAGACGGCCGAAAATCTTGCCCCTGGCGTTGGCCGCGGCTTCTTTAGGTTTGGCTTTCCACTGTGCGCCCATGCTCGTTCTCTCGATCTGTGCGGGTCGGTAGGGGGTCGATGGCCTGGCTCTGCGGCGGTGCAAACCCGAGGGCAGGCACCCGCCGAAAGCCGGCATGACAAAGTTGGTGGCGGATTTTAGTCTGTTCGCGCGTTCCTGACACCCTGCAAATCCCCAGCGGTCATGATCAGGGGCTGTTCGTACTCAGCCGTTCCAGTTCGCGCCGCACCATTGCGGCATAGGGCGCGGGGCTCAGGCAGTACAGTTCGCCGGCCACCCAGGGCAGCCAGCGCGGCCCCATGGCGTCACGTTCGGCCAGCAGGCGCCGGGCCTCCGCTTCGGCATCGGCGGCACGTTGCTGGTGAAGATCGGCTCGGCTCATGACGGCTCCCGTTCGCTGCTCAGATGTTGTTCCAGATCAGCTGGATGCCGGCCAGCAGCATGCCCAGGCGGGCAATGCGGTAGAACCAGGTGTGGTTGATGCGCGACTGCAGCCACAGGCCGCTGTAGACCCCGAGTGGCACGATCGGCGCGAGCGCCAGGCTCATCAGCAGGTTGTCCGCCGTGAACTGCCCGAGGGCGGTGTAGGGGATCAGTTTCAGGGCGTTGGTCAGCAGGAAGAACATATTGATGGTGGCCACGTAGCGCACCTTGTCCAGTTGCTGCGGCAGCAGGTGCATCATCACCGGTGGGCCGCCGGCGTGGGCGACGAAGCTGGTGAAACCGGCGAGGGTCGAGAGCACGGTGCCCCGGCCTTTTTGCAGCGGGCGCGGCGCCTGGCTGGTGTTGATCAGCCCCAACAGCACGAACGAGATCGCGATGATGCCGATCAGCAGGCCGATGGTGTGCTCGTTGAGCAACTCGAAGGTCAGCGAGCCGATGACGATACCAATCAGGGCGCCGGGCATCATTACCTTGAGGTTGGCCGTGTCCCACTTGCCGAAATAAGCCTTGAGGCCCACCACATCGGCCAGGCACAGGATCGGCAGCATGATCGCCACCGCCTGCATCGGCGTGCTGGCCAGGGCCAGCAACGGCACGGCGATGCCGCCCAGGGCGCCGCCGAAGCCGCCTTTGGACAGCCCGGTGAGAAACACCGCTGGAACGGCGAACAGCAGGAAATCGGTCAGGGTCATCGCAGGGCTACGCAGGCAAAGCGCGCAGGGTAGCAAAGCACCGGGGGCGCCGGGAGGCGGACTGTCCGGTTTTTTTAATGGCTGACTGTACATATGGGGCGTGCCCGCCACCTGCTCTAATGATGGCCTGTTTCTGTCGAGAGTCTGTCATGTCGCCCAAGGATCTGATGCTGGCACTGGTGGTGGTCGTGGTCTGGGGCCTGAACTTCGTGGTCATCAAGGTCGGCCTGCACGATATGCCGCCCCTGCTGATGGGCGCCTTGCGCTTCATGCTGGCGGCGTTCCCGGCGATTCTGTTCGTGCGCCGCCCGGACCTGCCCTTTCGCTGGCTGCTGCTGTACGGGTTGACCATTTCCCTGGGGCAGTTCGCCTTCCTCTTCTACGCCATGTCGGTGGGCATGCCGGCTGGTCTGGCGTCGCTGGTGCTGCAATCCCAGGCGTTCTTCACGCTGTTCTTCGCGGCGATGCTGCTGGGCGAGCGCCTGCACCTGGTCAACCTGCTCGGGTTACTGGTGGCGGCTGGTGGCCTGGTATTGATCGGCCTGCAGGGCGACCGTGGCATGACCATGGCAGGCTTTGCCCTGACCCTGTGTGCGGCGGTGATGTGGGCGCTGGGCAACGTGGTCACGCGCAAGATCGGCAAGGTCAACCTGGTCGGTCTGGTGGTGTGGGGCAGCCTGATTCCACCGATTCCGTTCCTGGCGCTGTCCTGGTGGCTGGAAGGGCCGGACCTGATGCTCTCCGCCATACGCGACCTGAGCCTGAACGGCGTGCTGGTGCTGGCTTACCTGGCGTTCGGCGCGACCATCCTCGGGTACGGGCTGTGGAGCCGCCTGCTGTCGCGTTACCCGGCCAGCCAGGTGGCGCCGTTCTCGCTGCTGGTGCCGGTGGTCGGCCTGAGCTCTTCGGCGGTGCTGCTGGATGAACGCCTGAGCAGCCTGCAGATGGTGGGCGCCTTGCTGGTGCTGCTGGGCCTGCTGGTCAACGTCCTGGGTGCGCGGGTGATGGCGCGTTTGCGTCCGCGCGTGGCGGCATAGCGGCTGTGAAACGGCCTGCACGTGCCTTGCGGGCGTGATCAGGCCATTTCTGAATCAGCGCTTGCCCATCGAGCGGCGGCTGCCGTTCGGTGCCGGGCCGATCTTTTTCTCGTGACGGTTGACCCCGTTCTGCTGCCAGGACTTGCCGGCGGTCTTGGCGTTGGCCGCCGTGGCGGCGCCAAACAGTGCGGCAAAACCGGGCGTGGCGGTCTTGCTGGCGGGTTCGCTGGCAGTCGTTGTCTCGGCGGTCTGGGTGACAACCGGGGAATCAGGCGAGGGTGTGCGGGTCATGGGGTGTTCTGGTGCCGTGGGAGGAGGGCGCGAGTATACGCAGCTCGGCGATGGATCGGCGGGATATCGCATGGTCAGAACGTAGCCTGGGTCGAGCGAAGCGATACTCGGGAAACCCGGCATTTTCTCCCCGTGGTTGGAAAGGTCCAACCCTCAGAAACAAAACGGCCCCGCCAACAGGCAGGGCCGCAATGCAGCAGGACGGTGATCAGTCCTGGCGGCTGGTGACTTCCAGCAGGTGGTAGCCGAACTGGGTCTTCACCGGGCCTTGAACCACGTTGACCGGGGCGCTGAAGACCACGGTGTCGAATTCCTTGACCATCTGGCCGGGGCCGAACGAACCCAGGTCGCCGCCGCTGCGGCTGGATGGGCAGGTGGAATTGTCCTTGGCGACTTGGGCGAAGTCGGCACCGCCTTCGATAGCGGCTTTCAGTTCGTTGCACTTGTCTTCAGTGGCAACCAGGATGTGACGGGCAGTGGCGCGGGCCATGGGGGATACCTCCTTTCATTGAAGCTGCCGAGCCTACCGCAATCGCCGGGCGAGTCAAATCACTCGGCAGGATTCCGACAGCCGCGTCACCAGTCGCCAGGCAGCGCGCTGTCGAAGTACTCCATGAACGCCCGCACCTTGGGCGTCATCTCATAGCGATCACGCACGCACAGGTAGAAATTCAGTGGGTCGGTAAGCGCCTGGCTGCTGGCCGTGCCGGCGCTGGGAAACACCTCCACCAGCTGGCCGCTGCTCAGGTAGGGGCGGGCGACGAAGGTCGCCAGGCGCGTGATACCGCCCCCGGCCACGGCGGCCTTGGCCAATACGTCGATATCATCGCTGATCATCGCCGCACGCACCGGTGCATCGAAGGGTACGCCGTCACGCACGAAGCCCCAGCGCATCAGGCGCCCGTCCACCGAAATGCGGAACACCAGGCAGTCATGGTCGCGCAGGTCTTCTGGCTCCCGAGGGCGGCCGGCCCGCTCCAGGTAGGCGGGGGAGGCGCAGTAGATCGAAGGCACGGTGACGATAGGCCGGGCCACCAGGCCGTCTTCCAACTGTTGGGCGATGCGGATGCTGATGTCCACGGACTCCTGGATATGGTTCACCGCGCGGTCGGTGGTCACCACCTCGCACGTCACTCGCGGATAGAGGCGGCTGAACGCTGGAATCAGCGGCGCCAGCACATGACGGCCGAACGCTGCGCTGGCGGCAATGCGCAGTCGCCCCTGAGGCTGCATGTGCAGCTCGGTGACCGCGCTGTGAGCCAGCTCCAGGTCGCGCACGATGGTGCTAACCCGGGCGTAATACAGCGTGCCGCTGTCGGTCAGCGCCAGGCGGCGGGTGGTGCGGGTCAGCAGGCGCACGCCCAACTGGCTCTCCAGGCGGGCAATGTTCTGGCTGGCGGCGGCCGGGCTGATGCCGAGCTGGCGGGCGGCCGAGGCAATGCTGCCGTGTTCCACCGCTTTGACGAAGCTCTCGATGCCGCGCAGGTTTTCCATGGGTTTTCTTTTTAATTGATGGTTGATTCGTAAGATTTGCTTGAGGCTTAACATAGCCGCAGGCCTCTACTGCGGCAACCTGCGTCCCGCTAAAGTCCCGGCCTTGTTCACTGCCTTGATGGGGTTATCCGATGCCCGAGATGTCCAGAACCACCCGCACCAGCTGGAAGCTGCCGCCCCGCCTGACGCCGGTGGTCTTTGCCTTTTTCATGTCCGGGATCATGGCGTTTCTGATGTGCCTGGTGATCACCGCCGCCAACACCGGTTTCGCCGACGGCTACCTGTTGCGGGCGCTCGCGGCCTACCAGTTGGCGATGCCCGTGGCGTTCTGCTGCGTGATGTGCGTGCGACCGCTGGTCATGGCGCTGGTCCGGATGACGGTACGAAGCGGGGAGTAATCTCGCCTGACGGCGGTCTAACGCTGGGCAACGGCACATCCATCCGGCAAAACATCCAGGAGGTCTTGCCATGAACAGTGTGACTGCCGAAGGCTGGTGCAAAGGCATCGGCGACGTTAAATCCAGCCCTATGGGCACCTTCAGCTTCCACCTCAACGAGGCACATCACCGGAGGCTGGAAGAGGCAGAAGAGCGCCTGGCCAAGACCGATGAGACCGAGATCATGGTGGAAGTCGATGCCGAAGAAATCGAGCTGAGCACGCCACCGGAGTGCGGTCCGCTATCCGATTGCAAGATTCGCGTGTACCGCGGCGGCGAGGACATGCGTGGGCAGTTTCACCTCGTCGGTCACCGCGCCAGCGACGGTAGTCTGGTGTACACCAACGCCGTGATGGTCGATCAGTTGGGCTGAGGCTGTTCGAGCACCTGTCGCGGTGGGTGCTACAGGGTGGGCAGGCTTCGTGTTGTCCACCCTGCAGCTGGAAGCTCGCGGACAAGTCCGCTCCTACAGGGGCGATCGCGATTCTATCTATGGGCCGCCCGCCAACGGCAGTGTTCACTAATTGCCGTGCTCACCCCGTCATCCGTGGAAGGGGCTTCAGCCGCGAAGGACGCTGGTGCCCTGTCATTCGACAGAGCGCCACGCGTCAGACCGGGCGGAGCTTACTTGACCGTGTCCAGGCGCTGATCGGTGAACACGCAGAGCACGCCGGCGCGGTTGTGCATCACCTGGTGGTTGAAGTCGCAGTAGGCGGCCGCCACGCTCAGGGCCATCTGCTCGCTGATCAACTGGCCTTCGTCGGGGCGGAACCAGGCCATCTGCCCCGCCTTGCAGCGCTCAGCCTGCGGGTCGGTGTTGAAGGTACACAGCTTGCTCTGGGTGTTCTGCGTGTCGTCCTTGAAGCAGGCCGACAGGGACAGTGCGATGGAGCCCAGCAGGAACAGGCGAAGGATCGTGTGCATGGTGCAGGTCCGGTGTGGGAGGGTGCGAGATTAGTGCCGCCAGCTGGATAAAGGTTCCCGGGCTGCCGGGCACGCTCAGGTGCAAGGCTTCAGGACGCGTCCAGCCCCGGTGCCTCGCGGATGATGAAGTGGTCCAGGTTCGGAATATCACCGCTGAATACGCTGAAGGTCTTGCTCGGGTCCTTCTTGCTCGGCACCTGCTTCAGCGTCGGGGTGATGCCATAGAAGAAGCAGTACAGCGGCCGCTCGTTGGCGATGGCCAGACGGATTTCCTCCATGAACGCCCGGCGCTTGCGGTAGCCCTCGATCAGTTGCTTGTTGAGGTAGACGTTGACCGAATACGGCTTGCCCTCGAACCAGACCTTCTTTTCGAAATCCACGCGGAAGCTGTGCGTGTAGTCCTTGATCTCCTTGATCTTACCCCAGTAGATCAGCCCCCGATTGTCCTGCAGGTACTCGATCTTCTTGAAAAAGTTGGCGTATGGCGCTGTGTGCTCGCCGATCTTCAGCGGCATGCGCCGGAGACGGTCCTTGTCCTCGTAGTTGGACACGAAGCACTCGACCGGGTGGGCGAACACACTGGTCTTGTCCAGCGGCGTGTTCGGTGTCGCCCGGGGTGTGGCGGTCGTGGCTGTCGGGGCCGATGGCGGGTCGAGTGGCGGCAGGTCCTGCGCCGCCGCTGCACTAAGTGGCTTGCGCACGTACTGGCGGCGGGTCAGCAGCAACTCGCTAGGGAAGTGCTCCTCGCGCTCGGCCTCCGCCTCGGCACCGTTGTCCACCAGCCCTGTGGCGGATGAACGGGTATGGCCGTAGGGGCAATCCACAATGTGCTGGGTGCTGGGCAGGTCCTTGAAATGCGGGGTGCGAATGTAGCTGACGTTCTTGGCGTTGAACGTCCCCAGCTTGTTCTCCTCGGCAAAGGCCGCGCGGCAGGGATCGTGGGGGCACAGGAAGTATTCGCGGTCCGAGTCGAAGGCCACGGTCTCATCGAAGTTCAGGTCGCGCACGTCATAGATCGACAGCTTGTCGTCGAGACTGATGCAGTAGGCGGTGTCGAACTTCATGGCGCGGGGTCCTTGGGGCAGGGTGCTGTTGGGTATTCACCCTACAAAGGCCGGCCGGGGCTGGCAAGTGAGAGGCTGGCGGCGAGCGCATGAGTGCTCAGGGCGTTCAGATGAAGATTCTCTTGAGGCGATGCTAGCGCAGGGCCGCTATGGTGTAAGCGATCAGCAATTCGCCTCGATGCGTTGTCTCACCCTTGGCGGTGAGGGGTATTTTCCAGTTCGTCGATACTTCGCAGGGTGGGGCAATGAGGATGAAGGAGATGTACATGGGCGTCAGATCGTGGGTCGTCGGTTTTGCCGTGTTGCCGCTGGCACTGCTGTCCGCCGTGGCCAGCGCGAGTGAAGAAGCGCTGCTGGTGGAGGCGATCAACACCTACCGCAGCGAAATGCAGCGCTGTGGTGCGCAGGCCTCAGCGGAGCTGCCGCCACTGTCGCCAGATCCGAGGCTGGCCTTGCCGGTAGAAGGGCCCGGTCTGCAGGAGGCGTTGAGTGCGACCGGCTACCCGATGGTCAACGTGCAGGCGATTCGCCTGTCCGGCCCGCGCGATGCCACGGCAGCGATACAAGTGCTGCGCGAGAGCTTCTGCCAGGTGGTGCTCGATCCGCAGTTCGTCGACATCGGCATCAGTCGCAATGCTCGCGACTGGCGCATCGTGCTGGCGCGCCCGCTGATGGTGGGACGTCTGGGCGACTGGCAGGCGGAAGGGCAGAAGGTGCTCGAACGGGTCAACGCAGTACGTGCCCAGGCGCGCCAGTGCGGTAATCAGTCGTTCGCCGCCGCAGCGCCGCTGACCTGGAACGCCACCCTCGGGAGCACTGCCGAAACCCACAGCCGGGTGATGGCCAACAGCAACACCTTCTCCCACCAGGATGCCGACGGCCGCACCCCGGGAGACCGTGCGGAACTGGCGGGCTATGTCGGTCAGCGCATCGGCGAAAACATCGCCGCCGGGCTGGACGCCGCGAACAAGGTGGTCGACGGCTGGCTGGTCAGCCCCGGCCACTGCGCCAACCTGATGAACCCCCAGTTCAGCGAAATGGGCGCTGCCTACGCCACTGACCCGAAAAGCGATGCCGGCATCTACTGGACGGCAATGTTCGGGATGCCATAAGGGCGCGGGTGCAGACTCGGATAACGCCGAGCGACGGTGGACAAGCTTCGCGTTGTCCACCCTACGGGCTGAATTCCGACAGACATAAAAAAGCCGGCTGAGTGGGCCGGCTTTTTTATGTCAGCAACTGCGCTGGGATCATGCTGAAATCTCAATCAGGTGGTTGGTGCAGTCTCAGGCAACACGGCTTTCGATCAGACGATCAGCGCCACCTTCGGCAACGCGGTTCTCGATCAGACGATCCGAACCACCTTCAGCGACGCGGTTTTCGATCAGACGATCAGCACCACCTTCGGCAACGCGGTTTTCGATCAGACGATCAGCACCACCTTCAGCAACGCGGTTTTCGATCAGACGATCCGAGCCACCTTCGGCAACGCGATTTTCGATCAGGCGATCAGCACCGCCTTCAGCGACGCGGTTTTCGATCAGACGGTCAGCACCGCCTTCAGCAACACGGTTTTCGATCAGACGATCCGAGCCACCTTCAGCGACGCGGCTTTCGATCAGGCGATCAGCACCGCCTTCGGCGACGACAGGTTGAGCGGAAGTGGCGGCGAATACGTTGGCGGCCAGTACGGAGAAAGCAAAGCTGAGAATGAGTTGGCGTTTCATGATGGTGTGCTCCGGGGTGTTGTTGGTTGGTATGGAGCAGATGTTACGGGAGGGGATTTT
>JBLZZJ010000008.1:0-15026 GCA_050282285.1 Pseudomonas sp.
ACCGGCTTGCGCGTGTTGGAGCCGTTGAAGATGACGTCGGTCATCGACTCGCCGCGCAGGTTCTTCGCCGAACTCTCACCCATTACCCAGCGTACGGCGTCGATAATGTTCGACTTGCCGCAACCGTTGGGGCCGACCACGGCCGCCATGTTGCTGGGAAAGGTCACGGTGGTCGGGTCGACGAACGACTTGAAGCCCGCCAGCTTGATGGATTTCAACCGCATTTAGCGTTCTGCCAATGTAGCCAGCACCAGCTGGCAGTTGTGTTGGCTGTATGCCGTCAGCACCACCCGCGCCTGCTGGTGGTCACGGGCGATAATCGCCTGCAGCAGCCCGGCGAAGGTGTTGACGAACTGCCCCATCTCGCCTTTGCGCCGCTCCAGCGCCAGGTGGTAGGTACGGCTGATGGCGGGCAGCAGGTTCTCCAGGGTTTCCTGCAGGTACGGGTTGTTGGAGAACGGAAAGGCGGCGCGCATGACATCGAAGCTGCTTTCGACGAAGGCGTTGATGTCTTCGCGCTGCAAGGCTTCCATCAGGCGCTGCTGGATACCCTGGAACGGCAGCAGGTCCGCCTCGACGCTCCAGCCGTCGGCGACCGATCGGGCCAGCAGGATATAAAGCTCGACCACCAGCGCGTACAGGCTCTTGACGTTGTGCGGGGTCAGTTCGGTGACCTGGGCACCCCGGTGCGGCAGGATCACGATCAGGTGCCGGCGCTCGAGAATCAGCAGCGCCTCGCGCACCGATCCCCGGCTGACGTTCAGCGCCTGGGTGACTTTTTGTTCCTGGATACGCTCGCGTTCTTTCAATTCGCCACGAATGATGCGTTCCGCAAGGTGGTGAGCGATCTGCTCAACGAGGCTGTCCGGTGCCTTGAACGTCATGATTTTCCTTGGAGAGTGGCGCAAGGGTCTGGCGGGGCATGCGCGCCCTGGGGGCGGCGCAAGCGGCAGGAGTGTAACACAGGGTGTTACCGCGCCAAGCGCTGCCAAGCGGGGCTTTCAGAGCAAAAGATAGGCTTCGGATGGGCCGGCGCAGGAGAGGATTGTCCTACAATTTTCAACACGCACTCCTCGCCCCACGACAAGACGGAGCCACCATGTTCGAACGATTGCCTTCCACATGGATGATCGCCCTGAAGAAAGCCGGCTACTGGATCTGGCTGGTTCCGGTCCTGGGCATCCCCCTGAGTCATTACTGGTCCCTGAACAGCGCCTATCCGAATGCCTGGCCGTGGCTGGTCGTCAGCGTGGTGTTCGGTTTGATTCCCCTGCTCGACTTCATCGTCGGTCGCGACCCGGCCAACCCTGACGAGCAACAGGACGTCCCGACCATGACCGGCCAGGGTTACTACCGCCTGCTGAGCCTGGCCACCGCGCCCTTTCTGCTTGGCATGCTGGCGTGGTCCGGCTGGGTGTTCGTCAACCATGACGCTTGGAACTGGGTCGGCCAGTTGGGCTGGCTGCTGTCGGTAGGCACGGTCACGGGCGCCATCGGCATTACCGTGTCCCACGAACTGATCCACAAGGACCCGCAGCTGGAGCAGAACGCCGGCGGCCTGCTGCTGGCGTCGGTGTGCTACGCCGGATTCAAGGTCGAACACGTGCGCGGCCACCATGTGCATGTTTCCACGCCGGCAGACGCGTCCTCTTCCCGCTACGGCCAGAGTCTCTATGCGTTCCTGCCCCACGCCTACAAACACAACTTCCTCAACGCCTGGGCACTGGAGCGGCAGCGGCTGGCCCGCAAGGGGTTACCCGCCCTGCACTGGCGCAACGAACTGGTCTGGTGGTACGCCATCAGCGCCCTGTTCCTGCTGGGTTTCAGCCTGTCCCTGGGCTGGTTGGGCGCCGTGTTCTTTCTCGGCCAGGCCTTCATCGCGGCCACCCTGCTGGAGATCGTCAATTACGTCGAGCACTACGGCCTGCATCGGCGCAAAGAGGACGACGGACGCTACGAACGCACCAACCCGACCCATTCCTGGAACAGCAATTTCCTGCTGACCAACCTGTTTCTCTTCCATTTGCAGCGCCATTCCGATCACCACGCCTACGCCAAGCGCCGCTACCAGGTGCTGCGCCATTTCGACGACAGCCCGCAATTGCCCAACGGCTACGCGGGGATGATCGTGCTTGCCCTGTTTCCGCCCCTGTGGCGCGCCGTCATGGACCCGCGCGTGCGGGCCTACTACGCCGGCGAAGAGCATCAGCTCACCGATACCCAGCTCGGCCACTGACCTTCACGCACCACAAACACAGCCCCGGCGACGCACGTCCCGGGGCTTTTCCATGGGCGATGGATCGACAGCCCGCCGGTGCAGCCGTCTCTGGCACAAAACCCGCTAGCCTCCAGCTCATAACCGGATCGCATGAAAAGCTTCTGACCAACAGGTCAAATATTTGTTGACCCAAAAGTCAGAAACTCCTAGATTGGCCCCATGGCAGCTGACACCGGGACCTTGCCTGCGCGAGTCCGTACCGCTGATCTAGAACAATAAAATGCCTGGAGGTCGTCCTTGATCCAGTTTTTACTCAATCGTGAGCTGCGTACCGAGCAGCGCCTCGATCCAAACATCACCGTCCTCAATTACCTGCGTGAGCATGTCGGCAAGCCTGGCACCAAAGAAGGCTGCGCCTCGGGCGATTGCGGTGCCTGCACCGTGGTCGTCGGCGAGCTGGAGGGCGAGCGCATCCGCTACCGCACCGTCAACTCCTGCCTGACCTTCGTCTCGTCGCTGCACGGCAAGCAATTGATCACCGTCGAAGACCTCAAGCATCAGGGCAAACTGCACAGCGTGCAGCAGGCCATGGTCGACTGCCACGGCTCGCAGTGCGGCTTTTGTACGCCGGGCTTCGTCATGTCGCTGTTCGCCCTGCAGAAGAATCAGGCCGTCACCCCTGGCGTCGGCGGTTTCGACAAGGCCGCGACCATGGAAGCGCTGGCCGGCAACCTGTGCCGCTGCACCGGCTACCGCCCGATCATCGACGCCGCGCAGCAAGCCTGCTGCCAGCAGCAACCCGACCAGTTCGACGCTGCCGAAGCCGAGACCATCAGTCAGCTGAAAGCCATCACCCCGCGTGAAACCGCCGAGCTGAACAGCGGCGACAAGCGTTGCCTGGTGCCGCTGACCGTGGCCGATCTGGCAGACATCTATGTGGCCAATCCCGAGGCGCGGCTGCTCGCCGGCGGCACCGACCTGGCGCTGGAAGTGACCCAGTTCCACCGCGAATTGCCGGTGATGATCTACGTCGGCCACATCGAATCGATGAAACGCGTGGAAGTCACCGCCGATACCATCGAAATCGGCGCCGCCACCGCCTTGAGCGACTGCTACAGCGTGCTCGCCAAGGAATACCCGGATTTCGGCGAGCTGCTGCACCGCTTCGCCTCCCTGCAGATCCGCAACCAGGGCACCCTGGGCGGCAATATCGGTAACGCATCGCCGATCGGTGATGCCCCGCCGCTGCTGATCGCCCTCGGCGCGCAGATCGTCCTGCGCAAGGGCAGCACCACTCGCACCCTGCCGCTGGATGAGTACTTCCTGGACTACAAGGTCACTGCCCGCCAGGAAGCCGAGTTCATTGAAAAGATCATCGTGCCGCGTCTTCAGGCCAACCAGGCGTTCCGCGCCTACAAGGTGTCCAAACGCCTGGACGACGACATCTCCGCGGTGTGCGCCGCCTTCAATCTGGTGATCGAGAACGGCACCGTGCAGAGCGCCCGCATCGCCTTCGGCGGCATGGCCGGTATCCCGAAACGCGCTGCAGCCTGTGAAGCCGTGCTGAACGGTTCGGCCTGGTACCCCGGCGTGATCGAAAGCGCCTGCGCGGCCCTGGCCGAGGACTTCACACCCCTGAGCGATTTCCGCGCCAGCAAGGAATACCGCCTGCTCACCGCGCAGAACCTGCTGCGTAAATATTTCCTCGAGCTGCAAGCTCCCGAAGTCGAAACCCGGGTGACCGCCTATGTCTAACCACCACGCCCCGAAAACCCAGGCTGAACTGGCCGAGCTGTTCCGCGCCGGCATCACCACGGGCGTCGGCCGCAGCGTCAAGCACGAGAGCGCGGACAAGCACGTGTCCGGCGAAGCGGTGTACGTGGACGACCGCCTGGAATTCCCCAACCAGCTCCACGTCTATGCCCGCATGAGCGACCGTGCCCATGCGCGCATCGTGCGCATCGACACCAGCCCCTGCTACGCGATCCCGGGCGTGGCCATCGCCATCACCGCCGAGGACGTGCCCGGGCAACTGGACATCGGCCCGGTGGTGGCCGGTGACCCGCTGCTGGCGGACGGCAAGGTGGAGTACGTCGGCCAGGTGGTGATCGCAGTGGGCGCCGACAGCCTGGAGACCGCGCGCAAGGCGGCCATGGCGGCGATCATCGAATACGAAGACCTGGAACCGGTGCTCGACGTGGTCGACGCCCTGCACAAGAAACACTTCGTGCTCGACAGCCACCAGCACAAGATCGGTGACTCCGCCGCCGCACTGGCCAGCGCCCCGCGCCGCCTGCAGGGCAACCTGCATATCGGTGGCCAGGAGCACTTCTACCTGGAAACCCAGATTTCTTCGGTGATGCCCACCGAAGACGGCGGCATGATCGTCTACACCTCCACGCAGAACGCCACCGAGGTGCAGAAGCTGGTAGCCGAAGTGCTCGGCGTGTCCATGCACAAGATCGTTATCGACATGCGCCGCATGGGCGGTGGCTTCGGCGGCAAGGAAACCCAGGCCGCCGGCCCGGCGTGTCTGTGCGCGGTAATCGCGCACCTGACCGGTCGCCCGACCAAGATGCGCCTGCCGCGCGTCGAGGACATGCAGATCACCGGCAAGCGCCACCCCTTCTACGTTGAATACGACGTCGGCTACGACGATGACGGCCTGCTGCACGGCATTCAGCTCGAACTGGCCGGCAACTGCGGCTACTCGCCCGACCTGTCCGGCTCCATCGTCGACCGGGCGATGTTTCACTCCGACAACGCCTACTTCCTCGGCAACGCCACCATCAACGGCCACCGCTGCAAGACCAACACCGCCTCGAATACCGCCTATCGCGGTTTCGGCGGGCCCCAGGGCATGGTCGCCATCGAGCAGATCATGGACCACATCGCGCGCAACCTGGGCAAGGACCCGCTGGCGGTGCGCAAGCTCAACTACTACGGCAAGGAAGAGCGCAACGTCACCCACTACCACCAGGCGGTGGAGCACAACCTGCTGGCCGAGATGACCGCCGACCTCGAACAGAGCAGCGACTACGCCAAGCGCCGTGAGGAAATCCGCGCGTTCAACGCCAACAGCCCGGTGCTGAAAAAGGGCCTGGCGCTGACCCCGGTCAAGTTCGGCATCAGCTTCACCGCCACCTTCCTCAACCAGGCCGGCGCGCTGATCCACATCTACACCGACGGATCGATCCACCTGAACCACGGCGGCACGGAAATGGGTCAGGGCCTCAATACCAAGGTCGCGCAAATCGTCGCCGAGGTGTTCCAGGTCGACATCGAGCGTATCCAGATCACTGCCACCAACACCGACAAGGTGCCGAACACCTCACCCACCGCGGCCAGCAGCGGCACCGATCTCAACGGCATGGCGGCCAAGAACGCAGCGGAAACCATCAAGCAGCGCCTGGTGGACTTCCTGGTACGCGAATACAAGGTCACCCCGGAAGACATCGAGTTCCGCAACGGCCAGGTGCGCGTGCGCGACCACTTCCTGGCGTTCGAAGAGCTGATCCAGAAGGCCTACCTCGCCCAGGTGTCGCTCTCCAGCACCGGTTTCTACCGCACGCCGAAGATCTTCTACGACCGCGAGAAGGCCGCCGGCCGCCCGTTCTACTACTTCGCCTACGGCGCCGCCTGCTCCGAAGTGATCGTCGACACCCTCACCGGCGAGTACAAGATGCTGCGCAGCGACATCCTGCATGACGTCGGCGACTCGTTGAACCCGGCCATCGACATCGGCCAGGTGGAAGGCGCCTTCGTCCAGGGCATGGGCTGGCTGACCATGGAAGAGCTGGTGTGGAACGCCAAGGGCAAGCTGATGACCAACGGCCCGGCCAGCTACAAGATCCCCGCCATCGCCGACATGCCGCTGGACCTGCGGGTCAAGCTGGTGGAAAACCGCAAGAACCCGGAAGACACGGTGTTCCATTCCAAGGCCGTGGGCGAGCCGCCGTTCATGCTCGGCATCGCCGTGTGGTGTGCGATCAAGGACGCCGTCGCCAGCCTGGCCGATTACCGGGCGCAACCGATGATCGACGCCCCGGCCACCCCCGAGCGTGTGCTGTGGGGCGTGGAGCAGATGCGCAAATTGAAACTCCAGGCCAAGGTGGCCAGCACCGCAACGGCCGTCGAGACGGCCTGAGGAGGCGGTTGTGGGAGGGGCTTCAGCCGCGACAATCGCCGCTAAAGCGCCTCCCACAGTACGTAGGGTGGACAACCGCGAAGCGTTGTCCACCGGCACCGCGAACACACGACAAAGGGGTGTACAACAATGACAAAACACACCGAACCCAACAGCCAACCCGCCCGTCCGCTGCCGACGCCGATTCTCGAACCGTCGCCGAGCAACTGGCGCCTGCCCCGCCCGGGCCAGACCACGCCTTCCTGGAGGCTGAGCAAATGAGCTGGATCAGCGCCCTCGCCGACCTGCATCAACAGGGTGAAGCCTGCGTGCTGGTGACCATCATCGAAGAATGGGGCTCGACCCCGCGCAACGCTGGTTCGAAAATGGTCGTCACCGCCGAGCGCATCTTCGAGACCATTGGCGGTGGGCACCTGGAATACAAGGCGATGGAACTGGCCCGCGAAATGCTTGCATCGCGCAGTCAGGACACCCGCCTGGAGCGTTTCAGCCTGGGCGCCAGCCTCGGTCAGTGCTGCGGCGGTGCCACCGTCCTGCTGTTCGAGCCCATGGGCCAGCCCCAGGCGCAGATCGCCGTGTTCGGTGCCGGCCATGTCGGCCGTGCCCTGGTGCCGCTGCTCGCCAGCCTGCCGTGCAAGGTGCGCTGGATCGACTCACGGGAGCAGGAATTCCCGGCACAGATTCCCGCCGGCATGACCAAAGTGGTCAATGACGAGGTGGTCGACGAAGTCGACAGCATGCCGGCCGGCAGCTATTTCATCGTCATGACCCACAACCACCAGCTCGACCTGGAGTTGACCGCGGCCATCCTCAAGCGCAACGATTTCGCCTATTACGGGCTGATCGGCTCGAAGACCAAGCGCGTCAAGTTCGAACACCGCCTGCGTGAACGCGGCTTCACCACCGAAGTCATGCAGCGCATGCGCTGCCCCATGGGCCTGGGCGAAGTGAAGGGCAAGCTGCCCATGGAGATCGCCATCTCCATCGCCGGTGAAGTGGTGGCGTTGTACAACGCCAACTTCGGCCAGGACCTGAAAAAAGGCGAATCCAGCGTTGCCCGCTTGCTGCCCGACAGCCGCCGGGCCCGCGCTGCCGATGGGAGCGCCTGAACACCACCGCCCCTCCATCCGCGATGCAGCGAAGTGGATACCGATTCGTAGAGTGGGTTGCGCGCCGCGCGGCCCATGGTTTCACCGACCCGATATGAGAACGCCATGAGCACCACGACCAAAGCCTACCGCGCCGCCATCCTGCACAGCCTCGCCGACCCTGCCGTGGTCGGCGTCGAGCAGTCCTACCAGTATTTCGAGGACGGCATCCTGCTGGTCGAAGACGGCAAAGTCGTCCAGGTCGGGCCTGCCGCCGAGCTGCTGCCGACCCTGAACAACGTAAGCGTCACCGAGTACCGCGACGCCCTGATCACCCCGGGCTTCATCGACACCCACATCCACTACCCGCAGACCGGCATGATAGCCTCCTACGGCGAGCAACTGCTGGACTGGCTGAACACCTACACCTTCCCCACCGAGCGCCAGTTCGCCGACAAGGCCCACGCCAGTGACGTCGCCGGGATCTTCCTCAAGGAACTGCTGCGCAACGGCACCACCACCGCCCTGGTGTTCGGCAGCGTGCACAAAGAGTCGGTGGACGCCTTCTTCGAGGCCGCCGAGGCGCTCAACCTGCGCATGATCGCCGGCAAGGTCCTGATGGACCGCAACGCCCCGGACTACCTGACCGACACCCCGGAAACCGGCTACGCCGAAAGCAAGGAACTGATCGAGCGCTGGCACGGCAAGGGCCGCCTGCACTACGCCGTGACCCCGCGCTTCGCCCCCACCAGCACCCCGGAGCAACTGGAGCTGGCCGGCAAACTGTTCGGCGAGTACCCGGACCTGTACATGCACACCCACATTTCGGAAAACACAGCCGAAGTTGCGTGGGTCAAGGAGCTGTTCCCGGCACGCAAGGGCTACCTGGACGTCTATGATCACCACCGCCTGATCGGCCCACGCGCGGTGTTCGCCCATGGCGTGCACCTGTGCGACGACGAGTGCAAGCGCCTGGCCGAGACCGGCTCGGCGGTGGCCTTCTGCCCGACCTCCAACCTGTTCCTCGGCAGTGGCCTGTTCGACCTGAAGGCCATGGAACAACACGGCGTGCGCGTCGGCCTGGGCACCGACGTCGGCGGCGGCACCAGCTTCAGCCAGCTGAAATCGCTGAACGAGGCCTACAAGATCATGCAGCTGCAGGGTCAGAAGCTCGACCCGTTCAAGTCGCTGTACCTGGCTACTCTGGGCGGCGCCAATGCGCTGTACCTGGACGACAAGCTGGGCAACTTCGAAAGCGGCAAGGACGCGGACTTCGTGGTCCTCGACTACACCGCCACTCCGCTGATCGCCTACCGCATGCAGCAGGCAGAAACCCTGGCCGAAAAACTCTTCGCCCTGACCATGCTCGGCGACGACCGCGCCGTGAAAGAAACCTTCTCCGCCGGCAAGTCGGTGCACCGTCGCGATTGAAGCCCGAATGTGATCGCGCCCACGCTCCGCGTGGGCGCGTAGCCCCGGACGCTCCGCGTCCGCAAAGGCATTCGGTGTAACGCGATTATCTGGGCAGCGTCTATGACTGCAGGTGACGCGGAGCGTCACGGGATGCATGCCCACGCGGAGCGTGGGAACGATCAGGTCGATGGCGAGACCACAACCCCGTGGGAGGCGCTTCAGCGGCGAGCTTTTGGGGCTGTCGCGGCTAAAGCCCCTCCCACGTGGGTCTCTCCCTGGGCGCTCCGCGTCCGCAAAGGCCTTCGGTGTAATTCGACTGCGCGGCTAGACCTATTGCCGTGGGTGACGTGGAGCATCACGGGATGCATGCCTACACGGTGCGTGGGAACGATCAGGTCGATGGCGAGGCCACAATCCCGTGGGAGGCGCTTCAGCGGCGAGTTTTTGAGGCTGTCGCGGCTAAAGCCCCTCCCACGTAGATCTCTCTTGATCGCACCCACGCGGCGCGTGGGAACGATCACCACATGCCGCCGGACACCGCCCAAACAAAAGCCCCGAGGCTCGCGCATCGGGGCTTTTTTGTTCGCCGCGAATGATCAGCGGCTGGCGGCGCTGCGGGTCGTTTTTTTCTTCGGTTGCAGCAGGTGCGAAAACACTGCGTGCAGGTCGTCGGAGGCGCTTTCTTCGTCGAGGTTGAGCTTGCTGTCGATGTGGTCCATGTGATGCATCATCAGGTCCACCGCACGGGCGGCGTCACGGGCTTCGATGGCGTCGATCAGTTGGTTGTGCTCGTCGTAGGAGCAGTGGGAACGGCCACCGCTCTCGTACTGGGCGATGATCAGCGAGGTCTGCGACACCAGGCTGCGCTGGAAACTGATCAGCGGGGCATTTTTCGCCGCCTCGGCCAGCTTCAGGTGGAACTCACCGGACAGGCGAATACCCGCGCCGCGATCACCCCGGGAAAAGCTCGCCTGCTCGTCCGCCACCATCTGCCGCAGCTCGGCCAGTTGCTCGGCGGTGGCATGTTCCACCGCCAGTTCGGTAATGGCACGCTCGACCATGCGGCGTGCGTAGAAGATCTGCCGGGCTTCTTCCACGCTGGGGCTGGCCACCACCGCACCGCGGTTGGGGCGCAGCAACACCACGCCTTCGTGGGCCAGGCGCGACAGGGCGCGGCGGATGATGGTGCGGCTGACACCGAAGATTTCGCCCAGGGCCTCTTCGCTCAGCTTGGTGCCGGGCGCCAGGCGCTGCTCGAGGATGGCATCGAAGATATGCGCGTAAACGACATCGTCCTGAGTCCCGCTGCGGCTGCTCTTGCCCGCACGCGGCTGCTTCTTGAGGGGCTGCAATTGATCGTTCATTCTGGCTCGCGTCAAAGGGTTCGGCAGTATCCGGCCGTTGGAAAAGCCAACCCACGCAATGCGTCAGCGCCCTTCACCAGCCTGTGCCTCGACTCTACTGTGTTTCACCTGCCATGGGGCAAGCATTAAGTAGAGAAATTCAGAGAAAAAGATGGATGCATTGTACACAATCGATTGGCTGCGTACAGGTTTAGCCGTGCCCATACGCACCATCCAGGTGCAAGCGCGCCCGCATTTCTTCTTCCGTTTTTCTGATCTGCTACCGGGCTCAGTAAATTGATTTCTTCTAACCAGCACCTGGTTTGAATTTTTATCTGCTTAGTCCACCTTCCGCAGTTACCCCTCCACCGTAGTCAGCCTCTGACGATCACGCCAAATAAAAACGCAACCCCTTGTTTTAAAAGCGCTTGGCCAAGCGCTCAGAGTTGCACCTCGCACGCCTCGGCGCAAAACCAGCTACGCATGCGCCATGAATGTCGTACGGATAAAGGTAAAAACATTATTTGCTTTTTTTGTATACAAAAGCATAATCGCGCCAGTGTGATTTTCTGACCACCAAGTCAACAAACTGACCAGCAAGCACACTCTAAACGCACCACCTGCCTCAGAGAACCGACCGCCGTAGCAACGGTTCTGGGTGGTACACAACAAGAGAGATGAGGAGTACCGCTGTGGAAAGCACCAAACAAGAACAACATGCACCCTACACCGCCCCGATGCACCGCCCTGGTCTGCTCGACCGCCTGTTCAAGCTGAGCCTGCACCGCACCACGATCAAGACCGAGCTGGCCGCCGGATTGACCACCTTCATCACCATGGCCTACATCATCTTCGTCAACCCCAACATCATGGCCGACGCCGGTATCGACCACGGCGCCGCCTTCGTCGCCACGTGCCTGGCCGCAGCGATCGGCTGCTTCCTCATGGGCCTGTACGCCAACTGGCCGGTCGGCCTGGCACCCGGCATGGGCCTCAACGCCTTCTTTACCTACACCGTGGTCGGCGAGATGGGCTACAGCTGGGAAACCGCCCTTGGCGCGGTGTTCCTCTCCGGCGTGCTATTCATGATCCTGACCTTCTCGCGCATCCGCGAATGGCTGCTCAACAGCATTCCCGCCAGCCTGCGCTTCGCCATGGGCGCGGGGGTCGGGCTGTTCCTCGGCCTGATCGGCCTGAAGACCGCCGGCATCGTGGTGGCCAGCCCGGCCACTCTGATCAAGCTGGGCGACATGACCAGCGCCGCCCCGCTGCTGGCCGCCATCTGTTTCCTGATGATTGCCATCCTTGAATACCACCGCGTATTCGGCGGCATCCTGATCAGCATCCTCACAGTCACCCTGGTGGGCTGGGGCCTGGGCATGGTCGAGTACGGCGGCGTGTTCTCCATGCCGCCGAGCCTGGCGCCGACCTGGATGGCGATGGACGTTGCCGGAGCCTTCGAGGTCGGCATGATCAGCGTGATCCTGGCCTTCCTCTTCGTGCATATGTTCGACACCGCCGGCACCCTGATGGGCGTGGCGCAACGCGCCAAGCTGGTGGATGAGAACGGTCATATCGAAAACCTCAGCAAGGCGATGAAAGCCGACAGTAGCGCCAGCACCCTGGGTGCCCTGGTTGGCTGCCCGCCGGTCACCAGCTATGTGGAAAGTGCTGCGGGCGTTTCTGTCGGTGGCCGTACCGGGCTCACCGCCGTTACTGTCGGCGTGCTGTTCATCGCGGCGATGTTCTTCGCGCCACTGGCTGGCATGATCCCTGCCTACGCCACCGCCGGGGCACTGATCTATGTCGCGATGCTGATGATGAGCGGCATGGCGCACATCGACTGGGAAGACCACACCAACACCATCCCGGCCATCATCACCGTGGTCATGATGCCGCTGACCTTCTCGGTCACCGATGGTCTGGCGCTGGGCTTTATTACCTTCGTGGCATTGAAACTGTTCACCGGTCGCCACAAAGAACTCAACGTCAGCCTGTACTCACTGGCGACGATCTGCCTGGCCTACTTCATCTTCCTGTAAGGTTTACTGGCTAGCACCCAAGCCCCGGCGTACTGCGCCGGGGCTTTTGCATATACGGAGAGAAACGCAATGAGTCTGGAAACCTGGTTGCTGTTCAGCAGCGCCGCACTGATCGTGATCCTGATCCCCGGCCCGCTGTCGCTGCTGATGGTCAGCAACAGCCTGAATTACGGCCTGCGCCGTTCAGCCCCGGCTTTTCTCGGGGGTGTCTCCGCCTCGATCTGCCTGCTCAGCGCCTCCGCCCTGGGCCTGGGTGCCCTGCTGCTGGCCTCGGAACAACTGTTCAGTGCACTGAAGATCGTCGGTGCGCTGTACCTGTTCTACCTCGCCTGGCAAAGCTGGCAGGAATCCCGCCAGGCCGCCAAACCGGTGAGCGCCGAAGAGCCGCCCATGAACCCGAGCGCCAGCGGTATGTTCTGGAAAGCCTTCGGCCTGGGCGCCAGCAACCCCAAGGACATCCTGTTTTTCGCCGCCTTTTTGCCGCAGTTCATTAGTGCGGAGCGCCCGATGCTCGACCAGTTGCTGGTGATGATCGCTACCTGGGCCGTACTCGACCTCAGCTGCAAGCTGTTCTACGGCCTCAGTGCCCAGGGCGCCGCCCGCTACCTGCGCTCCGGCAAGGGGCAGGTCTGGTTCAACCGCGTCAGTGCCGCACTGTTCGGGGGCGCTGGGGCGGCTTCGCTGTTGAGCCGGTAGGTTCGATCTTGCGTTTCGACATCCTGAAGAGAGGTCAGGCGGCAACCCGATTGCCCGCGAGCCGCACGGAATCCCGTAGGAGCGGGCTTGCCCGCGAGCTCTTCATTCACACCGAAAAATAACGGCCGGGCGCCAACCGCCGAGCTCGGGGGCAAGCCCCCTCCTACAGGAACGCGCCACGCCAACGTCCCTGTGCGGGCAGGCCTGCTGCCATGGGTGACGCAGAGCGTCACGGGATGCATGCCCACGCGGAGCGTGGGAACGATCAGGTCGATGGCGAGGCCACAATCCCGTGGGAGGCGCTTCAGCGGCGAGTTTTTCTTCAAACCGACACATCGATGTAGGGCCTCATCCGCCGAGCTCGGGGCTGAAGCCCCTCCTACAGAAGCCCTGTGATCGCACCCATGCTCTGCGCGAGCGCATAGCCTCGGACGCTCTGCTTACTCTACGGCCGTCGGTATAACGAGATTGCGCGGGCAGCCCCATTGCCGTGGGAGGCGCTTCAGCGGCGAGCTTTTCTTCGAACTGACACATCGGTGTAAGGCCTCAGCCGCCGAGCTCGGGGCTGAAGCCCCTCCCACAAAAGCCTCTCTTTCAGAAGCCCTCTGTGTATACCCACCATATCCAGCGCAAAAAAAGCCTGCAGTGTGAGCGGGCAAGGACTCTAAAGGGAGTCAGGGGTGACAAGCATTCGGTGATCAGCTGCCGCGGTAGGTGGAGTAGCTGTACGGAGAAATCAGCAGCGGCACGTGGTAATGCTCCTGCGCGGCATCGATGCCGAAGCGCAGCACCACCACATCCAGGAACGCCGGCTCGGGCAGCTTCACGCCCCGCGCACGGTAGTAGTCACCGGCATGGAAGTGCAGCTGGTACACGCCGCTGCGGTACTCCTCGCCCTGCAGCACCGGCGCGTCGCAACGACCGTCGTGGTTGGTCAGCACAGTGGTGAGCAATTCCAGCTGAGCGCCTTCGACGCGGTACAGCTCCACCTTCAGTTCGCTACCCGGGCAGCCGTGCGCGGCATCCAGTACGTGTGTAGTCAGTCGTCCCATCGGTCATGGACACCGGTCGGCTAATGCCACCCCGATGCCGCACCTCCTCTACGTTTATTGAATTCACAAAATCTGTCGCTGGCGTCAGATACGCCCGATGCAACCGAGCATAGCATGTCGCCGACAAAATATAAGACAACTTAATGATAAATTGTACACAATAATTTGAATAGCAAACCAGCACCGATCATCGCCAACTGATCGATCCCATCAGCCAGCCTGGACGCGCCTGGCGCTTACAGCCAGCCCATCAGGCAAGTTTCTTGCTTTCGTGCAGTGATGGGAATCGTGCAAATTTATGATTTACAAAACCACATTCATTTTGTATACAATCATCTCATCACGGTCATGCAGCGCATCCTTCGCGACGCAGCGGCCGCACCTCATCAAGAAAGGAAGACTGCAGTGAGCGCCGACTACCCACGCGACCTGATCGGTTACGCCAACACCCCGCCACACCCGCACTGGCCGGGCAACGCGCGTATCGCCCTGTCCTTCGTCCTCAACTACGAGGAAGGCGGCGAGCGCAACGTGCTGCATGGCGACAAGGAATCCGAATCCTTTCTTTCCGAGATGGTCGCCGCCCAGCCCCTGCAGGGCGCGCGCAACATGAGCATGGAATCGCTCTACGAATACGGTAGCCGCGCTGGAGTCTGGCGTCTGCTCACGCTGTTCCAGAAACACGACATCCCGCTGACTGTCTTCGCGGTGGCCATGGCCGCCGAGCGCCACCCGGATGCGATCAAGGCCATGGTCGCCGCCGGCCACGAGATCTGCAGCCACGGTTACCGCTGGATCGACTACCAGTACATGGACGAGGCCCAGGAACGCGAGCACATGCTTGAGGCGATCCGCATCCTCACCGAGCTGACCGGTGAACGCCCACTCGGCTGGTACACCGGCCGCACCGGCCCGAATACCCGGCGCATCGTCCGCGAGGAAGGCGGCTTCCTCTACGACTCCGACACCTACGACGACGACCTGCCCTACTGGGACCCGGCCAGCACCGCCGACAAGCCGCACCTGG
>JBLZZJ010000009.1:0-359279 GCA_050282285.1 Pseudomonas sp.
CGCCGTTCGTAGGGTGGATGTCGCTCTTTACATCCACCGTCGGGTCGCCACGGTGGATCGGTGAAGCGTGATCTACCCTACGAACGCGCCCCTGTAGGAGCGGCTTTAGCCGCGAGCTCGGCGGCCTATGCCTCACGCCGTTCTCACGACAGAACGAAAAAGCTCGCGGGCAAGCCCGCTCCTACAGAAAGCCGTTCCACTGGCAATGCGGGGCATGCCGTTCGTAGGGTGGATGTCGCTCTTCACATCCACCGTTGGGTCACCACGGTGGATCGGTGAAGCGTGATCCACCCTACATACGCGCCACAGGAACATGTGGTGTCAGGCGTTACGGGAGCATGCGGGGGCTGGCGTGCGGCCTGCTATTCCCGCATCGGGTCGTGCCGAATCTCTCGCTCCACGCCCTCGATGCAACTGCGCACGGTGGCCTTGGCCATTTCCACCAGGTAGGTGCAGGCGTGGCCGATCTGTTCGTTGTCTGGCGCGCCCGACTCGTTCAACCGCAGCGTCAGGCCTTGCGCCACGTCCAGCAGGCAATAGGCACTGTTCAGCGCAGCGGCCAGGGGCACGCCCGGCTGCACGGCGAACAGCGATTGCCCGGCGATGCTGCCGGTGTGAAAGGGAATGTGGGTAGTAACGGCGGCGCTGCACATTGCCTCGCGGGCGGAATGGGCAGACGGATGGGGCGTGCATGAATCCTTCATGGGTAAAGCTCCTTGATTTGAGGAGCTGCCACGAATCGTCGCCAAACGAATAGGGTGGCAGCTGTACGCAGGTTGGCGAACCGGGAATCAAGGCGCACCCGGCACCCCCGAAGGAGTCCCACGCACAGCCGCCATAACGCGATCATGCAGGCACAAAAAAAGCGCCTGCTATCGGATGGTGGGCGCCTGTGCGCCTTGATTAACTCGGGTCGCCAAACCCGGTCGCTGAGTTGGCAGCGACGGGCGAACTATAGGCATGCGTGGGCAACAGGGGCAAGTTTCGTTGCCCACGAAAGGACTGTGCGGCGGGACACACCACTCGGCACCGGGAGGAAAAAACGGTCGAAGCCGGGCGCCGGGAACCCGTACAATCCGCGCCTTCGAAAAAAGGACGTGTCACGCATGGACGCTCGTTTCAGCTTTACCCGCCACCCACTCGTACTGGGCCTGTCGCTACTGTCTCTGGCCCTGGCCGGTTGCAGCTCCACACCCAAAGTCCCCGAGGTTCATCCGGGCCTGGCGGTCTTCGACAAATCCATTGGTTTACCGCCGTACCCGTCCTCCATCGTGCGCGAAGGCGACCGGCTGACCTACATCGTCATGAGCCCGGACAACCAGTTCCTGTATGCACGGTTCGATGCATCCTGCGCCGGGACCACCGGCAGCATGTCCTACCCAACCAATCGGGGCATGGCGACCTTCGCCGAGCGAGGTGCAGCCACCAATGCCCTGCCCGAGCCGCAGCGCCTGCAACTGTTGCAAAGCCCTCAGTTGCAGCAGGCCTGTGCCCAGCGGCCCGCACCGGACTGGCGCGCCTTGGAGCACACCGAAGGCAAGGACTGGCTGATGCTCGACCGCAACAGCCTGCAGCGCGAGAACGGCCTGCTGCATGTCTGGATCGGGCACAACCCGCTGCACTACACGCTCATCGAAAAAGGCGCCGCGCTGACCGGACAGACCCAGGAGCGGCTGACGCTGAATTGTGAGCAGCAAAGCCTCATGCGCGTGAGCCAGTTCGCCTTCGACACCCGGGGCAACGTCTACAACGGCGGCATCGACTTCAAGGCCACCCTGCAGCCACTTGCCGAGGCGTCGGCCGATCAGCAGCGCGCGTTCAAGGCCGCCTGCCAGCCGGACGCGGAACTGGCCAAACTGCCGGTGGCCACAGCACGCACGCCTTTGCCGCCCGCTTTCAGCACGCCCGAGGCGGCGCCACAAGTGATCGCGGCCATCAAGGCCCTGAACCTGCCGACGCCCAGCCGCACACTGAGCCATGTGCGCTACAGCTATGACGTGGAGATGATCAACGGGCTGAACGCCCCGAATATGTCGCAGGAGGTGTTCATCACCCCCGACGCAGCCTCCGGGCAGGTCCTGCTGCAGGTGCTGGACCCGGTGCTGAAGCCCAGAGCCATCCAGCTTTCTTTCCGTGGTCTGTTCGAACTGGCGGGGCGCTCCATTAACAAGGAAACCGGTAAGGAAGAGGCGGACGATCGGCCGGTGATCGACCTGGCTTTCACCGGAGACTGGCAGACCCTGCCGCTCAATGCCGAGGTCCGCTACACCCGAACCTTCGCCCAGCCCCCGTCGCCCAAAGACGGTGCCACCAGCTACGCCAACACCGTCACCTGCCGGGTTGGCCGGGAGCGCCCGGCCAACAGCCTGAACCGTGAGCTCACGGGCGTGGCCAAGCCCCTCGAATGCTTCCGGATCAAGACTCGCCAGATCAACTGGAGCGAAGACTTCTGGTACCTGGCGGACTACGGGATGTTCGTCAAAGCCAGCGACAACAGCCCACTGGGCTTCTGGACCTGGCGCATCGAATCGGTGAAATGACCTGAGGGGCCGTGGGTACACGGCCCGCCTGACCCCATACAGCAGCACCCAAGCCGCTCCGCCGGCTGAAAAAGATGACTACCCCCGATAAGGAGATCGTGTTGAAAAACTGGTTACTCGTGGCTTCCGCCGTGGCCCTGCTCAGCGGCTGCTCGAACAGCGCACAGAAAGGCACTGACTCTGTTCCTGCCGCGGACGAAAAGGTCTCGCTCGTCGGCATCTGGGCCATGATGCCGCTGCGCAATGGCATCGCCAACGTGGTGGAGTACACCGCCGATGGCAAAAGCCGGCTGCACTCGTTCAACTGCGCAGAACCGAAAGAAAGCGGCGTGGAACTGGCCGACTACCGCCTCAGCGAGGACGGAAAAACCCTGCACATCAGCTCGCCGCAGAGCACCTTCGACCTGCAGGTGCTGACCTTCAAGCCAAGCCTTATGAAGCTCGCCATGAACATCGAGGGCATGGACCTGCAATTCACCTACCTGAAGACCGACCGCATCGCTCCGCTGTGCGCGCTGTATCAAAAGCCGGTGGTCGATAAAAGCAAGCAGACGCCCTACCAGGCATCCGACTTCGTCGCCGCTCCCGCCATCCCGGCGAACGCCAACCTGGACCGCTACGTGGGGCGCTGGGCGAATGAAGACGGAGAAATCCAGGTCGAGGTCGTCAAGGACGCTGCCGGCAACGCCCGACTGAGCCAAGAGCCCTCGGACAACTGGCGCCACCTCTTCAATCAGGTGAACTGGGCCGGGGCTGAGCTGCATTACCAGAGCTTCGCCTACTCGGAGAAGAAAAGCCTGTTCACCCACCCGTACCACAAGTCGATGCACCCATCGATTCTCACCCCCGTGGACGACCCCGAAAAAATCCAGTACGCCTTCTTCATCGGGGCCAAGCGCTTCGACTACATCCTCACGCGCGCCCACTGAAAACCCGCGCGCCCGGATGGAGGAAAAGCCATCCGGGCAGATTGAAGAGCCCCCCTCACGAATACCGAGTGACCACCATGCGAATGATCACCGCCGCACTTGCCTTCACCCTGCTGTCCCTGACCGGCTGCGCCAACATGCCCGACTATTCCAACATCGGCTCGGACCTGGCCACTGCCGATGAGTCGACATACACCGTCGTCGAAACCGACACCCATGCCGACCAGAAAGGCCGACGCTTCCTCAGCATGGAGCCCGACCTGAACATCATCCGAATCAACGACAAGAAAGTCGGCAACATCCCGTTCTCGACCTACTACTACAAAAACGATTCGCCACAACGCGCCGTGCTGATCCCCGGCAAGTACAACATCCAACTGGAATACCGCCTGCCCCAGCACTTCCTGTTCGCCGACCTGGAATTCACCGGAAAACCCGGCCAGAAACTCATAGCCCGATCGAAATACATCGGCCTCAACCGACTGGATATCTGGCTGGAAGACGCGGAGACGGGAGAGGTGGTGAGTAAGCGGGTGCGTTGAAATAGCAGGTAAATGCGGTGCTTGTACAG
Organism: Pseudomonas sp.; assembly: GCA_050282285.1. Lineage (GTDB taxonomy): Bacteria > Pseudomonadota > Gammaproteobacteria > Pseudomonadales > Pseudomonadaceae > Aquipseudomonas. The sequence goes on from JBLZZJ010000009.1 coordinate 4,041, forward strand.
ACTGCCTGCCACCTGATTCGTCAGGCGTTACTCACCGCCCCTGATTTAACCTGCTGAAGATAAGAGCACTCCTGTGATACATACTCCGGATCGACGCCCACCCCATCGATGAAATTAGCTGGCTCTATCTGGACTACTCAAGAAGTGAATTTAGCGACGCGGCCAGAGAGAAAACAAAACTTACCCCTCGCAACCTCAATTTCTTTTAAAAAATCATCTAAATATTTTTAGCTGCCTGACCGGATCCCAATCATTAGGCTTAAGTTGATGTTTACTCCACCAACGCATCCCTTCAGAAATCCACTTCTCGCGCAGATCGGAATGAGCAGCTGTCGAGTCATCATACCCAAACTCCGTCCCGCAGCATGGGCAAATATTATATGAGGCACAGCCGAAGCTGTCATACGGCGGTTCATTCAACTCAGGATATCCGCATACCGGACATACATACACTTGAGTACTACTGGGCATTAAAATAGTCCAAATTTGAGCCTTTACCATGTACTACAGGATCAGGTTTGTAGTACGTGCGAATACTCCCCCCACTTGATACAACGCCAAACTCATCAGTGCTGGGATTGTAACGTACGACGTCTCCATTAGACCTTGTTTTTTCAAGAACGCCCGCAGGCTTTGGAGCTGTTAAGAATTTATCAGCTTGTGCTTGAAGGACAATAGGGGACAGACCACGTTTCTACTAGAGATCGGGCGTGATCTTGGGACGCCCAGGCTTACCTCTTGCGACTCTCCGCCCCAACGCTGCTTCCACGTCGACAGAAAACCTCGGACTACCCAGTGCGTAATTCCCATTTGTCGCAGCACGTATTTGATCAACCAGCCCTGGGTCTAGCTGATAGCGGAACAACTATCTATAAACCTCAGCCCTAAGCCCTTTATCTCGACTCAATGCTTGGTAGAGAGGGTGTGCGCAGCACTGAGCGTTCACCCTGTGCATTGACCCGCAGCTCGACCAGCGATATTCAGCCGGGTGTTCAACCATGTCTGCACGGATAGGATTCATCTCAATGTATCGATAGCAAGCCAAAACATATGCCTCTTTCTGCACAAGGCAAGAGCGGAAACGACCTTCCCACAGCGTCCCGCTACGGCGGTAAGTACGATTAACATACTGCACGTAGCGCTGCCCTAGCCCCTTCATCATGAGTCCTGCACTATCAGGTCTTTCAGGCGTGACCAACAAATGGACATGATTGGTCATCAGACATGGATCGCACATCCATGCTTTTTCACTTGTTCCGTCAATACATCCAGATAAAAATATAGTCCTCGTCAGCGTAAAAACAGGCTGAGCGATTATTCCCTATCTGTATCAGATGAAGTGAAAAACCTGGCAATGAAATGCGTGCTCGACGTGGCATATAGACCTCCCTCCATAGAGCCCCATAACCCTAGACAAATAAACGTGGTCTGTCCCCCTATCGCTTCGTTTCCGCAGAGAAACCGTCGGCTTAGCCAATCAAGTGAAAAATAAATTCGTTCCCTTTTTCCAAGACATGCCATGCCCATCTTCTAGAACATGTCGTTCATTACGACACTCCACCGCCATACCTGCCAACCAAAAAACTTTCTCTACATCGACTAGATATTGATATCACCTGAAAGCCAAGATCATTTTCACTCCGCAACATCATTAAAATATGAAGAAATAAACTTCCTTGCAATAGCGCTTTCTACTGAAGCACTAGCAGCCAATTTTGAGAACTCATCGAACGATATAAAATCTGAATTTAAATTCCTTAAGAAATCATCATTGGACACTGACAAACGCACAGCAATCACCCCAAATTCCTCTCGAGCGCTCTCAAATGCAACCCAATCAAATGACTCGTTGAAAAATAAGATAGGATAACCAAGCTGCCCCCCCTGAAAATCCTCAAAAACATCGTGTATTGCAAGAATATCTTTCTCGAGATTTTTTCCCGTGATACTAAAACAGGAACCCACAGCTGGACTAAGCCCTAAAAATTTTACAAAAACGTCCGACTTAAAACCAACTATGCTTTCCGAAACCAACCCAGAAAAAGCATCATAAAAACAAATCAACGGTCTTTCAAAAAACCAAAACACAAATTCGCCAAGAAAAACATTTCGCGGCAGATCAACATCTGACTTTATAGTTCCTGCCAAACTTTCAAGCAAGACATGTAGCTTTTTGGTACTTACCGTCGATTCGGTCATACTCACTCCCCTAAAAATCTGATCTTGGTTACCGGCTTTTTGACGCCGTCTAGAGTTAGCGATGCAGAAGGCTTTCCAGTTGATGTCGATGAAGGGTAAAACCGGTATGTCTTTTCACCATTTGTTAACACCGTTACTGAACCATCCTGAGAAATTGTTTTTTTATACCCGCTAGACTCGAGCGCTTTTATGGCACTGGCTTGAGAGATTTTAGTTTCAATTTGCGCTGCACTATACCGGGTAGCCTTCGGCAGGAACTCTATCTCCGTTATTTTCGGAGGGTTGGCACTCGGAGTATCAACCTTCCCATCAACCGCCTTGACCACACGGCTGACGATTCGGCCACCCACCCGATCTACTACCAGATCTACGGCGACAGAGATCGCGAAATCGCTCGCCTTTCCAGCCAAGCCCACATCACCAGGGTGTGTGGCAGGTCGAAGCGAATTGAGAACGTTCTGGCCTTCATTGGAGACATATCCCACACTCAGGCGATCCAGCCCATCCAAGGCCGCATCAGCGCCAAAGGCAGCGCCCACTATGCCAAATCCGCACCCCAGCCCGAACGTAACACCACATGCTGCCGTGCCAACTGCCACCCCTGCACCGCCCCCGGCTACGCTGCCAAGCGCACCTGCGTAATGCAGTTTTTCTCCGTTACGGGAAATCGCGTCACCCAAGCTCTCGTCAAAAGAGTAGGTAAACAACCCAGTGCTCTTCAGGCTGGCCTGCAGGTCTTTGTATTGCTCGCCCTCCGCCTGTAACGCAACCAGATACGGATAATTGGGATCGCTCGGCGGTACTCCTTCGCTACAAGCTATAAGCGCACAAGCAGCCGCGTTCCACTCCCTTGCACGTTCGGGGTCACGCTCGGCCAACTCTTCTAGCAATTTAGCTTCGTCGCTGTGAGCCTGCCGGTTATAAGCCGTCGCGTTCTTCGCCAGTTCCGCAGCCTTGGCCATATCGCCACCGGTTGCGCTCGCGGCGGCGACACCGATCAGCTGGGATACAGCCAGTTCCAAGTTCTTGTCGCCCTTGATGGCGCCGGATAGTTGCTCGATCAGAAGTTCGTTGGCCCCTCCCACCAGGGCGCCCGTTTTGAAATCTCCGCCGGTCGCTTCACTGAGCAGGCCACCAACAACTGCATGCAGTGCGATTTTCCCGGGACTACCATCATCCAGCTGGATACCGTCTATCAACTTGCCGCCCGCGAAATCACCTACGGCATTGAATGCCCCGGCTTGCAGAAGATGCTGAACCTGGTTGGTCAAGGCGCTGCGCAGGTTGTCGCCCAGGCTACCGCCCTGCAGGGCGGTTTGTGCTGCGGCCTGAACGCCGCCTTGCACACCCAGGTAGGAGCCGAACTTGGCGAGGTCGGCAGGTTTGCTCAGGTCGAACCCTTTGGTGATTCTGTTGACGTTGTCGCCCGTTACACCGAAGGCGCTGTCCAGCACTCCTGCAGTAAAACCTGCGGTTACCGCCGTGGTCGCATATCCCTTCAAGGAATCGCTTGACGTCACATCCTTGAGTACAGCCCCCAGATCACCACGGTTGTTGATCGTGCTGATGGCAGCCCCACTGGCTGCGGATGTCAGTACGGCGGACGCCATGATGTTGCCAAGACCGGCACTGGTTGCTGCGGTGGCCGCAGTGGTCGCAGTGGCTGCCGTTGCCGCGCCGGCTGCTGCCATCGTGGAGCCAGCAGCGGCGTTGGTGGCGCCTGCCACGATCCCGCTTGCCACCCCCGCTGTCAGGTACGTCACGATGATGGCAATCACGATCATCGCCGCGCCGCCCAACCCTGAGTGGCTGTACTTGAAGCTGTCGTGCACTTCCTTGACGCGCGTCCAGTCCACGTCGCCGCGCTGTTCCATTTCCTTCAGCCAGGCCAGGCCCGGATCGGCCTTGACCATGGCATCGATGGTCTGGCCGACGGTCTGTTGATCAACGTGCTTGATGTCGATATTCAGCCCGTCCACCGCCTTAATGACGATATCGCCCTGAGCAATCATCTGGCTCTGCAGTAACGTTTCGTCCGTGGTGCCTTTGCCCTTGGCAGACGTCCACATCGAGCTGCTTTTGCTCTTCTCGTGGCTCTCCTGATCCAGGTCTTTCACGGCTTCGAAGGTAATGGCACCACCGCTGTTCAGCGTCAGGTCGTTGCCACTGTCCAGACGGGCGCGCTGGTAGCGTTGATCGCCCTCGCTGACCAGTGTCAGGTCACCGCCGGTGGTAATGGAGGTGCCGACGTTGCGGATGGTTGTGACTTCGTCACGCTGGGTTTTCCTGCTACCAAAACTCCCCTTCTTCTTCATGTCGTAGAGGTAGTAGTCGCTGTTTTGCGCGCTGAGCAGGGCAAGTTGTTCGCCGGCATAGAGGAAGGCGTCGTCGCCGCTACGGAGATCGCTGGCCACCAGCGCTATATCGGCGCCCGCCACCGCAATCAGTCTGCCACCGGCCTCTACTTCGGCTTGCTGCTGGCTGAGGCTGGTTTCAATGCGCTGGGTCTTTTTGCCCGCGTGCTTGCGGTAAGACTCGTCATGGCTTTCGTTGGCCGCAGCGGCCACCACCAGATTGCCCGCTGCCTGAAGGTTGATATCGCCGGTCGCCTGTACGCGGCTGGCAACGATGCCCAGGTCGCGCCCGGCGCTGATGGCCAGGTCGCCGCCTACCTGCAATTCGCTGGCGTGCTGCGCTACCTGGTACTGGTTGCCGGTTTCTCGGCGCCGTTGGTAGCTGTAGCTGTCTTCCTCTCGCTGACTGGTGATCTGTACGTCGCGCCCGGCCGCCAGGCGTCCATCACCACCGGCCTGAATCACGCTGCCCTGGCTGCGAATGTCACGCCCGGCGCCGAGCGTCAGATCATTCGCTGCTTCGATCCGCGAGGCCGCCGTCGCCACGTCGGCACGGTACTGGTAGCCACGGTCTCCAACACTGACCGTGGTAACGCTGCGCTCGTTGATGATGTCGCCAGCGCGAGCACTCAGGCTGACATCACGCCCCGCAATGATCCCGCCTGCCGCGTTGCGGATGCTGCCTTCTGCCAGTAGCTCCAGGCGATTGCCGGCCTCGATCAGGCCACGGTTATCGACACTGGCTGCTTTGGCAGTCAGGTTATTGCTCGCCCGCAGCGTGCCGCTGTTGTTCAGGTCGTTGCCACTGATCAGGGTCATGTCGCGCCCTTGAATCAGCGCGCCATTGGCCATCAGACGGCCTTCTGCCTGGGCCAGATAGAGCACGGGCACCAAGACTTTTTCGCCCAGTACTTCCTGCTCTTCCATCCAAACGATGTCGTGCGTCAGCGCCGCCACCTGGCCGGGACTCAGGCTCACCCCCAGCGACAGGTTCAGCGCATCTTTGCTGGCGATGGCGTTGTCCATCAGGTGAAGGAACATGGCTTCGTCGCTGTTTCGCCCGGCAACAAAGCGCTGGCCAGTGCGAGCGATGATGGCTTCGCGGATCAGGCGTTGCTCGTAGAGGCCATCGCCCAGACGTTTCTGCACCTGGTCAGGGTCGTAGCCGAGTTTCCCAAGCATGTAATCGGAGTTGAGGAAACGACCCAGTTCGGTCAAGGCCGGGTTGGTTTCGATCAGGTACTTATGGTGCTTGCCAGGAATAGCCGGGCGTTCGACACCCTGCAGACCGTTGATCGCCAGAGGCACTGTTGCCCTGTTGGGGCGGCTGGACTGATCACTACCGGCACCGGCTGGCAGAGTTATCTCCTGGCCAGGATTGGCCACAGTCGGTAAACGCAGATCGCTGTAGTCGCCTGCTGTACTGGCGACGGCTTCCTGGCCCGCCAGTTGGTTGATACGAAACAGGCCGTTCTGCCCGGTGGGCAGGCTGAAGCCTGGCAAGGTCAAGGGGTTTACCTGCTTATGCGCCAGATCGGGAGGCAATTGCGTGGTGATCGCTACTAGCGGGGCGGCGCTGGCAACCACCGAGGTGTCGACATGTCTGGAGGTGTCACCAACATAGGCGGTGGCGGAGCGCAGCACGCTGTTGTTGAGCTGCTCCCTGGCCGTGATATTGACCGCCCCCGCAGCCTGGACGATGGCCGAGGCAACGGCACTGCCACTGACCGGTACGACATAAGAAGACTCTTCGAAGTACCCACCGGGGGCGGAACGGATCACCTGGTCACGCGAGAGCGTGGTTGGTGCGTAGTTGGGCGACGCCGGGTTGTTGTACTGGTTGAACAGGTTCGCTTGATGAATGAAGGTGTGGTAGATGCCGCGGTCCCGGGTGTAAACCCCGGAGCGCAGGTGCCGCTCCTCACCGCCACCTGCACCGATGTTGTTGAACACGTCGGTATCGACACCAATGTCACCGCCGGCCGACACCGTGCTGTAGCGATTGTCGAACATGCTGCCGCTGACGCTCAGGTCGCCGCCGGCGCCGATATGCGCGGCAACAGAGTTGCTGCCGTCGAGGGCTACGTCCTCAAAGCGCTCTACCGAGGTGAAATACCACTCACATCCCCTGCCGTCGCAGAAATCGTCCCAGTAGACATTGATATTGCCCGACAGCCGCTGTTGCTCGGTGGCGAAACGGTCGCGCTGGTTGCGCAGGGTCGCCGCCTGGATGCGCAGGTCGCCAATGCTCTCCAGTGTCCCGGAGTTGTTGTCGACCAGGTTGGCAGAACTGCCAGGAGCCTGGCCCAGAATGTCCAGATTGCCCAGGCTGTAGACATCTGCCTGGTAGTTGACGAAATCGCCCACCTGCAGCGTCATGTCTGCACCACTGAAGAGCAGACCATTCTCGTTGCTCAGGTGTGGCGTGGTGATGCGCAGGCCGGCACTGCCGCCAACGGTTCCACGGTTATCCAGTTGCGTCGCGGCCAGGCTCAGATCGCCTACCGAGGTGAGGATGCCCTGGCTACTCAGCCGGCCACTGCTGCTTATGTCAGCCAAGCCACCTGCGCTGATGCGGGCGTTCTGCGACAAGGCGAGATCGGCTGCGCTCAGACTCAGGTCGCCGAGACTGCTCAGGCGGCCTTCGCCGCTGTATCCGCCACTTAGCGTCACGCTGAGATCGCCATCACTGGCCAGCACGCCGTGGTTGATCCAGGTGTCGCCGCTTCCGATGAAAGCGTCGCTGGCCAACAGCTGGCCGGTGGCGGTCTGGGTGAAATGGCCCACGCTCAGCACCAGACGGGCGGCTTGTAACAGACTGCTGTTGACCCAGGTGGCGGCGCTGACGTCGAGCGCTCCGCCGGTGACCAGGCTGCCGCCGGCCGCCAGTACCTGGGCAGTGGTGAGGCCGAAGGTGCCAGTCCCCAGATGCCGGATACGACCACCAAGATTATCCAGCGCCCCAACCTGAAGCAGCAGGTTCGTGTTGGCGGTCTCGATCAGACCATCACGGTTGTTCAGTACTTCGATGTCGAAGCGTGCGGCACCGACGTTGCCCAGCGAACGCAGGCTGCCGCCCTGGTTATCAAGGCTGGTGGCGCGCAGCAGTATCTGGCTCGTGCTCTCGATCAGGCCGCCCTGATTATTGAGGGCACCGCCGAGGCTGAAGTCGATATCGCGGGCCGCCACCTGGCCATTGGCGTTGACCATGCTGTCGGCGCGCAGCTCAAGCGCGCCTTGAGCATAGAGGCCGCCGTTTCGATTATTGAATGCCTGAACCTGAATGCGACTATCGCCGGCTAGCGCCGAAAGATGCCCATCGGCGTTATCGAAATCGGCGCTGGTCACGCCCAGGCTTCGCCCCTGAACCGTACCGCCACGGTTGTCTACCAACCCGACGATGTCCAATTGCAGGTTGCCAGCCGCGCTGTCGAGTATTCCGCGCTGATTGTCCAGACTCGTCGCGCGAAGGTGCATATCGCCGCCGACGCTGACCATGCGACCTTGTAGGCTACTCAGATCGGTAACAGCCCGTACGCTCAGATCGCCCTCACTCTGCAGGGCACCACCGTCGTTGAAGACGTTCCGCGCTTCGAGGTCCAGGTTATCTGTCTGGCTGTAGATCAACCCATCGCGGCGGTTGTCCAGGCCAGCAGCAAGGCGGATGGCCAGTGCCTGACGCGCCAGCAGGCTGCCTCCGTCGGCATTGTCGAGGCTGGTGGCAAACAGTGTGAGCACGCCCAGGCTGGCCAGTTCCCCCCCACGGTTATCGATATGACTGGCGTCGATACGTAGCGGACCGACGCTCGCCAGTTGCCCTTGACCAGCATTGAGCAGGTTGCCCTGCAAGGCCAGATTCAGAGCAGCACCGCTGCTGAGCACACCGGCCGTGTTGTCCAGGCCAGTGCCGCGAAAGTGCAGCGCCTGGCCGGCGACGACCTGTCCTGCCTGGTTGTTCGTGTCGCGGGCCTGCAGCCGCAGTTCGCCCTGAGCGCTGATCAGTGCGGCATCGCGGTTGTCCAGGTGACCGGTGAGGGAGAGGTCGAGCGCGCCCTGGCTGGAAACGATACCGCCGTCACGATTGTTCAGTTCGGCAGCGACAAGATGCTGATCACCCTGGCTCACGAGTGCGCCTTCGCCGTGGTTGTCCAATCGGCCACTCAGCGTCACGTTCAACGTGCCATCCTTGCTCGACAGGGTGCCCTTGGCACTGTTGTCGAGCTGACCGCCCTCAATGTCCAGACCCTGCCAGCCAGAGATCAGCCCGCCCTCGCTGTTGCGCAGGACCTCGGCCTCAAGGCCCAGGGTGTCGGCGCTGATGATCCGTCCCTGGTCACGGTTGTCCAGGGTGGAGGCGGTCAACCGGTAGGACTGTGCGGAGAACACTTCACCACCTTGGCAATTGTCCAATGCCCGCAGGTTGTCGATGCTCAAAGGGCCAACGGCTGAGACAAGGCCGCCGCGGTTGTCCAGCAGGCCGTCGCGCATATCCAGAGCGACACCGGCTTCGCCAATCAGAGCACCCTGGCGCTGTATGAGCTCAGCCAAACGCAGGTACAGATCGCCCCTGGCCGAGACTTCACCTTTATTGCTGGAATCAAGGGTATTGGCGGTCAGGTCGAGGGTGGCGCCGCTGGTAATCAGCCCCCCCTGATTGTCGACCGATGTGGCCTCGAGCCGCAGGCCATCCCGCGCTCTAAGCACACCGCTCTGATTGCTCAGAACGCCGAGCTGCGCCTTCAGGTGTGCTTCAGCGAGGATCTGTCCATCCCCGTTGTGCAGCGCCTTACTGGTCAGCTCCATCCCTGCGCCGCTGGCGAGCAGTCCAGCCTGGGTGTTGTTCAGCGTCGCGCTGTCCAGCCGCAACGTGGTACCCGCCGACAGTGTGCCGCTAGCCCGGTTGTCCAGCTCGTGGACCTGCACATCGAGCTCACGCCCGCTGGTGATGATGCCGCCCTCGCTGTTGTCCAGCGTGGCGCTGACGATGCCGACCCGGTTCGTGCTGGAGATTCCCCCACCACGGTTGTCGACGCTGTCGACCGAAAGATCGATGGCCTCACCCGCCGCAACCCGACCACCACGGCTGTTGTCGAACCTGTCGCCCTGCACGCTGAGCATACCTAGGCTGGCCAGTTCACCTCCCTGCTGGTGAAGCTCGCCGACACGCAATGACAGGTCGCCCTTGCCGACGATCCGCCCTTGATTAGCGTTGTCTACGCGCTCCGCGCTCAGGCTGAGTCCCGCGCCAGCGGACAGCAGGCCGGCGTCACGGTTGTCCAGATAGGTGACGTCCACATGTGCCGCGCCACTGCTATCGATCACACCACGCCAGCTATTGTCGACGCGTTCCGCGTCCAGGCTCAGGTTATCCGTTGCGAGTAACCGCCCACCCCGGTTGTCCACCTGGGCGGCTTGCACGGAAAGGCGGCCGTTGCCGATCAAGGCGCCATCGGCGCTATTGTCCAGCAGCCCATCGACCTGGACGGACAGCACATCCTGGCTGGTCAACGTGCCCTGAACGCTGTTATCCAGACTTGCAGCACGCACCTCCAGCCTTGCGGACGAGGCGACCACACCCTGGGCATTGCGCAGCCTGCTGGCGTCAACGCTCATACCCTGCTCGCCTACCAGCCGCCCCTTGCGGTTGTCCAGTTCGTCGCCAACGATTCGCAGTTTGCCCTGGCTGGAAACTTCACCGTCCCGATTAGCCAGCGTCTCGGTATACAGCGTGACAGCCCGGCCCGCAGATACCAGGCCGCTATCTGCATTGTCCAGATGGCGGGTATGGACCTGTAGTTCGTCACGGGCCAGGATGCGGCCGCCGCGGTTATCCACCGTATCCGCCTGAACACGGGTCGCTGCTTGACCACCGAGCGACCCGCCCTGATTGTCCAGCGAGTGCCTTACCTGCGCCTGCAAGTCGCGACTGGCCAGCACGCGACCGGTATTACGCAACGTGCCACCTTTCAGGCTGACATCCCCAAGGGTGTTGCGACTGTTGTCCGTCGCTACGCCGGCCTCGACGATGCCGCTGTTGTCGATGCTTCCAGCCTCTGCCGTGATAGAGCCGGCGGCTGCGAGACTCTTCTGGTTGCTGAGCCTGTCGACGCTCTCAATAACCACATTACCGGCGGCATAGATCGGTCCGCTTAGCTCGACACTAAGCCCTGCCACTGACAGGTTTTCACTGGCTGCCGTACGCGCCAGGCTCAGGTGTCCATTGGCATCAATCCGAATGTCCCCGGCGCTGGCCGCCATATCTCCGGCGAGCTTCACCCCGACACCGGCTTCGGTGCCGACCAGACGGATGGCACCGGCATACATGCCGCCCAGGGCGCTGCTGTCGATGGCCAGCTGTGGTTTGTCGCCGCCTTTGTCGGCCTTGGTCGTAGCGGCCAGGGTGGCGGCATCCACGTCGTTGCGACCGGCGACAATATTCAGGTGGTTGGCATGGATGCCGGCATTGATCCTGGCGCTACGGGTGATCAGGTCGAACTGATCAATGTTATCGGCGTTGAGTCCAGCGCCTTCAACGGCGATATCACCACCCTCGACAGCGAAACGATCAAGGCGGCCGTTTTCGATCACCGGAATGCCGGTGCTCAGGGTCGCGCGCGGGGTGTTGATGAAGCCACAGCCATCGCAAGTTATGCCATGGGGATTGGCGACGATAACGTGGGCGGCCTGCCCGGCCACCTCGGTGTACCCCTTGAGCTGGCTGCGGTTGCTGCCAGTGACCTCGTTGAGGATGACGCCCGCTGCACGCCCCTGCAGATTCGAGTTGCCGATGATCAGCCCGCCCTGCTGGGTGCTTTGCAACCGCTCGGTGGCATTGTTGAGAATCAGCCCCTGCTGGCCGACGTTGTAGTCGGTGAATTTGTTGTGCGAAAGCCCACTGCCACTGGGCGTGGCAATGTTCACGATCGGCACGCCGTTAGCGGCCTGATCCAGACGCGTGTTGCCGCCTGCCTGGGCATCGACGGTCAGCTGTGCGGCTGTGGCAACGATAGGATTGAGGAACATAACCCCGGCAAGAATCAGCGCGATGTTCTGGAAAAGCGGGCTGCGAACGTCCATGTGAATAACTCCGTTACGCGTCGAATTAGAAGAAGGCATCCAGGCGGACATACACGGGCCGCTCACGCTCGGTGACGGCATCAGGGCGGTCCAGGGAATGCGCGAAGGTGATGGCGGCCGCGAGGTGCTGGCCCCTTGCGCTCAGCTCGATGGCGTTGCCGGAGAGACGGCCGCGCAGCTCCGGGTTGTAGCGCCCGCCCTCGATCACGCCGAGGTCGTAGGCGAAGGCCACGCCGTATTCCTGCACGAAGGGTTGCAAGGGCTGCCAGGTCACCGCTCGGCGCCAGCGCAGCTGGTTACGCCAGTAGCCGCCGCTGTCGCCGGAGAGTGACTGGTCCTTGAAGCCACGTACCGAACTCAAGCCGCCGATGCTGATGCGCTGCGCGCTGAACAGCACGTCTTCGCTCTTCTGCCCGTTGAGCAGGCTGTCGAAGCTGAAGGACTCGCCCCACACCTGGAACGGCTGCAGGTAGCTGAGAGTCAGGCTGTATTTGTTGTAGCGGGCCACGGGCTGGCCGCCCTGGGGATTGCCCGCGCCCTGGGCGTCGAAATTGCCGATGCCCTGCTGCCAGCCGATGTCGGCGTTGACGAAGGCCGTGCCGATACGCCGCCCGTGGTTGAAGCCCAGTTGCGCCTCCGACAGCCGCTGGCTGGAGACGTCAATGCGGTTGCCGAGGATGAAGTTGTTGGTGCGCAGGTGGCTGACGCCGGTATTGACCGCGGTCTTGCTCAGGCTGTCGCGGTGCAGCACCCGCTCGGCGCGCAGCGCGTGGGTCTTGCTGTCGCCATCGAGTTCGAACGAGAAACCGTTGGCCTGGTTGAGGGTGCGGTAATAGCTCTGGCTGTAGCTGTAGTTGAAGCTCCACCAGCCATAGGGAACGCTGTAGCTGAGGCTTTGGTTGTGCGAGTGGCGATAACTGTCGCTGAGCGCATCGCGACCGGCGCGCAGGCTCAGTTGGTCGGCCAGCCCCAGCGGGCTGTCCCAGTCCAGGCCGAGGCCCCACTGCTGTTCGCCGGTGCTGCGCTGGCCATCGTTGTGCCGGTTGAAGCTGGCGCGCCAGGGCTTGCTACGCTGCCCCTGGAGCTGCACGCGGCTGCCACCCACCTCCGCGCCGGGCACCAGCTCCAGTTGTGCCTGGCGCGACGGCAGGCGATTGAGCTGCTCGACCAGTTGCTCCAGCTCACGCAGATTGAGCACGTCACCGGTCTGCCCGGGAAAGCCCATGCCCAGCTCCCGTTCGCTGGCCAACTCGGAAGCGTCCAGCCCCTCCAGCCGGCCTTCGACCACGATCACGTTCAGGGTGCCGCTGGAAAGGTCCTGCTGGGGCAGGTAAGCCCGGGTGGTGACATAGCCGCGGCCGACGTAATGGTTGGTGATGGCCTTGAGCACCTGATTCAGTTGCCCAGCGCCCAGGCACTCGCCCACGAAGGGCTGCAGGAACGACGCCTTGTCCGCCTCGCTGAGCAGCGAGGCGCCCTGGAGGCTGATCTGTTGAATATCGAAGCAGCGCTCCTCTGGTGGCTCAGGAGCATCCGAGGAGACAGTCACATCGCCGGGGAGCTGGCGCAGCTCTTCGAGGCGACGCTCCTGCTCGTGCAACAGGCGCTCCTGGCGCTCACGGATCAGATCACGATCACCTGGCGTCTGAGCGTTCACAGCAGTGGACAACAGGAGGACCGTGAGCAACACGGAGAGAGATCGGAAAACGCAGCGAAGAGACATGCCTTCAATCCTTGAGAGCGCCAGTCAAAAGACGCAGATTGGAGCGCACCTCTCACAGCTAGATAAATCAGACGTGTCTTAGATTTGTCGGTACCGCGCTGGCTCCTGACAGACGGCGTAAGCACGCCAGTGCGAGCCGCCACGTAGAGCTGCAACACGCACCAGCAATACGTCAGGTACCAGACATTCCACCAGATGGTTCGGAGGTCACAGAGCGCTCGGCTCACTGCCCCACACTGAACTCCAGACGGGCCGTCTGCCCGCCTTCGTCCAACACGCTCAGTTGGTAGCGGCCACTGCGCGGGAAGGCATGGCTGAACAGGGCATCCGAAGCGGTTTCGGCCACGGGCTGGCCGTCGACGAACCACCAGCGGCGACCGCTGCCGCCCAGGGCCGACAGGCGCAGGCGCAACGGCTCGGCGCTGCCGGCGGGGCGTTGCAACTGATCGCCCTGGCGTACGCCGACGATCGACAGGGGTGCGGCGGCGGGTTCGCGTTGCGGGGGGCAGCTGGGGTCGATCGCTGGCAAGCGGGCGCTCCGCCGTTCGCGGCGCGGTAACCAGGGTTCCAAGGGAGCCGGCCACAGCGCCACGGTATGCGCTTGGGCGCCAGGGCAGCTCGAGGCGACACGCAGGCCCTGCGCATTGAGCCAGATACTGGACTGCAGGCCCTGCCCCAGGGGTTGATCCTTGGCTTGCAGGGTCGGTGGCGTGGTGCCGTCCAGGGTCCAGGCAAACCGCTGGCGCCGGCAGTCGGGGTCGCGACTGTCCAGCGGTTGCCCCAGGGGCCAGCAGATCGCTGCGACACCGACCTCGGCCGGCTGCGGGTCATCGGGCAGGCCCAACCCGCGCTGGCTGTCGCGGTTGGCCAGCAGGTCGTGCACTTGCAGGAGCAACGGCGCCGCCGAGGCCAGGCCGAACTGGTCGGGCACCGGCGTTCCGTCCGGGCGACCGATCCATACGCCGATGAGATAGCGCGGCGCCACGCCGATGGCCCAGGCATCGCGGAAGCCATAGCTGGTGCCGGTCTTCCAGGCCAGGGTCGGGCGTTGCACCAGGCGCGCTCGGGGATCACGATCCGGTCGCGCCTGGCCACTGAGGATGCGCCGTACGATCCAGGCGGCGCCGGGCGACAGCAGGCGACGCTCATGCAACTGGTCCTGGGGCTGGAAGCGCAAGCGCGCGGCCTTGCCACCCCGGGCGAATGCGCTGTAACCGCTGACCAGTTCTTCCAGGCGACTGCCCGCACCGCCCAGGATCAACGCCAGGTTCGGCTCAGCCAGCGGCGGCAGCGCCAGCGGCACCCCGGCACTGCGCAACTCGCCGGCGAAACGTTTCGGCCCATAGGACTCCAGCAATTGCACGGCCGGCAGGTTGAGCGAGCGGGCCAGGGCCTCGCTGGCCGAGACGGCGCCACTGAAGTCGGCGGCAAAGTTGCCGGGACGGTAATCGCCATAGCGCCGGGGAACATCCTGCAGCAGGGATTCGGAATGGATCAGGCCGCTGTCCAGGGCCATGCCATAGAGGAAGGGTTTCAGGGTCGAACCCGGCGAGCGCTGGGCACGGACCATGTCGACATGGCCGAAGCGCCGCACATCGCTGATATCCACCGAACCCAGGTAGGCGCGCACGGCCATGCTTGGCTGCTCGACCACCAGGATTGCTGCCGACGTGCGCTCGGGCAGGCGCGCGCGCCAGCCCATCAGCAGGTCTTCCAGGCGCCGCTGCAACGCAGCATCCAGGGTGGTGCGAATCAGCGGCGGGCTGCCCGGCGTGTTCAGGCGTCGCGCCAGCAGGGGCGCCAGGCGCGGCTCCTGACGGGGTGCCAGCAGCACGGGCTCTTCCAGGGCATCGTCGATAGCCGCTTGCGGCCAGACGCCAAAGGCAGCCAGGCGATGCAGCACCTTGTCCCTTGCCAGCTGGGCACGCTCCGGGTGCCGATCCGGACGCAGGCGGCTCGGGGCCTGGGGCAGCACTGCGAGCAGCGCCGCTTCGGCCCGGGTCAGTTGACTGGGCGGTTTGCCCAGGTAGGCCCAACTGGCCGCAGCCACGCCCTGCAGCGTACCGCCAAACGGCGCGCGGTTGAGGTAGAGGGCGAGAATCTCGTCCTTGGACAGGTGCCATTCCAGCTGCAGCGTGCGCCACAGCTGCTTGAGCTTGCCGGGGTAGCTGCGTGCATGGGGATCGAGCAGCCGCGCCACCTGCATCGACAGGGTGCTGCCGCCGGACACCACCCGGCTGCCGCCGAGGTTCTGCCAGGCAGCGCGCCCCAGTGCCAGCGGGTTGACCCCGGGGTGCTGGTAAAACCAGCGGTCCTCGTAGGTCAGCAGCGCTTCCAGGTAATACGGCGAAACTTCGTCCGGGCTGATCGGGTAGCGCCACACGCCGTCGTGATCGGCAAAACGCCACAGCGGTGTGCCGTCTTCGGCAAGCACCACGCGCGCCAGGTCATCTTCGGGCAGGGGCAGCGGGAACAGCCAGTCGGCGAGCCACAGCGTCAGAAGTAAAACCAGCGGCGCACAGAGCCAGCGCCAGACGCGTCGGCGCATCAGATTACGCATGACCAGACCCTGCCACTGACAGTCTCGCGTGACATCGTGAGGCCACCAGGGAACTCAACGGCCTGCGCCATAGCCCAATACAACAGCCATTCCGGCAATCAGCTGGCACATCGCCCTGCCAATCGTGGCCGGGCTCACAGGATCATTGAACATGTATGTAGAAGGCTTCTTCGAATCGCTTGGCCAGGCATTTGGCGCTTTCATCCGGTTTATCGTCGAGAGTCTCAGCGGCTTTTTCAGCGTATTGGGGAATGCGGTCAGCAGCTTCATCGACGGCATGGCCAGCACCCTGGGCGTCACCCCATCCCTGCTCAGTATCGCGGTGCTGATCATCGGCCTGTTGCTGCTGTATGCCGCCCTGCGGGCGTTTCTGCGTGGCGGCATTATCAGCGGGATCATCTGGCTGCTGCTCGGGCTGTGGCTGCTCAGCGGCTTGATCCACTGAGCAGCCGTGCCCTCGTTCAGCGCGGCTTGACCACCATGCGCCCGGGCGTTGAGCCCAGGGCCTGCCAGTTCGGCCGGTACATGGACTCCACCTGGGGTGGCGGTACCCGGTAGCTGCCCGGCGTTACGGCGCGGGCCAGGTACAGCAGGTGGGTGGTGTCGTAGCCGTTCACGTCCACGGCCGCCACGTAGCGGTCGCCACGGAACTCCTGGTGCTTGATCGCCGCGTTCTGCATCGAACGGCGCCACTCTTTCACGCTACTGCTGGCATCGTCCAGGCTCGCCGCGCTCTGGGCGAGGTTCTGGTTTTCCAGTTCCAGGCCGGCAGGCAGCAGGTCCACGACCAGGGCATCCGGCACGCGCTGCCGGGCGGAGATGGCCAGGTGCACCAGCACCAGGTCGCCACTCTGCAGGGCGCTCAGGTCCAGCGGTTCGCCATCCATGTCCAGGTACTGGCGATAGATGTCCAGGTTCTCGCCCCCGGCCGTTGGCGCCCTGGAGGGATAGCCCGACAGGGTCAGCTGCTGGTACAGCGTGGCATCGCCGGCGTTGCTCAGGGTCAGCGGGTTGGCCAGGTCATTGCCTTCCAGCTTGATGCCGGACTGCGCGTTGCTCAGCTCGAAGGCGAACGAACCGCTCTGCAGCGCCGCCGTCCAGTTGGGCTCCGGCTTGGTCAGCAGGTTACGACCGGCGAGGTACAGCGAGTTGCGCTCCTGGGTCGACAGCCACTGCTGGCCTGCCACTTCGTCCGCCAGGTTGAACAGGCGCTCCTCACGCCGCCCGGCCGCCAGGTCATGCTCTTCCAGCAGCGCCAGAATCAGGGCCTGGTCGCGCAGCGGGCTGCCGTAGTCGGCCAGCCAGCGCTCGCTGTCACGGCCACGGGTCAGGCCAGCGGCCAGGGCCTCGTCGGCCCGTGGCTGATCGCCCATCTTCTGCAGGGCCACTGCCAGGTGCACCAGCGGCAGGCCGGACATCGAGTCGGCGCGACGCTCGTACAAGCTGCGCAGCGCACCGAGCGGCGCCTGCTGGCTGCGCGCCAGTACGTAACCGGCATAGGCCTGCACGGCGAAGCGGCTGTGGTTGGCGTTGTCGCTGTAGCTGACCTCGATGAGGTTGCGCTCCTGCAGGTAACGCATCAGGCGCTCGCTGGCCTTGTTCAAGGCGTCGTCCGGCACCCCGAAGCCCTGCTCGCGGGCGCGCAGCAGGAAGTCGGTGACGTAGGCGGTCAGCCAGTACTCTTCCTCGCTGTCGGCGCCCCACAGGCCAAAGCCACCGTTGTAGCGCTGCATGCTCAGCAGGCGCTCGATGCCCAGTTCGATGGCGCGCTTGCGCTGCTCGTCCGGCTCGCCTTCCAGGCCGAGTTTCTTCAGCGCGGCGGCATCGGCATACAGCGACGGGTACAGGCCACTGGTGGTCTGCTCCAGGCAGCCGTAGGGGTAGGCCTTGAGCGCACGGATCTGCTCACCCAGGTTGAGCGGCGGACGGCTGGAAATGGACAGCCGCGCCTCCAGGCCGGCCGGCTCGAAGGCCGGCAATGCATCGGCAGGCAGGGTCCAGGTTTCGTCCTTGAGCACCGCACGGAAATGCGTGAGCTGCGCCGGGTAGGCTGGGCGCACGCCCACTGTCCACTCACGGCTGAACGGCGGCAGGTTCTCGCCGGGCAGCGACAGGCCATCGACCGTGACACTGAAGCGGCCCTGACCGTAGCCGCCCAGCGCCCGCACCGGGATACGCAGGATGGTGCGCTGGCCGTCGTCGAGGCTGATCGACTTCGCCGCCGCATCACCCGGCTGCACCAGGTTCATCTGGCCCTCGGCCTTGAGCTGCACCTCCAGCGTCTGCTTGGCACCGGAGAGGTTGCTGAGGTCCAGGGCCAGGGTGGTTTCGTCGCCACCGGCGAGGAAGCGCGGCGTCGACAACTCGGCGATCAGCGGCGCGGCGACCACCGTCTTGGCCTCGGCCATGCCGTAGCGCTCATCGGTCCAGGCCTGGGCCATCAGGCGCAGCTCGCCGTTGAAGTCGGGAATGTCCAGGCTGACTTCACCTTCCCCCTGGGCGTTCAGGCGCACCGGTTGGCTCTGCAGGGCGACAATCAGCACGCTGGTGTCGGGGCGTTTGCCACCGGCAGCCAGGGCGGCGTCACCACCGAAAGCCAGTTTTGCGGTGCGGCCCTGGCCGGCTTCGATCAGTTGCCCGTAGACGTCCAGTTGGTCGGCGCCGTAGGCCTTGCGCCCGAACAGGCTGGCGAACGGGTCCGGCGTGGCGTAGCGGGTGATGTTGAGGATGCCGACATCCACCGCCGCCAGCAGCACGTTCACTTGCTCCGGCACGCTGCCGTCGGCGTTGCGGGCCTGCACCTTGACGCTCAGGGCCTGTTTGGGCCGCATCTTTTCCGGGGCCTGCAGGCTCAGCGCCAGCTTGCGCGGCGCACGTTCCAACGGCAGGTGCAGCAGGCCGACCGCCCGCTTGGGCGTGGCGTTGTTCTTACGCTCACCGGGGCGCACGACCAGGGCGCTGACGTACAGGTCGTGGCGTGCCCAGTCCTTGGCGATCGGAATGTCGAATGCCTTGCCCTCGGCCGGCACGTCGATTTCCTGCCACCACAGCGGCCCTTCACTGGACTCCACCAGCAGGTAACCCTTACCGGCTGCCGGCGGAGTTACGGTGACCTTGGCCGTGTCGCCATCGGCATACGCCGGTTTGTCCAGCGCCAGTTTGACCTGGTCCGGACGCACGGCACCGCCTTCGGCGTTGTCCTGCCAGCGGTAGCCGGCCCAGAAGCGCATGCTGCTGAGCATGCCGGTCTCGGCATCGATCACTTCAACCCGATACAGGCCCCACTCCACCGGGAAGCTGATCTTGGCGGTGCCACCGGCCGCGACGCTCAGGGTTTCTTCGTTCAGGGTCAGGTATTTCTCGTTGTAGTTATGGCTCCAGCCATCGCTCTCGGAGAAATTCCAGTAGTAATCGCGACGCTCGCGGATCAGGCGCACCGTCAGCTGATCGGCCGCCAGCTTGTTGCCCTTGGCATCGGCCACCAGCACGTCGAACTCGGCCAGGCTATCAGCGTCGACCTGCTCATCGTCGAACAGGCCACGCACACCTGGCAGCCGGTCCGCCGGCCAGACCGGCTGCAGAATGCGCCGGGTGATCGGGCGGCCACCGGATTCCTGCAGACTGGCCTGAAGGATCAGGTTCAGCGGCGAGCGGGTTTCGTCCCAGCGGCTATCCACAGACATCGTGGCCTTGCCCTGATCATCGAGCAGCACTTCGTCAAATTCGATCTCCTGGCTCAGCTCGTCCTCGGTGACCGAGCCGAACTGGTAGCCCGGCAAAGCGGCGACCGCTTCACGCAGCGGGCGCACGTAGAGCTGGCCGCTGAGGCGGTTGCCGGCGGCCGGCGCGCCGTAGAGGTAACGCCCAGTCACCTCGACGCGCGGGTTGTCACTGGGGCGCAAGGGTGTGTCGCTGCCCTTGAGCTCCAGGGCCAGGCGCTCCGGCAGGAAGTCCTCCACCGAGAATTCATAGAGCTGCGGGGTGCCGTCACCCAGGTCGAACACCAGCTGCCAGCGCCCGGTGGGCGCCTCGCCCGCCAGGGGCAGGGCGTACTGATAGAGACCGGATTCGTCGGCCTGCCAGACGAACTTGCGGCTGACCTGTTCGTCCGGGCGGCGCACTTCGACGCTCACCGGCTGTGGCTTGATCATTCGCCCGTCGGCGTCACGCAGCAGGGCATTGACCAGCACAGTCTCGCCGGGCCGGTACAGGTCACGCGGGCCGAACACGAAGAACTGCAAGGGGTGCGCCTGGGGCCCACCGATGTCGAATTCCGCGAGGTCCAGCGCCGGCGAACCGAGGCGCAGCAGGCTGGTTTGCTCGTTCTGGCGCGCCAGCAGCACATCGGCCTTGTCTGCCAGGGGCAGCTCGGCATGGCCGGCACCGTCGGTCTTGGCAGTGGCGAGCACTTGGCCCTTGTCGTCCAGCAGTTCCAGCTCGATGCCCGACAGGGCCTTGCCGCCTTCCAGGGCCTGGGTGAAGACGTCCAGTCGATCACGGTAGCGGTGGGCCGACAGGCCGATGTCGCTCAGGGTGAACAGAGTGGCCGGCTGGGAATAGCTGTAGCGGCCCGCCTCACGCATGACGGCCAGGTACACGCCCGGCTGCTTGAAGGGCTCCAGGCCGGCGATCGGCAGTTGCACGGTTTCCCGGGTGTTGCGCGCCGGATCGAGATCGAAGCGACCGCCGTAGACCAGGTCGGCCATGGGCAACAACGACTGCGATTCCCAGGTATCCAGGTTGCTGCTGCGACCCCACAGGCTGAGGAAACGCGGCACGGCATCGGGTTTGACCCGGAAGAATTCGACGTTGACCTTGTCGACGTTGAGGGTGATCACCGGCAGGCCGTCGACCAGCCGCGTCGGCAGCAGCGAACCCCGGCTGGCGAAGCCGACACTGGCCTGCAGGTCGCGGGTTTGCAGACGGGTCACGTGCTCGCTGGCCAGGGTCGCACCGTTCAGCCCACGCAGGCCGGCGTCCACGGTCATCACCAGCTTGCGCTGGGGCTCCAGATGGCGCAGGCGCAGCTCCATCAGGTTCTCGGACAGCTCCCAGGCACCGTCGACCTTGCCGCTCTTGCTGTCCACCAGGTGCAGGCGCTCGGCGAAGTTCTGCTCCGGGTCGAGGGGCACCGACAGGCTCACAGACAGCGCGCTGGCGCCATCAAGCTGCACTTCGGAGACATCGACCACGGTCAACTCGCGATCGGCATAGCGCTGCGCCAGCGCCTCGCGGTCAACCGCCGGCCTGGGCGCTTGCTGGCTGGAGGCCGGGGCCTCTGGCGTACTGGTGACTTCGGCCGGTTCGGTGGATGAATCACAGGCGCTGAGCAAGCTCAGGACAAGTGCCAGAAGCAGTCCTTTGTTCGGCATTGATGGCTCCGGGAAATGGCGGGTGTACAGGCCACACACTATAGTCGAGGCCCCTGTGGGCAACGAGTGCGGCCACGCAAAATAGTGAGGCCGAGCACGGCTTTTCGGTGGGTTTTGCAACGCGGCAGGCGATGCGCCGCTGATGGCTTGATAGCGGCCGTATACTGCCCCGCTCGACCGGAGTGATGAACCGATGTTACGCGACGCCTGGCAGCATGCCCCCACCCACCGCAAAGTCTGGGCGCTGGCCGTGCCGATGATCCTCTCGAACCTGTCGGTGCCGCTGGTTGCCCTGGTCGACAGCGCCGTGGTCGGCCACCTGCCACACGCCCACCAACTGGCCGCTGTCGCCGTTGGTGGCAGCCTCTATACCCTGCTGACCTGGGCCATGGGTTTCCTGCGCATGGGCACCACCGGTTTCGCCGCCCAGGCCGCTGGCCGGGAAGATGGCTGCGCGTTGCGCCAGGTCCTGCTGCAAGGCCTGGTACTCGGTGTGCTGCTCGCGGCGTGCCTGCTGGTGCTGGCGATCCCCTTCAGCAGCGCGGCGCTTTCGCTGATGCAGCCCTCGGCAGAGCTGGACACCCTGGCGCGCAGCTACTTCGAGATCCGCCTGTTCGGCCTGCCCGCGGCCCTCACTTGCTACGCGCTGATCGGTTGGCTGCTGGGCACGCAGAATGCCCGGGGACCGCTGGCGATCCTGCTGACGACCAACCTGATCAACGTGGCACTCGACCTGCTGTTCGTGCTCGGCCTGGGCTGGGGCGTGGCTGGCGCCGCCTGGTCGTCGGTGATCGCCGAATGGAGCGGCGCCCTGCTCGGCCTCTGGCTGGCACGCCATGCCCTGCGCCGCTACAGCGGTCGGATGGACTGGAGCGCCCTGCGCCACTGGCTGAACTGGCGACCGCTGCTGGCGGTGAACCGTGACATCTTTATCCGGACCCTGGCGCTGCAATCGGTGTTCTTTCTGATCACGGTGCAGGGCACCCGACTGGGTGACGCGACGGTGGCGGCCAATGCCCTGCTGCTCAACGGCCTGCTGCTCACCGCCCACGCCCTGGATGGCCTGGCCCATGCGGTGGAGGCGCTGTGCGGGCACGCCCTGGGGGCACGGGATCGCCTGGCGTTGCGCCGCAGCCTGGTGGTGGCGGGCGGCTGGTCGCTGCTGGCCAGCCTGGGTTTTGCGCTGTTCTTCCTGGTGGCGGGCGATGCCTTCATCGGCTTTCAGACCAACATCGCCGAGGTCCGCCAGACCGCCCTCGCCTGCCTGCCCTACCTCGCCGTACTGCCCCTGCTCGCGGTCTGGAGCTACCTACTCGACGGTCTGTTCATCGGTGCCACCCGGGCTAGGGAAATGCGCGACGCCATGCTCATCGCCCTGGCCCTCAGCCTGCCACTGGGCTGGCTGTTGCAGGACCTGGGCAACCACGGTCTGTGGCTGGCGTTCCTGTGTTTCATGCTGATTCGTAGCCTCAGCCTGGCCGGCTATGCTTACCACCTGAGCCGCCGTGGCCTGTGGTTTGCACCCGCCCATCAGAGGGGTAGAACCCAGGCTTGACGCGCCCGCCGGGGTGAGTACGCCGGCCAGCGCACACCCGCACTGATAAGGACGCCCCATGGCCGATGCGATTGCCGCGTACCTGCACTACCTGTCGATCTTCCTGCTGTTTGCCCTGCTGACCCTGGAGCACCAGCTGTTCAAACCGCCGCTGGACCTGGCAAGGGCTCGCAGCCTGATGCGCATCGACATGGCCTACGGCCTCTGCGCCGGGCTGGTGCTGGCGACCGGTGCCGCGCGAGTGATCGGCTTCGGCAAGGGCGTCGGCTACTACATGGGCAACAGCGTGTTCCACGCCAAGGTCGGCCTGTTCATCCTGGTCGGTCTGCTGTCGATCATTCCCACAGTGATCTTCCTCAAATGGCGCAGCAGCCTGAAAGCCGGCCAGGCTCCACAGATCAGTCCGTCCCAGGGCAAGTTGGTGATCATGACCATACGCCTGGAACTGCTGTTGCTGCTGATCATCCCGCTGCTGGCCGCCCTGATGGCCCGCGGTTTTGGTGTGATGGGCTGACAAGGTAGCAGCCGCCCCTGTAGGAGCGGGCTTGCCCGCGAGCTTTTCGTGCATTCAGACAAATCTGTGCCGAACACAAAGCCGTCGAGCTCGGGGCTGAAGCCCCTCCTACAGGTGGAGCCTTCCTCTAAAACCAAACTCCGGGCAGCCGCAATCCGTAGGAGCGGGCTTGCCCGCGAGCTCTTCGTTCAACCAGCCGATTGCGGTGATGCATAGGCCATCGAGCTCGCGGCTGAAGCCGCTACAGGGTGCGCGGCGCCTGCGATATTCGATCCAGGCTAGGGGCCCGCTCCTACAAGGGGGACCTTCAGCACGATCGGTGAAGCGCGGGGCATCGTTTGCGGGGAGGGGGGCGGCCCGGGGCGAAGCGTTGGATTCGCTTCACCCCGGGTCGCGGCTGTCAGGACGACAGGTAGGAGGAGCGGGTCAGACCAAGGCGCAGGGCGTCGAGGAACTGGGTGCGTTCGCGGACGCTGATCTTGGCGCTGGCGACCTTGTCGCGGTAGTGGGTCATCAACTCCTCCGGCGACAGGTGCACGTAGCGCAGCATGTCTTCGATGGTGTCGTGGGTCTCGATACCGGCGTGGTACACGCTGCCATCGTTGTTCTGGTAGATGTTCACCGAGTCGGTGTCGCCGAACAGGTTGTGCATGTCACCGAGGATTTCCTGGTAGGCGCCGACCAGGAAGATGCCCAGCAGGTAATCCTCACCTTCGCGCACTTCGTGCACCGGCAGGCTGGTCTCGATGCTCTGCTCGTCGACGTACTGGCGGATCTTGCCGTCGGAGTCGCAGGTCAGGTCCTGCAGCACGGCGCGGCGCATCGGCTCTTCGTCCAGGCGGTTGAGCGGCAGGATCGGCAGTACCTGGCCGATGGCCCAGGTGTCCGGCAGGCTCTGGAACACCGAGAAGTTGCAGATGTACTTGTCGGCCAGCTTGTCGTTCAGCTCGTCCAGCACCTGACGGTGCGAACGCTGACGCGCCTTGAGCGAGTTGTGCAGGCGGCGGCAGACGGCAAAGTAGCACTGCTCGGCCAGGGCCTTCTCGGTCAGGCTGATCTTGCCATCGGCGTACTGGGTCGCCACGTCGCTCATGTAGTGAGTGGCGCGCCAGTAGGTCTCGGTGACCATTTCGATGTCGGTCGGGCCAAGCAGGTCGACCAGCCACTGCACGGTCTCGGGCAACGTGGTCTTGTCGTCGATGCTCGGCACGTCGTCGTTGTGTTTCTCGACGTCGGTCACCTGCACCACCAGCACGGCGTGGTGGGCGGTCAGCGAGCGGCCGCTCTCGGAGAAAATGTGCGGGTGCGGCAGTTCCTGCGCATCGCAGAATTCCTTGAGCATGCCGACCACGACACCGGCGTAGTCATCCATGTCGTAGTTGATCGAGCTGGCGTTGCGCGAGTGGGTGCCGTCGTAGTCGACACCCAGGCCGCCGCCAACGTCGA
Organism: Pseudomonas sp.; assembly: GCA_050282285.1. GTDB lineage: Bacteria > Pseudomonadota > Gammaproteobacteria > Pseudomonadales > Pseudomonadaceae > Aquipseudomonas. The sequence continues at coordinate 28,841 of JBLZZJ010000009.1, forward strand.
TGTGGTCCACCGGCAGGCCCAGGCCGCGCAGCTCGCCGTAGTAACGGATGGCTTCCTTGAACCCGTGCTGGTAGTCGCCCAAGTTGGCGATCTGCGAGCCCATGTGGAAGTGCAGCAGGCGGATGCCCTGGTCCAGCTTGGCCGCGCGGAAACGCTCGACCACCGACAGCAACTGAGCCGCCGACAGGCCGAACTTGGATTTTTCGCCGCCGGTGTCGGCCCACTTGCTCGACGCCAGGGACGACAAGCGTACGCGCAGACCGATCTGTGGGGCGACCTTGAGTTCGGCCGCCTCTTCGATCACCAGCTGCACTTCGGATTCTTTCTCGATGACGATGAACACGTTGTGGCCGAGCTTCTGCCCGATCAGCGCCAGCTTGATGAACTCGCGGTCCTTGTAGCCGTTGCAGACGATGGTGCCGCCTTTCGGCGCCAGCGCCAGCACGGCCAACAGCTCTGGCTTGGAGCCGGCTTCCAGGCCGATGGAGACGTTCTGGGTGGCGATGATGTTCTCGACCACGGCTTCCTGCTGGTTGACCTTGATCGGGTACAGCGCGGTGTACTTGCTCTGGTATTCCAGGCGCGCGATGTTGGCGTCGAATGCACCGGTCAGCTGGCGCACGCGGTCCTGCAGGATGTCCGGGAAGCGCACCAGCAGCGGCAGGCTGAGGCCGCTGGAACGCAGCTCGTCGACCTGTTCGAACAGGTCGATCGGCGTGCTTTGCGGGCCGTTCGGACGCACTTCGACGCGGCCTTTGTCATTGATCGCGAAATAGCCCGCGCCCCAATGGCGAATGCCATAGACGCTGCGGCTGTCAGCCACGGTCCATTGGCTGCCGTCATCTTTACGTGTGCGTCGTGCAGACATCGAAGTCTCCCTTGCTGGCGGTAGTGGCCCTGGCGTGACCGGGGCGCTTACAGATTAAAGTCCGGAAATGACGATTACTCGGCAGTGGACTGTCCATCTGCCGAGGAAGTTTAGAAGACTGCGAAACAGCAGGCCTTTGAAAACGCGGCACGCGACGGCCAGGCCCGGATAGATGGGGTGGGTCGCAGTCGTTTTCAGAGGCCGGCTAGCCGCCGGACTTCTTGGCCTTGAAGCCGCGTTTGATGAGTTCTTCGAGCAACAGCTCGACGTGATCGCCCTGAATCTCGATGACCCCGTCCTTGAGCGAGCCGCCGCAACCGCAGCGTTTCTTCAAGGCACTGGCCAGGTCCTTCAGAGGGTCTTCGGCCAGGGGGACACCGGTGATGGTGGTCACCGTCTTGCCGCCACGACCCTTGGTCTCGCGGCGCACACGGGCCACGCCGTCACCGGCGGGAATCTGGGTCTTGCTGCAGGTACAGGCATCCACCGGCTGACTGCAATCCGGGCAATGCCGGCCACTGTCAGTGGAGTACACCAGGCCGCTCAGCGCGGCGAATGACGAAGCTTTCTTGACCACCGGCTTTTCCTCGTAGGGGTCAGGATAGCGACTGGCCGATGATCATCGACCGCGAAGCCCCACTCTGGCAGGGGCAGCGCAACCGGGCTGGCGCCCGATCTGGAGGACCGCGGAAGGCGACCCGGTGTTGCGGGTACAACGGCGGCTGAGGCCGCGTCTTCGCTCGGCGCCACAGGGCCGCCTCGTCGAAGGCCGCGCAGTGTAACGGCAAAGGTCGCCGCTGCTAAGTACAAAAATGCGCCATTGCCCGATGGAATGGCGACCCTGTGCGGGATGCCGAACGCGACGGGTGCATATCCCGCACAAAACCTGGCTTCGCGAGGGTTTCAGGCCGGGGTTGCGAGGTAATGACGCAGCGCCTGGAGCGAGTCCGGGCAGTAGGGCTTTTCCCCGGACTGGGCAATGGCCAGGTGCGGATCGAGAAAGCAGGCCTCCGACACCTCTTCGGGCTGCAGGATCAGTGGGTCGTCGGAAACGGCAGAGAACACCGCACACCACAGGCGATTGTCCGGCTGATCAAAAAAGAACCGACCGTGATCGCGCAACGGCGCGCCAGCAATGCCCAGCTCTTCTTCCAGCTCGCGGGCTGCCGACTCGGCGTAGCTTTCCTCGACCTGCACCATGCCGCCGGCCGCCACGTCCCAGTAACCGGGATACAGTGCCTTGCTCAGGGTTCGGCGGTGCACACAGAGCTCGCCAGCAGAATTGAACAGCAGGATGAAAGTGCCGCGACCGATCAGATGACGTTCACGCAGTTCGGCGCGGGGCAGACCTCCCAGCAGGCGGTCCTCGGCGTCGACCCAGGCGATCAGCTCGGCGTCCGAGGCGGCACGGTGCGCCGCCTCGGCCTCGGAGATCGCTGCCATCAACCCTGGCTCAGCAGGGTTCGCAGGTCGATCACAGCGGCGTTGGCCCGGGAGATGTAGTTGGCCATTACCAGCGAGTGGTTGGCCAGGATGCCGTAGCCACTGCCGTTGAGGATCATCGGGCTCCACAGGGTCGCCTGCGCGGCCTCCAGCTCACGAATGATCTGGCGCACGCTGACGGTGGCGTTCTTCTTCGCCAGCACATCGGCGAAGTCCACTTCGATGGCGCGCAACAGATGGGACAGCGCCCAGGCCTGGCCACGGGCTTCGTAGAACACGTTGTCGATCAGCAGCCACGGGGTCTCGTAGTTGCGCTCGGTGACTTCCGGAATCTCGCCATCGGCCAGGGTGGCCGGGTCTTTCACGTCGGTGTTCAGGCGTACCTGACCCACGCTGGCCGACAGGCGCTGGGACAGCGAACCGAGGCGCGTGGCCACGTCACCCAACCAGTTGTTGAGGTTGTCGGCGCGAGTATAGAACTGGGCATTCTGCTGGCTCGGGTCGGCCAGACGGGCCAGGTAGCGATCCAGCGACTTGATGCCTTCGCGGTATTCAGCCTCCGACGCGGGCAGCGCCCAGCTCTTGTTGTCGAAGTTGAAACGCGGCTCGGCGCGCGCCAGATCGACGTCCTCGGTGGACTGCGACTGCGAGCGGGCGAAATCCTTGCGCAGGGCGCGAGACAGGTCGCGCACCTGAACCAGTACGCCGTATTCCCAGCTGGGCATGTTGTCCAGCCACAAGCCGGGCGGCGCCAGGTCGTTGGACAGATAGCCGCCTGGCTTGTCCATCAGCGTACCGGCGACCTGCTTGAGGGTTTCGACGGTGGTGTAGCCGCTGGTGATCTGCCGCTGGGCGCTTTCCGCCGCGGCCTGGGCGCGTTGCTGAACCGGGAACAGATCAGGCTCCTGGCTCCAGTACCAGCCAACCACCAGGGCCAGCAGCAGGTACAGGCCCAGCAGCCCACCGATCAGGCGGGCTATCCAGCCACGCCCAGCGTTATTGCGCCCAGAGGCGACCGAGTCGCCACCGTCGTGCGCGTTGGCAGTGCGGTTCTTCCAGTCCAGCATGGGTCAGATCCTTTTCATCTACGGCGTTCGGTTGTTGTTCGACCACAACCGCTTGGCAGGGTTGCGCAACATTTCTGCACTATAAGGGATGCGCCGGCCAATGCGCAGCGCTGACGGCGCAAACTAACGACGGGCCCGAACTTGATGGGTTTCTCGTTATGGACAAGAGGCTGGCGTCATTGGATCGGCGGTAGTGGCACTGGCCACCCCCAGTGGTAGCATAGAGCCATTACCGAGCCGCGCCCTCGACACGACTACGGATCATGACCGAACACGAAGACCCCAGCAGCGACCGTCTCAAGAAGCACTTTGCCCAGCGCGTCATTCATCAGGCGCGCCAGGTGCTTGAAGTCTGGCAACGGCTGCAGCGTGATGAGTGGACCGATGCCGGCATGCACGAGCTGAGCGAGGCCGTCCTCCTCCTGCAACGCTATGCGGAGCGCTTCGACCAGGTCGAGCACAGCCAGCTGGCCAAGAGCATCGGCAACTGCCTGGAGTCGGTGGCAAGCAATCGCGGCCGCCTCAATAGCGACATGATCAGCGAGCTCAACCTGCTGATGCAGCGACTGTCGCGCACCGGGCTCCGTCACGGCGACCGTTTCGACCAGACCGTTCTGCCGCCGCTGCGCAAGCCGGTGTACCTCGCCCTGCAGCACATCGAGCGCGCCGAGCGCCTGGCCCAGCAGCTGGAATTCTTCGGCATGGCCGCGCAGCCGCTGGACACCGCCAACGCGTTTCGCGCTGCCATGCTCGAACGCCACCCGGCGGCCATCGTGATGGAAGTGGATTTCTCGGGCCCGGGCTGCGGCCTGCAGCTGGCCGACGCGATCCAGCACAACCTGGAACAGAAAATCCCGCTGCTGTTCTACAGCCAGGATGACACCGACACCCCGACGCGCCTGGCAGCGGTGCGCGCCGGCGGCCAGGAGTTTTTCACTGGCTCGCTGGACGCCTCCAGCCTGCTCGAACGCATCGAAGTGCTGACCCACGTGGCGCAGTACGATCCTTATAAAGTGCTGATCGTCGATGATTCGCGGGCCCAAGCCACGCACACCGAGCGCGTGCTCAACAGCGCCGGTATCGTCACCCGCACCCTCACCGAGCCGATCCTGGCGATGGGCGAGCTGGCCGAATTCCAGCCCGACCTGATCATCCTCGACATGTACATGCCCGAGTGCAACGGCACCGAGCTGGCCAAAGTGATCCGCCACAACGACCGCTACGTCAGCGTGCCGATTATCTACCTGTCGGCCGAAGACGACCTGGACAAGCAGCTCGATGCGATGAGCGAAGGCGGCGACGACTTCCTCACCAAGCCGATCAAACCGCGCCACCTGATCGCCACCGTGCGCAACCGGGCAGCGCGGGCGCGCAACCTCAAGGCACGGATGGTGCGCGACAGCCTGACCGGGCTGTACAACCACACCCACACCCTGCAGTTGCTGGAAGACGCCTGCTATCGCACCCAGCGCGATGGCCAGCCACTGAGCTTCGCCATGCTCGATATCGACTTCTTCAAGAAGGTCAACGACAACTACGGCCACCCCATGGGCGACCGAGTGATCAAAAGCCTGGCGCTGTTCCTCAAGCAGCGCCTGCGCAAGAGCGACCACATCGGGCGCTACGGCGGCGAGGAGTTCGCGGTGGTGATGCCTGACACCGATGCACAGACCGCCGCCCGCGTGCTGGACGGCATCCGCCAGCGCTTCGCCGAAATCCACTACCCCGCGCAACCTCAGGACCTGTCCTGCACCTTCAGTTGCGGCATCGCCGAGCTGCGGGTCGACAGCGACGCCAAAAGCCTGTCCCAGCACGCTGACGAAGCGCTGTACGTGGCCAAGCATGGCGGCCGCAACCGCGTGGAAATCTTTCGCGACTGAGCCGATGAAACGTGATGGCCATCACAGTGTCATCACGGTGTAACGAAACCGCAATAACTTGATCGACAACACGGCGGCACGCTCTGGGGCGAGCCGCCCAGCCACCGTTCTGTTGTCGGTCGAGCCCCATGCGCCTGAAGTTTATTACCAACCTCAATACCCTTCTGCTGGTCACCGTGTGCATCGCCCTCGGGGCCACGCTGTGGTGGTCGCAGCGTGCGCTGGAGCGCCCGTACCTGCTGATGGATCGCTACCTCAATCTGTCGCAGCAGTTCCAGAGCGAGGTGGCCCGCAACATCCTCGGCTACCTGAACAGCGGTGATGCCCTGCGCCACAGCACGGCTCTGCAGGCGCTGGACAGCCTGGCGCCGTCCCTGGACGAACTGCCGCCGCAGCTGGCGGACGATGTGCGCCCCAGCCTGGATGAGCTGCGGGCCTTCAGCGCCAACCAGTTGCTTGCAGCCGGCAAACTGGCCGGCGACCCACAGGGCTTGCTGTTGCAGGCCGAACGGGAAATTGCCGCCGCCCTGGAGCAATTGGCGGCCTACGCCGACAGCAGCGAAACAACTGCCGCCAATGATTACCGCCGACCGCTGTTCAACGCGGCTCAGCACCTGGCGCGCCTGGCCCATGCCCGTGACAAGCTGGTGAGCAGCGGACGCAGCGAGCTGGCGGCCGACGTCGAGCGCGAGCTCAAGGCCCTGCAGGAACAGGCCAAAGCACTGAATGCCCTGCCCCTGCTTGGCGTGGAAGACGATAGCGCGTCCGGTGGTGACGCCTTTGCCGCCATGCTTGGCCTGGCCAGCGACAGCCAGGACACCCAGGCCGAAGACCAGGGCATCGCCCTCAACCGCGAACTGGGCAGCCTGCTCGGCCGCTACCCGGCAGAACTGGCGCGCACCCGCACCCTGATCGAAGAGCGCAGCCAACTGGCCGTCGCCACCCGCGCTCAGGTGGACAAGGTGCACCAGGCCCTGGCGGCGCTGGAACCCATGGTTCGCGCCGAGCACGGGCGCATTCAGGGCGAAGTGCGTTTGCTGCAAGGCCTGATGATCGGCCTGATTCTGCTGATCGCGCTGATCATCGACACCCTGCAGCGGCGCCTGACCCGGGTCCTCACCCGCCTGGTACCGGCCCTGTCGGCCTGGGCTGCCGGCGACTTCAGCGCCCACATCCAGCTCGGCACCCGCACCCGGGAACTGCACGACATCGAAGAATCACTCAACCGGCTGCGGGCCTACCTGGTGGATCTGGTCGGCACCATTCGCCAGCAGGCCGAACAGGTCGCCGGCTCCAGCCGCAGCCTGGCGGAACTGAGCACCGGACTGCATGCCGATGCCGAGCGCCAGGCCGGCGATACCGCGCAGATCCGCGATGCCCTGGGCGAACTGGAGGCCACCATCCAGCAGGTCGCCGGCGATGCCAGCCAGGCTGCCGACGCCAGCCGCGACGCCGACCGTGCACTGGGCCACAGCCAAAAGGTCATCGGACAAAGCCTTGGCGGCCTGCATGCGCTGGTAAGCGAAGTGCAGGCCAATGCCCAGGCCATCGAACGCCTGGCCCAGGAAACCACCACCATTGGCGATGTGCTGACAGTGATTCGCAGCATCGCCGAACAAACCAACCTGCTCGCACTCAACGCCGCCATCGAGGCCGCTCGTGCCGGTGAGGCGGGCCGGGGCTTCGCGGTGGTGGCCGACGAGGTCCGCTCGTTGTCGCAACGCACCGGCAGCGCCACCGCGGAAATCCAGGAACTGATCGGCCGCCTGCAGAGCGCGGCCCGCCAGTCGGTGGACGCCATGCGTGCCCAGGTGGCGCACGCCGAAGCCACCGCCGGCCAGGCAGAAGCGGCCGACGGCGCCCTGGACGAAATCGTCGGCGCCATCCGCACCATCGCCAGCATGGCCGAACGCATCGCCGAAGCCACCGCCCAGCAGAGCGGCGCGGTCAGCGAGATTCGCGACCACAGCGAGCGCATCCATCATCTGGGCGGCGACAACCTGGTGCGTATCGGCGAGGGCCGCCAGCAGAGCGACCAGTTGCTCGACCTCGGCGGCCGCCTGCATACGGCCGTGCAGGCCTTTCGCTTGTAACGGGCGACGGCGCGCCCCAGCCATATTCGCGGTCGCCCCATCCGGGGGCGAGCTTTTCCCCGGCGCGCTGTCGCAAAAAGCCGACGCCCGCCACTGCGCGTCCTTATGTCGCACCCGCCGTGAAGCGCAGCCGCATCACCTTTCAGGCACCGGACAAAGCCGCTTACAGCCTTGCCCATGCCCTGAACGACGGGCGTCCGTTATGATGCCGGGGTTCCCGCATTCCGAGATGTCCATGCGCCGCGTCCTCAGTCTGTTCCTCCTGCTTCTTGCCCTGCCCGTCAGCGCCGGCCTGCTCGACAGCCGCCCCGCCCCCGGCCCGTTGGGCGCTCCGCTGAACAACAGTGCCGATTTCCTGCCTGTGCGCGAGGCGTTCAAACTGAACCTGGTCGACAGCAGCGCCGACTCCGTCAAGCTGAGCTTCGTCGCCGCAGAGGGCTATTACCTCTACAAGCACCGCTTCAAATTCAGCGTCGAGCCTGCCGACCTGACCCCGGGCGAGGCTGTACTGCCTGCTGGTGAGCCGAAAACCGACGAGTTCTTCGGCGATGTCGAGGTGTACTACGGCGTACTCGATGTCGAGATTCCGCTGAGCAACCCGGACAACCGGCCGCTGACCCTGTCGGTGACCTACCAGGGCTGCGCCGACAAAGGCCTGTGCTACCCACCGGAAACCGAGCAACTGGACATCAACGGTGGCAGCGCCAGTGCCGGCTGGACCTGGACCGATCTGGCGCTGTTCTACCTCGCCGGCCTGGGCCTGACCTTCACCCCCTGCGTGCTGCCGATGCTGCCGATCCTCTCCGGCGTGGTGCTTCGTGGCCGGCCGAGCAACCGCCGAGGCCTGGTCCTGTCGCTGGCCTACGTGCTGCCCATGGCCGCCTGCTATGCCGCCCTGGGTGCGCTGATGGGCCTGTTCGGTGCCGGCCTCAACCTGCAGGCAATGCTGCAATCGCCCTGGGTACTGGTACCGTTCGCGCTGTTCTTCAGCCTGTTCGCCCTGGCCATGTTCGGCGTCTTCGAACTGCGCCTCCCGGCGTTCATCCGCGAGCGCCTCGACCGCAAGGCCGACAGCACCACCGGCGGCTCGATCGCAGGCGCCGCGACCCTTGGTGTGCTTTCCAGCCTGATCGTCTCGCCTTGCGTGACCGCCCCGCTGACCGCCCTGCTGCTGTACATCAGCAGCACCGGGGATGCCGTGGGCGGTGGTCTGCAATTGTTTGCCCTGGGCCTGGGCATGGGCACACCGCTGGTGATTTTCGCTGCCGGTGGCGGCGCCTTGCTGCCCAAATCCGGCACCTGGATGGTCACCGTGCGCAATGCCTTCGGGGTCATGCTGCTGGCGGTGTCCGTCTGGTTGCTCGAACGGGTCCTGCCGGGCTCGCTGTCGCTGGCGTTGTGGGGCCTGCTGGCGGCTGGCGTGGCGCTGTTCCTGGGCGCCCTGGAGTTCGGCCCCAAGTCGGCCCGCGAGAAACTGGCACAACTGGCCGGCCTGGCCCTGCTGGTCTATGCCCTGGCTGCCTGGACCGGCGCCCTGCAAGGGCAGGACGACCCGTCGCGCCCGCTGGTTCGCCTGGACGGCGTCGCCTCCTCCGGCGCCCAGGCCAGCCACACCGGCTGGCAGACCATCGAAACTGCCGCCGAACTGGACGCGGCTTTTGCCTCAGCCCAGAGCAATGGCCGCCCGCTGCTGCTCGACTGGTACGCCGACTGGTGCATCAGCTGCAAGATCATCGAGCGTGAAGTGCTCAGCGCCCCCCAGGTCGGCCCGCAACTGAGCGATTACCAGTTGGTCCGTTTCGACATGACCGACAGCACCGCCGCCCAACGCGCCCTGCTCGACCGCTACCAGCTGTTCGGCCCTCCTGCGATCCTGCTGTTCGATGGCAAGGGCAGCGAGTGGCGCGATCTGCGTGTCGTCGGCGAAATAAACGCTGCCGACTTTTCCGCGCGCCTGAGTCAGGCAAAAGAACGCTTCTAGGTTTTTAGTCACATATCTGGCGCAAACTGCTGGCATCGTGTTGGCTATTGCTGAGAACGCCGTCTCTCCGGCATAGTCCTGCGCACTATAAAAACGATGGAACCCCGACCATGGCCACCCTACTGGTACTGCATGGACCCAACCTCAATCTGTTGGGCACACGTGAACCGGGCGTCTACGGCGCCGTCACGCTGGAGCAGATCAACCTCGATCTGGAGCGCCGCGCCCGCGAAGCCGGCCACCATCTGCTCTATCTGCAAAGCAATGCCGAGTACGAATTGATCGAGCGCATTCACGCCGCAAAGGGCGAAGGTGTCGACTTTATCCTGATCAATCCCGCCGCTTTCACACATACAAGCGTCGCATTACGTGACGCATTGCTGGGAGTGAGCATCCCATTCATCGAAGTGCACCTGTCCAACGTGCACAAGCGTGAACCCTTTCGCCATCATTCCTACTTCTCCGACGTAGCGGTAGGTGTGATCTGCGGCCTTGGCGCCAGCGGTTATCGGCTGGCCCTGGAGGCGGCGCTGGAACAACTTGAACGACCCTGACCTCACCGGGAGTTAGACCACTATGGATATTCGCAAAGTCAAAAAACTGATCGAGCTGCTGGAAGAGTCCGGCATCGACGAGCTGGAAATCAAAGAAGGCGAAGAGTCTGTGCGCATCAGCCGCCACAGCAAGCAACCCGCCTTCATGCAGCAGCCGATGTATGCACCGGCTCCTGCTGCCGCACCGGTTGCCGCTGCACCGGTTGCCGCCGCTGAAGCCGCTGCACCTGCCGCCGCCAAGCTGAACGGCACCGTGGTGCGCTCGCCGATGGTCGGCACCTTCTACCGCGCCGCCTCGCCAACGTCGGGCAACTTCGTTGAAGTGGGTTCGGTCGTGAAGAAAGGCGACATCCTCTGCATCGTCGAAGCGATGAAGATGATGAACCACATCGAGGCCGAAACCAGCGGCACGATCGAATCCATCCTGGGCGAGAACGGCCAGCCGGTGGAATACGATCAACCGCTGTTCACCATCGTCTGATGCACGGGGAACCCGTAATGCAGAAGCTGGAAAAAGTCCTGATCGCCAACCGCGGCGAGATTGCCCTGCGCATCCTGCGTGCCTGTAAAGAGCTGGGCATCAAGACCGTGGCCGTGCACTCCACTGCCGACCGCGAATTGATGCACCTGGCCCTGGCCGACGAATCGGTATGCATCGGCCCGGCGCCGGGCAACCTGTCGTACCTGAACATCCCGGCGATCATCAGCGCCGCGGAAGTGACCGGCGCCACCGCCATCCACCCCGGCTACGGCTTCCTTGCGGAAAACGCCGACTTCGCCGAGCAGGTGGAAAACTCCGGTTTCGCCTTCATCGGCCCCAAAGCCGACACCATTCGCCTGATGGGCGACAAGGTGTCGGCCAAGGACGCCATGATCAAGGCCGGCGTACCGGTCGTACCGGGCTCCTCGGGCCCGCTGCCCGAAGACGAGGACGAAGCCCTGCGCATCGCCCGTGAAGTCGGCTACCCGGTGATCATCAAGGCCGCTGGCGGCGGCGGTGGTCGCGGCATGCGCGTGGTGTGGAAAGAAGAAGAACTGATCAAATCGGCCAAGCTGACCCGCACCGAAGCAGGTGCTGCGTTCGGCAATCCGATGGTCTATCTGGAGAAGTTCCTCGGCAACCCGCGTCACGTGGAAGTCCAGGTCCTGTCCGACGGCCAGGGCAACGCCATCCATCTCTATGACCGCGACTGCTCGCTGCAGCGCCGTCACCAGAAGGTGCTGGAAGAAGCCCCGGCCCCGCAGATCGACGAGAAGGCTCGCGCCGAAGTCCTGCAACGCTGCGTCGATGCCTGCATCGAGATCGGCTACCGCGGTGCTGGCACCTTCGAGTTCCTCTATGAAGACGGTCGCTTCTACTTCATCGAGATGAACACCCGCGTGCAGGTCGAGCACCCGGTCACCGAGATGGTCACCGGTATCGACATCGTCAAGGAGATGCTCAGCATCGCCGCTGGCAACAAGCTGTCGTACAAGCAGGAAGACGTGAAACTGCTGGGCCATGCCCTGGAGTGCCGCATCAACGCCGAAGACCCGGATAACTTCATGCCTTGCCCCGGCAAGGTGAAGCACTTCCATGCCCCAGGCGGTTTCGGCGTACGCGTCGACTCGCACCTGTACAGCGGCTACTCGGTGCCCCCGAACTACGACTCGCTGATCGGCAAGCTGATCACCTACGGCGTGACCCGCGACGAGGCCCTGGCCCGCATGCGCAACGCCCTGGACGAAATCGTGGTCGACGGCATCAAGACCAACGTACCGCTGCACCGCGACCTGGTTCGCGACAAGGGCTTCTGCAAAGGTGGCGTGAATATCCATTACCTGGAAAAGAAACTGGGTATGGATAAGCACTGACCCCATGCCTGGCTCGCGCCAGGCGATGAGCGGTGTCCGGACAAGGGCTGCCCCAGGGGCGGCCCTTGTCATTTCTGCTCGCCGGTCGTCCTGCCCGCTCTGGCAGCACAGCCCTCCGTTCAAGTAAGCTGCGCGGCCAATCGCCCCAGCACCGCAACGTTCACGAGGTTTTCCATGCCCTGGTTACAAGTTCGTCTCGCCATCACCCCAGAGCAGGCGGAAACCTACGAAGACGCACTGCTGGATGTCGGCGCCGTGTCAGTGACCTTCATGGATGCCGAAGACCAGCCGATCTTCGAGCCGGATCTGGGCACCACGCCGCTGTGGTCGAATACCCACCTGCTTGCCCTGTTCGAGGCCGACACCGACCCGGACGCCCTGATCGCACACCTGCAACTGCTCACCGGCGGCGCACTGCCTGATCACCACATCGAACGCATCGAAGACCAGGACTGGGAACGCAGCTGGATGGACGGCTTCCAGCCGATGCGCTTCGGCCAGCGCCTGTGGATCGTGCCGAGCTGGCACGCCGCGCCGGAGCCGGACGCCGTGAACCTGCTGCTCGATCCGGGCCTGGCGTTCGGCACCGGCACTCACCCGACCACCGCGCTCTGCCTGGAATGGCTGGACGGCCAGGAGCTGAGCGACTGCAACGTGATCGATTTCGGCTGCGGTTCGGGCATTCTGGCGATTGCCGCCCTGCTGCTCGGCGCCCCCCAGGCAGTGGGCACCGACATCGATCCGCAGGCACTCGAAGCCTCCCGCGACAACGCCGGGCGCAATGGCATCGACCCCGCACGCTTCCCGGTCTACCTGCCGGCCGACATGCCCCGCACCGAGGCCGAGGTGGTGGTGGCCAACATTCTCGCCGGCCCTCTGGTTTCCCTGGCGCCGCAGCTCACCAGCCTGGTCAAGCCGGGCGGCCGACTGGCCCTGTCCGGGATTCTGGCCGAGCAGGCCGACGAAGTTCGTGCGGCCTACGAAGGCGCTTTCGATCTCGACCCGACCGCCACCAAGGACGGCTGGGTGCGCATCAGTGGTGTGCGCCGCTAACGCCGCGCCCCAGCAGTTGCGTTAGACTAGCCCCTTTGTTTTCGCCGATCGCAGGCCGCCGGATTGCCGCATGAGTGAAAGTTTCGTCACCCAGTGCCCCAACTGCCGCACCAGTTTCCGCGTAAGCCATGCACAACTCGGTGCTGCGCGCGGCGCCGTGCGTTGCGGGGCCTGCTTGCACGTATTCAATGCCGCGCAGCAACTGCTCGAGCAGGGCCAGATGACCGCCGCGCCAAGCCCGGCGCCGGTTGCAGCGAAAGCCGAGCCGATCAAACCGAGCATCACCCAGGTCGCCACCGAGCCGGCCCGGATCACCCCGGCCAAGCCGGTGCAGGCCACGCCACCCGGCAAGAACCCGAGCGATACGCTGTGGATCCATGACGACCTGGACCTCGACAGCCTCGATCTGGACGAGGAACTGGCCAAGCTTGAAGAACAGGAACTGCAGCTTTCCCGGCAGTTCATGGAGCTGGAGAAGTCCCCCAAGTACACCGAAAGCTTCCTGCCGCTGAACGACAACGAGCCCGAGGCCCATGACGAGGGCTGGGCCGAAGCCCTGCTGCGCGAAGAACCGCCCAAGCCCGCCACGCCGCCACCGGTAGCGGTGCTGCCGACCTCGCTGCCCAAGGTCAGCATCAGCGAACCGGCTCCGCCGCCCGCGCTGGCACCGCGCGATGAGCCAAGCATCAGCCTGGACCAGGTCGACAACGAACCTGACGAAACCCATATCGAGCTGACGCTGCCCGCCGGCACGCCGCTGACTGCCAGCCGTGACACTGCGGATGACCGTGAATCGAGCGATGAGATCGACGAGCCCGCTGCCTCGGAGCCTGTGACACGCGCGCCCGTCGGCAAAGCCCAGCGCAGTGAACCGGGGCTACGCGACGAGCACCTGTTCGAGCTGGACGAAGAACCGCTGCAGCTGGACTGGGAACCACAGCGCAGTCCCTGGGGCCGCTGGCTGGGCTGGGGATTCCTGAACCTGCTTGGCGCCGCGGCGCTGGCCGGCCAGTACATTCATTACCATTTCGACGAGCTGGCCCGTCAGGACCAGTACCGCCCCTGGTTCGAGCAGGGCTGCCCGGCAATCGGCTGCAACCTGCCGTCCAAGGTCGACATCAGCCAGGTGAAGAGCAGCAACCTGGTGGTGCGCAGCCATCCCGAGTTCAGCGGCGCCCTGGTGGTCGACGCCATCCTTTATAACCGTGCGCCCTTCTCCCAGCCGTTCCCACTGCTGGAAATGCGCTTCGCCGATATCAACGGGCAGCTGCTGGCAAGCCGCCGCTTCAAGCCCAGCGAGTACCTGGCCGGAGAACTGGCCGGGCAGGCGGAAATGCCGCCGCAGACGCCGATCCACGTGTCCCTGGACATCCTCGATCCCGGCACTCAGGCCGTGAATTACAGCCTCAGCTTCCACTCTCCGGAATAAAGACAGGCCGGCATCTGTGCCGGTCTGTTTCACCAACCTAACACTTGGCGATAAGGCCATAGCTGTTCAGAATTTGTTCAAAACATCCTTTATCCGGTCATCCAGAGCGGGTATGATTCCCACCCTTTTTCGCACTCTCCTATTGGTCTCAACAGTTCGTCTCTTGAGCAGGGAAGCCCTATGTCGGCGCTAAGCATCGGCCCCTACACATTGCCTAATCGACTGATTCTCGCGCCCATGGCCGGAGTCACCGATCGGCCGTTTCGCCACCTGTGCCATCGCCTGGGCGCCGGCATGGTGGTATCCGAAATGGTCACCAGCGATGTGCGCTTGTGGAATACCCGCAAGTCGAGCCTGCGCCTGATTCACGAAGGTGATCCCGAGCCCCGCTCGGTACAGATCGCCGGCGGCGATGCACAGATGATGGCCGAGGCCGCGCAGCGCAACGTCGAGCTGGGTGCCCAGATCATCGACATCAACATGGGCTGCCCGGCCAAGAAGGTCTGCAACAAGGCAGCGGGCTCCGCCCTGCTGAAGGACGAAAGCCTGGTACGCGACATCCTGCAGGCGGTGATCGCCGCGGTCGATGTGCCGGTCACGCTGAAGATCCGCACCGGCTGGGACCGGCAGAACAAGAATGGCGTCGATGTCGCCAGGATCGCCGAAGATTGCGGCATTACCGCCCTGGCGGTGCATGGCCGGACCCGCGCCGACCTTTACACCGGCGAGGCCGAGTACGACACGATCGCCGCGATCAAGCAGGCCGTGTCGATCCCGGTCATGGCCAACGGCGACATCGACTCGCCGGAAAAAGCCAAGGCCGTACTCGACGCCACGGGCGTCGATGGTTTGCTGATCGGCCGTGCTGCACAGGGCCGCCCCTGGATATTCAGGGAAATCGAACACTACCTGCGGACCGGCGAGCACCTGCCGGCCCCCAGCCTGTTCGAGGTGGAACGTATTCTGCTTGAGCACCTGGCCGAGCTGCACGCCTTCTATGGCGATGTCATGGGCGTACGCATCGCGCGCAAACATGTCGGCTGGTATCTCGCAACCCTGCCGGGCGCCAGGGAGTTTCGCGCCCAATTCAATCGTCTGGACAGTAAGGACGCGCAGTGCGCCAACGTTCGTGAGTTCTTCGGCGAACGGCATAATGATGGAGAAGGGGTGGCCGCATGACGATGTTGACCGAGACCTTAGGAAGTGGAATTGCACCCGTGAGTGACAGCACCAGTTTGAAACAGCACCTCAACACGCCGAGCGAAGAAGGGCAAACCCTGCGCGGCAGTGTCGAGAAAGCGCTGCATAACTATTTCGCCCACCTCGAGGGCGCGGACGTCACCGACGTGTACAACCTGGTTCTCACCGAAGTGGAAGCGCCGCTTCTAGAAACCGTGATGAACTACGTCAAGGGCAACCAGACCAAGGCCTCCGAGCTGCTCGGCCTGAATCGCGGCACCCTGCGCAAGAAGCTCAAGCAGTACGACCTGCTCTGATCCCGCATTCCCGAAAAGGGCGGCTCTAACGAAGCCGCCTTTTTTGCTAATACTCTGCTCTGATGGATTCTGAAATGACCGACCAGACCACCCGCCTTCCCGTTCGCCGCGCGCTGATCAGCGTCTCCGACAAGACCGGTATCCTCGAGTTCGCTCGCGAGCTGTCCGCACTCGGCGTGGAGATCCTTTCCACCGGCGGCACCTACAAGCTGCTCAAGGACAACGGCGTAGCCGCCGTGGAAGTGGCCGACTACACCGGTTTCCCGGAGATGATGGACGGCCGGGTGAAGACCCTGCACCCGAAGATCCACGGTGGCATCCTGGGCCGTCGCGCCCTCGACGGCGCGGTAATGGACGAACACGGCATCAAGCCGATCGACCTCGTCGCGGTCAACCTGTACCCCTTCGAAGCCACTGTCGCCAAGCCTGACTGCGACCTGGCTGACGCCATCGAGAACATCGACATCGGCGGCCCGACCATGGTCCGTTCGGCGGCGAAAAACCACAAGGACGTGGCTATCGTAGTGAATACTGGCGACTACGCCAGCATCGTCGAATCGCTGAAAGCCGGTGGCCTGAGCTACGCCCAGCGCTTCGACCTGGCCCTCAAAGCCTTCGAGCACACCGCCGCCTACGACGGCATGATCGCCAACTACCTGGGCACCATCGAGCAGACCCGCGACACCCTGAGCACCGAAGATCGTGGCCAGTTCCCGCGCACCTTCAACAGCCAGTTCATCAAGGCCCAGGAAATGCGCTACGGCGAGAACCCGCACCAGAGCGCGGCGTTCTATGTGGAAGCGAAGAAAGGCGAAGCCAGCATCTCCACCGCCGTGCAACTGCAAGGCAAGGAACTGTCGTTCAACAACGTGGCCGACACCGACGCCGCGCTGGAATGCGTGAAGAGCTTCGTCAAGCCAGCCTGCGTGATCGTCAAGCACGCCAACCCGTGCGGCGTGGCCGTGGTTCCGGAAAACGAAGGCGGCATCCGCAAAGCCTACGACCTGGCCTACGCCACCGACACCGAATCTGCCTTCGGCGGCATCATCGCCTTCAACCGCGAGCTGGATGCCGAAACCGCCAAGGCCATCGTCGAGCGTCAGTTCGTCGAAGTGATCATCGCGCCGAAAATCTCCCAGGCCGCCCGCGACGTGGTCGCCGCCAAGCAGAACGTGCGTCTGCTGGAATGCGGCGAATGGCCGGCCGAACGTGCTGCCGGCTGGGACTTCAAGCGCGTCAACGGCGGCCTGCTGGTACAGAGCCGCGACATCGGCATGATCACCGCCGACGACTTGAAGATCGTCACCCAGCGCGCCCCGAGCGAGCAGGAAATCCATGACCTGATCTTCGCCTGGAAAGTGGCCAAGTTCGTCAAATCCAACGCCATCGTCTACGCCAAGAACCGTCAGACCGTCGGTGTCGGCGCCGGCCAGATGAGCCGCGTCAACTCCGCTCGCATCGCCGGCATCAAGGCCGAGCACGCTGGCCTGCCAGTACCAGGCGCGGTCATGGCGTCGGACGCCTTCTTCCCGTTCCGCGATGGCATCGACAACGCAGCCAAAGCCGGCATCACCGCAGTGATCCAGCCAGGCGGCTCGATGCGCGACAACGAAGTGATCGCAGCCGCCGATGAAGCAGGCATTGCCATGGTGTTCACTGGCATGCGTCACTTCAGGCACTAAATCGGCCGCACTCGGACAGGCATCTGCGGCGTTGCCTGGCGCCCCCTCAATGCTCATTGCCACCAGGCAACTCCGCTTGAGGAAGCACCAGGCGCCTTGCATCTACCAGCCCGATCGCGACCTCGGAATTCGTAGGGTGGAAAACCGCGCAGCGTTTTCCACCAAACGGGCGAAATAGCCCGCCTCCACTGGGAGAGAGACATGAATGTACTGATCATCGGCAGCGGCGGTCGTGAACACGCCCTGGCCTGGAAAGTGGCGCAGGACAAGCGCGTCGAGAAAGTCTTCGTGGCACCGGGCAACGCCGGCACCGCCACCGAAGCCAAGTGCGAGAACGTCAACATCGACGTGCTGGCCATCGAGCAACTGGCGGACTTCGCCGAGAGGAATGTGCAACTGACCATCGTCGGCCCTGAAGCGCCGCTGGTCAAAGGCGTGGTCGACCTGTTCCGCACCCGCGGCCTGGATATCTTCGGCCCCACCGCCGCCGCTGCCCAACTGGAAGGCTCCAAAGCCTTCACCAAGGACTTCCTGGCCCGCCAGAAGATCCCGACTGCCGATTACCAGAACTTCACCGAAGTGGAGCCGGCCCTGGCTTACCTGCGTGAGAAAGGCGCCCCGATCGTGATCAAGGCCGACGGTCTGGCTGCGGGCAAGGGCGTGATCGTCGCCATGACCCTGCAGGAAGCCGAAGACGCCGTACGCGACATGCTCGCCGGCAACGCGTTCGGCGAAGCCGGTTCGCGCGTGGTGATCGAGGAATTCCTCGACGGCGAAGAAGCCAGCTTCATCGTCATGGTCGACGGCGAGAACGTGCTGCCAATGGCCACCAGCCAGGACCACAAGCGCGTCGGCGACGCCGATACCGGCCCGAACACCGGCGGCATGGGTGCCTACTCCCCTGCCCCCGTGGTCACCGCTGACGTGCACAAGCGCGTGATGGACGAAGTCATCTACCCGACCGTGCGCGGCATGGCCAGCGAAGGCAACGTCTACACCGGTTTCCTGTATGCCGGCCTGATGATCGACAAGGCTGGCAAGCCCAAGGTCATCGAATTCAACTGCCGCTTCGGCGACCCGGAAACCCAGCCGATCATGGTGCGCCTGGAATCGAGCCTGGTGCTGCTGGTCGAGGCCGCACTGGCCAAGGCGCTGGACAAGGTCGAAGCGACCTGGGACCCGCGCCCGACAGTGGGTGTGGTACTGGCTGCCGGCGGTTACCCGAGCGACTACGCCAAGGGCGACGTGATCGAAGGCCTGGACGATGCCGCCCAGCTCGACGGCAAGGTGTTCCATGCCGGCACCACCCTCAACCAGGATGGCCAGGTGGTTACCGCCGGCGGTCGCGTCCTGTGCGCCACCGCCATCGGCAAGAGCGTGTCGGATGCCCAGCAGCAGGCTTACCGCCTGGCCGAGAAGATTCGCTGGAACGGCATGTTCCACCGTAACGATATTGGCTATCGGGCTATCGCCCGCGAGCGCGGCGAAGGCTAAAAACCTGTCCACAACTCGCTGCGCAGAGTTGATTGCAGCCTTGCCAGAGGGGCGCTGTTTTCGCGGCTAAAGCCCCTCCCACGCATTCATGCAGTCCATACACCATGAAAGGCCCCGCGCATGCGGGGCTTTTTGTTTCTGCTGAAAAGAGGCACCGGCTCATCCGACATCCTGGCCACTGCGAGCGGCCCTCTGTGGGAGCGGATTCATCCGCGATCTTTCAACGCATGCAGCCTTCGTACGGATGTTCAGTCGGGCGACGCACCGCCGTTGCGCCCAATAAAAAGGCCCCGCATCTGCGGGGCCTTTTTCGTTTCAGGTTGGCATCAGTGCCAGTTGCGCAGGTCTCGGTCCTTGGTTTCCGGCATCAGGAACAGGCCGATGAAGAAGGTCGCCACGGCCACGATGATCGGGTACCACAGGCCGTAGTAGATGTTCCCCGTGGCCGCCACCATGGCGAAGGCCGTGGTCGGCAGGAAGCCACCGAACCAGCCGTTACCGATGTGATACGGCAAGGACATCGCCGTGTAGCGGATGCGGGTCGGGAACAGCTCGACCAGCAGCGCAGCGATCGGTCCGTAGACCATGGTCACGAACAGCACCAGCACCGTCAGCAACAGCACCACCATCGGCTTGTTGATCTGCTCCGGATCAGCCTTGGCCGGATAGCCGGCCGCGCGGATCGCATCAGTCATGCTGGCGTTGAACGCATCGGACTGCGCCTTGAACTGATCGGCCGGCATGCCAGCGCCTTCGAACGAGGTGATGGTCTGATCGCCGATACGGATGCTTGCCACGGTGCCCGCCGGAGCGGCTTCGTTCGAGTAGTTCACCGAGTTGCGTGCCAGGAAGCCCTTGGCGATGTCGCAGGACGCCACGAACTTCGAGGTACCGACCGGGTTGAACTGGAACGAACAGGCGCTCGGATCAGCCACCACCACCACCGGCGAATTGGCCTGGGCCTGTTCCAGCGCAGGGTTGGCGTAGTGGGTGATCAACATGAACAGCGGGAAGTAGGTCAGCGCTGCGACCAGACAGCCACCGAGAATGATCGGCTTGCGCCCGATCTTGTCGGAGAGCCAGCCGAAGATGATGAAGAACGGCGTACCGATCAACAGCGACACGGCGATCAGGATGTTCGCCGTCGCACCGTCCACCTTCAGTGTCTGGGTCAGGAAGAACAATGCATAGAACTGGCCGGTGTACCACACCACGGCCTGGCCGGCGGTGCCGCCGAACAGCGCGATGAGCGCGACCTTGGCGTTTTCCCAGCGACCGAAGGCTTCGGTAAGCGGCGCCTTGGAGGTCTTGCCCTCTTCCTTCATTTTCTTGAAGGCCGGGCTTTCGCTGAGGGTCAGGCGAATCCACACCGACACCCCGAGCAGCACGATGGACAGCAGGAACGGAATCCGCCAGCCCCAGGCGGCGAATGCTTCTTCGCCCAGCCAGGTACGGGTACCCAGAATCACCAGCAGCGAGAGGAAGAGCCCCAGCGTGGCAGTGGTCTGAATCCACGAGGTGTAGAAACCGCGCCGCCCGTGTGGTGCGTGCTCGGCTACATAAGTGGCCGCACCGCCGTACTCACCACCCAGCGCCAGCCCCTGGAACAGCCGGAGGACGATGAGGATGATCGGCGCCGCGATGCCCCATTGGGCATAGGTGGGCAAGATACCGACGATGAAGGTCGACAGGCCCATGATCAGGATGGTGATGAGGAACGTGTACTTGCGGCCGACCAGGTCGCCCAGGCGACCGAAGAAAATCGCACCGAACGGGCGCACCGCAAAACCGGCGGCGAAGGCCATGAGCGCGAAGATGAAGGCTGCTGTCGGGTTGACCCCGGAGAAGAACTGCACCGCGATGATGGCGGAGAGCGAACCATACAGATAAAAGTCGTACCACTCGAAGACCGTACCGAGGGAAGACGCGAAGATGACCTTGCGCTCCTCTTTCGTCATGGGCCGCGCTGGCTCATGCGCTCCATCTACTGCTGTATCTGCTGAATCTACACTCATGGCTGCCTCCATGACGTCCTGTCGGCGAGAGCGCGAATCGCCCTACCCGGACGTCTTTCTTGTGATTGTTCTGACGAGAAGGCTAGACGGGCCAATCGCAACCAGCATTAGACATTGGTCTAATACGCGCGCGAATAGAGCAGGCCTCGACCCGGTAACCGTGCCCTGGCCCGGTGCAACCCCGAGAATAGAGGGCTTGAGGCACACACCAGGGATGTGACACACCTCTCAGCATAGGGGGATTTCGCCGCTCTGCTTCGGCCCATCGCACCATCTGATAGCAAATCGCCCACGCAAGACGCGCTGCGCAGTTTGTCGAACAGGTGTTTCTACCGTGAACAACCCGATGTCTGGTCGATTGCCGGCCAACACGTCGAAGGTTGATGACAAATGCGCGGTAAAACACACAAAAAGGCGGCCAATTGGCCGCTGTTGTCATATTCCGCTTGGCGACGGCTTGGCTATAATCCGGGCATTACCTCTCAAAGGGATTTCACCGTGCACCGGCTCAGGATTGCCATTGGTCTGTTTGTCAGCGTCTTGCTGATGGCGCTCGCCGCATTGCCGGTGCACGCGGCGGACAACTCTGGCTGGTCGCAGCTGAGTGATCCCGCCGCCACGCTGCTCCTGTCGGACGTTCGTTCGGCCCGCTACCGCCCCCAATTCCAGAACACTGCCCTCGACAGCCTCTACACCCCCGGCGGCGACAGCGCGCTCTGGCTGCACCACCGCCTGCCGTCGGCGGCAGAGCCCCAGATGCTACGGGTGTTCGCGCCGTACCTGTCCTATCTGGACATGTATGTCATGCAAGGCGACGAGTTGCTGGCCCATTCGCGTACCGGCAGCAAGCTGCCGCTCTCCAGCCGCCCCCTGAACAGCCGAGACTTCCTGCTGCCGCTGCCCATGGTGGATGCGCCGGTGGACATCTACCTGCGCTTGTCTTCCGAGCACGCCCTGCGCCCCGCCATTACCCTGCGAAGCGCCCAGGAAATGGCGGCCGATGACAGCCAGCCGCTGTTGTTCGGCCTACTGCTGGGCAGCCTCGGCATGCTGGTGGTGTACAACCTTGTCCGCTTCGCCTACACCCGCGCCACCAGTGGCTTGTGGCTGGCCGCGACGCAAGCCGGCCTGTGGGTGACGGCCATCAGCCTGCTGGGCGTCAGCACGCCCTGGCTCGGCGAGTGGCAGACCCTGCAACCGCAAATCGCCAACATGTCGATGCTGGCGACCATGCTGTTCGCCCTGACGTTTACCGCGAGCTTCTTCCGCAACGTCTGCCCGACGACCGCCCTGAGCCGCCTGGTGCTGGGCGAGATCGCGCTCATCGGTCTGGTCAGCCTGGTCCTGCTGGTGGCCACCGATCTGCAGTTCAACCAGCTGATTTACGTGCTGAGCGCGGTCGTGGGCATCAGCATCCTGCTGGTCGCGCTGTACCACTGGCGGCACGGCTACGTCCCGGCGCGCCTGTTCAGCCTGGCGCTGCTGCTGTTCACCGGCGCCTTCCTGATGTCCCTGCCCGTGCTCTTCGGTTACTGGGCAGTGCCGACCAACTGGCTCATCTACGGCCTGTTCAGCAGCACCGTGGCCAGTGGCTTCCTGCTGAGCATGGCGTTGACCGAGCGACAGCGACGCATTCTCCAGGATGAATTCAGCACCAGCCGTGCCTTGGCCGCCAGCTCCGCCGAACTCAAGGCCAAGGCGGATTTCCTGGCCAAGATCAGCCACGAAATCCGCACACCGATGAACGGGGTGCTGGGCATGACCGAACTGCTGCTGGGCACCCCTCTCTCGGCCAAGCAGCGCGACTACGTACAGACCATCCACAGCTCGGGCAACGAGCTGCTCACGCTGATCAACGAAATCCTCGACATCTCCAAGCTGGAGTCCGGGCAAATCGAGCTGGACGACGTGCAGTTCGACCTCGCCGCCCTGATCGAGGACTGCCTGGACATCTTCCGCGCCAAGGCCGAGCAGCAGAAAGTCGAGCTGATCAGCTTCATGCAGCCCCAGGTTCCCCGGGTGATCAGCGGCGACCCCACGCGCCTGCGGCAGACCCTGCTCAGCCTGCTGGACAACGCCTTCAAGCAGACCGACGAAGGCGAAATCCTGCTGGTGGTGGCCATCGACACCGGTGCCGCCAAACCGCGCCTGCGCATCGCCGTACAGGACAGCGGACGCCCCCTGGAAGCCAGTGAGCGCGACGCGCTGCTCAACGCCGAACTGCACAGCAAGGATTTCCTCGCGGCCACCAAGCTCGGCGGACGCCTGGGCCTGATCATCGCGCGCCAGCTGGTGCGCCTGATGGAAGGCGAATTCGGCATCCAGAGCGGCGGCAGCCAGGGCTCGACCCTGTGGGTCACCCTGCCGCTGGACAGCGAACGCCTGCAACACCCGACCGCCGACCTCGATGGCCCGCTGCAGGACGCCCGCCTGCTGGTGGTGGACGACAACGACACCTGCCGCAAGGTGCTGGTGCAGCAGTGCAGCGCCTGGGGGCTGAATGTCAGCGCCGTGCCGTCCGGCAAGGAAGCCCTGGCTCTGCTGCGTACCAAGGCGCACCTGGGCGAATACTTCGATGCGGTACTGCTCGACCAGGACATGCCCGGCATGACCGGCATGCAGCTGGCGGCGAAGATCAAGGAAGACCCGAGCCTCAACCACGACATCCTGCTGATCATGCTCACCGGTATCAGCAACGCGCCGAGCAAGATCATCGCGCGCAACGCCGGGGTCAAACGCATTCTCGCCAAGCCCGTGGCCGGCTACACGCTCAAGGCCACCCTGGCGGATGAACTCGGTCAGCGCGGCAATACCCCATCGCCGCTGTTCACCCCGTCAGACGTCGCCCCGCCACTGAATGTGCCCAGCGACTTCCGTATTCTGGTGGCCGAGGACAACAGCATTTCGACTAAGGTCATCCGTGGCATGCTCGGCAAGCTCAACATGCGCCCCGACACCGCCAGCAATGGCGAGGAAGCGCTGACCGCAATGAAGGCGCAGCACTACGACCTGGTGCTGATGGACTGCGAAATGCCGGTGCTCGATGGCTTCTCGGCCACTGAACAACTGCGGGCCTGGGAAGCGGCCGAGCAGCGCGACCGCACCCCGGTCGTGGCCCTGACCGCACACATCCTCAGCGAGCACAAGGAGCGGGCCAAGCAGGTCGGCATGGATGGCCACATGGCCAAGCCGGTCGAGCTGTCGCAACTGCGCGAATTGGTCGAGTACTGGATTGCCGAACGGGAATCCCGCCGCCAGCACAGCGTCATCCCGTCCTGAGCCCTAGGGGCTGACGAACATCAGGGCATGGATCGGCGGCAAGGTGCCGCTCAGCAGCGTCCAGTGATCGCCCTGATCCTCCGACAGCCACAGGTTCCCGGTGGTTGAGCCCATTGCCAGGCAACGCCCGTCATCGTCGATCGCCAAGCCATGGCGGTACACCAGATCGAAACTGTCCTGCTGCGGCAAGCCGGCCTCCAGCACCGTGAAACTGCGGCCCGCATCCCGAGTCCGGGTAACCACCAGGCGTTGCGCCACCGGCACCCGGCACTCGTCCTTGATCGCCGGCACGAACCAGGCGGTCTGCGGATCGGTTGGATGCACCACCACGGTAAAACCGAAGGTCGAAGGCCCGGCCTCGGTGATTTCCTGCCAGCGGGCCGCCCGGTCGCGACTGACGAAGATGCCATTGTGATGCTGCACCCACAGCGTGTCCGGCTCGGCCGGGCAAGCGACCATGCGGTGGGGGTCCTGGATCTCCGGCGTGCCTTCCAGCTCCGGTGGCATGTAGGCCGCGCGCATGCCGTGGGTCTGGCAGGCCCAGCTCGCGCCCGCATCGTCGCTGCACCACACGCCGCCGCAGGACACCGCCACACTGAGCCGGGCACTGTCGCGCGGGTCCACGCAGATCGAATGAATGCCCGGGTGGTCGTAGCCACCACCAAACCACTGGGCACGCTCCGGCCGTTGCCAGAGCGCTTCGTTCAACTGCCAGGAATCACCGTGATCACGGGAATTGAACAGCGCCCCCGGCAAGGTGCCGGCCCAGAGGCATCCCGGTTGCTCCAGGCCGCCCGGTTCGAGGGACCAGATCATCTCGACCGACGGGCCGTCCGCCGCACCTTCGTCCCGAACGAACGCCGGGGCGGCCACCTCCTGCCAACTGGCGCCAGCGTCTTTCGAGCGCCACAGCTTCGGGCCGAAGTGCCCCAGGTTCAACGCCGCATACAGATAGCCATCGCGTTGATCCGCGAGAAACATGCTCACCGGCTCACCGAGAAAATCCGTACGCCGCAACCGCCATCCGGCTGCCTGCGACTCGAATGTCAGCAGACCCTTGCGCGTGGCGACATAAAGCAGTGTGGTCATGGGTTTCTCCTGGTGCCGGGTCAGCCGCCGGACAGCGCCTGCACCACATAGACTTCGGCGTTGATCGCCACGGGATCGCTCAGGTGCTGGCGGTCGGCAAGCGGTTCGGCATCGATGAAAATCATCACATGCCGGCGTACGCGCCCCTGGTCATCCAGCAGGTAACTGCGCAGCCGCGGGTTCAGCGCGAACACCTGCTCCAGCGCCCGAGCAACCGTGCCCGCGCCGACCTCGCAACTTGGTACATCGAGGTGGCGTTGCAGGTTGGGCGTGAAGCACACCGTGGCCATACCGGGATCCGCTGAAGGTTGACGGTGGAAGTTATAGACGATCCCGGGCGGCCACCCTGCTCCATGTGTCGGAGACCGGGCTTTTCACCGCCTGGACTGGTGATCGGCGCGCCAATCCCGGATCATGCAGCCCGGCCACCGACGCCCGCCGAGGTGGCTTCTACACTGTGCCCATACCCTGTCCCGACGAGTGCCTTTCATGACGTCCGAGCTGTTCAGTCTGTATCTGAAGTTGCTGGTGCTCTACAGCCCGTTCTTCGTTCTGTCCTGCTTCATTGGCCTGAGCCGTGGCTACACGGTGAAAGAGCGCAAGAAGCTGGCCTGGAAAGTGGCCGCCGGCGTGCTGATCGCCAGCGTGCTGCTGTACCTGTTCGGCAAACACATCTTCACCCTGTTCGGCATCACCATCGACGCGTTCCGTATTGGTGCGGGCAGTGTGCTGTTCATCTCGGCGCTGGGCATGGCCCAGGGCAAGTCGGCGGTGCAGAGCGACAACGTGCAGCAGGACGTGACCATCGTACCGCTCACCATCCCACTGACCGTGGGGCCCGGCACCATCGGTGCTCTGCTGCTGATGGGCGCCAGTCAGCCCCATTGGGATGACAAGCTGCTGGCGGTCGTCGCCATTGCCTTGGCCAGCCTCACCGTGGGCGTGGTGCTTTACCTGTCCAACCAGTTCGAGCGCCTGCTGGGCGACCAGGGCCTGCAGATCGTCAGTCGCCTGATGGGCTTGTTCGTCTGTGCACTGGCGGCGCAGATCATCTTCACCGGCGTGAAGAACTACCTGGCGCTTTAAACGCCACCCCACACCCGTAGGAGCGGCTTCAGCCGCGAACCCCATCGCACCGCTGCTCGTGACTGAAGCCACGCCTACGGATCTTTGGCCCGCGAAGTTGCACCATAAGCTTGCAGGCCGGCCCCGGCACGGTGCATTGGCGCAGCGACAACCGCCTCATAACGTCGCCGAATTAGCCGCAAACCACCGAAAATAAAGGGCTGTAGAGAACTGGCACCACCCTTGCTCTAGCGATTCCATCACTTGGATACAAGATGGGATTCCACAGCATGTCCAACACCCTCACCACCGCCTTCACCCTGACCGACTGGCAACAGGCCTACCGCGACCAGCTGCAGCCAGCGGACCTGCTGCACGCCCTGCGCGAGCAACTCGGCAGCGACGACAATGCCTGGATCAGCCTGGTCAGCCCCGCTCAACTGGACGCCCAGCTCAGCGAACTGAACAGCCTGCTGCAGCAGGCAGGCGCTCTGGACAAGCTGCCGCTGTACGGCGTGCCTTTCGCCATCAAGGACAACATCGACGCCGCCGGCTGGACCACCAGCGCCGCGTGCCCGGCGTTCGCCTACGAGGCCCAGGCCGATGCCACCGTGGTCGCCCGCCTGCGCGCCGCCGGTGCGATCCTGATCGGCAAGACCAACCTCGACCAGTTCGCTACCGGCCTGGTCGGCACCCGCTCCCCCTTCGGCGCGGTCAGCAACACCTTCAACCCGGCCTACGTCAGCGGCGGTTCCAGCTCCGGTTCGGCCAGCGTGGTCGCCCGCGGTCTGGTGCCGTTCGCCCTGGGCACCGACACCGCCGGTTCCGGCCGCGTGCCGGCCGGCTTCAACAACATTGTCGGCCTCAAGCCGAGCAAGGGCTGGCTGTCGAACACCGGCCTGGTGCCGGCGTGCCGCACCGTGGATTGCATCTCGGTGTTCGCCCTCAGCGTGACCGACGCCCAGGCGGTGGCCGACATCGCCGGCGGCTACGATGCCCGCGACGCCTACTCGCGCAAGAACCCCAATACCGCCCCGGTGGACATGCCCGCCGCACCGACCTTCGCCGTGCCGGACGCCCTGGAGTTCTTCGGCGATACGCAGAACCAGGCCGCATTTGAACAGGCCCTGAACGACCTGCGCGCCCAGGGCGTGACCCTGGTGCCGATCGACTTCAGCCCCTTCAAGGAACTGGCCGAGCAGCTGTACTACGGCTCCTGGGTCGCCGAGCGCACCGTGGCCACCGAAGCCATGCGCACCAGCCAGCCTGAAGCCATGGACCCAGTGGTTCGCGGTATCGTCGAAGGCGGCCTGAAGTACAGCGCCTGCGACGCCTACAAGGCCGAATACCTGCGGGCCGAACTGAGCCGCCGCATCAACGATGCCTTGGCACCGTTCGACGCCCTGGTGGTGCCGACCTCGCCGACTATCCGCACCCTGGACGAGATGAAGCAGGAGCCGGTGCTGTTCAACAGCCAGTTCGGCACTTACACCAATTTCACCAACCTGGCCGATCTGTCTGCCCTGGCCGTGCCCGCCGGAATGCGCCAGGACGGCCTGCCGGCCGGCATCACCCTGCTCGCCCCGGCCTGGCACGACCATGCCCTGGCCGCCTTCGGCAAGCGCTGGCAAGCCGCCCTCGGCCTGCCGATGGGCGCCACCGGCCGAGCCCTGCCGGCCCAGCCGAAAGCCATCGGACCGCGCCCCGGCAGCGTGCGCGTGGCCGTGGTCGGTGCACACCTGACCGGCATGCCGCTGAACTTCCAGCTGACCACCCGCGACGCGGTGCTGGTGGAGCAGACCCTGACCGCCCCCGACTACCGCCTCTACGCCCTGGCCGGCACCGTGCCGCCGAAGCCGGGCCTGGCCAAGGCCGCCGACGGCACCTCGATCATCGTCGAGCTGTGGGACATCCCCCTGGCGCGCTTCGGTGAGTTCGTCGCCGAGATCCCTGCACCGCTGGGTATCGGCAACCTGACCCTGGTCGATGGCCGCAGCGTGAAAGGTTTCATCTGCGAGCCCTGGGCCCTGGCCGATGCGCGAGACATCACCAGCTTCGGCGGGTGGCGCGCATTCATCGCCAGCACCAAGGCCTGACGCCCTTTCCTTTCCCTGCCAGCCCATGAACAAGCCGGTGGAAAACGCTTCGCGGTTTTCCGCCCTACGATGAGGGATCGACCGTGTTCCATACCGTACTGATTGCAAACCGCGGGGAGATCGCTGTTCGCGCGATTCGCACCCTCAAGCGCCTGGGTGTGAAGAGCGTTGCCGTCTACTCCGATGCCGACCGCAACGCCGCCCATGTCCGCGATGCCGATGTGGCCATTGCCCTGGGCGGTGACAAGGCCGCCGACAGCTACCTGCGCATCGACAAGATTCTCGCCGCCGCCAGGGAAACCGGCGCCCAGGCGATCTACCCCGGCTACGGTTTCCTCTCGGAAAGCGCCGAGTTCGCCGACGCCTGCGAAGCCGCCGGCATCGCCTTCGTCGGCCCCACCGGCGAGCAGATCCGCGAGTTCGGTCTCAAGCACCGTGCCCGTGAACTGGCCGGCGCTGCCAACGTGCCGATGGCACCGGGCAGCGGTCTGTTGGACAGCCTCGACGACGCCCTGACCACCGCCGAGCGCATCGGCTACCCGGTGATGCTCAAGACCACCGCCGGTGGTGGTGGCATCGGTCTGACCCGTTGCGATGATGCCGCCGCGCTGAGCGCCGCGTACGAAAGCGTGAAGCGCATGGGCGAGCAGTTCTTCAGCGACGCTGGGGTGTTCCTGGAGTGCTTCGTCGACCAGGCGCGCCACGTCGAGGTGCAGATTTTCGGTGACGGCCTGGGCAAGGTCGCCGCCCTCGGCGAGCGCGACTGCTCCCTGCAGCGCCGCAACCAGAAAGTGGTCGAGGAAACCCCGGCGCCGAACCTGCCACAGGCCACCCGCGAGCGCCTGCACGCCGCCGCCGTGCAGCTCGGCGAGTCGGTGAGCTACCGCAGCGCCGGCACCGTCGAATTCATCTACGACGCCGCCCGCGACGATTTCTACTTTCTCGAAGTGAACACCCGCCTGCAGGTCGAGCACCCGGTCACCGAAATGGTCACCGGCCTCGACCTGATCGAATGCATGCTGCGCGTGGCCGCCGGCGATGCGCTGGACTGGGCCGCCCTGAACCGCAAGCCCGAAGGCGCCGCCATCGAAGTACGGATTTACGCCGAAGACCCGCTGAAGAACTTCCAGCCAAGCCCCGGCGTACTCACCGACGTGTACTTCCCCGATGACGTGCGCGTCGACGGCTGGGTCAGCACCGGCAGCGAAGTCTCGGCCTTCTACGACCCGATGATCGCCAAGCTGATCGTGCACGCCGCCACCCGCGACGAAGCCATCGCCAAGATGCAGAAAGCCCTGGGCGAAACCCGCCTGCATGGCATCGCCAGCAACCTCGACTACCTGCGCCAGGTCGTGGCTGAGCCGCGCTTCCACAGCGCCCAGGTCTGGACCCGTCTGCTCGACACCTTCGCGTTCCGCGCCCAGGTGATCGAAGTGCTGGAGCCCGGCACCTACAGCAGCGTGCAGGATTACCCCGGCCGCCTCGGCTACTGGGACGTCGGCGTGCCGCCGTCCGGTCCGATGGACGACCAGGCCTTCCGCCTGGCCAACCGCATCGTCGGCAACCACGCCAGCGCTGCCGGCCTGGAATTCACCCTGCAAGGCCCGACGCTGCGTTTCCACAGCGACTGCCTGATCGCCCTCACCGGCGCCGACTGCCCTGCCGACCTGGACGGCGAAGCCATGCCGTACTGGGCGCCGATCAGCGTCAAGGCCGGCCAGGTGCTCAAGCTCGGTCGCGCCCAGAGCGGCTGCCGCACCTACCTGGCGGTACGCGGTGGTTTCGACGTGCCGGTGTACCTGGGCAGCCGTTCCACCTTCGCCCTCGGCCAGTTCGGCGGCCATGCTGGCCGCACCCTGCGCCCGGCCGACATGCTGGCCATATCCCAGCCTGGCCTGCCGGCCTGCACCACCCCGGCGCCGGTCAGCGCGCCCCAGGCCCTGGACGCCAGTCTGATCCCGGAATATGGCACCACCTGGAATATCGGTGTGCTGTACGGCCCACACGGCGCGCCGGACTTCTTCACCGCCGAGGCCATCGAAGAATTCTTCGCTGCCGAGTGGCAGGTGCACTACAACTCCAACCGCCTCGGCGTACGTCTGTCCGGCCCGAAACCGAGCTGGGCCCGCGCCAACGGTGGCGAAGCCGGCCTGCACCCGTCCAACGTGCACGACTGCGAATACGCCATCGGTGCGATCAACTTCACCGGCGATTTCCCGGTGATCCTGACCAAGGACGGCCCGAGCCTGGGCGGCTTCGTCTGCCCGGTGACCATCGCCAAGGCCGAGCTTTGGAAAGTGGGCCAGGTCAAGCCGGGTGACACCCTGCGCTTCCACCCCATCAGCTTCGAACAGGCCCAGGCTCTGGAGCAGGCGCAGCTGGACAGTGTCGAATCGCTGTCCGCCGTGGCCCCTGCGCAGTTGCCGGCGCCGAGCCTGCAACCCGGGGACACCGTGTCGGCCACCGTGCTGGCCGAGTTGCCTGCCGATGGCCAGCGCCCACGCGTGGTCTATCGCCAGGCCGGTGACGCGTACATCCTCATGGAATACGGCGACAACGTGCTCGACCTGGCCCTGCGCCTGCGCGTGCACCTGCTGATGGAAGCGCTCAAGGCCCTGCCGCTGAAAGGCCTGGAAGAACTCGCCCCGGGCGTGCGTTCGCTGCAACTGCGCTACGACAGCCGCGTGCTGCACCAGCGCGATCTGCTCAAGCACCTGCTGACCCTGGAAGCCAGCCTGCCAGCCGTGGACCAGGTCAAGGTGCCGACACGCATCGTGCACCTGCCGATGGCCTTCGAAGACAGCGCCACCCTGGCCGCCGTGCAGCGCTACAGCGAGACCGTGCGCAGCCAGGCACCGTGGCTGCCGAACAACGTCGACTTCATCCAGCGCGCCAACGGCCTGGCCACCCGCGAGGAAGTGCGCGACATCCTGTTCGACGCCAGCTACCTGATCCTCGGCCTGGGCGACGTCTACCTGGATGCCCCCTGCGCCGTGCCGCTGGACCCGCGTCACCGCCTGCTGAGCTCCAAGTACAACCCGGCGCGCACCTTCACCGCCGAAGGCACCGTGGGCATCGGCGGTATGTACATGTGCATCTACGGCATGGATTCCCCCGGTGGCTACCAGCTGGTCGGGCGCACCCTGCCGATCTGGAACAAGTACTCGAAGAACCCGCAGTTCGCGAATGGCCAGCCGTGGCTGCTGCACTTCTTCGACCAGGTGAAGTTCTACCCGGTCAGCGAAGCGGAACTGGACGACATGCGTGAAGCCTTCCGCGAAGGACGCGGGGAAATCCGCATCGAGCACAGCACCTTCGATTTCGCCGAGTACCAGAGCTTCCTGGCCGACAACGCCGAGAGCATTGGTGACTTCCAGCAGCGCCAGCAGACCGCCTTCGACGCCGAAGTGCTGCTGTGGCGCGACGATGATGCCGAGAGCCATGCGCCGCTGGCTGCCAGTGGCACAGAGGACGAGATCCTCGACGGCCACGTGGTCAGCGCCGACATGTGCGGCAGCGTGTGGAAGGTACTGGTCGAGCCCGGCCAGCACGTCGAAGCCGGCACGCCGCTGCTGGTGGTCGAGGCCATGAAGATGGAGCTGTCGGTAACCGCACCGGTGAGCGGCACGGTGAAATCCGTGCGCTGCCAGCCCGGCAAGGCCGTCACCCCGGGCGATGCCCTGGTGGTGCTCGACCTGGCCGAGTCGGCCTGAGGAGCCTGCCATGCAATTGCTCGGAACCGTCCCCAGACGCAGCAAGGAACGCCCGGACAACCTGTCCGATCGCGTTTACCAGCAGCTCAAGGACGACATCTTCGAGTTCCGCCTGCTGCCTGGCGATCGCTTTTCCGAAGGCGAGATCGCCACGCGCACCGCGACCAGCCGCACGCCCGTACGTCAGGCGCTGTATCGGCTGGAGCGCGAGGGCTACCTGGAGGTGTATTTCCGCAGTGGCTGGCAGGTGAAACCGTTCGACTTCCTGCACTTCGAGGAGCTGTACGACGTGCGCATCATGTTCGAGCTGGAAGCCGTTCGCCGTCTGTGCGAACGCGCCCCGGGCGAGCAGGTGGACGCCCTGGAGCAGCTCAAGCGCACCTGGCTGGTGAACCCCGAAGACCGCTTGCAGGACGGCCGCGAAGTGTCGCGCCTGGACGAGCGTTTTCACTGCCTGCTGGTCGAGGCGGCGGGCAACAGCGAGATGGCACGGCTGCATGCCGAGGTGAGTGAAAAGATCCGCATCATCCGGCGCCTGGACTTCACCCAGGGGCCGCGCGTGGCGGCGACCTACGCTGAACACGGACAGATTCTCGGCGCGGTTCTTTCGCGCCGTTGCGAAGAAGCACAGCTCTTGCTCAAGACCCACATAGAGGTCAGCAAGGCGGAAGTGCGCAAGATCACCCTGCACATGCTGCACAGCGCGCGCCAGCGCACGCTGCCGGCGGCAGAGGTGACTCCTTAGGGCCCGCCCTATTTCACTGCCAGACAAACAACTAAAAGCCAGCAGTTCAAAACACATTTAGTGAATGGAGATCGCCCCATGCAACGTCGCAATCTGATCAAGGCCCTTACCCTGTCCGCGTCCATCGCCGCCATGGGCATGACCTGGACCGTCCAGGCCGCCGAAACCATCAAGGTCGGCATCCTGCACTCGCTGTCCGGCACCATGGCCATCTCCGAAACGTCCCTCAAGGACATGGCGCTGATGACCATCGACGAGATCAACGCCAAGGGCGGTGTACTCGGCAAGCAACTGGAGCCAGTCGTCGTCGACCCAGCGTCCAACTGGCCGCTGTTCGCCGAACGTGGTCGCCAGCTGCTGACCCAGGACAAAGTGGACGTGACCTTCGGTTGCTGGACCTCGGTATCGCGCAAATCCGTGCTGCCGGTTTACGAAGAGCTCAACGGCCTGCTGTTCTATCCGGTGCAGTACGAAGGTGAAGAAATGTCGCCGAACGTGTTCTACACCGGCGCGGCGCCAAACCAGCAGGCCATCCCGGCCGTCGAGTACCTGATGAGCGAAGACGGCGGCGCCGCCAAGCGCTTCTTCCTGCTGGGCACCGACTACGTCTACCCGCGCACCACCAACAAGATCCTGCGCGCGTTCCTGGTCTCCAAGGGCGTGGCCGAGAAGGACATCGAAGAGGTCTACACCCCGTTCGGTCACAGCGATTACCAGACCATCGTCGCCAACATCAAGAAGTTCTCCGCTGGCGGCAAGACCGCGGTGATCTCCACCGTCAACGGCGACTCCAACGTGCCGTTCTACAAGGAACTGGCCAACCAGGGCCTGGAAGCCACCGACGTACCCGTCGTGGCCTTCTCGGTCGGTGAAGAAGAACTGCGCGGCATCGACACCAAGCCGCTGGTCGGCCACCTGGCCGCCTGGAACTACTTCCAGTCGGTGGAAAACCCGGTCAACACCGAGTTCGTCAACAAGTGGAAAGCCTATGCCAAGGCCAAGAGCCTGCCGGGCGCCGACAAGGCCGTGACCAACGACCCGATGGAAGCCACCTACGTGGGCATCCACATGTGGGCCCAGGCGGTCGAGAAAGCCGGCACCACCGATGTCGACAAAGTGCGTGAAGCCCTGGCCGGCCAGACCTTCGCGGCACCGAGCGGCTACACCCTGACCATGGACAAGACCAACCACCACCTGCACAAGCCGGTGATGATCGGTGAAATCCAGGAAGACGGTCAGTTCTCCGTGGTCTGGGAAACCGACAGCCCGATCCGCGCCCAGCCGTGGAGCCCCTTCATCGAAGGCAACGACAAGAAGCCGGACCACGCGGTGAAGTCGAACTGATCCGAACCGATTCGCCTCGGCTTGCCGGGGCAGCAATCTCCCCTCTCCTACGGGAGAGGGGCCGGGGGTGAGGGTTGCTCGCCACACATCGACTCTCGCCCTGCCCCTGCGCCTCACCGGCGCAGGGGATTTCCGGTCGAAGGAATAACCCATGCTGACTGCCTTGTACCGTTTCATCCTGTTTCTCGGCCTGTGCCTGCCCGTGCTTGCGCACGCCAGCGACGCCGCGGACTTCGTCGCCGCCAACCCGGCCAAGCAGGCACGCCTGCTGGAGAGCTGGGCCGCCGCGCCGCAAGCCGATCGTCTGGCGCTGCTCGAAGCCCTGCAGCAAGGGCGCATTGCCGCCGACAGCGAGAAACAGCCCTTTATCGAAACCGACGCGGGCTACCAGGCCCTCGACGGTAACGCCACGCCCGCACAGGCCCCGCGCAAGTTGCGGCTGAACAACCGTCTGCGCGGACTGGTGGCCACGGCGCTGGCCAGCCATCAGTTGGTCGCCGAAGACGCGCAGGTGCGCCTGTCCGCCGCGCAGCAACTGCAGAAGAACGCCAAGCCAGCCCAGCTGGACCTGCTCAATGCGCGGCTCGCCAGCGAAGAGGACGACAGCGTCCGTGACGCCCTGAGCCTGGCCCTGGCCAACCTGCAACTGGTCGACCCGGACCCGGCCGTGCGTCTGGCTGCCGTGCGCCTGCTGGGCGAAACCGGCGACCCGCTGGCCCGCACCCGCCTCGAAGCGCTGCTGGCACCGGACGTGGAAAGCGACGCCTCGGTGCGCACCGCCGCCGAAACCAGCCTGGCCCAGGTCAAGCGCAAGCTGCTGATCGGTGAGCTGCTGGGCCAGGCCTTCAGCGGCATGAGCCTCGGCTCGATCCTGTTGCTCGCCGCCCTCGGCCTGGCCATCACCTTCGGCCTGCTCGGCGTGATCAACATGGCTCACGGCGAGATGCTGATGCTCGGCGCCTATTCCACCTACATGGTGCAGATCGCCTTCCAGCGCCTCGCCCCGGAATACCTGGCGCTCTACCCGCTGGCGGCGCTGCCGGTGGCGTTCTTCGTCACCGCCGCCATCGGCATGGCCCTGGAGCGCACGGTGATCCGTCACCTCTACGGGCGCCCGCTGGAAACCCTGCTCGCCACCTGGGGCATCAGCCTGATCCTGATCCAGCTGGTGCGCGTGGTGTTCGGCGCGCAGAACGTCGAAGTGGCCAACCCCTACTGGCTGTCCGGCGGCATCCAGGTGCTGCCCAATCTGGTACTGCCCTACAACCGCATCGTGATCATCGGCTTCGCCCTGTTCGTCGTGGCGCTGACCTGGCTGCTGCTGAACCGCACGCGCCTGGGCCTCAACGTGCGCGCCGTCACCCAGAACCGCAACATGGCCGCCTGCTGCGGCGTGCCCACCGGCCGCGTGGACATGATGGCCTTCGGCCTCGGCTCGGGCATCGCCGGCCTCGGCGGCGTGGCCCTCAGCCAGATCGGCAACGTCGGCCCGGACCTCGGCCAGAGCTACATCATCGATTCGTTCCTGGTGGTGGTGCTCGGCGGCGTCGGCCAACTGGCCGGTAGCGTGATGGCGGCCTTCGGCCTGGGCATCGCCAACAAGATCCTGGAACCGCAGATCGGCGCCGTACTGGGCAAGATCCTCATCCTCGCGCTGATCATTCTGTTCATTCAGAAGCGTCCGCAAGGCCTCTTCGCATTGAAAGGACGGGTGATCGACTGATGACCATGCCACTGAATCAAACGCTGCTGGCACGCGCCACGGCCACGCTCGGCCCGCAGGTCTCGCTGGTTATCGGCCTTCTGGTGCTCGCCGTGCTGGTGGCCCTGCCACTGCTGCACCTGCTGCCGGCGGACAACGCCCTGCACGTCTCGGCCTACACCTTGACCCTGGTCGGCAAGATCCTCTGCTACTGCATCGTCGCCCTGGCGCTGGACCTGGTCTGGGGCTACGCCGGCCTGCTGTCGCTGGGCCACGGCCTGTTCTTCGCCCTGGGCGGCTATGCCATGGGCATGTACCTGATGCGCGAAGCGGCCGGCGACGGCCTGCCGGCGTTCATGAGCTTCCTGGCCTGGACCGAGCTGCCCTGGTACTGGTACGGCACCTCGAACTTCCTCTGGGCGATGTGCCTGGTGGTGCTCGCCCCGGGATTGCTGGCGCTGGTGTTCGGTTTCTTCGCCTTCCGTTCGCGGATCAAGGGCGTGTACTTCTCGATCATGACCCAGGCCCTGACCTTCGCCGGCATGCTGCTGTTCTTCCGTAACGAGACCGGCTTCGGCGGCAACAACGGCTTCACCAACTTCCGCAGCATCCTCGGCTTCGACATCACCGCGTCGCACACCCGTGCGGTGCTGTTCCTCGCCACCGTGGCGCTGCTGGTGGGCAGCCTCTTCATCGGCTGGCGCCTGGCGCGCAGCAAGTTCGGCCGGGTGCTGACGGCGCTGCGCGACTCGGAGAACCGCCTGATGTTCTGCGGCTACGACCCGCGCGGCTACAAGCTGTTCATCTGGGTGCTGAGCGCGGTGCTGTGCGGCCTGGCCGGCGCGCTGTACGTGCCCCAGGTGGGCATCATCAACCCCAGCGAAATGTCGCCGACCAACTCCATCGAAGCCGCGGTGTGGGTCGCCCTTGGCGGTCGCGGCACGCTGATCGGCCCGCTACTCGGCGCCGGTCTGGTGAACGGCATGAAGAGCTGGTTCACCGTGGCCTTTCCGGAGTACTGGCTGTTCGCCCTGGGCTTCCTGTTTATCGCCGTGACGCTGTTCCTGCCCAAGGGCGTGATCGGCCTGTTGAAACGAGGGGAGAAATCATGAGAGCCGCGCCGATTCCCGAAACCATGCTCGAACCCGCCTTCGACCCGGCCGGCAGCGGACGCGACGCCATCGGCCTCGGCCAGGCGGCCGGCAAGGGCCTGAACACCCGGCACGGCACGATCCTGACCCTGGAAGACATCAACGTCAGCTTCGACGGCTTCAAGGCGCTGACCAACCTGACCCTGTACATCGGCGTCGGTGAGCTGCGCTGCATCATCGGCCCCAACGGCGCCGGCAAGACCACCATGATGGACGTGATCACCGGCAAGACCCGCCCGGACAACGGCGTGGCCTACTTCGGCGACACCCTGGACCTGACGCAGATGAGCGAGGTGCAGATCGCCCAGTCCGGCATCGGCCGCAAATTCCAGAAGCCCACGGTGTTCGAGGCGCTCAGCGTGTTCGAGAACCTGGAGCTGGCGCAGAAGACCGACAAGTCGGTGTGGGCTAGCCTGCGGGCGCGCCTGAACGGCGAGCAGAAGGACCGCATCGACGAAGTGCTGGAAACCATCCGCCTGGACGGCTCGCGGCATCGCCAGGCCGGGCTGCTGTCCCACGGCCAGAAGCAGTTCCTGGAGATCGGCATGCTGCTGGTGCAGGACCCGCAACTGCTGCTGCTCGACGAGCCGGTGGCGGGCATGACCGACGCCGAAACCGAATTCACCGCCGAGCTGTTCAAGTCCCTGGCACGCAAGCACTCGCTGATGGTGGTCGAGCACGACATGGGCTTCGTCGGCTCGATCGCCGACCACGTGACCGTGCTGCACCAGGGCAGCGTGCTCGCCGAGGGCTCGCTGGAAGAGGTGCAGGCCAACGACCGGGTGATCGAGGTCTACCTCGGCCGGTAACGAACACTGTGGGAGGGGCTTCAGCCGCGACGGATCGTTGAACGGCTCGCGGCTGAAGCCCCTCCCACCACACGAATGAAGGACATCGACATGCTGCAAGTCCAACAGCTGCACCAGTACTACGGCGGCAGCCACATCCTGCGTGGGCTGTCGTTCGACGTGAAGGTCGGTGAAGTCACCTGCCTGCTCGGCCGCAACGGCGTGGGCAAGACCACCCTGCTCAAGTGCCTGATGGGCCTGATTCCGTCCAAGGAAGGCGCCGTGCAGTGGGAAGGCCAGGCCATCACCGGCTACAAACCGCACCAGCGCGTGCACGCCGGCATCGCCTACGTGCCCCAGGGTCGGGAAATCTTCGGCCGCCTGACGGTGGAGGAAAACCTGCTGATGGGCCTGTCGCGCTTCCCCGGCTCCCAGGCCAAGGAAGTCCCGCCCTTCATCTACGAGCTGTTCCCGGTGCTGCAGGAAATGAAGCAGCGCCGTGGCGGCGACCTCTCCGGCGGCCAGCAGCAACAGCTGGCCATCGGCCGTGCCCTGGCCAGCCAGCCGCGCCTGCTGATCCTCGACGAACCCACCGAAGGCATCCAGCCATCGGTGATCAAGGAGATCGGCGTGGTGATCAAGAAACTGGCAGCCCGGGGCGACATGGCCATCCTGCTGGTGGAGCAGTTCTACGACTTCGCCGCCGAACTGGCCGACCAGTACCTGGTGATGAGCCGTGGCGAGATCATCCAGCAGGGCCGTGGCGAGACCATGGAAGCCGACGGCGTGCGCGGCCTGGTGGCGATCTGAGCCACCCTTGAAGACTGCCACCAGGCGAGCGGGGCCGCGCTAGCGGCCCGGAAAAGGTCATCACTGTATCTACGCGCCTCCGGCAAGGGCGGTTATCCTTGACGCTCGTCATCGGCCATAGAGCGCCCTCGGGACAACCCGCCGGCCAGTCCCTGACGATGATCCGCGTCGACGAGCCTACCTCGGCACTCGATCGGGAGCCGGCTCTGCGTGGTACGCCACGTCGGCTCAGCGATTCTCACTGACGACAGACAAGAGGCAGAACATGACCAAGGTAGTTTTCATCACCGGCGCCACCTCCGGTTTCGGCCGCGCCACCGCCCGCCGCTTCGCCGAAGCCGGCTGGGGCCTGGTCCTCAGCGGCCGTCGCCTGGAGCGCCTGGAAGCGCTCAAGGCCGAACTCGCGGACAAGGTGCCGGTGCACATCGCTACCCTCGACGTGCGTGATGCCGCTGCCGTACAGGCCCTGGTCGATGGGCTGCCGGCACCGTTCGACAAGATCCACGCGCTGATCAACAACGCCGGCCTGGCCCTGGCGCCAGAGGCCGCGCAAAAGGTGGCCCTGCAGGACTGGCACACCATGATCGATACCAACATCACCGGCCTGGTCAACGTCACCCATGCCGTGCTGCCCAAGCTGCTGGAAACCGGCAAGGGCGCGAGCATCATCAACATCGGCTCTGTGGCCGGCGAATGGCCCTACCCGGGCGGCCACGTGTATGGCGCCAGCAAGGCGTTCGTCAAACAGTTCAGTTTCAACCTGCGCTGCGACCTGGTGTCCACCGGTGTGCGCGTCACCGACATCGCCCCGGGCATGGCCGAGACCGAGTTCACTCTGGTCCGCACCAAGGGCAACCAGGCTGCTTCCGATGCGCTGTACAGCACCACCACGCCGCTGAGCGCTGAAGACATCGCCGAGCAGATCTTCTACGTCGCCACCCTGCCGGACCACATCAACATCAACCGCCTGGAAATCATGCCGAGCCGCCAGGCCTGGGGCCCCTTCGCCGTCGACCGCGACAAGTAAGCCCCATCGGGCCGCGCCTCCGGGGCCGGCCCGCCCACTGACCAACCGACAGCCAGAACCATGACCTACGCCATCTCGGACGCCATTTCCACGGACCTGCCCGGCATTCTCGCCATCTACAACGATGCCGTGCTCAACACCACCGCCATCTGGAACGAAACCGAAGTGGACCTGGCCAATCGCCAGGGCTGGCTCAACGACCGTGAGGCCGCCGGCTTCCCGGTGCTGGTCGCCCGCACGCTGGAAGGCGAGGTGTTGGGTTACGCCAGTTACGGCACCTGGCGCAGCATCGAAGGCTTCCGCCACACGGTGGAGCACTCGGTGTACGTGCGCAGCGACCAGCGCGGCCAGGGTCTGGGGCCGGCACTGATGCAGGCACTGATCGCCCGCGCCAGAAACGCCAGGCTGCACGTCATGGTGGCGGCCATCGAGGCCGAGAACCAGGCGTCGATTCGTCTGCACGAACGCCTGGGTTTCGTCACCACCGGACAGATGCCCCAGGTCGGGCGCAAGTTCGATCGCTGGCTCGACCTGACCTTCATGCAGCTTATTCTGGAATAAGCCTCGGCGCCCGGCTTGCCGGGCTCACCGAACGGCAGAAGCCGCGAATCGCCTCAGGCGGCTTCGCCCTTCTGCTCTTCAAGGGTGCTGAGGTAGTCCTTGGACAGCGCCTGTTTCTGCTTCTCGCTCAGCAGCTTGCCCGCCATCTGGAAGAACTTCTGTTCTTCCTCCTCCAGGTGATGGTGCACCTTTTCCGACAGCGCCTTGGCCTGGACCAGCCAGCTGGGGCTGCTGGGGTCGGTTTCCTCCAGGCCTTCGACCAGCTCGTCCATCTCATGATGTTCGGCGATGGCATGGCGCGACAGGTCGACGCCAGCGTCCTCCTGCATAAGCGGAATGTAGAAATGCCGTT
Source organism: Pseudomonas sp. (assembly GCA_050282285.1). GTDB lineage: Bacteria > Pseudomonadota > Gammaproteobacteria > Pseudomonadales > Pseudomonadaceae > Aquipseudomonas. The sequence continues at coordinate 69,472 of JBLZZJ010000009.1, forward strand.
CCTCGGCCACCGAGTGCGCCGCCAGCTCTTGCTTGAGCGCGTTGAACAGCTGCTTGCGTTCCGGGGTATCGCCGTGGGTTGCGACGAGTTGTTCGGCCAGTTCACGCTGACGGTCGTGGCTAAGGCGCAGGGCTTCGAATATGGTCATGGCAGGGTCCTTTTGCGGCTATTGGCTTGCAAAGGTGTGACCCCAGCGAAGCGCCGGAGTGCCATCTGAAAGGGAGGCCTGGAGAGTAAAGACGCTCAGCGCAGCTGGCTGTCCTTGCTGCCACGGCGGTTGTAGCCGCTGAACTTCGCCTGTTCCCTGTCGTGTTCCGACTGGCAGGCCACGCACAGGCGCACCCCGGGAATGGCCTTGCGCCGCGCCTCGGGAATCGCTGCATCGCATTCTTCGCAATGACTCAGGCTGTCACCGCTCGGCAGCTGGCGACGAGCACGCTGGACGGCGTCCTCGATGCTGCTGTCGATCTGGTCTTGCACGGCTCCGTCACTTGCCCAACCACCTGCCATGACGCCCTCCTGTCCGGTCGTACTGCCTGTACCAGATATGAGCGCCTCGGCATGCATTTACAAGTGCTGGTGGTCGGTCAGGCTACTCCTTGACGTCCATGAACTCTTCGGCCCACACCAGGTACTCCTCGGGCAGGGTGTACTTGTGAGCAAGTTCGGAGGCACTGAGGTCGCTGGCATCCACGCCACGCTGCTCACGCAGGCAATCGTAGGTCGCCTTGATCGCGGCAAAGTAGGCGGCATGACCATTGACCACGATGCGTACACCCAGCTTGGCCAGGCGTGCGTTGTCGCGCAGTTTCGGGTTGCCGTAGGTCACCAGCATCAGCGGGATACTGAGGTGGGCGGCGATCTTCTCGAGATGATCGAAATCTTCGATGCCCACCATGCAGATGCCATCGGCACCGGCAGCCTGGTAGGCCTTGGTGCGGCGAATCACTTCGTCAACGCCGAGCACGCCGGCGTTGGTCCGGGCGATGATCGCCAGGTCCGGATCGACACGCGCTTCCAGGGCCGCACGGATCTTGCCCACGCCTTCGCTGACGGAAATCAGGTCGGTGGACTTGCGGCCGAACTGGGCTGGCAGCAGGGTGTCTTCGATGGTTAGGGCGGCGATGCCCGCGCGCTCCAGTTCGACCACAGTGCGCATCACGTTGAGCGCGTTGCCGTAGCCATGGTCGGCATCGGCGATCACCGGCAGACGGCTGACTCGGCCGATGCGGGTGGCCTGTTCGACGAATTCGCTGAGGGTGATCAGGGCGAAGTCCGGCGCGGCCAGAACCTGCAGGGAGGCGACGGAACCGCCGAGGATACCGACTTCGAAGCCGAGGTCGGCCGAGATACGGGCGGACATCGGGTCGAACACCGACGCGGTGTGGTAGCAGTTGTCGGAGGCGAGCAGGGCACGGAAGGCACTGCGCAACTCATGGTGGGAAGCTCGTTGCATGATCGGCATAAAGGGTTTTCCAGAACATCAGATAAATCGATAGTGGCCGGCTCTATAACCCTGGAGGAGCGGAAACACGGCGGCGCGATACGGGAATGGACGCGCCCCGGCGTGCTGCGGACACCTGGGCCCGGGATAGCCGATAACTCAGCAAATTTCCCGCCAACTCTAAGGGATGGCCGTGACAGGCTCTGCCTGGGGCAGCCAATGGCGAATTATCGCCTCATAACTGCCGTCCTGGCGCATTTCCGCCAAGGTCTGGCGCCAGGCATCGACCACGGCCGGGCTGGTCTGGCGGGAAAACGCGATGTAATACGCGGTCTGCATGAACGGCAGATGCGCCTGCACCTGATCCCGGCGCAGGTCATCGGTGGCCAGCACCGCATCCAGCGTGATGTCGTCGGTGGCGATCAGTTGCACACGCCCGCGCTTGAGCATGGTGACCATATGCCGGGCAGTCGGCACACCGTACAAATTATCGAAACCCTGCTTCTTCAGCACTTCGTAGCTGTACCACTGCTTGGGCAGCGCCAGCGGACCACTGGCAGCAGCCTGCTCCAGCGTGTCGATCTGCACATCGCGTTCTTTCAGCGAGTAGAAGCGGGCAGAGCCTTCGAGAATCGGCCCGACCCACTGGAAGCGGGATTCACGTTCCGCCGTGCGGACCGTGGAAAAAATTGCGGTATCGGCGTCGCGCTGGGCCAGGTGATAGGCACGGGTCCAGGGCAGGATGCGTATCTGCGCATCGTGGCCGGTTCGCTCGATGAGCAGCCTGACGATGTCGATGGACATGCCATGCAACTCGTCGTCCTGGGTAAACGCCATCGGCGGCGCCTCTTCGGTGAACAGCTGCAACTGGGCCATGGCCGGCGGAGCCAGCAGCAGGAAAAACAGCGCTATCCACGGATTTCGTCGCGACACACCCATCAGGCACTCACTCTCATTATTCATCGGCCTTGGCACCGGACTGTGCAGGACATGGCGCAACTGTTCAAGGCCTCAGCGGCAACGCCAGGAGCGCCTTGATATCGGAGCGCTGCAGATTATCGCGAGTCACCAGTACCGCCTCCAGTTCCACCTGTCGACGCTGCGGCTCGATCCTTTCACCGGCCAGCGCTCGTTGTGCCAGGCGCATGCTCTGGTAGCCCATGGCATAAGCCTGCTGGATCATCAGCCCGCTGATCTGCCCCGCTTCGAGCGCGTCGAACAGCTGCTGGTTGGTGTCGAAGCCCACGTGGACCAGCTTGTCGGTGGCGTTCAAACGCAGCAGCGCAGCGTACGTGGCGCGGGTCACCACACCGTTGGAGGTGAAGATACCGTCCAGTTCCGGCAGTTTCTGGCGCAGCGCCTCGAAGGTGGGCTCAGGGTGCTCACCCATGGAGTGGTCGAAGACCACGTTCAGGCCGGCGGCTTTGACCGCCTGGAGAAATCCGCGCTGGCGCGCACTGGTGGACGCGATAGGCGGGCTCATGCGGATGATGCCGACTCGTCCCTGGCCTCCCAGCTGCTGCGCCAGGTAACGCCCGGCGTCCTGCCCGGCCCGGTAGTTGTCGGTGGCCACCACGGCCTGCACATCCACGCCGCCGACATCGCGGTCGATGTAGAAGGTCTGGATACCCTGGGCCTTGAGCGTGTGCACCCGGTCGCCGATCTCCGGACCGCTGGGGGCGATGATGAGGATCTTGCAGCCATGCTCGATGACCTTCTCGATCATCTGCAACTGTGTCTCCACCTGCCCTTCACGGCTGGGCCCGCGCACGTAAAGGTCGACCCCGGTATCACCGGCCGCCTGGCGAGCGCCCGCCTCCACCTGCAGCCAGAACGGGTGTGAGCTGGCAGGAACGAAACCGACACAGGCGGCCCAGGCGGCGCCAGGCAACATGGCGCACACGGCCAAGACCCCAGCCCTCCAACGAAACATCCCATACGGCCACATCGCAAAACCCCTGCGACCAGATGGCCGCTACTACAGTGCAATATCATTTTAGCATCAGATAATTAGCACTCCTGCCCGAAAGGCGTGACGAACAAGCCAATTTCCTGCCGAAAATGGCCGCAGCCTCGCCCCACCGCGCTTCCAGCCGGGGGCATGGCACAACTTTGTCACAGTCCAGCCGACGGTCGGACTAGCCGCCGGGGCTCAGGCAGGCGATGATCGGCACTCTTCTCTGCATGCTGAATGACATGACCGACACCACGCACAACACCGTTGCCACCCATAAACCGCGCCCGATGATCGACCTGCTGATCAGCATTCTGATCCCGTCGCTGATCCTGATGAAGCTCAGTGGCGAGGCCAACCTGGGCGCTGACGGTGCACTGCTGCTGGCGCTGTCGTTCCCGCTCGCATGGGGCGCGTTCGAGCTGATCAAGTACCGCAAATTCAACTTCATCGCCCTGCTCGGCCTGATCAGCGTGCTGCTCACCGGCGGCATCGGCCTGCTGCACCTGGACAACCAGTGGCTGGCCATCAAGGAAGCCGCGATTCCCGGCCTGATCGGCATCGCCGTGCTGGTCTCGACCCGCACCCGCTACCCGCTGATTCGCACCCTGCTGTTCAACAAGTCAGTGCTCAATGTCGACAAGATCCATGATCGGCTCGAGGAAGGCGGCAACACCCGGCATTTTGAAACGCGCCTGATGAAAGCCACCTACTGGCTCAGCGGCACGTTCTTCTTTTCCTCGGCGATGAACTACGTGCTGGCCAAGTGGATCGTCACCAGTCCGGCCGGTAGCGAAGCCTTCAATGCCGAACTGGGTCGCATGACCCTGCTCAGCTACCCGATGATCGCCATCCCGTCGATGCTCATGCTGATGACGATCTTCTACTACCTGTGGCGCACCATTCATGGTCTGACCGGCTTGAAGCTGGAAGAGATCATGGCCAACACCGAACAGGAACAGAAACCCTGAGCACTGCCACGGGCTGACGCCCCGGCATGCTGAGTCTTTCCGCCTACCTGGGGCTGTTCCTGTCAGCCTTCGGTGCCGCCACCCTGCTGCCCTTGCAGTCCGAAGCCCTGCTGGTGCTGCTGATGCTCAACGGCAGCCATGCGTTATGGGCACTTCTGCTCGTGGCCAGTGTCGGTAACATCATGGGCTCGCTGGTTAACTGGCTGCTCGGACGCTACCTGGAGCGCTATCGCGACGCCCGCTGGTTTCCGGTCAGCGAGCATCGCCTGCAGCAGGCCCAGCGCGGATACGCGCGTTACGGTCGCTGGTCGCTGCTGCTCAGTTGGCTTCCGGTGGTGGGCGACCCCCTGACGCTGGTGGCCGGCGTGATGCGCGAACCACTGTGGCGTTTCCTGATCCTCGTCACCCTGGCCAAGAGCGGACGCTATATAGTGCTCGCCTTCATCACGCTGCACTGGCCATGATTGCGACATACTCCGTAACGCCGCCAATTACGTGGAAGGTTGAGCACAACGCCGGCCTCCGGGATACTCCGCACCCGGTAAAGCGGCAAAATGCCAATCCACCATGCAGTATCATTCGTTCGGCATTGCCCGGCATGACCGCTCAACAGGTTTAGAGAGGATTTACCGTTGTCAGGAGCAGGAGCCAAACCCGTCATGAAACGCAGCGACCTGATCTGGACACTGGTCGGTCTGTGCGCTGTGGTCCTTTCGTGCTTCCTGCTCTACCACGAGTTACGCAACATCTCTCTCGACGAAATCGCCGACAGCCTGCGGGCGATTTCCACGCACAACTGGCTGATGGCCGCCTGTGCAACCTTCGGCGCCTACTGCGCGCTGGCCTGGTACGACCGCATCGCCATCGCCCACCTGGGCAAGAAAATCCCGTGGCGCTTCATCACCCTGTGCTCGTTCACCACCTATGCCCTGGCCCATAACATCGGCGCCTCGGTATTTTCCGGTGCCGTGGTGCGCTACCGGGCCTACCGCACCAAAGGCCTGACGCCCCACGAGATCGGCATTCTCATCGTCTTCTGCTCGTTCACCTTCGCCCTCGGCACCATCCTGGCCGGCGGCTGTGTCCTGGTCCTGCAGCCTGACCTGATCCATCGCGTCATGGATGTCACGCCGCTGCTGTCCACCGTCATCGGCTCGGCGCTGCTGATGCTGGTCGGCCTGTATGTCCTGGGCTCGTGGCGGCACTTCAAGCCCTGGACCTGGGGCAAGCTGCGCGTCGAATACCCGCGCCTGGGCATCGTCGGCCGGCAGCTGCTTGCCGGCCCGCTGGAGCTGGCCTGTGCGGCGGCAATCATCTACTTCGCCCTGCCGAGCGAGAGCAACCCCGGCTACCTGGTGGTACTGGGCGTGTTCCTCGCCTCGTTCTCCCTGGCCCTGCTGTCCCATGCCCCCGGTGGCCTGGGCGTGCTCGAGGTGACCTTCCTCGCGGCGCTGCCTGAGCTGCCCGCCTCGGATGTATTGGCCGCGCTGATCGTGTTCCGTGGTTTCTACCTGCTCCTGCCGTTCGCCCTGTCGCTGCTGGTAGTGATCGGCTTCGAGTGGAGCCAGTGGAAACTCAAGCGCGAAGAAGGCGACACGCCGCTCCCCTGACAGGGATCGGGCAGACCGCCGGAAGCAGCATTCTTCTTCGCACTCGCATAGAATGCGCGGCCGTTTTTCAGGAACAGCGCGCAGCATGCCTTTCTCCACTCCCGCCCGCGCCTGCGGCATCGACTTCGGCACCTCCAACTCGACCGTAGGCTGGCTGCGTCCCGGCAGCGAAACACTGATCGAACTGGAAGACGGCAAGATCACCCTGCCGTCAGTGGTGTTCTTCAACCTGGAAGAGCGCCGCCCGGTCTACGGTCGTCTGGCCCTCCACGAATACCTCGAAGGCTATGAAGGGCGCCTCATGCGCTCGCTCAAGAGCCTGCTCGGCTCCAAGCTGCTGAAAAGCGAAACCACCGTGCTCGGCAGCGCCCTGCCCTTCAAGGACCTGCTCGGTTTTTTCATCGGCGAGCTGAAGAAACGCGCGGAAGCCGCGGCAGATCGCAGCTTCGACGAAGTCGTTCTGGGCCGCCCGGTGTTCTTCGTCGATGACGACCCGGTGGCCGACCAGGAAGCGCAGAACACCCTGGTCGCCGTGGCCCACAAGCTGGGCTTCAAGGATGTGTCGTTCCAGTACGAACCGATTGCCGCGGCGTTCGACTACGAGTCGGGCATCGACCGCGAAGAGCTGGTGCTGATCGTCGATATCGGCGGGGGTACTTCGGACTTTTCCTTGGTCCGCCTGTCTCCGGAACGCCGCACCGTGGCCGACCGCCAGGGCGACATTCTCGCCACCGGCGGCGTACACATCGGTGGGACCGACTTCGACAAGCAGCTCAGCCTGCAAGGCGTGATGCCGCTGTTCGGCTACGGCAGCCGGATGAAAAGCGATGCCCTGATGCCCACCAGCTACCACCTGAACCTGGCGACCTGGCACACCATCAACGCGGTGTACGCGCAAAAGGCCCAGCTGTCGCTGCAGAACATGCGCTATGACATCGTCGACCCGACCGGTATCGATCGCCTGTTCAAGTTGATCGAACAACGCGCCGGGCACTGGCTGGCCATGCAGGTGGAAGAGAGCAAGATCGACCTGACCGAGCAGGACATGCGTTCCATCGACCTGGGACGCGTGGAACCCGAGCTCGTCGCCAACCTGACCCGCGAGCTGTTCGACAGCGCCATCGATCCGCTGCTGGAACGCATCCGCGCCAGCGTCAGCCAACTGCTCGGCAATGCCGGCATCGGTGTCGAACAGGTCGATACGGTGTTCTTTACCGGAGGTTCGAGCAGCATTCCTGCTCTGCGCCAGAGTGTGGCCGCCATGCTGCCGAACGCACGGCACGTGGAAGGCAACAATTTCGGCAGTATCGGCACCGGCTTGGCGATCGAAGCGAAGAAGCGTTACGGCTGATACTGAACGGGCTGGGGACAAGGGGTCGCGACTGCTTTATATTTTCGCGACTTCTCCACGACGACCGGCTGCCATGCATACCCTAGAACGTATCTACCCGCTGAAGATGGACGACACGCTGGCGGCCGACCAGACGACCCTCGACCTGCACATGCAGCGTTATGAGTTCGCCAGCCGCTCACTGCAGGGCCAGCGCGTGCTCGATATGGCCTGTGGCTGCGGGTACGGCAGTGCGTTGCTGGCCGAACAGCACCCGGACAAGCAGATCACCGGCATCGACATCGATCCCGAAGCGATTGCCTATGCCCAGGCGAACTACCAGAAACCCAACCTGCGCTACCTGTGTGCGAACGCAGAAACCTTCGCCGACGGCGAAGGTTTCGACAGCATCGTCAGCCTGGAAACCATCGAGCACCTGCCCGACCCGGTGCGCCTGGTGGAAAACTACGCCAGCCTGCTGGCCAAGGGCGGACGCATCATCGCCTCGGTGCCGACTACGCCGACCCTGGATGGCAACCCGCACCACCTCCACGACTTCAGCCCACGCAGCTTCTTCGCGCTGTTCCGCCGCCACGGTCTGAAACCTCAGGAACGTTTCGAGCAGATCCAGCGCTGGGAGTTTTCCGGGCTGTTCAAAAAGCCGAAGAAAGCCGCTCGCGAGCACCGCTCGGAAGGCGTCGGCAACGCCGTGCTGGCGTATTACCGCAGCCACCCGCTGTACCTGTTCAAGCGGCTGTTCTCGATCCTGCGGTATGGCGCGAGCAATCGCTACCTGACATGCCGCTTCAGCGCCGATTGAATCTGCGCTGGATTGGGTAAGGGGCACGAACGAACACTCGATTCTGGTGGGCTGAAGCCCACCCTACGCGTGTGCGGTGACCATCGTAGGGTGGGCTTCAGCCCACCAATTGGCCACACGCATCACCCATGATGGATGGCCGCTACCGCCTAACGCGGAACGGCGGGCTTTTTCACCGGTTTCTTGCCTTTGCCCTTCCCGGCGCCGGCTCGTTCGCGAGCAGCCTGCTGATTGCGTGCCTCGGCAGCCGCCTTGGCCTGCTCGCGCTTGTCCCACGGATTGCTGCCATCACTGCCGCGCGGTGGCAGGCCGGTGTGCTGGGTGAGGATTCGCCCGCCGCTGGTCTGCTTCGGTTTGCCGCCACCATTGCCTGCGACTTTCTTGCTGCCGGCTGGCGTGGAGTTCTTGCGACGGGCGCTCTGGTACTCGTCGGTCTTCGGCTGGTAGGCCGGAATCAGCTGGTTTTTGCCATCACCGATCAAGTCCGCACGGCCCATGCGTTGCAGCGCTTCACGCAGCATCGGCCAGCCTTTCGGATCGTGATAACGCAAGAACGCCTTGTGCAGACGGCGCTGCTCCTCGCTCTTGACGATGGTCACGCCGTCGCTCTTGTAGGTGACCTTGCGCAGCGGGTTCTTGCCCGAGTGGTACATCGCCGTGGCCGTGGCCATGGGCGACGGATAGAACGCCTGCACCTGGTCGGCACGGAAGCCGTTGCCCTTGAGCCACAGGGCCAGGTTCATCATGTCTTCATCGGTGGTGCCGGGGTGGGCAGCGATGAAGTAAGGAATCAGGTACTGCTCCTTGCCCGCTTCCTTGGAGTACTTCTCGAACATGCGCTTGAACTTGTCATAGCTGCCAATGCCCGGCTTCATCATCTGGTTGAGCGGACCTTCCTCGGTGTGTTCCGGGGCGATCTTCAGGTAACCACCGACGTGGTGGGTCACCAGCTCCTTGACGTATTCCGGCGACTCCACCGCGAGGTCGTAGCGCAGGCCGGAAGCGATCAGGATCTTCTTCACGCCCGGCAACTCACGGGCGCTGCGATACAGCTGGATCAACGCGGAATGGTCAGTGTTCAGGTTCGGGCAGATGCCGGGGAACACGCAGGACGGCTTGCGGCACGCGGATTCGATTTCCGGGCTCTTGCAGGCGATGCGGTACATGTTCGCGGTCGGGCCGCCAAGGTCGGAAATGACGCCGGTAAAACCTGGCACCTTGTCGCGAATTTCTTCGATCTCGCGAATGATCGACTCGTGGGAGCGGTTCTGGATAATCCGCCCCTCGTGCTCGGTGATCGAGCAGAAGGTGCAGCCGCCAAAGCAGCCGCGCATGATATTCACCGAGAAGCGAATCATGTCGTAGGCCGGGATTTTCTCCTTGCCGTACGCCGGGTGCGGAATGCGCGCATAGGGCATGCCGAACACGTAGTCCATTTCCTCGGTGGTCATCGGGATGGGTGGCGGGTTGAACCACACATCCACCTCGCCGTGCTTCTGCACCAGCGCACGGGCGTTGCCCGGGTTGGTTTCCAGGTGCAGCACACGGTTGGCGTGGGCATACAGCACCGGGTCGTTACGCACCTTCTCCATGGACGGCAGGCGGATCACCGTCTTGTCACGGGTCATCTTCGGACTGGCGAGAATCTGCACGACCTTGGCTTCGTTCGGGTCCTCAACTGCCCCCTTCTCCTGCTCGATGGCACAGGCCTGGGTGTCCTGGGTGTTGACGTACGGGTTGATGATCTTGTCGATCTTGCCCGGACGATCGATCCGCGTGGAATCGACTTCGTACCAGTCCTTTGGCGTGTCACGGCGAATGAATGCCGTGCCGCGCACATCGGTGATGTCTTCGATCTTCTGGCCGTAGGACAGGCGCTGGGCGACCTCGACGATGGCGCGCTCGGCGTTGCCGTAGAGCAGGATATCGGCGCTGGCATCGATCAGGATCGAGTTGCGCACCTTGTCCTGCCAGTAGTCGTAGTGGGCGATGCGGCGCAGCGAGGCTTCGATGCCGCCGAGGACGATCGGCACGTGCTTGTAGGCTTCCTTGCAGCGCTGGCTGTAGACCAGGCTGGCGCGATCCGGCCGCTTGCCCGCCAGGCCGCCCGGTGTGTAGGCGTCATCCGAACGGATTTTCTTGTCGGCGGTGTAGCGGTTGATCATCGAGTCCATGTTGCCGGCGGCGACGCCGAAGAACAGGTTCGGCTCCCCCAGCTTCATGAAATCGTCTTTGGACTGCCAGTTGGGCTGGGCAATGATGCCGACCCGAAAACCCTGGGCCTCCAACAGACGCCCAATGATCGCCATGCCGAACGACGGATGGTCGACGTAGGCATCACCGGTCACGATGATGATGTCGCAGGAATCCCAGCCAAGCTGATCCATTTCTTCCCGGCTCATCGGCAGGAAAGGGGCTGGACCGAAGCACTCGGCCCAGTATTTTGGATAGTCGAACAACGGCTTGGCTGCTTGCATGTGACGGTGACCGGATCAGGAATTTCAACGGGCGCGGAATATAGCACAAAAATTAACCAAATCCGACGATAGCGCTAGGTTTAACGGGCATTGCGGCGCGCCCACAACATGCGGCCCAAATTGCCGACGATTCTCCGCTACGCCGAGCGCACTCAGCGCATGTCAGGCACCCTCCATCGGCAGCACAGGGCAGAATCCTGGGGCCCTGAAGCCGCATCGGCCGACTTGACGGCGACGCAATCAGCGTCTGTGATCTGTCACTAACTTGTGCCTATACTCGCGAAAAAATGTCATTCGACAGCAGGAAGTCCGTGGTGCAGCGCTTAACGTCATTCATCACCCTGTTGTTGAGCCTGTGCACGGGCCTGGCCTGTGCTGCCCCGGTCACCCTGAACCCCACCAGCAGCGGCATCTCGATCAATCAGCACATCGCGCTGCTGGAAGATGTCGGCGGCCAGCTCACCATCGACGACATGGCCGACCCCGCCGTGCAGGACCGCTTCCAGGCTGCCAACGGGCGTGCCAGTGTGGGCCAGAGCCGTAACCCCTGGTGGATCCGGATAGAGGTGCAACCCGGCGAAGACAGCCCGCGGCACTGGTGGCTCGAAGTCGGCGCGGTGACCTTGCTCGACCTGCAGGTGTTTTTCCCGGACGGACAGAACGGCTGGCAACCGCGTCAGGCCGGCGAACGGGTGGGATTTTCCGAGGGCCGCGACCATCCGTACCGGCGCGCCGTGTTCAGGCTCCCTACGCTCGAAGAGCAACCTCTGACCTTCTACCTGCGAACCTATGACCCCGCGGGCAACTCTTTTCCCCTGCGCCTGTGGCAGCGCGAAGACATCAACATGCTGGCGACCCAGGAGAACCTGGGACTGGGCCTGATCTATGGGGTCATCCTCGCCCTGCTGCTGTACAACCTGTTCATTCTGTTCACGCTGCGTGATAGCGCCTATTTCTGGTACGTCCTTACCACCGCCTTCGCCCTGGTGTTCATCATGAGCATGACCGGGCATGGCTTCCAGTACCTCTGGCCCGATGGCGCAGTCCCCTTCTGGCTGGACCGCATCACGCTGCCGTCGCTGTGGGGGTTATGCGCTTCGCGCTTCACCCAGACCCTGTTGCAGACCCGACGAAACGTCCCCTGGGCACACCATCTGCTGAGCATGGCGTGCGTGGTGTACATCATCGCCATTGCCCTTTCGGCGTTCGAGCAACGCAATATTGCCGCGTGGCTGATCGCCGCGCTGTCGCTGACCAGTATTCCCGCCGCCCTGGGCAGCGCCCTGATCCGCTGGCGCCAGGGCTTCTTTCCGGCGCTGCTCTACCTGTGCGGCTACGGCCTGGTGCTCGGCAGCATCGGCATCCTCTTGCTGCGCACCACCGGCGCCCTGCAGCCGTCGCCGCTCAACGCCTATGTGTTTCCCATCGCCGTGGCGGCCGAATCCATCCTGTTCTCCTTCGCCCTGGCCTACCGCATCCAGATTCTCAAGCAGGAAAAATCCGCGGCGCTGGAGCAGGTCGATCGAGAGAAAACCGCACGCCTGGCCCAGGCCCAGGCCAACGCCCTGGACCTGCAACACTCGGTTGCCCAGCGGACCGCCGAGCTGGCCGCGACCAACGAGCGCCTGCGTCAGCGCGAAAGCGAACTGGAACATGCCGCGTTTCATGACCCACTGACCGAGCTGCCCAATCGCCGCTACCTGATCGAGCGCTGCGAATCGGCCCTGGCAGATGCCGAGCGGCATCAACAATCCGTTGCGCTGTTACTGATCGACCTCGACCACTTCAAGCCGATCAATGACCGCTATGGCCACCAGGCAGGCGATCAGATGCTGCAGACATTGGCCCAACGCCTGCGCCACCAGGTACGCGCCGGCGATACCGTGGCCCGCCTGGGGGGCGATGAGTTTGCCGTGTTGATCAATGGTGCCGATGCGGAGCAGCATGGCCGCGAGGTCGCTGAACGCCTGCTCGCCGAACTGGCGCAGCCGGTGTGTTACGGCGCCGAACGCCTGACCGTGACCATCAGTATTGGCGCAGCGCTCTACCCTCAGCACGCCACGTCCTTCAGCGGCCTGTACAAGGCTGCTGACGAAACGCTCTACAAGGTCAAGGAGCGTGGCCGCTCGGGCACAGCCGTCTGCGGCGATGACGGTACGCTGAGCAATGCCAACCGCCTTGAGCTCGACGTACTGAACGTCCCCAGCGGCCTCCTTTCGCAGGACTAGCGTCTCCCGCCGCCAGCCGACCGGTCACAGCAGGCGCCGCCCCAGGGGCTCCTGAGCATCCGCTGGTCGGTAGTTGGTTATTTGCACGAATGTGCACGATACTCCTGACTCTGCCTCGACTCTTACAGGATGTATGCGGTGCAGCGTCTCGTTCCGTCTCTTTTCCTGCTGCTGTGCCTGCTTTGCATGGCCAGCCAGACACACGCCTCTTCCCTTCTGCTGAGCGCCAACAGCAGCGGTCGGGTGCTCAATCACCACATCGAGCTGCTGGAAGATCCCGGCGGCCAGTTGACCATTGCCGATATGGCCGACCCCAGTGTGCAGGAGCGCTTCCAGCCGGCCGCCGGGCGCACCAGTGTTGGCCAGAGCCCCAACCCCTGGTGGATCAAAGTCACCCTGCAACGCCGCGACGACGCGCCCGCCGAATGGTGGCTGGAGGTGGGCTCGGTCACCCTTCTCGATCTTCAGTTATTCCTGCCCGATGGGCAGGGCCAGTGGCTGACCCGCCAGGCTGGCGAGCGCGTGCCCTATGCCGAAGGGCGCGACCATGACTACCGTCGCGCCGTGTTCCGCCTGCCGGAGCTGAGCAGCCAGCCCCAGCCCCTGTACCTGCGCACCTACGACCCGGCCGGCAACTCCTTCCCCCTGCGTGCCTGGCAACTGCATGACCTGGAGCACCAGGCCAAACACGAACACCTGCTCCTCGGCATGATCTACGGGATGATCCTGGCCCTGCTGCTGTACAACCTGTTCATCCTCGCGGCGCTGCGGCAGCCCGCGTACTTCTGGTACGTCCTGACCATGGCCGCGTCACTGGTTTTCATCGCCAGCATGAGCGGTCACGGCGCCCAATACCTGTGGCCAGACGGCCCCGTGCCGGTCTGGCTGGATCGGGTCAGCCTGCCGATTCTGGTCAGCCTCGGAATCCTGCGTTTCACCCAGGAACTGCTGTACACGCGCCAGGGCCTGCGTGCCCTGCACCTGATTATCAACGCCTGCTGCGTGCTGTACCTCGTCGCCCTGGCGATCAACCTGGCCGGCTACCGTAACGTCAGCAGCCTGGTGATCGGGCTGATCCCGATCGTCACCGTGCCCACACTGCTGCTGTGCGCCGTGACGCGCTGGCGCCAGGGCTTCACGCCGGCACTGTTCTACCTGCTGGGGTATGGCACCGTGCTGCTGAGCTTCGTGATTCTGGTGCTGCGGGCCGCCGGCGTGATTCAACCAGGCGAGTCGACGGCCTACCTGTTCCCGCTGGCGATTGCGGCCGAAGCCATCCTGTTCTCCTTCGCGCTGGCCTACCGCATTCAGATGCTCAAGCAGGAAAAATCCATCGCCCTGGAACTGGTCGACCGCGAGAAAACCGCCCGCCTGGCCCAGATGCAGGCCAGCGCCGACGAACTGCAGGAAGCCGTGACACAGCGCACGGCCGAACTGGCCAGCACCAATGAGCGCCTGTCACAGCGTGAACACGCACTCGAACATGCGGCGTTTCATGACCCACTGACCGAGCTGCCGAACCGGCGCTACCTGATCGAACGGTGCGAGTCGGCCCTGGCCAACGCGGCGCGGCACAACCAGTCCGTTGCCTTGCTGCTGATCGACCTGGATCACTTCAAACCGATCAATGACCGCTATGGCCATGACGCGGGCGACCTGATGTTGCAGGTCATCGCCAAGCGCCTGCGCGAGCATGTGCGGGGTGGCGACACCGTTGCGCGCTTGGGCGGCGATGAGTTCGCGGTACTGATTTGTGGTGACGATGCGGAATCCCATGGCCGGGAAATCGCCGCCCGCCTGCTGCAAGCGTTGTCGCAACCCGTGCTCTACGGAGCGGAGCGCCTGACCGTGACCATCAGTATCGGCGCCGCGCTCTACCCCCAGCACGCCCGGCATTTCAACAGCCTGTACAAGGCAGCCGACGAGACCCTGTACAAGGTCAAGGCCCGCGGACGTTCCGGCTCTGCGGTGTGCGGCGAAGACGGCGAACTGAGCAGTTGCGCGCGCCTGCGCCTGGATGTGATCAAGGTAAGCAGCGGCCTGTGATGACGCCTCAGCCGTTGTAGTAGCGGCGCGGCACGCGGGCAGTCACCTTGGTCAGCAACTCATAACCAATGGTGCCGGCGGCCTGGGCCACTTCGTCCACCGGCAAATGCTCGCCCCAGAGTTCCACGGCATCGCCTACCTGGGCACCCGACAGGTCGGTCAGATCGACTGCCAGCATGTCCATCGAGACCCGGCCGACCAGTGGCACACGCTGGCCGTTGATCACCACCGGCGTACCGGACGGGGCGTGCCGGGGGTAGCCATCGGCATAACCACAACTCACGGTTCCGATTCGCGACGCCCGCCCGGCAACCCAGGTGGCCCCGTAGCCCACGCTTTCACCGGCGGCGACCTCACGAATGGCGATCAGCTCGGCACTGAGGCGCATCACTGGCTTCAGGCCCAGCTCGGCAGCACTGCGCTCTGCAAAGGGCGTGGCGCCATACAGCATGATGCCCGGTCGCACCCAGTCCATATGGGCTGCGGGGATCATCAGGATCGCCGCCGAATTGGCCAGCGTGCGCTGGGCAAAGTTCAGGTCGAGCAGGTCCAGGAACCCTTCCAGTTGCAGCTCGGTCAGGCTGTGGCTCTGCTCGTCGGCGCACGCGAAATGGCTGATCAGGTTCAGCTCGGCCACCTGCTCGGCTCCCGACAGCCGGGAGTGCCAGCTACGCAGTGACTCTGCATCGAAGCCCAGGCGGTGCATGCCGCTGTCGAACTTGAGCCAGACATTCAGGGGCTGACCCAACGACGCGGCCAACAGATGCTTCGCCTGCTGTTCCCCTTGAACCACGACATCCAGCTTCATCTGCGCCGCCAGTTGATATTCCGCTGCCTCGAAGCACCCTTCGAGCAGCAGGATTCTCGCGTCGGCATGCAGCGCCCTCACCGCCGCGGCCTCTTCAAGGCAGGCCACCGCGAAGCCGTCGGCCTCGTCGTGCAGCGCAGTGACGACCTCCCGCACACCATGACCATAGGCATTGGCCTTGACCACGGCAAACGCCTGGCGCCCCGGCGCACAACGCTTGGCCAACGCGTAGTTGTCACGAATGGCAGTGAGATCGATGGTGGCGACGAGCGGGCGCATGGCAAAACGTCCTGAAACAAAACGGGCGCCCAGTTTAACCACTGGGCGCCCGTTTTCATTGATCTGAGCCAGGCCATTGATGCCTGACAAACCACCGTAGGCTCTACGGCGTAACCCTACTCGTCTTCGAACTGGTAACTGCCCGGTGCCAGGTTCTCGAAGCGCGAGTACTTGCCGAGAAACGCCAGGCGTGCGGTGCCCAAGGGGCCGTTACGCTGCTTGCCGATAATGATCTCGGCAACGCCCTTGTACTCGGTCTCGGGGTGATACACCTCGTCGCGGTACACGAACATGATGATGTCGGCGTCCTGCTCGATTGCCCCGGATTCACGCAAGTCGGAGTTGATCGGGCGTTTGTTGGGGCGCTGTTCAAGGCCCCGGTTGAGCTGCGACAGCGCGATGACCGGGCAGTTGAACTCTTTGGCCAGGCCTTTGAGCGAGCGCGAAATCTCGGAAATTTCGTTAACCCGACTGTCACCACTGGAACCCGGGATCTGCATCAACTGCAGGTAGTCGACCATGATCAGGCCGATCTCGCCGTGCTCACGGGCCAGACGCCGCGTGCGCGCGCGCATTTCCGAGGGCGAAATGCCGGCGGTATCGTCGATGAACAGTTTGCGATCGTTGAGCAGGTTGACCGCAGAGGTCAGGCGCGGCCAATCGTCGTCATCCAGGCGGCCGGCCCGCACCTTGGTCTGGTCGATACGGCCGAGCGACGCGAGCATACGAATAACGATGGATTCGGAGGGCATTTCCAGCGAGTAGACGAGGATCGCCTTGTCACTGCGCATCAGGGCGTTTTCCACCAGGTTCATGGCAAAGGTGGTCTTACCCATCGACGGACGGCCCGCGACGATGATCATGTCGGCTGGCTGCAAACCGCTGGTCAGGTCATCCAGATCGCTGAACCCGGTAGACAGACCGGTGATCGCATCACCGTTGTTGAACAGGGTGTCGATGCGGTCGATGGCCTTGACCAGAATCTCGTTGATCCCCACCGGCCCACCGGTCTTCGGCCGCGCCTCGGCAATCTGGAAGATCAGGCGCTCGGCCTCGTCGAGAATCTCCTCACCGGTACGGCCCTGCGGCGCATAGGCACTGTCGGCGATATCGGTACTGATGCCGATCAGCTGACGCAACGTGGCGCGTTCGCGAATGATCTGCGCGTAGGCCTTGATGTTGGCCACCGAGGGCGTGTTCTTGGCCAACTCACCGAGGTACGCCATGCCGCCGACCTGGGACAGCAGCCCTTCCTTGTCCAGTTGCTCGGACAGGGTTACCACGTCGAAGGGTTGGTTACGCTCGGCCAGCTTGAAAATGGCGCGGAAGACCAGGCGATGGTCATGCCGGTAGAAATCACCGTCGGACACCTGGTCCAGCACGCGTTCCCAGGCATTGTTATCGAGCATCAGCCCGCCCAGTACCGCCTGCTCAGCCTCGATCGAGTGCGGAGGCACCTTCAGGGCGGAAGTTTGCAGGTCGTACTGCTCTGGAATGCTGATGTCGTTCATAAGGCTCTGGGCAAAAAATAGGGCATTAAAAAAACAAAGGGCACGACATCGCTTGCGCAATGCCGTGCCCGATTGTCAGCAGCCATGCGCCGAAGCGCAAGCCTGCTTGTCGGTTCGCTTGGAGTCTGTTCACGATCCCGCGAGCTAGAGCCCTGCATGCGAACGGGTGAGGAAGCGCAGTTTACGAGCAGTAAACAGGCATTCCGAGCCGGTTCTCAACGCAGCAGGGCCAACGCGCAGCAGATCATGGACGGGCTCTTAGGCGGCGACCACAACCACCTTGACGGTAGCTTCAACGTCGGTGTGCAGGTGCAGTGCGACGTCGTACTCGCCAACCTGGCGAATGGTGCCGTTCGGCAGACGAACTTCAGCCTTGGCCACTTCAACGCCGGAGGCGGTCAGTGCGTCAGCGATGTCGTGAGTACCGATCGAACCGAACAGTTTGCCTTCATCGCCCGCGGTAGCGGTGATGGTGACTTCCAGTTCAGCCAGCTGAGCAGCGCGAGCTTCGGCCGAAGCCTTCTTGTCGGCAGCCAGTTTTTCCAGCTCGGCGCGACGTGCTTCGAACGCAGCAACGTTCGCGGCGGTAGCGGCAGTAGCTTTGCCTTGCGGCAGCAGGAAGTTACGACCGTAACCGGCCTTAACATTCACTTTGTCGCCCAGGTTGCCCAGATTGGCGATTTTTTCCAGCAGGATCAGTTCCATTTGGTAATAACCTCTTAACTTTTAACCTTCACCGTCCGCAGGGCCAGCACCGCTCTTACGAGCAAGGCGCCCACGGAAATCAAACAGACTGTCAACAACGGCTAACAAACAGATCAGGTTTCCGGCCACCAGCAACGCCACATACAACCCTATCGACCAAAAGCTCGACAGCTGCTTCATCGCAATCAGGCCGTGCCCCAATGCCAGACCAGCCAGCATCAGCGGCAGCATGCAGACCAGCGTAAACGCCCATCCTGCATCCCCGAGCAACGACGGCGCCAGAAACACACCTGCGATCAACGCAAGCGCCAGCGGCACCGGTAGACGGATCTGGCGAAACTCTTCACCAAAACCGCCCGGGTTGTATAACGACGCCTGCCAGTAACGCGCCAGAGCCAGGCTAAGGACGCTCATCATCAACAACGAGAACGTCATGAAGCCGCCCAGGAGCGGTACCAGCGATGCCTGTTGCATGCTCTGGAGCTGCTCACTGCTGGGGCCACCAGCGGATTGCGCCGGCAGTTCGGTCAAAGCCTGTCGAAACATTTCGGCCGTGGCCTCAAGGTTTTCAACGAAAGCTACGCCTACCACCAGTGCAAACACTACGCCGACCGGCACACATGCCATGAGAACTCGGACCCAGGACGCACTACTGCGCAGAACCTGCGCCAGTGCCAGCGTGCCCAGCATTACCATCAGCACACTCGGCTCACCGAGGTAGCAGATATAAGCTGCCGGCAACACTGCCCAGACCATAATGCCGAGCGCATCACTCAAGCCTCTGCGCAGTAGCACCAAGCCACCTGCAGCAGCGCCCAACCAGAACAACAACGGCACAATGGCCGAACCCACCACCACAAGGATGGCCTGCATACGGCCGCGCATCACGAATTCAGCTATGGCACGCATGCGATCTATCTCTTATCCCGTCTAAGCCTGATCTCAGCGGCCGTGGCTGTCGGTGTAGGGCAGCAGGGCCAGGAAGCGGGCGCGCTTGATAGCGGTGGCCAGCTGACGCTGATAACGAGCCTTGGTACCGGTGATACGGCTGGGAACGATCTTGCCGGTTTCCGAGATGTAGGCTTTCAGGGTGTTGAGATCTTTGAAATCGATCTCTTTCACGTCTTCAGCGGTGAAACGGCAGAATTTACGACGACGGAAGAAACGTGCCATGGGATTGGCTCCTCAATAGATCCGTGGATTACTCGTCAGCGTTGTCGCTGTCGTTGCTGTCGCTGTCATCGCCATCATTCGATTCGGCGTTTTCAGGACGGTCACGACGCTCACGGCGCTCACTGCGGTTTTCTTCGGCCTTGAGCATCTCGGACTGACCGGTTACGGCTTCGTCGCGACGGATGACCAGGTTACGGATCACGGCATCGTTGTAACGGAAGTTGTCTTCCAGCTCGGCCAGGGCCTTGCCAGTGCACTCAACGTTCAGCATCACGTAGTGAGCCTTGTGAACATTGTTGATTGCATAGGCCAGTTGACGACGGCCCCAATCTTCCAGACGGTGGATTTTGCCGCCGTCTTCTTCGATCAGCTTGGTGTAACGCTCAACCATGCCGCCGACTTGCTCGCTCTGGTCCGGGTGAACCAGAAAGATGATTTCGTAATGACGCATAAATGCTCCTTACGGGTTGTAGCCTGCCACGAAATGCGGTCAGGCAAGGAGTGAATGACACTGTTTGTCTTGCCGAAGAGAAGGCGCACACGCGCCTGCCGTTGCGGCAAGGGGCGACATTCTAGAGAAGCCCCCCGATGCACGCAAGGTGAACTGGTGATTATTTGAACAATCAGGAATCCACCCGGCGCGGCTGCCATGCATAAGCTGGCAGCCGTATGCACCGCCGGGCATCAGCCCGGCAGCAACGGAGCGGTTACGGTTTTTTCTTGGCGCCGCGCTGGCGCAACGCCTCGAACAGGCAGACCCCGGTCGCGACCGACACGTTGAGGCTGCTGACGCTGCCGGCCATGGGCAGCTTGACCAGGTAATCGCAGTGCTCGCGGGTGAGACGGCGCATACCCTTGCCTTCAGCACCCATGATGAGCACGGTAGGCCCGGTCAGGTCGTGATCGTACAGTTCCTGCTCAGCCTCACCGGCTGTACCGACCACCCACAGACCACGCTGCTGCAGTTTTTCCAGGCTGCGTGCCAGGTTGGTAACGGCCACCAGCGGGATCACCTCGGCCGCGCCACAGGCGACCTTGCGCACCGTCGCGTTCAGGGTGGCCGACTTGTCCTTGGTCACGATCACCGCCAGCGCACCGGCCGCATCGGCCGTACGCAAACAGGCACCGAGGTTGTGCGGGTCAGTCACGCCATCGAGCACCAGCAGCAGGGGCGGCCCCTCGGCACGATCCAGCAGTTCCTCGAGCATGGTCTCGCCCCAGACCTGGCTGGGGCTGACATCGGCGACCACACCCTGGTGCACGCCTTCGACCCAGGCGTCCATTTCGCGACGCTCACACTGGCCTACAGCGATCCGCGCCTGCGTCGCCAGTTCGATCAGCGGCTGCACACGGGGATCGTTGCGCCCGTCCGCCAACCACACCTGCTTAACGCGCTTGGGATGGTGACGCAGCATGGCTTCTACGGCATGTACGCCGTAGATCTTTTCCAACTGACTCATGACTTGGCCTTAGGCTTGCGAGAGGCACCCGCCTTGGGTGGGCCCTTGCGGTGCTTGCTGCCCGACGCCGGCTTCGTCGAATCTGACTTGTCGGAGCGGCCCTTGCCTGGCGCCTTGCCCGACTTGGATTTGGACTCGGCCATCAGCGCCTGCTTGATCTCGCGACTCTTCTGCACATTGCTGTTGCCAGCTGGAGCACGATCGGACTTGCCGCCACGACCTCCCTTTCCGCCATCATCAGCACCGCGACGCTTGCGAGTACCCGCAGGGTCAACAGCATCCTGGGCGATTTCGAAGTCGATCTTGCGCTCGTCCAGATCGACCCGCATGACCTTGACGGCCACGCTGTCGCCCAGACGGAAGTTGCGCCCACTGCGCTCACCAGCCAGGCGGTGATGGACCGGGTCGAAGTGGTAGTAATCCGCCGGCAGCGCCGTGACGTGCACCAGCCCTTCGACGTAGATATCGGTCAGCTCGACGAACAGGCCAAAGCCCGTGACTGCCGTGATCACGCCGGGGAATGTCTCGCCGACGCGGTCCTTCATGAACTCGCACTTGAGCCAGTTCACCACATCACGAGTCGCCTCATCGGCGCGGCGCTCGGACATGGAGCATTGCTCGCCGAGTTGCTCCAGCGTCGGCTCGTCATAGGGGTAGATACGCGCTTTGGGCACGCTCATGGCGCCTGCGCGCTTGACGTGAGGCGTGTCGAGCTTGGAGCGAATCACACTGCGAATGGCGCGGTGGATCAGCAGGTCCGGGTAGCGACGAATCGGCGAGGTGAAATGCGCGTAAGCGTCGTAGTTCAGGCCGAAGTGCCCCTGATTGTCGGCACTGTAGACCGCCTGGCTCAGGGACCGCAGCATCACGGTCTGGATCAGGTGGTAGTCCGGACGGCCGCGAACGGTCTCCAGCAGCGCCTGGTAATCCTTCGGCGACGGACCGTCCTTGGACTTGCCACGGTGCAGCGACAAGCCAAGCTCGGTGAGGAACGCCTTGAGCTTTTCCAGACGCTCCGGTGGCGGGCCGTCATGCACGCGGTACAGCGCCGGAATCTCGTGCTTCTGCATGAACGCAGCGGTGGCCACGTTGGCGGCCAGCATGCATTCCTCGATCAGCTTGTGCGCATCGTTGCGCTGGGTCGGACGGATTTCCGCGATCTTGCGGCCAGCACCGAAGATGATCCGCGTTTCCTGGGTCTCGAAATCGATGGCGCCGCGCTCGTGACGGGCGGCCAGCAGGACCTGATACAGCGAATACAGCTGGTTGAGGTGCGGCAACAGCTCCTTGTACTCACCGCGCAGGGCCTTGCCCTCGGTGCTCTTGGGCTGCTCGAGGATGCTGCTGACCTTGTTGTAGGTCAGGCGCGCATGGGAGTGGATCACCGCCTCATAGAACTGGTAGTCGGTCATCTTGCCGGTTTTGGAGATGCTGATCTCACAGACCATGGCCAGGCGGTCGACATGCGGATTGAGCGAGCAGAGGCCGTTGGACAACTCCTCCGGCAGCATCGGGATCACGCGCTCCGGGAAGTACACCGAGTTGCCGCGCACCTGGGCCTCGGCATCCAGCGCCGAGTCGACCTTGACGTAGTGCGACACGTCGGCGATGGCGACATAGAGCTTCCAGCCGCCGGAGAACAACCGCCAGTTGCTGCCATTCTTCTCGCAATAGACCGCATCATCGAAATCGCGAGCGTCTTCACCGTCGATAGTGACGAAAGGCAGATGGCGCAGGTCGATGCGCTTCTCTTTGTCTTTCTCTTCGACTTCAGGCTTGAGCTTGCGCGCTTCCTTGACCACGGCCTCGGGCCAGACGTGGGGAATATCGTAGCTGCGCAGGGCAACGTCGATTTCCATGCCCGGCGCCATGTAGTTGCCGACCACTTCGAGCACATCACCCTGGGGTTGGAAACGTGGCGTCGGCCAGTGGGTGATTTTCACCTCGACGAACTGACCTTGCTTGGCGCCGGCATTACGTCCGGGGGTTACCAGCACTTCCTGCTGGATCTTCGGATTGTCGGCGACCACAAAACCGATACCGCTCTCTTCGTAGTAGCGGCCAACGATGGTCTCGTGGGCACGGGAGATCACTTCGACGATGGCGCCTTCGCGACGGCCACGGCGGTCGAGGCCGGAGACACGCGCCAGGGCACGGTCGCCATCGAACACCAGGCGCATCTGCGCGGGGCTCAGGAACAGGTCATCACTGCCGTCATCCGGTACCAGGAAGCCAAAACCATCGCGATGGCCGCTGATGCGACCCAGGATCAAGTCCAGCTTGTCCACCGGCGCGTATGTACCGCGGCGGGTGTAGATCAACTGCCCATCACGTTCCATTGCGCGCAAGCGGCGGCGCAGGGCCTCGATCTGTTCTTCGGTTTCGAGGCCGAATTCTTCCAGCAGTTCTTCACGGTTCGCTGGCGAGCCGCGCTCGGCGAGGTGCTGCAGGATCAGCTCACGGCTGGGAATAGGGTTGTCGTATTTTTCCGCTTCACGAGCGGCCTCAGGATCGAGGGATTGCCAATCGGCCATTAGAGAGTGTTCGCCTTTTCTATATAGAGTCGGTTTGCCATGTGTCTATTGAAGCGCGAAAAAGCCCTCTGGGTCAGCATTCCCGCACAATAATTTTTCGCCGCCAGGGGTTTACAAGGTAAAAGAGCGACCGTATAGTTCGCGCCCACAGCGTCGAGCAGACGTTGTAACACGGAATAGATGAGCAATCATTTGTTTCAGTGCCCAGGTGGCGGAATTGGTAGACGCGCTGGTTTCAGGTATCAGTGACCGCAAGGTCGTGGAAGTTCGAGTCTTCTCCTGGGCACCAAATTTCGTGAAGTGGATTGATAACCTACTTTGCAAATAACGGACGTAATGATCCGTACCGGCAACGGTGAACATTACTGCAGTGCCCAGGTGGCGGAATTGGTAGACGCGCTGGTTTCAGGTATCAGTGATCGCAAGATCGTGGAAGTTCGAGTCTTCTCCTGGGCACCAAATTCAAAAAACCGAGCCAATGGCTCGGTTTTTTATTGCCTGCAATTTATGCACGCCGAACGGCATGCATACCGTGCGACGGGGCCGAGCAGCCGACCCCACCCTCCCCACTAGACCCGAAACTGCCCAAGGCTGGCCTTCAATTGCAGGGCCAGATCATCCAGTACACGACCGCTTTGGGCGGTAGCCGCCACGGCCTCCGCTGCGCGTTGCGCCTCGGCATGGATCACTTCGACCCGACCACGCACCGCATCGGCGCCTTGGGCCTGATGAACCGCGACCTCGGTGGCCGAGCTGATGGCGCCATGCACCTCATCCACCGCCTGCTGAATCGATTGCTGCACCCGCGCGCTTTCACGCAGTGCGGCCAGTCCCTGATCGGCTTGCTGCCCCGCCTGGGAAATCGCCCCGACCGCCTCCCGCGCGCCCCGCTGCAAGGCACCGATATGCGCCTGGATATCCCCTGTCGATTGCTGTGTCTTGCTGGCCAGCGCCCGTACTTCGTCTGCTACCACGGCGAAACCGCGCCCACTCTCGCCCGCCCGGGCAGCCTCAATGGCAGCGTTCAGGGCCAATAGATTGGTCTGCTCGGCAATCGACTGAATCACCGTCAGCACCACCTCGATCTGCTCGCTCTGCTTTGCCAGCCGCTCGATGACCGCAGAACCCGCATCAACCCGCACCACCAGCTCTTCGATCGAGCCCCCGACCCGGGCCGCAATGGCCGCGTTGTCCTGAGTGGCCTGGCGGATGGAGGCGACGCGACGCAGGGCATCCTGCATGGAACGACTTTCGGTTTGCGCATCGTCCGCCATCTGCGCGAGGGCCTGCAGGCTGCCAGCCACCTCATCGCGCTGGCGCTCGGTCGAGGCCTCCGCGGTCACGCTGCGCGCGGCCAGGCTGCCGATTTCCTGGCCTGTGCGCACCGCGATATCGCCCGCCTGGCGCACGATCGGCTGCAGCTTGGCCACGAAACGATTGACGGCTGCCGCCATGTCGCCGATTTCATCACGACTGTCCAACTCGACACGCCGGGTCAGATCGCCCTCACCGGCCGCCCAGTCGTTCAGCACCGCAATCAGCGTGTGCAGCTTGCTGACGACCCGGCGCCCAAGCACCAGCGCCAGCACCAGCAAAATGCCCAGTCCGATCAGCGCCAGCCCAAGGCTGATGTTCCAGCGCAGCTCATCCGCCGCCTGCTCGATCGCCTGGCGGCTGTTGCTGGTCATCCCCGCTGCGGTCTGCCGAGCGCTCTCCAGTCGCGAGGCCAATGTCGCCCCGCTTTCGGTCGCAGCACGACTGAGCCCCTCGGACACCAGCTGGCCGCTGCTGCCGATCAATGACGCGAAACGCTGATCCAGCGCCGCCAATTCACTGCCGACTTCAGCCGTCGACACCCCAAGCAAGACCTTGCCGATTTCAGCGCCCATCGGATTGATCGACGCTTCAGTGATGTAGACGCCCGAATCATTGGCAGCCGCATTCAGCAGCTTGTCCAATGCACCGCGCCCCTCGCCCTTGTCGAGCAAGGCCTTGACCCGAGGGTCCTGGCGGTTGACGTGACGGGTCAGGCGTTCGCCCTGGGCATCCTGATAAACCGCAAAAAGCACCCCGGGATTACGGTGGGCCATGCGCACCAGCTCGGTCAGCGCAGGCGAGTCGTTGTCCCAGATAGCCTTGGGCGCAACGGCCCCCAACAGCTGCGCCAGGTCATCCGCCGACTGCTTCAGGTTGCGCTCCAGCACGCCACGCAATTGCACCTGCTCCGCGCTCAGGCGCTCGCTCAGCCCATTGGTCAGGCTCTTCTGCATGCGGCCAGAAAGGCCGTTCAGACCACCCTGGACTTCACGCCCAGCCTCTTCAAGATCCGCAGAGAGCCGCTGAGTGTCAGCACCCAGCCGCTGCGTCAGGTCCTCGACCAGCGCCGTCACGGTCGTCCGGGTCAACACCACCGCAACCAGCACCTGCACCAGCAGGGCGACACCGAGCGCAATGAACACAGGGCGCAGCAAACGACTGCGCAACAACGAAACGATGGCGGACACAGACCTGACTCCTTAACAGCCGTATGCACTGTAACGGCGGACTCCGGGATTTATTGAGCTCAAGCAAGCGTCATGCCCGACGCCCTGAAACGACAAAGGGCCGCACGAGGCGACCCTTTGTGAACAACCGACGGCGATCAGCCGAACGGGTGGCGCAGCACGATGGTCTCGTTGCGATCCGGGCCGGTGGAGATGATGTCGATCGGCGCACCGACCAGCTCTTCCACACGCTTGATGTAGGCACGAGCGTTGGCCGGCAACTCTTCCAGGGTCTTGGCACCCAGGGTCGACTCGCTCCAGCCCGGCATCTCTTCGTACACCGGCTCGAGGCCAATGTAGCTATCAGCGTCGGTCGGTGCGTCGATGACGGCACCGTTCTCGTTCTTGTAACCCACGCAGATGCGGATGGTTTCAAGACCGTCGAGCACGTCCAGCTTGGTCAGGCACAGACCCGAGATGCTGTTGACGTCGATGGCACGACGCAGGATGACGGCATCGAACCAGCCACAACGGCGAGCACGGCCGGTGGTAGCGCCGAATTCATGACCACGCTTGGCCAGGAACGCACCGACGTCGTCGAAGAGCTCGGTCGGGAACGGGCCGGAACCCACGCGAGTGGTGTAGGCCTTGGTAATGCCCAGGATGTAATCCAGGTACATCGGGCCAACACCGGAACCAGTGGCGATGCCGCCTGCAGTGGTGTTCGAGCTGGTCACGTACGGGTAGGTACCGTGGTCGATGTCCAGCAGCGAACCCTGAGCACCTTCGAACATGATGTCCTTGCCGGCACGACGCAGGTTGTGCAGTTCGGCAGTGACGTCGAGCATCATCGGCTTGAGCAGCTCGGCGTATTCCATGCACTCGTCGAGAGTGGTCTGGAAATCGATGGCCGGCTCCTTGTAGTAATTCACCAGCTGGAAGTTGTGGTAATCCAGCAACTCACCGAGCTTGGCGGCGAAACGCTCACGGTGGAACAGGTCACCGATGCGCAGGCCACGACGTGCGACCTTGTCTTCGTAGGCCGGGCCGATACCACGACCGGTGGTACCGATCTTCAGTTCGCCACGGGCTTTCTCGCGCGCCTGATCCAGGGCCACGTGATAGGACAGGATCAGCGGGCAGGACGGGCTGATGCGCAGGCGCTCGCGAACCGGCACGCCTTTCTCTTCCAGCTTGTTGATCTCGCGTAGCAGAGCGTCCGGAGCAACGACCACACCGTTGCCGATCAGGCACTGCACGCCTTCGCGCAGCACACCTGACGGGATCAGGTGCAGAACGGTCTTCTCGCCATTGATCACCAGCGTGTGGCCAGCGTTGTGGCCGCCCTGGTAACGCACTACGGCAGCGGCATGTTCGGTCAGCAGATCGACGATCTTGCCTTTGCCCTCATCACCCCATTGGGTGCCCAGGACGACGACATTCTTACCCATAACACTTGTCCTCTTTGCGCAAGCTTGAGCCGGTCACGGCCGGCGAAAGTAATTCAGAATAGACGACCACAGCGGTCGCTCAGTCCAGCGCCAGCACCTGCCAGCGACCGTCACGCAATAACAGCTGGCGGTCACAGCCGACATCGGCAGCCGCAGCCAATTCCTGGCCAGGCAGCGCTTGAACCACGCGCTCACCGTCGGCGCGCAGACGGCGAACCGCCTGCCACAGGTAAACGTCATGGCTGTCCGGCGCCCAGATGCCTGCCGGCTCTTCGCCGAGCGGCATACGGCCCAGGCTGACCAGTGTTTTCAGATCTGTGGAAAAACCGGTGGCAGGCCGCGCACGACCGAAGTCGGCGCCAATATCGTCATAGCGGCCGCCCTGGGCGATCGCCTGACCGACAGCCGGCACGAATGCCGCAAACACCACACCGGTGTGGTAGTGGTAGCCACGCAACTCACCCAGGTCGAAATACAGCGGCAGCTCCGGATAGCGCAGCTCCAGCGCATCGGCGATAGCCAACAGCTCATCAAGAGCGGCATGCACATCATCCGGCGCTTCGACCAGGCACGCCTGGGCCAGATCCAGCACCTCGCGGCTACCGCACAACTCGCCAAGCGAGCGCAGCATGCGGCGCAAGGCATCCGGCAGCGCGTCGGTCAGCGCATCGATCTCGTCCATGGCCTTGCGCTGCAGCGCATCGAACAGCTGCTGCTCGACCTCGCCAGACAGCTCGGCGGCGCGCGCCAGGCCTCGGTAGATCCCGACATGACCCAGGTCCATATGCACATCAGGCACTTCGGCCAGTTCGAGGGTGTCGACCAGCAGGCTGATCACCTCGACATCGCTGGCCGGGCTGGCGTCGCCATACAGCTCGGCACCCAGCTGAATCGGGCTGCGCGAGGTGGTCAGTGCACGGGGCTGCGCATGCAGCACGCTACCGGCATAGCAAAGGCGGCTCGGACCTTCGCGACGCAGGGTGTGCGCATCGATACGCGCGACCTGCGGGGTGATGTCGGCACGAAAGCCCATCTGCCGACCCGACAGCGGATCGATCACTTTGAAGGTGCGCAGATCGAGATCCTGCCCAGCGCCCGTGAGCAGCGACTCCAGGTATTCGATATGCGGGGTCACCACGAATTCATAGCCCCAGCGCTGGAACAGATCCAGCACCTGACGACGCGCGACTTCGATGCGCGCCGCTTCCGGCGGCAGTACTTCTTCGATGCCATCTGGCAGCAGCCAGCGGTCTACCGTTGCCATTTCGCCATTCCCCTCTTGATCCGGGCGGCACAAGCCTTCAGTGAAGCAGATAAAGGAGAGCCGTCCCCAGCAGCATGCTGGCCAGCCCCATAAGACGCAGTCGTTGATCCGACAGCCGTATCAATTGCGCAATTGTCCCACGCCATTGACGCGGATAGAGGAAGGGCAGGATGCCTTCCAGCACCAATACAAGACATAACGCGATGCCGAATTCCTGCCACATGATTCCCACAGACGCAAAAAAGCCGGGATTTTCCCGGCTGCCGCATCATACCACGTTTTCCACAGCGGTCACCCCGACGGACCGACGTCCGTCGGGGTGACGCTTCTTACTTGGACTTTTCCAGATAGCGGAAGAAGTCGCTGCTCGGGTCCAGCACCAGCACGTCGCGCTTGTCAGCGAAGCTCTCGCGATAGGCGCGCAAGCTGCGGTAGAACGAGTAGAACTCCTGGTCCTGACCATACGCGCTGGAGTAAATGGCTGCTGCTTGAGCATCCCCTTCACCGCGCAGTTCTTCGGCCTGACGATAAGCCTCGGCCAGCAGGACACGGCGCTGACGGTCGGCATCCGCACGGATACCTTCAGCCAGTTCCTTACCTTTGGCGCGGTGCTCGCGAGCTTCACGCTCACGCTCGGAGCTCATACGGTCGAATACGCTGCGGTTCACTTCCTTCGGCAGGTCGATAGCCTTGACGCGAACGTCGATGACCTCGATCCCCAGCTCACGCTGGGCAGCACGATTCAGCGAAGCCGTCACGTCGGCCATCAGCGCATCACGCTCACCCGACACCGATTCGTGCAGGGTGCGCTTACCGAACTGGTCACGCAGCGAAGCTTCCAGACGACGAGCGAGACGCTCATCGGCAATCTGCTTCATGCCCGACGTTGCGGTGTAGTAACGCTCGGCATCGAGTACCCGCCATTTGGCGAATGCATCAACCATCAACGCTTTCTTTTCCAGCGTCAGGAAACGCGAGCTGGTGGAGTCCAGGGTCAGCAGACGCGCATCGAACTTGCGAACCTGGTTGACGTAAGGAATCTTCACATGCAGGCCAGGCTGCACATCCGGCTGAACGATACGGCCGAATTGCAGAAGAACCGCACGCTCGGTCTGCGCAACGATGTAGAAGCTGTTCCACGCCACCAGCGCCAATACGACACCGGCAATCAGGACAACCAGCGATTTATTGCTCATCAGCGGCTCTCCCGTGTACGCAGCTCCGGCTGCCGCATGTCATTACTGATCCGCGCTCCGAGGTCGCCGGCCGCACTGTTCGAGACGGAGCCCGAAGCGGAAGACGGACTACGACCACCTTCGATCATCTTGTCCAGCGGCAGGTAAAGCAGGTTGTTCTGCCCCTTGTCGCCGGTGACCAGCACCTTGCTGGTGTTGCTCATAAGCTCTTGCATGGTATCGAGGTACAGACGCTCACGCGTGACCTCAGGCGCCTTGCGGTACTCAGCCACCAAGGCAGAGAAGCGATCCGCCTCACCCTGTGCGCGAGAAACCACTTCGTCGCGGTAACCGCTGGCATCTTCGATCAAGCGCTGAGCCTGACCACGTGCCTCGGGGACCACACCATTGGCGTAGGTTTCAGCCTGGTTCTTCTCACGCTGCTCGTCTTCACGGGCACGGATCACGTCATCGAACGCTTCCTGCACCTCACGCGGGGCGGCTGCACTCTGTACGTTCACCTGGGTCACGACGATGCCGGTGCGGTAGGTATCGAGGAAACGCTGCAGGCGCTCCTTGACCTCGCTGGCCATCAGTTCACGACCTTCGGTCAGCACCTGGTCCATCTCGGTGGAACCGACCACGTGACGAACAGCACTGTCCGTCGCATGCTGCAGACTGGTTTCAGGCTGATCGACGTTCAGAACGAAGTCCTGCAGGTTGCTGATCTTGTACTGAACCGTCAGCGGCACTTCGATGATGTTCTCGTCTTCGGTCAACATCTGCCCCTGCTTGCTGTAGGCGCGCTCGCGGGTGACGTTTTCCTGGAACTTGCGATCGATGGGCGGGAAATAGATGTTCAGGCCCGGACCAACGGTCTCATAGTACTTGCCGAAACGCAGGACAACCGCCTGCTCCTGCTCGTCGACTACATAAATCGCGCTGTACAGCCAGACAGCAGCGAGCACGGCCAGACCAGCGAGCAACAGACCGAAGCCGCCACCCTTGCTGAAACCGTCGTCACTGCCACGTTTCTTGTTGCCGCCGAAAAGCCCGTTCAGGCTCTCTTGCAGCTTGCGGAAGGCCTCATCGAGATCCGGTGGACCTTTGCGGTCACCACCTCCACCACCACCCTTGCGTCCACCCCAAGGATCCTGATTATTCGAGTTGCCACCCGGCTCATTCCAAGCCATAGCGCTCTCCATACTGATAAAGCAAAGACGCGCCCACGGCACGCCCACCAATGCTACCGAATGCCCGCTACCAGCGGCAAAATCACTGCTGCAGGCTTTATTGCAAAGTGTGTTGTTCGAGGAACTCTAGCGGAACCAGACCTTCGCGACTAACCAATCGATTCAACTCGACGCGGGGCAACCGCACCGACAATAGACTACTGCCATCTTCGGTATGATCTTCGCTCTGCACAGCCCCCAACGAAAAGAACTGAGCACGCAGACGCCCAAGGCGCTGCGGCAACTCCAGGGTGCCGACGAACAGGTCATCACCCAACAACTCAGCCACCGCCTGCTCGAGCAGATCGAGCCCTCGCCCCTCACGCGCCGACAACCAGACGCGCTGGGGCTTGCCATCGGCGTCCCGCTGGATCTGCGGATCGACACCCTCCAGAAGATCCAGCTTGTTATACACCTCCAGGATCGGCAATTCCTGCGCGCCGATCTCACCCAGCACCGCCATGACCTGCTCGATCTGCGCCATGCGCTCGGGCTCATGGGCGTCGATCACGTGCAGCAGCAGATCGGAGTTGCTCGATTCTTCCAGGGTCGCCCGGAATGCCTCGACCAGTTTGTGCGGCAGATGGCGAATGAACCCCACGGTATCAGCCAGCACGATCGGCCCCAGGTCATCCAGTTCCAGACGACGAAGCGTGGGGTCGAGGGTAGCGAACAACTGATCCGCGGCGTAGACCTCGGAGGTGGTCAGAGCATTGAACAGCGTGGACTTCCCGGCGTTGGTGTAACCCACCAGGGAAACAGAGGGGATATCGGCGCGCTTACGGCCGCGACGGGCCTGCTCGCGCTGGCTACGCACTTTGTCGAGCTTCTGCTTGATCTGACGAATGCGCACCCGCAACAGGCGCCGGTCGGTTTCCAGCTGGGTTTCACCCGGACCACGCAGGCCGATGCCACCCTTCTGCCGCTCAAGGTGAGTCCAGCCGCGCACCAGGCGCGTACTCATGTGATCCAGCTGCGCAAGCTCAACCTGCAACTTACCCTCATGGGTCCGTGCACGCTGCGCGAAAATATCGAGAATGAGGCCGGTGCGATCCAGAACGCGACACTCGAACACGCGCTCGAGGTTTCGCTCCTGACTCGGGGTGAGGATGTGGTTGAAGATGACCAGGTCCGCCTCGAGGGCTTTGACCTGATCACGCAACTCTTCAACCTTGCCGCTACCGATAAGGTATTTGGCAGTCAGCCGATTGCTGGGAACGCTGAGGAATGCAACGGTGTCAGCCCCGGCCGAATAGGCCAGTTCCTGAAACTCTTGCGGATCTTCGCGCGCCTCGGAGTCTTGGCTTTCCAGATGAACCAGAATGGCCCGTTCACCACCTTCATGGCGCTCGAAGAACAATGCAGCCCCCTAAATCAGGCGTTACCTGGTTCGGCATCAGCCTGCTCGGACTCGCCAGCGCTTGGCAGACGAACCGGACGGCTCGGTACAACAGTGGAAATAGCGTGCTTGTAGACCATCTGGCTGACAGTGTTTTTCAGCAAAATCACGAACTGGTCGAAGGATTCGATCTGGCCTTGCAGCTTGATGCCGTTGACCAGATAGATGGAAACCGGGACGCGTTCCTTACGCAGGGTATTGAGGTAAGGGTCTTGTAGCGAATGCCCTTTTGACATGTGCCGCACTCCTTTAAGGATCAATAATTCAGTATTTTTAGTAAACCAACGAACGGCTTTAAGACGTCTTACCCCCAAGGATAGACGGCCAACGGCAAGGTCTCAGTTCAATATGGAGACCGACGCCAGGTATTTCAAGGCGCGTGGCAGATTGTCGCAGGAAAGGCTATCGAACCACTGGAGATCGGACCAACTTCGCAACCAGGTGAACTGGCGTTTGGCCAGTTGACGCGTGGCAATAATGCCGCGCTCCCGCATCGCTTGCGCGTCGAGGTTGCCCTCGAGGTAGTCCCACACCTGCCGATAACCCACCGCACGTATAGACGGCAACCCAACGTGTAAGTCACTTCTCTGCCGCAGGTGTTCGACCTCTTCGACAAAGCCCTGTTCCAGCATCACGTCAAATCGTTGCGCAATCCGCTCATGCAGCACCTGACGCTCCGCCGGTGCAATCGCCAATTGAGCGACAGTATAGGGGAATTGGTTGATGCCAGGCGGGTTGCCGTCAGAATTTTGTGCAGCCTGACGCTGACGATGTGCGGTCATCGTCAAACCACTGACGTGATACACCTCAAGCGCACGCATCAACCGCTGCGGATCATTGGGATGGATGCGCGCAGCAGACTCCGGATCGACCGCCGCCAGCTCACGATGCAGCACATCCCAGCCATCGCGATTGGCGCGCGCTTCGATATCGCGGCGAACCTGCGGATCGGCGCTCGGCATGTCGGCCAGGCCTTCAAGCAGCGCCTTGAAATACAGCATGGTGCCGCCCACCAGCAGCGGAATACGGCCACGGGCCGTGATGTCCGCCATGTGCGCCAGGGCGTCCGCACGAAACTCCGCCGCCGAATAGCTCTGCGCCGGATCGCGAATATCGATCAGGGCATGGGGATGGGCGGCGAGTGTCGCCTTGTCCGGCTTGGCGGTGCCGATATCCATATCGCGGTAGATCAGCGCCGAGTCGACGCTGATCAGCTCGCAGGGCAGCACACGCGCCAGATCCAGCGCCAGGTCGGTTTTCCCGGCGGCGGTAGGACCCATCAGGAAAATCGCCGGGGGCAGGCGCTCAGACATCGTCACGTATTCTCTTATATCGGGCTTGGCCGCCGGTCAGCGGCCGCGCATGAACAGCTTGTCCAGGTCATCCATGCCGAGCTGCGTCCAGGTCGGACGCCCATGGTTGCACTGGCCGCTGCGCTCGGTGTGTTCCATGTCGCGCAGCAAACCGTTCATTTCCGGCAGAGTCAGCCGGCGGTTGGCACGCACCGCACCGTGGCAGGCCATGGTCCCGAGCAGTTCGTTGAGGTGAGCCTGAATCCGGTCACTGGTGCCGTATTCCAGCAGGTCGGCCAACACGTCACGCACAAGCTGAGTAGCCTCGGCCTGCTTGAGCAGCGCCGGGATCTGCCGGATTGCCAGGCTTTCCGGGCCGAGACGCTGTAACTCGAAGCCCAGGCGCTGGAACCAGGTGCCGTGTTCTTCTGCGCAATCCGCTTCGCGCTGGCTGACGGCAATAGACTCCGGCACCAGCAACGGCTGGCTGCGCAGCCCCTCGCTGGCCATGGCGATTTTCAAGCGCTCATAGGTGATGCGTTCATGGGCTGCATGCATATCGACCAGCACCAGGCCCTGGACGTTCTCGGCCAGGATGTACACGCCTTTCAACTGAGCGATCGCGTAGCCCAGCGGCGGTACGTCGCCCTGGGCCTCAGGCAGGCTGGGCGCGCCCGCTGCACCCATCGGGGACGTCGGCAGTGGTGCAAAGAACTCTCGGTAGGCACCCTGGGCTTCCGCCGAGGGCAGCATACTATCCGGCCGCGACTGGCCCTGGTAACCGGCCCCTGGCGAACGCCACACCGACTCTGTGGGCGAACGCTCGAGCACACTGGCTGACAAACCGATCTCGCCCTGCGGACCGAACTCACCGGCAGCAGGGCCGGTCGGTCGGACCATGCCGCCCACCGCAGCAGGCGCCGCCAACTGGTCTTCCGGTCTCACCTCACCCAGGGAACGGTGCAACGTGCCATAGAGGAAGTCATGCACCATACGGCCATCACGGAAGCGCACTTCGTGCTTGGTCGGGTGCACGTTGACGTCGACCACCGACGGGTCGATCTCGAAAAACAGCACAAAGGTCGGATGACGACCATTGAACAGCACGTCGCGGTACGCCTGGCGCACCGCGTGGGCGACCAGCTTGTCGCGTACCATGCGCCCGTTGACGTAGAAATACTGCAGGTCGGCCTGGCTACGCGAAAAGGTCGGCAGGCCCACCCAACCCCACAGGTGCAAGCCGCTGCGCTCGATTTCGATCGGCAGCGCCTGCTCGAGAAAGGCCGGACCACAGACCGCAGCTACCCGGCGCGCACGGCTGGCCGCGTCGGGCGCCTCGTGCAGTGCCAGGATGGTCTTGCCGTTATGGCGCAGATGGAAAGCCACGTCGAAACGGGCCAGCGCCAGGCGCTTGATGACTTCCTGCAGGTGGTCGAATTCGGTTTTTTCGGTCTTGAGAAACTTGCGGCGGGCCGGGGTGTTGAAGAACAGGTCCCGCACTTCCACCGAGGTGCCAACCGGGTGGGCCGCCGGTTGGACCCGTGGTTGCATGTCACGGCCTTCGGTCTCGACCTGCCAGGCCTGCTCGGCATCGGCAGTGCGCGACGTCAGCGTCAGACGCGCCACGGAGCTGATCGAGGCGAGGGCTTCACCCCGGAACCCGAGGCTCATGACCTGCTCCAGGTCTTCCAACTCACGAATCTTGCTGGTGGCATGCCGCGCCAGCGCCAGCGGCAGGTCATCCGGAGGAATGCCACTGCCGTCGTCGCGTACGCGCAGCAGCTTTATGCCGCCCTGCTCGACATCGACGTCGATACGCTTGGCGCCGGAGTCCAGGCTGTTTTCCAGCAGCTCCTTGATCACCGAGGCCGGCCGTTCGACCACTTCACCCGCAGCAATCTGGTTCGCCAGCCGCGGGCTGAGCAGCTGGATGCGTGCCGCGCCACTCATGGTTGAGCTGCCAGGGCAGTCGCAGGAACCTTCAACGTCTGACCGACCTTGATCACATCGGAGCGCAGGGAGTTGGCGCTGCGCAAGGCCGCCAGGCTTACCTGATAGCGCTGCGCGATCAGCGCCAGGCTCTCACCGGAGGTGACCACGTGCTCACGCGGCCCCTGGGGCAACTGGCCGTTGTCACGCAGCCAGGCGATATGAGTGCCGGGAGGCGGATTCTGTTGGAAGAACTGCTTCACGCCGGTCACGATGGCACGCGACAGCGCCTGCTGGTGGGAGGCGGTGGACAGTTTGCGGGCCTCGTTCGGGTTGGAGATGAACCCCGTTTCAACCAGGATCGACGGAATATCCGGCGACTTCAGCACCATGAACCCCGCCTGCTCGACGCGGCGCTTGTGCAGCGGGGTAATGCTGCCCATGTTGCTCAGCACCTTCTGCCCCACATTGAGGCTGGAAGACAGCGATGCCGTCATCGACAGGTCGAGCAGTACGCCCGCCAGCATCCGGTCCTTGTCGTCCAGGCTGACGTTACCCGCACCACCGATCAGGTCCGACTGGTTTTCCGCATCCGCCAGCCAGCGCGCGGTTTCCGAGGTCGCTCCCCGGTCCGACAAGGCGTAGACAGACGCACCGAACGCCGCCGCACGGGGCGCGGCGTCGGCGTGAATGGACACGAACAGGTCAGCGCCCTTCTTGCGAGCGATCTCGGTGCGTTTGCGCAGAGGAATGAAGTAGTCCCCCGTGCGCACCAGCTCGGCGCGGAAGCCCTTCTCGGCATTGATCTGCCGCTGCAGCTCTTTGGAGATAGACAGGGTCACGTGTTTTTCGAACTGCCCTTTGACCGGCGACAGGGCACCCGGGTCCTCCCCACCGTGCCCGGCATCGATGGCGATAACGATGTCGCGCTTGCCATTGGGCACAGGCGTCAGTTTGGGCGGCGCCTGGGTAGGCGTTACCGGCACGGGTGGCGCACTGGTCGCTGGAGAGGTTGGCAGGCTAGGAGCGGTGTCGGCACCCTGGTCGAACAAGTCGACCACCAGGCGATGGCCGTACTGCTGGTTCGGCGCCAGGGTGAAGCTCTTCGGAGTCACGGCGGCCGACAGGTCGATGACCACCCGCAGCTCTTCCGGGGTGCGCTGCGCCGACCGTACACCGGTAATCGGGGTGTTGCTCAGCGCCAGCTTGTCCAGCGAGGTGGTCAGCTTGGCGCCCGAGACATCGATGACGAGGCGGTTGGGGGCGCTTAGCGTAAAGACGTTGTGCTGCACCGGGCCGGACAGGTCGAATACCAGGCGCGTGTTGTCCGGTGCTCGCCACAGCCGCACGCTACGTACATCCGAAGCGGCAAACACCTCGGCGGCAAATACCGCCATGACCACTCCTGCTGCGATGAAACGTGCGCCTATGCGCATAGCCAACCCCATTGTTCTGATCATGCTCCGATGGCCTGCAGGCAGTGAAAGCACTGTGCATGGCATATGACGCGGTCAAACCCGCGGCGTTCGGCAATCGCCGCACGCCATTTGTTCAGGTTGTTGCCAGGGACGCCGCCCAAGCCTCGCCGCGAGGGCTGTGAGCCTGGATATGCAGCAAACGCCCGGCGTTATGCGGGCTAATGGTAATGTCCATGTCCGCCTTTGGCAAAACACCGGCACCACGCTGGGGCCACTCGACCAGACACAAGGCATCACCTTCGAAATAGTCACGAATCCCGAGGAATTCGAGTTCTTCGGGATCGACCAGGCGGTAAAGGTCGAAATGGTAGGCCCGCACCGCGCCGATTTCATAGGGCTCGACCAGGGTGAAGGTCGGGCTTTTCACCGCACCAACGTGGCCCAGGCCCCGGATGATCCCGCGCGACAAGGTGGTTTTCCCCGCGCCGAGGTCGCCGTGCAGGTAGATGATCCCGCACCCGCCGGTCACCTCTGCGATACGCGCCCCGAGCGCCAGCATGGTGTCCTCGTCGGCGGCAAAACGTTCTACTTCTGACACTCGACCTGCTCCTGCAATACCTGACGAATAGCCGCGCACAAATCGCTGGCAGCCACTCCACACCCCAATTCAGCCTGGCGCTCACCGGCGACGGCATGCGCCCAGACACCCAGGCGGGCCGCTGCCGAAGCAGGCAGCCCCTGGGCTCGCAAAGCGCCTATCAACCCGGCCAATACGTCACCCAGCCCGGCACCGGCCATCGCCGGGTGCCCACGGTCGCACAACCACACGGCACCATCCGGCTCCGCCACCAGTGTGCCGGCGCCCTTCAGTACGCATACCGCACCGTAGCGCCGCGCCAGTGCCCGGGCTGCCGCCGGGCGGTCGGCCTGCACCTCGGCAGTCGAGATCCCGAGTAAACGCGCCGCCTCGCCAGGATGAGGCGTCAGCACCGTCTCGACCGGCAAGCTGAACGCCTGATCCGCCAGCAGATTGAGCGCGTCGGCATCCCAGACCTGCGCCGCACCACTTGCCAGCGCTGCGGACAACAGGCTGCGGCTCCAGGCGGTCTGCCCCAGGCCCGGCCCGACAACCCAGACCGAGGCACTCTTCCCAACGTGCAGCAACTGGTTGGCAGACGAAATCGCCACGCTCATGACTTCCGGCAACCGCGCCTGGGCCGCCGGCACGTGCTCGCCCCGGGTCGCCAGCGACACCAGGCCGGCGCCGCTGCGCAGGGCACTTTGCGCCGATAGCAATGCGGCACCGCCAAAACCGCGGTCCCCACCCACCACCAACACATGCCCAAGTTGCCCCTTGTGCACACTGATCTGGCGCACCGGTAAGCGCGGCACGCTCACACTGGTCAGCCGCTGCGCTGTCCAGCCCTGTTCGGCGACCAGCGCCGGCTCAGCCTGCAGATCGTCGAACGACAACCCACCGACCCACTCGGGCGCCACACCAGTGAACAGGCCAAGCTTGAGGCCAATCAGGGTCACCGTCTGTGTCGCACGTACCGCCACGCCCAGGACCTGGCCGGTGTCGCTGCATATGCCTGACGGAATATCCACCGCCAGAACCGGCAAACCGCTGGCGTTCACTCCGCGAATCGCCTGGGCGTACGGCTCGCGCACCGCGCCGGTGATACCGGTGCCCAGCAACGCGTCCAGCACGACGCCGTCGAGCGGCGCGCATTCACTCCATGGGCGAATCGTCACGCCTGCTGCCTGGGCGTCGTCATGTGCACGCAGGGCATCGCCCTTCAGCGCCGAGACGTCCCCTACCGCCAACACCTGCACCTGCCAGCCGGCTTTCAGCGCCAGTGCCGCGACCAGGTAGCCATCACCCGCATTGTTTCCGTGTCCAGCGAGAACCGTGAGCCGCACCTGTGCAGGCCAACTGCGGCGCAGCACCCGCCAGATGGCATGGGCGGCCCGGGTCATCAGCTCGAACCCGGGCGTTCCGGCGGCGATCAGGCGGGCGTCGAGCGCACGCACCTGGGCGGCGCTGTAGAGGGCGAGCGGAAGATTGTCAGGCGAATGCGGCATGCGTCGGCTCCGATGTCTGGCAGAATTATACCCACCTCCGCCCCGACTGACCGTTTCCGTATGAGCACCACCCCTCTCGATCTTGCCGCCCTCGCCCAGTCGATCAAGGACTGGGGCCGCGAGCTGGGCTTCCAGCAGGTCGGCATTACCGGCGTGGCCCTCGGCGAGCATGAAGCGCACCTGCAGCGCTGGCTGGACGCCGGTTATCAGGGGGAAATGGACTACATGGCGGCCCACGGCAGCAAGCGCTCACACCCGGACGAACTGGTGCCCGGCACCTTGAGCGTGGTCTCGCTGCGCATGGACTACCTGCCCGGCGACACGCAAATGGCGCAACGCCTGGGCGAGCCGGAAAAAGCCTATGTATCGCGCTATGCCTTGGGGCGTGACTACCACAAGCTGATTCGCAAACGCTTGCAGCAGCTGGCCGAGCGCATCCAGCAGCAGATCGGCCCGTTCGGCTTCCGAGCCTTCGTCGACAGTGCGCCAGTGCTGGAGAAGGCCATTGCCGAACAGGCCGGCCTGGGCTGGATCGGCAAGAACACCCTGGTCCTGAACCGCAAGGCGGGCAGCTACTTCTTCCTCGGCGAGCTGTTCGTCGACCTGGCCCTGCCTGTGGACCCACCACACGGCAGCGAACACTGCGGGCGCTGCACGGCGTGCATGGACATCTGCCCCACCGCCGCCTTCGTTGGCCCCTATGTGCTCGACGCTCGGCGCTGTATTTCCTACCTGACCATCGAGCTGAAGGGACCGATCCCCGAAGACCTGCGCGCGCCCATCGGCAACCGGGTGTTCGGCTGCGATGACTGCCAGATGGTCTGCCCCTGGAACCGCTTCGCCCGAGCGACCGAGCAGGGCGACTTCCAACCCCGCCATCAATTGGACAATGCCGAATTGGCCACGCTGTTCAATTGGAGTGAGGAGGAATTTCTCAGCCGCACCGAGGGTTCACCCCTGCGGCGCGCGGGTTACGAACGCTGGCTGCGCAACCTGGCCGTTGGCCTGGGCAATGCGCCGTCGAGCATTCCAGTGCTGGAAGCCCTGCAGGCGCGCCGCGACCACCCGTCGGAGCTGGTACGCGAACATGTCGAATGGGCGCTGGCCCAGCATCACAAACGCCAGGCATAACAGGCAGACGGCGGGGCGCTATCGCCCCTTACCCTGTGAGGCGACTCAGACCTTGAGGAAGTGCTCGCGGTAGTACGCCAGCTCGGCGATGGACTCGCGGATATCATCCAGCGCCTGGTGCGTGCCCTGCTTCTGGAATCCATCCTTGACCTGCGGCGCCCAGAGGCCGGCGAGGATTTTCAGGGTCGAGACGTCCAGGTAGCGGTAATGGAAGTAGGCTTCCAGGCTTGGCATGTAGCGATAGAGGAAGCGGCGATCCTGCCCAATGCTGTTGCCGCAGATCGGCGACTTGCCCGCCGGCACCCACTGCTCCAGGAAGGCAATGGTCTGCGCTTCGGCCGTGGCCTGGTCGATGGTGCTTTCCCGCACGCGCTGGGTCAGGCCGCTCTCGCCGTGGGTGCGCGTGTTCCACTCATCCATGCCCGCAAGCAACGCATCGCTCTGGTGAACCGCGATCACCGGGCCCTCGGCCAGGATATTCAGGTCACTGTCGGTGACGATGGTGGCCATCTCGATGATGACGTCTTTCTCGGGGTCCAGACCGGTCATTTCCAGGTCGATCCAGATCAGATTCTGTGGGTTCTGCATGCTGCACTCCTAAGCGTGAACCGCCAGTTTAGCGAATAAATCATTCCGGGATGCGCCAGAGCAGCAGGCGCGAATGCCGCCAGTCATCCAGCGCCACTTCCTCATCCGGCGCAACGCCGGGGACTTCGAATGTATTGCTAATCAGCCAACCGCCCGTCGGCAGTTGCGCCTTGGCTTTATCCCAGACCCCCGGCATCGGTGCCGGTGAAAGAAAGGCATAGGCCACGTCGAATGCCGACAGATCGCTGCGCCAGAGATTTTCATAGCGAATCTGGCAGTTTCGCCGCGCCAGGCTGCGCAACCAGGCCAGGGCGAACGGCAGGGGCGCGGTCTCGACCCCGACGAACTGCGACTCGGGAAACCGGCGCGACAACCAGAGCAACGTGCCTGCAGGCCCGCAGCCAAGGTCGATGAAGCGAAACGGCTGCTTTCTTCGCTCGAGCAGCGCGGCCAGCTCACGCCGACCACGCGCACCGGTGAGGTACAGCGGCACGCGCTCCCCGATGCTGTTCCAGTTGAGCAACAGCACCAGAAAAAACCCGACCAGAAACACCCAGGAGGGCAGCGCGGCACCGTTGGCCAGCAGCAGGGCAGGCACAAACCCCAGGTTCAGCCACCACCACCAGCGCGACAGCCCCAGCCAGGAGCCGATACCGGCCGCCAGCGCGCCCTGCAGCAGCCCGGCGGTCAGCCACCCGAGGCGCCAACTGGACACCTGCGCCACGGCGAACACGAAAATACCGACCGCCAGGGTCGCGAGCACCTGTGCCAGCAGTGCGCCCAGCACCGGGTATCGCTCAAACATGCGCGCCTGCATCACCACCCCTCGCCCTCGTTTCGCTGAAGATTTCGCGCAGTGTAGCGGCTGGCGCAAGCGACAGATGCCGCGCGTGCTAGACTCGCGACCGATTTACACCGCAAGCGGATCTCGGAATACCCATGGCCAAACGCCAACTCAGTCGCCGGCAAAGCTGGCGCATCGAAAAGATCCAGGGCGAACGCGCAGCCCGGGCCGCCAAACGCGAGTCCCAGGCCGTGGAAACCCTTGAGGGTGGCGACCTGGGGCCGGAGCAGATTGGCCTGGTCATCGCGCACTTTGGCGTTCAGGTCGAAGTCGAAGCCCAGGAGGGCGACGAGGCCGGTCAGGTATTCCGCTGCCACCTGCGCGCCAACCTGCCGACCATGGTCACCGGCGACCGGGTGGTCTGGCGCGCGGGCAACCAGGGCATTGGCGTGATTGTCGCGCAACTGCCGCGCAGCACCGAACTCTGCCGCCCGGACACCCGCGGCCAGCTCAAGCCAGTGGCCGCCAACGTCGACCTGATCGTCATCGTCTTCGCTCCGCTGCCGGAGCCCCATGCCAATCTGATCGACCGTTACCTGGTAGCGGCCGAGCACGCCGGTATTCGCCCGCTCCTGCTGCTGAACAAGGCGGACCTGATCGA
Source organism: Pseudomonas sp. (assembly GCA_050282285.1). Lineage (GTDB taxonomy): Bacteria > Pseudomonadota > Gammaproteobacteria > Pseudomonadales > Pseudomonadaceae > Aquipseudomonas. The sequence goes on from JBLZZJ010000009.1 coordinate 111,714, forward strand.
CGCGCAGAACGAGGTGGCGCTCAATGCCCTGCTCGGGGTCTACCGCCAACTTGGCTACCCGCTGCTGGAGGTCTCGGCTCACGAGGGCGACGGCATGGAGCAGCTCAAGCAACGCCTGGACGGTCACGTCAGCGTGTTCGTGGGCCAGTCGGGTGTGGGCAAGTCATCGCTGGTCAACAGCCTGCTGCCCGGCGTTGATACCCGGGTCGGCGCGCTGTCCGAACTGACCGGCAAAGGCACCCACACTACGACCACCGCGCGTCTGTTCCATTTCCCCGGCGGCGGCGAGCTGATCGACTCACCCGGTATCCGCGAATTCGGCCTGGTGCACGTCAGCCGTGATGACGTCGAAGCCGGCTTCATCGAATTCAACGAGCTGCTTGGTCTCTGTCGCTTCCGTGACTGCAAACACGACCGGGAACCGGGCTGCGCCCTGCTCAAGGCCCTGGAAGACGGGCGTATCCAGCCGCAACGCATGGCCAGCTACCGTCACATCCTCGCCAGCCTGCCAGAAGCCGACTACTGAAACGACAAGGCCGCGAATGATCGCGGCCTTGCTCTATCTCGTACGACGGTCATTCCCGAGGCTGGTCGAACTGCAGCACACCCTCTTCGAAGATGTTCAGCCGCTCACGCACCTGGTCAGCCGGCATCGGTGAATCGCCAGCCGGAGCAGCGCCAGGTGCCGCCGGGTCTGCCGGGGCAGCGGGTGACTCACCGGCGCCCTGCTCGCCTTCGATGGCGCGCTGAGCCTTTTTCGTCAGTACCGTGATGTCGATGCGCCGGTTGACCGGGTTGAGCGGATCGTTGCGATCGAACAGCGCCGACGAGGCATAACCGACCACCCGCGCCACCTGATCCTCTTCGTAGCCACCGGCGACCAGCACGCGGCGCGCGGCGTTGGCGCGATTGGCGGACAGTTCCCAGTTGCCGAAGTCGCCCGAGCCGGCAAACGGCTTGGCGTCGGTGTGGCCGCTGATGCTGATCTTGTTGGGCACGGCCTTGATGGTGTCCACCATGGCCAGCAGGATGTCCTCGAAATACGGCTGCAGACGCGCGCTGCCGATGTCGAACATCGGCCGGTTCTCGGCGTCCATGATCTGGATACGCAGACCGTCCTGGGTAATCTCGAACAGGATCTGGTCCTTGAAGCGCTGCAGCTGCGGGTCTTCCTCGACCTTGTTCTGCAATTCCTGCAGCAACAGTTCCAGGCGCTCGCGCTCCAGCTCCTCTGCCAGTTCCTCGACCTTGCTCGACTCGATATTCTCCTCTGCGTCGCTGGCCGACGTGTCTTGAGATTCCGGGTTGAGGGTGCGATCCGGCGCGGGCGTCGGCGAGCCACCGAGGTCGATCACATAGGGGCTGGCACTTTCGGAAAACCCGATCGGGTCCTTGAAGTAGCCGGAAATCAGCCGTTTCTGCTCGGGTGTGGCCGACGACATCAGCCACATCACCAGGAAGAACGCCATCATCGCGGTGGCGAAGTCGGCGAAGGCGATTTTCCAGGCGCCACCGTGGTGGCCGCCTGCAACCTTCTTGACCCGCTTGACGATAATCGGCTGGTTATTCTCCATGATTCAGACGTCAGCTCCCGCGCATCGCCTGCTCAAGCTCGATGAAGCTCGGACGGTGTGCCGGATACAGCACCTTGCGTGAGAACTCCACCGCCAGAGACGGCGGCATACCGGAAGCGGAAGCGACCAGACCGGCCTTGATCGCCTCGTAGACGTTCAATTCTTCCTTGGCATCGTGCTCCAGCGCACCGGACAGCGGACCGAAGAAGCCGTAGGACGCCAGAATCCCGAGGAATGTACCCACCAGGGCGGTACCTACCTTTTCACCGATTTCGGCGTTGTCCGCCTCGGCGAGAATCGACATGGTGATCACGATACCGAGTACCGCGGCCACGATCCCCATCGCCGGCATACCGTCAGCCACCTTCGCCACGGCGTGGGCCGGGTGTTCCAGCTCTTCCTTGAGGCTCGCCAGCTCCATGTCGAACAGGCCTTCGAGCTCGTGGGGTGCCATGTTGCCGGAGGACATGATGCGCAGGTAATCGCAGATGAAGGCGACCATGCGCTCATCCTTGAGAATGGCCGGGTACTTGCTGAAGATCGGGCTCGCGGCCGGGTCTTCGAGATCCGCCTCGATGGCCATCATCCCTTCACGGCGACTCTTGTTGAGAATCTCGTAAAGAAGGCGCAGCACTTCCAGGTAATAGGTGTGGGTAAAACGCGAGCTGAACATCTTCAAGGACTTCTTGAAGACCTGCATGAACATGCTGCCCGGGTTGGCCTGCAAGAAGGCCCCCAGGGCCGCGCCGCCAATGATCATGACTTCGAACGGGTGAACCAGCGCCATGAACTGGCCGCCAGACAGAATGAACCCGCCGAGCACGCTGGCGAATACAACAATGATGCCGATGATTTTTGCCATAAAAGGAAACTTGCCAGAGCCAGTAGTAAGGGTTTTGCAAAACAACCCTTCTATTTATCGGAAGTTGTGCGCGAGACTATAGCCAGTTAAGGCTAAAAGCCAGCTTGGCTCAACTCACATGCCCACAACAGTATCGTCGACACCCCGCAGCATAGACGCCTGGCTCAAACAGCTGGACAGCCAGCTATTGCCGGTTCCCGCTGACAGCCACCTGCGCGTACGACGCGCGCTGGGCGACGATCGCCGTTCGTTGCGCGACATTGCCGAGCTGATGCAGGACTGCCCGGCCCTGGCCTTGAGCGTGATGCGCGAGGCCAACCGCAAGAGCAACGAACTCAACGAGCCGGCAGAAAGCCTGGAAAATGCGCTCACGCGACTGGGCCTGAAACGGGTCGAGGCGCTCCTGGAGCGTCAACCTGCCCTGCCCCAGGAAGAAATCCCCCTTGCCCTGCGGCAGATCCAGCTGATCAGCCAGCATGCGACGCAGCAGGCAAACGGCCTGTTCGCCGGGCGCCTGGCGCGTCTCTGGCAGGAAATCCACTGGAGCAGCCTACTGTTCCTGGCACCTTTGTGGTCTCTGCTGGCCGCGCGCCCGGACCTGCTCGCCATCTGGGAGCAGCGGGTGCTGGTCAAGGGTGAGCCGACGCTCAAGGTCGAACGCGAAATTCTCGGTGTTCCGTTGCTGAAACTGTGCCTGGCGCTGTCTGAACGCTGGCGCCTGCCGGAATGGATCACCCAGGGCTACCGGCTGCTGGCCAATGACCGACGCCTGCTGATCAAGGCGCTGCACATCGCCCACCTCAACGAGCATCCGCTGCAGCAACAACAGAGCCTGGATGCCGATCCGCACCTGCGCCGCTGGCTGACCCAGCCCGCCAACAGCATCCTCCTGGCCAACTGCCTGGCGCTGTCGGCCCACCAGTCATGGGGCGGCCCGCACAGCCTGCGCTGGCAACGCCTCACGGGCCTGTACCTGCAGATGCCCGTGGCCGACCTGCAGCAACAGATTCACCAGCATGCCGCGCAAAGTGCCCGTCAGCAGGTCGAGCAAGGCCTTTGGCACCCCGCCGAGGCCCTGCTCTGGAACTGGGAAGACAGTCACCTGAAACACACGCAACCCGAGCCGGAAAAGACCGTTGAGGTCGATGAGTGGCGTCAGTCGTGCGGCCAACTGCTTGCCCAGCCAAGTGCCTTCAGTAACGTGGTGCAGCTCAGCAACTGCGCTCGGCAGGCCATCCAGGCCTGCGGCATGCAGCGGGTACTGATCCTGCTGGCCGATCGAACCCACACCCGCCTGCTGGTCCAGCAGCATGCGGGCCTCGAGCCTGCGCCAACCGGCCTGACCCTGGAGCCGCAAAACAGCCAGGTACTGCGCCGGCTGTTGCAAGCCCCTGCGCAACTGAAGCTCACGCCGGCCAACATCGCGCAGTTCTCGGCCATGTTGCCGGGCACGCTGAAAGCGCTGTTCCCCACCGAGCACCTGCTGATTCGCTCCCTCGCCAGCAATGGCAGGGTGGTCATGGTCGTACTGGCCGACCAGGGTGGGGCCCCTATTGGCGACAGCAACCTGCAGGCCTTCGGTAAGACCGCGCAGTGCATCGAGCGCGCCCTGGGTACCTTCGCCAGCCGCGGTCGCTGAAACGTCGCGGCACGATCCGGCATCAACAGGCCCGAGGCTTTCCGCTACACTTGGCCCTTTTTCACGGGCATGAGATCGCGCATGACTGCTTTCACCGAGTTGCCTCTGGTCATCGAGCCGGCCGACCTGGCCGAGCACCTGAATGCACCACAACTGATCCTGGTCGACCTGACCAGTAGCGCCCGTTATGCGGCCGGGCATATTCCCGGCGCCCGTTTCGCCGACCCCAAACGCACACAGCTCGGCCAACCGCCGGCACCTGGCCTGCTGCCGGAGAAGGCGCAGCTCGAGCAGTTGTTCGCCGAGCTCGGCCACCGCGACGATGCGATCTACGTGGTGTATGACGATGAAGGCGGCGGCTGGGCCGGGCGCTTCATCTGGCTGCTGGATGTGATCGGCCACAACCGTTACCACTACCTCGATGGCGGCCTGCATGCCTGGCTCGCGGAAGAACGCGAGCTGAGCACCGAGCAGCCCGCGGCACTGAGCGGCAAGGTGGCTCTGACGCTGCACGACGACCCCACCGCCACCCGCGAATACCTGATCAGCCGCCTGGGCGCGGCCGACCTGGCGATCTGGGACGCCCGCGGGCCGACCGAATACAGCGGTGAGAAGGCCCTGGCCGCCAAGGCCGGTCATATCCCCGGCGCGGTCAATTTCGAATGGACCGCCGGCATGGACCAGGCTCGCCAACTGCGTATACGCCGCGACATGCCGGCCATCCTCAAGGACCTCGGCATCACCCCGGACAAAGAAGTGATTACCCACTGCCAGACCCACCACCGGTCGGGCTTCACCTACCTGGTCGCCAAGGCACTCGGTTACCCTCGCATCAAAGCCTACGCAGGCTCCTGGGGCGAATGGGGCAACCACCCCGACACACCGGTCGATCGCTGATCGACCCGCGCCTGCCGACAATCAAGGAATACCGATGAAAGACCGCTTGTTTATCCTCAGCCAGTACCTGCTGCCTCACCACCTGCTCTCGCGCCTGATCGGCTGCGTTGCAGAATGCCGGGTCAGCTGGCTCAAGAACCAGTTGATCACGCTGTTCGCCCGGCACTACAAGGTCGAGATGAAAGAGGCGCAGATCGAAGACCTGACCGCCTTCGAGAACTTCAACGCCTTCTTCACCCGTGCGCTGAAACCCGATGCCCGCCCGCTCGACGCCACGCCGGACGCCATCCTCTGCCCGGCAGACGGCGCCGTCAGCCAGCTCGGCAAGATCGAACACGGCCGTGTGTTCCAGGCCAAAGGCCACAGCTTCAGCGTCGTTGAACTGCTGGGCGGCGACACCGAACGTGCAGCCCCGTTCATGGGCGGCGAATTCGCCACCGTGTACCTGTCGCCTCGCGACTACCACCGCGTGCACATGCCACTGGCCGGTACCCTGCGCGAGATGGTCTACGTGCCGGGCCGCCTGTTCTCGGTCAACCAGACCACCGCAGAAAACGTACCGGGACTGTTCGCCCGCAACGAACGTGTCGTCTGCCTGTTCGACACCGAGCGCGGCCCGATGGCCGTGGTACTGGTTGGCGCCATGATCGTGGCCTCGGTGGAAACGGTCTGGGCCGGCCTGGTTACCCCGCCTCGACGCACTTTGAAAACTATTCGTTACGACGAAGCTGCACGCGGTCCGGTGCACCTGGAAAAGGGTGCAGAGCTTGGCCGTTTCAAACTGGGTTCCACTGCCATCGTGCTGTTCGGACCGGAACAGGTGAAATGGGCGGAGAACCTCGGCGCCAACAGCGGCGTGCGCATGGGTGAACGCCTGGGCAGCGCGCAGATCGGCTGACCAGGATCACAACCCGGGGCGGCAGTCCGCTCCCGGGTTGAACGGACCGATCTCCTTGCCGGTCGGATATTCAGAAGACCGTGTGCCTCGAATGCGTGGCAAAGCCATCCTAGAGAGGGCTGCGGCCCTGGGCAGATGCTGCTAGAGTTCGAAGCACTATGACCAGAATGAATTGCCTGACCGTTGGCGTTGGAGTATCCGAGTTAGATGGATAAACAGAGTTCTCACCTGCTACTCCGCGTTCCTGCTCCTAACAAGCAGAGTCTGTCGTTCTGCGATGCGACCCCGCGGGACCTGAAGCGCTGGATCAGCGCCCTGCCGAAAGCCAACATCGGCGAAACAGCCCGTCAGCTGTACCAGGCACTGGTCGAGCTCAATCAGTTGCTGACCCCCTCGGACAATCGCCTGCAATTGCTGGAGCTGTTGCGGCCTGAGGTGTACTTCGTCTGCAAGCACCTGGAGCGCCATTTCCTCAATCAAGCCATATTGCTCGATGAACGCCCGCGCAAGGTCGCCAACCTCTGCCAGGCCCTGCAGAACCACCTGGCCGTTGGCTACAAACTGATCATCGCCCGCCTCTCCACTCAGGAGAGCCGTGAGCGCAACCAGCTGCTGGCGGTGGCCCTGCAACGTGCCACCCACAGCCTGTGCAGCCCACTGATTCGTGCCAGCCAGCTCTACTGCCCCGTGCCTGAAGGGCTGTGGCTGGAGCTGCACCAGATCTACCAGATCGCCCGCAAGCACGCGCTGCACAAGGTGGTCATCCGCGATACGCTGGCCCGCCACACCGACGGTTTGAGTACCGAGCAGAGCTACCTGGTCGCCCTGCTGCTGGGGTGCGCACGCTGCAACCAGATGCGCCAGAACAGCATCGCGCGCCTGGCCGAAGTGCTGGAGCCCTGGAGCGCCCTGATCAACCTGCAAGCTGGCGATCTGGCTTCCAGCCTGTTCGCGGTGTCCCCGCAACTGGACGGCCCGCCGCGCTACGCCTCGCTGTTCCAGGAAAGCGAACTGCACCATACCCTCGGCATCGACCCTCAGCCGCTGGTCGACGCCATCAAGGAACACCTGCTGCTGCCGGCGGAAAGCCAGGCACAGTCACGCCTGTTCGTGCCGGACGGATTCAGCCTGGACATGCTGCAACACCTCGGCGCGGCCTGGGGTGATATTTCCGAGCGCACCTTCCAGCGCACCCAGGGCCAGGGCAACCTGACCCTGTGCATCGGCATGACCGCTCTGCACTTCTACCTGGCCAACAAACGCGCCTTCAATGAAGTGCTCAAACTGCCCGTGGAAATCGGCGCCGCCGTATTCAAGGCGGACACGGGCGCGCCGGATATCTGGTCGAACGCATTCGACGCCCAGAAGGCCAACAACTGGGAAAACGGCATGCCATTCGAGGAAATCGAATACAGCAAGCCGGTCGTGAGTGCCGATGGACTGCAGACTGCCGCGCCGGGCGAAAGCTACCCGACGTTCGCCCTGCCCATCGTCAACCACAGCCCGGGCGGGTACTGTCTGTCCTGGCCCAAGGAAGTCCCCAGCCAACTCCAGGCCGGCGAACTGCTCGGCATACAGGACAGCCCGGAACAAGGCTGGAGCGTCGCCGTGGTCCGCTGGATCCGTCAGGTCAGGGGTGGCGGCACGCAGATGGGGATCGAACTGATCGCCCCGCACGCCCAGTCCTGCGGCCTGCAACTGGTACGCAAGGCCGAGCAGAGCAGCCAGTTCCTGCGCGCCCTGCTACTGCCGGAAATCAGCGCCATTTCCCGCCCCGCCAGCCTGATCACGCCGCGCCTGCCGTTCCAGGAAGGCAACAAGGTCATGATCAACATCAACGGTACGGAGCGACGTGCCGTGCTCAGCCGTCGGCAAACCAGTACTGGCAGTTTCAGCCAGTTCGAATACCGCAGCGTGGAGCAAAAACCGGTCGATCACGGGACGCCTGTCACAGCCCCGGGAACCCGCGCGCCAAGTGGGGAGGAAGACTTTGACTCACTCTGGAAGTCTCTGTAGATTGCCGACACTTCTCCTTTTGTCGCCTTTTCGCGCCCGTTCGGCGCAGATTTGATCTCCGCCATGGCTATCGAAAAAAAAACCATCCGGCTCCTGATTCTCGAAGACTCGCAAAACGAGGCTGAACGCCTCGTCAGCCTGTTCCGTAATGCTGGCAATGCGACCCGGGTGCATCGACTGACCTCGAGCGACGACCTGAATGAAACCCTGCAGCAGAGCTGGGATCTGTTGATCGCCGCCCCCAGCAGCGAGCACCTGGACCCGAGCGAAGCGGTGAATGCGATTCGCCGCCTGGCCAAGGACATTCCGGTCATTCAGCTGCTTGCCGACAACGAATCCGAAAGCATTACCGAAGCCCTGATGCTCGGTGCCAAGGATGCGCTGCCCCAGGGCGACGACGAGCGCCTGGTGCTGGTCGCCAAGCGCGAACTGGCCAACCTTGAGGATCGCCGCGCACGCCGCGCCGCCGAAGTGGCCCTGCGCGAAGCGGAAAAGCGCTGCCAATTGCTGCTCGACAGCTCGGTGGACGCCATCACCTACGTGCACGATGGCATGCATATCTATGCCAACCGCGCCTACCTCGAACTGTTCGAGTACGAAGACGCCGACGAGCTTGAAGGGATGCCGATGATCGACCTGATCGGCGGCGCCGACCAGGGCAACTTCAAAGACTTCCTGAAGAACTACCACAGCGTCGAAGGGCATGCCGAACTGGCCTGCACCGGGGTCAAGGCCGACGGCCAGACCTTCCAGGCGCGCATGAGCTTCTCCCCGGCAACCTACGATGGCGAACCGTGCATCCAGGTGGTCATTCGGGCAGAAACCGGCAACGCCGAGCTGGAAGAAAAGCTGCGCGAAATCAGCAGCCAGGACCTGGTAACCGGCCTGTACAACCGCATCTACTTCCTCGAACTGATGGACGCCGCCGCCGAGCGCGCCGTCAACGCCAGCCAACCAGCCAGCGTGGCGTACATCCGCATCGACCGTTACGCGCCGCTGCTGGCCGAAGTCGGCCTGGCAGGCATCGACCTGCTGCTGACCGACCTGGCCAACCTGCTGCGCGCGCACTTTGCCGGCGAAGCACAACTGGCCCGCTTCGGTGACGACGTGTTCACCGTCCTGCAGCCTGGCCAGACACCAGAACAATCCGCCGCGCACCTGAACAGCCTGCTGAAGAAAGTCGAAGGGCACCTGTTCGACGTCAGCGGTCGCACCGTCCAGACCACCCTGTCCATCGGCATCGCTGGCCTTAACGAGACCACTCCGAAAGCCCAGGAAGTGGTCGACCGCGCCCACCGCTGCGCGGACGAGCTGAACGACGGCAATGCCCTCAAGGTCTTCAACCCGGCAGACGAACTGGCCGCCGCCGCCAACCGTGGCAACGTCATCGCCATGGTTCAGCAAGCCCTGGAAAACAACAGTTTCCGCCTGCTGTTCCAGCCGATCATCAGCCTGCGTGGCGACAGCCACGAGCACTACGAAGTGCTGCTGCGCCTGCTCAGCCCGCAAGGCGAGGAAGTGCCGCCGCTGGAATTCCTCAGCGCCGCACGGGACGCCGGCCTGGGCGAGAAGATCGACCGCTGGGTGATCCTGAATTCGGTCAAGTTGCTGGCGGATCACCGCAGCAAAGGCCACAACACCCGCCTGTTCGTGCACCTGTCGAGCGCCAGTCTGCAGGATCAGACCCTGCTGCCTTGGCTCAGCGTGGCCCTGAAGGCCGCACGCCTGCCGTCGGATTCGCTGGTCTTCCAGTTCAGCGAACCGGATGCCATCGCCTACCTGAAACAGGCCAAAGCCCTGACCCAGGGCCTGAACGAACTGCACTGCAAGGTTGCCCTGAGCCAGTTCGGCTGCGCGCTGAACCCGTTCAACACGCTCAAGCACCTGCATATCGACTTCGTGAAGGTCGACGGCTCGTTCTCCCAGGACCTGAGCAAGGCGGAAAACCAGGAAGCGCTGAAAACCCTGCTGGCCAGCCTGCACGCCCAGGCCAAGCTCACCATCGTGCCGTTCGTCGAGAGCGCCAGCGTACTGGCGACCCTCTGGCAGGCCGGCGTCAACTACATCCAGGGCTACTACCTGCAGGGTCCGAGCCAGTCGATGAACTACGACTTCTCGGCCGGCGACGAGTAACCCCGTCCAGCCCCAATGAAAAAGCCGCCCTCGGGCGGCTTTTTCATTGCTGCAACCTTACTCCAGGCCGTCGCGGTCGCGGTAGCCGAGCAGGTAGAGGATGCCGTCCAGGCCCAGGGTCGAAATGGCCTGCTTGGCCGACTGTTTGACCAGAGGCTTGGCGCGGAACGCCACGCCCAGGCCGGCGATGGCCAGCATGGGCAGATCGTTGGCGCCGTCACCGACGGCAATCGTCTGCTCCAGACGCAGCCCTTCTTTCTGAGCCAGTTCACGCAGCAGGTCGGCTTTGCGCTGTGCGTCGACGATCGGCTCGACCGCCACGCCGGTCACCAGGCCGTCGACGATCTGCAGTTCGTTGGCGAACACGTAGTCGATACCCAGCTTGGCCTGCAACTGCTTGGCGAAGTAAGTGAAGCCACCCGAGAGGATCGCGGTCTTGTAACCGAGACGGCGCAACTCGGTGAACAGGGTTTCCGCGCCTTCGGTCAGGCGCAGCGAAGCACCGATATCGGACAACACCGTCTCCGGCAGCCCTTTGAGCAGTGCCAGGCGCTCCTTGAAGCTGGCCGCGAAGTCCAACTCGCCGCGCATTGCACGCTCGGTGATCTCCGACACCTGCTCGCCGACACCGGCGGCCTTGGCCAGCTCGTCGATCACTTCTGCCTCGATCAACGTCGAGTCCATGTCGAACACCGCCAGACGGCGGTTACGACGGAACAGCGAGTCGCGCTGGAAAGCGATGTCGACGTTCAGCTCCTGTGCCACGCTGAGGAATTCAGCACGCAGTGCCACCGGGTCAGCCGGCTCGCCGCGCACGGAGAACTCGATGCAGCCCTTGCCCTGCTCGGCCGGCATGTCCAGCGGCATGCGCCCCGACAGACGGTCGATGTGGTCGATGTTGAGCGCGTACTTGGCAGTGATCGCACTGACACGCTGCAACTGCTCGGCCGTTACCTTGCGGGTCAGCAGGGTGACGATATGCCGGGCCTTGCCCTGTCCCGCCACCCAGTGCTGGTAATCCGCCTCGGAAACCGGGGTGAAACGCACCTGCTGGTCGAGCTTGTAGGCAGTGAACAGCACGTCCTTGAGTACCGACGAAGCCTGCTCGGTGTGCGGGATCTCGACCAGAATGCCGAAGGACAGCGTGTCGTGGATAACGGCCTGGCCGATGTCGAGGATGTTCACCCCGCCCTGTGCCAGAACGCCGGTGATGGCGGCGGTCAGGCCGGGACGGTCTTCGCCGGTGATGTTGATCAGGACGATTTCGCGCAACGCGCACCCTCCAAGGCTAGGTCAATGGTCTGGCGCCTCGACCGCACAGGGCGGCAAGGCCAGAGAAAAGGCGCACATTCTAACCACTTTCGCCGCCATGCGGGCACGCACGGCGCTTTGCCCTGTGCAGGGTGGTCGTTATACTGCGCGGCAACTCCAGTCGACGAGAGCCGAGCTCTGTGAACCGGCCCGCCCCCGTAAAACCCGATAATTTCTTCCTGCTGCTGTTCAACGCGCTACGCCAGCGCCGCGTGCCGCTGGCCTTGCGCATCGCCAGCCACAGCCTGCTGCTCGTGGCCATGGCCCTGGTGATCTACGCCTGGGTCATCGGCATGCAGTTCAAGCATGCCATGCAACAGCAAGCCGAAGCACTGGGCAGCAGCCTGATTACCCAGACGGCGTCGTCGGCGACCGAATTGCTGGTATCCAACGACATCCTCAGCCTCAACGTCCTGCTGAACAACCTGGTGAAAAACCCGCTGGTGGCCCATGCGGCGATCTACAGCGTGGACAACCGTATCCTTGCCGAAGCCGGCTCCCGTCCCAGCAAAAGCATGCTGGGCGAGACCGAAGGGCTGTATTCCACGCCCATCACCTTCCAGGAAGTCATCGCCGGCCAGTTGCGCATCAGCCTGGACATGCGCCAGTTCCAGCAGCCGATGACCATCAGCCTGCAGAGCATGGGCATTCTCAGTCTGATCCTGCTGGCATTGGCCCTCTCGCTCAGCCTGCGCCTGGGGCGACATATTTCCACACCGTTGTTGCAACTGCGTGTCTGGCTGCGCGATCCCGATGACCCGGCCCCCGGTGCTGGCCGTCAGGACGAGATCGGCGACCTCGCCCGGCAACTGCAGGCGCGGCTGGTGCCCGAGAAGCCCGAACCCGAAGCAGACGACCTCTACGACGATCTGCATGACGACGAGCACGAAGATACCGAGGACCAGGCGCACTACCTCGACGAGGCGGATGACGAGCCGACGTTCGAGGTCCGCGACCTGCGCGACGACCGTTTCGACGACCTGCATGACGACGAGCCCGAGCCGGCTCGCCGCACGGACTCGGCACTTGGCGAACACGACCCGTTCGCCGACCTGCGCGACATCGAGGAAGAAGAGCAAGCGCCCGTCGCCACCCCGTCACCAACTCCGAGCCAGGAGCCGCACCAGAGTGCGGTACTGGCCATCCAGCTCGGTGCCCAGGAACAACTGCGTCGCCTGCCGCGCGCCCGCCTGCTCGATCTGCTGCAACGCTACCGCGACTGCCTGAACCAGGCCGCCTCGCTGTATCAGGGCGAACTGCACACCCTGAGCGATGGCAGCAGCCTGATGCTGTTTCACCGCCAGGAGATCGGCGAGGACTACCTGACCCACGCGATCTGCTGCGGCGAGCTGATGCGCGCCCTGGGCCATGCCCTGCAGATCGAGGTCGCCGACAGCGGCATCACCCTGCAATTGCAGCTGGGCCTGACCGAAGGCGAGGAGCTGGATGAGTTGAGCCAGGGCGATCTGCTGCTCAGCGAAACCGCGCAGGATGCCCTGGCGCTGTCGCAGCACAGCCGCAACCTGCTGCTGCTGGACCGCCGTGTGGGTGATGACGCCCTGGTGCGTCAACGCGCACGCATTCGCGCCATTGCCAGCCCGGAGGGCGCCTGCTGCGTCGAACGCCTGCTCGAGCCCTATCCGTCGTTGCTGGAGCGCCAGCTGGCCCGTATGCACGAAAGCCGCCCACACTAGGCCCCGGCAACAGACATGAAAAAGCCCGCACTTGGCGGGCTTTTTCATGTCTGGAGACTTAGAAGCGGAACACTTCAGCGTCGATCCGCAGCGGCTCTGCCACCGGGATCTTCGGCCCTTCCGGCTTCGCGGCGGGGATCACCGGCGCCTTCTTCGGCGGCTGCTCGGCAACGGCCGGAGGTGGCGTGCCATGGGTTTTCAGCGCATTCGCCAACTCCCCCACAAGCTGCTGCATGACCACACTCTGCGCCCGCACCTGATCGGCGATCGGCCCCTGGTGTGGCTCTTCCAGGCGAATCAGTCGGCCATCGAGCAATTCACCGTCCTTGCTCAGCAGGCGCCACTGCGCTTCGAGCACGGCCGGGCGCTGTGGGCCGGAGTCCAGGCGGGTAATCGACAGCAGAACCTGAACCTGCGGGGTGAAGCCCGGCGTCGCTGGCGCCAGGACCAGACGCTGGCTGTTCAGGCGACCCGACAGCTGGCGTAGCAACTGCTGGTCGATATCGGTGGCCAGACTACCGGCCCAGCGGGCATCCGTGGCAGCGGTCAGGCTGCCATCGATCTGACGCTGCAACAGCGCTTCGCGCTGCAGGTAGTCCGCGATCGAAACCGGCCCCAGCAGCACGGCCAGGCCGTCCTTCTCCGTCTGCGCCGTGACAGCACCGCCGTCCAGCTGATACAGCGGTACAGGCTGGTAGCGTGTGCAACCAGCGAGGCCAAGCACGCCGGCCAGCATCAGTACCACGGGAAGACGAACTGCAGTCATCATTCTCATCCAGCCGGCAGAAAAACGCCGGCAATCAAAACAGGGAAAGCCCGCCCACCGGTCAAACCAGTGGGCAGGCAGTCGCGTATCATCCTTCAAAGTGCAGCCTGACTCCAGCGTTGTGCGATGGAAAAACCGCGCCAGGCCTTATGCCATCACCTCTACAAGCAGGCTGTCGACCCGCTGGAAGCCACGCGGCAGCTTGTTACCACGCCGCCCACGCTCGCCCTTGTAGTGTTCCAGATCGTCCGCCCGCAGCGACAGCGTACGCTTGCCAGCCTGCAATACCAGGGTGGCACCGTTGGGCAGCACCGCCAGATCGGTCAGGTATTCCTCACGACTGGCTACCCGCTCGCCCGGAATGCCGATGATCTTGTTGCCCTTACCCTTACCCAATTGCGGCAGATCGGCAACCTTGAACAGCAGCAGGCGACCTTCGGTCGTCACGGCGGCCAGCCAGTCTTCTTCACGGTTGGCCAAGGGCTTGGGCGTGACCACCCTGGCCCCGGAAGGCAGGCTGAGCAAGGCTTTGCCGGCCTTGTTCTTGGCTTGCAGGTCTTCACCCTTGACCACGAAACCGTAACCGGCGTCCGAGGCGATCACGTACAGCGCATCGTCGTCCGGCAGCATGACGCACTCGAACGTCGCACCTGGCGGCGGCGTCAGACGACCGGTAAGCGGCTCGCCCTGGCCCCGGGCCGAAGGCAGCGAATGCGCCGCCAGCGAGTAGCTGCGCCCGGTGGAGTCGATGAACACCGCGTACTGGTTGGAACGCCCTGGCGCTGCGGCTTTGAAGCCGTCGCCGGCCTTGTAGGACAGCCCGGTGGCGTCGATGTCGTGGCCCTTGGCGCAACGCACCCAGCCTTTCTCGGAAATCACCACGGTGACCGGCTCGGTCGGCATCAGCTCGGTTTCCGACAGCGCCTTGGCCTCGGCCCGGGCCACGATCGGCGAACGGCGGTCATCGCCGTACTTCTCGGCGTCTTCGATGATTTCCTTGCGCACCAGCTTCTTCAGCTTGGTTTCGCTGCCCAAAAGGGCCAGCAGCTTGTCACGCTCTTTGATCAGCTCGTCCTGCTCGCCGCGGATCTTCATTTCTTCCAGGCGGGCCAGTTGGCGCAGGCGGGTGTCGAGGATGTAGTCGGCCTGGATTTCGCTGAGCTGGAAGCGCTCGATCAGGCGGGCCTTGGGGTGGTCCTCGGTACGGATGATGTGGATCACTTCATCCAGGTTGAGGAACGCAACCAGCAAGCCTTCCAACAGGTGCAGGCGCTTCTCTACCTTGTCCAGGCGGAACTGCAGGCGGCGACGCACGGTGAGCAGACGGTATTCCAGCCACTCGCTCAGCATCTGCCGCAGGTTCTTCACCTGCGGCCGACCATCCAGGCCAATCACGTTGGTGTTCACCCGGTAACTGGATTCCAGCTCGGTGGTGGCGAACAGGTGGGTCATCAGCTCGTCGGCATCGACCCGGTTGGAGCGCGGGATGATCACGATGCGGCACGGATGCTCGTGGTCCGACTCGTCCCGCAGGTCGGCAACCATCGGCAGCTTCTTGGCCTGCATCTGTCCGGCGATCTGTTCCAGCACCTTGGCCCCGGAGACCTGGTGCGGCAGCGCCGTCACGACGATGTCGCCATCCTCGACACGGTACACCGCGCGCATGCGCACGGAGCCGCGACCGGTTTCGTAGATTTTCAGCAGGTCGGCACGCGGGGTGATGACCTCGGCCTCGGTCGGGTAATCCGGACCGAGCACGTGTTCGCAGAGCTGCTCGACCGTGGCATCCGGCTGATCGATCAGGCGGACACAGGCCGCAGCCACTTCGCGCAGGTTGTGCGGCGGCACGTCGGTGGCCATGCCCACGGCGATACCGGTGGTGCCGTTGAGCAACAGATTAGGCAGACGTGCCGGCAGGGTCGCGGGCTCGTCCAGAGTGCCGTCGAAGTTTGGCACCCAGTCCACGGTGCCTTGGCCCAGTTCGGTCAGCAGCACTTCCGAGTAACGCGACAGGCGCGCCTCGGTATAGCGCATGGCGGCGAAGGACTTCGGATCGTCGGGCGCACCCCAGTTGCCCTGGCCGTCGACCAGGGTGTAGCGGTAACTGAACGGCTGGGCCATCAGCACCATGGCCTCGTAGCACGCCGAGTCGCCGTGGGGGTGGAACTTGCCGAGCACGTCACCGACCGTACGGGCCGATTTCTTGTGCTTGGAGTCGGCGTCCAGGCCCAGCTCGCTCATCGCGTAGATGATGCGGCGCTGCACCGGCTTGAGACCGTCACCGATATGCGGCAAGGCACGGTCCATGATCACGTACATGGAGTAGTTGAGATAAGCCTGCTCGGTAAAGTCGGCGAGGGAACGACGCTCTACGCCGTCCAGGCTCAAATCGAGGGATTCGCTCATGCGGGCCTCATTGCAAGGTTGATTGGCGCAGCAACAGGGTGCCGTCGCGCTGGGTAAATTCGAGTTGTTTCAGGGCACTCATGCCCAGCAGCACCTCATCGCCATCCATGCCGGGGGCGATCAGGGCTGCTACGTCATGCAGGACGATATCGCCGAGTTGCAGCGTATCGAGCCGTGTTCGGTGTGCGGTGGCGCGGCCATTGGCGGTGCTGATGAGCATCGGCGCCCCTGCTTGCAGGTTCAGGCGCGACGCCACAGCCGTGGGCACGGCGACCTGGGTGGCACCGGTATCCAGAAGGAAGGTCACCGGTGCGCCGTTGATCTGCCCGTCGGCCAGGTAATGGCCCTGCCGGCTGCTTGCCAGGCGAACTTCCACATAGTCACTGCCATGCACCGACACCGGCTCGCGGTTGGGGTTGTACTGCCCCTCTTCCCAGTCGCCGAAGAAACGGGTCGCCAGCAGCAACCCCGCGCCCCAGGCCAGCACCAGCATCACGCGACCGGCACGTCGGCCGGGCGTCTGTTGTGTCACTTGGTGCTACCCCAGCCACCCTTCGGCGCGGCAAAGCGCCAGACCAGAGGCCGCGACTCACCATCGGCGCGGGTCAGGGAACCATTGTCCAGGCCGACCCAGGCCCCTTCGGCATCGATCCACAGCGCTTCGGCCACCCCGTAGGAAACCGGATAACGGCGTTCATCGGTCAGCGCCTCGCCAGCGAACGACCAGCAGCGCTCGGCCTCGCCATTGCTCAGGGTACGGCGACAGATGCGGTGCGCCTGGCGCTCCAGGGTGAACAGCTTTTCGTTGTGGTAGGCCAGCCCGGAAAAGTCGCGGGGCTCAGGCTTGCTGGCCAGCGCCGCCGGTCCCGGCTCGCTGCCGCCTTCGCTGAACAGCACACAGCCACCGGTGCAACGCCAGGACGAGCGCTGCTTGTGCAGCACCACCAAGCCACGGCGCGTGCGCTCGGCAGCCAGCCACAGGCGCTCGCCGGCCGGGTCGACCGCCACGCCTTCGAACAGTGAATTGAAGTGCAGCAGCATGCCGCTGGCACGGGCCTGACGCACCATGCCCTCCGGCAGCGCCAGCCATTGTGCGGCAGCAGCCGGTGGCACCATCAGCACCGAGGCATGGGACTCGCTGACCAGGTAGCGATTGCCCAGGGCATCGCAGGACAGCCCTTCGAAGTCCAGATTGCCGCCCCGCACCAGGCCCGCCAGCCAGGTGCGCGTACGCAGCCCCCAGGGCAGCGGCATTTCCGGCACCGGCGGCGCCACGAAGGTTTCGGCGACGGCTTGCCAGTTGGTCTCACCCGGCTCCAGGCGGTACAGGCGATCGTCTTCACGGTCCGACACCGCCCACAGGGCGTCGCCGCACCAGGCCAGGCCGGACAGGTTGCCGCTGGTCATGCCCTCTACCGGGTGTTCGCTGACCAGGGTCAGCTCCTCTGGAACCGGCAGATCGGCCAGTACCGGCGTTGCAACCAGCAGCAAGGCGGCGCACAGACGCCGCATCAGACCAGTACCTCGGCCAGGTCGCCTTTCGATTCCAGCCAGGATTTGCGGTCACTGGCGCGCTTCTTGGCCAGCAGCATGTCCATCATTTCCTGGGTGCCCGGATAGTCTTCCAGGGTCAGTTGCACCAGGCGCCGGGTATTGGGGTCCATGGTGGTTTCACGCAGTTGCGGCGGGTTCATCTCGCCCAGCCCCTTGAATCGGGTGACCTGCGGCTTGCCACGACGCTTCTCGGCCACCAGACGGTCGAGGATGCCATCACGCTCGGCATCGTCCAGGGCATAGAAAATCTCCTTGCCCAGGTCGATGCGATACAACGGCGGCATGGCGACGAAGATATGCCCGGCATCCACCAGCGGGCGGAAGTGACGAACGAACAGCGCGCACAGCAAGGTGGCGATGTGCAGGCCGTCCGAGTCGGCGTCCGCGAGGATGCAGATCTTGCCGTAGCGCAGTTGGCTGAGGTCGTTGGAGCCGGGATCGATGCCGATGGCCACGGCGATGTCGTGCACTTCCTGGGAAGCCAGGACTTCGCCGCCATCGACTTCCCAGGTGTTCAGGATCTTGCCGCGCAGCGGCATGATCGCCTGGAACTCCTTGTCCCGGGCCTGCTTGGCGCTGCCGCCTGCAGAGTCCCCTTCCACCAGGAACAGTTCGGAACGCATCGGGTCCTGGCCCGCGCAGTCCGCCAGCTTGCCCGGCAATGCCGGGCCCTGGGTGATCTTCTTGCGCTCGACCTTCTTGCCAGCCTTGAGGCGACGGTTGGCGTTGCTGATCGCCAGCTCCGCCAGCTGTTGCCCGACTTCCGGGTGGGCGTTGAGCCACAGGCTGAAGGCGTCCTTCACCACCCCCGAAACGAAGGCCGAGGCCTCGCGCGACGACAGGCGCTCCTTGGTCTGCCCGGAGAACTGGGCATCCTGCATCTTCATCGACAGGACGAAGGCAATGCGTTCCCAGATATCTTCCGGGGCCAGCTTCACGCCACGGGGCAGCAGGTTGCGGAATTCGCAGAACTCACGCATGGCGTCCAGCAGGCCCTGGCGCAGGCCGTTGACGTGGGTGCCGCCCTGGGCAGTGGGAATCAGGTTGACGTAGCTTTCCTGGACGCTTTCGCCGCCTTCGGGCAGCCACAGCAGTGCCCAGTCGACCGCTTCCTTGTTGCCACTGAGGCTGCCGCAGAACGGCTCCTCGGGCAGGCGCTGGTATTCGCTGACGGCATCTACCAGGTAGGAACGCAGGCCGTCTTCGTACAGCCACTCGACTTTCTCACCGCTGGCCTTGTCTTCGAAGCTGACGGACAGCCCCGGGCACAGGACCGCCTTGGCCTTGAGCACGTGCTTGAGGCGGCTGACGGAGAACTTGTGCGAATCGAAGTACTTGGCGTCCGGCCAGAAATGCACGCTGGTGCCGGTGTTGCGCTTGCCGACGCTGCCGATCACGGCCAGGTCGCTGGCCTTGTAGCCGTCGGCGAAGCTCATCTGGTACTCGCTGCCGTCACGCTTGACCGTGACCACTACGCTGGTCGACAGGGCGTTCACCACCGAGATCCCCACACCGTGCAGACCGCCGGAGAACTGGTAGTTCTTGTTGGAGAACTTGCCGCCCGCGTGCAGCTTGGTGAGGATCAGCTCGACACCCGGCACGCCCTCTTCGGGATGGATGTCCACCGGCATGCCGCGGCCATCGTCGAGCACTTCGAGGGAATTGTCCTCGTGCAGGATCACCTGGATCGATTTGGCATGCCCGGCCAGCGCTTCGTCGACGCTGTTGTCGATGACTTCCTGGGCCAGGTGGTTGGGCCGGCTGGTGTCGGTATACATGCCGGGGCGCTTGCGCACCGGATCCAGGCCGGAGAGGACTTCGATGGCGTCTGCGTTATAGGCGTTCTGCTGGGCCATGGGGTCTCGTGTCGTCAGGTCAATACAGAAAAGTCGGTATCCTGCCACAGCTGGCGGGAAATACCGGCGAAAGCGAAGAGCATGGGCAACCGTGCAGCAAACCCCTGGAAACCATGGTCGCCACCGGCCTGGATGTGCAGCGTGCACGCCCGGTAGTACTGCTCGGCATGGCGGTAATCGAGGGTTTCGTCAGCGGTCTGCAACCACACCTGGTAGCGCTCGGGCTGTCGGAGCTCCGGGACATCGAGCTCGGCCAGGGCGGCCACGTGGTCGGTGGTCAGTTCCCAGGTCTCGTCGCTGTAATAGTTCTTTTGCGGCCCCAGGTACCCGTCGAAACGACTGTGCGGGCGTACCGCAGGGTTTATCAGCAGGGCTTTCAAGCCATGCCGCTCCGCCAGGTGGGTCGCATAGTAGCCGCCCAGGGAGCTGCCGACCAGCACGGGCTGGCCGAGCTCGGCGATCAATGTTTCGAGTTGTTCGATGGCCTGCCGCGGGTGGTGGTGCAGCGCCGGAACACGCAGGCTGTCGGCCAGGCCGAGGTGCGTCATGACGCGCTGCAGCTGACTGGCTTTGAGCGAAGCCGGCGAGCTGTTGAGGCCATGGATATAAAGAATGCTGGAAGTCATGGGGCAGGAGGCTACTAGCTGCCAGTAGTCTGCTGCAAGCAGCGCACTCAGTAGCCTTTGACGCTGTAGTCGACGTCGAAGGTAATCCCGGTGACCCGCGATACGCCGGTATCCAGACGACCATCGGCATGCAGGCGCAACCAGCGGTAGCCCGGTGCGGTGGTGTCCACCTGGAACTCCTCGCTGCCGGGCGCGAACTGCACGCAGGTCGAAGGCGATGCCAGCAGGCGCACGCCATTGCGAACCTGGTCGAACTCCTGGTGGATGTGCCCCCACAACACGGCACGGACCTGGCTGAAGCGCTCGATCACGGCGAACAGTGCATCGGGGTTGCGCACCCCGATCGGGTCCATCCAGCGGCAACCGATCGGCACCGGGTGGTGATGCAGGCAGATCAGGTGATGGCGCTCGGGGGCTTCGCTCAGGGCGCGCTCCAGCAAGGCCAGTTGCTGCTCGTTGATGTAGCCAGGCACCGCGCCGGGGATCGACGAGTCGAGCAGAATGATTCGCCAGTTGCCGATATCGGTCACCGGCTCCAGCAGATCGCTGCCGACACAGGCCGCGCGCATGGCCGGCAGTTCGTCGTGATTGCCCGGAAACCAGCGGGAAACCGCCGGGATCGCCGCGGTCATTTGCCGAAAACGGGTGTAGGAACCTTCGCTGCCATCCTGGGACAGATCGCCCGAGGCAAGAATCAGGTCGATCGCCGGCTGCTCGTCAAGCACTCGCTCGATGACACGCTGCAGGCTGTCGCAGGTGTCCATGCCCAGGAGTTTTCCGGTCGCGTCGGCAAATAGATGACTGTCGGACAGCTGCACCAGCAGGACCGATGAATCATCAATAGGGGTGAGCGCGCTCGGCAAGGCCGTCTCCTCGGGCGGAATGTGTGAATTATGGTGGGAAGGCCAACATACGGTAAACCCGAGAATCGGGCATACATCACAGAAATTTCAGCGACAATCGCCTATCCGGCCGAAAAGATCAGCGCACTTGCTCAAGTTCGTGACCACAGGCGAGGCAATGGCTCAGCCATTCGCCGAGAAACAGGTTGAGCTGCGTCTTCTCGTCAGGCTGGTGCATCGCGTCGTTGGGATACGGGTAGATACTGCGAAAACGTCGGGCGCTCTGGGCGCCGACCACTTCGGCCATGCGCGCATCGTGGTAGACCCGCACCTCCAGTTTCGGCACGGGCAGCCAGGGCAGACTGTGTTCCTGGCGCACCTGGATGGTCGAGGTGTAGGGGCAGGTTTCCAGCACTTCCAGCGCCAGCACGCCCAGCAACCGCTCACCCTGGCTCAAGGCGACGCGCCGGGCGCTGGTCGCTTCGCGCATGGCCGGCAGCAGGCGCATCAGACGGGCGTAGTTGGCCTCACAGGCTGCCTGCAGCTCGATCAGGTCGACCCGGTAGCGCTCGCGCACCAGGCTCACGACCACAACCCTCGCACCTCGGCGCGGTTCAGCGCCAGCCACTGCAGGGCGATGATGCTCGCCGCATTGTTGATGCGCCCGTCGCGGACCGCCGCCAGGGCATCCTCCAGCGGCCATACGTGCACCTGGATGTCCTCGCCCTCTTCCTCCAGGCCATGGATGCCGCCGGCGTTGCTGCTGTCGCAGCGCCCGACGTACAGGTAGACACGTTCGTCGGAACCACCGGGGGACGGAAAGTACTGGGTGATCGGCCACAACGACTGGAGCACCAGCCCGGCCTCTTCCATGGCCTCGCGGTGCGCCACTTCTTCGGGCTGTTCATCGGAGTCGATCAGCCCGGCCACCAGTTCCAGCAACCAGGGATTGGCGCTTTTGCCCATGGCGCCCACACGGAATTGCTCGATCAGCACCACCTCGTCGCGCTGCGGGTCGTAGGGCAACACGCAGACGGCGTCATGGCGCACGAACAGTTCGCGGGTGATCGGCTTGCCCATCTCGCCGGAAAACAACCGGTGGCGCAGGCGCAGGCGATCAAGGCGGTAGAAGCCACGAAAACAGGCTTCCCGCTCGATCACCTCGACGGCATCCGCGTCAGGCTTGAAGGTGTCGCTCATTGTGTTCCCCCACTGCCGGCACACTGAATGCGGGCCTAACCACATCCTAGCGTGCTTGCAGCGGGGAAACAGCCCCCGATCAGCGTCCCGACTCGATCCGGGTCTCTCCACCGGAGCGGATAGCCGCGGCATTGCTGGCTTTCTGGCTGCCGCCGATGACCGAGGCCGCCGACGAACCGCCACCGCTCTCCTCCCCGTCCTTGTCCTTGCTGGCCTCCACGGAGATGCCGGCCTGCACGCCGATGCTGGACGAACTGCTTTCAGCCGCCTCCAGGCGCACCTGGCCACCGGCGGACAACGTGGTGTCGCCACCGGACTGCACCTGGGTGCCTTGCAGGGTAGTGTCGCCGCCGGAGGTGACCGTGACGTTGCCACCCGAGCTGATCGAACCGGTACGCGCCTGGTTCGAACTGCTGCGGCTCAAGCCACCCTCAAGGCCCCCTTCGGCACCCTGCTCACCTTCGTCGTCCTCCGACAACGAGACACTGAGCGACAGGCTGTTCGACGAACTGCTGGCCGTGTCGCGTGCAGCAGCGAACTCGACGTCGCCACCCGCGGCGATGGTGGTGTCGCTACCGCTGGTCAGTTCGGTGCCTTCGAAGCGCGCATCGCCCGTGGTACTGATGTTCAGCTTTCCACCCGCATTGAGGCTCGCGGTGCGTGCGGTAGAGCTGTTCTCGCTGGCGTTTTCCATGCCGGCTTCGGCTTCGAAGGCGCCGCCATCGGTGCCGACCTTCACTTCGGCACTCAGCGACTGGCTGCTGCTCGATTCGCTGCTGGTGTCGCGGGCCGCCTGTATATCCAGCGAACCGGCCTGGATGTTGATGTCCTCGCCCGCTTCGAACTGGGTACCGACCAGCGTGGTCTTTTCCGTGGAACTGGAGGAGATGCTGCCACCGGCCTTGAAGCGGCTGGTAACGGCCGTGCTGGATTGCTCGGAAGCGTCGCTGTTCTCCCCCTCCACCGAAGCCTTCATGCCATAACCAGTACCAGCCTCGGCGCCGCCGTCGGTGCTGGCCGACGCCTCGGCACCGACATAAGCCCCGACCCGGGCGTCATGGCTGTAGGAACTTTCCGAGGAATAGCTCTGGTCAGACACGGCCTC
The DNA here is from genome assembly GCA_050282285.1 of Pseudomonas sp. Lineage (GTDB taxonomy): Bacteria > Pseudomonadota > Gammaproteobacteria > Pseudomonadales > Pseudomonadaceae > Aquipseudomonas. Next base: position 135,093 of record JBLZZJ010000009.1, read on the forward strand.
ATCGCGGATCACCCGGGCGGACTGGCTGATGTTGCCGCCCGCCTCGACCTGGGTGCCCTGGTCGACAATGGTGTCCTGCGCCGTGCGGGTGAAGTTGCCACCCGAGGTAAAGGTGTTGGTGACCTGAGTAATCGAGGTGCTGCTGTTGTCGGATTTTTCGGTGGCCTGGCGCAGGCCCGCGCTGGCTTCGGCACTGGCGCTGGCCGATGCCGAGGCCTGCCCGCTCTTGTTGACCCCGGCCTCGGCGCTCGCCTCGGCACTGGCACCGACATAAAGCCCGGCGGTGTGGGTTTCCGCACTGCTGCTACTGGTGCTGATGTCCTGCGCGGCGACGTTGCGGATGTCCTGCGCCTCGATGTTCATGTCACCACCGGACGAGACCTGGGCGCCCTGGAACGTCGCGGTATCGCTGGCCTTGAGGTTCATGTTGCCGCCGGACTTCAGGGTCGACGCCGTGTTGACCAGATCGTAGCTGGAATCGTGCTCGCGCTCGCTGCGCACGCCCGCAGTGGCGGTGGTCTCGGCCTTGGCTTCGACCTTGGCACCGCCGGTGCCGTGGGCGCTGACGTCGGCGGAGGCCTCGGCACCGGCCTCGGAGTCGACATAGATGCCGATCGAGGTGCGCGTGGTGTTGCTCTCACTCCAGCTTTCGTTGCGGCCGGTGAGCACGTTGATGTCCTGCGCGTCGATCGCCAGGTCACCGCCGGCCTCGACGTTGGAGCCCTGCACGGTCACGTCGCCGTCGCTGCGCATCGACAGGTTGCCGCCCACGTTGAGGTTGGAGGCCACGCTGGTGTTGCTGCCGGTATTGGTCACCGTGGTGCTCATTTCCGCCAGCTTCACGTTGGTGCTGTTGTTGGCACTGGCCTGGGCACTGGCGCTCGCGCCCTGACGATTGGCGGCGGTTTCGGTGCCTGCCGACGCCCCTGAAGAACTGTCGATCTTGAGGAAGGTGGTGGTCTCGACCACCGTGTTCGTGCGGCGTTCGTCGAGGCCATCGAGGATGGCGATGCCTTCCTTGCCATCGAGGCTGGCGTCGCCGCCGACATTGACGTCCGAGCCCTGCAGCACGATCTGCTCGCCCGCCTTCACGTCGGCGTTGCCACCGACATTGAGCGTGGAGCCGGCGTTGGTGCCGGTGAAGTCGTTGGTGGTGGTCTTCTGGCTGCCGTACAGGCCGCCACCGACACCGACGCCGGAGGTCTTGGTCTGGGTGTCGACGGTCAGGCTGTCCTGGCGGGCGACGACGTTGAAACTGCCACCGGCGTCGGCATCCAGGTCACCGCCCACATTGACCTCGCTGCCGGCGATGGTGGTGTCACCGCCGCTGCGGGTCTGCAGGTTGCCCTGGACATTGATCCCGGAGCCGATGTTGGTCTCGCTGCTGGTCGTGGTGCGGGTGCTGCTGGAGCTGAGGAAGCCGCTGCTCTCGGTGAAGCTGGTGGTGGTGTTCTTGTCGACAATGGTATCGACGGTGATGTCGCCGCCAGCGTTCAGCGAGGCGTTGCCTTCGGAGCTGACGTTGGCGCCGATCACTTCGATATTACGCGCCGCGTCCAGGCTCAGGTCGCCGGTGGACTCGATGCTGCCGGTCTTGCCGATGGCGGTGACGTAGGTGGTGTCATCACCCGAACCGGCGGCCAGGGTTTCGTTGCGGATGCTGCCTTCGGTGGAGGTCAGGCTGACATTGCCACCGGTGATAGTGCCGCTGGTGTTGGTGATGTCGCCACGGGTCTCGACCGTCAGGCTGCCGCTGCCGGAAATGGTGCCGCCGGTGTTGCTCAGGCCCTCGCCGCCGATGCGGGTGTCGCGTGCGGCGATCACCGCGCCGGTATCGAGCGACTCGACGGTGCTGGCCGCCAGATAGACCCTGGGTGTCAGCACCGGCTGGCCGTTGACCACCACCTCTTCCATCCACACGATGTCTTCGGTCAGCCCCGCCAGCTGTTCGGCGGTCGGCGTCTTGCCGAACTCCAGACCCAGCGCCTGACCCTGGGTATATGCCTGATCCATCAAGCGCTTCATCTGGTCGGCTTCGTTGTCGTAGCCGGCGATCACGTTGTTGCCGGTCTGCTGGATCAACTGTTGGCGGATCAGGTAGGCCTCGTAGTTGGCGTCACCGAGACGCGTCTGCACGGTGTCCGGGTTGAAGCCATAGCGCTCGGCCAGGTAGTTGGAACCGACGAAGTTCTGCCCCACCAGGAAGATCGGGTTGGTTTCGATCAGGTAGCCGGAGCCCGGATTCTTGCTCGGCACGTAGTAGCCATTGGGGTTGCCCGGCAGGGTGATGCTCGGCGCACCGCCGCCCGGTGCATTGACGCTGGAACCGAGCTGGTCGCCGAGGCGCGCCAGGCTGGCGTCATCCGGCCAGGGCGAACCGACGTTCTCCAGGGTGCCACTGGTGAAATTCAGGCTGGTGGCGAAGATGCCGGCGCCACTGCGCGCGATCACCGTGGCGTCCCGCAGTTGACCACCGGGTATCGCCAGCTCGCGGGCCTCATCGGCCAGCACGCCGGGCCAGCCGCCGGCCGCGATATGCCGCGTGCGTACCCAGCCGGCGCCCGGGTTCCAGTTGTCCCAGTTGCTGCTGTCATCGTCCGGATCGTCGGACGGCGCATAGGCCTGATCGGGGCTGGTACGGGCCCACGCCACGAAATCATCGTCACCACTCGACTCGTCATCGATGCGGATCCAGCGCAGCACCTTCTCGTAGCTGTAGAGCGCCAGTTCCTCGTTGCGGAAAGTGCCGCTGCCGCCGATTTCCACCTCCGGCGCCGAAATCACCCCGACCCGGTTCAGGCCACTGGTGCCGTAGTTGATGGTCAGCTTGCTGTCCGCACCGACGGCCAGGAGCTGAGCCTTCTGCATGGCCTGCAGTTCGGCCATGGTCAGGCCGACCAGCTGTTCGTCGTAGGTGAACAGCTCGTCGTACATCCAGGCGTTCATGCCGGCGTCAAACGAGCCTTCGTTGGCGATCTTGTTCTCGCTGAGCACCCGGCCATGGGTCACCGCACCGTCTTTTTTGGTCAGGCTGCCACCGGCCCAGATCGTCTCGTTGGTGAAGGACTGGTGGGCGTTGATGTACAGATCGCCCTGGGTCACCACGGCGCCGTTGTTGACGAAGTGGGCGCTGTCGGTGGCCACGTTGCCGTTGCTGTCGATCGTGCCGCTGCTGCGGTTGCGCAGGGTGTTGCCGGCGTTCAACTGCATGCGTTCGCCGGCGTAGAGCGCACCGGCGTTGTCGAGGGTGTTGCCGGCATCCAGCGTCAGCTCGGTCAGCGACGACAGGCCGGCGGTGTTGGTATTGGTGATGCTGGCAGCCTTCACCTGCAACGCCTCGGCGGCATGGATCAGGTTGCTGTTGGTCAGGTTGCCAGCAGCTTCGATGGTGCCCTGCCCTGCACCCTGCAACTTGCCGGCATGCACGATGGCACCGCCGGCCTTCAGGTCGAAGTCGCCCTGGCTCTTGATCTCGCTGGTGGCATCGGTGCGGATGTTGCTGGCGGCGTCCAGGCTGAGCGTGCCGGTGCTCTGCACCGTGGTCTGGCTCAGTTCCAGCTCGCCCGCGGTGGCGGTGAGCGATAGCTGGTGACCGCTGGCGTGCTCATCGACACCGCTGTAGAGGTTGCTGCCGTGGGTCAGCTTCACGCTGCCGGCTTCGATCGCCAGGTTGCGGCCGCTGGTCAGGGTGGTTTCGCTGGCAGTGACGCCGGCGCTGCCGGTGGTCTTCACCGCCAGGTCGCGGCCGGCGTGCAGCTGCGTGCCGCTGCCGGCCAGGTGGATGGCGTCGCTCGGCACGGCGCTGCCGTTGTAGGTGACGGCCAGGTCGCGCTGGGCGCTGACCTTGGTGTTGATCTCGATCTTGCCCGAGGCACTGAGCACGAAGTCGTCGGCGCTGGCCGCCGCTTCGCCGCGCATGCGCACACCGACGCCGTTCTCGGTGGCCAGCAACTGGATGCGGTTGGCGTACATGCCGCCCAAGGCCGTGGAATCGATGCCGTACAGCGGCGTGTCCGCGCTCGGTGCGACGGCCTGGGCGGTGCGATCGGTGTAGTCATAGTCGTTGCTGCCGGAAGCCACCAGCAGATCCTGGGCATTGATCTGCCCGTCGATCTTCACCTGGCGAGCGACCAGGTCCAGCACCCTCTGGTTGCGCCCATCGATGCCGTTGCCCTCGACCAGCACATCGCCCTGACGAACCTGGAAGCCGGCCACCGAGCCGTTGCTGCCGAACACCGGGGTACCGGTGGTCAGGGTGGCGCGGTCGGTGTTGATGAAGCCGCAGCCGGAGCAGGTGATGCCATAGGGGTTGGCGACGATCACGTCGGCCCGGCCGCCGACCACTTCGGTGTAGCCCTTCAGCGAGGAGCGGTTGGGCGCCACCACCTCGTTGAGGATCACCCGCGCCTCGTTGGTCAGGTTGACGTTGGGCACGATCTGCCCGCCGAGCTGCGATTGCAGCGCACCGGCCCGGGTCAGCGCCGAGTTGTTGTTGAGGATCTGACCAGAGGGGTCGACGTTGTAATGGATGTAGCGGTTATGCGACACGCCGGCGCCGTTGGCAGTGGCGATGTCGATCACCTGCACGCCATTGGGCGCCTGGAACACCTGGGTGTTGCCGCTGGCCACCTCGACCCCGGACGCCCCCGCCGACTCGACGAACAGCGCGGCGCTGAGCGCGGTCAGCACGAAGACCGCCTGCGAGCCAACCGTGCCACGCCCGGCGCTGGGGGAGCGCCCGCGACCACTGACGTTTTCCGCGACGACCATGAAGGCGTTGCGAACCCTGTTCCAGACGATGCGATAGAGGTGGTTCATGTCATCTTCCTTCAGAGGGAAAGGCTGAGGCTGAAGGCCAGGGTGTCGCCCTGGTCCGTCGCGTATTTCGGAGAGTCGAGGGGGTGGGCGAGCGTCAGATTGAGGTTGAGCGGACCGGTGAAAATGCCCACGCCGAGCGAAGCGCTGCTGAGGTCGCCGGCAGACTCGTCCTCGCGGTTCCAGGCCTTGCCATAGTCGACACCGATGAACGGACGCAGCAGGGCCGGACGGCCGCCGATCAGCTGGAAGGGCCGATTGAGGGCCAGCTCGTTGCGCCAGTAGTAACCGTGATCGCCAGCAATGGATTCTTCGTTGAAACCGCGCACCGTGTAGGGGCTGCCCAGGGACACGCGTTCCGAGCCATAGAGCACGTCGGCGGCATGCTGGCCGTTGAGCTGGCTGTTGAAGCTCAGGTCCTGGCCGAGCAACAGGAACGGACGGAAGTAACCGAGGCCGTACTTGTACTTGGTGAACTGAGCGCGGGGCGCCCAGTCGGGCAGGTTCGGCGCGTCCTTGAGCGAGCTGAACAGGTGCAGGCCACGGGCCACGCCCAGGTTCAGGCTGAAGGCGCCGCCGAGCAGGCGGGTGGTGTAGGTCGAGTCGAGATCGAACACGCTCAGACGACGGCTGCTGACTTCCAACAGGATGTCTTCGAGGTAGTTGCCCTGTTCCTTCTGGGTCAGCGCGCCGGACAGGTTCCACTGGCCGGACTGGCCGCGCCACAGCACACGGTCCATCTGGAAGCTGTAGGTCTGCGAGTCGCCGCGGGTGCGCAGCTTGGCACCGCTTGGCGCTTCCAGCAGGCTGGCGTATTCGGACTCGGACAGGCTCAGGCTGAAGGTGTTGTAGCCCCAGGGCAGGACATAGCTGGCGTTGTTGAAATAGGACGAGCGCTTGCCACTCTCGTAGGGCTGGGCGCGGCGGTGGGTGAGGCTGAGGAAATCGTTGAAACCCAGCGGATTGTCCAGGCCGACGTTGATGCCGAGCTGGTTGCGCCCGGTGCTCTTCTGCCCGCTGTTGTCGTAGGTGAGGTTGAGGCGGTAAGGGCGCCCCGGCTCGTTGTTGAAGCGCACCCGGCTGTCGCCCGGCTCGGTGCCGGGGAGGATTTCCATGGTGGCGTTGTTCGACGCCAATCGGTTGATCTGGTCCAGCGCCTGCTCCAGGTCACGCAGGTTCAGCGGCTCGCCGACCTTGCCGGGGTAGACGTTGCCGGGGGAGATGGAGCGCTTGTCGCCATCGTTGATGTCGATGCGCTCCAGACGGCCCTCTTCGACTTCGATGGTCAGCGTGCCCTGGCTCAAGTCCTGGCCCGGCAGATAGACACGGGCCGCCACGTAGCCACGGCTCATGTAGGCCGCCGTTACGTCGGCCAGCAGTTGCTCGATCTCGCCGACGCCTAGGCAGCGCCCCTGGTAGCTCTCCTGAATGTCGCGGCGCACGCGTTCGCTCAGCAGTGTGGCGTTGACGATCTCGACGGTGTCGATGTCCCGGCACACCGTGGAATCGCGCTGGCGTGGCGGCTGCACCGGCACCTGCAAACGGGTCGGTGGCTGCTCGGATTGCAGGTCCTGCAGGCGTTGCTGCTGGATACGCTGGTTCATCTCGTTCTGCAGGCGTTCGGCCTGACGTGCCGCCGCCTCTACGTCGCTGGGCGTCTGCGCGTGCACGAGGCTGCTGGTGGTACAGAGCAACAATGTCAGCACAGCCACCAGACAAGCAGGTACCCTGACTTGGCGGGGGCTGGTCGCGGGGCTATCGCTGAAAAAGGGAGCGTGGTGGAAACGGCGGGCGCCGCGTGAAACGGCGTGAATATTCGGCATGACAGACCCAATCGCACAGAACTGCAAAATGATGGCAATGTGCGATTAGTCTATTGAGCTTCGCGCTCAGCTAGCTGAGCAAACCTGAGCAGTCAGGTTATTTCAGGGTTTCACGTCGCGGGTCAGACGGGAGCGGCAAACGCAGGCGGAAACAAACGCCCTGCTCGCCACCCGGGGAGAACAGACTGACGTCGCCGCCGAGCATTTCACTGATGCGCCGCACCAGATAAAGCCCCAAGCCGGCCCCCGGCGCTTCCTTGGCACTCTGACCCCGGAAATACTTGCGGAACAGCTGCTCCCGCTCATGGGCCGGGATGCTGGCGGCAACGTTGCAGATGTCGATGTGCAGGTAATTGCCGTCCCGCTGGACGTCAACGTCCACGCTGGCATCGGTCGGCGAATGGCGATCGGCATTGGCCAGCAGGTTGCGCAAGGCAATGCGCAGCAGCCCGACGTCGGTGACGAAGCCCTGGGGCAGCCAGTGCAACCGGCAGCGGATACGCCCCGGGGCAAAATCACCGCTCAGGTCCTCGAGCAGCGCCTGCAGGTCGCAGGGGGCGTACTTCAGCTCGACCTGGGCTTCGCTCATCCGGTCATCGCTCAGGTATTCGTCCACCAGCGCCAACAGGCGCGAAGCGGCGTCGCGGATCTGCTGGCAACGCTCGGTGTTGCGCTCGCTCTGGGCTGGGGCGCTCTGCTCGATGCGCTGCGACAGGGTGGTGATGATCGCCAGCGGCGTGCGGAACTCGTGGGACACCATGCCGACGAAATCCAGCTGCTCGGTGCGCACCCGCTGTTCCAGCTCCAGCGCATGGCGCAGCTCGCGCTCCAGCAACTCGCGGCGCTGGATTTCCTGGCGCAGGTCGGCGGTGCGCTGCTCCACCTCCCGGGCAAGGTGCAGGCTGTGTTCCTGAGCCTGATTGGCGACCCGGTTGGCCTGCCAGCGTTCGTGGGCACGGCGCTTGCGCTCGTAGCGGCTGATCAGCCACAGGCTCAACAGGATCATGTGCAGCATGGTGGCCACGGTGGTGGCGTGCTCGGTCCAGGCATTCACCGGGATCTGCCCGAGGTTGCGCATGAAGCCGATCAGCAGCCCAGCGTAGAACACCCCGAAGGTCACGGCGAAGTAACGCGCATGCTGGTAACCGCGAGCCATCAGGAAGGCGCACAGGCAGCTGAACCCGATCATCATCAACATGCCCAGCAACAGCACCGGCACCACGCTCCAGGCGTAGCTGCCGGCCAGCGCCATGGTCAGGCAGAAGGCCGCCATGCCCTGGAACAGGTAGTCCAGTCGGCGCCCAGTGCGGGGGTAGAGCGTCGGAACACCCAGTTGCCGCATCGACACGCGAAAGCCCACCAGCAGGTTGCAGGCGAACCCGGCCCCCAGCAGCCGGTCGCTCCAGGCCACCGGCAGGCCGCTGATCTGCTGGATCAGGCCCAGGCTGAGCACCTCGTTCAGCAGGCTGAGCGTGATGTACAGGCAGAACAGGCCGCTCATCGGCGCCCGGGTAGCGGCCCAGAACACCGCCTGCACGCCGATCAGCAGCAGGTAGAAACCGAAATGCAGGCCGAACAGCAAACCCTCGCGCCGCGAATGGTCGTCGAATGCCAGCCGCTGCCAGACCTCCACCCGGGTGGCCACCGCATTCTTGCTTTCGATCCGCAGGAGCAGCACCTGGTAACCGGGCACCGTGGGTTCGAGCGGAATCACCGCACTGCGGTAATCCACCGGCCACTGCCGACGCGGCAGGTTTTCACCACTGCTGCCGAGCAATTGCCAACGCCCCGGCTGCAGCAGATAGACCTGCACATCGTCGAGCAGCGCGTTGCTCAGGCGCAGCATCCAGCCACCGGGCAAGGGCCTGTCCACCACCAGGGTCAGGCGCAGCCAATGGGTGCTGCCGCTGTAGCCCGCGTTGAGGCTCTCGGGCAGTTTCGTCCAGCCGGAAGCGGCGCCAGCCTGGGCGGCATCCAGCAGGCCCGTCGGGTCTTCCAGGTGTTCGAGATAACCGGCCGTGTCCAGCATCGGTTGCGTGTCGTCCACATGCAGCGGTGCCGCCGACAGCGTGGCGGGCAGCAACAGAATGAAAAACAGCAGTGGAAGGAGTCGGGACATGCCGGCCGGTTATGAGTGTTAGGCTTGAGAATCAAACATGGCAGGGCTATGAGAGCCGCCAGCGAATGAGTTTGGCAAGTATGATTGACCTGATTTTTCTGGAAGACGACCCGGTGCTCGGCTCGGAGCTCGCGGAGTTTCTCGCGGAAATCGGTTACCGCGTGACCTTCGTTACCACCCTGGCGGAGTTCGAGACCGCCTTCGTGCCTGGTGTGCATCGCCTGGCCATGATCGATGTCGGCCTGCCGGATGGCAGTGGCTTTTCCCTGATCCAGCGCCTGCGCGAGTCAGGTGATCGACTGGGAATCGTAGTTTTCAGCGCCCGCAGCACCACGCTGGACAAGATCGAGGGGCTAGGCATCGGTGCCGACCATTATCTTGCCAAGGGCTGCGACCTGGCCGAGTTGTCCGCCACGCTGGAGGCCCTGTGCCGCCGCCTGGAGTTGACGGCCGACCAAGCGGCCTGGCGCCTGGAGCTCGGCCCGCGGCGCCTGTTCCTGCCTGACGGCACCGCCGTATCGCTGTCGCAGCAGGACCTGCTGGTACTGCGCTGCCTGATGGAAGCCCCGGGCAAAAGCATAAGCCGCCGGCAGATCATCCAGGCCCTGGGCGGTGACTACATGAGCTACGACCAGCGCCGGCTCGACACCCAGATGCGCCGTCTGCGCCGCAAGGTGCTGGAGAGTGGCGGTCAGGCATTGCCGGTCAATACCGTGCGCAACAGCGGTTACTGCTTCTACGCCGAGACCCAGGTTCGGGCCTGACGCACTCAAGGACTTTCGCTCGACAGGTCACGCCACACATCCGGCCAGCCCTGCGCCCAGCAGCAGGCGTGGTCAAAACCAGGCATCACTTGCAGGCGCTGGGGCGCTGTTGACGGGTAAGCGGCGGTGTACTGCCGGGCCAGTTCGGGCGGCGTGATCCGATCCAACGCTCCCACCAGGTGCACCTGCTCCAGACCAATCAGCGCCTGACGCTGATCCGCCGGGTTCAGCGAACGGTGCAACGGCGACACCTTGTGATGGGCGGTCCAGGCTGCGTGATCCAGATTGCCCGCCACCGTGACCACCTGGCGTACGTCATCGCGCCGCGCCGCCAGCAGCAAGGCCACCGCCGCACCACCGGAATAGCCCACCAGCACCAGCTCACGCGCCCTCGCCTGCTCCTTCAACTGCTCGACCGCCTGATCCATCGCCGCCACCACCTCTTCCGCGAACCGGGCATCGGTCCAGTAGCGCCGCTGGCAACTCGGCTGATCGGCAAGAAACTGACAAGGCCGCGCCAGGTACGCCGCATTGCCTTCGGGCTGCGCCAGGGCCAGGCGAAGCGCCAGGGGTGTAACCGGTGTCGGATCGGCTGATGGCTGGCTGGACGTGAGCCAGGCCAGGCCATCGCCCTCGATATAGACCGTAAGGACGTCATGCGCTTGCCACTGCGCCGGGCGGAAGACCTGGAGGCGAAACGGCGAGGTGTCGAGCACCAGCGGCTGCCAGTGCGATTGCTGCGCCAGCTCGACTGCCTGCTGGGTGCGCAGCACAGGCGTCGGTACGCTGCTGCAGGCCGGCAGCAGCGCCATCAGGCACAGGGCAATCGCCAGCAGCCGTCCTTTCATCAGCGAATACTCCGAGTGACTGGTCACGGCGACTGGGCGGTGGCAGAAAAAGAAAACCGGGGCCTGGCCCCGGTTTCTCATCCTGCTCCTGACGGAATCAGAACGCCCAGCGTGCCTTGACCTGCGCACCCTGGTTGGTGAAGCCGCTGCGCGCCTCGGCATCATAGCGCAGGCTGACTTCGGTACCGTTGTCCAGGGTATGGCTCAGGCCGAGGCCGGCGCGGGCCAGCCAGGGTTCGAGGTCCAGCCCGTCGGTGCGGAAGGCCGCACCCGGTGCGCCGGCGTAGATGGACGTCATCGAGGCCGACTCGTTGATGGTGTCGTAACCGGCACCCAGGTTGGCACTCAGGATGGTGGTCTCGGTCAGGCTGTAGTCGAGCTTGCCGTCCAGGCTGAACACCAGCGCTTCGGTGTCGCGGTCGTCGACTTCCAGGTTGAGCAGGCCGGCGCCCTTCTCACGATAGGAATCTTCGTTGATCCAGGTGTAGTCGACCCGCGCCGACGGCACGAAGGTCAGCTGCTCGGTCAGGCGCAGGTCGTGATCGATGCCCAGACCGAGATGCACGTTGTAGCCGTCGTAATCGGCCTTCGCGGTGTCGCCGCTGAACTGGATCTGCCGGCGGCCTTCGGTGCGGTTCTGGCCCACGTCGACCTGGAAGTTCAAACGGGTGGCATCGCTCAGCGAGTAGGTGCCGTAACCGATCAACTGGTAGGTGTCGATCTGCGCGCTCTGCGGCGCGACGCGCGAATCACCATCCACGTCGGTCTTGGCATAGGCGAAGGCCAGACCCAGGCGGGCGTTTTCCGACACCGAGGCGTCGAAGCCCAGGGCCATGCCCTTGCTGTCGGCGTCGAAGCCGGACACGCCGTTGCGGGCGTCCTGGCTGGCCCAGGAGCCGAAGGTCTTGATCCAGAAGTGCTCACCGCCCAGCGCCACGTCGCCGGACGACAGGCCGCTGGTGCTGTCCTGGCGCGCCTGGATCACGTTGTTGATCATCGACAGGCTGTTGCTGATGGCGCTGGTGGTTGCACCGAGCACCAGCGGCAGGGTCTGGGTCGCCGCATCGGAGCGCTCCTGACTGTCCAGGCCGGCGAACAGGGCCAGCAGCTCGGGCGACGCATCGATGACGCGAGCGGCATTGAGCGCCGGGCTGTTGCTCAACTGGTTGGCCGAATCGAATACACCGCCGGCCGCTGGAGGTACAGGGACCACCGGCGGCGCCGAGTAGAAGACGCCATCCCCGGTGGTGTAGAAGGTCATGTTCAACACCCCACCACTGGTCAGGTCATCACCAGGTGAGAAGGTGCTGATCACGATGCTGTAGACCTCACCCGCGGTGACCGCCTGGGTGACTTGCGGGCAGTAGTGTGCCTGGCCGCACATGATGGTGGTGCCACTGCCCAGGATCGCCTGGTGCGCGGCCTCAGAGGTGTCATCGTTGTATTGCAGAGCGCCTGCTGGCTGATTGGGGTTGAACACACCCCTGTACACGTACATGACCGTATCAACGCCCGCTTCGCTCTGGCCGAACTTGAGGTCAGTGACATCCAGGGTCGGCGAGAAATAGACAGCCGCGTAGTTGTAGGTACCGCCCTGCCCATTGGGTCGCGTCCAAGTGCCAGTGGTGGCGCTGGAGTCATCAATGCTGAAGGTATAGAAAGCCGGAGCGGCGAAGGCCGATTGCAGCACGGCGGTGCTCAGGGCACAGGCCAGGGCGCATTTCTTGAACGAAAAGTTGGAGAACATGGAGTACAGCTCGCAGTAAGGAAGGCGGACAGCCCAATGATGGCCATACGCTACTTCATGCGAGACGGACTAAAACTGAGCAAACCTGAGCGAACCCGGACGGGCCGCCGAACGGTCGTGCGTCCTGCACTGTGTGGCAGGTGACGCCCTGCTCCCGTCGCAGCGGACGGGAGCAGGGCCAAGCGGCTCGTCAGACCTGGCGGTAGATCACCGCGCCTTCATCCTTGAAACGCTCGGACTGCTCGGCGAAACCGGCCTCGATGGCCTTCTGTTCGTCGGTCAGGCCGTTTTCCTTGGCGTAGTCACGGACTTCCTGGGTGATCTTCATCGAGCAGAACTTCGGCCCGCACATGGAGCAGAAATGCGCCACCTTGGCCGAGTCCTTGGGCAGGGTCTCGTCGTGGTAGCTGCGTGCGGTGTCCGGGTCCAGGCCGAGGTTGAACTGGTCTTCCCAGCGGAACTCGAAGCGCGCCTTGGACAAGGCGTTGTCGCGGATCTGCGCACCCGGATGCCCCTTGGCAAGGTCCGCGGCATGCGCGGCGATTTTGTAGGTGATGATCCCGGTCTTCACGTCATCCTTGTTCGGCAGGCCCAGGTGCTCCTTGGGCGTGACGTAGCAGAGCATGGCGCAGCCGAACCAGCCGATCATCGCCGCGCCGATGCCCGAGGTGATGTGGTCGTAACCCGGCGCAATGTCGGTGGTCAGCGGGCCGAGGGTGTAGAACGGCGCCTCGTCGCAGCACTCCAGCTGCTTGTCCATGTTCTCCTTGATCAGCTGCATCGGCACGTGGCCGGGGCCTTCGATCATGCACTGCACGTCATGCTTCCAGGCGATCTTGGTCAGCTCGCCGAGGGTTTCCAGTTCGCCGAACTGCGCGGCGTCGTTGGCGTCGGCAATGGAGCCCGGACGCAGGCCGTCGCCCAGCGAGAAGCTGACGTCGTAGGCCTTCATGATTTCGCAGATTTCGTCGAAGTGGGTGTAGAGGAAGTTCTCTTTATGGTGCGCCAGGCACCACTTGGCCATGATCGAGCCGCCGCGCGAAACGATGCCGGTGACGCGCTTGGCGGTCAGCGGCACGTAGCGCAGCAGCACGCCGGCGTGGATGGTGAAGTAGTCCACGCCCTGCTCCGCCTGTTCGATCAGGGTGTCGCGGAACAGCTCCCAGGTCAGGTCTTCGGCCACGCCGTTGACCTTTTCCAGGGCCTGGTAGATCGGCACGGTACCGATCGGCACCGGCGAGTTGCGGATGATCCACTCGCGGGTTTCATGGATGTGCTTGCCGGTGGACAGGTCCATCACGGTGTCCGAGCCCCAACGGATACCCCAGGTCAGCTTGGCCACTTCTTCCTCGATGGAAGAACCCAGGGCCGAGTTGCCGATGTTGCCGTTGATCTTCACCAGGAAGTTGCGGCCGATGATCATCGGCTCCAGCTCCACGTGGTTGATGTTGGCCGGGATGATGGCGCGGCCGCGGGCGACTTCGTCACGGACGAACTCGGCGGTGATTTCCTTGGGAATGCTGGCGCCGAAACTGTTGCCGCCATGCTGCGCCTTGAGCAGGCCGGCCTCACGGGCCTCGGCCAACTTCATGTTCTCGCGGATGGCCACGTATTCCATCTCGGGCGTGATGATGCCCTGACGCGCGTAGTGCATCTGGCTGACGTTCTTGCCGGCCTTGGCGCGGCGCGGGTTGCGCACATGGGCGAAGCGCATCTTGGTCAGCTCGGCATCCGCCAGGCGACGCTGGCCGAACTCGGAAGAGAGGCCATCAAGGCGCTCGGTATCGCCACGGTCATCGATCCAGGCGCTGCGCACATCGCCCAGGCCCTTGCGCACGTCGATCTGGACGTTCGGATCGGTATACGGACCGGAGGTGTCGTAGACGGTAACCGGCGCGTTGATCTCACCACCGAAGGCGGTCGGCGTGACGTCGAGGCTGATTTCGCGCATCGGCACGCGGATGTCCGGGCGCGAGCCCTGGACGTAGATTTTCTGCGAACGGGTAAAAGGCTGGATCGACTGCTGGTCGACCTGGGCCGACTCGCTCAGGTTGGTACTGAGGCTCTGTTGTTGTTTGATGCTCATCGATTGGCTCCTCGGCTGAATGTCGGAGCGAACCTGATCGGAGCGTTATGAAGCAACGCCGCGCCTGGGCTGTCGGAACATGCGGGAGTCATATAGAGCGCCGGCATGATCGAACAGCCAGGGCGCGGGCACACCACGGACGCGGTGTGGGGGAAATCCACCAGGGGCGGATACCTCTTGTTCCCTACGCAGGCCTTAACCTGATCAGGTTCAACGGGATCCGGCAGCTGCCAATCTCAGCCCCGCATATGGGGCACCCCGACAAGAACCCGGCCAGTCTAATCAACTGCCAGCGAGAAAACCAACCTGCGGGTCAAATAAAGCCGACCCATGCGTCGGATAATGACGGCGCCGGCCAGCCTCAATAGATTGTTGCGCGCAGGCAACATAGCTTGTTGCAAACTACACTCACGCCGTTATGGGCGTGCTTGACCCCCCAGGCGCCGCCGCTTAGCCTTGCCGATCACCGCCAATCTAGGACATCCCGAATGCTGCGCAGACTCTCTCTTGCTCTTGCCGTGGCCTCCGCTTCCGTGGGTACGGTCTGGGCTGAAACAGCCCCCCTGTCGACCAAGACCGACCTGATTTCCGTTTACCAGGAAGCCGCTAACAACAATGCCGATCTGGCGGCCGCACGCGCCGACTACCGCGCCCGCCGAGAGGTGGTGCCTCAGGCTCGAGCGGGTCTGCTGCCGAACCTGTCCGCCGGTGCCAACCTGAGCGACACGCGGACCGAAATCGACTCGCCGGCCAACACCGTGTCGCGCAGCGGCACCGTCTACCAGGCGAACCTCAGTCAGCCGCTGTTCCGCGCCGATCGCTGGTTCCAGTTGCAGGCCGCCGAGGCGATCGACGAGCAGGCCGCGCTGGAACTGTCGGCGACCGAACAGAACCTGATCCTGCAAAGCGCCGAAAACTACTTCGCCGTGCTGCGTGCCCAGGACAACCTGGCCTCGACCAAGGCAGAAGAAGCCGCGTTCAAACGCCAGCTCGACCAGGCCAACGAGCGCTTCGATGTCGGCCTCTCCGACAAGACCGACGTGCTGGAGGCGCAGGCCGGATTCGACACTGCCCGGGCCAACAGGATCATCGCCGAGCGCCAGGTGAATGACGCCTTCCAGGCATTGATTACGCTGACCAACCGCGACTACAGCTCGATCGAAGGCATCCAGCACACGCTGCCGATCCTCGCCCCGACGCCGAACGACGCCAAAGCCTGGGTCGACACCGCTGGCGCACAGAACCTCAACCTGCTGGCCAGCAACTACGCAGTCACCGCCGCCGAGGAAACCCTGCGCCAGCGCAAGGCCGGCCACGCGCCGACCCTGGATGCCGTCGCCAGCTACCAGAAGGGCGACAACGACGCCCTCGGTTTCACCAACTCCGGGATTCCCGGCACCGCGCGCTACAGCGGCGACGTGGAGCAGCGCTCGATCGGCCTGCAACTGAACATTCCGATCTACAGCGGCGGCCTGACCAGCTCCCAGGCCCGCGAGTCCTACGAGCGTCTCAACCAGACCGAGCAACTGCGTGAAAGCCTGCGTCGCCAGATCGTGCAGGACACCCGCAACCTGCACCGTGCGGTGAACACCGACGTGGAAACCGTGCAGGCACGCCGGCAGTCGATCATTTCCAACCAGAGCGCCTTGGAAGCCACGGAAATCGGCTATCAGGTCGGTACCCGCAACATCGTCGACGTGCTCGATGCCCAGCGCCAGCTCTACAGCTCGGTGCGCAACTACAACGACGCCCGCTACGACTACATCCTCAACAACCTGCGCCTCAAGCAGGCCGCCGGCACCCTGAGTCCGGCCGATCTGGAAGCACTGGGGACGTACCTCAAGCCTGACTACAACCCGGACAAGGACTTCCTGCCGCCAGACCTGGCCCGCGCCGCCGAGGCGCAGCTGCAAGGCGATCCGCAATACTGAGCCCCATGAAAAAGCCCGACTGATGTCGGGCTTTTTCATTCTTCACGCAAGACGCTAGCGCTTGAGCAGGCGGGCCAGGCCGTCCAGCAATCGGTTCAACGCCCCCTGATTGGCCTTCATCACCGCCAGACCGGCGTCACGCATACGGCTGCTGGCCGGCTCCTGCCACAACTCGGCAACCTGCCCGGCCAATGCCTGAGCATCCTCGACTTCGACCAGCGCCCCAGCCTCACGCAGTTGCGCAGCGATTTCCAGGAAGTTGAACAGGTGCGGACCGCTGAGCACCGGCTTGCCCAGGGCCGCAGGCTCCAGCAGGTTGTGCCCACCATTGGGCACCAGGCTGCCGCCGACGAAGGCGATGTCGGCCAGGGCATAGAGGAACAGCAACTCGCCCATGGTATCGCCGAGCAGCACCTGGTCAGCGGCCAGCACCGCCTCGCCCGTCGAACGACGTCGAGTGACGAAGCCCTGGCGCTGACACAGCTCGAATACCCCATTGAAACGCTCGGGATGGCGCGGCACCAGAATCAGCAATGCCTCGGGATGGCGGGCCAGCAACTCGCGGTGCGCCGCCAGGATGATCTCGTCCTCCCCGGCGTGGGTGCTCGCGGCAATCCACACCGGCCGCGCACTGGCGCCCCACTGTTCGCGCAACGCGGCGGCCCGTAGCGGCAGTTCGGCGTCGATGGTCAGGTCGAATTTGATGGAGCCCGTCACCTCGACGCATTCGTTGCGTGCACCCAGGTTGCGGAAGCGCTCGGCTTCGGTGTCGGTCTGCACGGCGATCAGATTCAGCTCAGCCAGCATCGGCGCGGTCAGCCGGGCGAAGCGGGCATAGCCCCGAGCCGAACGGGCCGACAGCCGCGCGTTGGCCAGGGCCACCGGAATGCCGCGGCGGGCACACTGGTGAATATGGTTGGGCCACAGTTCGGTTTCCATGATCACCGCCAGGCACGGCCGGGCGCGATCCAGGAAGCGCGCCGCCGCCCAGGGCAGGTCGTAGGGCAGGTAGCAGTGCTGCACACGGCCGGCGTATTCCGGGGCGGCGAACATCGCCTGGATGCGCTCCGAGCCCGTCGGTGTCATGCAGGTGATGGTGATGGGCAGGTCCGGATAGCGCGCCAGCAGGGCTTTGACCAGCGGCGCGGCGGCGATGCTCTCCCCCACCGAAACGGCATGCAGCCAGATGCCGCCGGGCTTCAGCGGCGGCAGGCCAAGGGCGAAACGTTCGCCGAGGCGTTTGGCGTAGGCCGGCGCACGCCAGGCACGCCAGGCAAGACGGCCAGCCACGATCGGCAGACCCAGGTGGAACAACAGGCTGTAGAGGGCTCTATTCATGGGCGCGCAGCTTAGCAGAGAGACCGGCGGCGATCAGCCGGCAGCCTGCAGGTGCCGGGCAAATGTGTCTGCCAGCCAAAGCGCGGCGGGCCCCAGGGCCTCGTCACGCCGACAGACCAGTTCGACCACCAGCGGCGGCGGTGTCCAGTCACAGGCCAGTTCGACGATCTGCCCCTGATAGGTCGGGTACTGCGCCACATGCCGCGGCAGCCAGGCCCAGCCGAGATTGCGCATCAGCAACTCGGCCATGGCGTAAAAGCTGTCGGCACGCCAGACCGTCGGGCTGATCTGCTCGGTTCCGGGGTACTGGCTGTCCTGGGGCGCCATCAGCAACTGACGGTGCCTGGCCAGCACCCGGCGGTCGACCGCACCGGCCTGCGCCAGCGGGTGACCGGCGCCGCACACGGTGACCAGCTCAATGGTACCCAGGCGCTGGCGCTCTAAAGCCTCGGGCATCTGCTCGTGGTGGAACAGCAGGCCCAGGTCGGCACGCCGCTCCAGCACCTTGCGCGCCACATCGCCCTGGGCGCCGCTGGCCATCTGCACTTCGAGCATGGGAAAGGCCTGGGCCAGCGCTTCGAGGCTATCCAGCACGGGCTGGTAGGGCATCGCCTCGTCCTGAGCCAAGCGCAGGCACACCTCCTCCCCACGAACCAGGCCCAGCGCCCGGCTCTCCAAGCGCTCGCACTGGCGCAACACTTCCCGTGCCTCGGCCAGCAAGGCCACACCGGCCTCGGTCAGGCTGGGCTGGCGACCGCTGCTGCGGTCGAACAGCACCACCCCCAGATCGGTTTCCAGCAGCGCGATCGCCGTGCTCACCGCCGACTGGGCGCGGTTCATTCGGCGCGCGACCGCAGAGAACGAGCGCCCCTCGGCCACGCTGACGAACAGGCGAATCTGTTCAAGATTCCAATCCACAACCTATCTCCAATCCAGATAGCTAATCACTTTAGCCCATCAGCCAGAGGACTAGAATGCTCACCATTCTTTGGGAGAGTCACCATGACCGGCTATATCTACCTCGCCATCGCCATCGCCGCCGAAGTGGTCGCTACCACCTCGATGAAAGCCGTGGATGGCCTGAACAAACCGCTGCCCCTGCTGCTGGTGATCGGCGGCTACGCCATCGCCTTCACTATGCTGATCCTGGTGGTGCGCACGATCCCGGTGGGCATCGCCTACGCCATCTGGGCGGGACTGGGCATCGTACTGGTCAGCATCGCGGCGATGTTCATCTACGACCAGCGCCTCGACCTGCCCGCGGTACTGGGCATGGGCCTGATCGTCAGCGGCGTGGTGGTCATCCAGCTGTTCTCCCGCGCCACCGGGCACTGATTGCCGCAGCTGTTTCCGCAGCTCAGGCAGAGGCGTTCGGGCGGGTTATACTGCGCGCCTGTTTATCTGCCGAGACCTGCCCATGTCCCAATCTCTCAGCACCGATGTCCTGATCGTCGGCGGCGGCATCGCCGGGCTCTGGCTCAACGCACGCCTGCGTAGCCAAGGGTTCTCCACCGTGCTGGTGGAACGTGACAGCCTCGGTGGCGGGCAGAGTGTGAAGTCCCAGGGCATCATCCACGGCGGCGCCAAGTACGCGCTGCACGGCGCCCTGACCGGCGCCTCGGAAGCTATCGCCGACATGCCCCGGCGCTGGCGCGAGGCGCTGGCCGGCACCGGCGAGCTAGACCTCACCGGCGTACGCCTGCTGTCCGACGCTCACTACCTGTGGTCCCCAGGCAGCCTGGCCGGCAATATCACCAGTTTCTTCGCCAGCAAGGCCGTGCGTGGCCGGGTCGACCAGGTAAAAGGCGAGCAACTGCCTCCGGCGCTGCAACACCCCAAATTCAAGGGCAAGGTCTATCGTCTGGCCGAACTGGTGCTGGATGTTCCGAGCCTGATCAAGCGCCTGGCCGATCTGGCGGGTGACAGCCTGCTGGCCGGTCAGAGCATCGCGCCCCTGCGTGAGCAGAACGAGCTGACGGGCCTGATCGTCGATGGCCGCGAAATCCGCGCACAGCGCGTCGTACTCAGCGCCGGGCGCGGTAACGCCGAGCTGCTGGCGAGCCTGGGCATCGAACAACCGGCCCAGCAATTGCGCCCTCTGCACATGGTGCTGGCCAAGGGGCCGGCGCTGAAGCCGTTGTACGCCCATTGCCTCGGTGGCGGCCCAAAACCAAGGGTCACCGTGACCACCCACCCGGCCGCCGACGGCGAATGGGTCTGGTACCTGGGCGGCGACCTCGCCGAAGCCGATGGCGTGGCCCGGGACGAAGCTGCCCAGATCCGTGCCGCCCAGCAGGAAGTCGCCGACCTGCTGCCATGGGTCGATCAATCCGCCACCCGCTGGGCCACGCTGCGGGTCGACCGGGCCGAGCCGGCACAATCCGGCCTGGTGCGCCCGGACAACGCCTTTCTTGCCGAGCAGGAGCGCCTGCTGGTGGGCTGGCCAACCAAGCTGGCCTTGGCGCCGGACTTCGCTGACCGCGTGCTGGCCGCGTTCCAGCGCGACGGCGTGATCCCTGCAGGTCATGCCCCGTTGCCCGAGCTGCCGCGCCCTGCCGTCGCCCGCCCCGCCTGGGAGGAGCTGTTCTGATGCATACCCTGCACAACCTGCACCGCCCCCTGGGCAGCACCGACCTGCTGGTATCGCCCCTCGGCCTGGGCACAGTGAAGCTGGGTCGGGACCAAGGCGTGAAGTACCCCAACGGCTTTACCATTCCCGATGATGCCGCCGCGCGAAACCTGCTCGCCCAGGCCCGCGACCTGGGAATCAACCTGATCGACACCGCGCCGGCCTACGGCACCAGCGAAACCCGCCTCGGCCCGCTGCTACAAGGCCAGCGCCACGACTGGGTGATCGTCAGCAAGGTCGGCGAGGAATTCGAGAACGGCCAATCGCACTTCGACTTTTCTCCCGCCCATGCGCGGTTTTCCGTGGAGCGCAGCCTCAAACGCCTGCAGACCGACGTCATCGATCTGGTCCTGGTGCATTCCGACGGCAACGATGTGGCCATCCTGCGCGACAGCGGCCTCTACGAAACCCTGGCCGACCTCAAGCGCGAGGGCAAGATTCGCGGCTTCGGCCTGTCGGGCAAGACCGTCGAAGGCGGCTTGCTGGCGTTGGAGCAGGGCGACTGCGCGATGGTCACCTACAACCTCAACGAACAGGGCGAACTGCCGGTTCTGGACTACGCTGAGCACCACGGCAAAGGCATTCTCATCAAGAAAGCCCTGGCCAGCGGCCACGCCTGCCTGGCACCCGGTGAAGACCCGGTCCGCGCCAGTTTTGAGCTGATCTTCGCCCATCCGGCGGTGAACAGCGCAATCATCGGCACCATCACCCCCAAACACCTTGCACACAATGTCGCCACCGCTGCGGCTGTGATTCAGGATATTGCGTAAGCACACGCGAATCAGCCGGGTATGCGAAGCTCGCGGGTGTGTTCCACGGCCAGTTGATGCCACCGCCCTCATGCCCTGAAGGAGCCGAGATGCCGCGCACGCTCATCCGTAAAGACCCCAGCACCTTCAAGACCCTGCCGTTGTTCGTCGAAGCCACGCCAGACGGGCTTTCGTACCAGAGCCTCGGCAGGCCGCTGAATTTCCGCGAGATGCTCGAACGGCGCGCGCCCATCGAGGTTGCCGACAGTCAGCGTTTCGCCGCAGAGCTGGCCAACCTCGGCGTCTCGGTGCGCCTGACCTTGAGCTGGCAGGGCCGTGAATACTGGATTCTGGTGCGGCAACGGCGCCTGGACCGCGGCGACGTGGTGCTCAAGCTGATTTCCGGGTACGTGCCGGCCCACGAACTGAACCTACCGCTGCTCACCGCTATCCAGGAAGTCGCCGAGGAATGCCTGCTGGAAACGCCCGAAGGCTGGCTGGCCGGTCGCTTCGGTGATACCTGGCTGCCCACGCCCTACCAGGGGCCGCTGCGCTACCGCGAGGCCACACATTTCCGTCTCAGCCCGCTGTCAGGGGCAGCCCGACCCGTGCAATGTGGCAACCTGACCCTGATGGAACGGCCGCGGGCCTACGTGCACCTGCCCACCTCCTCGTTGCAACTGGTCTATGACCTGCACCTGGAACTGCCCAAGGAGAGCAAGCAGCTCAGCCTGTTCCATGTCGACGAGCGGCTCGAAGAGGGGCAACTGGTCGCCCGGCTCGACCGCACTCGGCCTGACCTGTATCTGATCCCCCTCGATCAGGGCCGACCCACTGCCGAGCTGCTGACCCTGCACAAGGGCCAGCTGAGGCCCGCCAGCACCCGCGGCCTGTGGCTGGCCGAGAGCTTCGCCGCTCAGGACGGCTGGCTGGTACGGGACGAGCGCATTCGCTGGAAGGACTGGCTGGCCCAGCAGAAGCTCAGCGCACCGGCGCCCAAAAGCAGCGCCCGGGGCAAAGCCGCAGCCCCGGCGCCGACCGAGAAACGCCTGGCAAGCCAGGGCTGAGCGGCGTCACTTCAGCTCGCTGGAGGTCTTGCCCAGCAACCGCCGCGCCACGATCAGCAGCTGGATCTGCTGGGTGCCCTCGAAGATGTCGAGAATCTTCGAGTCCCGCGCCCACTTTTCCAGCAGCTCGTCTTCGCCATAGCCCAACGCCCCCGCCAGCTCGACGCACTTGAGCGTCACTTCGTTGGCAACACGTCCTGCCTTGGCCTTGGCAATCGAGGCCTCCTTGGAATTGGGCAGCTTGTTGTCGGCCATCCAGGCGGCCTTGAGGGTCAGCAGACGCACCGCCTCCCACTCGGCCTCCAACCGGTACAGGGTCGCCTCGGCATGGCTGACGGCCAGCAGCGGCCGGCGGTAATCCAGCGTACAGACACGCTTGAGTAGCGCCCGGGTTCGGTCCAGGGATGCCTTGGCTACCCCCACTGCCATGCCCGCCACCAGAGGCCGCGTGTTGTCGAAGGTTTCCATGACCCCTGCGAAGCCCTTCTGCACATCGACTTCCGGATTGCCCAGCAGATTGGCAGCCGGTATGCGGCAATCGCTGAAACTGATCGACGCCGTGTCCGAGGCCTTGATCCCGAGTTTCTTCTCCAACCGGGTAACCGACATGCCCGGCGTCCCGCGCTCGACCACGAACGACTTGATCGCCGCCCGCCCCAGGCTTTTGTCCAGGGTTGCCCAGACCACCACCGCATCGGCCCGCTCGCCGGAGGTGACGAAGATCTTTTCGCCGTTGAGCACATAGTGATCGCCGTCCTTCACCGCTGTGGTGCGGATGGCTGCCGAGTCCGAGCCGCAACCCGGTTCGGTGATGGCCATGGAGGCCCAGGTCCCGCCGAACCGCTGCAACTGCTCGTCATTGGCTACCGCTGCGATGGCCGCATTGCCCAAGCCCTGGCGCGGCATGGCCAGCAGCAGGCCGACATCGCCCCAGCACAATTCCATCACGCCCAGCAGGGCCGCCAGATTACCGCCGTTCTTCACGCCCGCCTCCTGCTCCCGCGCGGCACCGCGCTTGCTCGCCGAACTGGCGCCGATAGCATCGGGCGAGCCGGCGTTCATGCCGTCAAGCAGGGCCGCGAGCAGGTCCAGCTCCTTGGGGTAGGCGTGCTCGGCCTTGTCGTACTTGCGCGAGATGGGCCGGAAGTAGTTCTCCGCCACCTGATGGGCCTGCTTGACCAGGCCACGGAATTTCTTCGGGGTTTCCAGGTTCATGCATCCTCCGTGCGGGCTGCCCCGCGCGTGCGCTGTCCACGGTCATTGCAACCGATGAAGGGGCTGGTCATAGCTGCAAACCACTCATCAACCCCACCGCTCGCAGGTCGCGGTACCAGCGCTCGGCCGGGTGTTCCTTGGTGAACCCGTGACCGCCGAGCAGTTGCACCGCGTCCGTGCCAATTTTCATGGCTTTCTCCGCGCACAACAGGCGCGCCAGGTAGGCTTCGCGGCGAAACGGCAGGCCCTGTTCGGCCCGCGCACAGGCACGCCAGACCATCAGGCGCATGGCATCCAGCTCCACGGCGATGTCCGCCACCATGAACGCCACGCCCTGGCGATGGCTGATCGGCTCACCGAACGCGACCCGCTCATTGCAATAGGTGCTGACGTACTCCAGCGCCGCCTGGCAGGTGCCAACCGCCAGGGCGCACCAGGCCAGCGTCGCGTGGTCGAGAAAAGCCTGGTAATCGAACGACTCACCGCTGAGACGAGCCTCCAGCGGCACCTTGACCTGACGCAGCACCACCCGCGCCGTGCCACAGGCCTTGAGCCCCATGGCCGGAGCTGGATAGCGCCGCACCCCGCTCGAGCCGACCTCTACCACGAACAACGCCGGACCCTCCTCGGCCTGCGCGGCGACGATCAGGTGGCTGGCGTCCAGGCCTCGCACCACCAGGCACTTTTCACCACTCAGCAGGTAGTGCTTGCCGCGACGCCGGGCCCGGGCCGCCAATCGCTGGGGATCGAACAACGGTGCAGCTTCACCGACCGCGATGGCCATCAGCGGCGCGCCACCCGGCTCGACGAAACGCGGCAACCAGTGCGCGTGCTGCGCCGGCGAGCCCCAGCGCCGGATGCAGTTGGCCGCCGACAGCGGTACCAGCAGCGCGGCCGCCAGGGACAGATCGCCCTTGGCCAGGGCTTCGGCAATCAGCGCATTGCTCAGGGTGGTACGGGGGCCGGCCATACCGCCATGGGCTTCGTTCACGCCGTAGTGGGCGAGCCCCAGTTCTTCGGCCTGATTGAGCAGGGCGGCCGGGAGCGCCGCGTTGGCATCGGCGTCATGGGCCAGGGGGCGAAGCACATCGGCCGCAAAGCCTTCAAGCATATCGACCAGCATCTGCTGCTCGTCGGTCAGGGACAGATCGAACAAATCGTCGCGGCGCGGCGCTCGAGGGGTTTGCGAAGGAGACGTGTGCGCCCGCTGAGCGATCAGGCGAAAGCCCGCGCGACTACCGGTGTAGACGAGTTTTTCGAAGGGTTTGCGCAGATTCAGGCGATCCGGCCAGTCGGCCTGGGCAACCCGATTCAACATAGCCAGGGCACGGCCCTGTACGTCGGTGGTCATGACAACTCGCTCCAGAGCGGATGAGGTGCCAGAAATGATGCGCGCGGTGCTCGCGCCCGACTATGACCACGCCGCCAGGGGTGACTGGCAGCTTGGCCAGTCGCCCCTGACAGACGTCATTTGCTGCGGATCTTCTCGACGATGGCCGTGGTGGAGCTGTTTTCCACCAGACCGAGCACACGGACTTCACCACCGTAGGCAGTGACGATATCCGCACCGACCACTTGCTCGATGCCGTAATCACCGCCTTTAACCAGCACATCCGGCTTCACCTGCTTGAGCAGGCGTTCAGGCGTGTCTTCGGCAAAGCTCACGACCCAGTCCACCGCACCCAGGCCAGCCAGCACCGCCATGCGGCGATCCACCGAGTTGATCGGACGGCCTGGGCCTTTGAGGCGGCTGACCGAGGCATCATCGTTGACCGCCAGGACCAGGCGATCGCCTTGGGCGCGGGCCTGCTCCAGGTAGGTCACATGGCCGGCGTGCAGGATGTCGAAGCAGCCGTTGGTGAACACGATTTTCTCGCCGTGGGCGCGTGCATCGTCGATCGCTACCAGCAGTTGCTCCAAGCTCAGAACACCGCGCTCGGAGCCTTCTTCACGCTGCACGGCGCGGCGCAGCTCTGGCGCACTGATGGCAGCCGTACCCAGCTTGCCGACCACGATACCGGCAGCCAGGTTGGCCAGGGCCACCGCCTGCGGCAGCTCTTCGCCTGCGGCAATCGCTGCCGCCAAGGTGGAAATCACGGTATCGCCGGCACCGGTAACATCGAATACTTCCCGCGCCCGGGCCGGGAGGTGTAGCGGCGCATGGTCGGGGCGCAGCAGGGTCATGCCGTGCTCGCCACGGGTAACCAGCAACGCGCCCAACTCCAGCTCACGCATCAGCTTGGCGCCCTTGGCAACCAGGTCAGCCTCGTCGACACAACGGCCCACGATGATTTCGAACTCGCTGAGGTTCGGCGTGATCAGGCTGGCGCCACGGTAGATGGAGAAATCCTTGCCCTTGGGGTCGGCCAGCACCGGAATACCGTGCTTGCGGGCTGCCTGGACCAGTACCTGGTGGTTCTTCAGCGCGCCCTTGCCGTAGTCCGACAGCACCAGCACCTTGACCCCTGCCAGCAACCCTTCGACCTCACGGGCTAGGGCGTCGGCATCGGTGTTGAACGGCTCTTCGAAGTCCATGCGCAGCAGCTGCTGGTGACGGCTCATGACCCGCAGCTTGACGATGGTCGGCTGGTCGCTGATGCGCTGAAAGTAGGTTTTCACCCCGACGGCAGCGAGGCTGTCGACCAGGCTTTCTGCCGCTTCGTCATCGCCGGTGACACCGACCAGAATCGCCGGCGCGCCCAGGGCCGCGATGTTCAGGGCCACGTTGGCCGCTCCGCCCGGACGGTCCTCGATCTGGTCGACCTTGACCACCGGCACCGGCGCCTCGGGCGAAATCCGCGACGTTCCGCCATGCCAATAACGGTCGAGCATTACATCACCCACCACCAGAACGGGGGCTTGGTCGAAACGGGGCATGGACAACTTCATGTGAACTCCGGGGCCTTATACGTGGCGGGCGCGTAGTTTATCAGGCGATATCCAATGGCGCGCCCTCATCGAGCCCCATGGCATGCAACCGTGCGTAGAAGCCATTCTGGGCCAGCAACTCGCTATGGGTACCGCGCTCGACGATACAGCCCTGGTCCATCACCAGAATCATGTCGGCCTTCTCGATGGTCGACAGCCGGTGAGCGATGACCAGCGTGGTCCGGCCCTTCATGACGCGGTCCAGCGCCGCCTGGATATGCCGCTCGGACTCGGTATCGAGGGCCGAGGTGGCCTCGTCCAGCACCAGGATCGGCGCGTCTTTGAGCAAGGCCCGGGCGATGGCCAGGCGCTGGCGCTGGCCACCGGACAGCAGCACACCGTTTTCGCCAACCTCTGTATCCAGGCCGTGGGGCAGCTTGTCGATGAATTCCTTGGCGTACGCGGCCTCGACGGCCTGCTCGATGGCCTCACGCGGCGCGCCGGCCAGGTCGCCATAGGCGATATTGCTGGCCACACTGTCGTTGAACAGGGTCACCTGCTGGGTCACCAGCGCGATATGGCGGCGCAGGTTGCGCAGCTTGTACTGCTCGACATCCACGCCATCGAGCAGGATCTGCCCGGTTTCGTGGTGGTAGAAACGCGGGATCAGGTTGGCCAGGGTCGACTTGCCGCTGCCGGAACGTCCCACCAGGGCCACCATCTGCCCCGGCTCGGCCGAGAAGCTGATATTGCTGAGCACCGGCTTTTCGGCACCGGGGTACTGGAAGCTCAGGTTGCGCACCTCCAGCCGGCCACTGATGCGTTCGCGCTCGACGGTGCCCTGATCGACCTCGGGGGTCTCGTCGAGCTGTTCGAAGATGCTCTCCGCACCCGCCACACCTTTCTGGATGGTCGAACTGACTTCGGAAAGCTGGCGAATCGGCTTGGGCAGCAAGCCGGCCGCGGTGATGTAGGCAACCATGTCGCCCGCCGTGGCTTCGCCGCGCAGCAGCAGCACGAGGAACATCAGAGCGGCCATTGCGCTGTAGATCACCAGCTGCAGCATCGGCGTGTACACCGCGCCAGTCTTGGTCATGCGCAGCTGCTTCTCGGTGTTGTCCTGGCTGGCGGCGGTGAAACGCTGGGCTTCATAGGTTTCCCCACCGAAACTGCGCACCACGCGATAACCCTGGATGGTTTCCGAAGCGACATGGGTGACATCGCCCATAGCCACCTGGATCTTCTTGCTCTGCTTGCGGAATTTCTTGCTGGCACTGCTCACCATCACCGCAATCAGCGGCAGGATGGCGACCATCACCAGGGTCAGTTTCCAGTTCATCCACAGCAGGTAGGCGAACAGGAAAATGATGGTCAGGCCTTCACGGATCACCACCTTGATGGCGTCCGTCGCCGCGCCAGTGACCATGGTCACGTTGAAGGTAATACGGGAAATCAGGTGCCCGGAGTTATGGCTGTCGAAATAGCGGTTCGGCAACACCATCAGGCTGTTGAACAGGGCGATACGTAGGTCATGCACCAGGCCGAGCGAGACCTTGGCCAGGAAATAGTTACCCAGGAATGAGCCCACGCCTTGCCAGGCCGCGATCAGGACGATTAGCAGCGGAACGGTCTGCAGAAGCTGCAGATCACGCAGGTAAGGCACCGAGGGGAACAACACGACCTCAGGATTGGACAGGCCATCCACGAAATACTTGAGAATGCCCGCCAGCATCGGCTGGGTCGACGCAAAGATGATGTAGCCCAGGATACTGATCAGGAACATGCCTATATACGGGCGCACGTAACCCAGTAGGCGAAGGTAGATTTTTAGACTGGAGGTAGGCCCAGGCTCTGTTGTGCTCATTCAGTGCTGCTCACGATCCGATGAATGCGAAAGCTTAACATAGCCACCTGACCTGCTTACGACCAATCGGGTAGACTGCCGCATCCCCGTTTGTAGACCCGAACTTCGCCATGACACCTATCTCCAATGAGCAGTTCCTGTCACTTCGCCAGCATGCTGAGTTGATTGAGGCCGATCATCATGGAGAGAAAGTCCTGAAATTGTCCGATGGCAGTTTTCTCAAACTCTTTCGCCGCAAACGCTTAATTTCTTCAGAAATGTACCGGCCTTATGCAGTTCGCTTCGCGCTGAATGCCGAGAGTCTGAAAACGCTTCAGATCCCCTGCCCCACGATCATCGCTACCTACGCCATCGCAAGCATAGAGCGGACCGCCGTTCATTATTGGCCGTTGCCGGGCGCTACGCTGCGGCAAGCATTTCAAGAGACGGGCGAATGCCACGCGACGCTGACCGCCGCTCTTGGCGCATTCATAGCCAGGCTTCATCATTCCGGCGTTTACTTCCGTTCCCTGCACTTGGGCAATATCGTGAAAACCCCGGAAAACCCGTTGGGGTTGATTGACATTGCTGACATGAAAATTCTGCGTAACCCCATTGGCAATCAAAAAAGAAAACGCAACTTCCGTCACTTGTTCCGATACAACGCAGATGTTGCAACGCTGGCTGTTCATCGCGATAAATTCATTACCGCTTACTGCGAACATTTGCCCCCCAAAGAGAAGAATGAATTCTCCGAGTTCCTGGGCAGCTTGTTCATGGACTCGAAAAGTCAGCGCGCCAAGCAAGAGAAAACGCCATGAGCAGCTTGAGCGTCCTGCTGCCAGTCTATAACGCTGAGCCCTATCTGAAGGAAACACTTGATTCACTGCTCGGACAAACCCGGCCAGCCGATCAGATCGTTATCATCAACGACGGCTCCACCGACCGCTCGTCTGACATCCTCGAGCGGTATGCAAGAACAGAAAGCCGCATCCGACTCCTGTCACAGGAAAACGCCGGCGTGTCATCGGCAAGAAACCTAGGCCTCACGCACTGCGAAGGCGATTACATTGCATTGATGGACGCCGACGACATCTGCCAACCAAGCCGATTCGAAACTCAGTTGGGCGTTATGGTTCGAGATGGACTGGATGTATGCGGAAGCTGGATCAAGACCTTTGGCAGCAAACAGAGAGAGGTCAGGTACCCCACCTCCGATGCAGAACTCCGGTTCAACTACCTGTTTCTAGGCAGAACCATTGCAAACCCGAGCGCCATGATTCGGCGCGACGCCATTGGAGAGCTGCGCTATGACGAACGACTGGTCTTTGCCGAGGACTTTGGGTTCTTCCTCTCGCTGTTACTGTCCGCCCCAGCCCTTCGCATGGCCAATATTCCGCTTCCCCTGCTGCACTATCGTACACATGCACAGCAGGCCTCTCAGCAGCATGCAGAACGAAACGAAGCCAGCCTGAAACTTTTGCTGAATGAAGCGTTCATTGACAGCGGCTTTTCCGCCACTGAACCGCAGATCGATATTCACTACCAGCTCTGGAAGAACAACTGCCCCATTTCGCTTGAGGAGCTGGACGTTTATTTGCCACTCATGCATGAGCTGGTCAAATGGGCTGAGCAGGCATCTGACACACAGCGCCTGTCAGAAGCACATTGGAACAGGCTGCTGCGCCAGCATGCTCCCCTGGGAAAAGAAGCCGCCACACGGATCAGGGCATTTGCCGGCGAGGCTCCTACCCTATGGAGCAGGCTCCTCCACCTTTTTGCTCAAACGCCATAAGGCCAGCGAGAGGCCTACAGGAATCCATGTCGTGAACCAGATGTCCCGGGGCTTATCCCAGACATAGAAGCCATCCGACAACAGGGCAAACGAGGCAAATACCCAGACCCCAAGAACCACTGATGCCAGGGGAAGGTTTCGCCGCTGCCAAGCACCGACAGCGATGCTTCCCCACATCAGGCACCACAACACGAACCCTACCGCCCCAACCTGAAGCAATATGCCCAAAAACAGGTTGTGAGGATGATCAAACGAAACGTCAATAGAACTCAGGTGCAACGAATACTCCTGCCCCAGCCCCAGCCCCAGCAATATATTTCCGCTCAAGAACAACTGCACACCCTGAACGACCAACTCCGGCCTGTAAGACAGGCCGCGCTGAGTCGCGACATCGGGCGAAATGACAAAGAACAGCCCCACCGCCAACAGGCACGCACCTGCAATGTATTTATAGATACGCTCAGGGCGCCACAACGGTGTGAGCAACACGGAGGCAAGCAAGGCAATCCAGACACCCTTGCTTTGAGCGAACAGCAGATAGGCCCCGCACAGCGACAGCAGGAAGAACCAGCCGAAGCTTTCAACAGGCTTTTTAGGCCTCAGGTTGTAGAGCGCCATCGTGAAGAAGCCGAAGACATGCGCCGCAAGAATCGAGTGATCAAGTTGCCAACCTGCGGAAATCTGATAACGCCAGGACATGCCCTCCAGCAGGTAGGTCCTGAACCAGGCGTAACCGGCAACCATCGCCGCCAGCGCCGCCGAGTAACCCACGATAGTGAGTAGAACTCGCTCGGGCAGCCTCCCCATCAGCATGAACACCCACAGCGTTATGACGATGAACAATATATATTTTGCGTCTTGAAAGGCGTCCTCGGCGGGCGACCACGTAACGCTAAGTAGCGACCACAGCAGAAAAGCCAATACGGAATACATCAGGAAACAATGGGCGAAGTTCTTCAGTTCTCGCCGGTGCACATACAGCAGTATCAACCCTGGCAACCAGAGCAGCAAAATCAATGCCTGATGGTAAAGCTTGCTGGCTGGCAAAAAGATACCCACCAATAAGCAGATAACACCTGGGATAACCAATCGCCCTCCTTGCAAGTAATCCCAGAGATTACGCACTGTTCCTGCCTCCCAGCTCAAACGATTCAATAATGCTTATATATTCGCTGCGAAACTTTTCTATCGCATGTTCACGGCACAGGTACTGGTAAGCTCGTTCACCCTCTTCATTTCGCGTCGCGTCATCCAGCCCGCTCAGCGCACGCAGATGCTCCGCAAGGGCTGGGGCGTCGCCGACCGGGAAGATATGCCCCCCGCAATCCTCGAGAATGGGTTTCAGGCTGTCAATATCCGAACCAATCACAGGTAGGCGCCCGCTCATGCCCTCCAGGAGCGCAAGAGGCAGGCCTTCGCTCAGGGAGGGCATGACAAAGGCATCAAAACCCTGCACGTACTGCAAGGCGTCATTTTTCGCCCCGAGAAGCAAAACCCGTCCCTGCATTCCCAGTTCAGCAATGAGCCCTTCAAGCTCGGTCCGTGATCGCCCCTCGCCGATGATCACCAGCAAGGCTGTGGGGCAGACATCCTTGATCTCGGCGAAAGCTCTCAGCAGCGTGCTATGGCCCTTGACGGGCACCAGCCGGCCTATGGCGCCGAATACGAACGCATCGGCAGGAATTCCCAACAAGCCGCGGGCCTTTTCCCGCGGGTGCTGCAAGCTCTCTGCACGTTCGATATCGATCGCATTGTTGATCTGCACCGTATTCGACGCATCAAAACCGGCACCACAGCCGATCAGGTAGTCGCGCACCGCCCGCGAGACGCCGACAACCCGCCAGTTATCGCTTAACAGCCGACGTGCTTCCCATCGGCGGTAGGCGCGATCGAAATCACCGATGCCATGCTGAACACCAACGCAGAGCGGAATGTGCAGCACCCTATTGAGCAGCATCAGCATGTTCATCGGTTTGAAGCGATGGGCGATCACTACATCGAAACGCTCCGCCCGAATCAGCCTATAGAGTTGCCAGAGCGCCCGCAGTCGCAAGCCTTTCAGATCTGACTGACTGAAGTTCAGGTACAGGGAGCGGGCCGCCCGGCTTTCCGGCTCACCTGGCCCCGGCTGGCCACGCAGGAAAACCGTGGTGACCTCGAAGCGATCTGCAGGCAAGCCTTGGATCACCTGCTCTGCCAAATCTGATGCGTTGACGTTGTAGCGGTTCTGCATCTGCAGGACCTTGATCTTCCGGCTCATACGCCCATCCCAAGCCACAGGCGAACAGCCTTGCGCATATACGATCCTTTGAATATCACCCGCCAGTCACAACGTAAGGCGGCACTGAAGTACTGTTTGGCGGCGTCTATATCACCCGCCACGTAAGCGCTACGAAACAGCGATAAGCTTCGTTGCACGTAAAACTCGCCCTTCAGCTCCTGAAAACGCTGATCCAACCGACGGGGAGAAAACACCTCATCGACCAGCGCCAGCCCACCGGCCTTGGCGTGGCTGAACTGATGCCGCAGGCTGTCATCGTGCTTGTGGACCAACGCCAAGGATCGGTCGATCAACGAACAGGGATAGTTGGCCACGGCCTGGGCGAACACAGGGATATCCTCGGCACTGCGAAATTGCTCGGGATAATCGCCCCGCTCGAATACCTCGCGGTGCATGACGCAAGCGCCATTGGACAGCGCCAGGCGCTTGTCCAGCAGATAGGCACGCAGACGCTGTACCGGGTCCTCCGGAAGCGAATCCGGCAGGTGCTCCCGACGCTTGCCGTCGGGTGAAACACCTGTGTGCCCACCGATAACCAGGCGCGTATGCGGGTATTCCGCCAGGTGTTCACTCAGGGCCTGCAGCGCACCGGGTGCCAATTCATCGTCGGCGTCCAGGAACAGCAGATAGTCTCCGGCGGCCTCCCGGATGCCCAGGTTGCGAGCGGAGGAGGCGCCCCCATTACGTTTTCGCAGCGCACGAAAACGCCCCGGATAACGCCCCTGCAGTTGCTCCAGCACCGCAGCGGTGTCATCGATCGAACCGTCGTCGACGACGAGCAATTCCATTGAGCCAGCGGATTCGGCCTGGGCCAGTACGGACTCGATTGCGCGCGGCAGCACGGCCGCATAGTTGTAGGCTGGAATTACCACTGAAAGCGTGATGCCCGAGCTATTGCCAGGGATACCCATCAAACACGTACCTCACTCTTGGCAACCAGCCGTTCGAACGCTCTTTCCACCCGTCCTACGCTGAGGAAATACATCCAGGCATTTTTTACTGCGCCTAGAGAAATACGGGGGCGTACCACTGCGTTCTTACCCCAGCCCGGCCGCCAGCAAAAACCATCGCGACGCTTGCGGTACACCGTCAATACCGGCACACCGAGGGCGGCCGCCAGGTGCCCGACGCCCGAATCATTACCAATTATATAGCCCGACTCATAGAGGTAGGCCGCCAGCTCCCGGACATTGGCGAACTGCGGAATCAGAAAGGCATCGCCCAACTGTTCACTCCACTCGGCTCGCTCCTTTGGAGAAAGAACGAATTGCGGGTCATAACCCTGCCGCTTGAGTCGATGGGCAAGGCGCAGATACTTCTGGACCGGCCAATTCTTCTTCCGGTTATAGGACGTCGGGTGCAGCATGACCCGCTGAGCATGACGACGCGCGACAAAGTCAGCGGGAATGCTGAAGCCCGGGTCGCATGACGCCTGCTCGATGGCCAGCTTGCTCCTGCAGAACGCCACAGCCTGCTCGACCATGGTGACGCAGGGGTCATCAATCACGCGCATCGGTCCAGCGCAGCGGGACAGCGCGCTCATCAGTGCGGCCTTTTCAGGCCCACAGCGTTGCTCGACGCGAGCTGTATGGTCATGGATATAGGCGGGATCGACGCGAAGCGTGCCCACGAAGACATACTGCTTCGCCAACTGCTGCGGATCCTGGTCAATGCCGACCACAATGCCACCGCAGTCGGACAGGACGAGGTCGTAGTCATCGGCGAGGCTCTGCGTTTCTTCGGGCGTGGGAAACGGCAGCACGGCGAAGTTCGGCAACCAGCCGGCAAAATGCGCCAGGTGGTTGCTCAACATCGTCACACGGTAGCCGGCCCGCGCCAAGTTATTGGCCACGACCAGGTAAATCAGGCTATCGCCCAACCCGAGAGAAGGCACTAATGCGATATGACAGTCGAAGCGACTGATCCGCGCTCCTTCGCGCTCCTGCAAAATCCCTTTATGCGTCTCGACAGTCATCCGATTACTACTCTTTTACGACAAGAATGTCTTCCATGATCAGGTACTGCAGGTCAGAGCCGTAGAACATGTCCAACGCATCCTTCGGTGAACAGATCATCGGCTCGCCGCGGCGATTGAGGGAGGTATTCAGCGAAACACCGTTACCCGTCAGTTTTTCCAGTTCCAGCATCATGTCGTAGTAGCGCGGGTTGTACTCGCGCTTGAGGACCTGGGCGCGTGACGTGCCGTCTTCGTGCACCACTTCGCTCACACGGGTCTTCCACTCTTCGTTCACTTCGAAGGTGAAGGTCATGAATGGCGACGGGTGATCGACCTTGAGCATCTGTGGGCCCACGGTGTCGAGCATCGACGGGCAGAAGGGGCGCCAGCGCTCGCGGAACTTGATCTGTTCGTTGATGCGGTCGGCCACGCCCGGGATGCTCGGGCAACCGATGATCGAACGGCCACCCAGGGCGCGCGGACCGAATTCCATACGGCCCTGGAACCAGGCGACCGGGTTGCCGTCGACCATGATCTGGGCGATACGCTGCGGCATATCGTCGATCTGCTGCCATTTCGGCGCATTCGGGTGACGTGCACAGGCCGCGATGACATCTTCGTTGCTGTACGCCGGGCCGAGATAGACGTGTTCCATCTTCTCCACCGGCACGCCGCGCTTGTGCGATACATAGGCAGCGGCGCCGACCGAGGTGCCGGCATCACCGGAGGCGGGCTGCACGAACAGCTCCTTGACCTCGGGCCGCGCGATGATTTTCTGGTTCAGCTTGACGTTGAGCGCACAGCCGCCGGCGAAAGCGATCTTGCCGGTTTCGCGAAGAATGTCACCCAGATAGTGGTCCATCATCTGCAGCGCGAGCTTTTCGAACAGCGCCTGCATGCTGGCCGCGTAGTGGATGTACGGGTCGTCGGCGATGTCGCCTTCGCGCTTGGGCCCCAGCCACTCGATCAGTTTCTTCGAGAAGTAGAAGCCTTTGCCGCTTTCCTTGTAGCGACGCAGGCCGATGACATTCGCGTACTCGGTGTTGATCACCAGCTCGCCATTCTCGAATTTCGCCAGGCGGGAGAAATCGTACTTGGACGCATCGCCATACGGCGCCATGCCCATGACCTTGAATTCGCCATCGAGCATCTCGAAGCCGAGGAACTCGGTGATCGCGCCATACAGGCCGCCCAGCGAATCCGGATCGTAGAATTCCTTGATCTTGTGAATCGTGCCGTTTTCACCGTAACCGAAGAAGGTCGTGGCGTACTCGCCCTTGCCGTCGATGCCCATGATCGCGGTCTTCTCGGTGAAGCCGGAGCAGTGATAGGCGCTGGAGGCGTGGGCCAGGTGGTGTTCCACCGGCTCGATCTTGATCTTCTTCGGGTCGAAGCCCAGTTGCTCCAGGCACCAGACGATCTTCTTGCGGTAACGCTTGTAACGGCGGTTGCCCATGAGTACCGCATCGAGCGAACGGTCAGGGGCGTACCAGTAGCGCTTGGCATAGTGCCAACGGGCCTTGCCGAAGAGGCTGATCGGGGCGAAGGGAATGGCCACCACGTCGACGTCGGACGGCTTGATTCCGGCCTGTTCGAGGCAGAACTTGGCCGACTCGTAGGGCATGCGGTTCTTCGCGTGCTTGTCGCGTACGAAGCGCTCTTCTTCAGCGGCCGCAATCAGCTTGCCGTCGATATACAACGCAGCGGATGGGTCATGGCTGAGCGCGCCGGAAAGGCCAAGAATCGTCAATGCCACAGGAAAAGCCTCTTCAAATCTGCCGCTGCCTTGACGCAACGGCCTCCGTTAAATTGGGCCCCCTCAGGGGCTGCACGCCAGCCTTACGCTTCAGGCACAAGACTGGTCAGGGGTATACGTTTATCGAGCAATTGATACAAAGCGCTGTCAGCCGGCCAGTTGCGCAGAAAACGCGCGCGGTCCCGGGCGTAAGCAGGTGCAAAACGGCTGTCGCTGCTGTGCTGGTGCATGGCATCCAGGTCGATCAGGGACCAGCGCCCCGCTTGCCACAATACGTTGGTGCCTTTGAGGTCACCGTGGCTGATGCGCTCGCGCAGCAAGGCCGAAAATAGCTCATCCAGCGCTTCAAGCTCGGGCTCTGGGGGCACGCGGGCCTCGTCCAGGTACGGCTTGAAACGGGCGATTATATCCTCACCGGCTGCATGTTCGGTAATCAGATACGCGCGACGGCGCAACCAGAACGTTCGCAGCTCCAGCATGCCCAGCGGCCTCGGGGTGGCAATGCCGAGAAAACCCAGGCGATTACCTTCACGCCAGCTGTGCCAGGCACGGCTCGGCTGCAGGCAGCGCTTGAGCCAATGCAGAATGCCTTTGATGTTGTAGCGCTTGATCACCAGCCGGCGCCCGCCCACATCGACCAGCGCCACCGTGGAAGAACCACCCTGCTTCAAGGCTCGGCCCTGCGCCAGGGCCGCATCGGCTTGCTCCAGCAACGGTCCGACCAGCGCCTCGTCTTCGCGGCGCACCGCCCGGAACAGCGAATGGCTGCGATGTACGCTGAACAGGCTGCAATCACGGGCGATCTTGCGCAGATAGTCGCGCAAACGCCACCGCCTGACCGCCGCCACTTCCTTGAGCAGCGCTTCCAGCGGCAAGGCGTGCTCGCCATTCACCAGCAGGTAATGCACCAGCAGCTCTTCAAGGTGCGGGTCCAGCTCGGCCGGCAGTTGGCCGAAGAACACCCCGAGGTTGGACAGCACCTTGTCCCGCGACAGTGGCTGTCCCGGGTTCTGCGCGCGAATGCCGCCGCCGTCGATCAGCAGCAGTTGGCCGTCATGGCGCAGCAGGTTGTCCAGGTGCAGATCGTCCTGCCACAGGCCCTTGAGGTGGAGCTGGGCGACAATGGCCAGCACCTCGCCCAACAGCGCCTGACGCTCATCGCTCAAGCCCGCCTGAGGAGCCAGTGCGTCCCATTCATCAGCCACGCTCGGAGCATTATCGATGAACTCGAACAGCAGCCAGCCACCTTCAGCGTTCACGCCTTGCGCCAGCAGCGCGGGCGTGGGCATACCCTGCTCCGCCAGCAGGTGTGCACCCTCGACTTCTCGGCCGAAATGACGCTCCGCCTTGCCGCCCACCAGCAACTTGGCCAACACCCTGCGCCCCTGCCACTGCGCCCGCGCCACATAGCGCTGGCCGGGCAGGACCCGCAGCAATTGCTCCAGGTACAACGGCGCCCCGGCCACGCCCTCGATGGTCAGGGGCATGGCGGGCGCACGCCCGGCCTGCTGCAATTCAGCCAGCTTCATCCGCGCGACTCCTTGTTGCGCTGACGCCGCCCCAGATGGTCCTGCCACTGCTCAAGCCCCTCCGCAGAATCCAGATAGGCCTCCAGCAGTCCCCGTATGTCCTCATTGCTCCAGGCCGAGGCACGCCGAACCAGGGGTTCGAGGTCCTTGACGCGGTCGTGCTTGCCCAGCAGCAACGAGCGGGTCTTTTCCAGGTCGATCAGTTGGGCCGCGAAGCCATCGCCCTGCCGACGCAGAAAGATGTGCTTGGGGTAGAAACAGCCGTGCACCTGGCCACAGGCGTGCAGCTGGCGCGCGAGCTGCCCGCAGGCATCGACGATCCCCTGACGTGTGGCGGCAGGCTGCTCGGACCAGGTGCGCAACCATTCATGCAGATCCTGCCAGCCGTCCAGCGCACGGGTCATCAGGATGGCGCGATGCTCCCCTTCCACCTTGCGTTCGGCAAAGAACACGGCCTGCAGGGCGGGGATGCCCAGCGCGTGGTAGCGCTGGATATTGCGAAATTCACGGGCGAAGGTCGGTTCGCCGAACGGGTGCAGCAGGCTGCGCGACAGGTAATTGCTCTGCCGCTTGAGGTAGAACGCAGCCCCATCCAGCTCCAGCCGGTACACACTGCTCCAGCCACCCCGGGCATTGTTCGGTTCGTCCACTGCTTCCAGCTTCAGCGCCCACAGCGCCTCGAAACTGGCCAGGTCATGCCGTTCGAGCAGAGCCTGCTCTTCCTTGGCGATAAAATCCTTCATTCACGTCCCTCGAAAAATTTGACGATCCGCCGAATCCGCGGCTTGTCCTCAGGCGTCAGGTTCGGACGCCCGCAATACTGAAGATAGAAGCGCAGACGCTGGGTGCGTGACAGCGTGTACTTGGCCACCTTGTCCAGGCACGCCAGGTCCTTGATGATGCGGTAGCGCAGCAGATGACCCCACCAGAAGCTGCCCGTGGGGCAGTCGATCAGGAACAGCTGGCCCTCGGTGTCGACCAGCAGATTGCGCCACTTCAGGTCGTTGTGGGCAAAGCTGCGCTCGTGCAGAGTCCGGGTGGCAGCGGCCAGTTGCCGGCTGATGCGATCAACCCAGTGCCGATCACTCAGACGAGGATCGTTGCGCTGAGCCAGTTGCGCCAGATCATCGGTGCACACCAGCTCCTGGGTGATCAGGGCACCCCGCTTGAAGGACCAGAGGCTGCGCTCCAGCCCATAAGCCACGATCGGCGCGGTGGCGATGCCCCACTTGGCGAAATACCGAAGGTTCTGCCACTCGGCCTTGACCCGCGGTCGCCCGATGAAGCGCCGCAAGCCCTTGCCCGCGCCATGGTAGCGTTTGACGTAGTAACGGATGCCCTCGATCTCGACGCGCACCACCTCGGACAGGGGATCGCGGGTGATATTTTCACCTTGCAGCGCGAACACCGCATCCAGGTCGGCGAACGCCTGCCGGACCGCAGGCGAGGCGCCTTCGGTAAGCCGCCACTCACTCATTGCCGACTCCAGGCGCGTATTTGCGCGCGTAACGCTCCAACAGCTTGTCGGCACGACGCTCCAGCCACGCCAGCAATACGGCCTCCTCCGCCAGAACCTGGCGCAACGGCTTCTGGAAGTACGCCCGCAGGAAGCGCAGCTTGTCGCGCGGGGTCAGGCCGATGTTCAGCGCCGAGAAATACAGGCCGGCCAGGTCCTTGTCGCGCCAGCGGCGCGGCACCTGGTCCCGCACTTGGGCACGATGCAGATCGATGACCGACAGGCGCAGGGTGTCGACCGCCAGCGGCACGTCGGTGTGCAGCATGAAATGGCAGATGTAGCAGTCGCGGTGATTGACCCCGGCGAGGTGCATGGCACCGGTCATTTCTGCCACCCGCACGATCAAGGCCCGCTTGAGTGCGGGCACGGGCGGTTGTTCGAGCCAGTTCAGGGTCAGCTGTTCCAGGTCGGTGGTCGGCGCCAATTCTTCGGTGACGATGAACGAATGCTGCGCCGCCGGGTTGCTGCCGCGCTCGCCGTAAGCCACGGCGGTCATGGTCGGCACACCGACTTCGGTCAGGCGCTGAATCGCCCGCCACTCCTGCCCTGCGCCCAGCACCGGCAGCCTGGCGGACAGCAGGTTCTTGGCGATCTCACCCCAGCCGATACCGCGATGGATCTTGACGAAATAACCACGCCCCGCCACTTCCGTGCGCAACGTGCGGCGCCCTTCCAGTTCGCGATAGACCTTGCCCTGCAAGGCCTCCACGGCGACGAAAGGGTCCTGCCCGGCCCACAGCGTCTTGAACGGTTCGCTCAGCAGCAGCTTCATGGGCGCTCCGCGAGGATGACATCGGCCGCCCGCTGCGGCATGGAGTAGAGGTCCGCCGAGTCCGCGAACGCCAAGCCGTTCTGCTGCCAGCGCGCGCGCTGTGCGTCGTCGGCGAGCATCTCCACCAGCAGGCGATTGAGGCGCTCCTGCTCGAACGGGCTCGGCAGCACACGCCCCGCATCGGCTTCGGCGATGTAATGGGCATAACCGCAAACATCGGTCACCAACACCGGCAACCCGGCCACCAGCGCCTCGAGCAGCACCGTGCCGGTGTTCTCGTTATAGGCGGGGTGGATCAGCAGGTCGGCGCCCAGCAGGAAGCGGGGAATATCGCTGCGGCCCTTGAGAATCTGTACGTTGTCGGAAATACCCAGGGCCTTGATCTGCAACAGGAACGGCTTGGGGTCATCCTGGCCGATGACGACCAGCCGGGTGCGCTTGCGCAGCTCACGCGGCAACGCGGCGACGGCCTTGAGGCTACGGTCCAGGCCCTTGGTCTTGAAACCCGAGCCGATCTGCACCAGCAGCAGATCGTCGTCGGCCAGCTTGAACTCCCGGCGGAACTCGGCACGAATTTCGGCAGCATTGGCTGGCGCCCGACGGTCCGCGGCAATCCCGGGCGGCAGCAGGTGAAAGCGCGCAGCCGGGGTGGCGTAGTGTTTGACGAACAGTGGCTGCTGCACCTCGGAGATCATCAGGATCTCGGTCTTCGACTCGGGGGCGAACACCGCACGCTCGTAGTCGGCAAAGTGTCGGTAGCGGCCCCAGCGCCTGTACAGCGGGTTACGCAGGGTCTGCGCCTTGTCCTCGAAGCAGCCGTCGGCGGCGTAGTACACGTCCAACCCGGGCATCTTGTTGAAACCGATGACGCGATCCACCGGGCGCTTGGCCAGGTCAGCCTCGACCCAGGCGGTCAGCTTTTCGTTGCGCTTGTGGTTGAACAACGCCTTGACCGGCACCACCACGACCTCGAAACCCTCGGGAATCTCGCCCTCCCAGATCGGCGTGTAGACGCGAATGCTGTGCCCGCGCTGCTGGCACTCCAGGGCGATGCGCAGGAAATCGCGCTGCAGGCCACCGTAGGGAAAGTACTTGTACAGGATGAAGGCCAACTGCATCAGGCTTGCCCCTCGAACACGCTGGACGGTGCCAGCAACAATGCGTGCAACTCCGTCGCCACCCGCTCGGGCAACAGGTCATCGAAGCAGGGTTTGTGGCGGTCACCGAGCCCGGCATCGGGGCCGGTGGCGCACAGGTGAATCTGTGAGCGCCCGTAGGCCCCCACGCGGCCCGGCAGGGTCGGCCCGTAGAGGGAGATGCTTGGTACGTCGAGGGCAGCGGCCAGATGGCCGAGACCGGTGTCCACCGCTACGCAAGCAGTCGCCCCGGCGATCACCCGCGCCACGCCCGCCAGGTTCAGTTTGGGCAAGAGTGCAGCGCGCTCAAGCCCGGCGACGATGCGCTCGGCCCTTGCCCTCTCTGTCTCGTTACCCCAGGGCAGACGCACCGCCCAGCCGAGGGCGTCCATCCGCTCGGCCAGCTCGCGCCAATAGGCTTCCGGCCAGTGCTTGCTGGGCCAGGTGGTGCCATGCAGGAACACCAGGTACGGCTGTTCAGCCGGCGCGGCCAACTGGGCGCGGTTCAGCCCGTAGTCACCGATGGTGGTCGGTACTGGGTAATCCAGGGCCTGGGCGAACAGTTGGCGAACGCGCTCGATCGCATGCTGTTCACGCGACACGACGTAGCGCCGATCGTAGAAGCGCGACGCCATCGGCTCCCGGGCAGAATCGCGGTCCAGACCAGCGACCGGCGCCTTCACATAGCGGGTCAGCCAGGCACTTTTCAACAACCCCTGAGCGTCGATCACCAGGTCATAGCGGGTTTCGCGCAGGCGGGCCTTGAAGCGCGACCACTCGCCGGTCTTCAGCGTTTGCCACAGGTGCTTGCGCCAGCGGCGGATCGCCACAGGGATCACCTGGGCCACCGCCGGATGCCACGCCGGTATTTCGGCGAAGCCCTCTTCCACCACCCAGTCGAACTGGATACCCGGGATGGCCTTCGCCGCATCGGTGAGCGCCGGCAACGTATGAATCACATCACCGAGCGACGAGGTCTTGATCAGCAACACCCGCATCAGTCGATCTCGACCGGGTCGGGCGCCAGTCGGTTCAGGGCCTCGACCACCGGGCGCGGCTTCAGCTCGCGCAGGCAGTTGTAGTGGCCGAACCGGCAGGTGCGGTCAAAGCAGGGGCTGCAATCCAGGCCAAGGCGGACGACTTCCACCTGGTCGGCGAGCGGCGGCGTGAACTCCGGCGAGGTCGAACCATACACCGAGACCAGGGGGCGGTTCAGCGCGGCAGCCACGTGCATCAGGCCGGAGTCGTTGGACACCACGGCACCGGCACAGGACAGCAGGTCGATGGCCTCGGCCAGGCTGGTTTCGCCGGACAGGTTGACAGCCTCTTCGCGCAAGCCGGGAATCAGACGCTCGCGAATCGCCTCACCGACCGGGTGATCGTTTTTCGAGCCAAACAGCCAGACCTGCCAGCCAGCCCGAATCTTCAACTCGG
The DNA here is from genome assembly GCA_050282285.1 of Pseudomonas sp. GTDB lineage: Bacteria > Pseudomonadota > Gammaproteobacteria > Pseudomonadales > Pseudomonadaceae > Aquipseudomonas. The sequence goes on from JBLZZJ010000009.1 coordinate 177,111, forward strand.
CGACCTTGGCGTAGTGCTCGCTCGGCCAGCGCTTGGCCTCGCCGAACTCCGCCCCCGGGCACAGCGTCAACACGGGACGGTCAAGGGTCAGGCCGAACTTGTTCAGCGCCGCATCGCGGGTAACCGGGTCGATGCGCAGGTCCGGTCGCGGATAGACCGCGGGCAGCTCGGCGCCCGGCTCGTAGGCCAGGGCCATGAACCGCTCGATCATCAGCGGGTAGCGTGTCTTGTCCAGGGTGCGCACGTCGTTGAGCAGGCCGTAGCGCATCTCGCCCTTCCAGCCCGTGCGTTTCGGAATACCGGCGAAGAACGGCACCAGCGCCGACTTCAGCGAATTGGGCAGCAGAATCGCCTGATCGTACTGGCCAGCCAGGGACTTGCCGATCCGCCGACGGGTCGCCAGTTCCAGCACGCCATGCCCCAGCGGAAAACTCAGGGCGCTCCGCACTTCGGGCATGCGTTCGAGAATCGGCCGACTCCAGTCAGGTGCCAGCACGTCGATCTGGCAGTCGGGATGGCGCTGTTTCAAACACTGAAACAGCGTCTGCGCCATCACCATGTCACCCACCCAGCTGGGGCCCACGATCAGTATGTTCATACGGTTTCCAGAAACGATCAGGGAGGCTTTCGCCTCCCGGACATGCTCGACATGCCGGTCGTGGCAGACTGAACCGGCCGGGATCAACCCGTCCGGAACGCTGCCAGGACCGCACTCAGCCTTATTTGACCAGCGTACGCCACTCGGCATGGTTGCTGGTCTTGCCTGTTACCAGGTCGAAATAGGCGGTCTGCAGTTTTTCGGTGACCGGACCACGGCGGCCGGCGCCGATCGGGCGACCGTCGACTTCGCGGATCGGCGTGACTTCGGCGGCGGTGCCGGTGAAGAAGGCCTCGTCGGCGATGTACACCTCGTCACGGGTGATGCGCTTCTCGATCACCTTGATGCCCAGTTCCTCGGCCAGGGTCAGGATGGTGTTGCGGGTGATCCCGTTCAGGCACGAGGTGACTTCAGGGGTGTAGACCACACCGTTCTTGACCAGGAAGATGTTTTCCCCGGAACCCTCGGCCACGTAGCCTTCGGTATCCAGCAGCATGGCTTCGTCGGCGCCACCGGAAATGGCTTCCTGCAGGGCCAGCATCGAGTTGATGTAATTACCGTTGGCCTTGGCACGGGTCATCGAAATGTTGACGTGATGACGAGTGAAGGAGCTGGTGCGGACCTTGATACCGACCTGCAGGGCCTCATCGCCCATGTAGGCGCCCCAGTTCCAGGCCGCGACGATCACCTGAACCTTCAGACCGCTGGCGCGCAGGCCCATGGCTTCGGATCCGTAGAACACCATCGGACGGATGTAGGCGCTTTCCAGGTTGTTCTCGCGCACGGCAGCGCGGGTGGCCTCGTTGATCTCTTCCTTGGTGAAAGGGATCTTCATGCCCATGATGTGAGCGGAGTCGAACAGACGATCGGTGTGCGCTTCAAGGCGGAAAATGGCAGTGCCATTCGGGGTGTTGTAGGCACGAACACCTTCGAACACGCCCATGCCGTAATGCAGGGTATGGGTCAGCACGTGGGTAGTCGCGTTGCGCCACGGCACCAGTTCGCCGTCATACCAAATCACGCCATCACGATCGGCCATCGACATAGTTGCCTGCTCCTCAATAGGGTTCATACACACACCGAGCCGGGCGCCGCAGCACCCCACTCGCTCAATTCAGTCCCAGCTCACGCCAGATGCGCAGCACACTGCGGCGCTCCTCGTGGAACTGGTCCCCGCTGACCACGCCCGGCTGCTTTTGCAGGGCCTGGCGATGTGCAGCGGAGCGGTAGGCCTTGTAGACCTCTCGCAGCAGACGGGCATCGTCGCCATTCACCAACCCCGTCCGCTCCAGGCCTTCCAGAATGCGGATGTTGTCGGTGAATTCGAGCAGCTCCGGGTACTGGTGCGACCAGGCCAGGGCCGCGTATTGCACCATAAATTCAATATCGACGATACCACCGGCGTCCTGCTTCAGATCGAAGGGGGACGTGGCTTCGAAGGCATTTGCAGCGGTCCCGGCTGCCGTGATGGCGCTGCCCAGCGTGCTGCGCATTTTGGCCCGCATCTCGCTGACTTCCGTGCGCAGCCCCTGCAGATCGCGCTCGCGCCCCAGTACCGCGGCACGCACCGCCTCAAAGGCCTTGCCGACCCGCGAACAGCCTACCAGTACCCGGGCGCGCACCAGCGCCTGGTGCTCCCAGGTCCAGGCTTCGCTCTCCTGATAACGCTGGAAAGCGCCAAGGGAACTGACCAGCAACCCCGAAGCCCCGGAGGGCCGCAGTCGCATGTCGACCTCGTACAGCTGCCCGGAGTTGGTCTGGGTGGTCAGCAGGTGAATGATGCGCTGCCCCAGGCGGGTGAAGAACTGCGCGCCGTCGATGGGCTTGGCGCCATCGGTCTCGGCCTGCGGGTCCCCGTCATGCACGAAGACCAGGTCCAGGTCAGAACCATGACCGAATTCCAGGCCGCCGACCTTGCCATAGCCCACGATGATGAAATCAGGGTCGCACGGGCTGCCATCTGCCCGGCGCGGCGTACCGTGCCGGGCCACCGTGTGCCGCCAGGCCAGGGCCAGCACCTGGTCGAGGATCGCCTCTGCCAGCCAGGTCAGGTAGTCGCTGACCTTCATCAGTGGCAGGTTGCCGGCGATTTCCGATGCAGCCACCCGCAAGCTGTGGGCCAGCTTGAAGTGGCGCAGCGCTTCCATCTGCTGCTCCAGATCCTCCTCCGGGATGCGGATCAACCGCTCGCGCAGTTCAGCCGCCAGTTCGGGCGCCAGCGGCGGGCTGAACAGACGACCTTCGTTCAGCAGCTCATCGAGCAACAGCGGGAACCGGGCGATCTGCTCGGCTATCCATGGGCTGGCCGCGCACAGCGTCAGCAAGCGCTGCAGGGCACTGGGGTTCTCGGTCAGCAGCACCAGGTAAGCCGAACGACGCGCCACAGCCTCGATCAGCGGCAGTACGCGCTCCAGCACCAGGTCCGGATTGTCATGCTCGACCGCCTGAGCCAGCAGGCGCGGAATGAAGGCATCCAGGCGCTCGCGGCCCAGACGCTGCATCGCACGCACCTGGTTGCCGTTGCGCAGCCCGGCCAGCCGCTGCCAGGCCGACTGAGGATTGCTGAAGCCAGCCTCGGCCAGCTGGCGGCAGGCAGCCTCTTCATCCTGGGCATCGCTCCAGAGCGGCATCCATTCGCCACCGACGGTTTCTTCGGCCGCGCTACCGTCCTCGTCTTCGTCCGGGTCGGCAATCACCTGGCGGAAGTGCCAATCGACACGCCCGCGCCAGTGCATCAGGCGCTCATGGAAGGCATCCCAGCTGTCGAAGCCGAGAATAAAGGCAACGCGCGCCCTATCCTTCGGGTCATCCGGCAGCATCTGCGTCTGCCGGTCATCGATGGCCTGCAGGGCGTGCTCGGTGTAGCGCAGGAATTCGTAGCCCTGCAGCAGTTCAGCCACCACCGCTGGCGGCAGGTAGCCCTGCCCCTCCAGGGTCGCGAGGACTTTCAGCAGCGAGCGCTGCTGCAGGCTGAGGTCACGCCCGCCATGGATCAGCTGGAACGCCTGGGCGATGAACTCCACCTCGCGAATGCCACCGGCGCCAAGCTTGATGTTCTCGGCCATGCCCTTGCGCCGCACTTCCTGCTGGATCAGTTGTTTCATGGTGCGCAGGGCTTCGATGGCGGAAAAGTCCAGGTAACGCCGGTAAACGAATGGCCGCAGCATCTCCAACAACTGCGCCCCCGCCACCTGATCGCCGCCGACCACCCGCGCCTTGATCATGGCGTAGCGTTCCCAGTCACGCCCCTGGTCCTGGTAGTACTGCTCCAGCGCATTGAAGCTGAACACCAGCGACCCCGACGAGCCATAGGGCCGAAGGCGCATGTCGGTGCGGAACACGAAACCGTCCACGGTGATGGCGTCCAGCGCCTTGATCAGCCTCTGACCCAGGCGGATGAAGAATTCCTGGTTGTCCAGCGGCCGCTTGACCCCTTCGGTTTCACCGCCCTCGGGGTAACCGAAGATCAGGTCGATGTCGGACGACAGGTTCAGTTCATGGGCGCCCAGCTTGCCCATGCCCAGAATGACCATGTGCTGCGCCTCGCCACTGCGCCGGCCGATGGGCGTGCCGAACTGGGTGCAGTGCCGGGGGTAGAGCCACTGGTAGGCCAGGTCGATGCAGGTGTCAGCCAGTTCCGACAGGTCGCGGCAGGTTTCCACCAGGTTGGCCTGACGGCTGATGTCGCGCCAGATGATGCGCACCTGCTGGCGATTGCGAAAACGCCGCAGGGTGCGGGACAGCCCGTCTTCATCGGCACATTCGGCCAGGCCGGTCGCCAGCTGGCTGCGCAGCTCACCTGCACCGAACGAACGTTCCAACTCGCCACTGTCGGCCAACCCCAGCAGCATCAGCGGGTCACGCGCTGCCTGCTGCACGACGAAATCGCTGGCGGCCGATACCCGCCGCCAAGCCTCGCGCCGGGCATCCGGCCAGGCGTCGAAGCGCGCCGCCGCGCCGGCATCATGCTCATCGAAGGCGGCACGTAGCGTCTGTTCGGCGCGTACGGCCAGGGTGTCGAGTTCGGCAGATAAAGGAACCAGCACTGGCAGACTCATGGTCTATCCTTTTTTGCGAGCTGCAGATGGCCGGCGAAACCCCCGTGTTCTCGCGCGTTGCGCGGCCATCAGCCCATTTAAATTGTAGTTTTGCTACGAATGATTGTATCCAAAGGGCTGAAATCGTCGTCCATATGTAGTAAAACTACACGGAGCCGGCACTACCTCCGGTAAATCCAAGAATTCACGTGACCCGCCCACAAAGCCGGTCACGCACCCTGGCCTCCGATTCTGGAAGCCTTTCCGCCCTGGAGCAAGCCATGCAAGACCTCGATCCCGTCGAAACCCAGGAATGGCTGGACGCCCTGGAGTCGGTTCTCGACAAAGAAGGCGAAGACCGCGCTCACTATCTGATGACCCGTATGGGCGAGCTGGCCACCCGTAGTGGCTCCCAGCTGCCGTATGCCATCACCACGCCATACCGCAACACGATTCCCGTCACCCACGAAGCACGCATGCCTGGCGACCTGTTCATGGAACGCCGCATTCGCTCGTTGGTCCGCTGGAACGCGCTGGCCATGGTAATGCGCACCAACCTGAAAGACTCGGACCTGGGCGGCCACATCTCCAGCTTCGCCTCCAGCGCCACGCTGTACGACATCGGCTTCAACTACTTCTTCCAGGCCCCGACCGACGAGCACGGCGGCGACCTGATCTACTTCCAGGGCCATGCCTCGCCGGGCGTCTACGCCCGCGCCTTCATGGAAGGCCGCATCAGCGAAGACCAGATGAAGAACTTCCGTCAGGAAGTCGATGGCAACGGCCTGTCGTCCTATCCGCACCCGTGGCTGATGCCGGACTTCTGGCAGTTCCCGACCGTTTCCATGGGTCTGGGTCCGATCCAGGCGATCTACCAGGCACGCTTCATGAAGTACCTGGAAGCCCGTGGCTTCATCCAGCCGGGCAAACAGAAAGTCTGGTGCTTCATGGGCGACGGCGAGTGCGACGAGCCGGAATCCCTGGGCGCAATCTCCCTCGCAGGCCGCGAGAAGCTGGACAACTTGATCTTCGTCATCAACTGCAACCTGCAGCGCCTCGACGGCCCGGTTCGCGGCAACGGCAAGATCATCCAGGAACTCGAAGGCGTGTTCCGTGGCGGTGGCTGGAACGTCAACAAAGTGGTCTGGGGCCGTTTCTGGGACCCGCTGCTGGCCAAGGACACCGACGGTATCCTGCAGCGCCGCATGGACGAAGTCATCGACGGCGAGTACCAGAACTACAAGGCCAAAGACGGCGCGTTCGTGCGTGAGCACTTCTTCAACACGCCAGAACTCAAGGCCATGGTTGCCGATCTGTCCGACGACGAGATCTGGAAACTCAACCGTGGTGGCCACGACCCGTACAAGGTCTATGCGGCCTACCACCAGGCGGTCAACCACAAAGACCAGCCGACCGTCATCCTGGCCAAGACCGTCAAGGGTTATGGCACCGGTGCCGGCGAAGCGAAGAACACCGCGCACAACACCAAGAAAGTCGATGTCGACAGCCTGAAGCTGTTCCGCGATCGCTTCGACATTCCGGTCAAGGATGAAGAGCTGGAAAACCTGCCCTTCCTCAAGCCGCAAGAAGGCAGCGCCGAGGCCCGTTACCTGGCCGAACGCCGTACTGCACTGGGCGGTTTCGTGCCGCAGCGTCGCGCCAAGAGCTTCAGCGTTCCGACCCCGCCGCTCGACACCCTCAAGGCGATCCTGGACGGCTCGGGCGACCGCGAAATCTCCACCACCATGGCTTTCGTGCGTATCCTCGCGCAACTGGTCAAGGACAAGGAAATCGGCCCGCGCATCGTTCCGATCATCCCGGACGAAGCCCGTACCTTCGGGATGGAAGGCATGTTCCGCCAGTTGGGCATCTACTCCTCCGTCGGCCAGCTGTACGAGCCGGTGGATAAAGACCAGGTGATGTTCTACCGCGAGGACAAGAAGGGCCAGATCCTCGAGGAAGGCATCAACGAAGCGGGCGCCATGAGCTCGTTCATCGCTGCCGGCACCGCGTACTCCAGCCACAACCAGCCGATGCTGCCGTTCTACATCTTCTACTCGATGTTCGGCTTCCAGCGTATCGGCGACCTGGCCTGGGCCGCTGGCGACAGCCGCACCCGTGGCTTCCTGATCGGCGGTACTGCCGGGCGTACCACCCTCAACGGTGAAGGCCTGCAGCACGAAGACGGTCACAGCCACATGCTGGCCGCGACCATCCCGAACTGCCGCACCTATGATCCGACCTACGGCTACGAGCTGGCGGTGATCATCCAGGACGGCATGAAGAAGATGACCGAAGAGCAGCAGGACGTCTTCTACTACATCACCGTGATGAACGAGTCCTACCAGCAGCCCGCCATGCCGGCCGGTGTCGAGGAAGGCATCATCAAGGGCATGTACCTGCTCGAGGAAGACAAGAAGGAAGCGGCGCACCACGTCCAACTGATGGGCTCCGGCACCATCCTGCGCGAAGTTCGCGAAGCGGCCAAGATCCTCCGCGAGCAGTTCAATGTCGGCGCCGACGTCTGGAGCGTTACCAGCTTCAACGAGCTGCGTCGCGACGGCCTCGCCGTGGAACGCAGCAACCGCCTGCACCCGGGCCAGAAGCCTCAGCTGACCTACGTCGAAGAGTGCCTGAACGGTCGCAAAGGTCCGGTCATTGCCTCCACCGACTACATGAAGCTGTTCGCCGAGCAGATCCGCCAGTGGGTTCCGAGCAAGGAATTCAAAGTCCTGGGCACCGACGGCTTCGGCCGCAGCGACAGCCGCAAGAAGCTGCGTCACTTCTTCGAAGTCGACCGTCACTTCATCGTGCTGGCCGCCCTGGAAGCCCTTGCCGACCGCGGAGACATCGAACCCAAGGTAGTGGCCGAAGCCATCACCACGTTCGGTATCGACCCGGAAAAACGTAACCCACTGGACTGCTAAGGAGCGAAACGATGAGTGAATTGATTCGCGTACCCGACATCGGCGGCGGTGAGGGTGAAGTAATCGAACTGTTTGTGAAGGTCGGCGACCGCGTCGAAGCCGACCAGAGCATTCTGACCCTGGAGTCCGACAAGGCCTCCATGGAAATCCCGGCCCCCAAGACCGGTATCGTCAAAAGCCTGAAAGTGAACCTGGGCGACCGCCTGAAAGAAGGCGACGAACTGCTTGAGCTGGAAATCGAAGGTGCCGCTGCAGCGGCGCCTGCGCCGAAGGCCGAAGCCGCTCCCGCACAGGCCCCGCAGCAAGCGGCCGCTCCGGCAGCTGCAACTGCGGCAGCCGCTACCAGCAGCGTGCAGGACGTCCACGTGCCGGACATCGGCACCGACGGCAAGGTCAAGGTCATCGAAGTCATGGTCAAGGTGGGTGACACCATCGAAGCCGACCAGTCGCTGATCACCCTGGAGTCCGACAAGGCCTCCATGGAAATCCCTTCGCCGGCTGCCGGCGTGGTGGAAGAAGTCGTGGTCAAGCTGGACGATGAAATCGGCACCGGCGACCTGATCATCAAGCTCAAGGTGGCTGGTTCCGCACCGGCTGCAGCGCCTGCTCAGGCGGCTGCTCCTGCCCAACCTGCCGCCCAGGCCGCCGCACCGGCTCCAGCCGCTGCGGCGGCCGGCAGCAGCGTGCAGGACGTCCGCGTGCCGGACATCGGCACTGACAGCAAGGTCAAGGTCATCGAAGTCATGGTCAAGGTGGGTGACACCATCGAAGTCGACCAATCACTGATCACCCTGGAGTCCGACAAGGCTTCCATGGAAATCCCGTCGCCGGCTGCCGGCGTGGTGGAAGAAGTCGTGGTCAAGCTGGACGATGAAATCGGCACTGGCGACCTGGTCATCAAGCTCAAGGTGGCGGGTGCCGGCCAACCGGCTGCCGCGCCAGCACCGGCTCCGGCCAGCCAGGAAGTACACCGCGTGCCGGAAGGTGCCGCGCCGCAAGTAGCCGCCGAAGTACGCGCTATCGCATCGCTGTCCGCCGCTGCCGCCGCCGGTGCTACCGCGCCCAAGCGCGACGGTGCCAAGGTGCATGCCGGCCCGGCCGTACGCCAGCTGGCCCGCGAATTCGGTGTCGAGCTGAACGCCGTACCGGGTACCGGTCCGAAAGGCCGCATCCTCAAGGAAGACGTGCAGGTCTACGTCAAGGCCATGATGCAGAAGGCCAAGGAAGCTCCGGCTGCTGCAGCGGGCGCAACCGGTGGCGCCGGCATTCCGCCGATTCCGACCGTGGACTTCAGCAAGTTCGGCGAGATCGAAGAAGTACCGATGACCCGCCTGATGCAGGTCGGCGCTGCCAACCTGCATCGCAGCTGGCTCAACGTGCCGCACGTGACTCAGTTCGATTCGGCTGACATCACCGAGCTGGAAGCCTTCCGCGTCGCGCAGAAAGCCGTGGCCGAGAAAGCCGGCGTCAAGCTGACTGTCCTGCCGCTGTTGCTGAAAGCCTGCGCCTACCTGCTCAAGGAACTGCCGGACTTCAACAGTTCGCTGGCCCCGAGCGGCAAAGCGGTGATCCGCAAGAAATACGTACACATCGGCTTCGCGGTCGACACCCCGGATGGCCTGCTGGTACCGGTCATCAAGAACGTCGGCCAGAAGAGCCTGCTGCAGCTGGCTGCCGAAGCGGCTGCCCTGGCAGAAAAAGCCCGTACCAAGAAGCTGTCGGCTGACGACATGCAAGGCGCCTGCTTCACCATCTCCAGTCTCGGCCACATTGGCGGCACCGGCTTCACGCCGATCGTCAACGCGCCGGAAGTGGCGATTCTCGGCGTCAGCAAGGCCACGATCCAGCCCGTCTGGGATGGCAAGGCCTTCCAGCCGAAGCTGATGCTGCCGCTGTCGCTGTCCTACGATCACCGCGTGATCAATGGTGCTGCTGCCGCACGTTTCACCAAGCGCCTGAGCGATGTCCTGAACGACATCCGCACCATGCTGCTGTGACACCCGCTTAGACTTTCGAGCACGCCACGCTCGTATCCTCAACCCCGCCCCTGTAGGCGGGGTTTTTTTTGCGAAAAACGTGGGTAATGCGCAGGGAGGGACGTACGAAGGGCCTCAGCCCTTCTGCAGGTTGCGGATCAGAAAGCTCAGGGCCTTGGCCAGCTCGGCAGCGCCCTTGTGATCACGCACGATACTCAGCAGGGGGCTGTTATCGACAGGGTTGTGCAGCACACAGGTGATGCCAGTCTGCGGGCAGTCATAGCGAATGAACGGGTCGACCCCGAACAGTTCCACGCGCTGGTTGCGCACGGCGATGTCGGTACCGTTCTGGCCACGTACTTCTTCACGCAACAGCAGCTCGCCCGGCGCACCGAGGCGCAACTGGTAGGAAAGGTCCTGACGCTGCGCCTGACCGATCTGGTAGCCGGCACGCAGGGCGTAGGTTTTCAGCAGGTCATTGCTGTGCGCAAGCAGCGCCTGGCGCTCGTCCTGGGTCAGGTACAACTGCTTCAATTCACGCAGATAATCGGCCTGCTCGGCGCTGCTCAGGCCACTGTCGGTCTCGCTCGCCTGAACCGGCATCGACAGCACGCCGTACCCCAGCAACATCGCGGAAATTAGTTTTCTTGTCAGTCGCAATTGCATGATGCACCCTTACGGAACGCTATAGTGAAGTGGGCCCGGTTTTCGCCGCGGTCAGCATACTGGAAGCCAGCCATCCAATGAAAAGCCATCCCGATGCCGCAAGCCGTCTAGCGGCCGAGGTTGTGACGCAGTTGCCAGTGCCCTCGCGGCTCGGCATGCTGCGTTTCGAGCGGCTGAATGAGGCCAGTTGGACGCTGCTGTTTCTCGACCCCTCCTGCGAACGCCACATCGGCCTGCCTGCCAGCGAGCTCTGCGCGCTGATCGATGCGCCCTACGCCAGCCTGATGGAACCCGAAGCACGCTATCAGTTGCACGACGCCATCCAGCAACAGTTGGCGCAACGCACGCACTACCTGGTGCATTACGTCCTGCACACCCCGAACGGCCCCCTGACCCTCATGGAGATGGGCGAGGCCTTCAAACAGCGCGGGCGTCATCTGCTCCGCGGCTACCTGCTGGTGGCCGACGCCGCGGCCCTGCCTGCCGCCGCCGCACCGCCGCCCGACGCCCAGCAATTGCAGCTGCAGAACCAGCACCTGCAACACTCCCTGGAGCTGTACCAGCGCAGCCAGGAAGAACACCATCAGCAACAGCTCCGCTCCCGTGCCCAGCAGGGCCTGATCATGAAACTGGCACGGCATCGCTACAACGCCAGCGACCCACTGCGTGAAGCCGCCGAGCTGATCACCCAGGCGGCCTGCGAAACCTATCAGGTCGCCCGCGCCGGCATCTGGAACATCAACGGTTGCATCCTCGAGCCCGTGGCCATGTACCGCCACGACACCGGTTGCCACGAACTGCCCCAGCCCATCGATGCCAGCCGCTATCCCAACTACCTGCATGCCCTGCAAGGTGGCCGCTCGCTGGACGCCCACGACGCGCGCCTGGACTCCCGCACCCGGGAGCTGAACGAGCACTACCTGAAGCCCATGGGCATCAATGCCATGCTCGATGCAAGCATTCGCATCGGCGGTGAGGTGGTCGGCGTGCTGTGCCTCGAACACACGGGGGTGCCCCGGGTCTGGCAAGTTGACGAAATCGCCTTTGCCGGTGAGCTGGCAGACCAGTACGCCCAGGTGGTGATCAACCAGCAGCGCCGCCACGCCACAAACGCCCTGCACCTGTTCCAGCGGGCCGTCGAGCAGAGCGCCAGCGCCTTCATCCTGCTCGACCGCGATGGCCTGGTGGAATACGTCAACCCGAGCTTCACCGCCATTACCCTGTATAGCGCCGATGAGGTACAGGGGCGTCGCCTGTCGGAGCTGCCCGCGCTGGAGAACCTCAGCGACCTGCTCTTCGACTCCGCCTCCAGCCTGTCCGACCACAACAGCTGGCAGGGCGAATTCAAGAGCCGCCGCAAAAACCTGGAGCCCTACTGGAGCCACCTGTCGCTGTCCAAGGTGCATGCCGACGACGGCAGCCTGACGCACTACATCGGCATCTACGAAGACATCACCGAAGACAAGCACTCGCAGCAGCGCATCGAGCGCCTGGCCTACAGCGACAACCTGACCGGCCTGGGCAACCGCTATGCGTTCATTCGCGCCCTGGAAAACCGCTTCGCCAACAGCAGCGGCAAGCCAGCCAGCCTGCTGCTGGTCGACATCGACAATTTCAAGCGGATCAACGACAGCCTGGGCCATCAGACCGGGGACAAACTGCTGGTCAGCCTGGCCCGGCGCCTGCGCAACAGCCTGACATCGAGCGGCATTCTCGCGCGCTTCGCCAGCAACGAATTCGCCATTCTTCTCGAAGACACCGATACAGAGGGCGGCCAGCGCGTCGCCCAGCAGGTGCTGCACACCCTGGACAAGCCGCTGTTCGTCGACAACCAGCTGATCAGCATCACCGGCTCGGTCGGTCTGGCCTGCGCGCCCGAGCACGGCGACGACCCGCAAACCCTGATGAAACACGCCGGCCTGGCCCTGCACAAGGCCAAGGCCAACGGCAAACACCAGTTGCAGGTGTTCACCGAGGCCCTCAACGCCGAGGCCAACTACAAGCTGTTCGTCGAGAGCAACCTGCGGCGCGCCTTGACCCAGAACGAACTGGAAGTCTTCTACCAGCCCAAGCTGTGCCTGAAGACCGGCCAGCTGCTGGGCCTGGAAGCCTTGCTGCGCTGGCAGCATCCGGAAAAGGGCATGATCCGCCCCGACCAGTTCATCAGCGTCGCAGAAGAAACCGGCCTGATCATCCCTATCGGCAAATGGGTGGTGCGCCAGGCGTGTCGCATGAGCAAGCAGCTGGAAGCCATTGGCCTGGGCGCCCTGCAGGTCGCGATCAACCTGTCGCCCAAGCAGTTCTCCGACCCGGACCTGGTTGGCTCGATCGCCTCGATCCTCGAAGAAGAGCAGCTCAACCCGTCCCTGCTGGAGCTGGAGCTGACCGAGAGCCTGCTGCTGGAAGCCACGGATGACACCCGTCACCAACTCAGCCGCCTCAAGAGCCTGGGCCTGACCCTGGCCATGGATGACTTCGGCACCGGCTATTCGTCGCTCAGCTACCTGAAGAAATTCCCCATCGACGTGATCAAGATCGATCGCAGCTTCATCAAGGACATCCCGGAAAACCAGGATGACAAGGAAATCACCTCGGCGGTGATCGCCATGGCCCACAACCTCAAGCTCAAGGTTGTCGCCGAGGGCATCGAGACCGCTGCGCAACTGGCCTTTCTGCGCCGCCAGCAATGCGATATCGGCCAGGGCTACCTGTTCGACCGTCCGATACCAGGCCGCGAGCTGATGGATAGCCTCAAGCGCTATCCGTGCCGCCCACAGACCTGATCACGGTGTAATATCGGCGTCTTTTCGCGGTCTATCCGATACGCATCCCCTGCCTGGATAGCACCCACCAATGAACATGTTGAGGAAATGGCTCATGGCCCTGCGTTCCGAAATTCTGGTAAAGAAAACCGAACTGCCTACCGCCGAGCAGGCGCTGCCCGGTCGCGACACGCCATTGCCGGTGCCTGAAGCCCATTACGTCAACGGCAACCCGCTGCAAGGCCCGTTTCCCGAAGGCCTGCAACAAGCCGTATTCGGCCTCGGCTGCTTCTGGGGTGCCGAGCGGCGTTTCTGGCAACAGCCGGGCGTCTGGACCACGGCGGTCGGCTACGCCGGCGGTTTCACGCCGAATCCCACCTATGAAGAAACCTGCTCGGGGCTGACCGGCCACACCGAAGTGGTGCTGGTGGTGTTCGACCCGCAGCAGACCAGCTACGAAGCCCTGCTGAAGGTGTTCTGGGAAGTGCACAACCCGACCCAGGGCATGCGCCAGGGCAACGACATCGGCAGCCAGTACCGCTCCACCATCTACTGCCAGAACGCCGAACAGCTCGCCGCTGCCCGCGCCAGCCAGGCGCAATTCCAGGCCGAACTGGAAAAGGCCGGCCTGGGCACCATCACCACCGAAATCACCGAAGCCCCGCCGTTCTACTACGCCGAGGCCTACCACCAGCAATACCTGGCGAAGAACCCGGGCGGCTATTGCGGCCTGGGCGGAACCGGGGTATGTCTACCCGCCTGACATCACTTACGCCCAGCCGGGATGACGCCGGCAGGAGAGGACCGACATGGAACTGAGCAGCCTGACGAGTCAGGTGTCGAGCCAGGCATCTGCGCAGATATCAGCGCAGATGTCGCTCCTGCTGCTGCGCAAGACGCTGGAGCTGCAAGCCTCCAGCATCACCGGCATGGTCCAGGCGGCCACGCCGGCGAGCGTGCCGAGCAACCCGCCACACTTGGGCAACAGCATCGATGTGATGGCCTGACCGGGCGCCCTGCCAGGGGCGCTTTGTACGTGAACATTCTCCTCTCCGGCCACATGACGCTAGACTGCAAGCAAAGAGCCAGCAGCACGAGCCCGGCATGCCCGCAACCACCCCGTACATTACCCCCGACCAGCTCTGTGTCGGCCTCTATATCCAATTGGAGCTGGGCTGGTGGGAGCACGACTTCACCTTCAGCAACTTCAAGATCAAGGACGAAGGCCAGATCCAGGCCCTGCGCGCCCTCGGCCTGAAACGCCTGCGCTATGACCCCAAGCGCAGCGACTGCCCGCCCCTGCCACTCGATCAGAACCCCGCACCCGTAGTCGTCGAGGCACCCGCACCCGACCCTGAATCCCAGGCACGCAGCGCGCGCACCGTGCAACTGCAGGCCCTGCGCAAACGACTGGCAGAAGTGGATCGGCGGTTTCTGCAGGCCAGCCAGCAGGTCAAGACGCTCAACCAGACGCTGCGCAGCCGGCCGGAAGAGACCATGCAGCAAGCCGGGGTCATCGTCAGCGCCATGGTGGAAACTCTGCTCGGCTCGCCCGGCGTGGTGCTGCACAGCATCACCGGCAAGGCCGCGGAAGACAGCTACTACCACGCCCTGAACGTCACGGTCCTGGCGCTGCTGCTTGGTCGACAGATGGGGCTCGACAGCGAGGACTGCCATGTCCTGGGGCTTGGCGCCCTGCTGCACGACATCGGCAAGCTGGAAGTGCCGAGCAAGGTGCTGCTCAAGACCGAACCGCTGACCCGCCCCGAGCAACAGCTGCTGCACATGCACACCGATTTCGGCCTGCGCATGGGCCATCGCCTGATGCTCGACGATGAAGTGCTGCGCATCCTTCACGAACACCACGAGCACTGCGACGGCAGCGGTTATCCACGCGGCCTGCGCGAAGCAGCCATTGGTCGGTTGAGCCGGCTGGTGGCCATCGCCAACCAGTTCGACAACCTGTGCAACCCGCTCGACCCGCGCCAGGCGCTGAGCCCGCACGAAGCGCTGGCGGTGATGTTCAAGCAGCAACGCGAGCACTTCGACGATGTGGCGCTGAAGGCCTTCATCAAGGCCATGGGCGTCTACCCGCCGGGCAGCCTGGTGCAACTGGACGACGAACGCTACGGCATGGTGCTGGGGGCGAACCCTGCGCTACCGATGAAGCCGACGCTGATCGTCTACGACGCCACGGTGCCCAAGCAGGAAGCGCTGATCATCGACCTGGAAAAAGAGCCCGGCTTGACGGTCAGCCGCAGCCTGCGCCCCGGGCAGCTGCCCCGGGAGGTACTGGAATACCTCAGCCCGCGCCAGCACCTGAGCTACCACATCGAACCCAGCAACGGCCGCAGTTGAGTCCTCAGGCGCCCGCCGGCTTCTCTTCGATCAGCCAGTCCAGACGGAACGAGCCCTGGCTTTGTCCCAGGCGCGCCGCCAGCCACGGCAGCAACTGCCGCAGTTCGTCTTCCAGGCCCCATGGCGGGTTGCTGATCACCAGGCCCGAGCCCGACAGACGACTGGCGTCATCCGGCGCATGCACGAACAGTTCGACCCGCAGCAGCTTGGGCGCAGCGGAGCGGCTCAAGTCCTGGTAGAAACGCTTGAGCTGGCGCTCGTCCTTGATCGGGTACCAGACCGCCACGATGGCCTGGCGCATGCGCCCGATGGCCTCGTTGAGCGACTCGACGCAGCGCGTGTGCTCGTCGGCCTTCTCGAACGGCGGATCGATCAACAGCAGCACACGCTTCTCGCGGGTCGGCAGCAACGCACGCGCAATGTGCCAGCCCTCGCCCAGGTGCACCGCCACGCGGCGATCGCCGGCCATGTTTTCCTTGAGCAGGCGCCCGTCTTCCGGGTGCTTTTCGTTGAGGTGCAGGCGATCCTGTTCGCGGGTCAGCAGCCGCGCCAATTCGGGCGAACCGGGGTAATGCCGCAACACGCCGTCCGGGTTCATCGCCCGCAACACCTCGAGGTAGTCGACCAGCGGATCGGGCACGTCTTCGGCCTGCCACAGGCGGGCGATGCCATCGACCCATTCTTCGGTGCGACTGGCCTGGTTGCCGGCCAGGTCGTACAGCCCGACGCCCGCGTGGCTATCAAGGTAGGCAAAGGGGGCTTCCTTGCGCGACAGCAGTGCGATCAGGCGGCACAGGATGAGGTGTTTGAGCACGTCGGCGTGGTTGCCGGCATGAAAGGCGTGACGGTAGTTCATGGAGAATCCTCGGGCAGGCGCGAATTGTAGCCTGTCTGCCGCGCAGGGAGCAGCGCGCAGTTCTACCGCTTTATCACGCTTGTGGATGATGCTAGGCGTGTTTTATTCACAGACCTAGACTGGTGTCATTCCATTGGAGGTGCATCCATGTCCGAGACCCTGCTCAGCTCCCGCAACCTGGCCTTCGAACTCTACGAAGTGCTGGATGCCGAAGCCCTGACCCAACGCCCGCGTTTCGCCGATCACAGCCGGGAAACCTTCGATGCGGCCATCGACACGGCCCGCAGCATCGCCGAGAACCTGTTCGCCCCGCACAACCGCAAGAACGACGAGCACGAACCTGAGTACGTCGACGGCGCCGCCAAACTGATCCCGGAGGTCAAGCCGGCGGTCGATGCGTTCCTGGAGGCCGGCTTCCTCAACGCCACCCGCGAGTTCGACGTCGGCGGCATGCAGCTGCCCAACCTGCTGTCGCAGGCCTGTTTCGCCCACTTCCAGTCGGCCAACGCCGCGACCACGTCCTACCCGTTCCTGACCATGGGCGCAGCCAACCTGATCGAGAGCTTCGGCAGCGAGGAACAGAAGCAGCGCTTCCTGCAGCCGATGATCGACGGCCGCTTCTTCGGCACCATGGCCCTGACCGAGCCCCATGCCGGCTCGTCCCTGTCGGACCTGCGCACCCGCGCCGAACCGGCAGCCGACGGCACCTACCGGATCAAGGGCAACAAGATCTTCATTTCCGGCGGCGACCACCCACTGTCGGAGAACATCGTGCACATGGTCCTGGCCAAGCTGCCGGACGCACCGCCCGGGGTGAAGGGCATTTCGCTGTTTATCGTGCCCAAGTTCCTGGTCAACGACGACGGCAGCCTCGGCCAACGCAACGACGTGGTCCTGGCCGGCCTGTTCCACAAGATGGGCTGGCGCGGCACCACCTCCACCGCGCTGAACTTCGGCGACAGCAACGACTGCGTCGGCTACCTGGTCGGCAAACCGCACCAGGGCCTATCGTACATGTTCCAGATGATGAACGAGGCGCGCATCGGCGTCGGCATGGGCGCGGTGATGCTCGGCTACGCCGGCTACCTCTACTCCCTCGATTACGCCCGCCAGCGCCCGCAAGGCCGCCTGCCGGATGGCAAGGACCCGACCTCGCCGCAAGTGGCGATCGTCGACCACGCCGATGTGCGGCGCATGCTGCTGACCCAGAAGGCCTACGTCGAAGGCGCCTTCGACCTTAGCCTGTATGCCGCCCGGCTGTTCGACGACACCCTGACCCTGGAGACGGACGAGCAGCGCAAGAGCGCCCTGGAGCTGCTGGACCTGCTCACCCCCATCGTCAAATCCTGGCCGTCGGAGTTCTGCCTCAAGGCCAACGAGCTGGCGATCCAAATTCTCGGCGGCCACGGCTATACCCGGGATTACCCGGTGGAGCAGTACTACCGCGACAACCGCCTCAACCCGATCCACGAAGGCACCCATGGCATCCAGTCCCTGGACCTGCTCGGGCGCAAGGTGTCGATGAACGGCGGCGCGGCGCTCAAGCAACTGGTCAAACTGATCCAGGACAGCTGCCAGCGCGCCAGCGCGCATGAATCCCTGACCGCGCTGCGTCAGCCGCTGGAGCACCTGCTGGCGCGCCTGTCGACGGTGACCCTGGCACTGCTCGGCGACCTGATGGCCGGCCGCGTCAATCAGGGCCTGGCCAACTCCGCGCTGTATTTGAAAGCCTTCGGTCACCTGGTCATCGGCTGGCGCTGGCTGGAGCAGGCCATCCACGCGGAAGAGGGCCTGGCACGGGGCGACGCGAGCGATGCCGACTTCTACCAGGGCAAGCTGCAGGCCGCGCGCTACTTCCTGACCTGGGAAGTGCCGAGCTGCCACCACGACCTGGCAATCCTCGAGGCCCGCGACGACACCTGCCTGAACATGCGCGACGCCTGGTTCTGATAATCCCTGCGCGGCCCTGCAACGGGGCCGCGCAGCAACACCGCCGTACATGCCCAGCGGCCCGCTTCGCCTGTTTTGCGGCAGCCTGCAGACTGGCCAACTGCCCAGACGAAATCGCACGGGCGGCACTTGCGGGCAAACACCGCAGACGGGTTAGAATCGAGCGCCTGGCAGACGCCAGGTCGCCGCTCTCGAACGCCCCAACCCTCGCCTTTCCCGCCCTGGAGTCCTGCTCGTGGATGCAGTCACCATCAATAACCTGTTCCTGGTTGGTGCGCTGCTGGTCGGCACGAGCATTCTGGTCAGTTCGGTGTCCTCGCGAATCGGCGTACCGATCCTGGTCATCATCCTGATCGTCGGCATGGTCGCCGGGGTCGATGGCCCCGGGCATATCGGTTTCACCAACTACCCCCTGGCCTATCTGGTCGGCAACCTGGCGCTGGCGATCATCCTGCTCGACGGCGGTATGCGCACCCGGGTATCGAGCTTTCGGGTAGCGTTGTGGCCAGCGCTGTCCATGGCCACGGTAGGGGTGCTGATCACCACCGGCCTGACCGGCATGGCCGCTGCCTGGCTGTTCGACCTGAACCTGCTGCAGGGGCTGCTGATCGGCGCCATCGTCGGCTCTACCGACGCCGCAGCGGTGTTCTCGCTGCTGGGCGGCAAGGGCCTGAACGAACGGGTCACGGCGACCCTGGAGATCGAGTCCGGCAGCAACGACCCGATGGCGGTGTTCCTCACCGTGACGCTGATCGACATGCTCGCCAAGGGCCAGAGCGAGGTCAGCCTGTCGTTCCTCGGCCACCTGCTCAGCGAATTCGGCATCGGTGCCCTGCTCGGCCTGGGCGGCGGCTGGCTGCTGCTGCAACTGATCAACCGCATCAACCTGCCGGGCGGCCTGTACCCGCTGCTGGTGGTCAGCGGCGGCCTGCTGGTGTTCGCCCTGACCAACACCCTGCATGGCAGTGGCATCCTGGCCGTTTACCTGTGCGGGCTCGTACTGGGCAACAAGCCGATCCGCAGCCGCCACGGCATCCTGCACATGCTCGACGGCATGGCCTGGCTGGCGCAGATCGGCATGTTCCTGGTGCTCGGCCTGCTGGTCACCCCGCACGACCTGCTGCCCATCGCCGTGCCAGCCCTGGCCCTGGCGCTGTGGATGATCCTCTTCGCCCGACCGCTCTCGGTGCTGGTCGGCCTGCTGCCGTTCCGCGCCTTCCATGGCCGGGAGAAAGTCTTTATCGCCTGGGTCGGTCTGCGCGGCGCGGTGCCGATCATCCTCGCGGTGTTCCCGATGATGGCCGGCCTGCCGCACTCACAGCTGTACTTCAACCTGGCGTTCTTCATCGTCCTGGTCTCGCTGCTGCTGCAGGGCGCCAGCCTGCCCCTGGCGGCCCGGCTGCTGCGGGTCACCGTACCGCCAGAGCCGGCGCCGATCTCCCGGGCCGGCCTGGAGATTCACCCCACCAGCGAGTGGGAGCTGTTCATCTACCGCCTCGGCGCCGAAAAGTGGTGCATTGGTGCCCCGCTGCGCGACCTGAGAATGCCCGATGGCACTCGCATCGCCGCACTGTTCCGGGGGGCCGAGCTGCTGCACACCTCGGGCAGTACCACCCTGGAGGCCGGCGACACGCTGTGCGTGGTCGGCCACGAACATGACCTGCCGTCGCTCGGCAAACTGTTCAGCCAGGCGCCGATCCGCGGCCAGGACCTGCGCTTCTTCGGTGACTTCGTGCTCGAAGGAGACGCCGACATGGGCGACATCGCCGCCCTCTATGGCCTGGATCTGCAGGACATCGACAGTCAGTTGCCACTGGGGCGCTTCATTTCGCGGCAGATTGGCGGCCAACCGATCATTGGCGACCAGGTGGAATGGAATGGCCTGACCTGGACCGTCGCGCTGATGGAAGGGAACAAGGTACGCAAAGTCGGCGTCAAACTGCCCGAAGGCCATACCCAGCCCGGCCTGTTCCTCTGAAACCCGCGGCGGGAAATCCAGCCCGCCTCGGACTGTCTTATCATCAATCCCACTTCCTGCTCGAGTAGCTGAACGCGATCATGTCTCTACTGCGCCCTTTGCTCGCCGTTACCCTGTTTGCCCTCTGCGCCTTCCAGGCACCCGTGCAAGCCTCGGCGCTGCCCAACCCCATGTCGCTGCAAAAGAGCCTGGACACCCTGGCCGAGCGCAAGCTGCCGGAAGCCGAGCAGAAGGATGTGCAAGCGGCCCTGGAGCAGGCACTGACGCTACTGGCCGCCCAGGCCGACAGCGAGAAACGCCTCGCCGACCTCAAGCGCCAACTCAGCGAAGCCCCCGGGCAGACCACCGAGGCCCAGCGCGAACTCACGCGCCTCAAGGCCAGCAAGCCGGTGGACGTCAGAACGCAGCACGGCAAAGCCTCGCTGGAGCAGCTGGAAAACCTGCTGAGCGAACGCACCACCCAACTGGGCGAGTGGCAGAAGGCGCTGGCCGAGGCCAACAGCCTGATCATCACCTCCCAGACCCGACCGGAACGGGCCCAGGCGGAAATCAGCACCAACCAGGTGCGCACCCAGCAGATCAACACGATCCTCAAGACCGGGCGGGACACCGGCAAGCCCATCAATAGCGAGCAGCGCGATCAGCTCAACGCCGAGCTTGGCGCCCTCGAAGCGCAAACCCAGCTGCGCCGTCAGGAGCTGGCCGGCAACAGCCTGCTGCAGGATCTGGGCAACAGCCGACGCGACCTGTTGATGGAGCGCATCCGTCGCAGCGAGCAGGAAAGCCTGGACCTGCAATCGATGATCAACGAGCGGCGCCGGGAAAGCTCCGAGCAGACGGTGGCCGAACTCGCCCGCGAAGCCCAGAAAGCCACGCCGGACAGCCTGCTGGCCGAAGAAAGCGCGGTCAACGTCAAGCTCTCCGACTACCTGCTGCGCGCCACGGACCGCCTCAATGAACTGACCCAGCGCAACCTGCAGACCCGCCAGCAGCTGGACACGCTCAGCCAGGCCGACCAGGCGCTGGAGGAGCAGATCAGCGTACTCAAGGGCAGCCTGCTGCTGTCGAAGATCCTCTACCAGCAGAAACAGGCCCTGCCCCACCTCACGCTCGATGGCGACCTGGCCGACGAAATCGCCGATATCCGCCTCTACCAGTTCGAACTGAGCCAGCAGCGCGACACGCTCAGCAATCCCCAGGCCTATGTCGATAGTCTGCTGTCCAAACAACAGCCGGAACAGGTCACGCCCGAGTTGCGCAGCACCCTGCTGGCCCTCGCCACCACCCGCAGCGAGCTGTTCGACCGCCTGGGCCGCGAACTCAACAGCCTGCTCAACGAATCGATCACCCTGCAACTGAACCAGAAGCAACTGCACGACACCTCCCAGGCGCTGCGCGCGACCCTGGAAGAGCAGATGTTCTGGATTCCCAGCAACAAGCCGCTGGACCTGGCCTGGATCAAGAACGCCCCGCACCACCTGCAACGCCAGCTCGCCGAAGTGCCCTGGGGCTCCGGCCTCGCCGAACTGGGCGAAGGCCTGGTCAACCGCCCCTGGCTGTTCATCCCGCTGTTGCTGGTGATCGGCGCGCTGGTGTGGAAGCGTGGCTACCTGTACGACAAGCTCACCGCACTGCACCAGGACATCGGTCACTACAAGCTCGACAGCCAGTTGCACACCCCACTGGCGCTGCTGCTGAACATCCTGCTGGCGCTGCCGGTGGCGCTGTTCCTGGCCCTGTGCGGCGCAGCCCTGCAGATCGACGCCCGGGGCCAGAACGCCACGCTGGGGGCCGGCCTGGTGGAAATGGCCCAGGCCTGGCTGGTGTTCTACACCCTGTACCGCATCGTCGCGCCCAGCGGGGTGGCCGAACTGCACTTCCACTGGCCACGCCCGCAAGTCGCCCTGCTCAGCAAGCAGATACGTCGCCTGGGCATCGTGGTCATGGCGCTGGTCGCCGTGGTCACCGTGGCCGAACACCAGCCGGCGGCGCTGGCCGAGGACGTCATCGGAATCTTCGTGGTGCTGTCCTGCTACACGCTGATGGCGCTGATCCTCGGCAAGCTGCTGCTGGCCGAGCCGATGCGCGAACACACCTCACCGTTCCGTTTCCTGATCGGCCTGGGCTTCACGGCCCTGCCCCTAGTGTTCATCGTCGCGGTGGGCTTCGGCTACTACTACACCTCGCTGAAACTCACCGACCGACTGATCAACACCCTGTACCTGCTGATCTTCTTCCTGATCATCGAAGCCACCTTCGTCCGCGGCCTGGCGGTTGCCGCGCGGCGCCTGGCCTACGCCCGTGCCCTGGCCAAGCGCCAGGCACAGACCCGGGAGAACGCCGAAGGCGAAGACGTGGTGGTGGAAGAGCCGACCCTCGACATCGAGCAGGTCAACCAGCAGTCGCTGCGCCTGATCCGCCTGGCCCTGTTCGGCGTCTTCATCGCCTGCATGTACCTGGTGTGGGCCGACCTGATAAGCGTGTTCGCCTACCTCGACGACATCACGCTCTACCAGTACGCCGCCGGCACCGGCAATGCGGCCACCCAGCTGCCCATCAGCCTGCTGGATTTCATCGGTGCGCTGATCATCGCCGGAATCACCATCGTTCTTGCACGCAACCTGCCGGGCCTGCTGGAGGTGCTGGTGCTGTCGCGGCTGTCCCTGGCCCAGGGCAGCGCCTACGCCACCACCACCCTGCTGTCCTACGCCATCGCCGGCATCGGCTTCGTCAGCGCGCTGTCGACCCTGGGCGTCAGTTGGGACAAGTTGCAGTGGCTGGTCGCGGCCCTCTCCGTGGGTATCGGTTTCGGCATGCAGGCGATCTTCGCCAACTTCATCTCCGGCCTGATCCTGCTGTTCGAGCGTCCGGTGCGCATCGGCGACCTGGTGACCATCGGCACCGTCACCGGCACGGTCAACCGGATTCGCATCCGTGCGACCCACATCACCGACGGCGACCGCAAGGAAGTCATCGTGCCCAACCAGATCTTCCTCACCAGCCAGCTGATCAACTGGACGCTGACCGACACCATCACGCGCATCGTGCTGGTGTTCAACGTCAACCGCGGCGCCGATCTGGAGCTGGTGCGCAAGCTGCTGCTGCAGGCTACCCAGGAAAACTCCCGGGTACTGCGCGACCCCGCACCCAGCGTGCAGCTGAAGACCTATGGCGCCTCCACCCTGGAGCACGAGCTGAAGATCTACGTGCGCGAGCTGGGTGACCGCGGGCTGGCCACCGACGAACTCAACCGGCGCATCGACCAGCTGTTCCAGGAGCACGACATCAACGTCTCCTCCACGCCGAAAATGGAGCTCACGTTCGCCAATCGGCGTGGCCAGGAACACCGGATTCATTCCGACGAACCCGTGCCGCCCGAAACGCCGACCAGCGCGCCCTGATCCCTGGAAGCGCCGCCCAGGCGGCGCACCACTCATCCCTCCGGGTTCCCCTCGGCGGCAACACCGTGTAAAGCTGAGCCCATGAAAACCCTCGAAACGCTGCAGTTCGACAACCGCTTCGCCCGCCTGGGTGACGCCTTCTCCACCTCCGTGCTGCCCGAGCCCATCGACGAGCCGCGACTGGTCGTGGCCAGCGAAGCAGCCCTGGCGCTGCTCGACCTCGCCCCTTCCGAGGCCGACAGCGAGGTGTTCGCCCAGCTGTTCGCCGGCCACACGCTGTGGAGCGACGCCGACCCCAGGGCCATGGTCTACTCCGGTCATCAGTTCGGCTCCTACAACCCGCGCCTGGGTGACGGCCGTGGGCTGTTGCTGGGCGAAGTACTCAACGAGGCGGGCGAACACTGGGACCTGCACCTCAAGGGTGCCGGGCAGACGCCCTACTCACGCATGGGCGATGGCCGCGCGGTACTGCGCAGCTCGATCCGTGAATTCCTCGCCTCCGAAGCCCTGCATGCACTGGGCATCCCCAGCTCGCGTGCCCTGTGTGTCACGGGTTCGAGCACACCGGTGTGGCGCGAGAAGCAGGAAACCGCGGCCATGGTGCTGCGCCTGGCGCCGAGCCATATCCGCTTCGGGCACTTCGAGTACTTCTACTACACGCAGCAGAAGGAGCAGTTGAAACAGCTCGCCGAACACGTGCTGAGCTGCCACTTCCCCCACTGCCTCGACCGGCCCGAGCCTCACAGCGCGTTCTTCCGCGAGGTGGTGGAGCGCAACGCCGAGCTGATCGCCTACTGGCAGGCCTATGGTTTCTGCCACGGGGTGATGAACACCGACAACATGTCGATCCTCGGCATCACCTTCGACTACGGCCCCTACGCCTTCCTCGACGACTTCGACGCCAACTTCATCTGCAACCATTCGGACGACGGCGGCCGCTACAGCTTCAGCAACCAGGTACCCATCGCCCACTGGAACCTCGCCGCCCTCGCCCAGGCGCTGACGCCTTTCGTCGCGGTGGAGCAACTGCGTGAAACCCTGGCGTTGTTCCTGCCTCTGCACCAGGCTCACTACCTCGACCTGATGCGCAAGCGCCTGGGGCTGCAACAGGCTGAAGACGGCGACGAGGCGCTGGTGCAGCGCCTGCTGACACTGATGCAGACCAGCGCGGTTGATTACACCAACTTCTTCCGAGAGCTGGGCAGCAGCGCGCCCGAGCAGGCCGTCGCCCGCTTGCGCGATGACTTTGTGGACCTGGCCGGCTTCGATGCCTGGGCGACGGATTACCGGCAGCGCGCCGAACGCGAAGACGGTAGCCAGACCGAACGCCAGGCCCGCATGCACGCGGCCAACCCGAAATACATCCTGCGCAACTACCTGGCCCAGCAGGCCATCGAGGCGGCGGAACGGGGTGATTACGAACCGGTGCGGGAGCTGCACCGGGTGCTGTCGAATCCCTTCACCGAGCAGCCGGGCATGGAACGCTATGCCGAGCGGCCGCCGGAGTGGGGCAAGCACCTGGAGATCAGTTGCTCGTCCTGAAACCTGGTTTCAGGCCTCGGCGGTCGCCAGTATCCAGTCCAGGCCCATGGCCACGTGCAGCTCGGTGCTGTCGAACAGCCTGAGCGGTGCTGGCGTGTCGTCCAGCAGCAAGCCGATCTCGGTACAGCCGAGGATGGCTGCCTCGGCCCCCTGTTCGCCCAGCGCAGCCAGGCAGCTCAGGTAATACGCACGGGCCTCGTCGCGGAAAACACCCTGGCACAGCTCGGCAAAGATCACCCGGTCGACCTCGGCCATCTGCTCGGCCTCCGGCACGATGACCTGGATACCGAAATGCTGGGCCAGGCGTTCACGGTAGAAGGCTTCCTGCATGGTGAACCGTGTGCCGAGCAGGGCGACCTGTCGCACGCCCTGGCGTTGCAGCGCCTGGCCGACCGCATCGCCGATATGCAGCAAGGGGATCGCCACTGCCGCCTCGATGGCCGGGGCAACCTTGTGCATGGTGTTGGTGGCCAGCAGCAACGCCGTCGCGCCGGCTTGCTCGAGACGCTGTGAGGCATCGGCCAGCAGCGCACCCGCGGCGTCCCAGTCGCCCGACGCCTGCAGCGCCGCGATCTCGGCAAAATCCACCGAATGCAGGAGCAGCGGCGCCGAATGCAGACCACCGCGCTGCTCGCGCACCCCCTGATTGAGCAAGCGGTAATAGCTCGCCGTGGACTCCCAACTCATACCGCCCAGAACGCCCAGCTGGCGCATGCCGCACCTCCATTCGGAAAACTCGAGCCTATCCCCGGACGCGCCCGACGCACAGTCACAGTGCCCTGGCAGTCGAGCGGTACAGCCTTATCTGTTAAATCGAAAAGGCATATCAACCTTCTCAAACATTCTTAGACACTCTAAGCCAGTGGGCTTATCTTCCCCCGCTGCTTATTCCGGCCTGTTCTACCGCAAACTGTCAGGCGCATTACTGCATGAAAATTCGCGATCTCGACCTCAGTTCCAGCCCGCTCAATGCCGAGCACGAGGCACTGGGTCTGCCCCCGGTGGAAGACTACGTCAGCCACCCCGACAACCACCCGATCCTGCGCTCCGCCACGTGGTTCGCCGCACTGGTGATGATCGGCCTGTTGCTGTTCCTCGCCTGGCGCCTGTTCTTCGGTGACAACGGCGGCAGCAGTGGTTTCGAGATCATCGAGCGCACCCTGCACAGCCCGGCGTTCTGGAGTGCGGTCGCGGTGGGCTTCTTCGCCCAGGTGATCGATGGCGCCCTCGGCATGGCCTACGGCATCACCGCCACCACCTTTCTGCTCAGCACCGGCGCCACCCCTGCCGCGGCCAGCGCCAGCGTGCACATCGCTGAAGTATTCACCACAGGCCTCTCGGGCATTTCCCACGCCAAGCTGGGCAACGTCAGCAAATCGCTGTTCCTGCGCCTGCTGCTGCCGGGGATCATCGGTGCCGTGCTCGGCGCGGTGCTGATCACCAGCTTCGATGGCGATGTGATGAAGCCCTTCATCTCCGCCTACCTGCTGCTGATGGGCCTGTACATCCTGCGCAAGGCGTACCGCCATGTGAAACAGCAGCCGCGCGAACCCAAGCACGTGGCCAAGCTGGCGCTGTTCGGTGGCTTCGTCGATGCGGCCGGCGGTGGCGGCTGGGGCCCGGTGGTCACCAGCAGCCTGCTGGGCTCGGGCAGCGACCCGCGTACCACCATCGGTTCGGTTAACTTCGCCGAGTTCTTCCTGACCATCACCAGCGCCGCCTCGTTCATCCTCCTGGCCGGTCAGCCGGACACCTGGATGATGGTGGCGGGCCTGGTCTTCGGCGGCATGTTCGCCGCGCCGCTGGCCGCCCTGCTGTGCAAGAAGCTGTCGGCCCGCACCCTGCTGACCATCGTCGGCTGCCTGATCACCCTGATCAGCGCCTACAACATCTACTCGTCCCTGAGCTGAAACGATCCAGGCGGATAACCGGGGCCAGCGCTTGATTTTCGGCGAACTGGCTCCAGATCAGGGGTATCCACCTGGAGTCGAACATGAGTGAACCCCTGCTGATCCCCTGCCCGCATTGCAACGGCCTCAACCGCATCCCGGCCGAACGCCTGGGCGACGCCCCACGCTGCGGCCGCTGCAAATCCGAGGTGCTGCCCGCCGAGCCCATCGAGCTGACCCAGGCCAACTTCGCCAGCCAACTGAAGGGCGACCTGCCGCTGCTGGTGGATGTCTGGGCCGCCTGGTGCGGCCCCTGCCAAGCCTTCGCCCCCACCTTCGCGCAAGCCGCCAGACAGCTGCAGGGTCGTTACCGCCTGGCCAAGCTGGACAGCGAAGCGCACACCCAGCTGGCCGGGCAACTGGCGATTCGTTCGATCCCCAGCCTGCTGCTGTTCAAGGGCGGTCGCGAGGTCGCTCGCCAGAGTGGCGCCATGCCGCTGCCCCAGCTGCTGGCCTGGCTGAACAGCCAAGGCAGCTGAAGCAAAGGGTCAAGCAAGGCGGCCGATATGGTCAATTGCAAGGCCGCCAACTCCCGCTAGGCTGGCAGGCACGCCCATAGAAGAGGTGCCGGCCATGCCCCTGCCCGTCGAAATCGCCCGCCAGCTCACCGAAGAACAGATCGCCTTCGTCAAGCGCAGTGGCCTCAAGGCCGAGGTGCTGGAGCCCGGCCACGTACGGCTGCGCATGCCGCTCGCGGGCAACGAAAACCACATCGGCAGCATGTACGCCGGCGCCCTGTTCACCCTCGCGGAAATTCCCGGCGGCGCGCTGTTTCTCACCAGCTTCGACGTGCAGCGCTTCTACCCGGTGATCAAGGAAATGAACCTGCGCTTCCGCCGCCCGGCCACGGGCGACATCCAGGTCGAGGCGCGGCTCGACGCCGAGCAGATCGAGCGCCTGCAGCGCGAGGCCACCGAGCACGGCAAGGCCGAATTCCCTCTGGATCTGGAGCTGACCGACGCCACCGGCGAGGTGGTGGCCTACAGCCACGGCCTGTACCAATTGCGCGCCCGCTGACGCCTGACCTTGCTCTGCATCAAAAGAACAGCTAAGCATGAGGGGATAATAAGTACGCCGACAGGCATCGGCCGGAGATCTTCATGTTCAGCCATATCCTCATTGCCCACGATTTGCGCGACACGGCCGACATGGCCCTGTGCAGGGCCACGCAACTGGCCCGCCAGCACAATGCCAGGCTGACCATCCTGCACGTGCTCGACCCCAGCCAGACCAGCCAGCAACATGACCAGGCGCAACAGGCACTCGACCTCAGCCTGACCCAGTACGCGCCCTCGGGCAGCGAGCTGCGCCTGCGCAGCGGCAAGCCGTCGGAGGTGGTGCTGCAACAGTTGCACGAGCTTGGCTGCGACCTGCTGGTACTGGGCGCCCACCACAAGCGCCACGACTTCTTTTCGGGCACCAGCCTCGACCGCATCGCGCGAAGCTGCCCAACACCACTGCTGCTGGTCGCCCGCAACGACTTCCAGCCGTATCAGCGGGCGCTGTCGGCCATCGACTTTTCACTGTGTGCCTGCAGTGCACTGGCCCAGGCATCCGAGCTGCTGCCGGACACCGCCGAGCTGCATGCCTTGCACGTATTCGAGCCGGACAAAGGCACGCCCAAGCAGGTCGAGGAGCAGTTGAAGCTGCAGACGGCACTGATCGAGCAACTGATGACGGACGAAGCGCAGAAGCTGCCACCCGGTAGCCCGACACTCAGCCATTCCGTGCAACAGGGCGGCATCCTCCGTGCGCTGCAGGAGCAACTCAAGGTACGCCGCAGCGAACTCATGGTGCTCGGCAGTCACGGCCGCAGCGCGCTGTCCCAGGCCCTGCTCGGCAGCCTGGCCCAGCATTTCCTGCACAAGGCGCCTTGCGACATCCTGGTCGTACGCTGAGTCCGGTCGAATAAAGAAGGCGCCATCAGGCGCCTTCTTTGTTTCCGTTGGCGGTCAGTCCGCCTCGTTCAGCAGGTCGTGCAATTCCACGTACTGCTGCGTCAGCTTGTGCCGCGCATCCAGATAGATCAACGGCGTGCAGGCCTGGTGCGACTCGCGCATCCGTACCGAACTCATCAGGTTGACCGGCAGCACCGGCAATCCCTCGGCAATCAGCTCGTCGAGCAGTTGCTGCGGCAGTGAGGCGCGGGGCTGGAACTGGTTGACCACGATGCCTTCGACTTCCAGGCCCTCGTTGTGGTCCTCGCGCAGTTCTTCGATTTCCTGCAGCAGGCCGTACAGGGCATTGCGCGAAAAGCTATCGCAATCGAAGGGGATCAGCACGCGATCAGCAGCGATGAGCGCAGAAACCGTATAGAAATTCAGGGCCGGGGGCGTGTCCAGGTAGATCCGGTCGTAGTCCTCGCCCAGCTCCTCCAGCAGCTTTCGCAGCTTGTTGATCTTGTGCTTGGCCTCGAGCTTGGGCTGCAGATCGGCCAGCTCCGCCGTCGCGGTAACCACGTGCAGGTTGTCGAATGGCGTCTCGTAGATGTCAACCTTGCCTTTCTTGGCGAACGGCCCGCTGGACAGCGTCTGCTTGAAGAATTCGGCGATTCCCATGGGAATCTCGGCCCCGGTCAGGCCGGTGAGGTAATGGGTCGAGTTGGCCTGCGCATCCAGGTCGATCAACAGGGTGCGATACCCTTGCGAAGCGCTGACAGCCGCCAGGTTGCAGGCGATGCTGGACTTGCCCACGCCACCTTTCTGATTGAATACCACTCGCCGCATATCACACCTCCCTGCTCCGATTGGTCTTGGATTCTATGCAAAGCACGTCACAAGGGCGAGACAGCCCCCCGGAAATCCAGCCGCCATCTATCCGAAGAGCCTTCGCAAAGTTTGCGAAGTATGTCAGCCATCTAGATAATGCCAGCACTTCGCCATGGGCTCCCCGACAATTTCATCGTCGGAACAGGAGACCGCAGTAGACAAGGATGCCCGCAAGGGCCGGGAAGCTTTCCGCGTGATGCACTTCAGGATCGAAAAATGGAACGCATGGGCCCCTGGCCTGGAAAGCTCCGACGATTGGCACGTCTGGTGCCGCGATCCGGTTCCTGTCACTGACGCCCAGCAACAGCCGGACGTTGGCTTCCTTCCCGCGATGCACCGCCGACGCCTGAGCCGCCTGGCCAGAATGGTCTTCCACGCCGCCTGGCCACTGGCCGAGTCCCATACGCACCTTCCCTTGGTGTTCGCCTCCCGCCACGGCGAGACGCCGCGTACGCTGGCCCTGCTCAGCGAGCTGGGACGTGACGAGCCTTTGTCGCCGACCCAATTCAGCCTCTCGGTACACAACGCGATCATCGGCCAGTGGTCGATCCTGCGTGGCGATACCAGTGAAATGACCGCCCTGGCGGCAGAAGTGGATGGCCTGGAACATGCAGTGCTCGAAGCCTGCACCCTGCTGGGTGACGGCGCGCCAGCCGTGCTGGTGGTACTCGCCGAGGAAACGCCGCCCGACCTGTATGCACCGCATATAGACGACGTGCCGTTTCCCTACGCCGTGGCCCTGCTGCTGACACCCGGCGACGAGTGCTCCCTGCAATGGCGCACCGGCCAGGGGCCGTGCTGCGAATGGCCTCACCCCGTCAACCTGTTGCGCGCCCTGGTCACCGGGCAGACCTCCCTTGAGCACCACTGGAAGAATCGGCAATGGATCTGGTCACTCGACAAGCACTGAGCCGCTACAGCGCCCCGTACTGGTGGCGCCTGATCGCAACCGCCCTGAGCTTTACCCTGTTCGGGGTCGGCGGCGTCCTGCTGCGCGTGCTGGTATTCCCTGTCCTGTCACTGCTGCCCGGCTCGATGGAACTGCGCCGCCGCCGCGCCCGTGCGGTGATTAGCAAGACCTTCTATCTGTTCGTCCAGTTCATGTTCCGCAGCGGCGTCCTCACCTATGAGGTCGAAGGTGCCGAACGGCTGGGCCGCCCCGGGCAAATGGTGATTGCCAACCACCCCTCGCTGATCGATGTGGTGGTGCTGATCGCCTTCATCCGCGACGCCAACTGCATCGTCAAGCAGAGCCTGTGGAACAACCCCAGCATGCGTGGCCCCATTCGCGCCGCTCACTACATCAGCAACAGCGGCAGCATGGACATGCTCGACGAAGCCGCCGGCGCCCTGCAAAGCGGCCAGACCCTGATCGTGTTCCCCGAGGGAACGCGCACCACACCGGGGCAGCCTCCGCAATTCCATCGCGGCGCGGCAGCCATTGCCCTGCGCGGCGCACAGATCGTCACACCGGTGGTCATCAGCGTCACGCCCACCACCCTGACCAAGGCCGAGCCCTGGTATAGCATTCCGGCACGGCGCTTCCACGTGCACCTGCGCGTGGGGCAGGACATCGACCCGCAGCAGTTCATGGAGAACGATCCGGCGCCGATAGCCTCACGCAAACTCAATGACCATCTGCATCAACACTATATAAAGGAGCTCGCAAGAGATGAGCGATCTACAACTTGAGATCAAAAACCTGATCATCGAATCGCTGGGCCTTGAAGACATGACCGCCGACGACATTGCCGCCGACCTGACGCTGTTTGGCGAAGGGCTGGGGCTTGATTCGGTGGACGCCCTGGAACTGGGCCTGGCGATCCAGAAGCGTTTTGGCATCAAGATCGACGCCGAGGCCAAAGACACCCGCGAGCATTTCGCCAACGTGGCCAGCCTCGCTGCCTTCGTTTCGGCGCGGCAAGCTGCCTGAGGACCTAGACATGCAAACCCGTGACGAAATCTTTGCCACCCTGCGCGACGCGCTGGTGGAACTGTTCGAGCTGGACGCCGAGCGCATCAGCCTCGACGCCAACCTCTACGAAGACCTGGAAATCGACAGCATCGATGCGGTCGACCTGATCGACCATATCAAACGCCAGACCGGCAAGAAGATCGCGGCCGAGGAGTTCAAATCCGTCCGTACCGTGGGCGACGTGGTCGAAGCCGTGCACCGCCTGATCAATCCAGAAAGCTGATGACGTGTCACCGATGAGTCGTCTGCTTGGCCTTGTGCTGGTCATCGCTGGGTTGGGGTACCCGTTTGCCGTGTATTTCGGCATGGAGCACCTATCGCCCCGCCTGTTTGCCGCGCTGCTCGGCAGCCTGTGGCTGGCACGCCTGCTGCTCGACAAAAAGCGTCCGGGTGGGCGCTGGATGGCCATCGCTGCGCTGACTTTCTGCGTGCTGCTTGCCCTGGCCGGCGACCCTGCGCTCCTGCGCTGGTACCCGGTGCTGCTGAGCGGCCTGCTGCTTGGTCTGTTCGGCCTCAGCCTGAAATTCGGCCCGCCGATGGTCGAGCGCCTGGCGCGCCTGCGCGAGCCTCACCTGCCCGACGTGGCGGTGCGCTACACCCGCACCGTGACCCAGGTCTGGGCCTGGTTTTTCCTCGGTAACGGCCTGGTCACCACCGCACTGGCGCTCTGGGCGCCGCTGTCCTGGTGGACGCTGTATACCGGTCTGATCGCTTATGTGCTGATGGGCCTGCTGTTCGCTGGCGAGTGGTTGGTACGCCAACGTGTACGGAGAGTCGCATGAGTCGCTGGATCGACCTTGAGCACCTGTTGCTGGCCGCCGAGCCCGCACGTCCTGTCACCCAGGACCTCGACCATGCCCAGCTGTGCCGGCGTGCCCTGCACCTCGGCGCGCAGTGGCAGGCCGAAGGTATCCAGCGCGTGGCGCTGTACCTGGAAGACGCCGGCGACCTCAGCATCGCCCTGCTGGCCGCCTGGCAGGCCGGCATCCACGTTGTGCTGCCCGCCGATGCACAGCAGCAGACGCGCCAGCGCCTGGCCAGCCAGGTGGACCGCTGGTTCGATGCCCTCGATGAACAGGGTAACGCAGCACCACTGACCGCCCGTGCCCTGGACCTCGACCAGCGCCTGCTGACCCTGTGCACCTCCGGTTCCACCGGCGAAGCCAAGCTGATCGACAAATCCCTGCGCCAGCTCGGCAACGAAGTGCAGGCACTGGAGCAGCTCTGGGGCACCACCCTGGGCAACGCCACGATCGTCGGCAGCGTGGCGGCGCAACATATTTACGGCCTGCTGTTCCGCGTGCTCTGGCCACTGTGCGCCGGGCGCCCGTTCCTGCGCCGTGCCCACCCGTTCCCGGAAGACATGCAGCGTGAAAGCCTGGCCGTGCTCCGGGACGATGCCGGCGTCGCGCCCAGCGCCGAGTCCAGCCTTCCCGGCTTTGCCTGGGTAGCCAGCCCGGCCCTGCTCAAGCGCATGGGCGACAACCTTGACTGGTCGGCCCTGCGCCAGGTGCGCATGATTTTCTCCTCGGGTGGCCCGCTGCCCGCCGAGGCCGCCGCGCTGCTGCAGGAAAATCTGCACCAGTACCCCTTGGAAATCTATGGCAGCTCGGAAACTGGCGGCATCGCCTGGCGCCAGGGCGGTGAACACTGGCAGCCGTTTGCCGATGTGCAGTTGAGCCTGGGCCCGGACGGCGCTCTGAAGATCACCTCTCCATATCTGCCGCACGGCCATAGCGAGCAAACCGCCGACGCCGCGCAGATCGAGGCCGATGGCCGCTTCCTGCTGCGTGGGCGCCTGGACCGCATCGTCAAGCTGGAAGAAAAACGCATCGCCCTGCCCATGCTCGAGCACGCACTCGGCCTGCACCCCTGGGTCAGCGACAGCCGCCTCGGGGTCATCCAGGAAGGTCGTGCGTTTCTCGGCGCGCTGGTCGCCCTGAGCCCGGCCGGCCTGCATGCTCTGCGCAACCAGGGCCGGCGCACGGTCACCACGACGCTGCGCAGCCATCTGGTCGAACACTGCGAAGCCATCGCCCTGCCACGCCGCTGGCGTCTGCTCCAGCAACTGCCGTACACCAGCCAGGGCAAGTTGCCACAGGCGACGGTCGACGCGCAGTTGACCACGCCTCGCCCCACGCGGGTCGAACCGCTGAGCAGCGTGGAGCAGGACGGCGAATGGCAGCTGGAAATCGACGTACCGCTGGATCTCGCCCACTTCACCGGCCATTTCCCGCAGACCCCGGTTCTGCCGGGCGTCGTGCAGATCGACTGGGCGCAGCAACTGGCCCGCCAGTTGATCGGCGACCTGCCACCGCGTTTCGCCGGCATGGAAGTGCTGAAGTTCCAGCAACTGGTGCGCCCGGGTGATCGGCTGAGCCTGACCCTGCGTTTCGATGCCAGTCGCGGCAAGCTCTCCTTCGCCTACCGCAACGGCGAAGCCGCGTGCTCGTCCGGGCGCATCCTGCTGGGAGCGCAGCCGTGACCCAGCACGCGCCAGGCCAGGTGCTCGTGCATAACCCCTGCGCCGTGATCCCGGTCTACAACCACGAACACGCCCTGCCCACTGTGGTGGCGGCGCTGCGTGATGCCGGGCTGCCCTGCGTGCTGGTGGATGATGCCTCCAGCCCGGCATGCGCCGGCGTCATGCAACAGCTGGCGGAACAGGCCGACGTGTACCTGCTGCGCCTCGCCGTCAACCAGGGCAAAGGCGGGGCGGTGATGGCCGGGCTGCGTGAAGCCAGCCGACTTGGATTCAGCCACGCCCTGCAGGTGGACGCCGACGGCCAGCATGACCTGAGCGATATCGCCACGTTCCTGGACACCTCCCGCACCCACCCTGGCGCCCTGGTGTGCGGCTACCCGCAGTACGACGCCAGCGTGCCGAAGCTGCGCCTCTATGCGCGCTACCTGACCCATGTCTGGGTGTGGATCAACAGCCTGTCGTTGCAGATTCGCGACTCCATGTGCGGTTTCCGGGTTTACCCGCTGCCCGCCACCCTGGCCGTGATCGACTCGGTGGCGATCGGCAAGCGCATGGACTTCGATACCGAAATCATCGTCCGCCTGGCCTGGCGCAACCAGCCCATGCAGTGGTTGCCCACCCGCGTGCACTACCCGCTGGACGGCCTTTCACACTTCCGCCTGGTCGAAGACAACGTGCTGATTTCCAAGATGCACGCCAAGCTGTTCTTCGGCATGTTGCTGCGCGCGCCATGGATACTCTGGCAACGGTGGCAGGCATGATCGGCCCCAAAGGCGCCGAGCACTGGGCCAAACAGCAGGAGCGCGGCAGCTTCCTGCTGATGAAGCTCATCTCCGTGGCCGTGCGTCACCTGGGCCGTCGCGCCATCGCCCCGGTGCTGTACGTCGTGGTCTTCTACTTCTACCTGTTCGGCAGCAAGGCGCGGCGCAGCATCCGCGCCTATCAGGCCAACCTGGCCGCCTGGAGCGGCGGGGCGACACCACGCCCGACCTGGCGCTCGGTGTACGCCCAGTTCATGGCCTTTGCCGACTCGCTGCTCGACAAGCTGGACATCTGGCGCGGTGCCCTGCGCCTGCGCGACATCGACCTGGTCGACCCCCACGACCTGCGTGGCCAGTTGCATGGCGAGCGTGGGCAGATCCTGGTCGGCGCGCACCTGGGCAACCTCGAAGTCTGCCGCGCCCTGGTCGAACTGGGCGAACAGGTACAGATGAATGTGCTGGTCCACACCAAGCACGCCGAGCAGTTCAATCGTCTGCTGGGCGAAGCAGGTGCCAGCCATATCCGCCTGATCCAGGTCAGCGAGCTGGACCCGGCGATCATGCTGCAGCTCTCCGAGCGGCTGGAGCAGGGCGAGTGGCTGGCGATCGCCGGCGACCGTGTGCCGCTGCATGGCGGGCGCAAGGTCACCGTGGACTTTCTCGGCCAGCCTGCCGCCTTCCCGCAAGGCCCGTGGCTGCTGGCCGGGCTGCTGCAATGCCCGCTCAACCTGATGAGCTGCCTGAAGATCGAAGGCCGCTACCGGGTCGTGCTGGAACCGTTCGCCGAGCAGATACAGTGGAAACGCAGTGAACGCGAGGCCGTGATTCAGGCCTGGACCCAACGCTATGCCGATTGGCTGGGACAACGCTGCCTCGAAGCCCCCCACCAATGGTTCAACTTCTACCCGTTCTGGAATAAGCATGACGACCTACCAAGCTGAGCCCGTGGTGTTCGGTGAACGCCCCCTGAGTATCGAGAACGTCGTCAGCCTGGCGCAGCGACGCAGCCAGGCCCTGTTGCAGGACGATGCCGCCTACCGCGAGAAGATCGCCAAGGGCGCGCGCTTCCTCGACAGCCTGCTGGACAAGGAAGGCGTCATCTACGGGGTGACCACCGGCTACGGCGACTCCTGCGTGGTGGCCGTGCCCCTGCACCAAGTGGAAGCCCTGCCGCGCAATCTCTACCGTTTCCATGGCTGCGGCCTGGGCAAGCTGCTCGACGAAACCTCGACCCGCGCCGTGCTGGCAGCCCGTCTGCAGTCGCTGTGCCACGGGGTTTCCGGGGTTCGCGTGGAATTGCTGGAGCGCCTGCAGGCGTTTCTCGACCACGACGTGCTGCCGCTGATCCCGGAAGAAGGCTCGGTCGGCGCCAGTGGCGACCTGACCCCACTGTCCTACGTGGCGGCCACCTTGAGCGGCGAACGCGAGGTGATGTTCCGCGGCCAGCGCCGTGAGTCGGCAGACGTGCACCGTGAACTGGGCTGGACGCCGCTGACCCTGCGCCCGAAGGAAACCCTGGCGCTGATGAACGGCACCGCGGTGATGACCGCCCTGGCCTGCCTGGCGTTCTCCAGGGCCGAATACCTGCTGAAACTGGCAACCCGCATCACCGCCCTCAACGTGGTGGCGCTGGAAGGCAATCCGGAGCACTTCGATGAGCGCCTGTTCGCCGCCAAGCCGCACCCGGGGCAGACCCAGGTCGCCGCCTGGCTGCGCCAGGACCTGGCCATCGACGCACCGACCGCACCCCTGCACCGTCTGCAGGATCGCTACTCGCTGCGCTGCGCACCGCATGTGCTCGGCGTACTGGCCGACAGCCTGGGCCTGCTGCGCCAGTTCATCGAAACCGAACTGAACAGCGCCAACGACAACCCGCTGATCGACGCCGAAGCCGGCCGCGTGCTGCATGGCGGGCACTTCTACGGCGGGCATATCGCCTTCGCCATGGACAGCCTGAAGAACCTGGTGGCCAATGTCGCCGACCTGCTCGACCGGCAGCTCGCCCTGCTGGTCGACACCCGCTACAACCACGGCCTGCCGAGCAACCTGTCCGGCGCACCCGCCGAGACGGCGATGATCAACCACGGTTTCAAAGCCGTGCAGATCGGCGCCAGCGCCTGGACCGCCGAGGCCCTGAAGAACGGCATGCCGGCCAGCCTGTTCTCGCGCTCCACCGAATGCCACAACCAGGACAAGGTCAGCATGGGCACCATCGCCGCCCGCGACGCTCTGCGTACCCTGGAGCTGACCGAACAGGTCGCTGCCGCCACCTTGCTGGCGGCGAACCAGGGTGTCTGGCTGCGTCTGCGCGACGAACACAAGCCGCTGCCGGCGCCGCTGGCGCAGATGCGTGAACAATTGGCCGGCGACTTCCAGCCAGTCATCGAAGACCGTGGCCTGGAGGGTGAATTGCGCCTGTGCCTGGAGCGCATCCGCACCCAGCACTGGAGGCTGTATGCGCAGTAGTGGCGTGCTCCATGTCGAGACCGAAGTGGTCGTGCCGTTCTTCGACGTCGACATGATGGAGGTCGTCTGGCACGGCCACTACGTCAAATACTTCGAGGTCGCACGCTGCGCCCTGCTGGACCGGATCGACCACAACTACGCGCAGATGCGTGACGCCGGCTACGCCTGGCCGGTCATCGACCTGCAGGTGCGCTACATCCGCGGCGCGCAATTCGGGCAGCGGATCAAGGTGCGCGCCGACCTGGTCGAGTGGGAAGACCGCCTGAAGATTCACTACCTGATCAGCGATGCCGACACCGGCGAACGCATGACCCGTGGCAGCAGCGTGCAGGTTGCCGTGGAAATCGCCACCCGGGAAATGCAGTTCGCCTCCCCGGCGGTGTTCGTCGACGCCGTCAAAAAGGCCATCGCGTGAGACGCCTGTTCCATGCCGCCCTGGCGCTTGGCCTCGCCTGCATGGCCCAGTTGGCCATGGCGTTCGACCTCGACCAGCTGAGCATCCAGCTTGGCCAGCCCGAGGTGGTACGGGGCAATTTCGTCCAGGAAAAACACCTGCGCGCCCTGCCGCAACCCCTGAGCAGCCACGGCACGTTCGTGCTGGCCAAGGCCCATGGCCTGCTCTGGCTGCTGGAGCGCCCGCTGAAACAGGATTACCGCATCGACGACCAGGGCATCGCCCGGCGCACCGAGCAGGGTTGGCAGTTCGCCGCCCAGCAAAGCGCCACCGCCCAGCAGAATCGCCTGTTCCTTGCCGTGCTCAAGGGCGACAGCAGCGGCCTGCGCCAGGACTTCGACATCAGCCTGAGCGGCACCGCCGATGCCTGGCAGCTCGAACTCATGCCCCGTGGCGTGCTGCTCAAACAGGTGTTCAAGGCCATTCATATCAGCGGCGGCGCGCTGGTTCAGCGCATCGAAATGCAGGAAACCCAGGGCGACAGCACCGTGCTACGCCTGGAAAACAACCGGGCCGATCAATCCTTGAGCGACGCGGAGCTGCATGACTTCCAGGATTGAATACTGGGGACCACGGCTCTTTCCGCTCGCCCTGCTCCTGCTCTTCGCCCTCACCGCCTGGCAATGGCGCGACGGCGCGCCCGTCTCTGCCAATCTGCTGGAGCTGGTGCCCAGCCGCGCACCGGATGTGCTCGAGCAGCAGGCCGAAAAACGCATGCAGGAACCGCTGAACCGCGAGCTCCTGGTCCTGATCAACCATCCGCAGCGCGAGCAGGCCCTGACGCTGGCCGCCGAACTGGGCGCGCGCTGGCAGCACGAAACGCTGTTCGAGAAGGTGCAGTGGGAGCTGCAGACCGACCTGCCCAGCGTGCGCCAGCAGCTGCTGGACCAGCGCCTGGCGCTGCTGCCGGCAGCCGACCGCAGCCTGCTGATCGATGATCCTGCGGCGTTCGTCGCGCGCCGGGCCGCGGACCTGTTCGACCCCTTCCGCAGCCAGGGCGTGGTTCCGACCAACGATGACCTGCTCGGCCTGAGCACCCTGGCCGAGAAGAACCTGCCGCACGTGCACCACGTTCAGGTCGACCTCAGCGGCGCGCTGATTGCCGAGAACGACGGCAAGACCTGGGCACTGCTGCGTGGCCGCACCAACGCCGATGCTTTCGACGGCAACCTGCCCCTGGCGGTGGACGATCTGGTCACCCAGGCTCGGCAGGACGTGGAAGCGCGCGGCGGCACCCTGCTCGCCAGCAGCGGCCTGCTCTATTCCGCCCATGGCCAGCGCCAGGCCACCCAGGAAATCAGCCTGATGGGCGGCATCGCCAGTGCCGGCGCACTGCTGCTGATGCTGCTGGTGTTCCGCCGGGTACGGGTACTGCTGGCGTTCATCCCGGCCGCCATCGGCGTACTCGCCGGGCTCACCGCCTGCGTCGCGGTGTTCGGCCACATCCATGTGATGACGCTGGTGCTGGGCGCCAGCCTGATCGGCGTGGCCATCGACTACCCCCTGCACCTGCTGTCGAAGAGCTGGACCCTGCAGCCCTGGAACAGCTGGCGAGCCCTGCGCGCCACCCTGCTCGGCCTGACCCTGGGCCTGGTGACCAATGTCATCGGCTACCTGGCCCTGGCGTTCACCCCGTTCCCGGCTCTCAATCAGGTGGCCATCTTCTCCTCGGCTGGCCTGCTCGGTGCCTACCTGTGCACCGTGTGCCTGCTGCCGACGCTGCTCGGCAAGGGTGAAATAAAACCCTGGCAGCCACCTCACACACTGGCGCAGCGCCTGCTCGACAAACGCGAAACGCTGCTGCGCAAGCTGCCGACCCCCTGGTTGCTGCTGCTCTTCGGCCTGTTCTGCGCCGGCGGCGTGCTCCAGCTTTCACACAAGGACGACCTGCGGCAGTGGGCCAGCGTGCCGCCACAGCTGCTCGAACAATCGAAAGCGATCAGCCAGATCGTCGGCATGCAGCCCACCAGTCAGTTCTTCCTGGTGCGGGCCAGCGATGAAGACCAGTTGCTGCAACGCCAACTGCTGCTCAGCCAGCGCCTCGACGCCCTGGTGGAACAGGGTCAGCTGAAGAGCTACCTGGCGCTGAGCCAACTGATCGCCCCGCTTTCCCAGCAGGAGAATCTGCGCCAGGCGCTGGCGAAGTTGCCCGGCAGCAGCGCCGCGCTCACCGACCTGGGGATTCCGGCCGCGACCCTCGAACAGGAAGTGCAGCACTTGCAACGCCTGCCCGCGCAGGGCATCAAGCAGGTATTGGATGGCCCGGTGGGCGAACCCTGGCGACCACTCTGGCTGGGCCGTACGGACGACGGCCAGCTCGCAGGGCTGATCAGCCTGCAAGGCCTGACCAACAGCGACCTGCTCGCCGCCCAGGCCGAAGGGCTCGACGGGGTGAAGCTGGTCGACCGCCTGGGCGAGCTCAACCGTCTGTTCGCCGCCACCCAGATCAGCGCCGCCGAACTTAAACTGGCTTCGTGCCTGTTGATCTTCGGCGTGCTGTGCCTGTCCTTCGGCGCACGTGGCGCCGCGCGGATTCTCGCGGTATCGCTGTTGGCCGCACTGGCCAGCCTTGCCAGCCTGGGCTGGCTGGGTCAGCCCCTGACCCTGTTCAGCCTGTTCGGCCTGCTGCTGGTGACCGCCATCGGCGTGGACTACGCCATCCTGATCCGCGAACGGGTCGGCGGCGCGGCCACCAGCCTGCTCGGTACGCTGCTCTCGGCGCTGACCACCTGGCTGTCGTTCGGCCTGCTGGCCCTGTCGAGCACACCGGCAGTCAGCAATTTCGGCCTGACCATCAGCATTGGCCTGGCCTTCAGTTTCCTGCTCGCCCCGTGGGCGGGTGAAGCCCATGCACCGGAGCAACACCCATGACCGTCGCCCTGTTCTGGCTTCTGGCCCTGGCCATCTATGCGCTGGTCAGCGTGGTGGGCGGCCGGCGACTGATCCCCATCGTCGGCCAGTTGCTGGTCGCCGCCATGGCGATTCCCGCCCTGTTGCTGCTGTGGGCCGAACCGCACTGGCAACTGAGTGCCACCGACCTGCTCGCCCCAACCTGGCTGAACGTGCTCTACGGCCTGTGTTTCGCCCTGCTGCTGGGCTACATCCTCAGCGACGTGATCGACCTCGACCTCAGCCCGGCCTGCGTGAAAATTGCCCTGCCGAGCTTCCTCCTGCCGATGCTTGCCGGCCTGGCCTGCTCGCTGTGGCTGTTGCCCGGCGAACGCAGCTGGCTGAGCTCGCTGGGCATCGGTCTGCTGTTCTCGATCACCGCCATTCCGGTGCTGTACCTGTTCCTGCAGAACATCGGTTATCCGGCCGCCGACATCAAACGCCTGCTGCATGCGGCCATCCTGATGGACTTCATGTGCTGGAGCCTGTTCGGGCTGGCCCAGGGCACCAGCCACCCGGCCGCCCTGCTCTGGCCCCTGCTGGCCGCCCTGCTGCCCCTGCTGCTGCGTGGACTCGGCCTGCGCAACCCGCTGTTCTTCAGCCTGCCGTTCTTCGCCCTGATGCTGCTGTTCCAGCAGCTCAAGCTCAACGCACTGGTATTCGGCATCGCCTACATGCTGTGCCTGGCCGGCCTCAAGCAGCCTTTCGTGCTGCCACTGCCGGAGCGCGTCTGGAAACTGCTGATGAATGGCCTGGCGGTGCCGCTGATCCTCACCTACGGCGTCCTGCGGGTGGATTTCCATGGCATAGGTCAAGGCTACTCCTGGCTCGCCATAGGTACCCTGCTGGCGCTGCCGGTCATCAGCAAGGTGCTGGGCAGCTGGCTGGGCCTGCACTGGGCGGACCCGACCGCCTCGGCACGCATCAAGTGGCATGAAAGCCTGTTGCTGAACATCCGCGGCCTGACCGAAATCGTGTTCCTGAATCTGCTCCTGCAGCTGCAACTGATCGATTCGATGGTGTACTTCGGCCTGCTGCTGATGAGCCTGTTCTCTACTCTGCTGCCCGCCTTGCTTGGCAGGCACGCCCCTATCCGTGAAGCGAGAGGCCGTTATGAAATCTCCTGAAATCGAACAACGTCAGGTCGTGGTCATCGGCGCCGGCCCGTCGGGCGCCATCGCCAGCGCCCTGCTCAAGCGCCAGGGTCACGACGTCCTGGTGCTGGAGCGCCAGCGCTTTCCGCGCTTCTCGATCGGCGAGAGCCTGCTGTCGCACTGCCTGGACTTCGTCGAAGAGGCCGGCATGCTCGACGCCGTCAGGGCGGCCGGTTTCCAGACCAAGCACGGCGCGGCCTTCGCCTGGGGCGAGCGTTACACCGAGTTCGATTTCCGCGACACCTTCACCCCAGGCCAGGGCTCGACCTACCAGGTCCTGCGCGCTCGATTCGACCAGGTGCTGGCCGACGAAGCCGCCCGCCAGGGTGTGGAAATCCGCTACGAAGAAGAGATCATCGCCGCCGACTTCTCCGGTGACTGCCCGCGCCTGTCGGTACGACGCCTGGCCGACGGCCACGAGTACAGCGTGGAATGTGCCTTCGTCCTCGACGGCAGCGGCTATGGCCGGGTGCTGCCGCGCCTGCTCGACCTGGACCTGCCGTCCAGCTTCCCGGTCCGCCAGGCCCTGTTCACCCACATCGAAGACCGCATCGACCCGGCATCGGGCTTCGACCGGGAAAAGATCCTCATCACCACCCACCCCGAACTGCGTGACGTCTGGTTCTGGACCATCCCCTTCAGCGACGGCCGTTGCTCCCTGGGCGTGGTCGCCGACGCCAAACGCTATGAAAACCGCCCAACTGACCTGGACGCCTGCCTGCGCCAGTTCGTCGCCGAAACGCCGTCGCTCAGCCGCGTACTCGAAAACGCCGTGTGGGACACCCCGGCACGGGCACTCGGTGGCTACTCGGCCAACGTCAAGCGCCTGCACGGCCCCGGCTTCGCCCTGCTGGGCAACGCGGCGGAATTCCTCGACCCGGTCTTCTCCTCCGGCGTCACCATCGCCATGCGCTCGGCGAGCATGGCTGCCGGCCTGCTGCACCGCCAATTGAGCGGCGAAGCGGTAGATTGGGAAACCCAGTTCGCCATTCCCCTCAAGCGCGGCGTCGACACGTTCCGCACCTATGTCGAGGGTTGGTACGATGGCTCGTTCCAGGACGTGATCTATTACCAGCAGGCCTCGCCCGACATCCGTCGCATGATCAGCTCGATCCTCGCCGGCTACGCCTGGGACGAGAGCAATCCCTATGTTGCCGAGCACAAGCGCCGTCTACGCGTGCTGGCCGAACTCTGCGCGATGAACTGACAAGGAACGTCGATGAACCCGATCAGCAGCACCTACGTTGAGGAAACCGGCTTCGGCTTCTGGTTCCTGCAGAGCCATGTCTGGCAGCACCACGTGCTGCGCGTGGCGATCAATGACCTGACGCGCCTGATTGGCGCAGAGCTGCCGGCGGCACCGGTGATCCTGGATGCAGGCTGCGGCCAGGGCAAATCCTTCGCCCTGCTCAACCAGGCCTTCAAGCCTGCGCGCATGATCGGTCTGGATGCCGACCCGCACAGCCTCGAATGTTCGCGCACAGAAGCCGAACGCCAGGGCCTGACGGTGGAGCTGCTGACCAGCGACTGCGCGGCCATCCAGCTCGCCGATGCCAGTGTCGATGTGCTGTTCTGCCACCAGACCTTTCACCACCTGGTCGAGCAGGACAAGGCCATCGCCGAGTTCTACCGGGTGCTGAAGCCGGGCGGCCTGCTGCTGTTTGCCGAGTCCACCAAGTTCTACATCGACACCTGGGTGATCCGCTGGCTGTTCCGCCACCCCATGCACGTGCAGAAAAGTGCGGACGAGTACCTCGCCATGGTCCGCGCCCAGGGCTTCGAGTTCAGCGAACGCAATGTCTCCTACCCCTACCTCTGGTGGAGCCGCTCCACGGACTTCGGCCTGCTGGAGCGCTGGGGGCTGCGCAAACCCAAGCCGTTCGGCCAGCGTGATGAAACGCTGGTCAACCTGGCGGCACGCAAGCCGCTGGAGCCAACGCCAGCATGATGCGCGCCTGGTTGATCGGTCTGTGCCTGCTGCTCGGCGCCTGCGCCGCACGCACGCCTGTGCCCGCCGAGATACCAACGCTGAGCAGCCCGCTGCCCTTGTCGC
This sequence comes from Pseudomonas sp., assembly GCA_050282285.1. Classification (GTDB taxonomy): domain Bacteria; phylum Pseudomonadota; class Gammaproteobacteria; order Pseudomonadales; family Pseudomonadaceae; genus Aquipseudomonas. The sequence goes on from JBLZZJ010000009.1 coordinate 221,116, forward strand.
TGCAGATCCAGCGCGACCTCGGCGAAGAGCAGGTGAGCTGGCTGCTGGTGGTGCAGCAGGAAGGCCAGGCGCTGCGCTGGTCGCTGTTCGACCCCATGGGCGTGCCGCTCGCGCGCCAGCGCTTGCTCGATGGCGCCTGGCACAACGACGGCCTGCTGCCGCCCAATGCCGAAGCGCGCGAGCTATTCGCGGCGCTGCTGTTCGCCCTGACCCCGGATGCCGCATTGCCAGGCGCCTACCCGGCGAAGGACTGGGCGCACATGACCGATGGTCTGCGCCGACTTAATCCAAACTGGCGGATACGCTACCGTGCACCGCTGGATTTCACCCTGAACAACACGCCAGGCCCGCGCTATCGGGTGACTGCGCTGACACTGGAATAGGCTTTCGATGCCCAGTTATCTCAACGCCCTCGGCGTGCTCTGTGCCCTCGGCCAGGGCAAGCAGGCCGTGGCCACCGCGCTGTTCGCGGGCGATGCCTCGGGCATGCGCAAACAGTCCGGCTGGGTCACTGACCGCAGCCTGACCGTTGGCGCCGTGAGCGCCGAATTACCGCCCATTCCCGCCGGGATGCAGGCCGCCGCGAGCCGCAACAACCAGCTCTTGCTGGCTGCCGCCCTGGAAATCGAACCGCAGATCCGCGCCGCGATCACCCGCTACGGCGCAGACCGGGTAGGCGTCGTGCTGGGCACCAGCACCTCGGGCATCCACGAGGCCAGCCAGGCCATCGCCAGTCACGTCAGCACCGGCCTGATACCGGCCGACTACCGCTACAGCCAGCAGGAAATCGTGGCGCCCGCCGCGTTTCTCGCCGACTGGCTGGCGCTGAGCGGCCCGGTGTACTGCCTGTCCACTGCCTGCACCTCCAGCGCCCGCGCCCTGCTCAGCGCGCACCGCCTGTTGCAGCAGGGTCTGTGCGATGCCGTGCTGTGTGGGGGCGTGGACAGCCTCTGCCGCCTGACGCTCAACGGCTTCGGCGCACTGGAGGCGGTGTCCGCCGAACGCTGCAACCCGTTTTCGATCAATCGCCAGGGCATCAACATCGGTGAGGGCGCGGCGCTGTTTCTCATGACCCGCCAGGCCGAAGACGCGGGTTCATCGATCGCCCTGTTCGGCAGCGGCGCCAGCTCCGACGCACACCACATTTCAGCCCCCGAGCCGCAAGGCCTCGGCGCCCAGCAGGCGATGCGCATGGCGCTGGCCAACGCCGGTGTGCAGGCCAGCGACATCGACTACCTGAACCTGCATGGCACCGCCACCCAGCACAACGATGCGATGGAAAGCCTGGCGGTCCAGGCAATCTTTCCGGCGGGCGTGCCCTGTTCATCGAGCAAAACCCTGACCGGGCATACGCTCGGCGCGGCCGGGGCCCTGGAAGCCGCCTTCTGCTGGTTGAGCCTGAGTGCGGCGCATAACCCGGACGGCCTGTTGCCGCCCCACCTGTGGGATGGCCAGGGCGACCCGCAACTGCCGGCCTTGAACCTGACCACCCAAAGCACACGCCTGCCCACAGGCCGCCCGCGCCGCCTGATGAGCAACTCCTTTGCCTTTGGCGGCAGCAACACCAGCCTGATTCTCGGAGAGGCGCCATGAGCCTGTGGCCGATTGCCGAGCTGTTGCCCCATGCCGGCGACATGATCCTCATCGACCAGGTGCTGCGCTTCGGTGACGACGACGTGGAAACCAGCCTGATCGTGCGCCCGGGCGGGTTGTTCAGTCAGGCCGACGGCAGCCTGCCGGCCTGGGTAGGCATCGAGCTGATGGCGCAGAGCGTCGCCGCCTTTGCCGGCTGTCAGGCCCGTCAGGCCGGCCTGCCGGTCGAGCTGGGCTTCCTGCTCGGGACGCGCAACTTTCAATGCGATGTCGATCGCTTCCCCGCCGGCACCCTGCTGCACATCAAGGCCCTGCGCTCGCTGCAGGACGACAACGGCATGGGCGTGTTCGAGTGCCATCTCGATGGCCCCGGCATTCACGCCGAAGCGCGGTTGAACGTTTTCCGTCCACCGCAGATCGCCGCCTACATACAAGAGAAACCTCAGGAGCCCGCTCTATGACTGACACCATTCTGGTCACCGGCTCCAGCCGTGGCATCGGCCGCGCCATCGCGCTGCGACTGGCTCGCGCCGGGTTCGATCTGGTGCTGCACTGCCGGGCACGCCGCGAAGAGGCAGAAGCGGTACAAGGCCAGATCGAGGCGCTTGGCCGCCAGGCGCGCATCCTGCAGTTCGACGTATCGGACCGCGCCGCCTGCCGCGCCATTCTGGAGGCCGATGTCGAGACCCACGGCGCCTATTACGGCGTGGTGTGCAACGCCGGCCTGACCCGCGACGGCGCCTTCCCGGCCCTGAGCGACGAGGATTGGGATCAGGTATTGCGCACCAACCTGGACGGTTTCTACAACGTGCTGCACCCGCTGTGCATGCCCATGATCCGCCGGCGCAAGCCCGGGCGCATCGTCTGTATCACGTCGGTGTCCGGCCTGATCGGCAACCGCGGCCAGGTCAATTACAGTGCCTCCAAGGCCGGGGTGATCGGCGCGGCAAAAGCCCTGGCCATCGAACTGGGCAAGCGCAAGATCACCGTGAACTGCGTCGCTCCCGGCTTGATCGATACCGAGATACTGGACGAGCATGTGCCACTGGATGAAATTCTCAAGATGATTCCCGCCGCGCGCATGGGCACTCCGGAAGAAGTGGCGGGCGCGGTGAATTTTCTGATGTCTGACGAGGCGGCCTACATCACCCGACAGGTCCTCTCGGTCAATGGGGGGTTGTGTTGATGAAACGAGTCGTCGTCACCGGCATGGCCGGCATTACCTCGCTTGGCAGCGACTGGGCGAGCATCGAGGCCAACTTCCGCGCCAATCGCAGCGGCATACGCCGCATGGACGAGTGGGACCGTTTCAGCGAACTGAACACCCGCCTCGGCGGCCCCATCGACGATTTCAGCGTGCCCAAGCACTGGACGCGCAAGCAGCTGCGCAGCATGGGCCGCGTGTCCAAACTGGCGGTATATGCCTCCGAACGGGCGCTGGAAGATGCCGGCCTGCTCGGCGACCCGTGCATCAGCGATGGCCGCATGGGTGTGGCCTGTGGTTCGTCGACCGGCAGCACCGACGAGATCAAGGCGTTCGGCAACATGCTGCTCAACTCGGTGGCGGACGGCCTCAACGCCAACTCCTACGTGCGCATGATGCCGCACACCACCGCCGCCAATATCAGCATCTTCTTCGGCCTCAAGGGCCGCCTGATCCCGACTTCCAGCGCCTGCACCAGCGGCAGCCAGGGCATCGGCTACGCCTATGAAGCCATCAAGTTCGGCCGCCTGCCGCTGATGCTGGCCGGCGGCGCCGAAGAGCTGTGCCCGACCGAAGCGATGGTGTTCGATGCGCTGTATGCCACCAGCCTGAAGAACGACGCGCCACAGACCTCTCCACGCCCCTACGACAGCGGCCGCGACGGCCTGGTGATCGGCGAAGGGGCCGGCATGCTGGTGCTCGAAGAGCTGGAGCACGCCTTGGCGCGCGGGGCGAAAATCCATGCCGAAATCGTCGGTTTCGGCTGCAACGCGGACGGTCAGCACGCCACCAAGCCGGTACTGGAAACCATGCGCGGTGCGATGCAACTGGCGCTGGAAGACGCCGGCCTGCCCCCTTCCGCCATCGGCTACGTCAACGGCCATGGCACCGCCACCGAACAGGGCGATGTGGCCGAGAGCCTGGCGACCAGCAGCCTGTTCGGACCCGGGATGCCGATCAGCTCACAGAAGAGTTTTTTCGGCCACACCCTGGGCGCCTGCGGCGCGCTAGAGTCCTGGTTCAGTATCGAAATGATGAACGCCGACAGCTACGTGCACACGCTGAACCTCGACGAGGTCGACCCGGCGTGCGGCGAACTGGACTATCTGCGTGGCGAATTCCGCCGGATGAGCCATCAGTACGTGATGAACAACAACTTCGCCTTCGGCGGCGTCAACACGTCGCTGATTTTCAAACGCTGGCCCTGATTTTTTAACTGACAAGGAACATGGATGATGTCTCGTTTCACCCGCTTTGCCCTGCTCGCCACCCTGCTGCTGGGCATCGCTGCCTGTACGTCGAAACCGGTCATGAATGTCGAAAACCGCACCCCCGCAGGTGCGGTCAGAGGTGAAGACGGCATGCGCCAGGCGATCCTCACCGCCCTGCAGCGTCGGCAGTGGACGGTCGAGCGCGCCGACCAGGGACAGATCCTGGCGCTGATCGTGCGCCGTGGTCACCAGGCGGAAATCACCATTCCGTACAGCGCGTCGAGCTACTCAATCCACTACCGCGGCAGCGAAAACCTCGGCTACAGCGACGGCAAGATCCATCGCAATTACAACAAGTGGATCCATAATCTGGATCGCAGCATTCAACAGGCATTGAGCAGTCCTTCCATCCCCCTGCAACAGTGAAAACTCAAGGAGATACCATGAAAACTAAAATCTGGACCACTGCCGCACTTCTCACTGTCGCCCTGCTGCCCGGCCTCAGCCAGGCGCGCGACACGGCTCACTTCCTGGACTTCCAGTCGGTGGTCAACGAAGCCACCCAGGCTGGCCGCCTGGACGGCTCGGTGAAGTTCTACCTGAACAAGACACCGGCCGGCGCCAAGATCATCAACGCCAACGTCAGCACCAGCCAGAAGACCAACGCGTTCAACAAGACCGACGAAGAAGCCTGCAGCTGGGTTCTGCAATCGGCGCTGATCAAGCTGCAGAACGCAGCCAAGGCCGCCGGCGCCAACGCCGTGGTCGACCTGGCCAGCAACTACAAGAACAAGGAATACCGCGACGACAGCAAGTACGAATGCCATGCCGGCGCCATCATGGCCGGTGTCGCGCTGAAGGCCAAATACGCCAGCGTGAAGTAACACCCCACGCGTCGCACACAGGCCACCCTACAGGGTGGCCTTTGCATTTCAAGGAAGAGCCTGCCATGTCGAATCTACGTATCACCCTGCCCCTGCTGGTCGCGGCCATGGTGCTGGGCGGCTGTACCTCCACCCAGGTCACGCCGCTGAAAGCCGCCGACAACCAGATGTGCATCGAAGAAAACCCCAAGGTCCAGGTCAGCGATTTCGTGCCGGTACTGCAGGAAGGTTTCGCACGGCATGGCATCACCACGGAGCTGTACGCGAAGATTCCAAGGGACCACTGCCCTATGTGGTGACCTACACGGCGCGCCGCTCATGGGACGTGACGCCGTACCTGTCGACGGCGGAAATAACCATCCTCGGCCCACGTCGCCAGACCCTGGCAAAAGCCAACTACCATCTGCGTGGCAAGGGCGGCCTGTCGCTCATGAAGTGGCAAGGCACCAAGACCAAGATCGACCCGGTGATCGACGAGCTGCTGGCTGGCACTCAGTTGAGCGCGGTGATGGCGCCAGCCGAACAGCCTGCTGGAACCCAATCACCCCGCAAAAGCGTGGATGAACAGGTGCGTGAGCTGCAACGGCAGAACCTGAGCTATGAGGACTATCAGCGCGCCTACGGGAAAATCCTGCAGGAAAACCAGGGCCCGCTCGGGAGCCCTTGAGGCGCTCGCTCAGAACACGAAGGGCACGAACATCCGGCTGCGTGCCATGTAGTCGCGGTAGGCCTGGCCGAAGTAGGCCAGGCACTCGCGCTCTTCGCAGCGGGCCGCACACCACAGCAGCACGCTGGACAACAGCGCCAGCAGCAGGATCAGCGCATCCATTCGTTTGAAGGCGATGCCCCACGCCAGCAGCAGCAGCGAGCAGTACATGGGATGGCGGATGAAGTGGAAGACGCCGCCGGTCACCAGCTGCGAGGTACGCTCGAAGGCGAACAGCTCGTCATCCTGGCGATGGACGCCGGCACGGCCGAAGCGGCGCATCTGGTAGACACCGGCGAACAGCACCAGCAGCGAGAGACTGAGCAGCACCCAGGATATGCGCTGATGCAGTTCGGCACGGTCGCCGAACCAGGACGATGCATTGAGCACCAGCATTACCAGCATCACTTCCCAGGCCAGAAAGCGATAGAAACCATGGCTGCGCGGATTGCCCAGGGTCCTCCAGGAAATCCCCGCCAGCACTGCGCTGAACGTCACAAAAGCCACCAACTGCCACATCGTCACCACGTCCTCCCTCTGCCCTTTCGGGCACCTCCCTCTGTTACACTGCGTCGCCCGTATGCCCCCGACCGGTCGCCATGGATCGCACCCAACTGCACACACTGCTGCCGCACCAGGGCGATGCACTCTGGCTGGATGCGCTGGTCGATCACGACCCTGTCAGCATCCGCGGTCTCAGCGCCTGGCATCACCTCGACAAGCTCGGCGAGAACGCCTCGCCCGACCTGCTGTTCGAGGCCGCAGCCCAGCTGTGCGCCGCACATGGTGCCCTATACGGCGAGACGGATGCCATCGAAATGGCCCTGATCGGAAAACTTTCCCAGCTGCATCTGCACCCCGTCACACGCCGCGACGAACCATTGCAAGTGAGCGCTCAGCAAGAAGCCCTGAGCCCGGCGGGCGCACTCTATGCCTTTGCCATTCATGCCGGCACGCAGCCGTTGCTGGACGGCAAGCTGCTGCTGGTACTCGTCCGTGCTTGAGCTTCGCGGCGTCGGCTTTCGCTACCCGGGCGCGGAAACGCCCGCGCTGCACAGCATCGACCTGCACCTGCAGGAGGGCCAGTGCCTGGGCCTGCTCGGCGGCAACGGCGCCGGCAAGACCACCCTGCTGTCCCTGCTCAGCGACACACTGGTGCTGCAACGCGGCGAGATCCGCTGGAACGGGCCGCGCAGCCTGGGGCTGGTTCCGCAGCAGCTCGCCTTCTATGCCGAGCTCACGGTCGCCGAGAACCTCGCCCTGTTCGCCGACATCTATCGCCTGCGCGGCGCGCAACGCCGCCAGCGCCTGGAGCTGTGCATTGCCAGCGCGGCGCTCCAGGACAAGCTACCGCGCCGCGCCGCACGCCTGTCCGGGGGCGAACAGCGCCGCCTGAACTTCGCCATCGGCCTGCTCCAGCCCGCGCGCCTGTATCTGTTCGATGAAGCGACGGTGGGCGTCGATGCCGGCAGCCGGCAACTGCTGCTCGATGCGGTCGAACAGCTCGCGGCAGAAGGCCATGGGGTGATCTACACCAGCCACTACCTGGATGAGGTCGAGCGGGTGGCCGGGCGCATCCTGCTGCTGCATGAAGGCCACGTGCGCCTGGATGTGGACAAACAGCACCTGCTCGATGCGGGCCACGGCTTGCAGCTGGAATGGCCTGAAGGCATACCGTCGGGCTTGCAGGCGCTGCTCGAACACTTGCAGCTGCGTGCCGAAGCGCTCCCCAACGGCCTGCGCATCGCCCGCCTGGAAAGTCAGCACCTGTTGACGATCACCCAATTCATCGCGGCGCAGCCGACACCGCCCAGCCTGCTGCGCTTCGGCCGGCCCTCGCTGGAACAGCTCTACCTGAGCCTCAACGGAGGCCGCCTGTGAGCCCGCTGCTGGCCCTGATCCGCAAGGAGTGCCTGCTCCTGCTGCGCGATCCCCATGCGCTGGCGGTGCTGTTCATCATGCCGATCCTGTTTCTGGTGCTGATGGCTGCCGCCCTGTCCAATTACCTGCGCGATCAACCGCCACCGCTGAGCCTGGTGCTGGAAGTGCCGCAGACCAGCGATGCCAGCCGCTTCTTCCACGAGGCGCTGATGGCTCAGTTGCCCGGCAGCCAGCTGCTGGCGGACAGCAGCGAAGCCTTGCCGCGCATCACCCTCGCTGGCGACTTCTCCGACAGCCTGCTGAACATCCCCCACACCGGTCCCGTGCTGAGCTTTCCCCCCCGGGTCGACAGCCAGACCCGCCAGCGCCTACGCGCCGCGCTGGACATCGCCCTGGCCCAGACCCGCCTGCTCGCCTACCTGGAAGACAGCGGCGCCCTGCCAGCGGACATGACGGCGGACGAACGCTGGCAACTGATCCGCCAGCGCACCCAGAGCGACATCAGCGAGTTCCAGCTGCTGGCCAGCGGCGAACTCAGCGGCAAGGCCAATGCCAGCCAACTGAGCGTGCCGGCGTGGCTGATCTTCGGCATGTTCTTCGTTGCCCTGCCCATGGCCGGGGGCTTCCAGCGCGAACAACAGAGCGGCGCCCTGCTGCGCTTTCGAGCGCAAGGCCTGAGCCCCGGCATCCTGGTATTGAGCAAGCTGCTGCCCTACCTGGCCATCAACCTGCTGCAGTTCGCCCTGCTGCTGGCCATCGGTGTGCATATCCTGCCGTTGCTCGGATTGAGCGGTTTGAGCCTGCCCGGCGCACCGCTGGCCTACCTGCTGCTTGCCCTGAGCCTGAGCCTGGCGGCCTGCAGCCTGGGGTTGCTGCTGGCGGCGGTGGCACGAAGTGGCGAGCAGGCATTGCTGCTGGGTGGCGGCCTCAATATCATCCTCGCCGCAATCGGCGGCATCATGGTGCCGAAAAGCGTGATGCCTGAAACCATGAGCCAACTGGCGGAAATTTCGCCGATGAGCTGGGCGCTGGACGCCTTCCTGACCCTGCTGGTGGGCCAGGGCGGCCTGGCCGACATCGCCCCTGACTGCGCCCGTCTTGTGCTGTTCGCCCTCCTGATGGGCGGCGGCGGGCTTTATCTGTTCCGCAAACGAGTGCAGCAAACGCAATGGACGACACACTACTAGAACAACAACTCAAGCAACTGCTGATCCGTGAGTGCGACAAGGAAGACGACATCGACTGGCAGAGCATCAGTGATGACGAACCCCTGTTCGGTCAGCAGAGTCGTATCCAGATGGACAGCCTCGACGCGTTGCAGGTGTCACTGGCCTTGCAGCAGAACTACGGCGTGCGCATCGAAGGCGCCAAGGACGGGCGGCGCATTCTCAACAGCATCGCCAGCATCGCGGCCTTCATCAGGCAGCGCGCGTGACACCTGTCTACCTGCAGCGGGGCGCCCTGCACAGTGCGCTCGGTGCCGACCTGCAAGCCGCTGGCACTGCCCTCCAGCAGGGCAGGAAACCCGCGCCCCAGCCCTTCGTGCTGCATGAACTGCAGCAGTCGCGCCCGTACCTGGCCGTTGCCGGCACGGGTGAGTCACGCGACCAGCGACTCGACCGGCTGATTCGCGAAACCCTCGGCGAGGCCCCCAGCGACCTGCAGGACTGCTTGTTGATCGTCGCCAGCACCAGCCTCGACATCAACGACCTGGAAGACCTCGTCACGGCCGAAGGCGGCTTTCGCCCCGAGCATTCGACCCCCCTCGATCTGCTTGCCGAACAGTTGCGCCAGCGCTGGGACTTCGCCGACGCCTTCACCCTCAACACCGCCTGCACCAGCGCCGCCAATGGCCTGCTGTATGGCGCGCGCATGCTCGGTGCCGGGCTTTATCAACGGGCGCTGGTACTCGCTTTCGAAACCCCAAGCGCCATCGCCCAGCAGGGTTTCGGCGCCCTCGACCTGACCAGCCCAAGCGGCAGCTACCGGCCCTTCCACCCAGAGCGCGACGGTTTGATTCTCGGTGAAGCCTATGCTGCCACCCTGTTGTCCCGCGAACCGGGGCCCGCGCCTCTGGCCAGACTGCTCGGTGGCTTCAGTGCCTGTGACACCAGCAACCTGACCACCACCCGCGAAGATGGCAGCCATATCGACTGGGTAATGCGTGAGGCCCTGCGCAGCGCCAACCTCAGCGCCGGACAGATCGGCCTGATCAAGCTGCACGGCACGGCGACGGGGGCCAATGACCGCGCCGAAAGCAACGGCGTGCGCCTGTTGTTCGGCGAGGCGCTGCCAGCGCTGTGCGTGCTCAAGCCCTGGCTCGGTCATACGCTGGGCGCCTGCGGCCTTGGCGAAACCCTGCTGCTGGTGGAAAACCTCGATCGCCTGCCCGGCATCGACTACGCAACGGATGCGCTGCTGCCCCTGCGCGGCGAGCCATTCGCTATCGACCCGGGCAGCGTGCTGCTGGCCAACTTCTTCGGTTTCGGCGGCAACAACGCCAGCCTGGTGCTGCAGCGCTGCGTGGGAGAATTGCCATGAAGCCGGTGATTGCCGCCTGCGACGCACGCGGTCAGGACAACTGCTCGGACAAAGAACTGAAAGCCGCGGTCGGCCAGTGGCTCAGCAACCCGCCCCGCCGTATCGACCGGCTGATCCTGCAAGCGTTGTTGTGTACCGCACCGCTGAAAGAGCAGGTCCATAGCCGCTGTGGCCTGTATCTGGCGGCACGCCACCCGTCACGGGGTACCATGGGCTCGCTGCTCGATGCCGTGTGCGTGCACCAGCGCCAGCCCAAGCCCTTCGAGTTCGTCAACAGCGTGAGCAATGCGGCCGGTTTCCACGTCGCGGCCCAGTTGGGGCTGGAAGGTCCGAACCTGTTTATCGGCGCCGGGCCGAACGCCTGGAAGCAGCTGCAGGCACTGGCCTCGATGGACCTGGCGGATGACCTGATCAGCCAGGCGCTGCTGGTGGTGATCGACGAGAACGGGGATTTTCAGGCGCAGGCGGTGCTGATCGAGGCACCAACGAAAGCACAGGACTTTGCCGAGCTGACGGCAGGCATCGAGGTCCTGCATCTGCACCTCTAGCCTGGCTTGTTGATGGTGGGCTGAAGCCCACCCTACGGAGCTGCCGTTGTAGGGTGGGCTTCAGCCCACCAACGCCATCCTCTCAGACAGCAATCAGCCCTTGCGCTTGGCCCAGGCACCCAGCTCTTTCATCAAGACACGCTCCTGGCCGGCAATCCCACGCAGCATCTCGGCAATCGGCCTGAAGTCCGGCGTCTCGCCCTTGCTGCGGCTGGCCCGCACGCACGCCGAAGCGAACTGGCGCCAGTCATCGCCCACCGCGGTCATGCGCACCGAGGCTTCCTGCAGCGTGGCATCACCAATCTTCTCGCCGGCTTCCTGCAGGAAACTGGCGTACATGAAGCGGAAGCCCGCACCGCCGGTGCCGATTTCTTCCTGCATGCGCACGATGTGGGTGAGATACAGGCGGTTGTACTTGGCCTGCGCCGGGTCGAGCGCCTCGACGCGCCCGGCCAGGTGGTGAATGCCACGAATGCCGATCCACGGCAGCGGCATGCCATCGAGGATTCGCGACGTGGACAGCACACTTTTGCGGATCAGCCGCTCCCAATCCTGATCGGGTGACACATCGTCCAGGTAATACATCAGGCCCTTGGCCGCCAGCGCGCCCTTGGCGAAGCGCGCTTTCTGCAGATCCTCGGCGGCGCAACGCACCGGGGCTTCGAACACCGGGTCACTGAGCAGGTACTCGTCGCCGTCGCGACCGTAGGCCAGCAGGTTGTGGGCGTTGAAGTGGAAACGCATCTCTGGCGGGAAGTACGGCAGCCAGAACACCGAGCTCTGCAAGCCGGCCAGCCGACCGTTGTCGAGTGCTTCGTTCAACGCCACTCGCCCCTGCTCCGGGCTGGAGAAGGTCCGGCTGGTGAGGCGTACTCCCAGGCGCTTGCTGAGGGTCTTGATCAGGTGCCGCGGCGGCATGCGGTAGGCAATCAGCGGCATACCGCCAAGCTTGACGATCGGCAGGTAGGCAAACGCCAGGCCCGACGCCAGCCCGAAGGCCATCGGTTCGCTCATCGGCAGGCCGGCATGGGTGAGCAGATTCGCCATGACACCGCTTTCGCAGTGCGCGCTCTGACGGTGTTCGAACGCAGTCATGGCAGTTCTCTCTGGTAGCGACGCAACTCGTCGACGGTCAGGCCAAAGGCCTCGGCGTAGCGCGCCAGCAGCGAGGTGCTCAGGCGGCGATAGATATCGGGGCGAAAGTGCCGGCGTACCCGCCACTGCCAGAGGCCGGTGATCTGCGACAGCGCCGGCTCATCCATCCGGTAGCGGTACATCAGGCACTTTAGCGGCGACAGCTCGCCGCGCTGCCAACCTTCCTTCGCTTCGGCCTCCAGGGCCTCCAGCTCGGCAACGGCAAGCAGCGTGGAATAGGCTTCTGGCTCCCAGCCATCACTCTGGGTGCCTTGATAATGACCGCTGGCATCCACGGCGTAGACCAGTTTGCTGTGGCCGCCGTAGGTGGAACTGTGATCCTGAGGAACTTCGTCAAGCTTCATTGCCGACCACCGTCAGGTGCATGAATGCACTGGAAAAACGCCCACTTTCGGGCACGTAGCAGAGTAACCGCTGGCCTTTGTGCAAGCGACCACCATTGAACAGCTCGTCGAGGATGATGAAGATCGACGCCGCCCCGGTGTTGCCTTTGCTGGTCAGGTTGGTGAACCAGCGATCCATCGGGATCGGCAGATCGACATTGGCCAGGCCCGCCGCCAGAGGCTCGCGGAAGAACTCCGACGAGTAATGCGGCAGGAACCAGTCGATGTCCGCCACCCGTAGCTCGCGGCGCGCCATGATGCGGCGCAGCGCTTCTTCGACGGTGTACTTGACGATGTTCTCGTTGAGCAGCTTGACGTTCTGCTTGATGGCCATCACCGACTGCTTGGCGCGCTCGTCGGCGTCGTAGCGGCTCCAGCCACGCAGGCTGCCGTTTTCCATGTCTGCGCCGGCATACATGCAGGCCGGCATCTGGTCGGCGAACGACAGAATGTCCAGCCAGTCGATGCGCAGGCTCAGCCCGCTGGCATTGGGCTGGTTCTGCAGCAGCACGGCACCGGCGCCATCGGAGAGCATCCAGCGCAGGAAATCCTTCTCGAAGGCGATTTCCGGGTGGCTCTCCAGCTCCTCGACGCGGCTCTCGTATTCGGCATCGAAGTTGCGCGCCTGCATCAGCGTCGACGCCACTTCGGAGCCGCAGGCAACCGCATTGCGGCTTTCGCCCGTGGCCACGCTCATCCAGGCGTACTTCAGCGCAGTCATGCCGCACAGGCAAATACCGGCGGTAGTCGCCACTTCGCAGGACGGATTGCCCAACTCGCCATGCACCATCACGGCGTGGCCGGGCATCACCTGATCGGGCGACGACGTGCTGGCCACCAGGCAATCCAGGCGGCTCAAGTCAAAACCGTCGCCCTGCAATCCTCGAATCGCCTCGGCACTGAGCTGCGCATTGCTCATGCTCGGCTCGCCGGTCACCGGGTCGATGACGTAATGGCGCTGCTGGATACCGTTGCGGCGTAGCACCAGCTTGCGCGCGCGGGAGGGCTTGCCGCCGACCATGCCCAGGCGGGCTTCCATCTGCTCGTTGTCCACAGGATCGTGCGGCAGGCAGGTGCTGATGCGGTTGATGAATACAGGTGATACCACGGGACTACCTCAGACCAATCTATTCGCCGGACGGGCCGGCGAAGTAGGCCTTCTCACGCTGGATTCGCGCTTTGAACAGCGGGGCCAACAGCTTTTTCAACAGGGCCGTGATCGGCACCACGGTCAGAATCAGGCAAATCAGGAAAACGATGTACACCACCAGCCCGGCACCACGCCGACGGCTCTGCTGCGGGCCAAGCGCCGAGAGCAGACGACTCCACAAGGTGAAGCTGCGGTTGCCGACCTTCTCGCTGGCGATCAGCTTTTCGTCCACCCGCACGGCACCAAGGCCGCTGAGCATCGGTTGCTCGATCGGTTGTGTATCGGCCGACAAACGATCGGCAATAGCGCGGCCGAAACGGCTCGCTCCGATAATCTCCGCCTCGTCGATGCCGGCACGCGGCACCCAGCTGTACGGTTTCTGCCGACCAGTGAACATCCACAGCGGCGTCGCCAGGAAGCTCGCCGCCGTGCCGCAGGCGTCGGTCAGCACCACGTTGTCGACCAGCTTCGCACCTAGCGCATGCAGGCGCGCCTTGACCTTCTCCTGCGCCATCAGCCACATGTTGCGGCAACCGATCAGGGTCACCACGGGCGTGTCTTTGAGCAGACGAGCCGCCTGAGGCGAGGCGAGAAAACTGGTGCAGGGCAGCGACGGAGAAAGAAACCAGACCTGATAGGCAAGAATCACCAGGTCATAGCGCTTGTCGGCATCAACCGCCAGCGGTAGCAACGGCTGCGGGCACATCAGCACGGTTTCGGGAAAAATGCGGAAAAAGCCGAGAAATGGCCAGGGAAAAGGAAACGGCTCGGCAGGTTGCAGCGGGAGAAAATCCACCTGAATGCCGTCACGCTCGCACAGGGGTTCGCAGACCGATTGCACCAAGCGGTCTAACTGGCCAGTCTGTGAGAAGTGAACGACTAAAACCTGGCGCATTCGCGGCGCATTCCCTGCAAAATGGGCGGATTATGCCACACAGAATTCTTCAAACCGTAACCCGACTGTCCCAACTCTGCCTACTGGTTCCGCTACTGGCGTGCGCTTCAGCGCATGCCGCTGATCTGCTGATTCAGGTGGACGGCAAGGTGGGCGAGGCAAGCCTGTACCTGGCACTGGTGCCCGCCGACCAGCCGGGCTGGGAGCCCAGCTTCCGGGAGCTGCGTAGCGAAGAAGCGCTGCTGCGCCTGGCCGACGTGCCACCGGGGCGGTATGCAGTGCAGCTGTTCCAGGACAACAGCGGCAACGGCCAGCTGGACCTCAGCCCACGGGGAATTCCCCTGGAGCCAGTGGGCTTCTCCGGCAATCCGTCGCTATTCGGCGGGAAGCCTGCGCCCCGCGACAGCGCCTTCGAGCATGGCACCACTGACACCCAGATCAGCGTTCGCCTCCAACAGCCCCGCAAGAAGCAGGAACGCGCGGTGTCCAAAACGCCACGCCCCGGAGAGCGCTAACCGCCGCAATCAGCGGTGATACTGCGCCGACAGCTCGTGCACCGCCTCGAAGAAGGCACCGGCATTGGCCGGATCGACTTCGGGGGTAATGCCATGGCCGAGGTTGAACACGTGACCATCGCCCGAGCCATACGCGGCGAGGATGCGCGCCACCTCGGCACGAATGGCCTCGGGGCTGGAGTACAGCACGGCCGGGTCCATGTTGCCCTGCAGCGCCACCTTGCTACCGACACGCGCACGGGCGCTGCCGATGTCACAGGTCCAGTCCAGGCCCAGAGCCTCGGCACCGCTGTCCGCCATGGACTCGAGCCACAGGCCGCCGCCCTTGGTGAACAGGATCACCGGCACGCGGCGCCCTTCATGTTCGCGGATCAGGCCGTTGACGATTTTCTGCATGTAGGCCAGGGAGAACTCCTGGTAAGCCGCAGCAGACAGCGAACCGCCCCAGGAATCGAAGATCTGCACCGCTTGCGCGCCCGCGAGGATCTGCCCGTTGAGGTAGGCCGTCACCGACTGCGCCAGCTTGTCGAGCAACGCGTGCATGGCCTGCGGGTTGGTGTAGAGCATCGCCTTGGACTTGCGGAAGTCCTTGCTGGAGCCGCCTTCGACCATGTAGGTGGCCAGGGTCCAGGGGCTGCCGGAGAAACCGATCAACGGCACGCGGCCGTTCAGCTCGCGGCGGATGGTGCGCACGGCGTCCATCACGTATCCCAGGTCACGCTCCGGATCGGGAATCGGCAGCGCCTCGATGTCCGCCAGGCTGGCGACGACTTTCTTGAAACGCGGGCCTTCGCCGGTCTCGAAGTACAGGCCCTGGCCCATGGCATCGGGGATGGTCAGGATGTCCGAGAAGAGGATCGCCGCATCGATCTGCGGATAGCGGTCCAGCGGCTGCAGCGTCACTTCGCAGGCCAGCTCGGGGTTCTTCATCAGGCTGACGAAGTCACCGGCCTTGGCGCGCGTGGCGCGGTATTCCGGCAGGTAGCGACCGGCCTGGCGCATCATCCACACCGGGGTGACATCGACAGGTTGCTTGAGCAGGGCACGCAGAAAACGGTCGTTCTTCAGGGCAGTCATAACAATTCCCGAGACATAGGACGGCAACAAAAAAGTGCGGGCATTTTCGCAGACCGCAAAACAAAAGGCACGGCGAGTGCCGTGCCTTTTGTCTACCGGGTCAATTTGTCGCGGCCAGAGCGACGCCCAGTCAGTTCGCAGGACGGGTCAGCCGAAGGCGTAACCCATCCAACGCAAGCGCTTAGACGCCCAGGTAGTCGAGGATGCCTTCGGCGGCGTTGCGGCCTTCGAAGATTGCCGTTACCACCAGGTCGGAGCCGCGCACCATGTCGCCACCCGCGAAGATCTTCGGGTTGCTGGTCTGGTGCTTGAAGGTGTTCTGCTCCGGTGCCACGACGCGGCCCTGGTTGTCGGTCTGGATCTCGAACTGCTCGAACCACGACGCCGGGCTCGGACGGAAACCGAAGGCGATCAGCACGGCTTCGGCCGGGATGATTTCCTCGGAGCCCGGGATCGGCTCGGGGCTGCGACGGCCACGGGCGTCTGGCTCACCGAGACGGGTCTCGACCACCTTCACACCTTCGACCTTGTCTTCGCCGACGATGGCGATCGGCTGGCGGTTGAAGAGGAATTTCACGCCTTCTTCCTTGGCGTTCTTCACCTCTTTGCGCGAGCCCGGCATGTTCTCTTCGTCACGGCGATAGGCGCAGGTCACGCTCTTGGCGCCCTGGCGAATCGAAGTGCGGTTGCAGTCCATGGCGGTGTCGCCACCACCGAGCACGACGATGCGCTTGCCCTTCATGTCGATGAAGTCTTCCGCGCTCTTCTCGAAACCGAGGTTGCGGTTGACGTTGGCGATCAGGAAGTCCAGCGCGTCGTAGACGCCCGGCAGGTCTTCACCGGCGAAACCGCCCTTCATGTAGGTGTAGGTGCCCATGCCCATGAACACAGCATCGTACTCATCCAGCAGCTGCTGCATGGTGATGTCGGTGCCGATCTCGGTGTTCAGGCGGAACTCGATGCCCATGCCGGTGAACACTTCGCGGCGGCGGCTCAGCACGCTCTTTTCCAGCTTGAACTCGGGGATGCCGAAGGTCAGCAGGCCACCGATTTCCGGGTTCTTGTCGAACACCACCGGGGTCACGCCGTTGCGCACCAGCACGTCGGCACAGCCCAGGCCGGCGGGGCCGGCACCGATCACGGCAACACGCTTGCCGGTCGGCTTGACCTTGGACATGTCCGGGCGCCAGCCCATGGCGAACGCGGTGTCGGTGATGTACTTCTCCACCGAACCGATGGTCACCGCACCGAAGCCGTCGTTGAGGGTGCACGCACCCTCGCACAGACGATCCTGCGGGCACACACGGCCGCAGACTTCCGGCAGGGTGTTGGTCTGGTGGCTCAATTCGGCGGCCGCCAGAATGTTGCCCTCGGAGACCAGCTTCAACCAGTTGGGAATGAAGTTGTGCACGGGGCACTTCCACTCGCAATACGGGTTACCGCAGCCCAGGCAGCGATGCGCCTGGTCCGCGGCCTGGGCCGGCTTGAAGTTGTCGTAGATCTCGACGAACTCTTTCTTGCGTTGACGCAACAGCTTCTTCTTCGGGTCTTTGCGCCCGACTTCGATGAACTGGAAGTCGTTATTCAGACGTTCAGTCATTTCAAAACCTCATCAAACTACTGCAGGCGCACATTACTGCGGGTTGGCTCGGGTGCTGGAAAGCAGCGACTTCAGGCTTGCGGCCTTCGGTTTGACCAACCAGAACTTACGCAGGTAGTCATCCAGGTTATCCAGGAGGTTGCTACCCCACTCGCTCGCGGTCTCTTCGACGTACTCGGCGAGCACGCGCTGCAAGTGACTGCGGTAGGCTTCCATCGATTCGTTGTTGATCCGCTGGATCTCGACCAGCTCGTGGTTGACCCGGTCGTAGAAGCTGTTGTCCAGGTCGAGCACGTAGGCGAAGCCGCCGGTCATGCCCGAGCCGAAGTTGTAGCCGGTCTTGCCCAATACGCAGACGAAACCACCGGTCATGTATTCGCAGCAGTGGTCGCCCACGCCTTCCACGACCGCATGCGCACCGGAGTTACGCACCGCGAAACGCTCACCCGCAGTACCTGCGGCGAACAGCTTGCCACCAGTGGCGCCGTACAGGCAGGTGTTGCCGATGATGGCGCTGTCCTGGGTCTTGAACGGGCTGCCTTTCGGCGGAACGATCACCAGCTTGCCAGCGGTCATGCCTTTGCCGACGTAGTCGTTGGCATCGCCTTCGAGGTACAGGTTCAGACCACCGGCGTTCCACACGCCGAAGCTCTGGCCGGCAGTGCCCTTGAAGCGGAAGGTGATCGGCGCCTTGACCATGCCCTGGTTGCCGTGGGCCCGGGCGATTTCGCCTGACACACGGGCACCGATGGAACGGTCGCAGTTGCAGATATCCAACTCGAACTCGGCGCCACTGGCGCTATCGATTGCCGATTTGGCCAGTTCAACCATCTTCTCGGCCAACAGGCCTTCGTCGAACGGCGGGTTCTTCTCGACTCCACAGAACTGCGGCTTGTCCGCCGGGATGTGATCGCTGCCGAGCAGCGGCGTCAGGTCCAGGTGGTTCTGCTTGGCGCTCTCGCCCGGCAGAATTTCCAGCAGATCGGTACGACCGATCAGCTCTTCCAGACTACGCACGCCCAACTTGGCCAGCCACTCGCGCGTTTCTTCGGCCACGTAGGTGAAGAAATTCATCACCATTTCAACGGTGCCGATGAAGTGGTCCTTGCGCAGCTTGTCGTTCTGCGTGGCCACGCCGGTGGCGCAGTTGTTCAGGTGGCAGATGCGCAGGTATTTGCAGCCCAGGGCAACCATCGGCGCGGTGCCGAAGCCGAAGCTCTCGGCGCCGAGGATCGCGGCCTTGATCACGTCCAGGCCGGTTTTCAGGCCGCCATCGGTCTGCACCCGAACCTTGCCACGCAGGTCGTTGCCGCGCAGGGTCTGGTGAGTCTCGGCCAGGCCAAGCTCCCACGGTGCGCCCGCGTAACGGATCGACGTCAGCGGCGATGCACCAGTACCACCGTCATAACCGGAGATGGTGATCAGGTCGGCATAGGCCTTGGCCACGCCAGCGGCGATGGTGCCAACGCCCGCCTCGGAGACCAGCTTCACCGATACCAGCGCGCGCGGGTTGACCTGCTTGAGGTCATAGATCAGCTGCGCCAGGTCTTCGATGGAATAGATGTCGTGGTGCGGCGGCGGCGAAATCAGCGTCACACCAGGCACGGCGTAACGCAGCTTGGCGATCAGGCCGTTGACCTTGCCGCCTGGCAGCTGACCACCCTCGCCGGGCTTAGCGCCTTGGGCGACCTTGATCTGCAGCACTTCGGCGTTGACCAGGTACTCCGGGGTAACCCCGAAACGACCGGTGGCGACCTGCTTGATCTTGGAGCTCTTGATCGTGCCGTAGCGCGCCGGGTCCTCACCGCCCTCACCGGAGTTCGAGCGACCACCCAGGCGGTTCATCGCCTCGGCCAGGGCCTCGTGAGCTTCCGGCGACAGGGCGCCGAGGGAAATACCGGCGGCGTCGAAGCGCTTGAAGATCGCTTCCAGCGGCTCGACTTCATCCAGGGACAGCGGCGTGTCGGCCAGTTTGACCTTCAGCAAGTCACGCAGCATGGACACCGGACGGGTATCCACCAGCGTGGTGTATTCCTTGAATTTCTCGTAGCTGCCCTGCTGCACGGCAGCCTGCAGGGTGTTGACCACGTCCGGGTTGTAGGCGTGGTATTCGCCACCGTAGACGAACTTCAGCAGACCGCCCTGCTGGATGGCCTTGCGGTTGTTCCAGGCTTCGTTGGCCAGCGCCTTCTGCTCGGCTTCCAGGTCGACGAAACGCGCGCCCTTGAGGCGGCTGGCGACACCACGGAAACACATCTCGGTGACTTCGTCGGACAGGCCGACCGCCTCGAACAGTTGCGCACCGCGGTAGGACGCGACGGTGGAGATCCCCATCTTCGAGAGGATCTTCAGCAGGCCCTTGGAGATGCCCTTGCGGTAGTACTTGAAGACTTCGTACAGGTCGCCCAGCACTTCGCCGGTGCGGATCAGGTCGCCCAGCACCTCGTAAGCCAAGAACGGGTAGACCGCCGATGCACCGAAGCCGAGCAGCACAGCGTAGTGGTGCGGGTCACGTGCAGTGGCGGTCTCGACCAGGATGTTGCAGTCGCAACGCAGGCCTTTTTCGGTCAGGCGGTGGTGCACGGCACCGGTCACCAGCGCGGCGTGGGCCGGCAGTTTGCCCGGGGCGATGTGGCGGTCAGTCAGGACCAGCAGCACCTTGCCGCTGCGCACCGCTTCTTCGGCCTGGTCGGCCATGTTGCGTACGGCCGCTTCGAGCCCGATGGACTCGTCGTAGTTCATGTCGATCAGCTGGCGCTCGAAGCCTGGGCGATCCAGGTTCATCAAGGCGCGCCACTTGGCCGGGGAAATGACCGGCGAGCTGAGGATCACGCGCGAAGCGTGCTCCGGCGACTCTTCGAAGATGTTGCGCTCGGCACCCAGGCAGATCTCCAGCGACATGACGATCGCTTCGCGCAGCGGGTCGATCGGCGGGTTGGTTACCTGGGCGAACTGCTGGCGGAAGTAGTCGTACGGCGAGCGCACGCGCTGCGACAGCACGGCCATCGGCGTGTCGTCCCCCATCGAACCGACCGCTTCCTGGCCCTGCTCGGCCAGCGGACGCAGCACCTGGTCACGCTCCTCGAAGGTGACCTGGTACATCTTCATGTACTGCTTGAGCTGGTCGGTATCGTAGAAAGCCGAACCGTGGTCGCGGTCTTCCAGGGTCGCCTGGATGCGCTGGGCGTTCTTGCGCAGCCACTGCTTGTAGGGGTGGCGCGACTTCAGACGGTTGTCGATGTCGTCAGTTGCCAGGACCTGGCCAGTCTCGGTGTCGACCGCGAGGATCTGGCCCGGGCCGACACGCCCCTTGGCGATCACATCTTCCGGCTGGTAATTCCACACGCCGATTTCCGAGGCCAGTGTGATGTAGCCGTTGGTCGTGGTGACCCAGCGCGCCGGGCGCAGGCCGTTGCGGTCGAGCAGGCAGACCGCGTGGCGACCGTCGGTCAATACCACGCCAGCCGGACCGTCCCACGGCTCCATGTGCATGGAGTTGTACTCATAGAACGCACGCAGGTCGGCGTCCATGGTTTCGACGTTCTGCCAGGCCGGCGGAATGATCATGCGCACGCCGCGGAACAGGTCGATGCCGCCGGTGACCATCAGCTCCAGCATGTTGTCCATGCTCGAAGAGTCGGAACCCACGCGGTTGACCAGCGGACCCAGCTCGTCCAGATCGGGGATCAGACCATTGGCGAACTTCAGGCGACGGGCCTGAGCCCAGTTGCGGTTGCCGGTGATGGTGTTGATCTCGCCGTTGTGGGCGAGAAAGCGGAACGGCTGCGCCAACGGCCACTTCGGCAGGGTGTTGGTGGAGAAGCGCTGGTGGAACACGCAAATCGCGGTTTGCAGGCGCTCGTCACCCAGGTCCGGGTAGAACTGCTGCAAATCGGCCGGCATCATCAGGCCTTTATAGATGATGGTCTTGTGCGAAAAGCTGCAGATGTAGTGCTCGCTGTCCTCGGCGTTGGCCACCGACGAACGGCGGCGAGCGCTGAATAGCTTGATGGCGAATTCCTGGTCGGACAGCCCTTCGCCACCGATAAAGATCTGCTCGATTTGCGGCAGTCGCTCCAGGGCCAAACGCCCGAGCACACTGGTATCGATAGGCACCTTGCGCCAGCCGACGAGCGTCAGCCCGGCCGCCTGGATTTCACGGTTCATGTGTTCGCGAGCACGCTCGGCCTTGGCGTCGTCCTGATTGAGGAACACCATGCCAACTGCATACTGCTTGGGCAGATCGACAGAAAAATGCTCGCGCGCCATTGCGCGCAGGAACAGATCCGGCTTCTGAATCAACAGGCCACAGCCATCACCGGTCTTGCCGTCGGCGTTGATCCCGCCGCGGTGGGTCATGCAGGTCAGCGCTTCAATAGCGGTCTGCAGCAGGTGGTGGCTAGCCTCGCCCTGCATATGGGCAATCAGGCCGAAGCCGCAGTTATCCTTGAACTCATCAGGACGGTACAAACCTGCTTTCATAGGGACTCTCACCAGGCTGCCTTTTTCAAGGCAAATTGCTTTCTAATTCAACCACTTACCATGCGCGCAGGACGATGCGCCAGCTTTCCGCAGGCAAAAGGGAGGTCATTGTACATATCCGCCCAAGCCGTCACAAATTTTCGTGACGAGGGGATGAAAATTAATGTCGCTAAAACGAACGAATAGACCAGCAGGTCGTGCTAACGACCTGCTGGTCACGCTATCAGTCAGCGGGCCTGACTGATTTCCTGGCGGATACTGGCGAAGGTACGCGGCCAGGGCTTGCCGGCTTGCACCTTGGCCGGCAGGGATTTCAGCGCTGCCTGAGCGGCATCGCGGGTGGCAAAACTACCATACGTGACCACGTACAGGGGCTGCCCCTGGTGCTGTTTTCTGAAGTAGTGGTAGTCACTGCCATGCTCTTTCACGAAAGCCTGAGCACTGCTCTCCGCCCTGGCTCCGAGGATCTGCAGAGTAAAGCGGGAGCCGGCCTGTGATCCATACCAACCCGAACTGGCTACGGCAGGAGCAGTTGCCGGAGCAGGTACAGTAACCGGCGCAGGCTTCGGTACAGGTGCTGGTGCTGGTGCTGGTGCTGGTGCTGGCGTATTGACCACGGGCTCGGCAGGCCTGGTGGCTGGCGGAGCCACATCGGCGGGCGGCGTAGCCGTCACAACAGGCGCCACCGGCACTGCTGGCGCAACAGGCACGGGAGTTACCGGCGCAGGCACTTGCGCAGGGACATCCGCCGCACTGGCCGCCCCAGCAGTATCCGATTCCTCGGCACCTGTCAGGCCAGCAGCCTGAGCCAACGGCTCACGAATGACCGGCTGCGACTCACCCACCAGAGGGAGCGGCAGAGGCTGATTGGAGCCAGCAAACTCGATGGCCGGAGCAGACGGCGCTGCAGGCTGAGGCGCCGCAGGCTGCTGCTGCTCCAACGGCAGCTGAGAAGCCGTTGGCGACGCAACATCCGAGGAGCGACCCTGCATCAGCCAGGCGGCCAGTACACCTACGGCCACGACACCAAGGGCCAAGAGGTGCTTCTTCGGGAGATTGAAAGCAAACCCGCCGCCTTTCTGCGCGCCGCGCTGGGCAAGCATCTCGTCTACCAGGGTTTCGCGCGCCACAGCATTGATCGCACCGGGCCACCCTTCAGAACGCTCGTGAATCGAGGCGATCTGCTCGTCAGTCAGCAGATCCAGCCCCTGGGCCGCACCGTCCAGGCGCTGAGCCAGGTATTCGCGGGTTTCCTCCTCACTATACGGTTGCAGCTCGATGGCGTGAAAACACTCCTCGCCATCAGCCAGCAGTTCAAGGCGAGGAATCAGCTCAGGGTCGGCAAAGAGAAACACATGTGCGCGCCCTTCCCCGTTGCCTTCAGCCAGCTTCAGCAGGCTCGCCAGAGCCGCATCGGCCAGCGACTCAGCGTCGTCGACCAGGATGTAGACCTCCTGCCCGGTCAGCGCCAACTGCCCGACCTGCGACAGGATCGAACGCGTATCAGGCTGCTGCACCTGCAGCCCCTGAGCGACCTGGCGCAGCAGACCAGCGGAATCACTTGCCCCCTGCGCAGCCACCACGACGCTGTGCACGGCCTGCTTGTTGGTGCTCGCCACCAGCGCCTGACGCAGCAGCGTCTTGCCGCTGCCTACCGGGCCACTGACAACCAGCAGCAATTGGCTGTATCGAGCCAGGTGATGCAACTGTCCAAGCACAGGCTTGCGTTGCGCAGGAAAGAATTTGAACCCGGGCACACGTGCCGCAAACGGGTCATGCGTGAACTGGTAATGATCGAGAAACGCCTCGTCGGCATGCAAACTGGTCATGATGCACTCATTAATGTTCTAGCGAATTCAGCAGCGCAGCGTAATCTGCGCCAAGCGTGGCATCCAAAACGTCGCGTGGAAACTCCCCGGTTACCACCGCCTCGCCCAACTGGCGCAACAGCACCAGTCGCAGGCGACCATCCATTACCTTCTTGTCAACCGCCATATGCTGCATGAAGTGCTCGGCAGTCATGTCCGCAGGCGGCACCACAGGCAAACCCGCAGCCAGAAACAGACGAATGGCGCGATCACGCTCCTGCGACGAAATCCAGCCAAGACGCGCAGACATCTCCAGGGCCATGACGGTACCGGCCGCAACCGCCTCACCATGCAGCCAGACGCCATAGCCTTGCTGCGTCTCGATGGCATGACCGAAGGTGTGACCGAGGTTCAACGTGGCACGCACACCCGACTCGCGTTCGTCCGCCGCCACGATACGCGCCTTGGCGGCGCACGAGCGCTCGATTGCGGTGGTCAGTGCTCCCTGGTCGAGCGCCCGCAGCGCCGACATGTTGTCTTCGAGCCAGGTAAGGAAAGGCTCATCGCAGATCAAACCATACTTGATGACTTCGGCTAGACCGGCCGACAGCTCGCGTGCCGGCAATGTCTTCAGGCTTGTGGTATCGATCAGAACGGCCTGAGGCTGATAAAAGGCCCCGACCATGTTCTTGCCCAGCGGATGATTGATGCCGGTCTTGCCGCCTACCGAAGAGTCGACCTGGGACAACAATGTCGTAGGAATCTGGATGAAATTGACGCCTCGCTGGTAACAGGCCGCCGCAAAACCCGCCATGTCACCAATGACACCGCCACCGAGGGCGATGACTGTCGTGCGACGATCATGGCGTGCAGTGAGCAGACCGTCGAAGATCAGTTGCAGGGTTTCCCAGGTTTTGAAGGCTTCGCCGTCCGGCAGGATCACGGAAGTAACGGCATAACCTTCCAAAGCCCCTTCAAGTGCTCTCAGATAAAGAGGCGCCACGGTTTCATTGGTGACGACAGCAACCTGACGGCCGACGATATGGGGCGCAAGAAACTCGGCGCGCAGCACATCTGCACCGATATAGATGGGATAACTACGCTCGCCGAGATCGACCTGAAGAGTTTGCATGGAGCCCCCGGATTTGAAAGGGCAATAGGATAGCGCAGTTCGGCCTGCGCTTTAACGGGGCGGTAATGCTTCGAGACGTTCCAGAATTTCTTGCACCACAAGGCGCGGTGGTCGCTCATCCGTCTCGATGATCACATCGGCGATTTCACGGTAGAGCGGATCGCGGATGGTCAGCAGGTCACTGAGCACCTTGCCAGGGTTGGGGCCGCGCAATAGCGGTCGATTGCGATCGCGCGCCGTGCGGTCTATCTGCTGCTCGACCGACGCATGCAGATACACAACACGACCGCCGCGCCGCAAAGCGGCCCGGTTGTCTTCGCGCAGTACCGCTCCGCCACCGGTCGCCAACACCAAGCCTTCGACCTCGCACAGCTCAGCGATTACCGCCTGCTCACGCTCACGAAAACCTTGCTCACCCTCGACATCGAAAATCCAGGGAATATCGGCGCCAGTGCGCTGTTCTATCTCCTTGTCGGAGTCTTTGAACGGCAACCGCAACTCTTTTGCAAGCAAACGCCCGATGGTGCTTTTACCAGCGCCCATCGGGCCAACAAGGATCAGATTACGCACTTCATCAACGATTCACGGCAATGGCCTGATTGTTCATGATACGCGGAGTGATGAAAACAAGCAGCTCTGCCTTGTTATCTCGAACGATGTCACGACGGAAGAGACGCCCCAGGTATGGCAGATCGCCAAGGAACGGGACTTTCTCAACCGACTTCGATTGCGTATTGGAGAACACGCCACCGATGACGATGGTTTCGCCATCACTAACCAATACCTTGGCGTTAACCTCGTTCTTGTTGATCGGAGGCACACCATTCAACGCATTCTGGAAGTCCGGCGCATCCTTGGTGACTTTTACCTCCATGATGATCCGGTTATCGGGAGTGATCTGTGGAGTCACTTCCAGAGACAACGCAGCTTCCTTGAACGACGTACTGGTTGCGCCACTGGAGCTAGCCTCCTGGTATGGCACTTCCTGACCTTTGAGGATCTTTGCGGTCTCTTTATCAGCGGTAACAACCTTGGGCTGCGAAACGATTTCGCCGTTACCCGTCCTTTCCATCGCAGAAAGCTGCAGATCCAGAACCAGATTGTTGCTGAGGAAGCCGATGCCGATACCCGAGGTGCTGTCTGCAACCCCAAGATCAACGAAGGGCAGACGCGCCAAACCATCCTCCAGCGTAGTACTTCCGACCTGATCAGTACCCACATTCAGACGCTGACCTGTGTCCGGATCGAAAGCTTGCACCCCGTCCTTGCCACTGACGTCCCAACCGCCGTTACGTGCTGCACCGCCCCAGCGAACGCCCAGGGCCTTGTCATAGTCGACGTTAGCCTCGACGATCCGAGCCTCGATCATGACCTGACGAACAGCAACGTCTAACTGAGCAACGATACGACGCAGCTCATCCAAACGATCTTGAGTCTGGTAGGCAATAATGCTGTTGGTACGATCATCCACAGTAATCGTGCCACGCTCATCGGACGCGCCATCCGCACTGGTTACGGACTGGAACAGTTTGGCCATGTCCGACGCCTTGGCGTAGTTGACCTGGATCAGCTCACGGCGCAGGGGTGCCAACTCAGCAATCTGCTTCTGCGACTCCAGTTCTTGACGCTCACGCGCAGCGATCTCGTCAGCAGGAGCTACCAACAGAACGTTACCCACTTTGCGCTTGTCCAGGCCCTTGGTCTTCAGCACCAGATCCAACGCCTGGTCCCACGGAACATTCTGCAAACGCAAGGTGATGTTCCCAGCGACCGTGTCACTGGCAACCAGGTTCAGGTCGGTAAAGTCCGCGATCAACTGAAGAACCGAACGTACATCGATGTCCTGGAAGTTGAGCGAGAGCTTTTCGCCACTGTAGGCAAAACGCTCTGACTTGCGTTTTTCCACTTCATCCTGGGTCAACGGTTTGATGCTGAGGGTCAGCTTGTTGTCCGTCTGATAAGCGAGGTAATCATAGAAGCCAGTCGGCTCGATCACGATGCTTGCCTTGCCATCAGAACCGGTAGCGCTAACGAACTGCACCGGAGTCGCGAAATCCTTTACATCCAGGCGAACACGCAGAGACTCAGGCAGCTCGGTTTTTGCGAAATCCAGGCGGATCTTGCCACCTTGCTCCTGAATATCAGGGCTGACAGATGCATCGGACAATGTAATAACAACGTTGCCTTCACCCAACTCGCCGCGCTGGAAATCGATATTGCTGATTGCCTTGTTCTGCGCAGCATACGTCTTCGCTTGTGCAGGAGCAGCTACTGGAGCCGGAGCTGGCGCCGCTGCCGAACGAGTAGCAGCCGATGAGGCCGCGCCTTCGCCGACAATCACAAACAGATTGTTACCTTCAGCGCGTGTGTTGTACGGCGCCAGATTGGTCAGGTTAATGATCAGGCGTGTACGATCCTTCGCCTCGACCACGGTGACACTGCGCGTATTACCAACACCCAGATCACGATTTTTTGTGCCGAGCTTGTTGGACACACCCGGCAGATCGAGCGCGATACGCGCCGGCTGCTCGATGGTGTAACCACGCGGAGCGAGAACAGGTTCATCGAAGGACAACTTCAATTCGACCCGGTCACCCGGCAGAGCAGCTACATCGAGTGCTTGCAGGTTAGCGGCCAGCAGTGCCGGCGAAAACAATACCGCCAACAATGAAAGACCGAGATGGGAAATGGGGCTCTTCATTTTCAAATTCCGTTGGGCAGACCGGTTATTTTTTTTCATGTTCACTCCGCTCTATCAAGAGCGCTCCTTGAGAGAGAGACTGCGCGGCCGTTCGAGCCAACCGCCCTCGCCATCGGGCACGATTTCCATTACATCGACCTTGGATTCTTCGATGGCGAGGATGCGGCCATGGTTACGCCCCAGGTAATCGCCGACCTTGATGCGATGGACGCCGCCGGCGCCACTCACCAATGCGAACTTTCCTGCGTCATTGGCCAAGGTACCGACCATTTCGAAGGATTCGATATTGAACCCTTCCAGGAACTGCTTGACCCGCGTGTCATCAGGCTTGATCTCCTGCGACCCCTTCTGGCGGTTGACCAGGTCAATCTTGACCGGAGGCTGGAAGGGGCTACGCAGGTTTGCAGCACTGTAAGTAAAACTCTCGTACGGCTGAAACTTCGGCAGCGGCTCGATAGAACCCTTTGGCCGAGCGCGAACTTCATCCATATACGTTTGCAGGTCGCTGAAATCACCGCCAGAGCCACAACCAACCAGGCCGACACTAGCGAAGAACAATACGAGGCAAGAGCGCTTCATTGTTTCGGCCCCTTATCGTTGTAGCGGTAGGTCTTGGCCAGGATTCTCATACGCAGCTGGGACGTACTCTCGGCGGAGGCCGGTACCAATTCGAAGTCATGGAGCGTGACGATACGCGGCAAGCTGGCCACACCGCTGACGAATGTCGCCAGGTCGTGATACGTACCCACCACCTTTATTTCAATCGGCAATTCGATATAGAACTGCTGCACCGCCTCAGGGAGCAACTTGATCTCTTCGAATTCAAGACCACTGCCCAGCCCCGTACGGGTTATATCTTCCAGAAGACCCGGTACTTCAGTGTCACTGGGTAATTGCCGAAGCAACGCACCAAACGACACTTCCATTTCCTGCATCTGCTCTTTGTAGGCGTCGAGGTTCGCTGCCTGGAAAGCCTTGGCAGAGAACTGCTCTTTCAGCGTGGTTTCTTCGCTGCGCTGCCGCTCAAGTTGGCTCTGCAGATCCTTCAGATGGAAGTTGTAACCCAACCCCAGCACCAGAATAAGCAGCAGAACACCGGCGATAAACTTCACAGGGGCCGGCCATGAACCGACGTTGTTCAGGTCTAGGTCGTTCAGATCGACCTTGCGGAGACTATCCAGAGATTCGCTCAAGCTCATTTCTTGGCCTCCTCTGCCGCATCAAGATTCGGTTGCGTCTGCTGAACAGTCAGCTGAAAAACGTTTGCCTGATCGACAGCACCCGCGGTAACCGCCTTGACCTCGGTCAGGTTGGGCGCTTCCAGCCACTCGGAAGCATCCAGATTGCGCATCAGATTGGAGACCCGGTTGTTCGACTCGGCCGCACCAACCACAGAGATACTTTTTCCAGCCATCTTCAAACCTGTGAAATACACGCCATCCGGCAGGGTACGAACCAACTGATCGAACACCCGCCCAATAATCGGACGATTACCCTGCAAGTCCTGGATGATTTTCATACGCTCAAGCAGTTGTTGACGCCGGGTTTTCAGCTCACTGATTTCCTTGATGCGTGCGTCGAGCACGGCAATTTCCTTGCGCACGAACTCGTTACGCGCGTTCTGGTTCTCGATCGCACCATTGAGGTACTGATCCCCCAGGAACACAGCACCAGCGGCGACCACCAGCACACCCGCCAGGGTTACCAGGAAGCGCTGCTTACGCTCCTCGCGTAGCTGCTCACGCCAGGGAAGTAGGTTAATCCGCGCCATCAGTCAAAACTCCTCATTGCCAGACCGCAGGCGATCATCAGTGCAGGCGCATCGCTCGCCAACGCACCAGCATTGACCTTGCCACTCAGCGCCATGTCAGCGAACGGATTAGCCACGATGGTTTGTGTACCGATCTTTTGCTGGATCAGGCGATCGAGGTCTGGAATGGAAGCAGTGCCGCCAGCCAGCAGGATGTAATCGACATCGTTGAACTGGCCCGCCGCAAAGAAGAACTGCAGGGAGCGGGAAACCTGCTGCACCACAGCCTCTTTGAACGGTTGCAAAACCTCACTGTCATAGTCATCCGGAAGACCGCCTTGCTTCTTCGCAAGACCAGCTTCTTCGACGGACAGGCCATAGCGGCGCTGGATTTCTTCGGTCAGCTGCTTGCCGCCGAACAACTGCTCACGCGTATAGATGGTCCGGCCGTTATGCAGAACGCTGAGCGTGGTCATGGTGGCCCCGATATCGACCACCGCTACGGTCAGCTCGTCATGGCCACTGCCGAGCTGCTCCGAGAGCAGGCCATAGGCACGCTCCAGCGCGTAGGCCTCGACATCGACGACCTTGGCGGTAAGCCCGGAAAGCGCCAGGGCGGCTTCACGCACCTCGACGTTCTCCTTGCGGCATGCAGCCAGAAGCACTTCGACTCGCTCCGAATTCCGCGCAGCAACCCCTTGCACTTCAAAGTCGATGGCAACTTCTTCAAGCGGATAAGGGATGTACTGGTCAGCCTCGATCTTCAGCTGGTTCTCGAGCTCATCGTCCGAGAGCCCCGCTTCCATCTCGATGGTTTTGGTAATGACTGCTGAACCGGCAACGGCAACGGCAACTGTACGAACGCCTGTCTTGGCTTTTGCCAACACGCGCGTCAGTGCCTGACCGACACCTTCCAGTTCGGCGATATTTTTCTCGACCACCGCGTTTGGTGGGAGTGGCTCGACAGCGTAGGCCTCTACCTTGTAGCGGCTTCCGGAGCGACTCAATTCGAGGAGCTTGACGGAGGTCGAACTGATATCGATCCCCAGCAGCGTATTCGCTTTCTTATTGAAGAGCCCTAGCACGACCGATTTCCTATTGGCATCCGCGACTTACGGACTATTTATGTTTTTTCACATTAAATAACAGTCTTGACAGAAGCGCAAATGGCTCCCCGGTAAAAAAAACGCTTATAATGTGAACAGTTTTTCCCTTTTAGCGTTGCCTTCCACTTAACTCATTCTTTTATCTGGAAATCCAAAAATTTTGATGCGTCTGCTGAAGTTCTTCTGCTGGTCTTGTGTCGCCATTTTTTGTGGGCTGCTACTCAGTTTAAGCGGCGCTTTTCTCTATCTTAGTCCCAGCCTACCGTCCGTCGAATCGCTACGCAGCATTCAACTGCAGATCCCGCTCCGGGTGTTCAGCAGCGACGGCAAGCTGATCGCCGAATTTGGCGAGATGCGGCGCTCCCCGATAGCGTTTTCTGCCATCCCCAGCGACTTCACGCACGCGCTTCTTGCAGCAGAAGACGATAATTTCGCAAACCATTATGGCGTCGACGTTAAAAGCCTGATGCGCGCTGCCACGCAAATATTGAAAAGCGGCCAGATCCAGACTGGCGGCAGCACCATCACCATGCAGGTTGCGAAGAATTTCTTCCTGACGAGCGAGCGCAGTTTCTCCCGCAAGATCAACGAAATTCTCCTGGCACTACAGATCGAACGCGAGCTGAGCAAAGACGAAATCCTCGAGCTGTACGTCAACAAGATCTACCTGGGTAACCGCGCGTACGGCATTGAAGCCGCCGCTCAAGTCTATTACGGCAAGTCGATCACAGACTTGAGCCTGTCGCAGATGGCGATGATCGCCGGGCTGCCGAAAGCACCCTCGCGCTTCAACCCCCTGGCCAACCCTGCCCGCGCCAAGGAGCGCCGCGACTGGATCCTGGGCCGCATGCGTCTGCTCGGCCGTATCGACCAGGCCCGCTACGAAACAGCCCTGGCCGAACCGATCAACGCCAGCTACCACGTCCCCACGCCGGAAGTCGCCGCACCTTACGTTGCGGAAATGGCGCGGGCCGAGATGGTCGGCCGCTATGGCAGCGATGCCTACACCGAAGGTTTCAACGTCACGACTACGGTCCCCAGCGATCTGCAACAGATGGCTAATACCGCCCTACGCGAAGGCCTGATCAGCTACGACCAGCGCCACGGCTACCGCGGGCCGATCAGCCGCCTCCCGGGCATGACCAAGGAAACCTGGCTCACCGAGCTGGCGAAGCAGATCTCGCTCGGCGGCCTGGAGCCCGTTATCGTCACCCAGGTCGAAAAAAGCGGCATCCTCGTGCTCCTGCGCAACGGCACGGAAGAAGCCGTGTCCTGGGACAGCATGAAATGGGCCCGCCCCTTCCTCAACACCAACAGTCTGGGCCCGCGCCCTCAGCAACCCGCTGATGTGACCCAGATCGGCGACCTGGTTCGTGTCCAACGCCAGGCAGACGGCACCCTGCGCTTCGTTCAACTCCCAGCCGCGCAGAGCGCACTGGTGTCCCTCGACCCGCAGGACGGTGCGATACGCGCCCTGGTGGGCGGCTTCTCCTTCGAGCAGAGCAACTACAACCGCGCCGTCCAGGCCAAGCGCCAACCGGGCTCCAGCTTCAAGCCCTTTATCTATAGCGCGGCCCTCGACAGTGGCTACACCGCAGCCAGCCTGGTCAACGACGCGCCTATCGTGTTCGTCGACGAGTACCTGGATCAGGAATGGCGACCGAAGAACGACAACAACACCTTCCTCGGCCCGATCCGCCTGCGCGAGGCGCTATACAAGTCACGCAACCTGGTTTCGATCCGCCTGCTGCAAGCCATCGGAATCGACTACGCGCTCAATTACGTGAGCCGCTTCGGCTTCAACAAGCAGGACCTGCCACGCAACCTCTCGCTGTCCCTGGGTACGGCCAACCTCACGCCCATGGAGATCGCCAGCGGCTGGTCGGTTTTCGCCAACGGTGGTTACAAGACCCAGCCCTACCTGATCCAGCGCATCGATGATCGCCATGGCAAGACACTGTTTGTCGCCAATCCGCCCACCGTTCCAAATGGCGAGCGCAAGAACGCGCCCCAAGACTCGGCGAACCAGGAACTGACGACGGTGGCCCACGCCCAGCCGGACAGCGAAGGAATCCCAAGCGCCGAACCCGCCGTGGCAGAACAGATCATCGATGAGCGCACCGCCTACATCATGACCAGCATGCTGCAGGATGTGATCAAACGCGGTACGGGGCGCCGCGCCATGGCCCTGGGCCGGGACGACCTGGCAGGCAAGACCGGCACCACCAACGAGTCCAAGGACAGCTGGTTCTCGGGCTACAACGCCGATTACGTAACCACTGTCTGGGCCGGTTTCGACCAGCCGGAAAGCCTGGGTCGCAACGAGTACGGCGGCACGGTGGCGCTGCCGATCTGGATGAGCTTCATGGGCGATGCCCTCAAAGACAAGCCCAGCCACATGCCGCCTGAGCCCGCCGGCCTGCTGACCCTGCGCATCGATCCGCACAGTGGCCGCGCTGCAACACCGGGAACCGCAGACGCCTACTTCGAGCTGTTCAAAAGCGAGGACTCACCTCCTCCGATGAGCGAGCTCGATCCGGGCCTGGGCATTCCTGGCAGCCCGCTTCCAGCTGACGAGGCCGCTCCCATCGACCTGTTCTGACCTGATCGATCACCCATAAAAAAACCCGCCGAGGCGGGTTTTTTTATGGTGCTGCAACGGCGGTTAGCCGTTGAACACGTCATCCACCGATGCCAGCGGGTAGTGCTTCGGATACGGCAGGGTAGCCACACCGCTTTCGATTGCCGCCTTGGCGACCGCATCGGAAATCACGGTGATCAGACGGGCATCCATTGGCTTCGGAATGATGTACTCACGACCGAACTCCAGCTTGATGCCGCCATAGGCGTCGCAGACTTCCTGAGGAACCGGCAGTTTGGCCAGCTCACGCAGAGCGACGGCAGCGGCGATCTTCATTTCTTCATTGATGCGGGTGGCGCGAACGTCCAGGGCACCACGGAAGATGAAGGGGAAGCCCAGCACGTTGTTGACCTGGTTCGGGTAGTCCGAACGACCGGTGGCCATGATCACGTCGCTGCGAGTGGCGTGGGCCAGCTCAGGGCGGATTTCCGGGTCAGGGTTGGAGCAGGCGAAAACGATCGGGTTCGGCGCCATGCGCAGCAGGTCGTCGGCACCCAGCAGGTTGGCGCCCGACAGGCCCACGAACACGTCCGCACCTTCCAGGGCATCGGACAGCGTGCGCTTGGTGGTTTCGGTGGCGAATACGGCCTTGTACTGGTTCAGGTCGTCGCGGCCAGCATGAATCACACCCTTACGGTCGATCATGAAGATGTTCTCGACCTTGGCGCCCATGCTTACCAGCAATTTCATGCAGGAGATGGCGGCAGCGCCAGCACCCAGGCAGACGATCTTGGCTTCCGGCAGGGTCTTGCCAGCGATTTCCAGGGCGTTGAGCATGCCGGCAGCGGTAACGATCGCAGTGCCGTGCTGGTCATCATGGAATACCGGGATGTCGCACTGTTCGATCAGGGCGCGCTCGATCTCGAAGCACTCGGGTGCCTTGATGTCTTCCAGGTTGATGCCACCAAAGGTGATGGAAATGCGCTTGACCGTGTCGATGAACGCCTGCGGGCTTTCCGAGTCGACTTCGATATCGAAGACGTCGATACCGGCGAAACGCTTGAACAGCACGCCCTTGCCTTCCATGACCGGCTTCGATGCCAGCGGACCGAGGTCACCCAGACCGAGGATCGCGGTACCATCGGAAATAACGGCGACCAGGTTACCCTTGCCGGTGTAGCGGTAGGCCAACTCAGGATCACGAGCGATTTCGCGAACGGGTTCGGCAACGCCAGGGCTATAGGCCAGCGACAGATCGCGGGCGGTAGAGGTGGGTTTGGTCAGCTCGACACTCAGCTTTCCGGGGCGGGGCTGGGCGTGGTATTCGAGAGCGGCGGTTTTGAGATCAGACATAGTGGCATTTCCGCTTTTTTGGCTGTTGAACAGGCAGGCGGCGAGGATACGCAAGTTGTATACACCTGCACAAGACTGTTCGGTCAGCCTGAGACCAAGCCCTAGCGCACGACTTTGAGCCAGTCGCCGCTACGTGGCTCGCCGGTCGGATAGAGGTTGTTGAGCAGGCGTAATGTCGCTTCGGCATCCCCCGGCAACTTGCTCTGTTTGGCCAGCGCCGCCATGGTTTCGCCGCCTTTCGCCTTGACCATATGGATGCGCAATGGCTCTGCCAGTTTGCGCTCCGCAGCCGTCAGCGGGTGGAAGCTCTTGATCACCTGCAGGAACCGCGCGTCCTGACTCTCCAGCGGCGCCTGGCCTCGGGTTGTCGCCACGAACAAGTAAGCCTGCTGCCCCTTGGTCACCATCGCGACACGCCTTGCAGGATTCCCGGGAATCACGGCGGTGTAGCCTTGCAATCCCGCCTGCTGCAGCGCCGCACCGTCCACCAGGCGCGTGTTGCCGGCCCGCTGGCGCAGCAGGTCCGCAGGCGACAGGCCCTGATCGTTCGCCTCAAGCGTCATGGCAATGAAGGCCTGCTGATCCGGGGTATGGCCGATCAGGGCGTCCGGCCGATTGACGATGCCCCAGCCATCCGGAAAGCCCAGGGCGAAGCCCAACTCCGCGTGATAGAACTGCTGCCCGCGCCGCACGCCCGTGGCGGCGGAGTCGCCAAACGGCAACCCTTCCATGTACTGCAGGAACACCTCGCGGTTGACCGTCTGCTGCCCGGACACCAAGGCACGTGCCGGCCCAAGGACTTCCTGCAGACGGCGGTCATTGTCCGGGTGCGTATCGAACAATCCGTGGTAACCGCCCGCAGCCTGCGCTTCACCGCGCTTGGCAGCCTGGTCTTGAGCGAATACTTCCTGATTCTTCAGCACCTTGACCACTTCGATCATCGCCTGCGGGTCGTAGCCACTGCGAGCGAGGTACTGGGCGCCGAGCCCATCTGCCTCGAGCTCCATGTCACGGCCATAACCGCGCACGAAGGTCGTGCCCAACACATTGGTGAGGTCGGCGGCGGCGCCCACACCAGTGCCGATCGCCACGGCCTGGCCGAGGATATTCCAGGCACTCGACTGGCTTTGCTGCTGCACGCTGTGGCGAGCCGTGACATGGCCGACCTCGTGCCCCAGCACGGCCGCCAGCTCCGCCTCCGAATTCAGGTAGGCGAGCAGGCCGCGGTGGATATAGATGTAGCCACCCGGCAAGGCGAAGGCGTTGATATCCGGGCTATCCACCACCGTGAACTGGTAATTCAGCTGGCTGCGGTGGCTGCTCTTCGCCACCCGCTCGCCGATCTGCTGCACATAGGCCTGCAGCTTCTCGTCGGCATGACGAGGGTTCTGCTTGATGATTTCCTGGTTATAGCGACGCCCCAGGTCGAGTTCCTGCTCCTCGCTCATCATCACGAAGTTGGTGCGCCCGGTTGCCGGGTTCACCGCGCAACCGCTCAGCAGGCCGAGCAACAACGCGAGGACAACGCAATCACGGATAGTCATGGCAACACCTCCAGCATCGCCTCGTGGGTCAATGGCAGCATCCAGCGTGCCTGCCCCGTTTTTACGCCGCCACGACGGGCACGGTCAATCACCCAGCCCCGCGCCTCGACCGAACGCCCGGCCAGCGCCTGCAGGCTCTTCAGGTCGAAGGAGTCCTGGAACTGAGGCGCGACACGCAGCACCAGCGAGCCCTGCAACTCCAGCCAGATACCCCCGCGGTTGCGCTCGACCCGCTCGACGCGCCCTCGAATCAGTGCAAAGCCACCGGATTCGATCTGTGAGGCGTCGATCACCGGGTCCTTGCGCCAAAGGCCGAGCCGGCCTTCGCGGGCCTGCCGTTCGGCATCCAGCTGACAGTCCGCCAGGGCAACATTTGGCGCAACCGCGACCCGGTACCCGAGCCCCTCGGCCAGCAACTGAGCCTCCAGGTTGCGACCGTCGCGATCATACAAATGCGCCAGCGTACGACCGTAGCGGTCTTTCGCCTCACGCCCGACCTGGACCCCGACGCGCCCATCATTGGCCGCGACCAACGCCGCCAGGCGCTTGCGCGCGGCCTCGGCAAATGGCTCGGCGGAACGCCCCTGCCACCCCATCTCCGGCGCATTCAGGCCGATCAGGCGAATGTTGCGACCATCCTGCAGGCGCACGGTGTCGCCATCGACCACGCGCTGGACCTTGGCGCTGCTCAGTTTGCCGGGCGCCGGACAATAGGCCTCGGCCGGAATGAGAAAAAGCGCGGACATAAAAAAGGCGCCCACTTGGGACGCCTTTTTCAGTAGCGCGGAATATCCCATCAGGGAATCCGTCGCTGCGCGCAAGCTTACTGCTTGGCGCCGAACATGCCGAAACGCTGTTTGAAGCGATCAACACGGCCGCCGGTATCCAGCATTTTCTGCTTGCCGGTGTAGAACGGGTGGCACTCGTTGCACACGTCCAGGCTCAGAGGCTTGACGAGGGTGGAACGGGTTTCGATGACGTTGCCGCAGCTGCAGGTTGCAGTGATGGCTTCGTAAGTCGGATGGATATCAGCTTTCATGATGAATTCCTCAGGTCTAGCGTGCCGCCACCCAACACTATTGTTGAATACCGCACGGAATCAGGCCGCGCACTATACCAGAGCACCGTATCGACGCAAGGCCGGCCGTCGACTGGCCGCATGATAAGATCGCGCCCCATCCGTATTCGCCCTAGAGCCGGGAGCCCTACCGCGTGCCTGACGCCATTCTGCGCCTTGCCCTGCCTTCACCGCTGCGCCGCCTGTTCGACTACCGGGCACCGAACGGGGTCCCGCGTAGCGCCTTGCAACCGGGCGTCCGGCTGCGGGTTCCGTTCGGCCGCCGCGAGCTGATCGGCATACTGGTGGAGGTGGTGTCGCACAGCGAGGTCCCCGCAGACAAGCTCAAGCCCGCCCTGCAACTGCTCGACGCACAGCCACCGCTGCCCGCCGCCCTGTTCAAACTGTGCCTGTGGACGGCCCAGTACTACCAGCACAGCCTCGGTGACACCCTGAGCTGGGCGCTCCCCGTGCTATTGCGCCAGGGCGAGCCCGCCGAAGTGCGCCAGGAACGCTTCTGGCACCTGAGCGAGAACGCCAACCTCGATGATCCGCGCCTGGCACGGGCTCCGCGCCAGCGCGAAGCGCTGAAGACGATTGCCCAACACCCCCACGGCGTCGCCCACCAGTTGCTCAGCAAACTGCAACTCAACCGGGACAGCCTGGAGCTCCTGCGTGAAAAGGGCTTGGTGTGCATAGAGGTCCGCCGGCACCAGCCCAGCGACCGCCCCGCCAACTGGCTGGCCCAGCCGGAGTTGCCACTCAATGCCGAGCAGCGCGCCGCCGCCGAGGCCATCCACGCCGGCCTGGGCGGGTTCAACACCTACCTGCTGGCAGGGGTTACCGGCAGCGGCAAGACCGAGGTCTACCTGCAGCTGATCCGCGAAACCCTGGAAGCCGGCAAGCAGGCTCTGGTGCTGATCCCCGAAATCAACCTCGGTCCGCAGACGCTGTCGCGTTTCGAGCAGCGCTTCAACGCACGCATCGCGCTGCTGCACTCCGGCGTCAACGATCGCGAGCGCCTGGACGCCTGGCTGGCAGCCCGCGATGGCGAGGCCGACATCATTATTGGCACCCGTTCCGCGCTGTTCACCCCCATGCAGCGCCCGGGCCTGATCATCATCGATGAAGAGCACGACGCCTCCTATAAGCAGCAGGAGGGTTTGCGCTACCACGCCCGCGACCTGGCCATCGTGCGCGCCCACCAGGAAAACATCCCCATAGTGCTGGGCTCGGCCACGCCCTCGCTGGAAAGCCTGCACAACGCCCATTCCGGGCGCTACGCCCTGCTGCGCCTCAATCAGCGCGCCGGCGGCGCCCATCCGCCGCGCTTCCTGCGCCTGGACATCAAGAGCCGCCCGCTGGATGCCGGCATTTCCGGCCCCATGCAGCAGGCCATCGGCCAGACCCTGGCGGCCGGGCAGCAGGTGCTGGTGTTTCTCAACCGCCGCGGCTTCGCCCCCACCCTGCTCTGCCACGACTGCGGTTGGCTGTCCGAGTGCCCGCGCTGCGACGCGCGCATGACCGTGCACCAGCGCCACCACGAGCTGCGTTGCCACCACTGCGGTCACGTCGAGCGGCAGCCGAGCAACTGCCCGACGTGCAACACCGTCGACCTGCGCCCAGTGGGAGCCGGCACCGAGCGCGCCGAAGAACGGCTGGCGATCCTCTTCCCGGACGTCCCGGTATTGCGCGTCGACCGCGAAAGCACCTCGCGCAAGGACGCCATGACCGCTCTGTTCAATACCGTGCAACGCGGCGAACCGTGCATCCTGGTCGGCACGCAGATGCTCGCCAAGGGCCACCACTTTCCCCGGGTCACCCTGGTGGCGATCCTCGACGCCGACGGCGGCCTGTTCTCGGCAGACTTCCGCGCCAGCGAGCGCATGGCCCAGCTCATTGTCCAGGTGGCGGGCCGTGCCGGCCGTGCCGAAGAGCCGGGCAAGGTCATCATCCAGAGTCACCTGGCAGACCACCCGCTGCTGGTGCAACTGACCGAGCAGGGCTATTTCGCCTTTGCCGAGCAGGCCTTGAGCGAACGCCGCAGCGCCGGCCTGCCGCCGTTCTGCCACCTGGCCCTGCTGCGCGCAGAGGCGCACAAACCCAGTCAGGCCGAAGGATTCCTCGACGAGGCGTGCAGCGAGGCCGAACTGCTGCTGAACGAACTGGCCCTCAGTGGCATCGAACTGCTCGGGCCCGTACCCGCGCCAATGGAACGACGTGCCGGCCGCTACCGCGCCCAGCTGCTGGTGCAGGCCAACGCCCGCGCGCCGCTGCACAAGCTGCTCGCCACCTGGATGCCGACGCTGGAGCAGATGCCGAGCGGACGAGCGGTGCGCTGGTCACTGGATGTCGACCCGATCGACCTGTTCTGACGCGGCAAGACACGAATGGGCGCGCGATTGCGCCGCTTAAAACTTGAAGCGGCGGACCAAGCACGCCGATAATGCGCAGTTTTCAACCAGCGCCTCTGGGCACAGCCGCCCCACGGCCGGACGAGCAGACCATGAAAGACAGCATTCGCCACCTGATCCAGCAAGCCCTGAGCCGCCTGACCACTGAAGGTGTGCTGCCGGAAGGCTTGAGCCCAGTGATCCAGGTGGAGAACACCAAGGACAAGAGCCATGGTGATTTCGCCAGCAACATCGCCATGATGCTGGCCAAGCCAGCGGGCATGAAGCCCCGCGACCTGGCGGAAAAGCTGATTGCCGCCCTGCCGGCCGACGACGGCATCGCCAAGGTCGAAATCGCCGGCCCGGGTTTCCTCAATTTCTACCAGAACAATCAGGCCCTGGCCGCCCGCCTGGACGCCCAGTTCACCGACGAACGCCTCGGCGTCCGCAAGGCTGGCGCCGCGCAGCGCGTGGTGGTCGACCTGTCCTCGCCGAACCTGGCCAAGGAAATGCACGTCGGCCACCTGCGCTCGACCATCATCGGCGACGCCGTTGCGCGCGTTCTCGAATTCCTCGGCGACGAGGTGATCCGCCAGAACCATGTGGGCGACTGGGGCACCCAGTTCGGCATGCTGCTGGCCTTCATGGAAGAAAACCCGGCGGCGGCGGAAAGCGAGCTGGCCGACCTGGAAGGCTTCTACCGCGCAGCCAAGAAACGCTTCGACGATTCCCCAGCCTTCGCCGACCGTGCCCGTGAGCTAGTGGTGCAACTGCAGGCCGGTGAAGCCGAATGCCTGCGCCTGTGGCACCGCTTCAACGACATCTCTCTGTCGCATTGCCAGAAGGCCTACGACCGCCTGGGCGTGAAACTGACCCCGGCCGACGTCAAAGGCGAGAGCGCCTACAACGACGAACTGCCCGGTGTAGTGGAAGCGCTCAAGGCCAAGGGCCTGGTGACCGAAGACAACGGCGCCCAATGCGTCTTCCTCGACGAATACAAGAACGCCGAGGGCAACCCGCTGCCGGTAATCGTGCAGAAAGCCGGCGGCGGCTACCTGTATTCCACCACCGACCTGGCGGCCATGCGCTATCGCAGCCAGGTGCTGAAAGCCGACCGCGCCCTGTACTTCGTCGATCAGCGTCAGGCCCTGCACTTCCAGATGGCCTTCGAAGTCGCGCGCCGTGCTGGCTTCGTGCACGACGGCATGCAGCTCGAGCACATGGGCTTCGGCACCATGAACGGCGCCGACGGCAAACCCTTCAAGACCCGCGACGGCGGTACGGTGAAACTCATCGACCTGCTCGATGAAGCCGAAGAGCGCGCCTACACCCTGGTCAAGAGCAAGAACGCCGACCTGGACGAAAGCGAGCTGCGCGCCATTGCCCACGCGGTGGGTATCGGCGCGGTGAAATACGCCGACCTGTCGAAGCACCGCACCAGCGACTACAGCTTCAACTTCGAGCTGATGCTCAGCTTCGAAGGCAACACCGCGCCTTACCTGCTGTACGCCTACACCCGCGTTGCCAGCGTGTTCCGCAAGCTGGGCAAAGGCTTCGAGCAGGCCGACGGCCAGCTGAACCTGCAAGCGCCTCAGGAAATCGAGCTGGCCGGCAAACTGGCGCAGTTCGGCGAAGTGCTTAACGGCGTCGCCGAGAAAGGCGTGCCGCACGTGCTCTGTGCCTACCTGTACGACCTGGCCGGCCTGTTCTCCAGCTTCTACGAACACTGCCCGATCCTCAGCGCTGAAGACCCGGCGACCCAACAGAGTCGTCTGCGCCTGGCCGCGCTCACCGGTCGCACCCTGAAGCAGGGCCTGGAACTGCTGGGCCTGGAAACTCTGGAGCGCATGTAAGTGGCCGCACGCAAGAAGGCCGCGCCAAAACGCGGCGCCAGCCGCTACAAGGCGCCAGCCAAAAAGCCGGTTCCGGCCTGGATCTGGCTGGCCTGCGGTCTGGTGGTGGGCGTATTCATCATGGCCCTGATGAACCTGCAACCGGGCAGCGACGCGGTCCAGCGTGACCGGGGCGAACCCGAACGCGCCAGCACCCAGCCCAAACCAAAACCGGCACCCACCACATCCGCCCCTGAGCGGCCCAAGTACGACTTCTATACGCTGCTGCCGGAATCGGAAGTCATCGTGCCGCCGGATGCCCTGCCGCCACAGACACCAGCCACCCCACCGGTCAAACCAGTGACGCCGGAAGAAGCCGCCAAGATCGACGCCGAGCGCGCCGAAGCCGCTCTCGCAGGCAAGACGCCGCCACCACCGCCCGTGGTTGCCACGGTGGCACCGGTAACGACCCAGTTCTTCCTCCAGGCCGGCTCCTTCCGCCGCAAGGACGACGCAGAAAGTGTGCGCGCGCAGATCATCCTGCTCGGCCAGAACGTCCGGGTCGAATCCGGCACCGTTCGCGAAGAGACCTGGCACCGCGTGCTGGTCGGCCCCTTCGCCAACCGCGAGCAGCTCGCCCAGTCGCAGAAAGCCTTGTCCGCCAACGGCTTCAGCAACCTGCTGCTGCAACAGCGGCAGAGCCGATAAGACGCCCGTCGCCAGGCCCGTCGGCCTGGCGGCTGCAATCGCCTGTTACAGACCCGCGACCGTTTGACCGGGAATCCGCCACCAGCGGTTGAAAAAGTCCCGAGCTTCCCCCATCTGAGAGTTCATCCGGGCAAATCTGCCCCGCTGCGTGGAGACTCTCCCCTTGACCACCATCGTTTCAGTACGCCGCCACGGCAAAGTCGTCATGGGCGGCGACGGCCAGGTGTCCCTCGGCAACACCGTGATGAAAGGCAACGCGAAAAAAGTGCGCCGCCTCTACCACGGCCAGGTACTGGCTGGCTTCGCCGGGGCCACGGCAGACGCCTTCACCCTGTTCGAACGCTTTGAAGGCAAGCTGGAGAAACACCAGGGCCACCTCGTACGCGCCGCCGTCGAACTGGCCAAGGACTGGCGCACCGACCGCTCTCTGAGCCGTCTGGAAGCCATGCTCGCAGTCGCCAACAAAGACGCCTCGCTGATCATCACCGGCAACGGTGACGTGGTGGAGCCCGAGCACGGCCTGATCGCCATGGGTTCTGGCGGCGGTTACGCCCAGGCTGCTGCCCTGGCCCTGCTGCAGAACGCCGAGCAGATGTCCGCCCGTGAAGTGGCGGAAACCGCGTTGAACATCGCGGGTTCGATCTGTGTATTTACCAATCAGAACCTGACCCTTGAGGAACTGGACTCGGCCATCTGAGCCGACTCCCGTTTGGAGCCCCGTATGTCCATGACCCCTCGTGAGATCGTCCACGAACTCAATCGCCACATCATCGGCCAGGACGATGCCAAGCGCGCCGTCGCCATTGCGCTGCGCAACCGCTGGCGGCGCATGCAGCTGCCCGTCGAGCTGCGCGCCGAAGTCACCCCGAAGAACATCCTGATGATCGGCCCGACCGGTGTCGGCAAGACCGAAATCGCCCGTCGCCTGGCCAAGCTGGCCAATGCACCGTTTCTCAAGGTCGAAGCCACCAAGTTCACCGAAGTGGGCTATGTCGGCCGCGACGTCGAGTCGATCATCCGTGACCTGGCTGA
Source organism: Pseudomonas sp. (assembly GCA_050282285.1). GTDB lineage: Bacteria > Pseudomonadota > Gammaproteobacteria > Pseudomonadales > Pseudomonadaceae > Aquipseudomonas. The sequence continues at coordinate 263,938 of JBLZZJ010000009.1, forward strand.
CGCGGCGGTGAAAATGCTCCGAGAGCAGGAAATGGTGAAGGTACGTCACCGCGCCGAAGACGCCGCCGAAGACCGCATTCTCGACGCCCTGCTGCCGCCGGCCCGCACCGGTTTCAGCGAAGAAGCCGCACCAGGCAGCGACTCCAACACTCGCCAGCTGTTCCGCAAGCGCCTGCGTGAGGGTCAGCTGGATGACAAGGAAATCGAGATCGAAGTGGCCGACGCCCCTGCCGGCATCGAGATCATGACCCCGCCCGGTATGGAGGAGATGACCAACCAGTTGCAGAACCTGTTCTCCAACATGGGCAAGGGCAAGAAGAAGAGCCGCAAGCTCAAGGTCAAGGAAGCCCTGAAACTGATTCGTGACGAGGAAGCGGCACGCCTGGTCAACGAAGAGGAACTCAAGGCCCGCGCCCTGGAAGCCGTGGAGCAGAACGGCATCGTTTTCATCGACGAGATCGACAAGGTCGCCAAGCGCGGCAACGTCGGCGGCGCCGATGTCTCCCGCGAGGGCGTCCAGCGCGACCTGCTGCCGCTGATCGAAGGCTGCACGGTCAACACCAAGCTGGGCATGGTCAAGACCGACCATATCCTGTTCATCGCCTCGGGTGCGTTCCACCTGAGCAAGCCCAGCGATCTGGTGCCGGAGCTGCAAGGCCGTCTGCCGATTCGCGTGGAGCTCAAGGCGCTGTCGCCGGAAGACTTCGAGCGCATCCTCACCGAGCCCCACGCCTCGCTGACCGAACAGTACACCGCGCTGCTCAACACCGAAGGGCTGAAGATCCAGTTCGCCGAAGACGGCATCAAGCGTCTCGCCGAAATCGCCTGGCAGGTCAACGAGAAGACCGAGAACATCGGCGCGCGCCGCCTGCACACGCTACTGGAACGCCTGCTCGAGGAAGTATCCTTCAGCGCCGGCGACCTGGCGGTGCAGCACAGCGACGCACCGATCGCCATCGATGCCGCCTACGTCAACAGCCACCTCGGTGAGCTGGCACAGGACGAAGACCTGTCGCGGTACATCCTGTAACCGCCACGCTGCAGGGGCGGGCCTGCCCGCGATCTGGCATGATCGCGAGTACGCCCCTCCTGCAGATTCGCTCGACTGGAACGCCCATGCGCATCCCTACCTCAATCAAGCTTCACAAGGCATCGCGCACCCTGGAACTGCACTACGGTGCCGAACATTTCACCCTGACCGCCGAGCTCCTGCGGGTGCACTCGCCCTCGGCCGAGGTGCAGGGCCATGGCAAACCGATTCTGCAGACTGGCAAGATCGGCGTCGCCCTGGAACGCATCGAGCCCGCCGGCAACTACGCGCTCAAGCTGTGTTTCGACGACGGCCATGACAGCGGGTTGTTCACCTGGGACTACCTCTACGAACTGGCCACCCGCCAGGACGACCTGTGGCGTGACTACCTCGACGCACTCGCTGCCGCCGGCAAATCCCGCGACCCCAATGAGTCGGTCGTCAAACTGATGCTCTGAGCCAACCGGCGAGCCAGAGCCTCGCCGTTGCCATCGGTCGCCCACTTCCCCCAACCAAATCCGGTTAGAACGCATTTTCTAATCCAGGACGGCATACTCCTGCGCAATCACGCGCTATCGCGACCAACTTGCGCAAATTCACAAACTCGGGTAACCAAGGAACTGGCAGGTTCCCTGCATTGGCCTTCAGGCTCAATGCACGAAAGCAGCGGAGTAAATCCGCCCCCGGTAACCCGAGCAATACCAGGCCCCGTGTCGCCGAGCACGCACAGCGCCGGTATTCGTCTCTGGACAATGGAGCGTCGTAGATGACAGATAAAAATAATGATGACCTGAAACGCCAAGCTTCCGAAAACACCCTTGGCCTCAATCCGGTCATCGGCATCCGTGGTAAAGATCTGCTGACATCAGCGCGTATGGTGCTCGCTCAAGCCATCAAACAACCCTTTCACAGCGCCAAGCATGTCGCCCACTTCAGCCTCGAACTGAAGAACGTCCTGCTCGGCCAGTCCAGCCTCAGCCCCGAGGATGGCGACCGCCGCTTCGCCGATCCGGCGTGGAGCCAGAACCCCCTGTACCGCCGCTACCTGCAGACCTACCTGGCCTGGCGCAAGGAACTGCACGACTGGGTCGAGCACAGCTCCCTGTCCGAACAGGACGCCAGCCGCGGCCACTTCGTGATCAACCTGATGACCGAAGCCATGGCGCCCTCCAACAGCATGGCCAACCCGGCGGCGGTCAAACGCTTCTTCGAAACCGGCGGCAAGAGCCTGCTCGACGGCCTCTCGCACCTGGCCAAGGACATGGTCAACAACGGCGGGATGCCCAGCCAGGTGAACATGGCCGCCTTCGAGGTCGGCAAGAACCTGGCCACCACCGACGGTGCCGTGGTGTTCCGCAACGACGTACTGGAGCTGATCCAGTACAAACCGATCACCGAAAGCGTCCACGAACGCCCGCTGCTGGTGGTACCGCCACAAATCAACAAGTTCTACGTCTTCGACCTGTCCCCGGAAAAAAGCCTGGCGCGCTTCCTCCTGCGCAACCAGGTGCAAACCTTCGTGGTCAGCTGGCGCAACCCGACCAAGGCGCAGCGCGAGTGGGGTCTGTCCACCTACATCGAGGCGCTGAAAGAGGCCATCGACGTGATCTGCGCCATCACCGGCAGCAAGGACGTCAACATGCTCGGCGCCTGCTCCGGCGGCCTGACCACTGCCTCGCTGCTCGGCCACTACGCCGCGCTGGGCGAGCAGAAGGTGCATGCCCTGACCCTGCTGGTCAGCGTGCTCGACACCCAGCTCGACACCCAGGTGGCACTGTTCGCCGACGAGAAGACCCTGGAAGCAGCCAAGCGCCGCTCCTACCAGGCCGGCGTGCTGGAAGGCAGCGACATGGCCAAGGTGTTCGCCTGGATGCGTCCCAACGACCTGATCTGGAACTACTGGGTCAACAACTACCTGCTGGGCAACGAGCCGCCGGTGTTCGACATCCTCTACTGGAACAACGACACCACGCGCCTGCCAGCCGCCCTGCACGGCGAATTCATCGAGATGTTCCAGACCAACCCGCTGACCCGCTCCGGCGCCCTGGAAGTCTGTGGCACGCCAATCGACCTGAAACAGGTCACCTGCGACTTCTTCTGCGTCGCCGGCACCACCGACCACATCACGCCGTGGGACTCCTGCTACAAGTCGGCCCACCTGTTCGGCGGCAAGTGCGAGTTCGTGCTGTCCAACAGCGGCCACATTCAGAGCATCCTCAATCCGCCGGGCAACCCCAAGGCGCGTTACATGACCAACAGCGAGATGCCCGCCGATCCCAAGGCCTGGCAGGAAAGCTCGAGCAAGCACACCGACTCCTGGTGGCTGCACTGGCAGACCTGGCTGGCGGAACGCTCGGGCGCGTCCAAGAACGCTCCGAGCAAACTCGGCAACAAGAAATACCCTGCCGGTGAAGCAGCCCCGGGCACCTATGTGCACGAGCGCTGAAACCGGCGCGACAGACATGCGGCACTGGGAAGTGCCGCTCGCCGCGATGGCTCTGCCGGGCGCGGCGGCCCAGGCTAGCCCTGGTCATACTGGAAGCGGCCCGGACGGTCGCTGCCAGCGTTCAACTCCATAGGGGCTGCGCCTTATGCCGCAACCATTTGTATTCCGCACCATCGACCTCGATGGGCAGACCATCCGTACCGCGGTGCGGCCTGGCAACAGCCAGTTGGTGCCACTGCTGATCTTCAACGGCATTGGCGCCAACCTGGAGCTGGTGATGCCCTTTGTCGCCGCCCTCGACCCGGAGCTGGAAATCATCGCCTTCGACGTGCCCGGCGTCGGTGGCTCCTCCACTCCAGCCACGCCCTACCGCTTCCCGGGGCTGGCCAAGCTGGCGGCGCGCATGCTCGATTACCTCGACTACGGCCAGGTCAACGCCATCGGCGTGTCCTGGGGCGGAGCCCTGGCCCAGCAGTTCGCCCACGATTACCCGGAACGCTGCAAGAAACTGATCCTGGCCGCCACCTCGGCGGGCGCGGTGATGGTGCCCGGCAAGCCCAAGGTACTCTGGCGCATGGCCAGTCCACGGCGCTACGTGCAGCCGTCCTACGGCGTGCTAATCGCGCCGGACATCTACGGTGGCGCCTTCCGTCGCGACCCCAAGCTGGCCATGTCCCACGCGAGCAAGGTGCGCTCGGGCGGCAAGATGGGCTACTACTGGCAGCTGTTCGCCGGCCTCGGCTGGACCAGCATCCACTGGCTGCACAAGATCCGTCAGCCGACCCTGATCATGGCCGGCGACGACGACCCGCTGATTCCGCTGATCAATATGCGCCTGCTGGCCTGGCGGATTCCCAACTCCGAGCTGCACGTGATCGATGACGGGCACCTGTTCCTAGTCACCCGCGCCGAGGCGGTTGCCCCGATCATCATGAAATTCCTCGAGGAGGAGCGCCAGCGCGCGATCATGCACCCCAGCCCCGTGCCAGCGCGCTCACACTGAGAACCTGCTACAACAGATCATGAACATGCACTGACGTATTGCCCGGTGCCGCACCACGGTAGTGCGACACCGTCTGGACTCGATGCATTTACCGTTGTCGGTACGACCTGCAGTACCGCGAGCAGGTGTCTGGAATGCACCTGGCCCGCGCATTGGTACAAGCCTTGCTGCTGACCACTGGATCTTGAGTCTCAACGGTCTGACGAAGGAGTGTTGCTCCATGCGAGACAAGTCACGTAGCGGTGCGTTGCCCGCATCGACCAGCGTCATGAATGCACAGAACGCGGTGGTCGGCCTGCGCGGCCGAGACCTGTTGTCCACCCTGCGCACCCTGGCCCTGCAGGGCCTGAAACAGCCGGTGCACAGCGCCCGCCACGCACTGGCCTTCGGCGGCCAGTTGGGCCGCGTGCTGCGCGGCGACACCCTGCACAAGGTCAACCCCCAGGATGCCCGCTTCGCCGACCCGACCTGGCAGCACAACCCGTTCTACCGGCGCAGCCTGCAAGCCTACCTGGCGTGGCAGAAACAGCTGAACAGCTGGATCGACGAGAGCGACCTGAGCGCCGACGACCGTGCCCGCGCACGCTTCGTGTCCACCCTGCTCAGCGATGCCCTGTCGCCGTCCAATACCCTGCTCAACCCGCTGGCCCTCAAGGAGCTGTTCAACAGCGGCGGCAGCAGCGTGTTCAAGGGATTGGGGCAACTGTTCGACGACCTGCTGCATAACGACGGCATGCCCAGCCAGGTCAGCAAGCAGGCCTTCGAGGTAGGTCGGAATCTGGCCACCACGCCTGGCGCGGTGGTCTTTCGCAACGAGCTGCTTGAGCTGATCCAGTACAAGCCGATGAGCGAAAAGCAGTTCGCCAAGCCCCTGCTGATCGTCCCGCCACAGATCAACAAGTACTACATTTTCGACCTCTCCAACGACAAGAGCTTCGTCCAGTACGCGCTGAAGAATGGCCTGCAGACCTTCATGGTCAGCTGGCGCAACCCGGACGCGCGCCACCGCGAATGGGGGCTCTCCACCTACGTACAGGCGCTGGAGGAGGCCATGGATGTCTGCCGCGCCATCACCGGCAGCAAGGACGTCAACCTGATGGGCGCCTGCGCTGGCGGCCTGAGCATCGCCGCCCTGCAAGGCCATCTGCAGGCCAAGCGCCAGTTGCGCAAGGTCTCCAGTGCCACCTACATGGTCAGCCTGCTCGACAGCCAGATCGACAGCCCGGCCATGCTCTTCGCCGACGAGCAGACCCTGGAGACCGCCAAGCGCCGCTCCTACCAGCACGGCGTGCTGGACGGCCGCGACATGGCCAAGGTGTTCGCCTGGATGCGCCCCAACGACCTGATCTGGAATTACTGGATCAACAACTACCTGCTGGGCAGGAAGCCACCGGCGTTCGACATCCTCTACTGGAACAACGACAACACCCGCCTGCCGGCGGCCCTGCATGGCGACCTGATCGACTTCTTCAAGCACAACCCGCTGACACGGGCCGGCGCCCTGGAAGTCTGCGGAACCCCCATCGACCTGCAGAAAGTCACCGTCGACAGCTTCAGCGTGGCCGGGATCAACGACCACATCACGCCGTGGGATGCGGTCTACCGCTCGACCCTGCTGCTCGGTGGCAACCGGCGTTTCCTGCTGTCCAACAGCGGGCATATCCAGAGCATTCTCAACCCACCGGGCAACCCCAAGGCCAACTACTACGAGAACACCAAGCTGACCTCCGACCCCCGCGCCTGGTACTACGACGCACAGCACGTGCAGGGCAGTTGGTGGCCACAGTGGCTGGAATGGATTCAGGCACGCTCGGGCACGCAACGGGAAACCCTGACGGCACTCGGCAACCAGACCCACCCGGCCATGGAGGCCGCCCCCGGCACCTATATCCACGTACGCTGAATCCGCCTGACTGGCTGCGGGCACCCCCAGCCGGTTATGGTTCAGCTCCCCGAGGCCTGCACAAGAAGACCGGATGAAAACCCGCGATCGTATCCTCGAATGTGCGCTGATGCTGTTCAACCAGCAAGGCGAGCCGAATGTCTCCACCCTGGAAATCGCCAACGAGCTGGAGATCAGCCCGGGCAATCTCTACTACCACTTCCATGGCAAGGAGCCACTGATCCTGGGCCTCTTCGAGCGCTTCCAGGCCGATATCGCGCCGCTGCTCGACCCACCGGATGATGTGCGCCTGGACGCCGAGGACTACTGGCTGTTCCTGCACCTGATCGTCGAGAAACTCGCCCAGTACCGTTTCCTGTTCCAGGACCTGTCCAACCTCTCCGGGCGCCTGCCCAAACTCGCCCGGGGGATTCGCAACTGGCTCAACGCACTCAAACGCACCCTGGCCTCGCTGCTGGCGCGCCTGAAAGCGGAAGACCAACTGACCAGCGACACCACGTCGCTCGGCCAACTGGTCGAGCAGATCACCCTGACCCTGCTCTTCTCCCTGGACTACCAGCGCATCATCGGAAGCGAAGGCGAGAGCCGCCTGGTGGTCTATCAGGTGATGATGCTGGTGGCACCACACCTGAACCCGGAATCACGCTATGCGGCCGAGCATCTGGCGTTGCGCTATCTGGAAGCCTGACTCATAAACGCAAACGCCCGGCACAAGGCCGGGCGTTGCGAGAAGCCCCCTTACACTCAGGATTGAGTGGTCGGGGTTACCGGTGCTGCAACAGGCGCGGCCGCTGGAGCGGTGGCTGCCGGAGCAGGTGCCGCTGGCGCAGCTGGCTTGCTTACGGCCGGCTTGGGAGCTGCCGGTTTGGCCGCGACGGGCTTCGGCGCTGCAGGCTTTTTCACAGCTGGCTTTTTCGCTGCAGCAGGTTTGGCCGCAGGTTTTGCTGCTGGCTTGGCGGCTGCTTTGACGGCAGGTTTCGCCGCCGGCTTGGCTGCAGGCTTGGCAGCCGGTTTAGCCGCGGGCTTGGCAGCTGCCGCTGGTTTCGCAGCGGGTTTTGCTGCCGACTTGGCGGCTGCTTTAACCGCTGGTTTGGCTGCAGGCTTAGCGGCGGGTTTGGCAGCCGGTTTCGCGGCGGCCTTGGCGGCGGGTTTAGCTGCCGGCTTGGCGGCTGGCTTCGACGCTGCTTTGGCTGCCGGTTTGGCCGCAGGCTTGACTGCTGGTTTGACCGCAGGCTTCGCCGCCGGCTTGACCGACTTGGCCGAAACACCGGTGAGTTTTTCGAGCTGCTTGGTGAGGCTGTCAACTTTGTCGTTGAGCGACTTCACTTCGTTGCGGCTCGGCACGCCCAGACGCGAGATCGCGTTGTTCAGGCGCTTGTCGAAAGCCTCTTCGAGTTCGCCCCACTTGCCGATCGCCTTGCCACGTACCTCATCGACCCTCGAGCGGGCGCTGCCAACGGTCGAACCGACCGAGGACTTCACCGCACCGACCTGCTTGTCGACTTCGGTCTTGGCCTGCTTCTCAGCCTTTTCGCCATCCTTGACCAGGGTATCGAACAGCTTGGTGCCGTCCTTGCTGACCTTGGAGTATGCGCCCAAGCCCGCCAACCAGATCTGACGCGAGTATTTTTCAACCTCGCCGATCCAGGAGCTGGTCTGTTTCTCGGTTTTCTTTTTGACAGCCATCCTGCTCTCCTTATTTGGTACGCGCGACGTGCTCGAGCAACGCGCTCAGCTCATCCAGCTTAGCAGAGAGTATTTCAACATCCTGCTTGGACGGAATGCCGATACGGTTCAGGGCACTGGCAACCCGAGTGTCGAACGCCTTTTCGATCTTGTCGAGTTGCACGTCAACCTTGCCTTTGACGCCGATGACGGTGTTTTTCACACTGCCGATCTGCGAATTGGCGGCCTCGACCTGTTCATTGACCAGCTTTTTGCCTTTTTGCTCAACGCCTTCGCCAGTTTTTACCAGCTCCTTGAAATAGCCGGCACCTTCCTGGCCAGCCTTGGCGTAGGCACCCAGCCCGGCGAGCCAGATCTTGCGGGCGTAACCTTTAACGTCGGTCAGTACGGTGGCTTTTGCTTCGACCGATTTCTTCACGGCAACTTTCGACATGGTGCACCTCATGCGCTGTGTTTGAGGAAACGCCCACGGAATGCAGGCTTGGGTACACCGTACCGACGAAAATTAGAATCCACATACTAGGTTGCAATGAAACTGCAACCGGCCGGTGCCTAGGCCTTCAGGCTTTTGTCCAACACCTGCTCGATCTCGCGCTTGATGCTGCCGCTCATGGCCGACAGCAGCAGCCCGAGCTTGAGCTGCACCTGGACCCGATCCTCGCCGACCACGATGCTGCCGTCGGCACCGCTGCGCTTGAACTCCAGCGTGTCGCCGTTCCAGCGGTAGCGCACGTCGTATTCGCGGGCCAGGCGCTCAGCCAATTGCTCGGCTTTTTCACGGGCCCCTTCGCGACCGAGGGAATGGGGACGTTCGATATTGATGTTGGCCATGCGTTCTCTCCCGGGCAGGCAGGTGGGCATCGCAGCAGGCGGGATTGGCGACACGCAGAAAGCCTGCGGGTCGGTACGCTGCGACGATCAGTCACACGACTATATCAGCCCGGCGCCAGCAGCCGCAGCGCATGTCAAGACACAGGAGGCGCGGCGGGTTTAGAATGACCGCCACTTTGATTGAGCCTCCCGCAATTAGGTAAGGGCGACATGAACGATCCACGCAAGAACGACGGCAGCGAACCCACCACGCACTTTGGCTTCCAGGACGTGCCGGAAAGCCAGAAGGCGCAGAAAGTCGCCGAAGTGTTCCACTCGGTGGCGGCCAAGTACGACCTGATGAACGACCTGCTCTCGGGTGGCATGCACCGCCTGTGGAAGCGCTTCACCATCGAACTGTCCGGTGTGCGTACCGGCAACCGCGTGCTGGATATCGCTGGTGGCACCGGTGACCTGACGAAACAGTTCTCGCGCCTGGTCGGGCCGACCGGCGAAGTGGTGCTGGCCGACATCAACGAATCCATGCTCAAGGTCGGCCGTGATCGTCTGCTGGACCGTGGCGTGGCCGGCAACGTCAAGTTCGTCCAGGCCGACGCGGAAAAGCTGCCGTTCCCGGACAACCACTTCGACTGCGTGACCATCGCCTTCGGCCTGCGCAACGTGACCCACAAGGACGACGCCATCCGCTCGATGCTGCGCGTTCTCAAGCCAGGCGGTCGTCTGCTGGTGCTGGAGTTCTCCAAACCCTCCAGCAGCCTGCTGTCGAAGGTCTACGACACCTACTCGTTCAACTTCATGCCGCTGATGGGCAAGTTGATCACCAATGACTCCGAAAGCTACCGCTACCTGGCAGAGTCGATCCGCATGCACCCGGATCAGGACACGCTCAAGGCCATGATGGTCGAAGCGGGCTTCGAGCGCGTCACGTACCACAACATGACCGGCGGCATCGTCGCCCTGCACCGCGGTATCAAGCCCTGATGGTCATCAGCGGGCTGCTGGCTGGCGTCGAGCTTGGGCTCAACCGAGTCCTGCGCATGGACAGTACCGCCCTGCCGCGCCTGTCAGGCCTGGCCGGTCGGGTCATCGCCGTGGATTGCCAGAAGCCCAGCCTGCAGTTGTTCATCCTGCCGGATGGCGAAGGCCTGCGCCTGGCAGCGAACTGGGCCGGTGACGTCGACTGTCGCCTGCACGCGCCGGCATCCAGCCTGCTGCAACTGGCGATCAGCCGTGAGAAGACTGCAGTCCTGCACGGCCCGGAAGTCGAGCTGGAAGGCGACAGCGGTGTCCTGCTGGAGCTGGCGGCGATCCTCCAGGACCTCGAACTGGACTGGGAATACGAACTGTCGCGCTGGCTCGGGCCGGTGGGCAGCCAGCTGATTGGCGCCCACGTGCGCAGCCGCGCCAACTGGACCAGCCAGACCCTGGATAGCCTGCGCCTGAACCTGGCCGACTACCTCAGCGAAGAATCACGCAGCCTGGTGGGCCAGCGCGAAGCCGATGCGCGCTTTGCCGAGCTCGACCGCCTCAAGCTTGCCCTCGACCGCCTCGACGCGCGCACTGAGCGCCTCGCCCAGAAAAATAAGCCCATCGCATGAAGCTGCTTGCCGTCCGCCGCCTGTTCCGTATCCAGCGTGTCGTCGCCCGTTACCGGCTGGACGACCTGCTGTTCGACCTGCCGCTCCCGCTGTGGATGAGGGCACTGCGCTTCCTGCTGCCCTGGCGCTGGCTGCCCCGCGCTTCGCTGGACCTGTCACGCGGCGCGCGCCTGCGGCTGGCCCTTGAAGAACTGGGGCCGATCTTCATCAAGTTCGGCCAGTTGCTCTCCACCCGCCGCGACCTGCTGCCACCAGACATGGCAGACGAGCTGGCCAGGCTGCAGGACCAGGTGCCGCCGTTCGACCCGGCCCAGTCTCTGGCGCTGATCGAATCGCAGCTCGGTGCCAAGGTCGGTGAGCTGTTCGCCCGCTTCGATGCCCAGCCCCTGGCCTCGGCCTCCGTGGCCCAGGTGCATGCTGCGCAGCTGAAAACCGGCGAGGAAGTGGTCATCAAGGTGATCCGCCCAGGCCTCAAGCCCATCATCCGTCAGGACATCGCGTGGCTGTTCCTGCTTGCCAGGCTCGCCGAGAAGGCCTCGGCCGATGCGCGCCGCCTGCGCCCGGTGGAAGTGGTCAGCGATTATGAAAAGACCATCTACGACGAACTCGACCTGCTGCGCGAGGCGGCGAACGCCAGCCAGCTGCGCCGCAATTTCGAGGGCTCACAACTGCTTTACGTGCCTCAGGTCTACTGGGACCTGTGCCGCCCGAAAGTTCTGGTGATGGAACGCATCTATGGCGTTCCGGTGACCGACCTGGCGACCCTGGTGGACCAGCGCACCGACCTTGAGCTGCTGGCCGAACGTGGCGTGGAGATCTTCTTCACCCAGGTGTTCCGCGACAGCTTCTTCCACGCCGACATGCACCCGGGCAACATCTTCGTCAGCAACCGCCAGCCGTGGAACCCGCAGTACATTGCGATCGACTGCGGGATCATCGGCAGCCTCACCCCCGAGGACCAGGATTACCTGGCGCGCAACCTGATTGCCTTCTTCAAGCGCGATTATCGCCGGGTTGCTCAGTTGCACATCGATTCCGGCTGGGTTCCCGCCGAGACCAAGGTCAACGATTTCGAAGCCGCTATCCGCACCGTCTGCGAGCCGATCTTCGAAAAACCGTTAAAGGATATTTCCTTCGGCCAGCTGTTGTTGCGCCTGTTCCAGACGGCACGTCGCTTCAACATGGAGGTTCAGCCGCAGCTTGTTCTGCTGCAGAAGACCCTCCTGAACATCGAAGGCCTGGGCCGCCAGCTGTACCCGGACCTCGACCTGTGGAGCACCGCGCAGCCCTTCCTGGAGCGCTGGATGCGTGAGCGCATCAGCCCCCTGCACCTGCTGCGCAACCTGCAGCAGCAGGCCGAACAGGTGCCTCACCTGTCGCAGATGGCCCGCGACACCCTGGAGCGCCTCAACCGTCAGCAGTCGCTACGCGAAGAGCCGGATGTTCGCCGTGACACCTGGCCGGTGCGCCTGCTTGGCGCGGTGCTGATCGCCGGTGCGGTCAGCCAGGGCCTGACGCTCAATGTGCTGGATTGGCCGAGCTGGGCGATGCTGGCCGGCGGTCTCTATCTGGTACTGCGCCGATAGCCAGTCGGCCGCCGCACTGGCACACTTGGCCATAGCCGGACGCGCAGGCGCCCGCCTCTGATTTTGACGGAACACCGATGAACGATTGGCTCGATGACATCAACTGGAACAGCGACGGCCTGGTGCCGGCGATTGCCCAGGACCACAAGACCGGCCGCGTGCTGATGATGGCCTGGATGAACCGTGAATCCCTCGCCCTGACCGCCGCCGAACAGCGTGCGATCTACTGGTCGCGCTCGCGTGGCAAGCTGTGGCGCAAGGGCGAAGAATCCGGTCATGTGCAGAAACTGCATGAACTGCGCCTGGACTGTGACGCCGACGTGATCATCCTGATGGTCGAGCAACTGGGCGGCATCGCCTGCCACACCGGCCGCGAAAGCTGCTTCTACCGGGTTTTTGAAAACGATGCGTGGAAAACCGTCGATGCCGTGCTGAAAGACCCACACGCCATCTACGCCACAGGACATAGCCATGAGTGACACCCTCACCCGCCTCGCCGAGGTACTGGAAGCGCGCAAGGGTGCTGCGGCCGACAGCTCCTACGTGGCCAGTCTCTACCACAAGGGGCTGAACAAGATTCTCGAGAAAGTCGGTGAAGAGTCGGTGGAAACCATTCTCGCCGCGAAAGACGCAGCCGCCAGCGGCGACTGCAGCGACCTGATCTACGAAACAGCAGACCTGTGGTTCCACAGCCTGGTCATGCTGGCCGCTCTCGGCCAGCACCCACAGGCCGTACTGGACGAACTGGATCGCCGTTTCGGCCTGTCCGGGCATGCGGAAAAAGCCGCACGTACCGACACCCACTAATCAACCTCAAGAGGCTCCGTACATGGGCATTTTCGATTGGAAACACTGGCTGGTCATTCTCATCGTCGTGATTCTGGTGTTCGGTACCAAGAAGCTGAAGAACCTCGGTTCCGACCTGGGTGAAACCATCAAAGGCTTCCGCAAGGCGATGAACACCGATGATGAACAGCAACCCGGTGCCCAGGCAGACGCCGCCAAGCCGGCTCAGCCGACCGCGCCTCTGAACCAGCCGCACACCATCGACGCGCAGGCCCAGAAAGTCGAAGAGCCTGCTCGCAAGGACTGATCCCACGCCATGTTCGATATAGGCTTTTCCGAACTGCTTCTGGTCGGCCTGGTTGCCCTGGTTGTTCTCGGCCCGGAACGCCTGCCCGGTGCGGTGCGTACCGCTAGCCTGTGGATTGGCCGTCTGAAGCGCAGCTTCCAGGCGATCAAACAGGATGTGGAGCGCGAAATCGGTGCCGATGAAATCCGTCGGCAGCTCCACAACGACAAGATTCTCGAACTGGAACGCGAGATGCAGGCCATGAAGCGTGACCTGCTCGCACCCCCGGGCGCGACTCCCGCCGAACCGACCAGCACGCCGGACACCCTCACTCCGGGTGCGCCGCCAACGCCCGCGCCCACCAGCCAGGACAAGCCTCAGCAACCATGAGTCGATTACCCGATAGCGACCAGGAAATGCCGCTGATTTCGCACCTGACCGAGCTACGCTCGCGCATGCTGCGCTGCATCGTGATGATTTTCCTGCTGTTTGCCGGCCTGTTCTATTTCGCCCAGGACATCTACACCATCGTCTCGGCACCGTTGCGGGCGTATCTGCCGGAAGGTGCGACGATGATCGCCACCGGCGTCGCATCGCCGTTCCTCACGCCGTTCAAGCTGACCGCCTGGGTCGCGCTGTTCCTCAGCGTGCCGGTGATCCTGCACCAGATCTGGGGGTTCATCGCCCCGGGCCTGTACAAACACGAAAAGCGCATCGCCGTGCCGCTGCTGGTCTCCAGCATCATCCTGTTCTACAGCGGGATGGCCTTCGCCTACTTCCTGGTGTTCCCGATCATTTTCCACTTCTTCGCCAGCGTCACCCCGGACGGTGTGGCGATGATGACGGACATCAACGAGTACCTGAACTTCGTCCTCACGCTGTTCCTGGCGTTCGGCGTCGCGTTCGAAATCCCGGTCGCCACCTTCCTGCTGATCTGGGTCGGCATCGTCGACGTCGAAACCCTGCGCAAGAGCCGCCCTTATGTGATCGTCGGTTGCTTCGTGGTCGGCATGATCCTGACGCCGCCTGACGTGTTCTCACAGACGCTACTGGCGGTGCCGATGTGGCTGTTGTTCGAGGTGGGCGTGCTCTGCGGCAGCCTGATCAAGCGCAACAGAGACGCGGAAGAAGACGAAGACAGCGAAGCGGAAACCGAAGACAAGCCGCCAGCTCCCCTGCCGTGAACCTGCTGCTTCTCGAAGACAGCGACTTCGTGGCCGCTGACCGTGCCCTGCTCAGCGGGCGCCGTCTCAAGCACCTGCATGAAGTCCACCGCGCGGAGGCTGGCGACAGCCTGCGCGTCGGCCGGCTGAACGGGGCCATGGGCCGTGGCCAGCTGCTGCGCCTGGAAGCCGACGAGGCCGAACTGCTGATCGAACTCGACCAGCCCGCCCCTGCCAAGCTGCCCCTGACCCTGCTGCTGGCGCTGCCCAGGCCGAAAATGCTGAGGCGCGTATTGCAGACCGTCAGCGCCATGGGCGTGCCTCGGCTCGTGCTGCTGAACAGCTACCGGGTGGAAAAAAGCTTCTGGCAGACGCCCTTCCTGGAGTCGGAGGCGATTCGTGAGCAACTGATTCTCGGCCTGGAGCAGGCCCGCGACACGGTGCTGCCCGAGGTGATCATCGAGAAGCGCTTCAAGCCCTTCGTCGAGGACCGCCTGCCGGCCCTGGTCGGCGACAGCCTGGGCCTGGTCGGTCATCCGGGCGACTACCCAGCCTGCCCTCGAGCAGTAGAGCGCCCCGTCACCCTGGCCATCGGCCCCGAGGGCGGCTGGATTCCCTACGAGATCGAAAAACTGCAGGAAGCTGGCCTGCAACCTGTGCAGCTCGGTGAGCGCATCCTGAGGGTAGAAACCGCCGTTACGGCACTGCTCGCCCGACTGTTCTGATCAGTCGCGATCCCTCCAGTGCGCGGGCAGCAGTTGCCCCGCATACGCTGGCGCTTCCTCCAATCGCACGTCGGTGGCCTGCAGCGGCTCACCGCACTCGGAACACACCAACACCCCGTGCATCGTGTGACCACAGCTGCGGTGCACATGGCGGATCGGCGCGCCATGTTCGTCACTCATGTGACGATCTCCCCAATTCACCAGCGCCAGCACCGCCGGGTACAGGTCGCGCCCTTTATCGGTGAGCCGGTACTCTTCCCGCACAGGCCGCTCCTGGTAGGCGGCCTTGTCCAATACATCAGTCTCGACCAGCTTCTTCAGGCGTTCAGCGAGCAGATGGCGGGTAACACCCAGGCGCTTCTCGAACTCGTCGAAGCGACGAATGCCCAGGAAACACTCGCGCAGGATCAGCAGAGTCCAGCGGTCCCCGACCACGGACAGGGTCCGTGCCAGCGAACAGGGTTGTTGATCGAGGTCTTCCCAGCGCATTGTGATTCTCCGGCAATCGGTACCTCACCATAGCTTGACAGGTTCCAGAACGGAACCCACTATCGAGCCAGGTTCCAAATCAGAACTAACAAGAAATGCGCCGGCTCCATCCATCGGATAAAGCACCGCGCTGAACAGGAGAACCCGCATGACTCAAGCTAAAGCCATCCTCGTGGTGGGCGCCGGCGATGCCACTGGCGGCGCCATTGCCAAGCGCTTTGCACGCGAGGGCTATATCGCCTGCGTCGCCCGGCGCAACGCCGACAAGCTGGTGCCGCTGGTCGAGGAGATCGAAGCCGCTGGCGGAAAGGCGCGGGCATTCGGTTGCGATGCCCGGATCGAAGAGCAGGTCATCGACCTGTTCGCCACCATCGAGCGGGAGGTCGCGCCTATCGAGGTGGTGGTCTTCAACATCGGCGCCAACGTGCAGTTCTCGATCACCGAAACCACCGAGCGGGTCTATCGCAAAGTCTGGGAAATGGCCGCACTGGCCGGTTTTCTCACCGGTCGCGAAGCGGCCAAGGTCATGCTTGAACGTGGCCGGGGCAGCATCATCTTCACCGGGGCGACTGCCTCGCTGCGTGGTCGCGCCAACTTCTCCGCCTTCGCCAGCGCCAAGTTCGCCCTGCGCGCCCTGGCCCAGAGCATGGCCCGCGAGCTAGGGCCGAAGGGCATTCACGTGGCGCACCCGATCATCGACGGTGCCATCGACACCGCGTTCATCCGCGATACGTTCCCCGAGCTGTATCAGCGCAAGGAACAGGACGGCATCCTCGACCCGGCACACATTGCCGAGACCTACTGGCAGATCCATTGCCAACCACGGGACTGCTGGGTGCATGAGCTGGATCTGCGGCCCTGGACGGAAACCTTCTGACCCGGCGCTACCCCCAGGATCGAGCGGTATCCCGTAGGGTGGATGACGCCTCACCCATCCACCACTGCACACCTCATGGTGGATGAAAAAAGCGTCATCCACCCTACAGCTGAATCTGCGGCCCCATCAGAAACCTCTTGAGGGCCATCTCAAACAATCAGCCACCAGCCTCTGGCCTGGAACCTGACAACAGGACGCCTCCCATGAGCAAAACCGTAGAGTTCTTTTTCGATTTCGGCAGCCCGACCAGCTACCTGGCCTGGACCCAGCTGCCGCGTATCGCTGCCGACGCAGGCGCCGAGATTGCCTGGCGCCCGATGCTGCTGGGCGGCGTGTTCAAGGCCACCGGCAACCAGTCGCCAATCGCCATTCCGGCCAAGGGTCGCTACATGCTGCAGGACCTGGCCCGCTTCGCCACCCGCTACGGCGTGCCGATGGCCTTCAACCCGCACTTCCCGATCAATACCCTGACGTTGATGCGCGGCGCCACGGGCTACCTGGATACACCGCACTTCGCCACTTACGTACAGGCGATATTCGAGGCGCTGTGGGTGCAGCAGAAGAACCTGGGCAATCTTGAGGTCGTGGCTGAAGTGCTGCAGCACGCCGGGCTCGATGCCAGTCAATTCGAACGAATGGTCAGCGACGAGGCGGTCAAGGAGCGGCTCAAGCAGACCACCGAAGAGGCCATCCGTCGCGGGGTCTTCGGCGCGCCAACCTTCTTCGTCGGCAGCGAGCTGCATTTTGGCCAGGACCGCCTCGACTTCGTAGCCGAGGCGCTGGCGCGCTAAGGGAGCAGGTCAGGTTTCCAGCAGAAACGTCACCGGCCCGTCATTGATCAGGTGCACCTGCATGTCCGCGCCAAAGCGCCCGGTGGCGACCGTCGCATGCTGGCTTCGGGCCTGTTCGACCAGCAGATCGAACAGCTCGGCCCCCAACGCCGGCGGCGCCGCGCTGGAAAAGCTCGGGCGCAGACCGCTCTTGGTATCGGCGGCCAGGGTAAATTGCGAGACTAGCAACAGCCCGCCACCCACGTCGCTCAGCGACAGGTTCATCTTGCCATCGGCGTCGCTGAAGACCCGGTAATTGAGCAGCTTGTGCAGCAGCTTGGCAGCGCTGGCAGCGGTGTCCTGGGGCTCAACGCCGACCAGCGCCAGCAACCCCTGGTCCACGGCGCCAACGACTTCTCCGGCCACCTCTACCCGCGCACTGCGTACGCGCTGGATCAGCGCCTTCACGCTTCGTCAGGCGCCAGGTTGAGCAGACGGCGGGCCATCTGGTCGGTGGCCCGCACCAGCGCATCGGTAATACCCACTTCCGAGGCGGCATGACCGGCATCGCGGATGATCTGCAGCTCGCTGTTGGGCCAGGCCTGGTGCAGGTCCCAGGCGTTATCCAGAGGGCAGATCACATCGTAGCGGCCATGCACGATCACGCCCGGCAGGTGGGCGATCTTCGGCATGTCGCGCAGCAGCTGATCCGGCTCGAGGAAGGCGTTGTTGACGAAGTAATGGCACTCGATGCGGGCGATCGACAGGGCACGATGCGTGTCCGTGAAGCGATCGACTACCTGCGGGTTTGGCCGCAGCGTCAGGGTTTTGCCCTCCCAGGTCGACCAGGCCTTGGCAGCGTGCATCTGGGCAATCTGGTCAGCCCCGGTAAGGCGCTTGTAGAAGGCCTGCATCAGGTCGTCACGTTCCTCCACCGGAATCGGCGCCACGTAATCCTGCCAGTAGTCGGGGAACAGGCGGCTGGCGCCTTCCTGATAGAACCAGCGGAACTCCTGGGGCCGGCACAGGAAGATGCCGCGCAGGATCAGCGCATGGATACGCTCGGGATGGCGCTGGGCATAGGCCAGGGAAAGCGTGGAACCCCAGGAACCGCCGAACAGCACCCACTTGTCGATGCCCAGGTGCTCACGAATGCGCTCCAGGTCGGCGACCAGGTCCCAGGTGGTGTTGTTTTCCAGGCTGGCGTGGGGCGTCGAGCGGCCGCAGCCACGCTGATCGAACGTGATGATGCGGTACAGCGTCGGGTCGAAGAAGCGGCGACTCAGGGCATCGCACCCCGCGCCCGGGCCTCCGTGGATGAACACCACGGGCAGGCCATCCGGAGAACCGCTCTCGTCGACATAGAGCACATGCGGCGCCTCGACCGCCAGATCATGGCGAGCGTAGGGTTTGATCTCCGGATACAAAGTCTGCATGGCTGGCTCCTGGATATGTGCGTACGGTACGGTTCAGGCTTGCCTCAAGAGGTTACTGTCGCACTGCCGTTTCCGGTTCTGCCGGGCATCATAACCATGAAAAAGGAGTTCAGCATGTCAGCAAGGAAATTCGCCCTGCCTTTTATGATGTTTTTCGCCTTGCTGTCAGGCTGCGGCGGCAGCAGCGATCCGCAGGCCGCCCTGGAAGCCGCCGTGCAGCAGTTGCAGGACAACCTGGAAGCGAAGAAGACCAGCGCGGTACTCGACCAGTTGCACCCGGAATTCTCCGCCCAGGATCAGTTCGACCGGGACTGGGCCAAGCGCACGATGACGCTGCTGTTTCTGCGCCACAAGAACGTCAAGGTCCTTGCCTTGAGCAAGAGCAGCCAGGTTGATCCGACCTACAGCGAAAAGGGCCACACCGATGCCCAGGTGGCCCTGACCGGCGCCGAGGGCCTGATCCCCAACAGCGCGAAGCACTATGGGGTCAAGCTCGAATGGTGGCTGGACGACGGTGAATGGAAGCTGGCACGCCTGCGCTGGGAGTGATGTGCGCAGGCGCGTGATTCAGGAGCGCGGCATGTCGCTGTCCGCGGTGCGCCAGATCAGCTTGTCAGTGTCATAGCCCTGGCTCTTGGCGACTTCCAGCAGCTTGTCGCGCAGTTCCGGCGCAACCTCCTGATCACGCGACAGCAGCCACAGGTAGCGCCGGTTGGGATTGCCCACCAGTGCGGCGCGGTAGTCGCCATCCACGTACAACACCCAGTAGTCGCCCTTGGCTACGCCGGGCAGCAGGCTGCTAAACCAGTTGTCGAAGCGCACCCAGAGCTTGTCGGTCTTGCCGGCAACCTGGGCGACGGCCTCCCCTTCGGCCTGCTGCCACTCGCTTTCTGCGGTGAGGCAACGGTTCAGCACCTTGATGCTGCCGTCATCCTGCAGGGTGTAATGGGCCTCGGATTGCACGCAGTCACGCTGGAAGAACATCGGCAGACGCGCCTGTTCATACCAGGTGCCCTGATAACGCTCGAGGTCTACATTTTCGGCGGTCTTGGGCGGAACCACGCCCGTTCCGGAATTGGCACAGCCAGCCAGCGCTGCGAGGACGAACAAACCAGCAAACACGCGCATTCTCGACTCCTTACTTCAAACCTTTGCCAGAAAACATCAGAACCTTGTCCCCGGCGTACTGCACGCTGATGAACGTCTGCTGATTGCCCCAGGTACAACTGGACATGCCGAGCGCACCTGAACATTCGGTAGGCCCGCCAAGCAGTGTTTCAACCTCGGCCTTGCTCATGCCGGCCTCCAGTTTTGAGTAGTTTTCCTGGTTGATCTTGTTGCAGGCAGCCAGCAACACGCAGAACGCCAAGACGGCGAAGTGGCGAAGGGACATGGATGACGCTCCTGATGAATGGTCGCGGAAAGCTTGGCACAGCCCCGCGTAACCTGCCTGCTTGGACGTCAGAAACGCGAGCCAGGTTCCAGCAGGAAGGCCTGTTCTTCTGCGCTCGAAGCACGCCCGAGAATGCCGTTGCGATGGGGGAAGCGGGAAAAGCGCTCGATCACCTGCTGGTGACGCTGCGCGTAATCCAGGTAATCGGCGAATACCGCACGGTCCGCAGCGGCTGCCGTCGTATGCAGGCCAGCGAAAAGATCGACGGAACGGGCCTGGGCCAAGGGGTCTTCAGCGTGCTCGAGCACCAGGTAGATGAACACCCGCTGAAGTGGCGCCAGTTGCTGGTCCAACCCCGAAGCGAGCCCGGTCTCGACCAGCGCCTGAGCCTGCGAATCACCGGCAAAGGCCTGAGGCGTGTCGCGGAAGATCATGCGCGGCAGTTGGTCCAGCAGCAGAACCGTGGCCAACCAGCCTGATGGATGCGCCTGCCAAGCCGACAACTCGCCGGCCATGGCCTTACTGACCAGTTCGCCAAACCGCTTGCGGGCTTCCTGGTCCTGGCTGTCGCGCTTGCCAAACCACAGCCGCGACTGCGAAGCCGCCGCCTCGGCGGCCGTTGCCTGGGGATCGCTACCGAACCACCAGTCGAGCAACGGCTGCCAAGGCGCGCCCATGGATCAGTCCTGGTGGTACGAGGTCACGCGCTCGACTTCCTCTTTGGAGCCGAGGAAGACCGCCACGCGCTGGTGCAACGAGGTGGGCTGGATATCGAGAATGCGCTGCGTACCGTTGGTGGCGGCGCCACCGGCCTGCTCGATGATGAAAGCCATCGGGTTGGCTTCGTACATCAGACGCAGCTTGCCGGGTTTCTCCGGCTCACGGCTGTCACGCGGGTACATGAACAGCCCGCCGCGGGTCAGGATGCGGTGCACGTCGGCCACCATCGAGGCGATCCAGCGCATGTTGTAGTTCTTTTCCAGCGGCCCGCTCTCGCCGGCCAGCAGCTCGCCGACATAGCGCTGTACCGGGGCCTCCCAGTGGCGCTGGTTGGACATGTTGATGGCGAATTCCTTGGTCGCTTCCGGCACCGTGATGGTGTCGTGGGTCAGCACGAAGCTGCCCAGTTCACGGTCCAGGGTGAAGCCTTTGACGCCGTTGCCCAGGGTCAGCAGCAGCATGGTCTGCGGGCCGTAGATCGCGTAGCCGGCGGCCACTTGCTGGGTGCCGGGCTGGAGGAAGGCTTCTTCACCCAGGTCGCCGCTGTCGCCATTGCGATCCGGGCAGCGCAGAACCGAGAAGATGGTACCGACAGAGACGTTGACGTCGATGTTGGAGGAACCGTCCAGCGGGTCGAATACCAGCAGGTACGCGCCTTTCGGGTAGCGACCCGGAATCTGGTAGGCGTTGTCCATCTCTTCCGATGCCATGCCAGCCAGGTGACCGCCCCACTCGTTGGCTTCGAGCAGGATTTCGTTGGAGATCACGTCGAGCTTCTTCTGCACTTCGCCCTGAACGTTCTCGGTTTCCATGCTGCCGAGCACGCCGCCCAGTGCACCCTTCGAGACCTGGTGACTGATGGCCTTGCACGCGCGCGCCACGACTTCGATGAGGAAGCGCAGATCGGCGGGGGTGTTGTGGCTGCGGGTCTGCTCGATCAGATAGCGGCTCAGGGTAACGCGAGACATGGATGACTCCGGGAGGGGAAGTAAAATCGCGCGCAGTTTACTCCTTTACGGACAACCGCGCCTCAGAACCTAGATCGGTGGGAAGGGGCTTTAGTTCAACACAGGGCGCACACCCGGTTGCGCCCACTGCGCTTGGCTTCGTAGAGCGCTGCGTCCGCCGCCTGCAGCAGCTCATCCAGCCCCACGCCCTGCTCCGGCCACAGCGCCAGACCCGCTGACAGCGTGACATAGCGCGCCCCACCACGGGTCGGCAGCGGGTGCTCGGCCAACTGCCGGCAGACCACTTCCATACGCCGGCGTGCTTCGTGGGCATCCGCCCCCGGCAGGATCAGCAGAAACTCTTCGCCACCGATCCGAAACGCGGCATCCGAACCACGAATACTGCCCAGCAGGTGCCGGGCGACGCCCTTGAGCACATCGTCGCCTTCCATATGGCCATGCACATCGTTGAGCTGCTTGAAATGGTCGAGGTCGATCAGCGCCAGGGACAGCGGAATCTGGTCGCGCTGCGCCCGCACCCGCTCGCGCTCGAAGAACTCGTCGAGGTAACGGCGGTTGAACAGCCCGGTCAGCGGGTCGCACAGCGCCTGCTCCTGCAATTGCTCGTGCAGGGTGGAAATGGTCCGCAGCCGTTCCTCGCTGACGGCCAGCGCCTCGGCCAGCTTCAGCTCGCTCAAGTGACGCTGGGTGACATCGCGCAGATAGAGCATCTGTCCGAGGAACGCGACGCCGCTGCGGCTGACCCGCTCGATGGCGCGCACCCGCAACTCGAAATAGCGCCCGGCACTGGTCAATGTCAGCAGCCGGTCCTGCTGGGTATCCGACTGGCTCAGCAGCGCTTGCAGATCACCACCCAGCACCGGCCAGTCGAGCAACTTGCGGCCCAGCCAACCGTCGCTCAAGCCGGCCAGTTTCAAGGCTGCCGGGTTGGCTTCGATCACCCGCCAGCGCGGATCGACCACCAGCACGGGGTCGAACAACTCCTCCAGCAACAGGTGCCGGGCCACCGGCATCAGGTCGAACAGACGCACGCCGACGATCAACCAGGCAAACGCCACCAGGGTGAAGGCAAAGCTGAAAGGCGTGGGATCGAAGCCGAACAGCGTCCAGCCAAACGCGACATAACTGATGTTGGCGATCCAGGGCACTGCCATCACCAGCACGAACGCCAGGTAATGGCGGCGGTGCACGCCCTCGCTGGCCATGGCCGCGCGCAGCACTACGCCCATGCAAAACAGCATGAACACGTACACGTACGCCGCAGCCGCATAGAACAGTGGGCCATGGACATAGCGGATCGCTGCGCCGGGCTCTGTCGACACCGGCGCCGTATCCACGCCGTAGAACAGGCCATGCCAGGGGTTGCTCAGGGCCATCAGCCAGACCGCCACCGGCACCAGGGTCAGGCCCAGCACGCCGCGGACAGGGATCGGCGTGCGCACGCTGTTCACGTACTGCCAGAGAAAGATTGCCCAGAAGGTCGGGACCGAGACGATTCCCGGCCAGGCCATGCTCGCCCAGAACACCTTGCATTCCGGCCCCTGGGCGGCGATCTCCAGGGATGCAGCCACCAGCCACCAGAAGCTGGCGATGTGCAGCATGATAAAACTGTCGTGCCCCGGGAAAGCGCGTTGCCGGGTCACCCAGCGGGCCAGCAGGAGCACGCCGACACAGACGACGGCCGTCAGCACCACGGGAGCGCTCAAGGCCCAACCTGAGTCGAGGCAGGCCGTCATGCCGCAATTCCCGAGATGAACGGCGCACTTACAGCGGCTGCGAACGCACGCTGTACGGCATCAAACCGGGTCCGCCGAAAGGAGGTTGATGAACGATGCAAGCGGCCATCCTGACCTGAGGAAAAGGAGAAAAGGTGCGACAGGGCAACGCCAGGGAAAAAAGGAAACTGCAATTCCAGCGTACCTCTACGGCGTTTCACGCAGCTCACCTCCAACGTCCCTGGACCGGAGATCAGCCTGAAAACCCAAGTCTAGAGCGGCATTCTACTCTCTGCCACTGTACCGCGCGCACTATACCCACAGCCGATCAGCGGTTATTTAGCCCAAAACCCGACAACATCGCTATCATCGCCCGCCGCCCAATGACGCCCCCGTGCACGTGATGAAAAACAACCTGATTGCCGCCGCCGAACTCGATCGACTCGAAACCTGGGCCAAATACACCGCCGACATGTGCCACAGCTGCAACTCCAGTTGCTGCACCCTGCCGGTCGAAGTGCGCCTGAACGACCTGATCCGCATCGGCATCGTCGATGAATTCGAGCGCAGCGAGCCCGCCAAGAACATCGCCAAGCGCCTGCAGAAGGACGGCATCGTCGAGCGCTTCAATCAGAAGTCGGGCATCTTCACCCTGGTACGCATGAGCAACAACGATTGCCTGTACCTGGACCGCAAGACCCGTCTGTGCACCATCTACGACAAACGCCCGGACACCTGCCGCAACCACCCCAAGATCGGCCCACGCCCCGGTTACTGCGCGTACAAACCGAAGTAACCGAGCCCCGCGAGCCGGACTGCCGACCACGGAGAAAGCCATGATTCCCCTGATCCTGTCCGGCGGCAGCGGCTCCCGGCTCTGGCCCCTCTCACGCACCCACTACCCCAAGCAGTTCCTGGCGCTGGAGCAGCAACACAGCATGCTCCAGCAGACCGTGCAGCGCCTGCCGGACGGCATGCAGGCTCCCATAGTGGTCTGCAACGACGCCCACCGTTTCATCGTCCGCGAACAGCTCGATGCCATCGGCTGCCATCCCCAGGCGATCCTGCTGGAACCCGCCGGCCGCAATACCGCGCCAGCCGTCGCCGTGGCCGCCATGCATCTGCTTGCCCAGGGCCGCGACGAGCTGTTGCTGGCCTTGCCGGCAGACCACGTGATCGATGACCTCGCACGCTTTCACGCTGCGCTGGAAGCCGCTGGCAAGGCAGCCGGGCACGGCGAAATGGCTCTATTCGGCATACCGGCTGAAAAGCCGGAAACCGGCTATGGCTACATCAAGGTAGGCCCTGCATCTGCCGGCGCCCCCAGCGGCACGCTGCCGGTCGAGCGTTTCGTGGAAAAGCCGGACCTGACCAGCGCCCAGGGATTTGTCACCCAGGGCGGCTATTTCTGGAACAGCGGCATGTTCCTGTTCCGCTGCAGCCATTACCTGGACGCGTTACAGCGCCACGCCCCGAACATCTACGCCGCCTGCCAGACTGCCCTGCAACGCAGCAGCGAGGACCTCGGTTTCATTCGCCTCGATCCCGAGGCCTTCGAGCAGTGCCCCGCCGACTCGATCGACTATGCCGTGATGGAGAAAACCGAGCGCGCCTGCATGGTGCCGCTTGCCGCTGGCTGGAACGACATCGGCTCCTGGTCGGCGCTCTGGGAGGTTCAGGGTAAGGACGAAAACGGCAACGTGCAGTCGGGCGATGTCCTGGTGCAGGACAGCCACAATTGCCTGGTGCACAGCCAGAGCAAGCTGGTGACCCTGGTCGGCCTGGACGACGTGGTGGTGGTCGAAACCCGGGACGCGGTGCTGGTGGCGTACAAGGATCGCGCCCAGGAGGTGAAACAACTGGTCAATACGCTGGACGCCCAGAACCGCCCGGAAGCTCATAGTCACAGCCTGGTCTATCGCCCCTGGGGCAGCTACAGCACCCTCGACAGCGGCCCGCGCTTTCAGGTCAAGCGCCTGGTGATCAAACCCGGCGCCAGCCTGTCGCTGCAACGCCACCAGCACCGGGCCGAGCACTGGGTCGTGGTCTCCGGCACGGCCCTGGTGACCTGCGATGACAGCACGTTCCTGCTGACGGAAAACCAGTCGACCTATATCCCGATGGCGGCGCTGCACCGCCTGTCCAACCCGGGCAGGATTCCACTGGAAATCATCGAGGTGCAGTCCGGCAGTTACCTGGGCGAAGACGATATCGAACGCTTCGACGACGCCTATGGTCGCACCGACGCCCTCCCCCAAGGCACCGTCCAAAGCTGATGCCTCCACTGCCGGCCAGGCCTTCAGCGAAAACCCGAATTGCGCCCATAAAAAAACCCGCCGGCTTTCACCGGCGGGTTTTTCAGTCAGTCAGGCTAACGATCAGACCTTGGCTTTCTTGGCAGCGCGGGTACGCTCGCCTTCGTCCAGGATCTTCTTGCGCAGACGGATCGACTTCGGCGTGACTTCGCACAGCTCGTCGTCCTGGATGAACTCCAGAGCCTGTTCCAGGGTGAAGCGAACCGGCGGAACCAGGGCGATGGTTTCGTCCTTGCCCGAAGCACGCATGTTGTCGAGCTTCTTGCCTTTGGTCGGGTTCACGCCCAGGTCGTTGTCGCGGCTGTTCAGGCCGACGATCTGACCGTTGTAGATCTCCTGACCGTGCTCGACGAACAGCTTACCGCGCGCCTGCAAGGTTTCCAGGGAGTAGGTCAGGGCCTTGCCGGTATCGATCGATACCAGTACGCCGTTCTGACGGCCAGACATGGTGCCGGCCTTCACGGTGTCGTAACGGTCGAAGATCGAGGTCAGGATGCCAGCGCCGTTGGTCAGGGTCAGGAACTGGTTACGGAAACCGATCAGACCGCGAGCCGGGATGTTGTATTCCAGGCGCACACGGCCTTTGCCGTCTGGGGACATGTTGGTCAGGTCGCCTTTACGCAGACCCATTTCTTCCATGACCTTGCCCTGGGACTCTTCCGG
Source organism: Pseudomonas sp. (assembly GCA_050282285.1). Classification (GTDB taxonomy): domain Bacteria; phylum Pseudomonadota; class Gammaproteobacteria; order Pseudomonadales; family Pseudomonadaceae; genus Aquipseudomonas. The sequence continues at coordinate 290,327 of JBLZZJ010000009.1, forward strand.
AATGTCGATGGTGACGTTCTCGAACGGCTCCTGCTTGGTGCCGTTGACTTCACGGATGATTACTTCCGGACGACCAACACCCATTTCAAAGCCTTCGCGGCGCATGGTTTCGATCAGTACCGACAGGTGCAGCTCACCACGGCCGGAGACCTTGAACTTGTCAGCCGAGTCGCCTTCTTCAACGCGCAGGGCCACGTTGTACAGCAGCTCCTTGTCCAGACGCTCTTTGATGTTACGGCTGGTGACGAACTTGCCTTCCTTGCCGCAGAACGGCGAATCGTTGACCTGGAAGGTCATGGAAACGGTCGGCTCGTCAACGGTCAGCGGCTTCATCGCTTCGACGTTGTTGATGTCGCACAGGGTGTCGGAGATGAACAGCTGATCCATACCACTGACGCAGACGATGTCACCAGCGGTGGCTTCTTCGACGTCTACGCGGTGCAGACCGTGGTGGCCCATCAGCTTGAGGATACGACCGTTACGACGCTTGCCGTCGACGTCGATGGCCACTACCGGGGTGTTCGGCTTAACGCGGCCACGGGCGATGCGACCAACACCGATAATGCCGAGGAAGCTGTTGTAGTCCAGTGCGGAGATCTGCATCTGGAACGGACCCTCGATGTCGACCTGAGGAGCCGGCACGTGGTCTACGATGGCCTGGTACAGCGGGGTCAGGTCTTCAGCCATGTCAGCGTGATCGAGACCGGCGATGCCGTTCAGGGCGCTGGCGTAGACAACCTGGAAGTCCAGCTGCTCTTCGGTGGCACCGAGGTTGTCGAACAGGTCGAAAATCTGGTCCATGACCCAGTCCGGACGCGCGCCCGGGCGGTCGATCTTGTTAATCACGACGATCGGACGCAGGCCGGCTTCGAACGCCTTCTTGGTCACGAAGCGGGTTTGCGGCATCGGGCCGTCCTGGGCGTCAACCACCAGCAGTACGGAGTCGACCATCGACATCACGCGCTCAACTTCGCCACCGAAGTCGGCGTGGCCGGGGGTGTCGACGATGTTGATGCGGTAGTCGTTCCACTTGATAGCGGTGTTCTTGGCCAGAATGGTAATGCCGCGCTCTTTTTCCTGGTCGTTGCTGTCCATCACGCGCTCGTCATTGAGCTCGTTGCGCTCAAGAGTGCCGGACTGACGCAGCAGGGCGTCGACGAGGGTGGTTTTGCCATGGTCGACGTGGGCGATGATGGCGATGTTGCGTAGATTTTCGATCACTGTGTGTATCTCGATCAGAGGATTCGGTTTGCCACCCAGTCTAGGTGGCGAGTGTTAACTAAATGCGATTTCTGCCAGGCGGTGTAAGCACCTGGTGCGGCAGGCTTATGCCGCCGCGGGGTCGGGAGGGCGATGGCGGATGCTTCCGCCATTCAACCCGGGCGTCTTATGCCGGACGATAAACGCGCACATTGGCATGCCCCTCGCTGAGCAAGTGGTGGGCATGCAGGCGACTCATCACGCCCTTGTCGCAATACAGCAGGTACTGGCGATTGCTATCGAGTTCCTTGAACTTGCTGTTCAAGGCATAGAACGGCAGCGCCTGCACCTCGACGCCAGGCAGAGCCAGCGGCTCGTCCTCGCAGGCATCGGGGTGACGGATGTCGATGATGACCTGGCCGGCCAGGGCTTCGGCCACTTCCTCGACCTGCACATCCTTGCCCAGCTCGTCGATCACGCGATCAATGGGCAGCAGGGTGGCGCGCTCCAGCGCACGCTTCAGGATGGCCATGTCGAACTGCGCCTCTTCATGCACGATGCGGGCGCTTTTCGCCTTGGTCGTCGGGTTCACCGAAATGACCCCGCAGTACTCGGGCATGTGCTTGGCGAACTCGGCCGTGCCGATCTGCTCGGCAGTATTGATGATGTCCTGCTTGTGACTGGCGATCAGCGGGCGCAGCACCAGCATGTCGGTGACCGAATCGATCACCGAGAGATTCGGCAGCGTCTGGCTGGAAACCTGGGAGATCGCCTCACCGGTGACCAGCGCATCGATGCTCAGGCGCTCGGCCATGCGCGTGGAGGCGCGCAGCATCATGCGCTTGAGCACCACGCCCATCTGGCTGTTATCGACCTTACCGAGGATTTCGCCGAGCACTTCCTCGAACGGCACGCTGATAAACAGCACGCGCTGGGAGCTGCCGAACTTCTTCCACAGATAATGTGCCACTTCCATCACGCCCAGCTCGTGGGCACGGCCGCCGAGATTGAAGAAGCAGAAATGGGTCATCAGGCCGCGGCGCATCATCTGATACGCGGCGACGGTGGAGTCGAAACCGCCGGACATCAGCACCAGAGTCTGCTCCAGGGAGCCCAGCGGATAGCCGCCCAGCCCTTCGTGCTGATGATGAATGACGAACAGACGCTGGTCACGGACCTCGATCCGTACCTCGACGTCCGGGTTCTTCAGAGAGATACCGGCCGCGCCGCACTGCTGGCGCAACTGGCTGCCGACATAGCGCTCGATATCCATGGAACTGAAGGGATGCTTGCCGGCGCGCTTGCAGCGCACCGCGAAGATCTTGCCCGGCAGGACATCGGCAAAATGCTGCTTGCACTTCTCCAGGACGTCGTCGAAATCACCCAGCGGATACTCGTCGACCTGCAGGAAATGCGCGATACCCGGCGTGCAGCACAGGCGATCGACCATTTCTGCCAGGACTTTCGGCTCAGTCAGGGTGGTTTGTACTTCCAGGTTGTCCCATACGCCACTCACCTGCAGCTGCGGGTCGAGGTCACGCAGCACCGAGCGAATGTTCTTCGCCAGCTGCCGGATGAAATGCTTGCGCACCGGCGGGCTCTTGATGGTGATTTCCGGGAAGACTTTGACGATCAGTTTCATGAAAAAGTGGGTAAGCCACGGCAGCCAAAAAACAGGGGCGCGGATTATAGCGGAAATTGCTCAAGCTTTAACCAAAAATCCCACTTCTTACTTTTGTCGCACCATATCAGTGCACAGCCACAGAGATACGACCCATTACAGTGCGTAAAAACATCGCGCACCAAGTTGCAGCCCCCGCCAATGCTGAGTTTCAGGCCTTCAACCCATTCCAGGGCACTGGCATGCATTTTGCTCCCTTGTGAGGCAGGTTGTCCTGGCGGAGTATGCCGCCCGGCTTCACGAATCTATGAAGGCTTAAAAGAAAGAGCCTTATCCACCTGGAGGACAGCATGTCGAAGGCGATTCAACTCATCAAAGAACACGACGTGAAGTGGGTAGACCTGCGCTTCACCGACACCAAGGGCAAGCAGCACCACGTGACCATGCCGGCCCGTGACGCCCTCGACGAAGATTTCTTCGAGCACGGCAAAATGTTCGACGGCTCGTCCATCCATGGCTGGAAAGGCATCGAAGCCTCCGACATGATCCTGATGCCGGTCGACGAAACTTCCGTGCTGGACCCGTTCACCGAAGAGCCGACTCTGATCATCGTCTGCGACATCATCGAGCCGAGCACCATGCAGGGCTATGATCGCGACCCGCGTTCCATCGCCAAGCGCGCCGAAGAGTTCCTGAAGAGCACCGGCATCGGTGACACCGTATTCGTCGGTCCGGAGCCCGAGTTCTTCATCTTCGACGAAGTGAAGTTCAAGTCCGACATCTCCGGCTCCATGTTCAAGATCTACTCCGAGCAAGGCTCCTGGATGACCGACGGCGACGTCGAAGGCGGCAACAAGGGCCACCGCCCGGCCGTCAAAGGCGGTTACTTCCCGGTTCCGCCGTGCGACCACGACCACGAAATCCGTACTGCCATGTGCAACGCCATGGAAGAAATGGGCCTGGTCGTCGAAGTGCACCACCACGAAGTGGCCACTGCCGGTCAGAACGAAATCGGCGTGAAGTTCAACACCCTGGTCGCCAAGGCTGACGAAGTTCAGACCCTGAAGTACTGCGTACACAACGTGGCTGACGCCTACGGCAAAACCGCCACCTTCATGCCGAAGCCGCTGTACGGCGACAACGGTTCGGGCATGCACGTACACATGTCCATCTCCAAAGACGGCAAGAACACCTTCGCTGGCGAAGGCTATGCCGGTCTGTCCGAGACCGCTCTGTACTTCATCGGCGGCATCATCAAGCACGGTAAGGCCCTGAACGGCTTCACCAACCCGTCGACCAACTCCTACAAGCGTCTGGTCCCGGGCTTCGAAGCACCGGTCATGCTGGCCTACTCGGCTCGCAACCGCAGCGCCTCGATCCGTATCCCGTACGTTTCCAGCCCGAAAGCCCGCCGTATCGAAGCACGCTTCCCGGATCCGGCTGCCAACCCGTACCTGGCCTTCGCAGCACTGCTGATGGCCGGTCTGGACGGTATCCAGAACAAGATCCACCCTGGCGACGCTGCGGACAAGAACCTGTACGACCTGCCGCCAGAAGAAGGCAAGCTGATCCCGCAAGTGTGCGGCAGCCTGAAAGAAGCCCTGGAAGAGCTGGACAAGGGCCGTGCGTTCCTGACCAAAGGCGGCGTGTTCTCCGACGACTTCATCGATGCCTACATCGAGCTGAAGTCCGAAGAAGAAATCAAAGTACGCACCTTCGTACACCCGCTGGAATACGACCTGTACTACAGCGTCTAAACCCAGCCATGCGCCGCTTTGCGGCGTAATGCGAAAAAGGCCTCCCCGGCTTGCCGGGGAGGCCTTTTTTATGGGCGATAGTCACAGCATTACCGTGACAAACTTGCCAGCCAGCCCCACCAATGCAAGTCTAGACAGCACACACCTCGGGAGATTGGCCATGCGCCTGATGCTCGCCTGCCTAATGCTCGCCCTGGTCCTGCCGGCCAGTGCACAGATCTACAAATACACCGATTCCAAAGGCAACACCGTCTTCACCAACCAGCCGCCAGATGGAACCCAGGCGGAAAACGTCGAGCTGCCGAAGACCAATACCGTGCAGATGCAGGCGCCGACCGTGCCGGTGGAGCCGGAACCGGAGCCCGAGAGCGGCCCGTTCTATCGCACCCTGGCGCTGACTGGCGTTCCCGATGAAGGTGCCCTGCGCGCCAACAACGGCACCTTCACCGTGTCGGTGAGTCTGGAACCCCGCCTCGCCGCCAATCATCGTTTGCGCTTGCTGCTCGACGGCCAACCCTATGGCCAAGCCAGCAATGTTCCACGCCTGCAACTGACCAATATCGATCGCGGCGAACATACTTTGGCGGTAGAGGTCCTGAGCGGCGACACATCGATACAGCAAAGCGCTACCGTTGCGTTTACCGTACAACGGACCAGCGTCAACAGCCCTGCACGCGCGCCCACCCCCACACCTCGGCCAACCCCTTGATCATGCGAAAAATTTTTCTCTGCCTGCTGTTGATCAGCCTGCCGTCCTGGGCCGGCGTCTACACGTACATCGATGCCGAGGGCAACAGAGTCTTCACTGACAAGCCCCGCTCGAGCACCTACGAGCGCGTCGACCTGCCTACCACCAACAGCATGAATGGACAGGTAAACACACCGCCCCCCGTCAAACAGCAAGAACTAACCGCCGAGGTCGCTCGCTATCAGGTGCTGCGCATCCTAGTACCGGAACCCGATGCGACCATCCGCGATGGCGCCGGCAACCTGATCGTCACGGCAGACAGCGAGCCCGGCCTGTTCGCAGGCCACAACTACCGTCTGATCCTGGACGGCCAGCCCGTCGGCGAGCCAGGACGCAGCCCGGTATTCCCACTGCAGAACATCGACCGCGGCACTCATCAGTTGGCCATCGAGGTCATCGATGCCCAGGGTCGCACAGTGGAGCGCACCCCTAACCAACCCTTTCACATGTTCAGAATTTCTCTCGCGCAGAAACGCAACGCCAACCCCTGCAAGAAAGACGACTACGGCGTTCGCCCCGAGTGCCCGATAAAGGACAAACCGCCCGAAGAAGACGACGGGCCGCTGAGCATCCTGCCCTTCTTCTGACCCGCCCATCGCCATTGCACCATTTCAGTGCAATGGCCCGCACTACTTTCTATACACTCCCCATTTTGGTTCGCCCATCGCGAGCAACCATGCGCCTAAACGCGGCCTGATTCACCGAATTCGCGCTCGAACGCGTCTTTTCGGGGCTTTGGTTTGCTTCTTGCATTTTCCTGCCCATTGCCGGAAAGCTCAGAACTATGACCATAAACGACGCACTGCACCGCCTGCTGCTCGACAACCTGACCACCGCAACGCTGTTGCTCAACGACGACTTGCGTCTTGAGTACATGAACCCGGCGGCAGAGATGCTCCTGGCCGTCAGCGGTCAGCGCAGTCACGGGCAATTCATCAGCGAATTGTTCACGGAGTCACCGGAAGCCCTCACCGCCCTGCGTCAGGCCGTCGAACAGGCGCACCCCTTCAACAAGCGCGAAGCCGTCCTCACTGCCCTCACCGGCCAGACCCTGACGGTCGACTACGCGGTAACGCCAATCCTCAACCGCGGAACCACGCTGCTGCTTCTGGAAGTGCACCCGCGTGATCGCCTGTTGCGCATCACCAAGGAAGAAGCCCAGCTGTCCAAGCAGGAAACCACCAAGATGCTGGTGCGTGGCCTGGCCCACGAGATCAAGAATCCCCTGGGTGGTATCCGCGGCGCGGCCCAGCTGCTGGCTCGCGAGCTGCCCGAAGAGAGCCTCAAGGACTACACCAACGTCATCATCGAAGAAGCGGACCGCCTGCGTAACCTGGTGGACCGCATGCTCGGCTCGAACAAGCTGCCGTCGCTGTCGATGACCAACGTCCATGAAGTCCTGGAGCGCGTGGGCAGCCTGGTCGAAGCAGAGAGCCAGGGCAGCATCACCCTGGTGCGCGATTACGACCCCAGTATTCCGGACCTGCTGATCGACCGTGAACAGATGATCCAGGCCGTGCTCAACATCGTGCGCAATGCGATGCAGGCGATCGGCTCGCAGAACGAACTGCGCCTGGGCCGCATCACCCTGCGTACCCGGACCCTGCGCCAATTCACCATCGGCCACACCCGCCACCGCCTGGTGACCAAGATCGAAATCATCGACAACGGCCCCGGAATTCCCGCCGAGCTGCAGGAAACCATCTTCTATCCCATGGTCAGCGGGCGTGCCGACGGCACCGGCCTCGGCCTGGCCATCACCCAGAACATCATCAGTCAGCACCAAGGCCTGATCGAGTGCGAGAGCCATCCCGGGCATACCGTGTTCTCGATCTTCCTGCCGCTGGAACAAGGAGCAACTTCGCCATGAGCCGTAGTGAAACCGTCTGGATCGTAGATGACGACCGCTCCATCCGCTGGGTACTGGAAAAGGCCCTGCAACAGGAAGGCATGACCACCCAGAGCTTCGACAGCGCCGACGGCGTGCTCGGCCGCCTGAGCCGCCAGCAGCCGGATGTGATCATCTCGGACATTCGCATGCCGGGCGCCAGCGGCCTGGACCTGCTGGCACGCATCCGCGAGCTTTACCCGCGCCTGCCAGTCATCATCATGACCGCTCATTCGGACCTCGACAGCGCCGTGGCGTCCTATCAGGGCGGTGCCTTCGAGTACCTGCCCAAGCCGTTCGATGTCGACGAGGCCGTCTCGCTGGTCAAGCGCGCCAACCAGCATGCGCAGGAGCAACAGGGCCTGAGCGTGCCTGTCGAGCAGACCCGCACCCCGGAAATCATCGGTGAAGCCCCGGCGATGCAGGAGGTATTCCGCGCCATCGGTCGTCTGTCCCACTCCAACATCACCGTGCTGATCAACGGCGAGTCGGGCACCGGCAAAGAGCTGGTCGCTCACGCCCTGCACCGCCATAGTCCGCGCGCTGTAGCCCCGTTCATCGCGCTGAATATGGCGGCAATTCCCAAGGACCTGATGGAGTCCGAACTGTTCGGCCATGAGAAAGGTGCCTTCACCGGCGCGGCCAACCAGCGACGCGGCCGCTTCGAGCAGGCCGACGGTGGCACCCTGTTCCTCGACGAGATCGGCGACATGCCTGCCGACACCCAGACGCGCTTGCTGCGTGTGCTGGCCGATGGCGAGTTCTACCGGGTCGGTGGCCACACCCCGGTCAAGGTGGACGTGCGCATCATCGCCGCCACCCACCAGAACTTGGAAAGCCTGGTGCAGGCAGGAAAATTCCGCGAAGACCTGTTCCATCGCCTCAACGTGATCCGCATCCATATTCCGCGCCTGGCCGATCGCCGCGAGGACATTCCGACGCTGGCCCGCCACTTCCTGAGCCGTGCGGCGCTGGAGCTGGCTGTCGAGCCGAAGCTGCTCAAGAGCGAAACCGAAGACTACATGCGCCAGCTGGCCTGGCCCGGCAACGTGCGTCAGCTGGAAAACACGTGCCGCTGGATAACCGTCATGGCGTCCGGCCGTGAAGTGCACGTAGGCGACCTGCCGCCTGAACTGCTGAGCCAGCCGCAGGACAGCGCGCCGGTCAGCAACTGGGAACAGGCGCTGCGCCAATGGGCCGACCAGGCCCTGGCACGCGGCCAATCTAGCCTGCTCGACAGTGCCGTGCCTTCGTTCGAACGCATCATGATCGAAACTGCGCTCAAGCATACGGCAGGGCGCCGGCGCGATGCCGCGGTGCTGCTGGGCTGGGGTCGCAACACCCTGACCCGCAAGATCAAGGAACTCGGCATGAAGGTCGATGGCGGCGATGACGAGGACGGCGACGACGCCTGACCCGGCGTCCAGCCATTAAAAAGCGGGCCTTGCGGCCGCTTTTTTGTGCCCGGAAAAATGCCCCCTATCGGCGCCTGGCAACCTGGCCGTGCACTTTGCCGAGACATTTTTACCGGTAAAAACCTCAGACCTGGGCCGGAAAAGGCCCGAAAACGGCCGGAATCGCTGGATTTTGCTCATGGTAATAAAACTGGCACAGCGTCTGCATAGACTCTAGTAATCCCAGTTTCGGGGACCTTGGTACAGGCAGGCCGGGGATTCCCCTCTTTTATTGCTCTCGCAGGCTGATCACCAGCCGCCAGCGACCGTCCACTTCCTCAGCGCGCCACTCGCCGCGCAGTGGACGGGCCGCTACCACCCTCAAGTCCAACTCCCTACGCTCACGCTGCAGTCGCCAATTGGCGGCTTTGCCCTGCACGTTCAGCTGCCCGCTCTGCTCACGGCCAAAGCTTTCCAGGCGCAGGATAAACGCGCCAGCGACGTGGGCTATCCGGGGCTGCGGCTGCGCATCGAACCAGAGCACCAACCCCTGATCGACCACCTCCACCTCCCTCAGCCACTGGGGATCAGGCTGCAGCAGGCGTCCGATCATCATCCCGACGAGAAAGCCAAATATCGCCAACGAACCGATAACCCGCACCCAGGGACGGGGTTTCGGGCCGATATCGGGGGTAGAATAGCCGCCGTCTTCAGGCCTGGAGCCGCGCATGTTTCACGTGATCCTCTTTCAACCGGAAATCCCCCCGAACACAGGCAACATTATCAGGCTCTGCGCCAACAGCGGCTGCCACCTGCACCTGATCGAACCCCTGGGCTTCGAGCTGGACGACAAGCGCCTGCGCCGCGCCGGTCTCGATTACCACGAGTACGCCACGCTGCAACGCCACGCGGACCTTGCCAGTTGCCTGGAAAGCCTCGGCCAGCCGCGCGTATTTGCCTTCACCACCAAGGGCTCGCACGCCTTCCACGAGGTGGCCTACCAGCCCGGTGATGCCTTCCTGTTCGGCCCGGAAAGCCGTGGCCTGCCGGAAGAGGTGCGCGAAGCCCTGCCGCCCGAGCAACGCCTGCGCCTGCCCATGCGAGAAGGCTGCCGCAGCCTCAATCTGTCCAATACCGTGGCCGTGGCCGTCTACGAGGCCTGGCGCCAGCAGGGCTTCAAGTAAGCCCTCATTACGCAGCAGCGGCATCTACCGCCCCTGCCGTGACACCCGGCGCAGCGCTGCGCATCAACACACAAACAAAAAAGCGCCCCGAAAGGCGCTTTTTTATCGACTGACGCCTGGCTCTCAGTGAGCCGGGGCAGCTTCGGCCTGCTGCTGGATACGCTGCAGCTCTTGCGCGTACAGCGCGTCGAAGTTGACCGGAGCCAGCATCAGGGCCGGGAACGAGCCGCGAACGACCAGGCTGTCCAGGGTTTCGCGGGCATACGGGAACAGGATGTTCGGGCAGAACGCACCGAGGGTGTGGCTCATCGAGGACGCATCCAGGCCCTTGATCAGGAAGATGCCGGCCTGCTGGACTTCAGCGATGAAGGCAGTCTCTTCGCCGTTCTTGACCGTCACGGAGAGGGTCAGCACCACTTCGTGGAAGTCGCCGTCCAGCGGCTTCTGGCGAGTATTCAGGTCCAGGGCAACGCTTGGCGTCCACTCCTGGCGGAAGATTTCCGGGCTCTTGGGTGCTTCGAAAGACAGGTCACGCACATAGATGCGCTGCAGGGAGAACTGTGGGTTCTGCTCGCCCTGGGCGGCGCCGTTGCTAGCTTGTTCAGTCATGGCAAAGCCTTCCTTTCGTAGAGACTGTTAAGGGATGCGGTTCAAGCCTTGAGCAGCGCGTCGAGCTTGCCGGCGCGCTCCAGGGCATACAGATCGTCGCAGCCACCGACATGGGTGTCGCCGATCCAGATTTGCGGCACCGAGGTGCGTTTTGCCTTGCGTGTCATCTCGGCACGCAGCTCGGGCTGACCGTCGACCCTGATTTCCTCGAACGCCACCCCTTTCTTCGCGAGCAATTGCTTGGCGCGGATGCAGTAGGGGCACCAGTCACTGGAATAGACGACGACGGAAGCCATATCACTTCACCAGCGGCAGGTTGTCACCGCGCCAGCTGGCGATGCCACCGGACAGCTTGGCTGCGGTGTAGCCGGCTTTCTTCAGCTCGCGGCTGGTGGTGCCAGCATGCTGCCCCATGGCATCGACCACGATCAGGGTCTTGCCCTTGTGCTTTTCCAGTTCGGAAATGCGCGCGGCAACCTTGTCATAGGGAATGTGCAGGGAACCGGCGATGTGGCCGGCGGAGAAATCCTTCTGGCTGCGTACGTCGAGCACCACGCCCTGTTCGCTGTTGATCAGCGCGGTCAGCTCGCGGGAGCTCAGGCTCTGGCCGCCTTTGCGCAGTTCGGTGAAGATCAGCAACCCCAAGAGAAAGACGAACAATCCGCTCAGTACAAAGTGGGTGGAGGTAAATTCAATCAGATTGGCAAGCATCGGGCGGTTCCGGGACGGTAAAATCCCCGCAGTATACACAGCCCCACAGGTCGGCCAAACCCCGTCCGGCGGTGACGGGCTTGCCATCAGGCCGTAAAATGCCGAGTCTTTTTCGCCCCTCATGCAGAGCGAGTCAGCTTTATGAGCGCCACGCCCAAACCCCTGGTTCTTATCATCCTCGATGGCTTCGGCCACAGTGACAGCCCGGACTACAACGCTATCTACTCCGCCAACACGCCGGTTTACGATCACCTGCGCGCCACCCAGCCGCACGGTCTGATCTCCGGAAGCGGCATGGATGTGGGCTTGCCGGACGGCCAGATGGGCAACTCCGAGGTCGGACACATGAACCTCGGTGCCGGCCGCGTGGTGTATCAGGACTTCACCCGCGTGACCAAGGCCATCCGCGATGGCGAGTTCTTCGACAATGCCACCATCACCGGTGCGGTCGACAAAGCGGTTTCCGCCGGCAAGGCCGTACACATCCTCGGCCTGCTCTCCGATGGCGGCGTACACAGCCATCAGGACCACCTGGTGGCCATGGCCGAACTGGCCGCCCGCCGCGGTGCCGAAAAAATCTACCTGCATGCCTTCCTCGACGGCCGCGACACGCCGCCGAAAAGCGCCCAGGGCAGCATCGAGCTGCTGGACGCCGCCTTCTCCAAACAGGGCAAGGGCCGCATTGCCAGCCTCATCGGTCGCTACTTCGCCATGGACCGTGACAACCGCTGGGACCGCGTCGAGCAGGCCTACAAGCTGATCGTCGACGGCCAGGGCGACTACACCGCAGAGAACGCGGTGGCCGGCCTGCAGGCTGCCTACGAACGCGGCGAGAGTGACGAATTCGTCAAGGCCACGACCATCGGCGACGCCGTGCAGGTCGAGGACGGCGATGCCGTGGTGTTCATGAACTTCCGCGCCGACCGCGCCCGGGAGCTGACCCGTTGCTTCGTCGAGCCGGATTTCAAGGAATTCCAGCGCGCCCGCGTACCGCAACTGGCCGGGTTCATCATGCTGACCCAGTACGCGGCCAGCATCCCGACGCCGAGCGCGTACAAACCCGAGCCGCTGACCAACGTGCTGGGCGAATACCTGGCCAAGAACGGCAAGACCCAGCTGCGCATCGCCGAAACCGAGAAGTACGCCCACGTGACCTTCTTCTTCTCCGGCGGCCGCGAAGAGCCATTCGACGGTGAAGAGCGCATCCTCATTCCTTCGCCCAACGTCGCCACCTACGACCTGCAGCCGCAGATGAGCGCGCCGGAAGTGACCGACCGCATCGTCGAAGCCATCGAGCAGCAGCGTTATGACGTAATCATCGTCAACTACGCCAACGGCGACATGGTCGGCCATACCGGCGTATTCAGCGCTGCGGTGGCGGCCGTGGAATGCCTGGACGCCTGCGTCGGGCGCATCGTCTCGGCGCTGGACAAGGTCGGCGGCGAAGCGCTGATCACCGCCGACCACGGCAACGTCGAGCAGATGGAAGACGAATGCACCGGCCAGGCGCATACCGCACACACCTGCGAGCCAGTGCCGTTCATCTACGTCGGCAAGCGCGACGTCAGCCTGCGCGAAGGCGGTGTACTGGCCGACGTGGCGCCGACGCTGCTGACCCTTATGGGGATGCCCATCCCGCAAGAGATGACCGGCACCAGCATCGTCAGCCTGAAGTGACGTAACCCTGAAAAGCCCCGGTCCTGCCGGGGCTTTTTTATTGCTCGGAGCCTTGTGAATAGAGCGCCAACCGCCACGTGCGCAACGCCCGGGCATGCCGGCGACCTTTTCCTGACGTGGATCCAGCACGCGGCGCCGAATCCCGCTGGTCACCGGCAAGCATCTTGAGTCGCCAATCGCGAGCCAGGGCGTTTTTTTTGCCCGGCACCACGGGCATACTAAGCGCGTTCCCCGCCAGGTACCGCCTGCCCCATGTCCCGTGCCCTCACCCTGATCCTTCTCGCCTGCCTGCTGACCCCGGCCTTCGCCGATCAGAAGGCTGACGCGCAAAAGCAGCTCGATGCCGCACGTACCGATGTGGCCGAGCTGAAAAAGCTGCTGGAGAAGCTTCAGCTGGAAAAAACCGGCGTGCAGAAAGAACTGCAGAAGACCGAAACCGAAATGGGCACGCTGGAGAAACAGGTCAAGGACCTGCAGGGCGAGCTCAAGCACAGCGAGGAAGAAATCCAGCGCCTCGACCAGGAGAAAAAAAAACTTGAGGGCGCGCGCCTCGAACAGCAGCGCCTGATCGGCATCCAGGCCCGTGCGGCCTACCAGAGTGGCCGTCAGGAATACCTCAAGCTGCTGCTCAACCAGCAGAACCCCGAACGCTTCTCGCGCACGCTGACGTACTACGACTACCTCAGCGAAGCGCGCATGGAACAGCTCGCCACGTTCAACGAAACCCTGCGCCAATTGAACAACGTCGAGCAGGACATCTCCCGCCAGCAGGCCCAGTTGCTCGAGCAGAAAAGCGCCCTGGACGACCGTCGCCAGAAGCTGGCGGACGCTCGCAAGGAGCGCCAGGTGGCCCTGGCCAAGCTGAACAAGGAATTTTCCGCCCGTGACCAGCGCCTCAAGGCCCGCGAGCAGGAACAGGCCCAGCTCACCCGGGTCCTGAAAACCATCGAAGAAACCCTGGCACGCCAGGCGAAGGAAGCAGAAGAAGCCCGCCAGCGCGCCCTTATCGCCGCCCGCCAGCAGCCACGGGTAACACCAGGCCAACCCGCCAGCAGCGGGCCGCAAGTCAGCTCCGGAGCGGTCTACGGCGGGCCTTTCGCCAGTGCTCGGGGTAAATTGCCATGGCCTGTTGATGGCCGATTGGTTGCACGCTACGGAACCCCTCGCGGCGGCGACGCTCGGACTAAGTGGGACGGCGTGCTGATCGGAGCCACTGCCGGCAGCCAGGTGCGTGCCGTGCATGGTGGGCGCGTGGTCTTTGCTGACTGGTTGCGCGGCGCCGGGCTTCTGGTCATTCTCGACCACGGCAATGGGTATTTGAGTCTTTACGGACACAACCAGAGCCTGCTCAAAGATGCAGGTGATGTGGTCAAGGCCGGCGAACCGATCGCCACCGTTGGCACCAGTGGCGGGCAGGATGAGCCCGCCCTGTATTTCGCGATTCGCCAGCAGGGTCGCCCAAGCGACCCGGCGCAATGGTGTCGCGCGCAAGGATAAGCGCTGCGCTCACCTACTTAGGAGTTAGTCCGCTATGCCGCATTTGTCTCGCCTTACCTCCCTGGCCCTGGCTATCGCCCTGCTTGGCGGCGCGCCCCTGCTGCAGGCCGATCAGGCCCCTCCGGCAGCCGCGACGGCGACGGACAAGGCGCCACTGCCGCTGGACGATCTGCGCACCTTCGCCGAGGTCATGGACCGCATCAAGGCAGCCTACGTCGAGCCGGTGAGCGACAAGACCCTGCTGGAGAATGCCATCAAGGGCATGCTCAGCAACCTCGACCCGCACTCCGCCTACCTCGAGCCTGAGGCCTTCCTCGAACTGCAGGAAAGCACCAGCGGCGAGTTCGGCGGCCTGGGTATCGAAGTCGGCATGGAAGATGGCTTCGTCAAAGTGGTTTCACCCATCGACGACACCCCAGCCTCGAAGGCTGGTATCCAGCCCGGCGACCTGATCGTCAAGATCGACGGCCAGCCGACCAAGGGCCTGTCGATGATGGAAGCCGTCGAGAAAATGCGCGGCAAGGCCGGCAGCAAGATCCTCCTGACCCTGGTGCGCGAAGGCGGCAAGCCGTTCGACGTAGAGCTCACCCGCGCGGTCATCAAGGTCAAGAGCGTCAAGAGCCAGCTGCTCGAAGACGGCTACGGCTACATTCGCATCACCCAGTTCCAGGTCAACAGCGGCGAAGAAGTCGGCAAGGCCCTGGCCAAGCTGCGCAAGGACAACGGCAAGAAGCTCCGTGGCCTGGTGCTCGACCTGCGCAACAACCCGGGCGGCGTGCTGCAGGCGGCGGTCGAAGTCTCCGACCACTTCCTCAAAAAGGGCCTGATCGTCTACACCGAAGGCCGCATCGCCAACTCCGAGCTGCGCTTCTCTGCCGACCCGGCTGACGCCAGCGAGGGCGTACCGCTGGTGGTGCTGATCAACGGCGGCAGCGCTTCGGCATCGGAAATCGTTGCCGGCGCCCTGCAGGACCACAAGCGTGCCGTGCTGATGGGCACCGACAGCTTCGGCAAAGGCTCGGTACAGACCGTGCTGCCGCTGAACAACGACCGCGCCCTGAAGATCACCACCGCCCTGTATTTCACCCCCAACGGCCGCTCGATCCAGGCCCAGGGCATCGTCCCGGACATCGAAGTCGCCCGCGCCAAGGTGACCCGCGAGCAGGACGACGAAAACATCAAGGAAGCCGACCTGCAGGGCCACCTGGGCAACGGCAACGGCGGCGCCGATCGTCGTAGCCAAGGCAAGGCCGCAGCCCCTGCCCGCTTGCAGGACGGCGACTACCAGCTCAGCCAGGCCCTCAACCTGCTCAAAGGCCTCAACGTCACCCGCAGCGACTGACCTGTACCGCACTCATGAAAAAGCCCGGCACATGCCGGGCTTTTTATTGCCGCGCCTACCGTGGCGGACGCGGAGCGTCCGGGGATACCGCCCACGCAGAGCGTGGGTGCGAGAAGAGGGATTGATCGTTCCCACGCTCCGTGTGGGAACACCGCCCGAGACGCTCCGCGCCTCCTACCAAATCCGATCCCGTCACTCCCCGCCACGAGGCCGCGCACCGTACTGGTGCGTCTGCGCGACGAGCTCAGAGCGCGGATGCCGTCAGTAGAAATCGACCGCTAGAAAGCAGAACGCCCGATGCACTGCATCGGGCGTTCTGGAGCCGGAGCCTGACCTGACGGCGCAAGCCTATGTCAGGACCGTCTCAGGCATGCACCTGAGACGGGTCACGGCGGGAGTCCGGGCCGCTCTGCAGGTGGGCGCCGGTACTTTCGTCCATGGCCTGCTGCAGGGCTTTCTTGCGCCGCTCTTCCGCGCGGTGAGCGAAGAACCAGACCAGGAAGGTGGCAAAGGACACCACCAGCAGGATCAGACTCGCCACGGCGTTGATCGCTGGCGTCACACCCAGCCGCACCTTGGAGAACACTTCCATCGGCAGCGTAGTGGCACCTGGGCCGGAGACGAAGCTGGCCAGTACCAGATCGTCCAGCGACAGGGCGAAGGACATCATGCCCCCGGCCATCAGCGACGGCGCGATCATCGGGATGGTGATCAGGAAGAACACCTTCCAGGGCCGCGCACCGAGGTCCATGGCCGCTTCTTCGATGGACAGGTCCAGCTCACGCAGACGAGCCGATACCACCACAGCCACGTAGGCCGAGCAGAAGGTCGTGTGCGCGATCCAGATCGTCATCATGCCGCGTTCCGCCGGCCAGCCGATCAGTTGCGCCATGGCCACGAACAGCAACAGCAGCGACAGACCGGTGATCACTTCCGGCATGACCAGCGGCGCGGTCACCAGGCCGCCGAACAGCGTGCGGCCCTTGAAGCGGGAGATCCGTGTCAGCACGAATGCCGCCAGCGTACCCAGGGCCACCGCGGCGATCGCCGTATACAAGGCGATCTCCAGGGAGCGCCAGACCGCGCCCATCAGCTGCCGGTCATCCAGCAGGCTGACGTACCACTTCACCGACCAGCCGCCCCACACCGTTACCAGCCGCGATGCGTTGAACGAGTAGATCACCATGATCAGCATCGGCAGGTAGATGAACAGCAAGCCGGCCCACAGCATGAAGGTGGAGAAACGGAAGTTTTTCATGCACGTCCCTCCATCTCTTTCGCTTGGTTACGGTTGAACAGAATGATCGGAACGATCAGCACGGCCAGCATCACCACCGCCAGGGCGGATGCCACCGGCCAGTCGCGGTTGTTGAAGAACTCTTGCCAGAGCACCTTGCCGATCATCAGCGTCTCCGGGCCACCCAGCAATTCAGGGATGACGAACTCGCCGACCACCGGAATGAACACCAGCATGCAGCCGGCGATGATGCCGTTCTTGGCCAGCGGCACGGTGATTTTCCAGAAGCTGTTGAAGGTGCTCGACCCCAGGTCGGCAGCAGCTTCCAGCAGGCTCTGGTCGTGCTTCACCAGGTTGGCGTACAGCGGCAGGATCATGAACGGCAGGTACGAGTAGACGATGCCGATGTAGACCGCCGTGTTGGTGTTGAGGATCTGCAGCGGTTCGCTGATCAGCCCGATGCTCTGCAGGAAACCGTTGAGCAGGCCGTTGTTGCTGAGGATGCCCATCCAGGCGTACACGCGAATCAGGATCGCGGTCCAGGTCGGCATCATGATCAGCAGCAGCAGGACCATCTGCTTGTCTTTCTCGGCGCGTGCGATGGCATAGGCCATGGGGAAACCGATCACCAGGCACAGCAGGGTGCTGATGGTGGCGATTTTCAGGGACCCCAGGTACGCCGCCAGGTACAGGTCATCCTCACTGAGGAAGATGTAGTTGCCCAGGTTGAGGACGATCGACAGCTTGTTGTCGATCCAGGTGTACACGTCCGTGTAGGGCGGAATGGCCACATCGGCTTCGGCGAAGCTGATCTTCAGCACGATGATGAAAGGCAGCAGGAAAAACAGGAACAGCCAGATGAATGGCACGCCGATGACGACATGCCGGCCGGATGGAATCAGGCGGCTGAAGCTTCGGATAATGTTCATGAGCGCAATGCCACCCCGCTATCGTCCTCCCACCAGACGTAGACCTGATCGTCCCAGGTCGGCCGCGCGTTGCGACGCTCGGCGTTGGCCACGAACGACTGGACGATCTTGCCGCTTGGCAGTTGCACGTAGAACACCGAATGGCCGCCCAAGTAGGCGATATCGTGCACCGTGCCGCGCGACCAGTTGTACTCGCAGGTCGGCTGTTCGGTGGTGACCAGCAGCTTTTCCGGGCGGATGGCGTAGGTAATGGCCTTGTCCTGCACCGAGGTGCTGACACCGTGGCCGACGTAGATGTTGCGCTCCAGGTCCGGGCTGTCGATCAGTGCATGGCCTTCCATGTCTTCGATGACCTGACCGTCGAACAGGTTGACGTTGCCGATGAACTCGCAGACCAGGCGGCTGGTCGGGGTCTCGTAGATGTCGATCGGGCTACCGATCTGGGCGATCCAGCCCAGGTGCATGATGGCGATGCGCTGGGCCATGGTCATGGCCTCTTCCTGGTCGTGGGTCACCATCACGCAGGTCACGCCCACGCGCTCGATGATTTCGACCAGTTCGAGCTGCATCTGCGAACGCAGTTTCTTGTCCAGGGCGCCCATGGGCTCATCGAGCAGCAGCAGTTTCGGGCTCTTGGCCAGCGAACGCGCCAGGGCCACGCGCTGACGCTGGCCACCGGAGAGCTGGTGCGGCTTGCGCTTGGCGTACTGGGTCATCTGCACCAGCTTGAGCATCTCGGCCACGCGGGCGTCGATCTGGTCCTTCGGCATCTTGTCCTGCTTGAGGCCGAAGGCAATGTTGTCGGCCACGCTCATGTGCGGGAACAGGGCGTAGGACTGGAACATCATGTTGATCGGCCGCTCGTAGGGCGGCAGATCGGTGATGTCCTGGCCATCGAGGAAGATGCGGCCTTCGGTAGGGCGTTCGAAACCAGCCAGCATGCGCAGCAGGGTCGACTTGCCCGAGCCGGAGCCGCCCAGCAGGGCGAAAATCTCACCCTTGTTGATGGTCAGAGAGACGTCATCGACCGCGACCGTCTCGTCGAACTTCTTGCTCACGCGCTCGATCTTCACCAGCACTTCTTTCGGCTGCTGGTGCCCCTCGAGAACCTTCTTGTAGGTACTGGAAGCAACTGCCATTACCAAACTCCCGCAAAAAAGTAGTACCCGGCCCAGGGGCCGGTATTGGAATTATTTGCCCGACTTGACCTTGGTCCAGCTCCGGGTCATCAGGCGCTGCACCTTGATCGGCAGTTCGGCCGAGATATACAACTTGTCCAGCACGGCTTGCGGCGGATAAACCGACTCGTCATTGCGCACGTCCTGATCCATCAGCTCACCGGCTTTCGGATTGGGGTTCGCGTAGCCGACGTAATCGCTGACACCGGCAATCACAGCCGGCTCCAGCAGGTAATTGATGAAGGCATGGGCCTGGTCGACGTTGGCGGCATCCTTGGGGATGGCGAGCATGTCGAACCACAGGTTGGCGCCCTCTTTCGGAATCGCGTACGCGATTTCCACGCCCTTGCCGGCTTCTTCGGCACGGTCAGCCGCCTGCAACACATCCCCGGAATAGCCGACCGCCACGCAGATGTTGCCGTTGGCCAGGTCAGCGATGTACTTGGAGGAATGGAAGTAGGTGACATGGGGACGTACTTCCAGCAGCTTCGCTTCTGCCTTCGCGTAGTCCTCGGGGTTCTTGCTGTTCGGGTCGAGTCCCAGGTAGTTGAGTACCGCCGGGATCATCTCATCGGCCGAATCGAGGAACGCCACACCGCAGGTGCTGAGTTTCTCGATATTTTCCGGCTCGAATACCGCGCTCCAGGAGTCGATCTTGTCGACACCGAGCGCCGCCTTGACCTTCTCGGCATTGTAACCGATGCCGTTGGTACCCCATAGATAGGGCACCGCGTACTGATTGCCCGGATCGTTGGCTTCGAGTTGCTTGAGCAACGCCGGGTCGAGGTTGTCCCAGTTCGGCAGCTTGGAGCGGTCGAGGGCCTGGAAGGCACCCGCCTTGATCTGCTTGCCGAGGAAGTGATTGGAAGGAACCACCACGTCATAACCGGAGCGTCCGGCGAGCAGTTTGCCCTCCAGGGTCTCGTTGGAATCGAAAACGTCGTAGACCGGCTTGATGCCTGTGGCCTTCTGGAACTCGGCGAGGGTTTCTTCGCCGACGTAGTCGCTCCAGTTGTAGATATGCACGGTGCCATCTGCCTGCGCCATACCGGCCAGACCCAGCGAGAGGGCTGTCGTTGTCAGAATCTTGCCAAAGACCTTATGCACGGGTACGTCCTCATTCTTATTGGTTGTTACAGACCACCGTGGCGGTCAGCGCAGCAAAAAGGGGAGATCTTCCCGAAAAACGCGCAGCCGATAGGCCGGACAATGATCCGACACGTACAGGACTGAAACGCGAAAGAGGGGCATGAGCCTCCTGGCGAGCCTCCAGCGGGAGCACCCGCCGGAGGGGGTCGCTAGCCGTTAACGGCCGGACTTGATCTTGGTCCAGCTGCGGGTCATGGTGCGTTGCACGTTGGCCGGCAGATCCGGGAAGGTGTAGATCTGCTTCAGGACTTCAGGGCTCGGGTAGACGCCTGGGTCGTTACGGATAGCATCATCCACCAGCGGCGTGGCAGCAGCGTTACCGTTCGGGAACTGCACGAAGTTGGTGATCTCGGCCATGATTTCCGGCTTCATCAGGAAGTTCAGGAATACATGGGCGCCTTCGACGTTCTTGGCATCAGCCGGTACGGCCAGCATGTCGAAGAAGCTGCCTGCGCCTTCCTTCGGAATGTTGTAACCGACGTTCACGCCATTCTTGGCTTCTTCGGCACGGGCCTTGGCCTGGTAGATATCGCCCGAGTAGCCGATGGCAACGCAGATGTTGCCGTTGGCCAGGTCGGAGATGTACTTCGAGGAATGGAAGTAGGCGGTGGAAGGACGAACCGACAGGAACAGTTCCTCGGCCTTCTTCAGCTCAGCCGGGTCCTGGCTGTCAGGCTTGTAGCCCAGGTAGTGCAGCGCAGCCGGCAGGATTTCGGTCGGCGAATCGAGGAACGACACGCCGCACTCCTTCAGCTTCGCCATGTTCTCGGGCTTGAACACCAGGTCCCAGGAGTCCACCGGGGCGTTTTCGCCGAGCACGGCCTTGACCTTGTCGACGTTGTAACCAATGCCGATGGTGCCCCACATGTAGGGAATGGAGTACTGGTTGCCCGGATCGCTCGGGTCGAGGGCCTTGAGCAGGTCCTTGTCGAGGTTTTCCCAGTTCGGCAGCTTGGACTTGTCCAGCTTCTGGAACACGCCCGCCTTGATCTGTTTGGCCAGGAACGGGTTGGACGGTACGACCACGTCGTAACCCGAGCTGCCCGCCAGCAACTTGGCTTCAAGCACTTCGTTACTGTCGAAGACGTCGTAGACCACCTTGATGCCGGTTTCCTTCTGGAACTTGGCCAGGGTGTCCGGTGCGATGTAGTCCGACCAGTTGTAGACGTGCAGTACCTTGTCGTCGGCCTGCGCCATACCGGCCACGGCTCCCGCCAGGGTCATGGCAAGCAGTGTTTTACCGAAGGTCTTGATCATGCGGGTTAGCTCCATGTTGTCATTTGAGTGTCCGGTGCGTGTCGCCAGGGGCGGCGCGCACCGGTGGCCGGCGCAGTCTGGCAAGGTACAGCTACACCAGTAAAGCACGGGCGGTGAGATCGAGGCACGTACGTGCCTTGTCCACCAGCTCGTCAATCTCGGTCTTGCTGATCACCAACGGGGGCGAAATGATCATCGTGTCTCCCACGGCACGCATGATCAGCCCGTTATCGAAACAGTGGCCGCGGCAAATCATACCGACAGCCGTCTCATTCGGATAACGTTCGCGGGTCTGTTTGTTCTTCACCAGTTCGATGGCGCCGAGCATGCCTACACCGCGGACTTCGCCCACCAGCGGATGATCCGCCAGCTCACGCAAACGTCTCTGCAAATAGGGTGCCGTTTCTTCCTTGACCCGCTCGACGATTTTCTCGTCGCGCAGGATGCGCAGGTTTTCCAGTGCCACCGCCGCCGCCACCGGATGGCCGGAGTAGGTGAAGCCGTGGTTGAAGTCGCCGCCCTGGTTGAGCACCTCGACGATCGCGTCGCGCACAATCAGCCCGCCCATGGGGATGTAGCCCGAGGTCAGGCCCTTGGCGATGGTCATCATGTCCGGGGCGTTGCCGAAATAGTCGCTGCCGAACCACTCGCCGGTGCGGCCGAATCCGCAGATCACCTCATCGGCGATGAACAGGATGTCGTACTTGGCGAGAATCTCGCGGATCTTCGGCCAGTAGGTGTCCGGCGGAATGATCACGCCGCCGGCGCCCTGGATCGGCTCGGCGATGAACGCCGCGACCTGATCTTCACCGACCTCGAGAATCTTCTTCTCCAGCTGTTCGGCAGCCCAGACTCCGAACTCGTCCGGAGTCATGTCGCCACCCTCACCGAACCAGTAGGGCTGCGGGATGTGCACGATGCCCGGAATCGGCAGATCACCCTGCTCGTGCATATAGGTCATGCCGCCCAGGCTCGCACCGGCGACCGTGGAACCGTGGTAGCCGTTCAGGCGGCTGATGATGACCTTCTTCTGCGGCTGCCCCTTGATCGCCCAGTAATGGCGAACCATGCGCAGCATGGTGTCGTTGCCTTCCGAGCCTGAGCCGGTGAAGAACACATGGTTCATGCCGTCCGGGGCCAGTTCGGCAATCGCCTTGGCCAGTTCCAGCGCGGGCGGCGTGGCGGTCTGGAAGAACATGTTGTAGTAGGGCAATTCCTGCATCTGCCTGGCGGCAGCGTCGGCCAGCTCCTTGCGCCCGTAGCCCACGGCCACGCACCACAGCCCGGCCATGCCATCGAGAATCTTGTGACCCTCGCTGTCCCACAGGTACACACCGTCCGCCCGAGTGATGATGCGCGGGCCTTTTTCAGCCAGCTGTTTGTAGTCACTGAACGGCGCCAGGTGATGCTCGCGGCTCATGGCCTGCCATTCGCGGGTTTTCGGGTTGCTCACTTGGCTAGTCATTCTTCACCTCAGATTACAGCTGGTCGGCGCGCCGGACAGGTGCCCGGCGCGCGTCCAGGTCAGACGGAGAGCAGCAGGAACTCGCGTTCCCAGGAGCTGATCACCCGCTTGAAATTTTCGTGCTCGGCGCGTTTCACGGCGACATAACCGCGAACGAACTTCTCACCCAGGTACTTCTGCGCGTCGCGACACGCTTCCATACGCTCTAGGGCGCTTTCGATGGTCACCGGCAGGCGCAGGTTGCGGCGCTCGTAGCCACGCCCCTTGACCGGCGCGCTCGGCTTGATGCCATCGACCATGCCGATGTAGCCGCACAGCAGCGACGCGGCCAATACCAGGTACGGGTTGGCGTCGGCGCCCGCCAGGCGGTTTTCCACACGGCGGTTCTGCGGCCCGGCTTCCGGCACCCGCAGGCCCACGGTGCGATTCTCCTCGCCCCATTCGACGTTCACCGGCGCCGAGGTGTCGGGCAGGAAGCGGCGGAACGAGTTGACGTTCGGAGCGAACAGCGGCAGCAATTCGGGGATGTATTTCTGCAAACCGCCGATGTGATGCAGGAACAGCTCGCTCATGGTCCCGTCCTCGTTGGAGAACAGGTTCTTGCCAGTCTTCACGTCCACCACGCTCTGGTGAATGTGCATCGCGCTGCCCGGCTGATCAGTGATCGGCTTGGCCATAAAGGTCGCCGCCACGTCGTGCTTGAGCGCTGCCTCACGCATGGTGCGCTTGAACACGGTGATCTGGTCGGCCAGGTGCAGGGCATCGCCATGACGGAAGTTGATTTCCATCTGTGCCGGGCCGTCTTCGTGGATCAGGGTGTCGAGGTCCAGGTCCTGCAGTTCGCACCAGTCGTAGACGTCTTCGAACAGCGGGTCGAATTCGTTGGCCGCGTCGATGGAGAACGACTGGCGACCGACTTCCGGGCGACCGGAGCGGCCCATCGGCGCGACCAGGGGGAAGTCCGGGTCGCTGTTGCGCTTGGTCAGGTAGAACTCCATCTCGGGCGCCACGATCGGCTTCCAGCCCTTGTCCGCATAGAGTTTCAGAATGTTCTTGAGGATGTTGCGCGGCGACAGCTCGATTGGCCGGCCCTGCTTGTCGAAGGTGTCGTGGATCACCATCGCGGTCGGCTCGATGGCCCAGGGCACCAGGAACACGGCGTTCTCGTCCGGGCGGCAGAACATGTCGATGTCCGCCTCGTCGAGCAGCTCGTAATAGATGTCGTCCTCGACGTAATCGCCGGTCACGGTCTGCAGCAGCACACTCTCGGGGAGGCGCATGCCCTTTTCGTCGAGAAACTTGTTGGTCGGCGAGATCTTGCCCCGGGCAATCCCGGTAAGGTCGCTGACAAGGCATTCCACTTCGGTGATTTTGCGTTCTTTCAGCCAGCTCGAAAGCTGGTCCAATTTGGTACTCATAGAGACCTCAGGGTTAGAGAGACCGACTTCTTTTTATAGTCGGCTCAGCGTTGCCTCGCCCTCTCCCTGCAAGCCTCACCAAAGGCCTGAAAGAGGGCGAGATAATTCGGGTTCGATCGTACCTGCCATTCGGGGTGCCATTGCACCCCCAGTGCAAAGCTTTTTGCACTCATTACGGAAAAGGCTTCGACCAAACCGTCAGGCGCCAGTGCTTCGACGCGAAGGCCCGGCGCCAGACGCTGCACGCCCTGGCCATGAATGGAATTGACAACAATCTCGTGCGGCAAGCCGAGGCCGTCGAGAACACCACCGGGCTGCACCCGCAGCGCGTGGGAGGGCGCGTACTGGACCTCGACCGGCTCGTCCGCCGGCTCACGGTGGTCCATCAGGCCATCGACGTCGTGCACCGCCTGGTGCAGCGTGCCGCCGAAGGCAACGTTCATTTCCTGAAAGCCCCGGCAGATGCCCAGCACCGGTATGCCCGCCTCGATCGCCTGGCGAATCAGCGGCAGCGTGGTCTGGTCACGGGCGGGATCGTGCAACGTCCCGGGCGCACTGGCCGGGCCGGAATAATGATGGGGTTCGACATTGGAGGGAGAGCCGGTGAACAGCAGGCCGTCCAGATTTTCGATCAGGGTGGGCGTATCGAGCAGCTCTGCCAGCGAAGGGATGATCAGCGGCAGACCACCAGCCCCGACGGCCACGGCCCGTAAGTACTTGTCACCTGCTATATGGTAGGGATGAAGACCGATCTGCTTGGTGCAGGCGGTGACGCCGATTAACGGCAGGCGTGACATGGGGCACCCTTTTTATTGCTGTTATGGGTTTGAACCGAGCTTAGCCTTGTTCATTTTTTTACACAATAGTCATGTAAAAAATTGAACACACCTCACTGAGCACCCCGCCACCTAAGGGACAGAGAAGGATCGCGATGCCCTGGAACGCCCTAAAATTGGCCACAAAGCCTCTTTTTAGGGCAGAATGGGGTGCTCTTGACAGAGAATGGTGATTAAGATTGACTCACCCTTGAGCAATTGCATGATTGATATTTTTAACAAAAAAGGTGTTGCATCATGTCGGTACCCCTGCGTGCCGTTCAGCTTAATGAAGCGAACGCGTTCCTTAAGGAACATCCTGAGGTCCAGTTCGTCGACCTTCTTATTGCAGATATGAATGGTGTGGTCCGCGGCAAGCGCATCGAACGCGCCAGCCTCCACAAGGTGTATGAAAAAGGCATCAACCTCCCCGCCTCTTTATTCGCCCTGGATATCAACGGCTCTACGGTGGAAAGCACCGGCCTGGGTCTGGATATCGGCGACGCCGACCGTATCTGCTTCCCCATCCCCAATACCCTGTGCAATGAACCCTGGCAGAAGCGCCCGACCGCGCAACTGTTGATGACCATGCACGAGCTGGACGGCAAGCCTTTCTTCGCCGACCCGCGTGAGGTGTTGCGCCAGGTGGTACAGAAGTTCGACGAACTAGGCCTGACCATTTGCGCCGCTTTCGAACTCGAGTTTTACCTGATCGACCAGGAGAACGTGAACGGCCGTCCACAGCCGCCACGCTCGCCCATTTCCGGTAAACGCCCGCACTCGACTCAGGTCTACCTGATCGACGACCTCGACGAATACGTCGACTGTCTGCAGGACATGCTCGAAGCCGCGAAAGAACAAGACCTGCCCGCTGACGCGATCGTCAAGGAAAGTGCTCCGGCGCAGTTCGAGGTCAACCTGCATCACACCAACGACGCCCTCAAGGCCTGTGACCATGCGCTGCTCCTCAAGCGCCTGATCAAGAACATCGCCTACGACCACGAGATGGACTCGACCTTCATGGCCAAGCCCTACCCGGGTCAGGCGGGCAACGGTCTGCACGTCCACATCTCCTTGCTCGACAAGAAGACCGGGCAGAACATCTTCGCCACCGAAGAACCGCTGGAAAGCGACGTCCTGCGCCACGCCATCGGCGGTGTGCTGGAAACCATGCCGGCCTCGATGGCGTTCCTCTGCCCCAACGTCAACTCCTACCGCCGTTTCGGCGCGCAGTTCTATGTGCCGAACGCACCGAGCTGGGGATTGGACAACCGCACCGTCGCCGTTCGCGTGCCGACTGGCAGTGCCGACTCGGTACGCATCGAACACCGCGTCGCCGGTGCCGACGCCAACCCGTACCTGATGATGGCGGCGATCCTCGCCGGCATTCACCACGGCATGACCAACAAGATCGAGCCGGGCGAGCCGATCGAAGGCAACTCCTACGAGCAGCTCGAGCAGAGCCTGCCGAACAACCTGCGCGATGCCCTGCGCGAGCTGGACGACAGCGAAGTGCTGAACAAGTACATCGACTCCAAGTACATCGACATCTTCGTCGCCTGTAAGGAAGCCGAGCTGGAAGAATTCGAGACCACCATTTCGGACCTCGAATACAACTGGTACTTGCACACGGTCTGACCCCCTCATGAAAACGCCGGCAAAAAGCCGGCGTTTTCATGATACAACCCCCTTTACAGAGCCTTTCCAGGCTCCCAGGCATTGACGCCGAAAACCGCTGGACAGTTAATTCGTGCGTCACCTCCGATCAGGACGATTCCGATGATTCGCCGCCTCGCTCCCCTGCTCCTGGCCCTGTCGCCCCTCGCTGCCCAGGCGGCAGACGGTGACAGCATCCGCGTCTACAACTGGAACGACTACATCGCCCCTCAGGTACTCGAACAGTTCCAGACCGAAACCGGCATCAAGGTCGACTACCAGACCTTCAGCACGGCAGAAGAACTGAGAACGGCCCTGGCCAATGGTGATGCCATCGACGTGGCCGTGCCCTCGCACAACGACCTGCCGGCACTGATCGAAGCCGGCCGCCTGCAACCACTGGACTTCACCCGACTGACCAATCGCCAGCACCTGGACAAGGAGCTGCTGAACAAACTGGCTGCCGTGGACCGTGGCAATCAGCACGCAGTGCCCTACCTGTGGGGCGCCGTCGGCCTGGCGATCAACCAGCCCAAGGTCGAAGCGGCATACGGCGGCCCACTGCCACAGAGCTGGAGCCTGCTGTTCGACCCCGCCCAGAGCAGCCGCCTGGCGGCCTGCGGCATCAGCTCGATCGACGCCCCGGAAGAAGTGCTCTCGCTGCTCTTCAACTACCAGGGCCGCAGCCTGGCCCGCGCCGCGCCAGCCCGTATCAAGCGCGCCGGTGAACTGCTAGGGCAACTGCGACCGAACCTGCGCTACGTCGACAGCGAGCGTTACATCGACGACCTCAACAACGGCAACCTGTGCATGGCCGTGGCCTGGGTCGGCGACGCCCTGGGCGCCGCCAGCAATGGCCAGCCCGTGCGCTTCCTGATTCCCGAAGAGGGCTCGGTACTGTTCATCGACAACCTGGTGATCCCCACCAGCGCGCGCCGCCCCGACCTGGCGCACCGCTTCATCGACTTCCTGATGCAGCCCGAAGTCGCCGCCCTGATCACCAGCGAAACCCTCTACCCCAGCGGCAATGCCGACGCCCGCCAGTTTCTCGACAAGAGCCTGAGCAACGAGCCGGCGCTGTACCCCGACACCGACCTCAAGCGCCGCCTGCATGCCCTGGAAACCCTGCCGGCCAAGCAGCAGGATGTGCGTGATGCGGTGTGGAAACACTTTCGTGACGGCGCCTGAATGAACGCGCGCAAACCCCGCGCCAGCAGCCAGGCCCGTATCGCGGTCATCCTCGCCTCGGCGCGTGAGCTGCTTGCCGAGCAGGGCGTGGCCAGCCTGTCGATCTACAGCGTTGCCGAGCGGGCTGCTATTCCGCCGTCCTCGGTCTATCACTTCTTCGCCAGCGTGCCAGCGCTGCTCGAAGCGCTGACCGCTGATGTTCACGCGGCCTTCCGCGCCTGCCTGCAGGAGCCCGTCGACCACGGGCAACTACGCGACTGGCGCGACCTGTCGCGCGTCATCGAGCAGCGCATGCTGGCGATCTACGCCCAGGACGCCGCTGCCCGCCAGCTGATTCTGGCTTCGCACGGTCTGACGGAAGTGACTCAGGCTGACCGTCAGCACGACATCGAACTGGGCCAGCTGATGCAGGCCGTGTTCAATCGGCATTTCGACCTGCCGGTCCTGCCGGATGACATCGACGTGTTCGCCCTGGCCATGGCGCTCGGCGACCGCGTCTACGCCCGCTCGGTGCAACTGCACGAAGACATCACTCCGCGCCTGGCCGAAGAAGGCATGCGCGTGTTCGACGCCTACCTGAGCCTCTACCTGCCACCCTGCCTGCCCAAGCGCCCGGCTGCCCTGTAGCGACCAGTTACCGAAGGCTGGCCCAGGCAGCAAGCAGCGCCGGCTCGAACGAGCAAACAGCGCCTAATTGCAGATATTTATCTGCTTATTTATCGATAAAAATACTTCGATAGATAAAATCCGTTTTAAATACGGATTTTTATCGACTATAAAGTATCCAATCGCTGTCCCGCCCACAGCTCGCACGCTCGCGTTACGATCATCGCTTACTGTGCCTACGAGGTAGTCCATGTCTCGCCTCGTCACCGTCCCCGCGACCCCATGGGCCGCAGTGGAGTACCCTTCCTCATCACTCATTCGCAGGTAGATTCGATGACGACCCTCAACAGCACCCCGCGCGCCGATGGTTTCCGCATGCCGGCGGAATGGGAAACCCACAGCCAGACCTGGATGGTATGGCCAGAGCGTCCGGACAACTGGCGCCTCGGTGGCAAGCCGGCGCAAGCCGCCTTCACCGCCGTGGCCAAGGCCATCGCCGCCTTCGAGCCCGTGACCGTCTGCGTCTCGGCCGGGCAGTATGAAAACGCCCGCGCCCGCCTCGACCACGGCAATATCCGCCTGGTCGAAATCAGCACCGATGACGCCTGGGTACGGGACACCGGGCCGACCTTCGTCTGCAACGACCAGGGCAACGTCCGCGGCGTGGACTGGGGCTTCAACGCCTGGGGCGGCTTCGACGGCGGCCTGTACGCGCCGTGGAACCGCGACGACCAGGTGGCCAGCAAGATCCTCGAGATCGAGCGCTGCGACCGTTACCGCACCGAAGGATTCATCCTCGAAGGCGGCTCGATCCACGTCGACGGCGAAGGCACCCTGATCACCACCGAGGAATGCCTGCTCAATCGCAACCGCAACCCGCACCTGAGCCGCGAGGAAACCGAACAGGTCCTGCGCGATCACTTGAACATCGACACGGTGATCTGGCTGCCGAACGGCCTGTTCAACGATGAAACCGACGGCCACGTCGACAACTTCTGCTGCTACGTGCGTCCCGGCGAAGTGCTGCTTGCCTGGACCGACGACCCGCAGAACCCCAACTACCCACTGTGCCAGGCCGCGCTCAAGGTGCTGGAGCAGGCGCGCGACGCCAAGGGCCGCCAGTTGATCGTGCACAAGCTGCCAATTCCTGGCCCGCTGTACGCCACGGAAGAAGAATGTGCCGGTGTCGACCTGGTGGACGGTTCTCAGGAGCGCAGCCCGGAGGTGCGCCTGGCGGGTTCCTACGTGAACTTCCTGATCGTCAACGGCGGCATCATCGCGCCAAGCTTCAACGATCCGCTGGACGAGGAAGCCCGCGCCATTCTGCAGCGCGTGTTCCCCGAGCACCGCGTGGTGATGGTACCGGGCCGCGAGATTCTCCTCGGCGGCGGCAACATCCACTGCATCACCCAGCAGCAACCGGCGCCACAGCGCTAACTGCACTACCGCACAGGCTGCCCACGCGACGGGCAGCCTGCGCGCTCCTCGTCCTAATCCTGCATGGCCTCGGTGAACTGGCTGATCGCATCGACCACCCGCTGCGCCTCGTCACGGATATCCAGCATCACCTCGCCGGCCCGGTTGACCAGCTGCACGCCCTGCTCCGCCTTGACCTTGCTGCCGTCCATGCCGCCCACTGCCTGCTGGGCCAGGTCCTGGTTGAGGCGCACCACATCGTTGATTTCAACGGTCGCCTGACTGGTGCGCGCAGCCAGGCTGCGCACCTCATCGGCGACGACCGCAAAACCTCGCCCCTGCTCGCCTGCACGAGCCGCTTCGATGGCGGCATTGAGCGCCAGCAGGTTGGTCTGCTCGGCAATCCCCCGGATGACCTGGACGATGCTGCTGATACGCTCGGACTGCGTGTTGAGCGCACCGATCTTGCCCGCAACCTGCTCCAGTTCCTGGGCGATGCCGCGCACCACCTGCACCGCCTCTTCCACCGTGGCAGCACCCTTTACCGCGCTGTCGTCGGTTTCCCGGGCGATGTCGAACGCCAGTTGCGCGGCCGCCGCTTCAGCCTCCCGATGCTCGACCTGCGCGGTGATGTCACTGGCGAACTTGACCACGCCATACAGACGTCCAGCGGCGTCATACAGCGGATTGTAGGTCGCGCGCAGCCAGACGATCTGCCCTGATTTGGTGATGCGTTTGAAACGGTCGGAGGCGAATTCCCCCAGGTTCAGACGTTGCCAGAACTGCCGATAGGCATCGCTGTCCGCTTCGTCGCGCTCGCAGAACAGGCGGTGGTGCTTGCCGCGGATCTCGTCCAGCCGATACCCCATGGTCTGCAGGAAATTGTCGTTGGCCTCGACCACCTCCCCCGCCAGGTTGAACTCGATCACCGCCATGGAACGGTTGATCGCATTCAGCAAGCTCTGATGCTGTTGCTCGGACTGCACCTGCGCGGTGATATCGGTCGCCACCTTGATCACCTTGCTGACCACTCCACTGGCGTCACGAACCGGCAGATAACTCGCCTCCAGCCAGACTTCGCGGCCACCCTTGGCCAGGCGCATGAACCGGTCGCTGAAACTCTCGCCACTGGCCAGGCGCTTCCAGAACTGTGCATAGGCCGGGCTGGAGGCCAGCTCGCGTGTGCAGAACAGGCGATGGTGCTGGTCCCTGACGTCGTCCAGCCCATAGCCCATGGTCGCCAGGAACGGCTCATTGGCATTGAGGATCTCCCCCTGGGGGGTGAACTCGATCATCGCCATGGTTTTCTGGATGGCACCCAGGGTTTGCTGGGTGAGCGCCAATTGAAGCCGGGCGTTCTGCAATTCACTGCTGCTGGCGTTGAAACCAAACATGAATGACCTCCACTCCCTAGAGAACGCCGCACACATGGCCGTATGACATGCATGGGACATACGTCCCAAGAGCCTAGACGAACGTTTGCGCAATCACCCGGCAGCCATGAAAAAACCCGCCGATTGGCGGGTCTTCCGGTAGGTCAGTCGAACAGTCATTCGAACGGCACGGGCCTTGGCGTCTGGTTGGTGGACGGCGGCAGAATCGGCAGGCTGAAGCTTGGCTGCTCACCGGTCAGGGTCTTGAGGAACGCGGTGATCTTGCCCACTTCCTCAGTGCTCAGCGTGCGGCCCAGTTGCAGACGCGCCATCACATCCACGGAGTCCTCAAGCGCCCAATAGGCGCCGTCGTGAAAGTAGGGATAGGTCAGCTCCACGTTGCGCAGCGTCGGCACCTTGAATTTGAAGCGGTCGGCATCCTTGCCTGTGAGGCCGGCAACACCTTCGGCGGGGTTCTTGGTTTCATAGGGCGCGACCAAGCCCATCTTCTGGAACGAGTTGCCGCCCAGGGCCGGACCGTTGTGGCAAGCCACGCAGCCGATGAACTTGAAGAGCTGATAACCCTCCAGCTCGAGCGTGCTGATGGCGGTGTCGTCGCCCTTGAGCCACAGGTCGAAGCGCGAGTTCGGCGTGACCAGGGTCTTCTCGAATTCGGCGATGGCGTCGGTCACCTCGTCCAGGGTGATCTCGTCGGTCTTGTAGACCTGCCTGAACGCCTCGCGGTACTGGGGAATGGAACGCAACGTATCGATCGCCAGCACGTGGGTGAAGGCCATCTCCTTGGGGTTGGAAATCGGCCCGGCAGCCTGCTCCTTGAGATCGGCCGCTCGGCCGTCCCAGAACTGCGCCAGATTCATGCTGGAGTTCAGTACCGTCGGCGAGTTGATCGGTCCTTCCTGCCAGTTGTGGCCGATGGAGGTGGGCAGGTTGTCGCTGCCGCCCATGGACAGGTTGTGGCAGGAGTTGCAGGAGATGAACCCCGAGCGCGACAGGCGCGGGTCGAAGAACAGCTGCTTGCCGAGTTCGACTTTGCCCGGGTCGGTGATTTCCGCCGCCGGGATGACGTGGACAGGTTCGTCGCGCTGGGTAACAGACCAGGCGTCGGCGCTCAGGCAAAAGCCGACCGCCAGCAGGGAGAGCGTACGCATCGTGAGGCTCCTCGGGTATCAGGCACCTTGACCATGCCTGCCCTGACGGACCGGAGCCTTGATCCCGATCAAGAAGCGATCACTCCGGACCTTCACCCGTGCGCAAAAACAAAAAAGCCCGCTCCAGGGAGCGGGCTTTCGCACTTCGACAAACCGGGCAGGATGCAACTGCCCGGTTTGTGGAGGCTTACAGCAGGGGGATGCTGTAGCTGACGATCAGACGGTTTTCGTCCTGGTCGGTGGTGCCGGCAACGTTGCTGCGGATGCTCGCGTTACGCCAGGAGAAGCCCAGACCTTTCAGCGCGCCTTCCTGCAGGGTGTAGTCCAGGCGGAAGTCACGCTCCCACTCTTTACGGTCACCCTGGGCAGCGTCGACGTTGTCGCCGGACAGGTAGGTCACGGTGGCTTTCAGGCCCGGGATACCGGCGCTGGCGAAGTCATAGCCGTACTCGGCCAGCCAGGTGCGCTCGCCGGCGCTCAGGAACTTGCCGATCTGACGGTCGGTGATCAGGTAGGAGGACGAACCGCCGCCCTGGTTCAGGAACGGGAAGGCGCTGTCACCCTCGACCTGCTGGTAGCCGGCGCTCAGGGAGTGGCCGCTCAGGCTGTAGGTGAACAGGGCGCTCCAGGTCTGGTTGTCGACTTCACCGGAAGTGACGCCGCCACCGTAGTAACCGTTGCTGACATAACCTTCGGCACGGCCGGCAGCGCTGCCGTTCTTGCCGTCGGAGCTGCTGTCGAAGTAACGCAGGTCGGTCTTCAGGGAGCCCGGGCCGATTGCCCAGTTGTGTACCAGGCCCAGGAAGTGTTGCTTGTAGAAGTCTTCCAGGTTGCCGTAGTAGTACTGCGCGGTCAGGTCCTTGGTGACTTTGTAATCACCACCGGCGAAGTAGAACTTGTTGGTGTCGGCATTGGCGCCTGCACCAGCAATCTTCAGGCTGATGTCGTCAGTCGAGGAGCGGGTCTTGGTGTGCTCCAGCTGGCCGCCGGTCAGGGTCAGGCCGTCGATCTCGTTGGAGATGATCTGGCCGCCGTCGAAGGTCTGCGGCAGCAGACGACCGTCGTTGAAGTTAACGACTGGCAGCTTCGGCATCAGGGTGCCAAGGCGCACTTCGGTCTTGGAGATCAGCATCTTGGCGGTGGCGCCAGCCTTGCTGTAGTCGTTCACGGCGCTGCCGTCGGTTTCGGTCGGGAACAGCTGACCCGGGGCGCGATCGCGCGGGGTGCTGCTGTCGCCGCCGCCGTCCAGGCGCAGGCCGTACATGCCGATCACGTCAACACCAAAACCCACGGTGCCTTCGGTGAAACCGGAGTTGTAGGTGAACACGAAGCCCTGGCCCCACTCGTTGGCCTCGCCGTTGTTGTTGGCGACGTTCTTGTTGTTCAGGTCGTAGTAGAAGTTACGCAGGTCCAGCTTGGCCTTGCTGTCTTCCAGGAACGCTGCGTTGGCAACGTGGCTCAGGGACAGGCCCAGGGTGCCGGCAGCTACGGCCAGCGCCAGGGAGGTAGTTCTCATTATGGTCTTCTCCAGTGTTTTTATGGGTGACACTTCGGCTTACGCCCCCGTTGTCGATGACAGACGAGTCTCGTATGACGAATGAGGTGCTCACCTCGCCACACACGAACGCCGAGCGGCCACGAGGGCGCCACGGGTCACGCGAACAGCAAGGTGCAGTAAATCTAGGATATCGCGGCGGTGAACGGACCGATCTCCGAACAGAAGCCGTGGGTAACGAGGGGGCAGCAGGTAAACGTCATCGGCACATTCTCTAATTTTTGTTGTGCGCCGGCCAGAGGGCCGGTCGTTGCTATGCCAACCAGTACGCAGATACTGTGCCAGCAGCCGACGAAACGCTCTTTGAGCTGTCTAGGACGGGGATTTTATGGTTACAAACCAAGACCGGAACAGGCATTTTCCGCGCAAAAATGAGCGGATAACCGCCCACCTTTCAGGTGCCGTAGGCGGTTTATCGCCAAATGCCTGCCGACTGATCGCCAAACGGCAATCAACCGAGCACGATTCGATTCTTGCCCTGGCGCTTGGCCGAATACATGGCGGCATCTGCCCGGGCGAACATGGTGTCCAGGCTGGCATCATCGCCACGCAGGTGCGCCAGTCCCTGACTGACCGTGATCCCGAACTGGTTGCCCTCGAACTCGAAGCTCAGGCGTTGGACTTCGCGCTGTAGCCGCTCGGCGACCTGTTCGGCGACGCCCAACTCGCAGCCAGGGAACACTGCCGCGAATTCCTCACCGCCAATGCGCCCGAACAGATCACCTCGGCGCAGCACCGCCGTGCTGCAGCGGGCGAGTCGTTGCAGCACCTGGTCACCCATCTGGTGGCCGTACTTGTCGTTGATCTGCTTGAAGTCGTCGAGATCGAGCAGCAGGAACGCCAGCGGGCTGCCGTACTGCCGGGCGTGCTCGAACTCGCGGCGGGCACAGTCGAAGAAATGCCGACGGTTGCTGCTCTGGGTCAGCACGTCGGTGGTGGCCAGGCGGTGCAGCTCGCCTTCGAGCTGTTTCTTCTCGGTGATGTCTTCGGCAATGCCGACGATCAGCGGGTTCGAACCGGACTCGGGCTGCTGGCTGACGAAGCATTTGTCGCTGATCCAGCGCAGCTGTCCGTCCGCGCGAATGATCCGGTACTCACGGGCTTCCGCCCCGCTCTGCAGGACGTTGGCAAAACTTTCCGCGGCATACTCCATGTCATCCGGGTAGATGCTGTTGCGCCACTGGTCGTAATCCGCCATCAGCAGGGCGGCCGAATGACCGAACACCGTCTCGTAGGCCGGGCTGACATAAATGATCTGCTGGGTCTGCCAGTCGAATGCCCAGAGCACCACGTTGACGCTGCCCAGCAGGGTGCTGATCAGTTGCTCGCGCTCACGCAATCGCGTGACCTCTGCACGGCTGTGCAGAAGCGCCAGGGTCAACTCCTCCAATTCGGTTGGAAGTCCGCTGTTCTCGTCCATAAAACCGCCATCCAGATGAATACATGGGCGATGTACGCAGCATAATGCGTGCTTGATTCAGCAACTAAAAAGCCCGCCGAACGGCGGGCTTTTCTATTCTGTCGCTGATCTACAGACCGGCTAGGACACGCGGGGTTCCACCGCCCTGTGCGGAATGCGCATCAGGTCGCATTCGCCGGACGCAGCGAATAGGTCTTCAGCTGCTCGGCGAAATCACGCAGCGACTGGATCCCGCTGGCCTCCGCCTCGTGCACCCATTGCTTGATGGCTTCGAGCATTTCATGACCGTTGGAACTGGTCTTGACCCAGATCTGCTGCAGCGCCAGGCGCTTCTCGTAGATCACCTTCAGGGCCTGGCTCTGGGCGAGCATGGCGTCGATGCGCACTTGCTGCTGGTCTTCCAGCAGGCTCGGTTCGCGGGACAGCAGGCGCTTGGCGCGGTGGAACTGGTGACGGACCGAGGCGTCGGCCTTGGCCAGCTCCTGCTTGACCAGCGGACCGATCACCAGCTTGCGGTACTGGGCCATGATCTGGAAACGGTTGTTGAGGATCGCCATGGCAGTGTCCATGTCCAGCTGCCGCTTGCCTTCGACCCGGTGGGCGATGGGCGCGACGCGCTGCACCTTGGCCAGACCGAAGAAGCTGAACAGCTTGATCCAGGCCCAGCCCATGTCGAACTCCCACTTGCGAACCGACAGCTTGGCCGAGTTCGGGTAGGTGTGGTGGTTGTTGTGCAGCTCTTCACCGCCAATCAGGATGCCCCAGGGCACCAGGTTGGTGGCCGCGTCGCGGCATTCGAAGTTGCGGTAGCCCACAGCGTGGCCCAGACCGTTGATCACACCGGCCGCCCACACCGGGATCCACATCATCTGTACGGCCCAGATGGTGATACCGGCCGCGCCGAACAGCGCCAGGTCGATGATCGCCATCAGCACCACACCGCCGATCGGAAAACGCGAGTAGACGTTGCGCTCGACCCAGTCATCCGGGCAGTTCTTGCCGTAGATGCGCAGGGTCTCTTCGTTCTTGGCCTCTTCGGCGTACAGCTCGGCGCCTTTGCGCAGGACGGTGCTCAGGCCCTTGATCACGGGGCTGTGCGGGTCGTCGACGGTTTCGCATTTGGCATGGTGCTTGCGGTGGATAGCTGTCCACTCGCGGGTGTTCTGCGCCGTGGTCAGCCACAGCCAGAAGCGGAAGAAGTGTTTGAGCGCCGGATGCAGCTCCAGCGCACGGTGCGCGGAGTAACGGTGCAGGTAGACCGTGACGCTGACGATGGTGATGTGTGTCATCACCAGGGTGACCGCGATCAGTTGCCAGACCGACAGATCGAGAAAACCGTTGTACCACATAGTGGGTCGTGTGCCTCTTGAAGGTAAAAGTGCGACTTGTCCTACAGTTTCAGGCCGCGACCCATTATGCTCGACCCCACCCAGAAAACCAGTTGGTCTTTTGGATAAGAATGTTACGGGTGTATCGCTCGCTATACAGCGCTACGCCGACCAGGAGCAGACCACCACCCGATGATTAACCGCCAGGGGCCCTTGCGCCTGACATTCATCTATCTACTCGCAGCGGGATCGTGGATTTTCTTCAGCGACGGGCTGCTGACGACACTGGGGCTGTCACCCCATCAGCTGGAGCGCCTGCAACTGCTCAAGGGCCTGGCGTTCGTCGTACTCACCAGCCTGATGCTGTTTCTGATTCTGCGCAGCCACCAGCACAGCCAGCGCCGCGTTCGCCGAGCGCTGCGTGCCAGCGAGAGCCGCCTGAGCCTGGCGCTGGATGCTGCCCAGGACGGCCTGTGGGACTGGAATCTGCGAACCCAGGAGGTCTACTACTCGCCGCGCTACGCCGCCATGCTGGGCCTGCTTCCCAATGAACTGGGCAGCCGCCGCGAGCATTGGCTGGCCCGCCTGCACCCGGACGACCTCGCGCATTACCGCGAAACCGTGGAAAAGCACCTGCAGGAAGGCGCCCAGACCTCCTACGAAAACACCTTCCGCCTGCGCCATGCCGATGGCGACTACCGCTGGATCCGGTCGCGCGGGCGTTTGCTGCCCAATTCCCAGGGCGAGCCCGAGCGGTTCATCGGCACGGTCACCGACATCACTCAGAAACGTGCGGACGAAGACAGCCTGCGCCAGGCCGCGGCGGTGTTCGATGCCACCCAGGAAGGCGTGCTGGTCAGCGACGTCAACCAGACCATCGTGCACATCAACCCGGCGTTCAGCCGCATCACCGGCTATACCTCAGCGGAAATCGTCGGTCAGCACCCCAGCCTGCTGAAGTCCGGCCGCCACGACGCGGCCTTTTACCAGGCCATGTGGCACGCCCTGCAGCACAAGGGCGCCTGGAGCGGCGAGATCTGGAACCGCCGCAAGAACGGCGAAATCTACCCGCAGTGGCAGTGCATCCGCGCCATTCACAACGAAAAAGGCGTGATCAGCCACTATGTGGCGGTGTTCTCCGACATCACCGCACTCAAACGTTCCCAGCGCGAGCTGGACTACCTGGCGCACCACGACCCCCTGAGCAACCTGCCCAATCGCCTGCTGTTCACCGAGCGCGTCGAGCACGCCCTGGAACGGGCACGGCGCGAACAGCAGAGCGGCGCCGTGCTGCTGATCGACCTCGATCACTTCAAGCACATCAACGAAAGCCTGGGGCACAACGTCGGGGACCTGCTGCTGCGGGCGGTCGGCGAACGCCTGAGCGAGCTGCTCGGCAAAGGCACGACCCTGGCGCGCCTGGGTGGCGACGAATTTGGCCTGCTCGCCGAGAACTGCGCCCAGGCCGAGCAGGCGGCCGCCCTCGCTCAGCGCCTGCTGGACAGCCTGAATGCGCCGTTTCTGCTCAACGGCCAGGAGCTGTTCATCGGCGCCAGCATCGGTATCAGCCTGTTTCCTGGTGATGCGCAGAACGTCGAACAGGTGTTGCGCAACGCCGACTCGGCACTGTTCAAAGCCAAGAGCAGCGGGCGGGAAGGCTTCGCGTTCTACGCCCAGGAACTCACCGAATACGCGCGCCAGCGGGTCGAGCTGGCCAGCTCCCTGCGCCATGCGCTGGAAGGCAACGAACTGCGCGTCTTCTACCAGCCGCTGCACAGCCTGAGTACCGGCGCCCTGCTCGGGGTCGAGGCCCTGGTGCGCTGGCAACACCCGCAACGGGGCATGGTGTCGCCGGGTGATTTCATCCCCATCGCCGAAGACAGCGGCCTCATAGGCGCCATCGACACCTGGGTGCTGGAGCAGGCCTGCCGACAGATGGTCGCCTGGCAGGACGCCGGCTACAGCCTGAAATTCGTCGCGGTGAACGTCTCCAGCCGCCTGTTCGGCCGCGGCGGACTCGACACCCGTGTCGCCGAGGTGCTGGCGCAGACCGGCCTCGACCCGGACTGCCTGGAGCTGGAAGTCACGGAAAGCGCGGTCATGGACAACCCGGACGCCGCCCAGGCGCTGCTCGAACGCCTGCGCGACCTGGGCATCCGCCTGTCGATCGATGACTTCGGCACCGGCTACAGCTCCCTGGCCCGCCTGAAACGCCTGCCCGTGCACAAGCTCAAGCTCGACCAGAGCTTCGTGCGCGGCCTGCCCCACGACAGCAACGATGTCGCCATCACCCGGGCGGTGATCGCCCTCGGCCACAGCCTGGAACTGAAGATCCTCGCCGAAGGCATCGAACAGCCCGAGCAGGCCGAGTTCCTGCGGCAGCTCGGCTGCGATTACGCCCAGGGCTACCACTTCGGTCGCCCGCAGCCGGCGCACCTGCTGCAGCTGAGCGCCGCGCCGCAGCCGGATGAGCCGATACCGGCCAGCGCCCGGCGTGAAACCCCGCCCCACACCGACGCCTGAAACGCGCCCATGAAAAAGCCGGCCTGCTGGCCGGCTTGTCGTGCCCGATCGCGCTTACAGCTTGGCGATCGACACTTCGGTGGATTTCACGAAGGCAATCACTTCGCTGCCCACGCCCAGCTCGAGCTCGCGCACCGAACGGGTGGTGATGACAGAGGTCACGATGCCGGCGGCGGTCTGTACGTCGATTTCCGACAGCACGTCACCTTCGACGATTTCCTTGATGGTGCCTTTGAACTGGTTGCGTACGTTGATGGCTTTAATGGTCATGATGATTCTCCTGGGGGTTCAGAGCGCCCAACGCAATTGCGTAGGCAAGGGTGAAACGGGTTCTGCTTGAGGAGGCAACTCCGGCAGCGCCAGGACCCGGTTCAGGACCTGTGCTTCCAGTGCGGCCAGATGTGCCGAGCCCCGTGCGCGGGGACGCGGCAGGTCGACGATCAGGTCGAGACCGACCCGGCCGTCTTCGATCAGGATCACTCGGTCGGCGATGGCCACGGCCTCGCTGACGTCGTGGGTCACCAGCAACACGGTGAAGCCGTGCTGTTGCCAGAGGCGTTCGATCAGTTGCTGCATCTCGATGCGGGTCAGGGCATCCAGCGCGCCCAGGGGCTCGTCGAGCAGCAACAGGCGCGGTTGGTGGATCAATGCCCGGGCCAGGGCCACACGCTGCTTCTGCCCGCCGGACAGCGACGCCGGCCATTCATGGGCGCGGTCGGCCAGGCCAACCGCCTCCAGGGCTTCGAGCGCCTTGGGCCGCCAGTCGCCGGACAAACCCAGGCCGACGTTGTCGATCACTCGCTTCCAGGGCAGCAGTCGGGCGTCCTGGAACATCAGGCGAATGTCTTCCCGGGCCGCCGCCAGCGAACCGTTACCCGCGTTGAGATCGCCCTGGCTCGGCAGGTCCAGGCCGGCCAGCAGGCGCAGCAGGGTGCTCTTGCCGCAGCCACTGCGGCCGACCACGGCGACGAACTGGCCCGCCGGAATGCGCAGGTCGACCTGCTTGAGCACTTCACGCTCGCCAAAGGCCTTGTGAATGCTCTCGATCGACAGCGGGATACCGCTTTTCAAACTGTGCAGAGCAGTCATTGGCCACCTGCCTTGGTTTGGTAAGCCGGGTGCCAGCGCAGCCAGACACGCTCCAGGCCGCGGGCGGCGAGGTCGGCCAGCTTGCCGAGCACGGCGTAGAGCAGGATCGCCAGCACCACCACATCGGTCTGCAGGAATTCACGGGCGTTCATTGCCAGGTAACCGATGCCGGAGCTGGCAGAAATGGTTTCCGCCACGATCAGCGTCAGCCACATGAAACCCAGGGCGAAGCGCACACCGACCAGGATCGACGGCAGTGCACCCGGCAGGATCACCTGGCGGAACAGGCTGAAGCCGGACACGCCATAGCTGCGCGCCATTTCCACCAGCGCCGGGTCGACGTTGCGGATGCCGTGGTAGGTGTTCAGGTAGATCGGGAACAGCGTGCCGAGGGCAACCAGGAAGATCTTCGCGCTCTCGTCGATGCCGAACCACAGGATCACCAGCGGGATCAGCGCCAGGTGCGGCACGTTACGAATCATCTGCACCGAGCTGTCGAGCAGACGCTCGCCCCACTTCGACAGGCCGGTGATGAAGCCAAGCAGCAGGCCAAGGCCGCCGCCGATGGCGAAACCGATCCCGGCGCGCCAGCCGCTGATGGCCAGGTGCGTCCAGATTTCACCGCTGCTGATCAGGGTCCAGCCGGCCTCCAGCACGGCGCTGGGTGCCGGCAGGATGCGCGTGGACAGCAGTCCCGCGACCACCGCGCCCTGCCAGGCGAGCAGCAAGGCCACCGGCAGGGCCCACGGCGCCAGGTGCAGGGCCAGTCTGTTGATTGATGTTGCACTCATCGCATACCTCGAGTCGTCATTCACGTCCGCACGGTGGGGCGCGCCAGGCGCAGCCCCACCGTTGGTTGTCCTCAGCTGGCCGAAGCCGCCTTGGGCAGGATGTCGCTGGAAATCATCTCGCCGAACGGACTGACGTAGCCGCGCCCTTCCGGGACCTGCGGCCGGTTCACGTCGAGGTGCGGGAACAGCAGCTCGGCGACCCGGTAGGACTCTTCCAGGTGTGGATAACCGGAAAAAATGAAGGTATCGATGCCCAGCGCGGCGTATTCCTTGACCCGCTCGGCCACGGTCGGACCATCACCGACCAGTGCAGTACCAGCACCACCACGTACCAGGCCGACGCCGGCCCAGAGGTTGGGGCTGACTTCCAGGTTGTCCTTGCTGCCGTTGTGCAGGGCCGCCATGCGTTGCTGGCCGACCGAATCGAAACGCGCCAGGGAGGCCTGGGCACGGGCGATGGTGTCGTCATCGACATGGGCGATCAGCTTGTCGGCGGCCTTCCAGGCCTCTTCGTTGGTTTCACGCACGATCACGTGCAGACGAATGCCAAAGCGCACTTCACGGCCCTGGGCCGCAGCCTTCTCGCGTACGGCGGCGATCTTCTCGGCCACCGCCGCGGGCGGCTCGCCCCAGGTCAGGTACAGCTCGACCTGCTCGGCGGCCAGGTCCTGGGCGGCGTCGGACGAGCCACCAAAGTACAGCGGCGGACGCGGTTGCTGGATTGGCGGATAGAGCAGTTTCGCGCCCTTCACCTGAATGTGTTTGCCGTCGTAGTCGACTACTTCGCCTTCCAGCACGCGGCGCCAGATACGGGTGAATTCCACCGAGGCTTCGTAACGCTCGGCGTGGGACAGGTTCAAGCCATCGCCGGCCAGTTCGTCCGGGTCACCACCGGTCACCAGGTTGAACAGTGCACGACCGCCCGACAGGCGATCGAGGGTGGCAGCCTGGCGCGCTGCGACCGTCGGGGAAATGATCCCGGGGCGCAGGGCAACCAGAAACTTCAGGCGCTGGGTCACAGGGATCAGCGACGCCGCCACCAGCCAGGAATCCTCGCAGGAGCGGCCGGTAGGAATCAGCACGCCGCCGAAACCCAGGCGATCCGCCGCCTGGGCGATCTGCTGCAGGTAACCGTGGTCGACCGCGCGGGCGCCCTCGGAGGTGCCCAGGTAATGGCCGTCGCCGTGGGTGGGCAGGAACCAGAAAATATTCAGACTCATGGAGTGGTCTCCTTGATTGCGCCCCCTGCCAACGCAGGGGGCTGGGTTGTCACGGCGCGGTGCTGGCCTGGGAATTGGTGGCCGGGCGTTGCCAGATCACATCCTTGATCACCAGGCGTTTGGGGATCAGCTTCAGGTCGGTGAAGGTGTCAGCGATCTTCTGCTGCGCGTCCACCACCTGTGGGGTGATCAGCTGGGCGCCGTAGCTCTGGCGCTCGACCGCAACACGGGTGATCTCCGGCGACAGGCCGAGCAACGGCGCGACCTGGGCGGTGGCCTCTTCGGTATTGGCCTTGGTCCATTCACCGATGCCACGGATCTCGTCGACCAGAATCTCGACCACTTCCGGGTTCTTCTCGGCGTAGGGCTTGGTCGCCAGGTAGAACTGGTGGTTGCTGACCAGGCCCTGGCCGTCACGCAGGGTGCGGGCCTGCAGCTGGTTCTCGGCGGCCGCCTGGAAGGGGTCCCAGATGACCCAGGCGTCGACACTGCCACGCTCGAAAGCGGCGCGGGCATCGGCAGGCGGCAGGTACACCGGCTGGATGTCGCTGTATTTCAGGCCCGCGTCTTCCAGGGCGCGGACCAGCAGGTAATGCACGTTGGAACCTTTGTTCAGGGCGACTTTCTTGCCCTTCAGATCGGCCACCGACTTCAGCGACGAATCCTTGGGCACCAGGATCGCTTCGCTGGTGGGGGCTGGCGGCTCGTAGGCCACGTACAGCAGGTCAGCGCCAGCGGCCTGGGCGAATACAGGCGGTGTTTCGCCGGTCGTACCGAAGTCCACCGAGCCGACGTTCAGCCCTTCGAGCAACTGCGGGCCACCGGGGAACTCGGTCCATTTGACGTCGATGCCCTTGTCGGCCAGGCGCTTCTCCAGCGTGCCCTTGGCCTTGAGCAGCACCAGGGTGCCGTATTTCTGATAACCGATCCGCAGTGTCTCGGCTTGAGCGTGAGTGATGGC
Organism: Pseudomonas sp.; assembly: GCA_050282285.1. GTDB lineage: Bacteria > Pseudomonadota > Gammaproteobacteria > Pseudomonadales > Pseudomonadaceae > Aquipseudomonas. Next base: position 333,698 of record JBLZZJ010000009.1, read on the forward strand.
GCCGAAGGAAATGGCCGCGGCAAACAGGGCGACCAGACTCCGACGCAAAGTAACGGTGCGCATGGCGCTCTCCTTTGCAGTGGGGGTTGTGGTGTAGCGACCTGCTTGCCCGTTGGCGGGCGAGTAAGGTGGGTGTGCAGCAAACCGTCGGCGGGGTTGGCTCCGTCCGGCGGGTCAAACGGTTCAGGCGCTCCAGCGACCGCTGATCAGTCGCTCGTTCAGCACCCCAGGCTCGATCGGGCGCGGACGCCGGTTCAGGGCCTGGTGAAAGTGTTGCAAGGCATCGTCCAGGCGCTGCTCCAGCCCCGGCGCCAGGTGCGCACCGTGGTCGGTGTAGGCGATCTGGCTGTCATCGGCGAACACGCCGTGCAGCATTTCCTGGGCTTTCAACGAGGCCAGCACCGGCTTCAGTGCGTAGTCCACGGCCAGCATGTGGGCACTGCTGCCGCCCGTGGCGATCGGCAGTACCACCTTGTGATTCAGGGCCCGCTCAGGCAGCACATCGAGCAGGGTTTTCAGCGCCCCGGAAAACGACGCCTTGTACACCGGCGTCGCGATCAGCAGCCCATCCGCCTGGGCGATATGGGCTTGCAAGGCCTGGATGTGCGGGCTCTCGAAACGTGCGAACAGCAAGTCTTCCGCCGGAAAATCGCGAACCTGGTAACTCACCACTTCCACGCCATGCAGCTGCAACCAATGCCTGGAACGGTCGAGCAGGACGTTGGAACGCGACTTCTGGCTCGGGCTGCCGCCCAGTGAAACCACCAACATGACGAGTCCTTACTTGTTCGGCTGCGGGGTCAGGCGCAGGTAGGGTTTCACCGCACGGTAGCCCTGCGGGAAGCGTTGCTTGATTTCGTCTTCGTCCTTGAGCGACGGCACGATCACCACGTCATCGCCGTCCTGCCAGTTGGCCGGGGTGGCGACCTTGTGGCTGTCGGTCAGCTGCAGCGAATCGATCACCCGCAGGATTTCGTTGAAGTTGCGGCCCGTGCTCGCCGGGTAGGTGATGGTCAGGCGCACCTTCTTGTTCGGGTCGATTACGAACAGCGAGCGCACGGTCAGGGTGTCGTTGGCATTGGGGTGGATCAGGTCATACAGCTCGGACACCTTGCGGTCGGCGTCGGCCAGAATCGGGAAGTTCACTTGGGTGTTCTGGGTTTCGTTGATGTCGTCGATCCACTTCAGGTGCGAATCCACCGGGTCGACCGACAGCGCGATGGCCTTGACGCCGCGGGCGGCGAATTCGTCCTTGAGCTTGGCGGTGAAGCCCAGTTCGGTGGTGCACACCGGGGTGAAGTCGGCCGGGTGGGAAAACAGCACGCCCCAGCTATTGCCCAGCCACTCGTGAAAACGAATGCGGCCAGCGCTGGAGTCTTGCTCGAAGTCGGGGGCGATATCGCCGAGGCGGATGCTCATGCTGCTACTCCTTCGGAATCGGGGTCTGGGTGATGCGTGGCGCTCACTATGCTCAGGACGAGACAATATTAAAAAGAATAAATAATGATTTATTTATCACCATTGGATATATGCGAGTTCAGGTCCCTCTGCCGTGCTAGCGTGGACTCATCCAACCGCTGCCGCGCCCGCCCCATGACCCTGACGATTCAGACCTGCCCTGCCAACCAGGCCCCGATGCACCTGCTGCTGGAAGCCGATCCGGACCCGCTGAAAATCCGCCGCTACCTGAACGACGGCCTGTGCCGGGTCGCTCACGTCGACGGAATGCAGGTTGGGGTGTATGTGCTGCAGGTGATGGCGCCCGAGTGGGTCGAGCTGATGAACATCGCGGTGGTGCCGGCGCAGCAAGGCCAGGGGATCGGACGTCAGTTGCTGGATGACGCCATCAGCCAGGCCCGACAGCTCGGCGCCAGGCGACTGGAGCTGGGCACCGGCAGCTTCGGCCCGCAATTGGCGTTCTACCAGCGGGCCGGCTTCCGGGTGGTGGCGGTGGAGCCCGATTACTTCCTCGAGCACTACGCCGAGCCGCTATTCGAGCACGGCCTGCAACACAAGGACCGGCTGCGCCTGGCCCTGGCGCTATAGCCACAGGTGCACGGCCAGCCCCACCAGGGCACAGCCAGCCAGGGTTTCCATGACCCCACGCTTGAAGCCGAACAGGGCCACCGCAGCCCCCAAGGCGATTAGCGCAGCCGGCCAATCGAAGCTGCCGTCGAGCCCATCCGGCCAGAGCACGTGATAGCCGAAAAACAGCGCCAGGTTGAGGATCACCCCGACCACAGCGGCGGTGATGCCGGTCAGGGGCGCGGTGAACGTCAGCTCGCCATGGGTGGACTCCACCAGCGGGCCGCCGGCGAGGATGAACAGGAACGACGGCAGAAAGGTGAACCAGGTAACCAGCACCGCCGCCAGCGCCCCGCTGGCGAAACCGCTGTCACCCGCTAGTACCGGCGACGCATAGGCCCCGACGAAAGCGACGAACGCCACCACCATGATCAGCGGGCCCGGCGTGGTTTCCCCCAGCGCCAGGCCATCGATCATCTGCGTCGGAGTCAGCCAGCCGTAGTGACCGATAGCCCCCTGGTACAGGTATGGCAGCACCGCGTAGGCGCCGCCAAAGGTCAGCAGCGCAGCCTTGGTGAAGAACCAGCCCATCTGCGTCAGCGTGCCGTGCCAGCCGAAGGCCAGCGTCAGCAAGCCCATCGGCAGCAGCCACAACAAGGCCCCGATAACCACGATCAGCCCAAGACGCGACCAGCGGAAACGGGCGTGGGCGGGCGGCGGCGTGTCGTCATCGATCAGCGCCGGCCCGTAGGACGCACCGGACGCATGCCCGCCGCCCAGCACGAAGAACCGAGGCGCCAGCTTGCCCCCCAGGTATCCGAGCACCGCAGCACCCAGCACGATCAGCGGAAACGGCACCTGCAGGGCGAAGATCGCCACGAACGACGCGGCGGCAATGCCCCACAGCCAAGCATTCTTCAGCGCCCGCGAGCCGATGCGGTAGGCGGCCTGCAGCACGACGGCGGTGATCGCCGGCTTGATGCCGTAGAACACGCCCTCCACCACCGGCACATCGCCGAACACCACGTAAATCCAGGACAGGCCGATCAGGATGAACAGCGACGGCAGCACGAACAGCACACCGGCGATCACCCCGCCCCAGGTGCGGTGCATCAGCCAGCCCAGGTACGTCGCCAACTGCTGGGCCTCCGGGCCGGGCAGCAACATGCAGTAGTTCAGCGCATGCAGAAAACGCCGCTCCGACAACCAGCGCCGGCGCTCCACCAGTTCCTGATGCATCAGCGCTATCTGCCCGGCGGGCCCGCCGAAACTGATGAACCCCAGTTTGAGCCAGAACCACAAGGCCTCGCGCAGGCTGAGAGGCGCAGGTTTCAAGGGCGTCGACTCACTCATCTCACCACGAACTCCATAAAGAAACCGACCACTCTACGGCCAAGTGTGCGACAAGCGTATGACTGGTGAAAAAACGAACAGCATTCGTCCATCCCCAGTACATCTGGCCTGCAAACCCTTTCGACCAGGTTATCCACAGTTCTTTCCCCAGCTTCTGTGCATACAAACTCGCCCCACCCAGATTGGCTGCCGCAGGCCGCCGCACAGCCCGCAGACTCCCACCTTACACGCCACCCACCTGTCAAGCACGGGACGCTCAAGCGGCCGGTGGAAAAGTCCTGACCATAAAATGAACAGCATCGCTTAGCCCACAGCGGACCTGCGATGGACCCACTTCCAACCAGGTTATACACAGGTTTTTGCCCAGTTTCTGTGCATGACTTTTCCTAACTGAAACATTGCCCATATGCAAGGCTTTCAAGGACGTATTTTTTGTCCAAAAAGCGGCTTAATAAAAAACAACCAACACGCTGTAAATACCATGGATAGTGGCCTAGACGCCCTTTCACGCAGGATATCCACAGCATTCTCCCCAGTAATTGTGCATGGTGTGGGTAACAACCTGGTCGTACCCACCGTTTCGGCGTGATCACAACGAGTTACCCCCCTGAAACCAGGGCAGTACGGAAAATGATCAGCAGGCAGAAGCCCGCAATTCATATGGTCTCTGTAGTGTTCCGCTCAGGTTATATCTCCCCAGCATCTGGGGATTAATTCGGCTGATCCGCGAAAACGGCACCCTTCAGAAAGAGCAACAACGCACCCTGGATAGCCTTACGACGTATCCTTTGCCTTGGAAAAGCTTCATCAAGACATGAAAAACGCACTTATTAAATCAGGCCAAACAGATGCCAAGGGCAACGTATTAGGAGCTACAAAATGAGTCTTTCCTACAAAGACCCTTCAATGTCGCGCGACCAAGCCATACAACTGCTCTCGACGTCTGACACGAAATCAATTGTTTCAGCGCTAATATCTATTGGCCTCAATGAGGGTGATTGGAAATGGGCGCAAAACATCTGCATCGAGCACTTAAATAACAATAATGAAGATATTGTTTCTGCCTCTGCAGCCGCCCTAGCCCACATCGCCAGACGACATGAAAAACTGGACATAGAAACATCCAAAAAAGCCCTAGAAGACGCCCAAGCAAATCACCCCGTGCTCGCGGGAAACATTGCCGATGCATTAGATGACATAGAAATGTTCGTCACCGGTGATTAGTCGCAAGTAAGAAATCTCCGCCTGACCGGCCTAACCACAGGATCAAGCCGCTCACCTGCTTTCCAGAACAGTTTTTCGAACAGAACTGACACTCAAAAAATCGGGCCTTAACGGCCCGAAAAATTACTCCACCTTGAAGAGTTCGTTTACAGCGCATGCGACTGGTACAGCTCGGTCAGTGCCTCCCCTCGCAGGTAAGCCAGTTCCGCCGAGCGTCGATCTCGCGGTCGTTCCAGCGGTACGGGCAATTCGCGCTGCACGCGGCTGGGGGTACCGCCCAGGATCAGTACGCGGTCGCTGAGGTAGAAGGCTTCGTCCAGGTCGTGGGTGACCAGCAGCACGGCGATGTCGTAGCGGGCCGCCAGTTCGACCACCAGGTCCTGCAGTTTCATGCGGGTGAAGGCGTCCACCGCGCTGAAGGGTTCATCGAGCAGCAACACTTGGGGTTTGCCATACAGACCACGGGCAATCGCCACGCGCTGGGCCTGGCCGCCGGAAAGTTGCTTGGGCAGCGCGTCGCCACGGCCCTGCAGGCCGACGTCGCGCAGCAGTTGCTGCACCCATTTGTCCTCGGCGACCCAGCCATCGGCGAAGCCGACGTTCTGCGCCACGGTCAGCCAGGGCATCAGGCGCGGCTCCTGGAACACCACGCCAATGCCACTGCCCCGGCCGAAATTCAGCAAGGGGTTGAGCTCCAGTACGCCCTCGTAATCCTGATCAAGGCCGGCGGCGATGCGTAGCAAGGTGCTTTTGCCGCAGCCGCTGGGGCCCAGCAGGCTGACCACTTCGCCAGGCGCCAGGCTCAGGCTGACGTCATCCAGCACGCGCACGCCAGCGTAGGCCTTGTGGATATTCTGCAATTGCAGCAAGGCACTCATGCTCACCCCTCCCCGCCCTGGTAACTGTCGCGCCAGCTCAGGGCCCTGGTTTCCCAGTACTTGAGCAGGCTGTCGCTGAGTTTGCCGAGCACCGCCAGCAGCAGGATCGCAGCGATCACCAGGTCCGGCCGCGAGGTTTCGCGCCCGTCGCTAAGCAGGTAGCCAAGGCCACGGGTGGCGGCGATCAGTTCGGCGGCGACGAGGAACATCCAGCTCAGGCTCAGCGCACCGCGCAGGCCGGTGAACAGGTTGGGCAAGGCGGCCGGCAGCAGGATGCGCCGTACCAGGGTGAAACGGCTGAGCTGATACAGCTGGCCGACCTCGACCAGCTTGCGGTCGATGTTGCGGATGCCCGCCAACAGCGCCAGGTAGACCGGGAAGAACGCGCCCAGGGCGATCAACACCACCTTGGGTGTTTCATCAATGCCCAACCAGAGCAGCAGCAACGGCACCCAAGCCAGACTGGGAATGGCCCGCAGCGCCTGGAACGTCGGCTCCAGGTAGGCCTCGGCGCGGCGGCTGAGGCCTACCCAGGTACCGATGGCGATGGCCAGGGCAGCGCCGATCGAGAAGCCCGCCGCTACCCGCAGCAAGCTGGCATTCAGGTGCCGCCACAGGTCACCGCTGGCGGCCAGGGCGTAGAGCGTCTGCGCCACCTGACTCGGCGCCGGCAACTGGTGCGAGGGCAGCACGCCGGTGCGCACCAGGGTTTCCAGCAGCACCAGCAACAGCACAGGCACCACCCAACCCCGCAGGTCAGCCAGCGAGGGCCGCCAGCGCGGCAGCCGTTCGACCCAGCGGCCGAGCGCGAGATTGAGCGAACCCATGATTCAGTTCCCCGCCTTGGCCACGGCCGGTTTGATCACACCCGCCGCCAGTTGCGGGCTGATCAGTTGCTCGACCACCGCGACCACGTCCGTACCCGGACGCACCAGCTGCTCTTCGAGCAGGATCGGCGCCGCTGCCTTGAGCGCAGCGATGTGCTCGGCCCCCGGTTGCGAGTTGCTGAAGTCGGTGCGCGACAGCTGCAGCTCGGCCACTTCCAGCGGCAGCTTGGCTTCGTCAGCCAGCAGTTTGGCCAGGGCGTCCGGGTTGGCAATGGCCCACAGGCGCGCCTCTTCGTACGCGGCGATGACCTGCTGGATCAGCTCCGGCTGTTCCTTGGCGAAGGTATCGCTGACGCTGAGCACGCCGTAGCTGTTGAAGTCCAGGTTGCGGTACAGCTGGCGGGAGCCGGCTTGCAGTTGGCTGGAGGCCATCAGCGGGTCGAGACCGGCCCAGGCGTCCACGTCACCGCGCTCCAGCGCGACGCGGCCATCCGGGTGCTGCAGGTGGACGATTTCCACGGCGTTCTTGTCCAGCCCGGCCTTCTGCAGGCTTTGCAGCAGGAACAGGAACGGGTCGGTGCCCTTGGTCGCGGCGATCTTCTTGCCCTTGAGGTCGGCCAGGGTCTTGATCGGCGAATCCTTCGGCACCACCAGCGCGGTCCATTCCGGGCGGCTGGCGATGTACACGGTCTTCACCGGGCTGCCGTTGGCACGGCTGAGCACGGCGGCCAGGCCGGCGGTGGAGGCGAAATCGGTGCTGCCACCGTTGAGGTATTCCAGGGAGCGGTTGCTGCCCTGGCTGAACACCCACTTCACGCTGATCCCTTGCGGGGCCAGGGCTTTTTCCAGCAGGCCCTGTTGCTTGAGCACCAGGCTGGTGGGGGCGTAGTAGGCGTAATCCAGGCGCACTTCCTTGGGCGGGGCGGCGTGCACGGTGGCGGGCAGCCAGGCGGCGAACAGCGCGGCCAGGCCGAGGCGCAGGGTGTGTTTGGTCATGGTCATCTCCTCAATCACGTAAGGCGCCTTCCGGCTCGTTGGCGAGCCGGTCAGGAGATGGGTACAACAGGAGTCGGGGGCTTACAGCAGCGGAATGCTGTAGCTGACGATCAGGCGGTTTTCGTCGGCATCGGTGGTGGTGGCCACGTTGCTGCGCAGGCTCGCGTTACGCCAGGAGAAGCCCAGGCCTTTCAGCGCGCCTTCCTGCAGGGTGTAGTCCAGGCGGAAGTCACGCTCCCATTCCTTGCGATCACCGGCGGCGCCGCCTTCGATGTTGTCGCCGGACAGGTAGGTCACGGTGGCTTTCAGGCCCGGCACGCCGGCGCTGGCAAAGTCATAGCCGTACTCGGCCAGCCAGGTGCGCTCACCGGCACTGAGGAACTTGCCGATCTGACGGTCAGTGATCAGGTAAGCGGTGGAACCGTCACCCTGGTTGAGGAACGGAAAAGCGCTGTCGCCCGATACCTGCTGGTAACCCGCGCTCAGCGAGTGGCCGCTCAGGCTGTAGGTGAACAGGGCACTCCAAGTCTGGTTGTCGACCTCACCGTTGAAGCCCGGCTCGCCGGCGCTGCGGTAGCCCTGGGCGCGGCCGGCTGCGTTGCCGTTCTTGCCGTCGGAACCGCTGTCGAAGTAACGCAGGTCGGACTTCAGGCTGCCCACCGGCAGCGCCCAGTTATGCACCAGGCCGAGGAAGTGCTGCTTGTAGAAATCTTCCAGGTTGCCGTAGTAGTACTGCGCGGTCAGGTCCTTGGTCAGCTTGTAATCGCCACCGGCGAAATAGAATTTGTTGGTGTCCGCAATCGCCGCAGTGGTCGGGCTACCGGTCGGGCGAGCAGCACCGCCAATACGCAGGCCCACGTTATCGGTGGAGCTACGTGTTTTGGTGTTTTCCAACTGACCGGCAGTCAGGGTCAGGCCATCGATTTCATTGGAGGTGATTTGCCCGCCGTTGAACAGTTGCGGCAGCAGACGCCCGTCGTTGAAGTTCACCACCGGCAGTTTCGGCAGCAGGGTGCCAAGGCGCAGCTCGGTCTTGGATAGGCGCAGCTTGGCGGTGGCGCCGGCCTTGCTGTAGTCGCTCACGGCGCTGCCGTCGGTTTCGGTCGGGAACAGCTGGCCCGGGGCGCGATCGCGCGGGGTGCTGCTGTCGCCGCCGCCGTCCAGGCGCACGCCGTACAGGCCGATTACATCCACACCGACACCCACGGTGCCTTCGGTGAAGCCGGAGGTGTAGTTGAAGATGAACCCCTGGCCCCACTCGTTGGCCTCGGCGTCGTTGTTCGCGGTGTTCTTGTTGTTCAGGTCGTAATAGAAGTTGCGCAGGTCAAGCTTGGCCTTGCTGTCTTCGAAGAAGGCCGCGTTGGCAACGTTGCTCAGGGACAGGCCCAGGGTGCCGGCGGCAATGGCCAAGGCCAGGGTGGACGATTTCATGCTCGATGCTCCAAGTGCTGTTATCGGGTTGGCACTACAGAGGGGCTCGAGAAGATGGCGTGCGTTGCGCCATGTTCAGCGGATACGGCAAATCAGAGCCCCTGGTACGGGCCCGGTGCGGTGGTCCGCTGTCGGCTTGGGCGCACTGTAAGGGAGGATTCGTAATCCCTAAAAAGAATTATTTTTCACTTTGTAGTAACAAAAACGAATATACGAGCAGCGTGGAGCGCCTAAGCTAATTCCTAAAAATTATTGGATTGAGATTTTTTAGATCATATAGCTTATCGCTACCGGATCACCGGACACCCCCAGGTTTCCTGTGATCCGGCTGCCCGTTGCATACATGGCCGGCACATCATTTCGATGAGGTCCGCCATGTCCAACCCCCGCTCCAAACGCGCCACCCTGATCGCCTTCGGCCTGGCCGTCGGCCTGCTGGGTGCGCCATTCGCCGACGCTGCCACCCAGGTGCGCATCGGCTACCAGAAGTCCTCGACGCTGATCAGCCTGCTGAAAACCCAGGGCACCCTGGAAAAGGCGCTGGCCGACCAGGACATCCAGATCAGCTGGCATGAATTCCCCAATGGCCAACCGCTGCTGGAAGCGCTCAACGTCGGCAACATCGACCTGTCCGCCGACGTCGCCGACACCGTGCCGGTGTTCGCCCAGGCAGCCGGCGCCCAGCTCACCTATTTCGCCCAGGAAGCGCCGTCGCCCAGTGCCCAGGCCATCATCGTGCGCGATGACTCGCCGCTGCGCAGCGTGGCGGAGCTCAAGGGCAAGAAAGTCGCCGTCACCAAGGCTGCCGGCAGTCACTATCTGCTGATCGCCGCCCTGGCCAAGGCCGGCCTGAAATTCAGCGACATCGAGCCGGCCTACCTGACACCGGCCGACGGCCGCGCCGCGTTCGAGAACCGCAAGGTCGATGCCTGGGTCACCTGGGAACCCTTCCTCAGCGGTGCCCAGCGGCAGTTGCCGACCCGCACCCTGGCGGACGGCACCGCCCTGGCCGATTACCAGCGCTACTACCTGACCAGCACCACCTTCGCCAAGGCGCACCCCAAGGTGCTGGACGTGGTGTTCGCCGAGCTGGTGAAAACCGGTGAATGGCTGCGCGCCAACCCGGCCGACGCTGCGAAGATTCTCGGCCCGCTGTGGGGCAACCTGGACCCGACGATCGTCGAGCAGGCCAACGCCCGCCGCAGCTATCTGGTGCGCAAGGTGCAGCCGGACAGCCTCAAGGAACAACAGAAGATCGCCGATGCGTTCTTCGATGAAGGCCTGCTGCCCAAGCGCGTCGATGCATTGGACGTGGCGATCTGGCCAGCGGAGCAGCGGTGATGACCGCTGAACTGCGCCTGCCCCACGCCTTCGACAGCAGCCAGCCGTTGTTCGAGTCGCGCCTGTTCCCGGCCGATTTCGGCAACCGCACGGTCAAGGTCGAACGCCTGGCACGGCGCCTGGCGGCCACGGCCGTAGAACGCGATCGCGCCGGCGGCAGTGCCACCGCCGAGCGCCAGTTACTGCGCGACAGCGGCCTGCTGACCCTGGCTATTCCGCAGCAGTACGGCGGCCAGGGCCTGGTCTGGCCGGAGATCTACCGGATCATCCGTTACCTGGCGGCGGTAGACAGTTCGCTGGCCCACCTGTTTGCCTTCCAGCACCTGCAGGTGGCCACCATCCTGCTGTTCGGCACCGCCGACCAGCAGCGCCACTGGCTCAGCCGCACGGTGCATGAGCGCTGGTTCTGGGGCAACGCCACCAACGGTCGCGACACCGGGCTGAAACTCAGCCGGCGCGAAGAACATTACGAACTCAACGGCAGCAAATCCTTCTGCTCCGGCGCCCTGGGTGCCGACGCCCTGGTAATCAGCGCACCCCGCGGCAACAACCAGGAAGACCGCGTGTTCGTGGTGCTGCCAAGCCAGCGCGAAGGCCTGGCGATCAATGACGACTGGGATGGCTTCGGCCAACGCCAGACCGACAGCGGCACGGTGCAGTTCGAAAACGTGTTCGTCGACAGCAGCGAGCTGCTCGGCCCCAGCGGCGTCAGCCCGCGCACCACCCTGCGCGCCTGCCTGTCGCAACTGATCCTCACCCAGCTTTACCTGGGCAATGCCCAGGGCGCGCTGGATGCGGCGCTGCGCTACACCCGCGAGAACACCCGTCCCTGGCCAGCCTCCGGCGCGGCCCAGGCCAGCGAAGACCCGTTCATCCAGCAGCGCTACGGTGAACTGTGGCTGCGCTACCGCAGCGCCGTGCCCCTGGCCGAGCAGGCCGCGCAACGCCTGCAGGCCGCCTGGGAGCGCCCGGCGCTGACCGCCGCCGAGCGTGCCGACGTGGCCCTGGCCATCAGCGAGGCCAAGGTTGTCGCGGCCCATGCGGCGCTCGATATCACCGCACAGATCTTCGACAACATGGGCGCGCGCTCCACCAGCTCGCGCTACGGCTTCGACCGCTTCTGGCGCAACGTGCGTGTCCACACCCTGCACGACCCGCTCGACTACAAGGTGCGCGACATCGGCCACTGGCTGCTCAGCGGCCAGGGCCCACAACCGTCGCTCTACAGCTGACAAGGAGGTCCGAACCCCAGGGACAGGTGCACCGAACAGCGTTCTTCCGTTCCAACCGGGGCCGTGCGGCTCCGACAACTGCCAACCATCAGAGGTCATACACAATGAATATCAAGACCCTCCTCGGCGCAGGCCTGCTGGCTGCCGCCACCCTGCTCCACACGGTGTCGGCATCCGCCGCCAGCGAGTACCTGGTCAGCACCGACTGGCTGGAAAAGAACCTGAAAGACCCCAAGGTACGCATCATCGAAGTCAGCGTGGTGCCGGGCGTCTACGAGCGCGGCCACATTCCGGGCGCGGTGAACTTCGCCTGGCACAGCGACCTGGTCGACCCGGTGCGCCGCGACATCGCCAGCCAGGAAGCCTTCCAGGCCCTGCTGCGCAAGGCCGGCGTCAACAACGACAGCACCACCATTATCTACGGCGACAACAACAACTGGTTCGCCGCCTGGGGCGCGTGGGTGTTCGACGTGTACGGCGTGGATAACGTCAAGCTGCTGGACGGCGGCCGCGCCAAGTGGGAAGCCGAAGGCCGCAGCCTGGACAGCCGCGCCAGCACCCCGGTGACCGGTAACGTCGCCGTGAAAGCCGCGAACAAGGACCTGCGCGCGTTCCTGCCGGACGTCCTGGCCGCCGCGGAAAAACGCAACGACACGCAGTTGGTGGATATCCGTTCCGCCGACGAATACAACGGCAAGGTTTTCGCCCCGCAGGGCGTGCAGGAGCTGGCGGTGCGCGCCGGCCACGTACCGGGCGCGGTCAACGTGCCATGGGGCCAGGCGGTTGCCGCCGACGGCACCTTCAAATCGGCTGAAGAGCTGAAGAAGGTCTACGGCGCGGTGGGCATCGACGGCAGCAAGCCGATCATCACCTACTGCCGGATCGGCGAGCGCTCCAGCCACACCTGGTTCGCCCTGAAGAAGATCCTCGGCTATGACGTGCGCAACTACGACGGCTCCTGGACCGAATACGGCAATGCCGTGGGCGTACCAGTAGTCAACGTGGCTGGCACCGTCTGGGGCGGCAAGTAAGGTCTTGGCCCCCAACGGTGGATGAAAAAGGCGTCATCCACCCTACGACGGCCCCCGGACGTAGGGTGGATCACGCTTCACCGATCCACCACTCCACTGAACCCGTATTCGCCCAGGTCCCGTAAGGGTGCTGGGCGTTTCCGCCCCATCGGTGGATGAAAAGAGCGTCATCCACCCTACGTACTTCAACGTGACTCTGGGCCAACGGCCAGGGCCGCTTTCGTTACTACGGTCGGAAAGGACAACCCATGACCGCCTCCACCCTCACGCCCTCAAGCTGGTTGCCGCGCACCAGTGCCGCGCTGATCGCCGCCAGCCTGCTGCTGGCCACCTGGCTGCTGGCCGACCCGAGCAACCAGGGCCGCGACTTCAGCTTCTCCCTGCTCAGCGGCGCCCTGTTCGGCCTGCTGCTGCAACGCTCGCGCTTCTGCTTCTTCTGCATCACCCGCGATTTCATCGAGCGCCGGGACCCGACCGGCCTGCTCGGCCTGCTGACGGCCCTGGCCGTCGGCACCCTGGGCTATCACGCGGTGTTCGGCGCCTTCCTGCCGGACCCGTCCAGCGGTCGCCTGCCACCGGACGCCCACATCGGCCCATTGAGCTGGGTGCTGGCGCTCGGCGCCACGGTCTTCGGCATCGGCATGGCGCTGTCCGGCTCCTGCATCAGCGCGCACCTGTACCGCCTGGGTGAAGGCGCATTCGCCTCGCTGGCGGCGTTGGCCGGAGCCCTGATCGGCTTCTTTCTCGGCTTTCTGTGCTGGAACACCCTGTACCTGCTGACGATCCAAGAGGCCCCCGTGGTCTGGCTGCCCGGCGAGCTGGGGTACGGCGGCTCGCTGCTGCTGCAACTGACGCTACTGGCCCTGCTGGCCGGCGGTCTGCTGCGTTATCGCCGCGTCACCACCTCACCTCAGCCGGACCTGCCGCTGTTCGCCCTGCTGTTCGGCACGCGCTGGCCCACCTGGGTCGGTGGCCTGCTGATCGGCGCGATGGCCACGGTGGCCTACCTGCGGGTCGGGCCCCTGGGCGTCACCGCGGAGCTGGGCAGCGTGGCGCGCACCGGGGCCGACGCCCTAGGCTGGCTGCCCGAGCGCCTGGAAGGGCTGGACGGCTTTTCTGGCTGCGCCACGGCGATCAAGGACACCCTGCTGTCGAACAACGGTCTGTTCGTCATCGGCCTGGTGTTCGCCGCCTGGGCCAGCGCCCTGCTGGCCGGTGACTTCCAGCCCCGTCGACCGGCACCGCGCGAGCTGCTGCGCAACCTGCTGGGCGGCGTGCTGCTGGGCTGGGGCGGCATGCTCGCCCTGGGCTGCACGGTGGGCACGCTGATGTCGGGGATCATGGCGGGCGCGGCCTCGGGCTGGCTGTTCGGCGTATTCTGCCTGCTGGGTATCGTCGTCGGCTTGCCACTGAAACGTGTGCTGAAACTGGCCTGATGCGAGCCGGGCGGGTTTAATAGCCCTCCCCCCGGTTCACGAATCAGCCCCATGCCCCTCAGCACCGACGACCTCGCCCAGATCAGCGCCCTGACCCTGGCCCATTACCAGGGCTGTGCCGAAGGGTTCCGCGACGCCACCCGCGACCACGACGTCAGCCAGAACATCGCGGCGCTGCTGCGGGCCATCGAGGGCGAGGCGCCGTGGCAGATCCTCGATTTCGGCTGCGGGCCGGGGCGCGACCTGCGCACCTTCAGCGCCCTGGGGCATGTCGCCGTCGGCCTCGACGGTTGCCCGGAGTTCGTCGAGATGGCGCGCACCGACAGCGCCTGCGAAGTCTGGCGGCAGGATTTTCTCGCCCTCGACCTGCCCGCCGGGCGCTTCGATGGCATCTTCGCCAATGCCGTGCTGTTCCACGTTCCCGCCCAGGAGCTGCCCCGGGTCTTGAAGCAACTGCACGACACCCTGAAACCGGGCGGCGTGCTGTTCAGCTCCAATCCCCATGGCAACAACCAGGAAGGCTGGAACGGCGAGCGCTACGGCTCTTACCACGACCTGGCCACCTGGCGCGGCTTGCTGACAGATGCAGGTTTCAGCGAGGTCGAGCACTACTACCGCCCCACCGGCCTGCCCCGCGAGCAGCAGCCCTGGCTGGCCAGCGTCTGGCGCCGCACCTGATCCTAGACCTCTAACCGCTCGCTATTTTCTTGCAGAAAAAACAGGGCTACCCGCTATATACAAAAGTAAATAGCGGTTAATCTCTGCCCACACTACACCCCGAGGCGTTGCCATGACTCCGTTCATTCGTTCGCTGCTTGCGCTGTCCGCCAGTTTCGCCCTGGCCACCCCTGCCCTGGCCGAAGAGGTACAAGTGGCCGTGGCTGCCAACTTCACCGCGCCGATGCAGGCCATCGCCAGCGCCTTCGAAAAGGACACCGGGCACACAGTGGTCGCCGCCTACGGTGCCACTGGGCAGTTCTATGCCCAGATCAGTAACGGCGCGCCGTTCGAGGTGTTCTTGTCGGCGGACGACAGCACCCCGGCCAAACTGGAAAGCGAAGGTCAGGCAGTGGTCGGCTCACGCTTCACCTATGCCATCGGCACCCTGGTGCTGTGGTCGGCACAGCCGGGCTATGTCGATGAGAAAGGTGACGTACTCAAGGCCAACACCTTCAAGCACCTGGCCATCGCCAACCCCAAGGCCGCGCCCTATGGCCTGGCCGCCACCCAGGTGCTGGACAAGCTCGGCCTGCGCGACGCCGTGGCCGGCAAGATCGTCGAGGGGCAGAACATCACCCAGGCCCTGCAGTTCGTCTCCACCGGCAATGCCGAGCTGGGTTTCGTCGCCCTGTCCCAGGTCTACAAGGATGGCGTGATCACCAGCGGCTCGGCCTGGCAGGTGCCCACCGAGCTGTATGACCCGATTCGTCAGGACGCGCTGATCCTCAAGAAGGGCGAGAACAACCCAGCCGCCGCCGCGCTGATCGAGTACTTGAAGGGGCCCGAAGCAGCGGCCATCATCAGCGCCTACGGTTACCAGCTGTAAGACACGGACTCACCGATGCCCCTGACCCAGGCCGATTTCGCCGCCGTTCTGCTGACCCTCGAACTGGCCTCGCTGACCACCCTGCTGTTGCTGCTGATCGGCACGCCGATCGCCTGGTGGCTGGCGCGCACCGAGTCGCGCCTGAAGCAACCCATCGGCGCGCTGGTGGCTTTGCCACTGGTGTTGCCGCCCACCGTGATCGGCTTCTACCTGCTGGTGAGCATGGGGCCGAACGGTTTCTTCGGTCAGTTCACCCAGAGCCTGGGGCTGGGCACCTTCACCTTCACCTTCACCGGGCTGGTGATCGGCTCGGTGTTCTACTCGCTGCCCTTCGTGGTGCAGCCGCTGCAGAACGCCTTCGAGGCTATCGGTCGCTTGCCCCTGGAAGCGGCGGCCACTTTGCGCGCCGGCCCCTGGGACAGTTTTTTCAGCGTGATCCTGCCGCTGGCGCGCCCCGGCTTCATCACCGCCTCGATTCTCGGCTTCGCCCACACCGTCGGTGAATTCGGGGTGGTGCTGATGATCGGCGGCAACATCCCGGGCAAGACCCAGGTGGCGTCGGTGCAGATCTACAACCACGTGGAAACCATGGAATACGCCCAGGCCCACTGGCTGGCCGGCGGCATGGTGCTGTTCTCCTTCATCGTGCTGCTGGCGCTGTATTCGGGCCGCACCAACAAGCGGGTGTGGCAATGATCTGGCCCCTGCGCCGGCCTGCGTCGGCCAAGGTGCTTACCGCGCCGCAGAACCTGATCCGTGCCCGCTTCAAGGTGGTGCGCCCCGGTTTCACCCTGGATGTCGACCTCACGCTGCCGGGGCGTGGGGTCAGCGCGCTGTTCGGCCATTCGGGCTCGGGCAAGACCAGTTGCCTGCGCTGCTTCGCCGGGCTGGACCGTCCCACCGACGGTCTGCTGCAGGTGAACGGCGAGCAATGGCAGGACAGCGCACAAGGCCACTTCGTACCCGCGCACCAGCGCCCGGTGGGCTATGTGTTCCAGGAAGCCAACCTGTTCCCGCACCTCTCGGTGCGGCGCAATCTGGAATACGGGCTCAAGCGCATTCCCGCCACACAGCGGCACATCGTGCTGGAGCAGGCGGTGACCCTGCTCGGCATCGATCACCTGCTGCAGCGCATGCCGGCCAACCTGTCCGGCGGTGAACGCCAGCGGGTGGCCATCGCCCGCGCCCTGCTGACCAGCCCCCGGCTGCTGCTGATGGACGAGCCCCTGGCGTCCCTCGACCTCAAGCGCAAACAGGAGGTGCTGCCGTACCTGGAGCGCCTGCACGAAGAACTGGATATCCCGGTGCTGTACGTCAGCCATGCGCCGGATGAAGTCGCGCGCCTCGCCGATCACCTGGTGCTGCTGGAAGACGGCCAGGTGCGCGCCAGCGGGCCGCTGAAGGAAACCCTGCTGCGCGCCGACCTGCCGTTCGCCTTCGAGGACGACGCGGAAGCGGTGATCGACGGCCAGGTCAGCGGTTTCGACCCGAGCTACCAGTTGCTACAGCTAACCCTGGCCGGCAGCCCGGCCCAGGTGCGCCTGCCCCATGGCGGCCTGCCGCTGGGGCAAATGGTGCGGGTGAAGATCAAGGCGCGCGACGTCAGCCTCAGCGTGCAGCGCGCCGAGGGCAGCAGCCTGCTCAACCTGCTACCGGTAGAAATCGACAGCTGGCGACACATGGAGGCGCAGACCCTGCTCACCCTGCGCCTGGGCGAACAGCGCTTGCTGGCGCGAATCACCCGCTACTCGTTCGACCAACTGGGTGTGCACGCCGGCCAGGCGCTGTGGGCGCAGGTGAAGTCGGTGTCGCTGCTGGGCGCCTAGGGCCGGCTTATCCCCGAGGGGCGTAGGCGAACACGTCGGCGCGCATCTGGTGGGCATCCATCCCGGCATCCACCAGCGCATCGAGGGTGGCGTAGACCATGGGCGGTGAACCGCTGGCATAGACATGCACGGCTGACAGGTCGGGGAAGTCTTCGCACACGGCCTGGTGCAGCATGCCGCAACGCCCTTCCCAGCCGCAGGCATCACTGACCACCCGGTGCAGGAACAGGTTGGGCAGTTGCTGCCACTCGTCCCAGTGCGGCAGCTCGTAGAAATCATCCGGCCGCCGCGCGCCCCAGTACAGGTGCACCGGGTACTTGAAGCCCTGGGCCCGGCAGTGTTCGATTAGGCTGTGCATCTGCCCCATGCCGGTGCCGGCGGCGATCAGTACCAGCGGCCCCTCGGGCAGCTCGGCCAGGTGGGTGTCGCCGAATGGCAGCTTGGCGCGTACCACGCCCAGGCCCCGCAGTTTTTCCACGAAGCGGTTGGTCACCTCGTCACGGGCCAGGATGTGCAGCTCCAGGTCACGCCCCGATTGCGGCGCCGACGCCAGGGAGAACGCCGCGTAATCGTCGCCCTCGCGTTGCAGCAACAGGTACTGACCGGCGTGGTAGCGCGGCGGCTTGCCGGCCGGTGTGCGCAGCCGCAGGCGGTACACGTCGCCGCCCACCGGGTCGCAAGCGACCACCTGGCAGGCCACTTCGCGCACCGGCAATTCACCGGGCGCCAGCACGCCGTCCCAATGCAACACGCAGTCTTCCAGCGGCTCGGCCAGGCAGGTGAACAGCTCGCCGTGGTCCAGTTCTGCCCCACTCTGGCGCACCCGGCCCTCGACCAGCAGCGCCGCGCAGATATGGCAATTGCCGTTGCGGCAGCTTTGCGGGCAATCGAAACCCAGGCGTCGAGCCGCATCGAGGATACGTTCGCCTGGCAGCATCTCGAACACGGCACCGGAAGGTTGCAGGGTGACTCTCATGGCACATCCACTTCAAAAACCAAGGCAATTTGCCGGACCCGGGGCGACACGGCCGTAATAGCCGGCCAGCGTGGCACCCGCGCCCGACACGGCGGCATCAATCGATCCCCAGTTCGGCCCACATCTCGTCGACCCGGCGCTTGACCGACTCGTCCTGGACAATGGCCCGGCCCCACTCGCGGGTGGTCTCGCCCGGCCACTTGTGGGTGGCGTCGAGGCCCATCTTGGAACCCAGGCCGGAGATCGGCGAGGCGAAGTCCAGGTAGTCGATCGGCGTGTTGTCGATCATCACCGTGTCGCGCTTGGGGTCCATGCGCGTGGTGATGGCCCAGATCACGTCGTTCCAGTCCCGGGCGTTGATGTCGTCGTCGGTGACGATAACGAACTTGGTGTACATGAACTGTCGCAGGAACGACCAGACACCGAGCATTACGCGCTTGGCGTGGCCGGGGTACTGCTTCTTCATGGTCACCACCGCCATGCGGTAGGAACAGCCTTCCGGCGGCAGGTAGAAATCGGTGATTTCCGGGAACTGCTTCTGCAGGATCGGCACGAACACTTCGTTCAGCGCCACACCGAGAATCGCCGGCTCATCTGGCGGCCGGCCGGTGTAGGTGCTGTGGTAGATCGGTTTCTGCCGGCGGGTGATGCGCTCCACGGTGAACACCGGGAAGCGGTCGACCTCGTTGTAGTAGCCGGTGTGGTCGCCATACGGACCTTCATCGGCCATCTCACCCGGATGGATCACCCCTTCGAGGACGATCTCGGCACTGGCCGGCACTTGCAGCTCGCTGCCGCGGGCCTTGACCAGCTCGGTCTTGTTGCCGCGCAGCAGGCCGGCGAAGGCGTATTCGGAGAGGCTGTCCGGCACCGGCGTCACCGCCCCGAGAATGGTGGCAGGGTCAGCGCCCAGGGCCACGGCGACCGGGTACGGCTGGCCGGGAAACTTCTCGCACCACTCACGGAAATCCAGGGCGCCGCCGCGGTGGCTGAGCCAGCGCATGATCACCTTGTTGCGACCGATCACCTGCTGGCGGTAGATGCCGAGGTTCTGCCGGTCCTTGTTCGGACCCTTGGTGATGGTCAGGCCCCAAGTGATCAGCGGCCCCACGTCGCCTGGCCAGCAGGTCTGCACGGGCAGCTTGTAGAGGTCGACGTCGTCGCCTTCTTCGATCACTTCCTGGCACGGCGCGTCCTTCAGCACCTTGGGCGCCATGGACAGGACCTTCTTGAAGATCGGCAGCTTGGACCAGGCGTCCTTCAGCCCCTTCGGCGGCTCGGGTTCCTTGAGGAACGCCAGCAGCTTGCCGATCTCGCGCAACTCGCTGACCGCTTCGGCGCCCATGCCCAGGGCCACGCGCTGCGGCGTGCCGAACAGGTTGCCGAGCACCGGCATGTCGAAGCCGGTGGGGTTTTCGAACAGCAGCGCCGGCCCGGCCTTGCGCAGGGTGCGGTCGCAGATTTCGGTCATTTCCAGCACCGGGGACACCGGCGCCTGGATGCGCTTGAGTTCACCGCGCGCCTCCAGGCCGCTTATAAAGTCGCGCAGGTCGCGATACTGCATGCAGGAAACCTCGTATCGAGCGTGCCAGTCGGCCGCAAAGTTTAGCGCCGAAGTCGGTCTTTCAGAAGCCGGGGTTAATACCTCGGACAGCAAAAGGCCGGGTTTCCCCGGCCTTTTGTGCGAATCAACACAAGCACTGGATCGTAGCGAGCGAAGGTCAGGCAAGGCAAAAACAGGCGAGGAAGCGGAGTGTACTTCTGTACATGAGCATTCCGAGCCTGTTTTTAACGCAGCATCACCTTCGCGCAGTAGATCCCTTATTTGCGCTTCATCGACAAGAAGAACTCATCGTTGGTCTTAGTGGCCTTGAGCTTATCGATCAGGAACTCGATGGCTGCGATCTCGTCCATCGGGTGCAGCAGCTTGCGCAGAATCCACATGCGCGACAGCTCTTCTTCACCGGTCAGCAACTCCTCGCGGCGGGTGCCGGACTTGTTGATGTTGATGGCCGGGAAGACACGCTTCTCAGCGATACGACGGTCCAGGGGCAGCTCCATGTTGCCGGTGCCCTTGAATTCTTCGTAGATCACTTCGTCCATCTTCGAACCGGTTTCCACCAGCGCGGTGGCGAGGATAGTCAGCGAGCCTCCTTCCTCGATGTTGCGCGCGGCGCCGAAGAAGCGCTTCGGCTTCTCCAGGGCGTGGGCATCGACACCACCGGTCAGTACCTTGCCGGAGCTCGGGATTACGGTGTTGTAGGCACGCGCCAGGCGGGTGATGGAGTCCAGCAGAATGACCACGTCCTTCTTGTGCTCGACCAGGCGCTTGGCCTTCTCGATCACCATCTCGGCAACCTGCACGTGGCGGGTTGGCGGCTCGTCGAAGGTGGAAGCGACCACTTCGCCGCGCACGGTGCGCTGCATTTCGGTCACTTCTTCCGGGCGCTCGTCGATCAGCAGAACGATCAGGTGGCACTCGGGGTTGTTACGGGTGATGTTCGAGGCAATGTTCTGCAGCATGATGGTCTTGCCCGCTTTCGGCGGAGCAACGATCAGGCCACGCTGGCCCTTGCCAATCGGCGCGCAGAGGTCGATCACACGGCCGGTGATGTCCTCAGTGGAGCCGTTGCCGGCCTCCATGGTCAGGCGCTTGGTCGGGAACAGCGGCGTCAGGTTCTCGAACAGAATCTTGTTCTTCGCGTTCTCGGGACGATCGTAGTTGATCGTGTCGACCTTGAGCAGCGCGAAATAACGCTCGCCTTCTTTCGGCGGGCGGATCTTGCCGACGATGGTGTCGCCGGTACGCAGGTTGAAGCGGCGGATCTGGCTCGGCGAGACGTAGATATCGTCTGGGCCGGCGAGATACGAGGCATCTGCGGAGCGGAGGAAGCCGAAACCGTCCTGGAGGATCTCCAGCACGCCATCACCGGAAATCTCCTCGCCACCTTTGGAGTGTTTTTTCAGCAGCGAGAAAATCACGTCCTGCTTGCGCGAACGGGCCATGTTCTCGATGCCCATCTGTTCGGCCATTTCCAGCAGTTCGGTAATCGGCTTTTGCTTGAGTTCGGTCAGATTCATAGGAATGACGTAATCATTTTGAGGAGGGAAATAAGCTAATCGCTTGGGCAGCCGCGCCGCTGGAATGCGACTGGATCGCGTGCTTGTATCTCGAAGGTTCGAGTAGGGAGGCGTCGGCGACGGCTATGCAGGGGGCTGCACAGAAAATGCAGCGAGGCCGAATGTAACACCGGCTTATCGAAGCCGTCTAGCCTTCAAACAGAAAAAAGCCCCGCATTGTGCAGGGCTTCTTGCGCAGCGGAAATACTCAGATATTGCTATCGAGGAAGGCTGCCAGTTGCGACTTGGACAGTGCGCCAACCTTGGTGGCTTCGACGTTGCCGTTCTTGAACAGCATCAGTGTCGGAATGCCGCGCACGCCAAACTTCGGCGGGGTTTCCTGGTTTTCGTCGATGTTCAATTTGCAGATTTTCAGCTTGCCCTGGTACTCCTTGGAGATCTCATCCAGGACCGGCGCGATCATCTTGCACGGGCCGCACCACTCAGCCCAGTAGTCGACCAGCACCGGACCTTCAGCCTGGAGAACGTCTTGGTCGAAGCTGGCATCGCTGACGTTGGTGATGAATTCGCTCATGGATAGTCTCCGCGTTCGGAAGCAAAAAGATGACGGACATCATAGCCCGGCTTTTCTGGCACAGGAAGGCGCAGGCAATTGTGCTTCTCTATCGGCCTGTTCGATTTTCCCGCTGAATGTCAGTCACCCAGCGTGGTGAAGGCGATGCCGGTACGCGACGCCGCAGCCCGAATATGCTGCTGCATAGCCTTCTGCGCGGGGCCGGCGGCGTGACGCGCCAGGGCCCTGAGGATCTTGCGGTGCTCCTGCCAGGTTTCCATGGCGCGCTCCGGGCGAATGAACGGCAGCTTCTGGCTTTCGAGGAAGATCTCCGCACGGGTGGTGAGGATGCCCAGCATCGCCTGGTTGCCCGCCGCCTTGAGAATGCGCTGGTGAAACTCGAAGTCGAGCTGCGACGCGCGCTCGAAATCTTCTGCCCGCAGTTCCAGGCGCATCTGCTCGACGTTGTCCTGCAGCGCGTCGATCTCTATGGCGGTCAGGTTGCCCGCCGCCAGACCACAGGCGAAACCCTCCAGGGCGAAGCGCATCTGGAAAGTATCCGCCGCCGACACCTGCGCCGCGAACGGCCAGGCAAAGCCGTTGGCCGTCATGCCCGCGGGCTCCTGGACGAACACGCCTTTGCCCGCCTGGACGCTGATCATGCCCAGGGCACTCAGGGACGACAGCGCTTCGCGCAGCGAGGTGCGACTGACGCCCAGGCGCTCGGCCAGATCACGCTGGGACGGCAACGCGTCGCCGGGACCATAGCCACCTTCGTCGATCAGCTTGCGGATCGCTTGCAGGGCATATTCGGGAACAGCGCGGGGAGCGGGGGCATTCATGACTGTTCGGGCCGGTCAGTCCAGTAAAGGCCCTCTTTGTACGGCCAGAGCGCCCTGGCAGGCAAGCGACGCCCCCTTTTTGCGCCCGGTGCATCCACCTGCACTGGCATGACGCACACCACGAACTGACCAACAGGACGATTTTTCAACTGTTCAGACCAGTAAGACCCTGTTTTACAAACGCAATACGGCTAAGTACATGAATTCGCTGCGCTTGGCACAGCCAATGCAATGACCCGATCAGGTAAATCCGACACGTTTCATCACTTTTTCGGGAGACAGCCATGATCAATGTCCATCGCAGCCTGTTCAGCCTCGTGTTCGCCAGCCTCGCCCTGAGCCTCACGCCGGCCATGGCCGACGGCCTCAGCGACATCACCGAACGCGGCGTGCTGAAAGTCGCCGTGCCGCAGGATTTCCCACCGTTCGGCTCGGTCGGGCCGGATCTCAAACCACGCGGCCTGGACATCGACACCGCGCAACTGCTGGCCGACAAGCTGGCGGTGAAACTGGAGCTGACACCGGTCAACAGCACCAACCGCATTCCCTTTCTCACCACTGGCAAGGTCGACCTGGTGATTTCCAGCCTCGGCAAGAACGCCGAGCGTGAAGCGGTGATCGACTTCTCTGCTCCGTACGCGCCCTTTTATCTCGGCGTGTTCGGCCCCGAAGAGGATGCCATCACCAGCCTTGAAGACCTCAACGGCAAGACCATCAGCGTCACCCGTGGCGCCATCGAAGACATCGAGCTGAGCAAGGTCGCCCCGAAAGGCGCCACCATCAAACGCTTCGAAGACAACAACTCGACCATCGCCGCCTACCTCTCCGGCCAGGTCGAACTGATCGCCAGCGGCAACGTGGTGATGGTCGCCATCGCCGAGAAGAACCCCAAGCGCGTGCCGGTGATGAAGCTCAACCTCAAGGACTCGCCGGTCTATGTCGGCCTGAACAAGGGCAATGAAGCGCTGCAGGCCAAGGTCAACGAGATCCTCGCCACCGCCAAAGGTGATGGCAGCCTCAACGCCATCAGCGAAAAGTGGCTGAAGCAGCCGCTGCCGGCCGGCCTCTGAGCCTGAACCCACTGCTGGAGGCCTGAGCCATGGCGTATCAGTTCGACTTCGCCGCCGTGCTGCAGCATACCGACCTGCTGCTGCAAGGCGCGGCATTCACCCTCGGCCTGACGGCGGTCGGCACCCTGCTGGGTGTCAGCCTGGGGGTCGTCGGTGCGGTGCTGCGCGCCTGGCAGATCAAGCCCTTCAATCGGCTGTTCGGGCTGTATGTCGAGCTGATCCGCAACACGCCTTTTATCGTCCAGCTGTTCTTCATCTTCTTCGGCCTGCCCTCGATGGGGGTGCGCCTGAGTGAATGGGAGGCAGCGCTGCTGGCCATGGTGATCAACCTCGGCGCGTATTCCACGGAGATCATCCGGGCCGGCATCCAGGCCATCCCCCATGGGCAGCTGGAAGCAGCAGCGGCCCTGGCCATGAGCCGCTTCGAGAGTTTCCGCTACGTGGTGCTGCGCCCGGCCCTGGCCAAGGTCTGGCCGGCCCTGTCGAGCCAGATCATCATCGTCATGCTCGGTTCGGCGGTGTGCTCGCAGATATCCACCGAAGAGTTGTCGTTCGCCGCCAACTTCATCCAGTCGCGCAACTTCCGCGCGTTCGAGACGTACCTGATCACCACCCTGATCTACCTGGCGATGGCGATCCTGGTGCGCCACCTGCTGGCCTGGATCGGCCGGCGCTACGTCCAGGGGGTGCGCTGATGGATTTCACGCTCTGGGACATCCTGCGCAACCTGCTGGTCGGCCTGCAGTGGACGCTGCTGCTGTCGCTGGTCGCTTTTGTCTGCGGTGGCATTGCCGGGCTGCTGGTACTGCTCGCGCGCATCAACCCGCTGTCGGCGCCCCGGGTTCTGGCACGCTGCTACATCGAGCTGTTCCAGGGCACGCCGTTGCTGATGCAACTGTTCATGGTGTTCTTCGGCATCGCCCTGCTTGGCATCGACGTTTCGCCCTGGCTGGCCGCTGCCATCGCCCTGACGCTGTTCACCAGCGCCTTCCTCGCCGAGATCTGGCGCGGCTGCGTGGAGTCGATTCCGCGGGGCCAGTGGGAGGCCTCGGAAAGCCTGGCCATGAACCGCCTGGAGATTCTCCGTCACGTGGTGCTGCCCCAGGCGCTGCGCATCGCCATTGCGCCCACCGTGGGGTTCTCGGTGCAGGTGGTGAAAGGCACCGCGGTGACCTCGATCATCGGGTTCACCGAGCTGACCAAGACCGGCAGCATGCTGGCCAACGCCACCTTCGAACCCTTCATGGTCTACGGCTTCGTCGCCCTCGGTTACTTCCTGCTCTGCTACCCCCTGTCGCTCGCCGCCCACCGCCTGGAAAGGAGGCTGAATGTCACTGCTTAACGTCATCGCCCTGCACAAATACTACGGCGACCACCATGTGCTCAAAGGCATCGACCTGACCGTCGAGGAAGGCGAGGTGGTCGCCATCATCGGCCGCAGCGGCTCGGGCAAGAGCACCCTGCTGCGGGCCTTGAATGGCCTGGAGTCGATCAACGACGGGGTCATCGAAGTCGACGGCGAATACCTGGACGCGGCCCGCGCCGACCTGCGCAGCCTGCGACAGAAGGTCGGCATGGTGTTCCAGCAATTCAACCTGTTCCCGCACCTCACCGTCGGCGAGAACGTGATGCTCGCGCCCCAGGTGGTAAAGAAGGTGCCCCGCCAGGAAGCCGCGCAACTGGCGCGACAGATGCTGGAGCGGGTCGGCCTGGGCGAGAAATTCGATGCCTACCCCGAGCGCCTGTCCGGCGGCCAGCAACAGCGGGTGGCGATTGCCCGCGCCTTGGCGATGTCGCCCAAGGTGCTGCTGTGCGACGAAATCACCTCGGCCCTCGATCCGGAGCTGGTCAACGAGGTGCTGGCGGTGGTCAAGCAACTGGCCAGCGAGGGCATGACCCTGATCATGGTCACCC
>JBLZZJ010000010.1:0-33881 GCA_050282285.1 Pseudomonas sp.
GGGAATAGCTCAGTTGGTAGAGCACGACCTTGCCAAGGTCGGGGTCGCGAGTTCGAGTCTCGTTTCCCGCTCCAAATAAACGAAAAAGCCGCTCACTAGAGCGGCTTTTTCGTTTCTGCCTCAGGCAGATCAGGAAAGGCCCGCCGGCATTGCCGTGCGGGCCTTTTCGTTATCTCAGTGGCTGGTGCCGTCGGTGGGCAGGGCCAGCAACCGCTTTTCCTGGTTCCAGTCGAAGGGTTCGTCGTTTTCCTCGGCTTCGAAGCGGCGCTCGTCGAGGCGCTGGAAGAGGGCGATTTCTTCGTCCGGCATGAAGTGCAGGCAATCGCCACCGAAGAACCACAGCAGGTCGCGCGGGACCAGGTGGGCAATCTGCGGGTAGCGATGGAAAATCTGGCTGATCAGTTCCTGGCCCAGGTAAAGGCTGCCTTCCGGATCCTGGGGCAGTTCGCTGAGCAGTTCGTCGTAGCGTTCGAGGAACATCGCGTGGCTGTCGTCGAGAATCTGTTCCGCTTCACCCAGGGCGACCAGAATGCCGCGCAGGTGATTAAGCAGGGCGAGGTGATGATCGAGGTTGGTGATGGCCATGACGGAGATCCTGTGAGCAAAACGGGCGCGGGAGTATAAGACTCCCGGCGCCCGCTGTCCCGTTCGCCGGTCAGCGTATCTTGCCGCTGCTCAGGGTCAGTTCGTCCTTGGCGAAATCATCGACATCGATCACCACACGGCGAGCGGCTTCGGCCTGGGTCAGGCTCTGGGCTTCCTCCGGGGTGAGGACGCCTGCGGCCAGCGCGGCGTCGATTTCGCTTTGTCCCGCTGTCGGATTCACCGAACCGGACTTCACGGCCTTGGACAGCTTCTTGTGCAGCGGGCGGGCACTGTGCAGCAGGTCCATGGCATGTTGCAGGGCACCGACCGGGTCCTGCTCACCCCGTGGGCGGTAGCACCCTTCGAGCAGTTCCTCCAGCGCCGGGTCGCCGCTGTTGCGCCCGATGATGCCGGCGATTTCCGCATCCAGCTCATCGCTCGGTCCTTTGTGACGACGGCCGAGGGGGAAGACCAGTACGCGCAGGGCGCAACCGAATACCCGGTTGGGGAAGTTGGCCAGCAAGTCGTCCAGTGCCTGTTCGGCCTGGAACAGGCTCTCTTCCAGGGCCCAGCGCAGCATCGGCTGGCTGTGAGCCGGGTAGTCGAGGTCGTGATAGCGCTTGAGTGCGGCCGAGGCCAGGTACAGGTGGCTGAGGGCATCACCCAGACGCGCGGACAGCCGCTCGCGGCGCTTCAGCTCGCCGCCGAGCAGCATCATGCTGAAGTCCGCCAGCATGGCGAAGGCGGCGGCCAGGCGATTGAGCGCGCGGAAGTAGGGACGGCTGAGGTTGTCCCCCGGCACCTGGCCGAACAGGCCCAGGGTCAGGCTGAGCACCAGCGTGCTGGCCGCGTTGCTGACCGCGAAACCGATGTGCTGCATCAGCAGTTCGTCGAACTCGATCAGCGCCTGGTCGCGGTCCTCGCGGGTGGCCAGGGCCATCTCTTTCAGTACGTACGGATGGCAGCGAATGGCGCCCTGACCGAAGATCATCAGGTTGCGCGACAGGATGTTCGCGCCTTCCACGGTGATAAAGATCGGTGCTCCCTGCCAGGAGCGGGCCAGGTAGTTGTTGGGGCCCATGATGATGCCCTTGCCGCCGTGTACGTCCATGGCGTGGCCGATACATTCACGGCCGCGCTCGGTGAGGTGGTACTTGAGGATGGCCGACAGTACCGAGGGTTTTTCCCCCAGATCCACGGCATTGGCGGTGAGGATGCGCGCGCTGTCCATCAGCCAGGCGTTGCCGCCGATGCGCGCCAGGGCTTCCTGGATGCCTTCGAAGGCGGACAGTGGGACGTTGAATTGCTCGCGCACCTGGCTGTATTGCCCGGTGGTCAGGCTGGTGAACTTGGCGGCGCCGGTGCCCACGGCGGGCAGGGAGATCGAGCGACCGACCGAGAGACAGTTCATCAGCATCATCCAGCCCTTGCCGAGCATTTCCTGGCCACCGATGAGGTAATCCAGGGGGATGAATACGTCCTTGCCACTGTTCGGGCCGTTCATGAAGGCGGCGCCCAGCGGCAGGTGGCGGCGGCCGATTTCCACTCCTGG
The DNA here is from genome assembly GCA_050282285.1 of Pseudomonas sp. Taxonomy (GTDB): domain Bacteria; phylum Pseudomonadota; class Gammaproteobacteria; order Pseudomonadales; family Pseudomonadaceae; genus Aquipseudomonas. The sequence continues at coordinate 2,138 of JBLZZJ010000010.1, forward strand.
CGTGTCGGTGGGCACCAGCGCCAGGCTGATGCCCAGCTCTTCTTTGTCGCCCAGCAGGTGATCCGGGTCATAGGCCTTGAAGGCCAGGCCGAGGAGGGTGGCCACCGGACCGAGGGTGATGTAGCGCTTCTCCCAGGTCAGGCGCAGACCGATGACTTCCTCGCCTTGCCACTGGCCTTTGCAGATGATGCCGGTATCCGGCATGGCGCCTGCGTCGGACCCTGCCATGGGCCCGGTGAGGGCGAAGCAGGGGATGTCCTGGCCACTCGCCAGGCGCGGCAGGTGGTGCTTGCGCTGCTCGTCGGTGCCGTAGTGCAGCAGCAGTTCGGCCGGGCCGAGGGAGTTTGGCACCATGACGGTGGACGCCAGGTCGCCGCTGCGGGTGGCCAGTTTCATCGCCACCTGGGAGTGGGCGTAGGCCGAGAAGCCCTTGCCGCCGTATTCCTTGGGAATGATCAAGGCGAAGAAGCCGTGCTGCTTGATGTGCTCCCAGGCTTTCTCCGGCAGGTCCATCTGCTGGCCGATTTCCCAGTCGCTGACCATGGCGCAGAGCTCTTCGGTCGGGCCGTCGATGAAGGCCTGCTCTTCTTCAGTCAGCTGCGCCTTGGGGTACGCCAGCAGGGTGTCCCAATTGGGGCGGCCACTGAACAGTTCGCCGTCCCACCACACGGTGCCGGCCTCGATGGCGTCGCGCTCGGTTGCCGACATGGGTGGCAACACCCGCTGGAACCAGGCGAACAACGGCGCGGTGAAGTGCTTGCGCCGAAGGTCCGGCAACGCCAGCGGCACGGCCACTGCCAGCAGAAGCACCCAGAAAATGGCCAGCAGCCAGCCCGGTGCATGACTGAAGGCACCCATGGCAATCAGGTAGACGGCAATCAGAGCCAGGGCAGTGGCGGGGGGCGTACGGCGATGGGCCAGGTAGGCGGTGCCGACGACAAGAACGAGCAACCAGACAGCGAGCATGCAGAATCCTCCATGATGACGGCGGTACAGAATGCAGCAACCGTCACGAGCTTAGTCGACCAGATGGCGACAAGGGCGGTGAGCTTGGCCGGATTGCCATGACATGGGCGCAAACAGCGTGGTTAGACTGAGGCTACAGTCCTGGAGAACGCCCATGCATGAGTACCTTGAACCCGGCCGCTTCATCGATAGTGACCATCCTGCGCTGATTGAGTTCGCCGAACAGTCCCGAGGCCACAGTCGTGATCTGCGTGAACAGGCCGTGGCGCTGTATTACGCCGTGCGCGATCAGGTGCGCTACAACCCTTACGTCTTCAGCCGCGACCCGCAGACCCTGAAGGCCAGTCATGCACTGCTCAGCCGGGAGAGTTACTGCGTGCCCAAGGCCGTGCTGCTGGCTGCCTGCGCCCGGCATTGCGGCATTCCCGCGCGCATCGGCCTGGCGGATGTGCGCAATCACCTGGCCACGCCGCGCCTGCTGGCATTGCTGCGCAGTGAGGTGTTCGCCATGCATGGCTATACCGAGCTGTATCTGGACGGTCGCTGGGTCAAGGCAACGCCGGCGTTCAACCTGGCACTGTGCGAGGCGCTCAAGGTGGCGCCACTGGAGTTCGATGGCCGTGAAGACAGCGTCTTTCATCCGTTCAACGACCAGGGCGAGCGCTATATGGAATACCTGACGGACCATGGACAGTACGCTGATGTGCCGGAACAGTTTTTCTTCGACTACCTGGCCGGTTGCTACCCGCATCTGTTTGCCGACGATGCCCCCCTCATTGCCGGTGACATGCAATCCGAAGCCGATCATGCCTGAGGCTGATAGCGAACATTGATACCGACGCCTTTCATCCTGCGCTGAGGCTGGTAGGCTGCTGAGCATTCATTGCCGCCTGCAATGCCGGCCGCCTGCGCACGACCCGCTCTGACGCTAGACTTGAGCGAGATGGCGCGCGCGACGCGGCCCGTTTCCGTCTTCTCATTTCAATAAGGTGCATGCGTTTTCTATGAGTACCGCTCTGTCCATCCGGCAGTTGACCAAAACCTACGGCAACGGCTTCCAGGCCTTGCACGGTATCGATCTCGACGTCGCCGAAGGCGACTTCTTCGCACTGCTCGGCCCCAACGGTGCCGGCAAGTCCACCACCATCGGCATCCTGTCCACCCTGGTGACCAAGTCCAGCGGCACGGTGAATGTCTTTGGCCATGATCTGGACACCAGCCCCTACGCGCTCAAGCGCTGCCTCGGCGTGGTGCCCCAGGAGTTCAACTTCAACCAGTTCGAGAAGGTGTTCGACATCGTCGTGACCCAGGCGGGTTACTACGGCATTCCGGCGCGCATCGCCAAGGAACGCACCGAGCAGTACCTGAACCAGCTCGGCCTGTGGGACAAGCGCAACGTCGCTTCGCGCGAACTGTCCGGGGGCATGAAGCGCCGCCTGATGATCGCCCGCGCCCTGGTGCATCAGCCGCGCCTGCTGATCCTCGATGAGCCGACTGCTGGCGTGGACATCGAACTGCGGCGCTCGATGTGGAGCTTTCTCACCGAGCTGAACGAGGAGGGCATCACCATCATCCTCACCACGCACTACCTGGAGGAGGCCGAACAGCTGTGCCGCAACATCGGCATCATCGACCACGGCCGCATCGTCGAGAACACCAGCATGCGTGAGCTGCTGAGCAAGCTGCACGTGGAAACCTTCCTGCTCGATATCAAGAATTCGCTGCTGGTGCCGCCAGCGCTGCAAGGCTATCCGGCGCAGTTGCTCGACGCCCACACCCTGGAAGTCCAGGTGGAGAAGAGCCTCGGTGTGACCGAGCTGTTCCGCCAACTGGCCGTGCAGAACATCGAGGTCGTCAGCCTGCGTAACAAGAGCAATCGCCTGGAGGAGCTGTTCGTATCCCTGGTCGAGAAAAACCTGGCGAAGGTGGCGGTATGAACGAGCCCTACATCAACAGCGAATTCGCCGCCAACATGGTGGCGCTGCGCACCATCGTCTATCGCGAGGTCCGTCGCTTCACCCGCATCTGGCCCCAGACGCTGCTGCCGCCGGCGATCACCATGGTCCTGTACTTCGTGATCTTCGGGAACCTGATCGGCAGCCAGATCGGCGACATGGGTGGCTTCAGCTACATGGAGTACATCGTGCCGGGCCTGATCATGATGTCGGTGATCACCAACAGCTACGGCAACGTGGTATCGAGCTTCTTCGGCAGCAAGTTCCAGCGCTCCGTCGAAGAGCTGATGGTGTCGCCCGTGTCGCCGCACACCATCCTCACCGGCTACGTGGTTGGCGGCGTGCTGCGCGGGCTGGCGGTGGGCCTGATCGTCACCGTGCTGTCGCTGTTCTTCACCCATCTGCAGGTGCATCACCTGGGTGTGACCGTGCTGGTGGTGCTGCTGACTGCGACGATCTTCTCCCTCGGCGGCTTCATCAACGCGGTCTACGCGCGTAACTTCGATGACATCTCGATCATCCCGACCTTCGTGCTGACGCCCCTGACCTACCTGGGGGGTGTGTTCTACTCGATCAGCCTGTTGCCGCCGTTCTGGCAGACGGTTTCCATGGCCAACCCCGTGCTGCATATGGTCAATGCGTTCCGTTATGGCATTCTTGGCGTTTCCGATATCCGCATCGGGGTCGCCATCGGCTTCATGCTGGTCGCCACCGCCGTGCTCTACGCGGTGTGCATCCGCCTGCTGGTAAGTGGTCGCGGCATGCGCCAGTGAGGGCCTGACAGCGATAATATCGGGATACATTTGGACGGCCGAGTCCTATGGCGAGGCCGTTAGACTCGGCCTCTACGCACTCATAGAGGTTGGATATGCTCGTTTCCCTGCGTTGTTCCCTGTTGGCATCGCTGCTGTTCTCGAGCGTATTTCCCCTGGTGCATGCCGCCGAAGGCCCGATGGTCGAGGTGGTTGCGGTAAAAAAGGCGCTGGTGCGTGATGAACTGGTGACCTTCGGCTCGCTGCGCTCCGACGAGTCGGTGATGATCCGCCCCGAAATCGAAGGCCGTCTGGCCGCCCTGCATTTCCGCGAAGGCCAGGCCGTGGTGGCCGGCGATCGCCTGATCAGCCTGGACGACGCCATTTCCCGCGCCGAATTCGCCCAGGCCCGCGCCAACCTCAACCTTGCCGAAAAGAACTTCGAGCGCTCGCAGATGCTGTTCAAGCGCGGCGCGAGCAATGCCCAGGCCCTCGATGAAGCCAGCGCCCAGCAGCAGGCGGCGCGTGCCAGCCTGGCACTGGCCCAGGCTCGCCTGGACAAGACCCAGATTCTCGCGCCCTACGATGGCGTGCTCGGCCTGCGCCAGGTCAGCCCCGGCGACTACCTGAGCGCCGGCCAGGACATCGTCAACCTGGAAGTGCTCGACCCGCTGAAGGTGGACTTCCGCATCCCGCAGAAGGCCGTCAGCCAGGTGCGTCTGGGGCAGATCGTCGAAATCAGCCTCGATGCCTATCCCAACGAACGTTTTCGTGGGGAAATCTTCGCCATCAACCCCCGTCTGGACGAAGTAGGGCGCAGCCAGGCGATCCGCGCCCATATCGACAACGACGACCGTCGCCTGCGCCCGGGGCAGTTCGTGAAGGTCTACGTGATCCTGGCGGAACGCCCCGGTGCGCTGGTCATTCCGGAGGAAGCGGTGATGCCGGTTGGCGACCAGTTGCTGGTCAACCTGGTGGTCGACGGCAAGGTGGACCGCCGCGAAGTGAAACTGGGCCGGCGCCTGGATGGCGGCGTCGAAGTCGTCGAAGGCCTGCAGGGTGATGAAACCCTGATCAGCGCCGGCTGGCAGAAGGTCAACCAGGGCACCGCCGTGCGTACCAAGCCGGGGGCACTGGTGCCATGACCCTGTCGGATATCTGTATCCGCCGACCGGTCTTTGCCACCGTTCTGTCGCTGATCGTGGTGCTGCTCGGCCTGATGGCCTACGACCGTCTGGCCGTGCGCGAGTACCCGAACATCGACGTACCAATCGTCACGGTCAACGTGCTCTATCCCGGTGCCAGCCCGGAAATCATGGAATCCCAGGTCGCCCAGCCGATCGAGGACGTGCTGTCGGGCATCGACGGCCTGGATTTCGTCAGCTCCATCAGCCGTTCTGAAAACACCCAGATCACCGCGCAGTTCCGCCTGGGCAGCAATGCCGATGAAGCGGCCAACGACGTGCGCGACCGCCTGGGGCGGGTTCGCGGGCTGCTGCCGGACGAGATCGACGAGCCCATCGTGCAGAAGGTCGAGGCCGACGCCCAGCCGGTGATCTGGCTGGCGTTCTACAGCGACCGCTACAGCGCCATGGAAATCACCGACGTGCTGGAGCGGGTGATCAAGGATCGCCTGCAGACCATCCCGGGTGTCTCCGAGGTGCAGGTGCGCGGCGCCCGGACCTTCGCCATGCGTATCTGGCTCGACCCGGAGAAGCTCGCCGCCCACAACCTCACCGTACAGGACGTGGAAGACGCGCTGCGCCGACAGAACGTGGAGATCCCCGCCGGACGTATCGAATCCCGCCAGCGCGAATTCACCGTGCTGTCGGAAACCGACATGAACACCCCGGAGCAGTTCAACGAACTGATCCTCGATGATTCCCGCGGTTATCTGCTGCGCCTATCCGACGTCGGTCATGCCGAGATCGGTGCCGCCGACGAACGCAGTGTGGTGCGCTACAAGGGACGCCCGGCGGTGTCCATGGGCATGATCAAGCAAGCCACCGCCAACCCGCTGGAAATCTCCGACGGCCTGAGCGCGGCGCTGCCAGACATCCGCGAGCTGTTGCCCGACGGCATGCAAATGGCCGTCGCCAACGACAACTCGCTGTTCATCCGCGAATCCATCGACAACGTCTTCGTCACCATCTGGGAAGCGGTGGGGCTGGTCATCCTGATCATCTTCATCTTCCTGCGCTCGCTGCGCGCGACCATCATCCCGCTGGTGACCATTCCGGTCTCGCTGATCGGCGCCTTCGCCCTGATGTCGCTGATGGGCTTCACCATCAACACCCTGACTCTGCTGGCCATGGTCCTGGCCATCGGCCTGGTGGTGGACGATGCCATCGTGATGCTGGAGAACATTCACCGGCATATCGAGGAGGGCATGCGCCCGATGCAGGCGGCGCTCAAGGGCAGCCGTGAGATCGCCTTCGCGGTGATCGCCATGACCCTGACCCTGGCAGCGGTGTTCGCGCCTATCGGCTTCATGCAGGGCACCACCGGCAAGCTGTTCACCGAGTTCGCCTGGACCCTGGCGGGGGCGGTGCTGGTGTCGGGCTTCGTGGCGCTGACCCTGACCCCGATGATGTGCGCCATCCTGCTCAAGCCTCACCAGAGCAACCAGACCCACAACCGCGCCTACAACCTGATCGAAAGCTTCCTGCGGGGGCTGACCTACCGCTACAAGCACGTGCTGGAGCGGGCGCTGTCTGCCTGGGTGCTGGTGGTCGGGGTGCTGCTGCTGACCATGCTGGTCTGCGTCTGGCTGTTCGCCGGGCTGAAGTCCGAGCTGGCGCCCACCGAGGACACCGGCACCATCATCAGCGTATTCAACGGCCCGGACGGCGCGACCATCGGCTACACCAGCCGCTATGCCGAGGAAATCGAGGCCGCCTACGCCAACGTCCCGGAAACCAATCGCTACCTGGTCATCGCCGGTTTCCCCACCGTGGCCCAGGGCATTTCTGTCATGAAACTGGAGGACTGGGCCGATCGCTCGCGCAGCCAGTTCGAGATTCGCGACGAGTTGCTGCCAGTGCTACGCGACATCGCCGGGGTGCGGGCCTTCCCGGTCAACCGTCCGCCGCTGGGGCAGAGTGCACGCAACCAGCCGGTGAATTTCGTCATCCGCTCGTCCATGGAATACGAGGAGCTGCAGGTCTACGTCGAGGAACTGCTCAACCGGGTGCGCGACTATCCCGGGCTGGAAAGCCTGGACAGCGACCTCAAGCTCAATGCGCCGCAGCTCAAGGTCAGCGTCAACCGCGAGCAGGCCGTGGCGGTCGGCACCGACGTGGCGACCATCGGCCGTAGCCTGGAAAGCCTGTTTGGCAGTCGCCAGGTCACGCGCTTCAAACAGAACGGCGAGCAGTACGACGTGATGGTGCAGTTGCAGGACGTCGACCGCAGCAACCCGCAGGATCTGGACCGGGTCTACGTCCGCGCCCGCGACGACAGCATGGTGCAGCTCTCCAACCTGATCGACGTGCGGGAAACCGTGGCGCCCCGGGAACTCAACCACTTCAACCAGCTGCGCGCCGTGACGGTGACCGCCAACGTGGGCAGCGGTTACACCCTCGGTGAGGCGCTGGAGCACCTTGAGCAGGCGGCGCGGCAGGTGTTCCCGCCCGAGACCCAATACGACTACACCGGCACCTCGCGGGACTTCAAGGAGTCCAGCTCAGGGATCGTGCTGATCTTTGCCCTGGCCCTGGCGTTCATCTACCTGGTGCTGGCGGCGCAGTTCGAGAGCTTCACCGACCCGCTGATCATTCTGTTCAGCGTGCCGTTGTCGATGGCCGGCGCCTTGCTGGCGCTGACGCTGTTCGGCGGCACCCTCAACATCTATTCGCAGATCGGCCTGGTGACCCTGATCGGCCTGATCACCAAGCACGGCATCCTGATCGTCGAGTTCGCCAACCACCTGCAGCGGGGAGGCACGGAACTACGGGCAGCGGTGATCGAGGCCTCGGTGCAGCGCCTGCGGCCGATCCTGATGACCACCGGGGCCATGGTCCTGGGTTCACTGCCCCTGGCCATTGCCAGCGGGGCGGGTGCGGAAAGCCGTCAGCAGATCGGCTGGGTGATCGTCGGCGGCTTGCTGGTGGGCACCTTCTTCACCCTGTTCGTGATTCCGACGTTGTACATGCTGCTGCGCCGCTGGCGGCCGCTCAAGCAACAGGACGAAGACCTGGCGGTGGCCTAGGGCAGGAGGGAGGTCGCCGTTTGTGGGAGGGGCTTTAGCCGCGAAAATTAGAAGCTCGCGGCTAAAGCCCCTCCCACAAGAAAACTAGCCCGTAGCCTGGGTCGAGCGAAGCGACACCCAAGTACTTCTGACCACCGCGAGTTCCGTAGGAACGGCTTCAGCCGCGAACTCTCGAGCCCACGACCAAACCTCCCACCTCAGTCGACCTTTAGCACCAACTTGCCGAAATTCCCGCCGTTGAACAGCTTGAGCAGGGTTTCTGGGAAGGTTTCCAACCCGTCGATCACATGCTCCTTGGATTTCAACTGCCCGCTGGCCAGCCAGCCGCCCATTTCCTTGGCCGCTTCGCTGAAGCGGGAGGCGTAGCTCATCACCACCATGCCTTCCATGCGCGCGCTGTTGACCAGCAGGGCCAGGTAGTTGCTCGGGCCTTTCACCGCTTCCTTGTTGTTGTACTGGCTGATGGCGCCGCAGATCACCACCCGGGCCCTGAAGTTGATGCGCGTCAGCACGGCATCGAGGATCTCGCCGCCCACGTTGTCGAAATACACGTCCACGCCTTTCGGGCACTCGCGCTTGAGCGCGCCGTGCAGGTCTTCCTGCTTGTAGTCGATGGCCGCATCGAAGCCGAGTTCGTCCACCAGGAAACGGCACTTGTCCGCGCCACCAGCGATACCCACCACCCGGCAGCCTTTGAGCTTGGCGATCTGCCCGGCGATGCTGCCCACCGCGCCGGCAGCGCCGGAAATCACCACGGTTTCGCCGGCCTTGGGCGCGCCGACATCGAGCAGGGCGAAGTAGGCGGTCATGCCGGTCATGCCCAACGCTGACAGGTACAGCGGCAGCGGCGCGCGGCTCGGGTCGACCTTGTAGAAACCCTTGGGCTCGCCGAGGAAGTAATCCTGCACGCCCAGAGCGCCGTTGACGTGATCACCGACGGCAAAATCCGGGTGTTGCGAGGCAACCACCTGGCCCACGCCCAGGGCACGCATCACCTCGCCGATACCGACGGGGGCGATGTACGACTTGGCGTCGTTCATCCAGCCGCGCATGGCCGGGTCGAGGGACAGGTAAGCGTTTTTCACAAGAATCTGGCCAGGGCCGGGTTCACCGACCGGGCTTTCCACGTAGTTGAAGGTCTCGCGGCTGGGCATCCCGACCGGGCGCTGGGCGAGGAGAAACTGGCGGTTGAGTGGGGCAGTCATGGCAGGTACTCATTGAGCGGAAAGGGTTGTGATAGCCCCCTATGGCGCTCGGAGCAAGTCGGGCGATGGCGCCGAATGGGGTGTGATCGATATGGATGATGACAAAGTGGTCGATCAATCACTGCAATCCATGGGTCGCCAATGGCTGCTCGAATAGTGCTGCCGCACCGGCCGCTGCGCTGGCTAGACTCCACGCAGACGTTTCCCTTGGATGAGGATGCACAGATGAGTTTTACCTTCTCCGGCCAGGTTGCCCTGGTCACCGGCGCAGCAGCGGGCATTGGCCGTGCGACTGCTTTGGCCTTCGCCGGCCAGGGCCTCAAGGTGGTGGTTTCCGATGTGGATGCGGCGGGCGGTGAAGGCACGGTCGAGCTGATCCGGGCGGCCGGTGGCGAGGCACTGTTCGTGCGTTGCGACGTGACCCGCGATGCCGAGGTCCAGGCGCTGATGGCGGCAACGGTCGAGGCCTACGGGCGTTTGGACTATGCCTTCAACAACGCCGGTATCGAGATCGAGAAGGGCAAGCTGGCCGACGGCGAGGAAAGCGAGTACGACGCCATCATGGGCGTCAACGTCAAAGGCGTCTGGCTGTGCATGAAACACCAGATCCCGCTGCTGCTGGCCCAGGGCGGCGGCGCCATCGTCAACACCGCCTCGGTGGCCGGGCTCGGTGCGGCGCCGAAGATGAGCATCTACGCGGCGTCCAAACATGCGGTGATCGGCCTGACCAAGTCGGCGGCTATCGAATACGCGAAGAAGAAAATCCGCGTCAACGCCGTGTGCCCGGCGGTGATCGACACCGACATGTTCCGCCGCGCCTACGAGTCCGACCCGAAGAAGGGCGAGTACGCCGCCGCCATGCACCCAGTCGGGCGCATCGGCAAGGTCGAGGAAATCGCCAGCGCCGTGCTGTACCTGTGCTGCGACAACGCGGCCTTCACCACCGGCCAGGCGCTGGCCGTCGATGGCGGTGCAACGGCCATCTGACACGCCGTTGTGGTAAAGAAAGGCGCCTGATGGGCGCCTTTTTACATTTTGCTACCCCGCAGCCGCCGATTGGCCGCTAAAGTCACTGCGGACCCAATCAGGCTCTCGCCAGAATCGTGCGCTGTTTCGATCCCGGAGTAGAACAAGAATGACCGCAGATCCGTTACTGACCATTTTCCTGCCCGTTGCCTTGGGCATCATCATGTTGGGGCTCGGCCTGTCACTGTCCCTGGCGGATTTCGCCCGGGTGGCCAAGTTTCCCAAGCCGGTGCTGATCGGCCTGGGTTGCCAATTGCTGCTGTTGCCCCTGGTGTGTTTCTTCCTGGTCCAGGCGTTCGGCCTGGCGCCGGCCCTGGCCGTGGGCATGATGCTGCTGGCGGCGTCGCCCGGCGGCACCACGGCCAACCTCTACAGCCACCTGGCCCACGGCGACGTGGCGCTGAACATCACCCTGACCGCGGTCAATTCGGTGATCGCCATCCTGACCATGCCGTTTATCGTCAACCTGTCGCTGGCGTACTTCATGGACGGCGACCAGGCCATCCCGCTGCAGTTCGCCAAGGTGGTGCAGGTGTTCGTCATCGTGCTCGGCCCGGTGGCCATCGGCATGTGGCTGCGCAGTCGCTTCCCTGGCTTCGCCGCACGCATGGAAAAGCCGGTGAAAATCATCTCCGCGCTGTTCCTGCTGATCATCATCCTGCTTGCGGTGGTCAAGGACTGGCAGACGTTCGTCGATTACGCACCGCTGGTGGGCGGAGCGGCGCTGGCGTTCAACCTGATCAGCCTGGCGGTCGGTTACTACGTGCCGCGCCTGTGCAAGCTGAGCCTGCGCCAGGCAGTGGCCATCGGCATGGAAATCGGCATCCACAACGGCACCCTGGCGATTGCCCTGGCGTTGAGCCCGCTGCTGCTGAACAACTCGACCATGGCCATCCCGGCGGCGATCTACAGCATCATCATGTTCTTCACCGCCGCGCTGTTCGGCTGGTGGGTCAACTTCGCCCATGGCAAGCAGCTGGCCGCCGAGGCCTGAACTGCACCCATGAAAAAGGCGCCCGAGGGCGCCTTTTTTCGTTTTAGCCAGGAGGTCAGCTGTCGGACTTGCCCCAGTTGAGGATGAGCAGGGTCAGCAGGCCCGCGACGATGCCCCAGAACGCCGAGCCGACCGAGAACAGGGTCATGCCGGAGGCGGTGACCAGGAAGGTGATCAGCGCCGCTTCGCGCTCCTTCGGCTCCTGCATGGCCTGGGTCAGGCCGCCGATGATCGAGGCGAACAGGGCGAGGGCGGCGATCGACAGGATCAGCGCCTTGGGCAGCGCGGCGAACAGGGCCGCCAGGGTCGCACCGAAGATTCCCGCGATGCCGTAGAAAATCCCGCACCAGACCGCTGCGGTGTAGCGCTTGCGCGGGTCTTCGTGGGCTTCCGGGCCGGCGCAGATCGCCGCGCTGATGGCCGCCATATGGATGCCATGGGAGCCGAATGGGGCCATGAGGATTGAAGCCACCCCGGTGGTATTGAGCAGCGGCGAGGCCGGCACGTCATAACCGTTGGCCCTCAGCACCGCCATGCCCGGCAGATTCTGCGAAGCCATGGCGACGATGAACAGCGGGATGCCGATGCTGATCGAGGCGGCCAGCGAGAAGCTGGGAGTGGTCCATTCCGGGACTGCCAGTTGCAGCTCGAACTGGCTGAAGTTGAGCAGGCCGAACACCCCGGCCAGCACGCAGCCCACCACCAGTGCTGCAAGCACCGCGTAGCGCGGCGCCAGGCGTTTGCCCAGCAGGTAGGCCAGGAGCATGGCCACCACCAGCAGCGGCTGCTGCTCGGCCGCCACGCAGATTTCCAGGCCGATCTTGAACAGCACCCCGGCCAGCAGCGCCGCTGCGATGGAGCCCGGGATGCGGCGCATGATGCGATCGAAGCTGCCAGTCACGCCGCACAGCACGATCAGCGCCGAGCAGAGGATGTAGGCACCAATCGCTTCGCTGTATGGCACGTTCGGCAGGCTGGTGATCAGCAGCGCGGCGCCGGGGGTCGACCAGGCGACCATCACCGGCGCGCGGTAGCGCAGCGACAGGCCGATGCTGGTGATCGCCATGCCGACCGACAACGCCCAGATCCACGATGAAATCTGCCCGCTGGTGAGGCCGGCGGCCTGGCCGGCCTGGAACATCAGCACCAGGGAGCTGGTGTAGCCGGTGAGCATGGCAATGAAGCCCGCCACCACCGCAGAGGTCGAGGTATCGGCCAGGGGGCGCAGGCGCGCCTGGGTGGCGTCGGACATTACAGCACTCCTTTTACGTCAGCGAGGATCGGGTACAGCGACGCGACCAGCAGCAGCGCCATCAGGATATTGAAGGCGCGCAGCACTTTTGGGTTGTCGAGCCAATTGCGCAGCAGGCTGCCGGCCATGGTCCAGATGCCGACACTGGGGCAATTGACCAGGGCGAAGAGGGCGGCGATCAGCAGCACATTGGTGACGAAATTTTCGTGGGGCGTGTAGGTGGTGATGGCGCCGATCGCCATGACCCAGGCCTTGGGGTTGACCCACTGGAAGGCAGCCGCCTGGAGAAAGCTGAAAGGCTTGCCCTGCGGACCGCTCTGGCTGTCCGGCGCGCCGGCATTGGCGATCTTCCAGGCCAGGTACAGCAGGTAGGCGGCGCCCACGTAGCGCAGCACGGTGTACAGCAGCGGGAAACGCTCGAATACCTGGCCGAGCCCCAGGCCCACAGCCATCACCAGCACCATGAAACCCAGGCTGATGCCGAGCATGTGCGGCACGCTGCGGCGCAGGCCGAAATTCACCCCCGAGGCCAGCAGCATCATGTTGTTGGGGCCCGGCGTCACCGAGGTGACAAAGGCAAACGCGATGAAGGCGATCAGCAGTTCGGTGGTCATGACGGGCTACTCGGGGTTGATGACTGCAAGACTATGCGCAGTGCTGCCGCCCGTCGCCGTACAGACAGAAACGTAAAAGGCGATACAGTCGATTGGCGAAAAGTGGCACAGCGGGTAATGTGCGCGGCTATCTGTAACCGCGCACAAGGAACCGCGATGTCCACTGAAAACAACCCCTACGCCGCTCCCCAGGTCGCCCTGGTGGATGATGCTGCTCCCCGTGCCCTGGAAGGCTGGACGGTCGGCCAACTGCGCATGCTTGGCTGGCTGAGCCTGGTGTCGGTGCTGGGCGCCGTGGTGCTGCTCGGCATCGCGTTCGCCTCTGGCCTTCTGGAAGACCCCATGCTGATGCAGATCAGCACCTGGCTCAGCCCGGCGGTGACGGTTCTCGGTTGCTACCTGCTGGTACGCATGAAGCACTTCGCCGAACAGCGTTTCAGCGCCACAGGCTTGAACATCCCGGTCTGGGCGGTGGTCATCGTGGCGTTGCTGCTGGTCGTCATGGAGCTGATCTGGGGCGAGGCCACCAGCGTGATGGGCACGCCGATGTTCATCTACTTCGGCCTGATGTGCGTCTATGGCGTGTTGCTGACCTGGCTGGGGATTCGCTTTCGCCAGGCGCAGAACGTCTACCCGGTGTTCAACGTCATGGCCTGGATGAACATCATCGGCGGCATCATGCTCGCCACCATCGTCCTGATCCTACTGGCGCTGTTCCCACTGCTCGGCGCGAGCGTGGCGATGGCCCTGGTGTTCTTCAAGGCCGCCGGCGAACTGTCGCAGTCGGCCTGATCAGGCGGGGCAGGGAGCCGGTCAGCCCTCGTTGCCTGGCCCTTTGCGCAGGGTCTGGTTGACCGTCAGCCAGCCATTCACCGCCGCTTCTCCTGCCTCGGCGAAGGCGCGCCGTAGCAACTTGGCCTGCTCGCGGCGCAAGGCGGCTTCCAGCTTGGCCCCCTCCGGTGTGAACACCAGCAGGCGTTTGCGCTTGTCGTCCGCCGCGGCGACGCTCTCGACCAGGTGCATTTCCTGCAATTGACGCAACGGCGTGTTCAACGCCTGCTTGCTCACGCCCAGGTAGCCGAGCAGTTCCTTCATGCTCAAGCCCGGGTACTTGGCGATAAAAAACAGCACACGGTGGTGCACCCGCGACAGCCCACGGCGCGCCAGCATTTCATCGGGTTTGGCGGTGAACGCCTGGTAACCGAGGAAGAAGGCCTCCATGGCCGCCTGCTGAGTGGTCGGATTTTTAAGGTCAAGCATATTGACGTATCTGCCCGAGGCATCGTAGTTTCGGTCAAGCAGTTTGACTTATTTTTCCTTGCCTTTGCTACCGGTGATATTCCATGGCTTTCTCCGAACGCGTTGCCCGCCTCAAAAGCTCTCTGATCCGCGAAATCCTTGCCGCAGCGCAACGCCCGGAAGTCATGTCCTTCGCCGGTGGCCTGCCTGCCGAACCGATGCTGCCCAAAGTCGACTGGAGCGAAATGCCGGCGAGCATGGGTCAATACGGCATGAGCGAAGGCGAGCCGGCGCTGCGTGAAGCCGTTGCCGCCGAAGCCCGCGCCCTGGGCGTGCCCTGCGATGCCAGCCAGGTGCTGATCGTCAGTGGTTCGCAGCAGACCCTGGACCTGGCCAGCAAGCTGTTCATCGACCCGGGCACCGAAGTGCTGCTCGAAGCGCCGACGTACCTGGCAGCCCTGCAAGCCTTCCAGCTGTTCGGTGCCGACTGCATCGCCGTGCCGCAGGAAGCCGATGGCCCGCAGATCGACGCCCTGCGTCAGCGCCTGGAACAGCACAAGCCGGCCTTCGCCTACCTGATTCCGACGTTCCAGAATCCGTCTGCCGTGCGCTACAGCGAAGCCAAACGTGATGCCGTGGCGGCGTTGCTGGACGAATTCGGCGTGACCCTGATCGAAGACGAACCCTACCGCGAGCTGGTGTTCGACGCCGGCAGCGCTACACCCATCGTCAAGCGCCTGAAAAAGGCCAGCTGGATCTACACCAGCACCGTGTCCAAGACCCTGCTGCCGGGCCTGCGCGTCGGCTACCTGATTGCCACGCCGGACCTGTTCCCGCACCTGCTGCGCCTGAAGCAATCGGCTGACCTGCACACCAACCGCATCGGCCAGTGGCAGGCGCTGCAATGGCTGGGCAGCGAGCAGTACCGTGGCCACCTGGCCGAGCTGCGTGATTTCTACCGCCTGCGCCGCGATGCCATGCAGGCGGTGCTGGAAGAGCATTTCAGCGACCTGGCCGACTGGCAGATTCCCCAGGGTGGCCTGTTCTTCTGGCTGACCCTCAAGCAGCCGCTGGACACCCGCACACTGCTGGCTCCGGCGCTGGCGCAGAACGTGGCATTCATGCCGGGCGAGCCGTTCTTCATCGACCCGGACCAGCACCCAGGCCACCTGCGCCTGAACTTCAGCCACGTGGCGCCGGAGCGCCTGGGCGAGGGGCTCAAGCGACTGGCCAATGTAATTCGTGAGGCACAGGCCGGCGCGTGAGCGAGCGGTCATTGAACAGCAGAGGATGAATCAAGGAGAGGGGACGGGCATGTACAAGGTTTATGGCGATCACCGGTCGGGCAACTGCTACAAGGTCAAGTTGATGCTGCACCTGCTCGACGTGCCGTATGAGTGGATACCGGTCGATATTCTGCGCGGCGAGACCCAGAGCGAAACGTTTCTGGCGAAGAACCCCAACGGCAAGATTCCGGTCCTGGAACTGGAAGACGGTACATGCCTGTGGGAGTCCAACGCCATTCTCAACTTCCTGGCCGACAAGAGCGACTTCCTGCCGACCGAGCCGCGCCTGCGTACCCAGGTGCTGCAGTGGCAGTTCTTCGAGCAGTACAGCCATGAACCTTATGTCGCCGTTGCCCGATTCATCCAGCTGTACCAGGGCATGCCGCAAGAGCGCCGCGAGGAGTACCAGGTCTGCCAGGCCCGGGGCTACAAAGCGCTGAAGGTCATGGAGAAGCAATTGCAGCGCACGCCGTACCTGGTGGGCGATGACTATTCCATCGCCGACATCGCCCTCTATGCCTACACCCACGTAGCCGATGAAGGCGGGTTCGACCTCAGCGACTTCCCGGCCATTCGGGCCTGGCTGGAGCGCGTTGCCAGCCATCCACGGCACGTGGCCATGCAGGACTGATCAGCACCGCGTGACAACCCAGGGAATTGCCGCCTATTCTCCGCGTTGTCCGCCTGTTGCTCCCTTGGAATACCCATGCGTTCACCCTGGCGTATCGCTCTGATCTGGTTGCTGTTGCTCGCTCTCCCGGCGCAGGCGACGGCTGCCAGCGTGATGCAGGCGTGCCATGCGTTGCCGCCATCCTTCGCCGCCGGCATGCCGGACATGACCGCGCACTATGGCGACGCTGAGCACCGTGTCGCCTCTGCTCCGCAACACCACGCCAATCCTGCGCATCAATCGTCCCCGGACAGCGGTACCTGCAGCCTGTGCGCAGGCTGTGTAGGCGCCGCCGTGCTGAACAGCTCGGCGAGCAGCCTTTCTCCCTGGCAAGCCAGTGAGCCGTCCCTGGCGGCACTTGTTCTTTTCAATGGTTTCATCGCCGACACGCCGGAACGACCTCCGCGTCAGCCACTGTTCACCTGAACGGCAGCGCGTCCCACACCGGGGCGCCTGCAGCTGATGCCCGGCGATTGCACGCAATTGCCACTTTCGTACGTATGCGACGCGCTCACCCTGCAGCGCGCAAGGAAACCATAATGAAACAGCGATTGAACCTGGCCGCCCTGATCCTGGTGGCAGCCTCCACCCTGATCAGCCCCCTGGCATTGGCCCATAGCGATGCCCATGCCGGGCATGGCGCTGCGCCTGCCGACCACGGCAATGCCCACTCGAGTCATGCGCCGAGCAGTGAGCAGAAACCCTGGGGGATTGCCGGTGATCCCAAGGCCGTCGACCGGGTCATCGAAGTGAGCATGAGCGATCAGATGCGCTTCAGCCCGGAGCTGATCGAAGTGAAGCAGGGCGAAACCATTCGTTTCGTTCACCACAACCAGGGCGCGGTGATGCATGAGTTCGTGCTCGGCAACAAGGCCGAGCTGGACGCCCATGCGGCGATGATGGCCAAGATGCCTGGCATGCAGCACGACATGCCGTACATGTCCCATGTCGAGCCGGGGCAGCAGGGCGAACTGATCTGGACCTTCAACCGGGCGGGCGATTTCGACTTCGCCTGCCTGATCGTCGGGCACTACCAGGCCGGCATGGTGGGCCAGATCCGCGTCGTCGCGGCGCAGTAATACCCGCAGGCCTACAGGGTATCGGCATGCGCCTGGAATGATGGGCGAATCACCAGGTTCGCCTGGGGCATGCCGATATGCGCGCCCTGGGAGTAGTCGATACCCAGGGCCTGCACCTTCTGCTGCACGGCCGGGCTGTGCACGAATTCGGCGACCGTCTGCATGCCCAGGCTGCGAGCGAAATTGACGATCCCGAGGGTCACGCTGTAGGCGTTGGCGTCCGTGTCGAGCTGCTTGATCAGGCTGCCGTCGATCTTGATCACGTCGATGTTCAGGCGCAGCAGGTGCTCGAAGTTGGAGTAGCCGGTGCCGAAATCGTCGATGGCGATGCGGCAGCCCAGCGCCTTCACCTCGCTGATGAAGGTGTGCACCTTCTTGTAGTTCTCTATGCCTTCGGATTCGAGTATCTCGAAGATCAGCCGCGGGCCGATGCCGCTCTGCAGCAGCTTGAGCTTGATGAACCGCGTCAGTTCGGGGTCGATCATGTCCTCGTAGGACAGGTTGATGGAAAACTCGAAGGGCAGGTCGCGGAACACCGCGCAGCACTTTTCCACCATGATCCGCGTGATCTGCCGGTGCAGGCGAATGCGCTTCGCCACATCGAGGAACAGCGCCGGGTTCACCGGGTGGCCATGCTCGTCGAGCATGCGCACCAGGCATTCGAACTTGCTGATCTGGCCGCTGTGGTTGTCCATGATCGGCTGGAAATAAGGGCAGATGCGGTCGTCCTGCAACGCCTGCTTCAGGTGGCTGGCCCACAGCAGGTTGTGCTCGTAGCGCTCGCGCAATTTCAGCAGCGGGTCGTAGATCAGGTGGTTTTTCTGCTGCTGGCGCGCCAGCTTCAGGGCAATGGCTGCTGCCGACAGCACATCCACCGGCTGCTTGCCGGTAAATGCCGCCGCGCCCAGGGTGGCGGTGAGGTTGATTTCCTGGTCATGCCAGAGCAGAAGCCGCGTCTGGATGAAAGCGGAGAGGGTCTGCAGGCGTATCTCCAGGTGGTGGGCATCGAGCTGTTCGTCGATCAGTACGGCGAATTCATCGGCACTCATCTTGTACAGCCGCTGCCGGCCCTGTTCGCTGTCCTGGGCGAGCACGTAGGCGAGCTGGTTGGCCAGGTTGGTCAGCACATAGTCGCCGCACTCGTGGCCGAAGAAGCCGTTGATCTCCTTGAAGGCGTCCAGATTGATCAGGATCAGGCTGCTGCGCGGGTGTCGCTTGAGGTCCTGCAGCAGCCTGGCGCGGTTCGGCAACTGGGTCAGGGGGTCGGTGTAGGAGGCGTCGAGCTGGCGCATGATGCCGGCCACGAAATACAGAATCAGCCCCGACAGGGCGAGCAGGCTCACCCCGGTGATGGCCAGGATCCGGTAATTGCTCTGGCGCATCGGTTCGAGTACCGAGTCGATTTCGTGCTGCGGCACCCCGAGCCCGAACAACATGCCCGACTGCGTACGGGCATGCAGCAGGGCGTAGGCAACGCCATCTACCGTGAGGGTTTCACGCTGCATCACGCCGTGGGCAGGGCGCCGTTCCCGCCCTGCGCCGTTGCGGCCCTTTATCAACGTGAGAATGGCGTGCATGACCGGTTCGGCGGGTTGTCCGCCGTTGCCTTGTGTCGGGCTGGACAGGTTGCGGTTGGCGCTGTCGAGCAGGAAGGCGAAGCTGCTGGGCGTGACCCGGACCCGGCCGATCAGCTTGATGGCTTCCTCGGTGCGCCAGTCGGTGGTGGCCAAGCCGATGATCCGGCCATCCTGGTTGTGCATCGGGCTGGCCAGGGTGATCAGCATCGCCTGGGCCTGCTCGCTGTAGTAGGCCGCGCTCCAGTAATAGGGATGCGGTTGCAGCGGGGTCTGGCTCCAGTCCGGGGGCAGCGCTGTGCGGTACCACTCCTGCTGCTGGTAGGTGCTCTGCCCGTGGTGGCGAACCACGGCGATGCGGTTTTCAGCCGCCCAATAGGCGTAACGGGCAACGCTGTAAGCAGCGATGGAGAACGCCTGGGGCTCGAACCAGATACCGCCGCCGAAGGCTTCGGGAAAGTCGCGCACATGCTGGCGCAGGGCGGTTTCCAGTTCCTGGTTGCTGTCACGGTCGAGGCGCAGGCGATTGAACGTCTCGCCCAGGCGTGCCAGATCCTCGGTGTTCTGCTCCATCAGCTGGTGACGGGCGTCGATCCGTTCGAGGTTGGCTTTGAACGTGTCTTCGATCTGGGTGCGCCGAAGGTCAGACAGGGCCTGCTGCGAATAACCGAGGTTGAGCGAAGACATGACCCACATGCCGCTGATGAACATGGCCACCAGGAGCAACAGCACGAACATGATCGACTGCTTCAGTGGGTTCATCGTGCATCGGAACGCCAAATGAGAAGGGTTCTATTCAGCGTAGAGGCAAACGCACGTCGGTGCAGACTTGTGCGGCCCCTGGAGGCCGTCAGCAGACGACCGGCAGAGGCGCAGGCAGGCGAGGGGCGGCTTCAGGCAGCGAAGCGGTCCTGCAGGTAGGCGGCGATAGCCTTGGACTCGTACAGCCAGGTGGTCTGGCCGTTTTCATCAATGCGCAGGCACGGCACCTGGATCTTGCCACCTTGCTGTTCCAGAGCCTGGCGATGAACCGGGTCGTTCTTGGCGTCGCGCAGGGCCACCGGCAGGTTGAGCTTGTGCAGCGTGCGGCGGGTTTTCACGCAGAAGGGGCAGGCGTTGAACTGGTACAGCGCCATGTTCTGCGTGGCCTGCTCGACGGCGGCCTGGGCTTCGGGGGTGCGCTTGAGCTTGGCGGGACGGGTCAGCAGGTCGATCAGCACGATCAGTTGGCCGAGGCCGTTGCGCAGTACCTTGAGAATCATCGAACAACTACCTCGGGTGAAAAATGGCGGTCGCGAAGCTTACCCGAGTTTGTCGACGCTGGCCCGTCGTGATGCCGAACGGCGAACATCATGCCGGCGCATTGGGCATAATCCTGCACTTCCCAGAAGCCCATGACCCGCCAATGAAACCCGAAGACCTCGAACTGCTGGTAACCCGCGAAATGCCCTATGGCAAGTACAAGGGGCGACTGATCGCCGACCTGCCCGGCAACTACCTCAACTGGTTCGCCCGTGAAGGCTTTCCCCAGGGCGAGATCGGGCGGTTGCTGGCGCTGATGCAGGAGATCGACCACAACGGCCTGTCGCCGCTGCTCGATCCGTTGCGGCGCAAGCCCAGGGAAGGGTTCAAGAAGCGCTGAGGTGAGTTACGGTGAGCCAAAAGCTCGCGGGCAAGCCCGCTCCTACAGGGGCATGAAACGCGTTGTTTGACGGTGGTGGACAAGCTTCACGTTGTCCACCCTACGGGTGCGGCAGTCGTAGGAGAGGCCTTGGCCTCGAGCTCGGCGGTCTGTGGTTGGCGCTCATTCGCGGATAAGCCCAAGAAGCTCGCGGACAAGTCCGCTCCTACACGGCGGCGTCTGATCGGTGCGTGGGGGGCGGATAGCAAACAGCCGGCGCAAGGCCGGCTGTTTTGCGACACCTGAGGTGATCAGTTATTGACCAGGCTCAGGAATTCGCTGCGGGTCGCGGCGTTCTCGCGGAACTCGCCGAGCATCACGGAGGTGACCATCGACGAATTCTGCTTCTCCACACCGCGCATCATCATGCACATGTGCTGGGCTTCGATGACCACGGCGACGCCGAGGGCGCCGGTGACCTGCTGAATCGCTTCGGCGATCTGGCGGCTGAGGTTTTCCTGGATCTGCAGGCGACGGGCATACATGTCGACGATGCGTGCGACCTTGGACAACCCCAGGACTTTGCCGCTGGGAATGTAGGCGACGTGGGCCTTGCCGATGAAAGGCAGCAGGTGGTGCTCGCACAGCGAATACAGCTCGATGTTCTTGACCAGCACCATTTCGCTGTTATCGGAGCTGAACAGCGCGCCGTTGGTGACTTCCTCCAGCGTCTGCTGGTAACCGCGGCAGAGGTACTGCATGGCTTTGGCAGCACGCTTGGGGGTGTCGAGCAGGCCTTCGCGGGACACGTCCTCGCCAAGCTGGCCAAGGATCGCGGTGTAATTCTGTTCCAGGGACATGGGGTTTCCTGTGGGGACTCAAATGCACAGACGCGCAGGGTAGGGCGCAGTCGCTAAGCTGGCAAGGGTTGTAGGCGGTGTACGGAGACGGTTGTCGTCATTGGCCGCTCGAGCTGTCGCTTATTCGTCGCGGCCATCCATCATGGTGCGCTTGAGAATCACGTAAACCGCACCGGTGCCGCCGTGCTTGGCCAGGCAGGAGGTGAAGCCGAGTACCTGCGGGTGCTGGCGCAGCCAGGTGTTGACGTGACTCTTGATCATCGGCTTGCGGCCGTCCATGCGCACGGCCTTGCCATGGGTGATGCGCACGCAGCGGACTTCGATGCGCGTAGCCTCGGCAAGGAATTCCCAGAGCGTGTCCCGGGCTTTCTCGACGCTCATGCCGTGCAGGTCGAGGCTGCCCTCGAAAGCGATCTGGCCGAGCTTGAGCTTGCGCATCTGGCCGTCCTGGACGCCATTGCCTGCCCAGTACAGCGGGTCTTCGGCGCCCACATCGATCACGAACTGATCGGACAGGCCGTCGACCTTGGTCGATTCCTGGCGAATGGTCGCCGCCTGGCGCAGGGTGGCCTGTTGCGTGCGGTCGGGTTTGGGTTTGCCGGTATCGGCGCGGTCGTGCTTGATCGGCTTGACGCCACGCAGCTCGGCTTTGAACAGGGAAAAATCGTCGTCTTGCATCGGGGCCTCCACGAAGGGGGCTAGTTTACCCAGGCAGAACGGCTGTCAGTCGCGTTTTTTCATCAGGTGCGGTGAGAGGCTCAGATCGCTGGGGCGACGCAGGCGTCGACGGCACATGCGCCAGACGGCAATACCGCCCCACAACAGCACCAGACCGATGACCAGCAGCACCACTGCAGCGCCGGTCGAGTCATTCAGCGGACCCAGCGCTGGCGGGCGGCCAAGGAGGGTGGCGGTGCCGGCCATCGCCAGGAGTATGCCGAATGTGGCAAAGAGCGCAGCCATGGCTGCGGCCAGCCGCAAGCGCCAGTTACCTGGCCCTCGTGGCCGCAAGCGGCGGGCGTCAAAACCATCGGATAACTTCATTCCGATTTCCTCTGTGGGTATCGGCGGTATGACCGGCTGGTCGGGCAGGGGTTCCCCAACGGTCTGCCCAAGGCGAGAAGCTGTGACGCGGCCGGCCTTTTCAGATCAGCGCGTTGGCGTTCGGCACCACCGCGGCGAAGTTGTCTGCCAGGGCGATGATTTCCGCGCGGTGCATGTCGGCGGCACTGATGACCTGGCCATCCGGAGTGGGCAGGTCGCGTGTCGCGCAGGCGGCATCGACCACGGTGCAGCGGTAGCCGTAGTCCTTGGTGGCGCGCACGGTGGTGCTGATGCTGGAGTGGGTCATGAAACCGCAGATGATCAGGTCCAGGTGACCCAGGGCCTGCAGGCGGTCATGCAGCTCGGTGCCGCTGAAGGCGTTGGGCATGCGTTTTTCCACCACGATCTCGCCCGGCAGCGGGGCAGTTTCCGGCAGGTGATGGCCACGCGGGCCGCGGGGATCGAGCAGGCCATCGGGGATGCCCAGGTGCTTGACGTGAACGATCGGGCGACCCAGCAGGCGCGCGGCGGTCAGCAGCTTGACCATCTCCACCAGCGCGGCATTCAGCCCCGGCAGCTGTACGACACCACTGCGGTACTCTTCCTGGGCATCGATGATCACCAGGGTGGCATTGCTCAGGCTGGCAGGCGCATGGCTGCGGCCGGTGATTTGGAACAGGGTCTGCGGGTGTGACATGGAAAATGGCTCCTCGCTGGCGCGGACATCTTTTCCCTATTGTCCGCCTGTGAGGGCTCGCTGTGAACCTCTTCGTGTCACTGTATTGCAGACAGGTGTCGCCGAGCGCAGAATCGAACCACTTCACAGGGGGTGAGGTCATAGGGCAAAAGGAGTTGCTGATGGATTTTTTCTCGCAGTTGTCTGCCCATTTCTGGTTGCTGTTCGCCCTGGCGATTTCCATCGCTGTGATCCGCGAACTCAGGCGCGAGCGCGATTAGCGCTGCCAAACACTTCCTTTGCTGTTCCCCGCTTCACACCTCCAGCGCCCGTTCGCACTGCCCACCTGCCTCGTCCATGGGACAGGCTGTTAAACTGCGCGGAATTTCGTTTGGAGATTCCCCGTGACTGACGCCCATCCTGCCCGCCAAACCCGTTTACGCACCGTGCGCGACTACATCCGCTGGGCAGTCAGCCGTTTCCAGGGTACCGGGCTGTTCTTCGGGCACGGCACCGACAACGCCTGGGATGAGGCGCGTCAACTGGTGCTGGGGGCGCTGCACCTGCCCTGGGAAATCGCTGACAACTACCTCGATTGCCGCCTGGAAGATGACGAGCACGCTCATCTGCAAGAGCTGCTGCGCCTGCGTATCGAAGAGCGCGTGCCGACTGCCTACCTGCTCGGCGAGGCCTGGTTCTGCGGGCTGCCATTCGTGGTCGATGAGCGGGTCCTGGTGCCGCGCTCGCCCATTGCCGAGCTGATCGACGCGCGTTTTCGCCCCTGGCTGGCCCATGAGCCGGCGCGCATCCTCGACCTGTGCACGGGCTCCGGCTGCATTGGCATCGCCTGCGCCTATGAATTTCTCGACGCCGAGGTGGTACTGGGCGATCTGTCGTTCGATGCCCTGGAAGTGGCCAATCAGAACATCGAGCGTCATGGCGTGGATGATCGGGTCTACACCGTCCAGGGCGACGGTTTCGACGGGCTGCCCGGCCAGCGCTTCGACCTGATCGTCTCCAACCCGCCCTATGTCGATGCCGAGGATTTCGCCGACATGCCGGCCGAGTACCAGCATGAGCCGGAAATGGGCCTGGCCTGCGGCAATGATGGTCTGGACCTGGTGCGGCGCATGTTGGCCGAGGCCGCTGACCACCTGACGGAGCAGGGCGTACTGATCGTCGAAGTGGGCAACAGCCAGGTACACGTCGAGGCGCTGTACCCGGAAGTGGATTTCACCTGGCTGGAGTTCGAGCGCGGCGGCCATGGGGTTTTTCTGCTGGCCGCCCGCCAATGCCGGGAGCACCAGGCGCTGTTCCGCTCCCGCGTGGGCGGCTAAACGCTAATCCCGCTTCGGCGCAGTGTTATGGCGCCGGTCAGCGGGTGGCGATCCAGATCAGCAAGCCGGCCTGGAACAGGGAAAACGCCACCAGGCAGGTGATGGTGAACCGCAGGCTGCCGTCTTCGCGCTTGAACAGGTCGACGCGCTCTTCCAGCTTGCGGATCTTGCTGGTCTGCTCCTGCAGGCTGAGGTCGGCCTGTTGCAGCATGCTGGCAGCGTCGAGCAACTCGACGATCTGCACTTTCTCGGTGTGCCAGTCACTGTGCAGGGCGCTGACCCGTGCGGCGCTGTAGGTTGCCTTCAACTGCAACTGATCCACATACTCCACTACAAACCCCTGGGCCTGCAGGCAGTGATCCCGTCGTGCCCGGGTGTCTTCGCTGAGGGCATCCTTGGCCGGCAGGGCGCCACCTTCTACCAGGTAGTGCGCGCAGTGCTGACGTGCCCAGCCGATGCCCTGGGCCAGGAGAAAACGGCCCAGGCCGCGATTCGGTGGTTCGACCTGCAGACCCTTGTCGCTGCCGAAGCGAACTTCCTTGCTGCGGTGATCGATCCACACCTCAAGCAGATTCTGCTCCTTGCGCACCCGCTGGCCCGGCAACTGGATGGTCAGGCGCAACAGGCTCTGTTCCTTGCTATGGCGTTCGACACGGCCCAGCTGCACGAAACGCAACGGGCGCGTGCCGGTGTGCCGGTCGACCGGCAGGGGCGCCAGGCGCAGCAGGCGGAAATGCTCCGCCGGCAGGTCCGCCCACGGATGGGTCGGCTCGGCTTGGGCCTGTTCGTCGCCGACGGTTTCGGCGTCGGCATTGGGAAGGTCGGTATCGGTCATTGCAGCAGTCCTGTGCGCGTAGCCACCGCATGCAGCGCGCCGGCTTACTGGCTATCGGCCGTTGAGCCCGATACTGGAGGATGGCGTTTTGCCGGTGGTCTCGACAAAGCCCACGATATGCGCGATCAGCGAGCGTGCCAACGGCAATTGTGGATTGTCGTAGGACGCCAGCTGCGCCTTCACGTCCAGCGGCACAATACGCAGCACATGGTTCATGCCCTCGATGATGACCAGTTGCGCATCCGGTTTGGCCGCCTTGAGCACGTTCGCGTCGGCCACGCTGACCTGCATGTCATGGCTGCCCTGGACGATCAGGGCAGGTACCGACAGCTGGGCAAAGGCATCGGCCGGGTTCTGGCGGAACAGGGAAATCAGGTAAGGCTGCACGCTGGGGCGGAACAGCACCTCAAGGTCTTTTGGCACGTTTTCCGTGGTCTTGCCGGCCACCAGGCGGTCGAGCAGGCGATTGCTCTGCGCCAACAGATCAGGTGGCAGACGGTAGTGCAGCTGCTCGCGCAGCACCTGGTCAATGGGGCGCGAGCTGCCGGCGACGGCGATCAGGGCGTCTGCTTCGCTGCGCGGAGCGGCCAGGCTGGCGATCAGCGCGCCTTCGCTGTGGCCCAGCAGAATCAGCCGATTGAAGCGCGGATCGGCCTTGAGCTGGCGACTCCAGGCAATGACGTCGGCCACGTACAGCTCCACGCTCAGGTCGCGCTCGTCCGGCGTGGCCGCACGACTCGCGGCAATTCCGCGCTTGTCGTAGCGCAGGCTGGCGATGCCCTGGCGCGCCAGGGACTGGGCCAGCCGTTTGAGGCTGTCGTTGTGGCCACCCTCGGGGTTGTTTCCATCGCGGTCGGTGGGGCCGGAACCGGCGACCAGCAGCACCACCGGCACCGGCTCCTCGCTCTGGGGCAGCAGCAGGGTGCCGTGCAGGGTCCCCATGGGGGTTTCCAGGTCGACGGCACGTTGCAGGGAAGTGGTGGGGGCGGCGTGGGCAAGGCTGGCCAGCAGAGTCAGGGACAAGAGAAGGGCTCGCAGCATGAACGGGTACTGTGGCGAAAGGAATCTGTTGGACGCGCGCATTGGCATAAGGTTCGAGGGTGAACTGGGCTGGCGCCACGGGTATACTCGCGGCCTTCAATCGAGCAAGGCCCTTGGCGAGCGCATGGTCGCACCGTCAGGCTCGGTACTGATTCACGGGGAGTATCCTGCAAATGTCCGGCAATACCTACGGCAAGTTGTTCACCGTCACCACTGCGGGCGAAAGCCATGGTCCGGCGCTGGTCGCCATCGTGGACGGTTGCCCGCCGGGGCTGGAATTGTCCCTGGAAGACATGCAGCGTGACCTTGACCGGCGCAAGCCCGGCACCAGTCGCCACACCACCCAGCGCCAGGAAGACGACGTCGTCGAAATCCTCTCCGGGGTGTTCGAGGGCAAGACCACTGGCTGCTCCATCGGCCTGCTGATCCGCAACACCGACCAGAAGTCCAAGGACTACTCGGCGATCAAGGATCTGTTCCGCCCGGCCCACGCCGACTACACCTACCACCACAAGTACGGCATCCGCGACTACCGTGGCGGCGGCCGCAGCTCGGCACGCGAAACCGCCATGCGCGTGGCGGCCGGCGCCATTGCCAAGAAATTCCTCGCCACCCAGGGCATCGTGGTGCGCGGCTACATGAGCCAGCTCGGGCCGATCGAAATCCCGTTCAAGACCTGGGACAGCGTCGAGCAGAACGCTTTTTTCAGTCCCGACCCGGACAAGGTGCCGGAGCTGGAGGCCTACATGGACCAGCTGCGCCGTGACCAGGATTCGGTCGGGGCGAAGATCACCGTGGTCGCCGAAGGGGTGATGCCCGGTCTGGGCGAGCCGATCTTCGACCGCCTGGACGCCGAGCTGGCCCACGCGCTGATGAGCATCAACGCGGTGAAAGGCATCGAGATCGGTGCCGGTTTCGCCAGCGTTGCCCAGCGTGGCACCGAGCACCGTGACGAACTGACGCCGGAAGGCTTCGTGTCGAACAACGCCGGCGGCATCCTCGGCGGGATTTCCTCGGGGCAGCCGATCGTTGCGCACCTGGCGCTGAAACCGACGTCCAGCATCACCACGCCGGGCCGCTCCATCGATGTCGACGGCAACCCGGTGGACGTCATCACCAAGGGTCGCCATGACCCGTGCGTGGGCATCCGCGCCACGCCGATCGCTGAAGCCATGATGGCCCTCGTGCTGATGGACCACCTGCTGCGCCACCGTGCGCAGAATGCCGATGTCCGCGTGAACACGCCGGTACTGCCGCAGCTGTGACGGTCTTCGCCGGGCGGGTTCACTCCCGGGCACCTCGGTGTGTGCCCCGGGCAGCGTCATGAACAGCGCCTTGCCGTACTGGCGGCTGTCCGGTTTCTACTTCTTCTATTTCTCGCTGCTCGGCGCCACGGCGCCGTTCCTGGCACTGTATTTCCATCACCTGGGCTTTTCCGCTGCGCGCATCGGCGAGCTGGTGGCCATTCCCATGCTGATGCGCTGCATTGCGCCGAACCTGTGGGGCTGGCTGGGCGACTACACCGGGCAGCGCCTGGTGATCGTGCGGTTCGGCGCGTTCTGCACCCTGGTGTGCTTTGCCGGCATCTTCATCAGCCACGAATACGCCTGGCTGGCGCTGGTCATGGCCAGCCACGCGTTCTTCTGGCACGCGGTGCTGCCGCAGTTCGAGGTCATCACCCTGGCGCACCTGCGCGAGCAATCGGCGCGCTACAGCCAGATACGGTTGTGGGGCAGCATCGGTTTCATCGTCGCCGTGGTCGGCCTGGGGCAGCTGTTCGAGCTGCTCAGCCTGGATGCCTACCCCTGGGCCATGGTGCTGCTGATGGCAGGGATCGTGGTCAGCAGTTTCTGGGTGCCCAACGCGCAACCGCAGATGCGCCCGAACAGCCTGACCGAGGGCGGCTTCCTCCAGCAACTGCGCCGTCCCGGCATCCTGGCGTTCTATGTCAGTGTCGGCCTGATGCAGCTCAGCAATGGCCCGTACTACACCTTCCTGACCCTGCACCTGGAATCGCTCGGCTATTCTCGCGGCCTGATCGGCCAGCTCTGGGCCCTTGGCGTGCTGGCGGAAATCGTCCTGTTCATGGTCATGGCCAAGCTGCTGGCGCGCTATTCGCTGCGCACGGTCCTGCTGGCGAGCTTCCTGATCACCGCCGTGCGCTGGCTGTTGCTGGGCAACCTGGCCGATCACCTGCTCGTGCTACTGTTCGCCCAGTTGATGCACGCGGCGACCTTCGGCGCCTTCCACGCGGCGGCCATTCACTTCGTACAACGCAGCTTCGCCGATCGCCAGCAAGGGCAGGGCCAGGCCCTGTACGCAGCGCTGGCCGGCGTCGGTGGAGCCCTCGGCGCCTTGTACTCCGGCTACAGCTGGAACACCCTGGGGCCGGCCTGGACCTTCGCCCTGGCCAGCCTGGCAGCCCTGGCGGCCGCGGTGATCACCGCCACCCGCGTGCAAGAGGAACGGCCCTGAACGCCGGTACGCGTGCGCCTTAATCCGATGAGACGAGAATCCCGATCATGAGCAGCCTGAGCGTCTACCACACGTCCTTTCCCGCACAGCCCAACAAGGTCCTGACGCATGTCGAGGACATCGCCAGCACCCTGGCGGCGGTCGGCGTGCAGTTCGAGCGCCGTGAAACCACGGTCACCCTGAAACCGGGGGCCGGCCAGGACGATGTGCTTGCAGCTTGTGGCGTGCAGCTCGATGGCTGGATGACAGAGTTCGCCTGTACCCACGCAGAAGTGACCAGCCTCGACCGCCGCGATCCCGAGAAGGCCGAACGCCGCGCCGCGTTGCTCGATGAGCAGCGCCGTGGCAGTGAGGAAATCCGCTTCACGCTGGCCGGCAGCGTGTTGCTAGCCCTTCACATCGACGACTATGTGTACGCCATCCGCTGCGAGCGGCACGATCTGGTTCGGGTGCCGGCGGGCGTCGCCCACTGTGTCGACATCGGCGAAGAGCCCCATGTCCTGGCGATCAGCCTGTTCAAGGACGCGGCGGCCGTGGCTGGCGAGTCTACCGGCAGCGGCATCGCCCAGCAGTACCCGGGCCTGGATGACTGAAACATGCGTTCTGCGCCTGAACGCCGGCCTGTTGCGAAGCCTCGACTATCCTAGGTGAGTACCCCTTCGCACAGGAGCGTCACCCATGGGCTCTACCCTGAACAGCCTGATTGGCCTGGTCATTCTGGCGCTGGATATCTGGGCCATCATCAACATCGTCAAAAGCAACACCGAGACCGGCAAGAAGGTGCTCTGGGTGTTGCTGATCCTGTTCCTGCCCGTCGTCGGCCTGATTATCTGGGCGCTGCTGGGGCCACGAGGCAACGTGCGCATCTAGCGCCGGCAACCTGGTGAGCGGTTACAGCGCCAGGCTGGCCTGTTCCGGTTGCTGTTTGCCTTCGAGGGCGAGCAGCAGCGACTTGCGCGGCAGGCCGCCGGCGTAACCGGTCAGGCTGCCGTCGCGGCCGATGACCCGGTGGCAGGGGATGATGATCGAGATGGGGTTGGCGCCATTGGCGGCGCCCACCGCCCGCACGGCTTTCGGCCGCTCGATGCGTTCCGCCAGCGCGCTGTACCAGGTGGTCTGGCCGAACGGAATGTCCTGCAAGGCGCGCCATACCGCCTGCTGGAACGGTGTGCCACGGGGCGCCAGGCGCAGGTCGAAGCGGGTACGCCGGCCGGCGAAGTACTCGTCCAGTTGCTGGCACACCGCATCCAGCTGGTTGCCACCGGTCTGCCAATCCTCGCCGATGTTCCACGGCTTGCTGTCGAGCTCCATGTACAGCTGCTGCAACCCCTGTTCGTCACCGGCCAGCAGCAACGGGCCGATGGGGCTGTCGTGGTAGCGATAGAACATCGAATCACCTCTCGGAATAGTTGTGCCACAGGTGGGCGGCGGCGTAGGCGCGCCAGGGGCGCCAGGCTTCGGCACGGGTCTTGAGGCTGCGGGCATCGATGCCCTCGGGGCCCCAGACGGGTGCCTTGAGCAGGCCCAGGTCGCTGGCAGGAAACGCATCGGCTTCGCCAAATGCCCGCAGCGCGATGTACTCGGCAGTCCACGGCCCGATGCCGGGCAGGGCGCAGAGGCGCTCGATCAAGGCGGCGCTGCCTTCCTGCAGATCCAGGCGCAGCTCGCCGCTGGCAATCTGTGCGGCGAAGTGCTGCAGTGTCCGCACGCGCTTGCCGGGCATGCCGATGCCATCCAGGTTGGCGTCAGCCAGCGCCCGGGCAGTAGGAAACAGCCGCTCGATCCCAACCGGGCCGTCCACCAGCGGTGTGCCGAGGCGGGCGAGCAGCCGGCCGGTGATGGTTACCGCCGCCTTGACCGTTACCTGTTGGCCGACGATGGCGCGTACCGCCTGCTCGAACGGATCGAACGCCGTGGGCAGGCGCAGGCCAGGGTTGCGTGTCAGCATGTCCGCCAGGTGCGTGTCCTGGGCGAAGTGCCGGGCGATCAGCCCCGGATTCGCGTCCAGATCGAACATCTTGCGCACCCGCTCGATCAGCGCCGGCTGGCAGGCATCGGCGGACGGGCCGTGGCGCAGCTCCAGGCAGTGATCGGGCCGAGCATGCACGCTGAACCATCCGGACACACCGCCGAGCTGGAAGCTCCGACCGTAGCTGTCGCCGGCGAGCAGCTCCATGCCGGGCAGGGCGCGCAGGGCAAAATGGCCGTGAAACTGCTGCCAGTCCCAGGGCGGCTGGTAGGGCAGCAGTACAACGCGTTCGGTAGTCGTGGTCATGGGCTGAAGATAACCCCGCGCGCTGCGCTTGTCAGTGCAGTTCTGACTTTCAAATCGGCTGACCGCACCCGCCCAGGCAACATAGAATGCGGCCCATGTGGCGTGGCAGCGCCAGCCAGTCGAACGAGTGAGCCCCATGGAATTTCCCCGTAAACGCATCGCCGTCGGCGCACTGATTCGTGACGAACAGGGCCGCCTGCTGCTGGTGAAACCGGCGTACCGAGACGGCTGGCTGATTCCCGGTGGCGTGGTGGATGCCGACGAGTCGCCGCGCGACGGGCTGCTACGCGAACTGCGGGAAGAACTCGGTCTGACACGTCCCATCGACACGCTGTTGTGCGTGGACTACATGGTGGCCGGCGCCGCCTACGGCGAGGGCCTGCATCTGTTGTTCGACGGTGGTTGTCTGAATTCAATCCAGGCGCAGGCCCTGGTGATCTGCGATGCGGAGCTTGTCGCCTTGCACTGGGCTACCGCCGCCGAAGCCCAGGCGCTGTTGGTGCCAAGCCTGGCCCGGCGCCTGCAGAGCCTGGAAGAGGCCCCGCTCGGCACCTTGCTGTATCTGGAAAATGGCCTGCCGCTGACGCCTTAACCCGGAAGGCTGTTGCGGTATTGCCCGGGTGTCAGGCCCTTCCAGCGTTTGAAGGCGTGGATGAAGTTCGACACCTCGCCGTAGTCCAGGCGCTCGGCGATGTCTTCCAGGGTCAGGCTGTCGATTTCCAGCAGCTCTTCGGCGATGGCCTGGCGCACCTCGTCCT
>JBLZZJ010000011.1:0-34941 GCA_050282285.1 Pseudomonas sp.
GTGGCGGTCAACGACTTCAACATGGGCGCCATGGAGAACAAGGGCCTCAACATCTTCAACTCCAGCTGCGTGCTGGCCAAGGCCGAGACGGCCACCGATGCCGCGCACCAGCGGGTCGAGGCGGTGGTCGCCCACGAATACTTCCACAACTGGTCGGGCAACCGCGTGACCTGCCGTGACTGGTTCCAACTGTCGCTCAAGGAAGGCTTCACCGTGTTCCGCGACGCGGAATTCAGCGCCGACATGAACTCGCGCACGGTCAAACGCATCGAGGACGTGGCGTACCTGCGTACCCACCAGTTCGCCGAAGATGCCGGTCCGATGGCCCACCCGGTGCGCCCGGATGCCTTTATCGAGATATCCAACTTCTACACCCTGACCGTGTACGAAAAGGGTTCGGAAGTGGTGCGCATGATCCACACCCTGCTGGGCGCCGAAGGCTTCCGCAAGGGCACCGACCTGTACTTCGAACGCCACGACGGCCAGGCCGTGACCTGCGATGACTTCATCAAGGCCATGGAAGACGCGAGTGGCATCGACCTGACCCAGTTCAAGCGCTGGTACAGCCAGGCGGGCACGCCGCGTCTGGCGGTCAGCGAGGCCTATGACGCCCAGGCCAAGACCTACAGCCTGACCTTCAGCCAGAGCTGCCCGGCCACCCCGGGTCAGTCGGAGAAACTGCCGTTCGTGATTCCGGTGGAGCTTGGCCTGCTGAGCGCTGATGGGCAGGAACTGCCGCTGCGCCTGAGTGGTGAAGCAACGGGCAGCGAGACCACCCGTGTGATTTCCATCACCGAGGCCGAGCAGGTAGTGACCTTCGTCGACGTCGCCGAGAAACCGCTGCCGTCGTTGCTGCGTGGCTTCTCGGCCCCGGTCAAGCTGAGCTTCCCCTACAGCCGTGACCAGCTGATGTTCCTCATGCAGCACGATGTCGATGGCTTCAACCGCTGGGAAGCGGGCCAGCAGCTGTCGGTGCAGGTACTGCAGGAACTGATCGGTCAGCATCAGCGCGGCGAGGCCCTGGTGCTCGATCAGCGCCTGGTTGCCGCGCTGCGCAGCGTACTGGAGAACACCGAGCTGGATCAGGCCATGGTGGCAGAAATGCTGTCGCTGCCCGGTGAAGCCTACCTGGTGGAGATCAGCGAAGTGGCGGATGTCGATGCTATCCACGCGGCCCGGGAGTTCGCCCGTGCGCAACTTGCGCAGGCGCTGCACGACCCGCTGTGGCAGCGTTACCAAGCCAATCGCGAAACATCGCGCAACAGCGCCTATGTGGCTGAAGACCAGCACTTTGCCCGCCGAAGCCTGCAGAACATCGCGCTGTCCTACCTCATGCTCAGCGGTCGCGCCGAGGTGCTGGCCGCGTGCCTGGAGCAGTTCGAAGCGTGTGACAACATGACCGAGCGCCTGACGGCTCTGGCTGTGCTGGTCAATTCACCCTTCGAAGAGGAGCGGGCAACGGCGCTGGCCAGTTTCGCCGACTTCTTCAAGGACAACCCTCTGGTCATGGACCAGTGGTTCAGCGTGCAGGCGGCCAGCAGCTTGCCGGGTACCCTGGCCAAGGTGCAGGCGCTGATGGACCACCCGGCCTTCACCCTGAAGAACCCGAACAAGGTGCGCGCCCTGATCGGTGCATTTGCCGGGCAGAACCTGGTGAACTTCCACCAGATCGACGGCAGTGGCTACCGATTCCTCGCGGATCAGATCATTACCCTCAACGCGCTCAACCCGCAGATCGCATCGCGCCTGCTGGCTCCCCTGACCCGCTGGCGCAAATACGACGCTGCCCGACAGGGCCTGATGAAGGCCGAGCTGGAGCGCATCCTGGCCTCCGGCGAGTTGTCCAGCGACGTTTTTGAAGTGGTTAGCAAAAGCCTCGCATAACCCGCGTTTTGTTAGACAAAAAGTGTTACCAGTCTCTGGCTGGTAACACTTTTTTGTTACCCAAAGGAATGTGAACTGAGTGGCTTATGTCTGTGCTTACTTAAGATTGCGCCGCTGTGCTTGACTGTGTCGGGCATTCATGGGTTTTGGCCCATGCGCCTCGCCTGTAAGAGTGACTTAATGCGCCAGATCGTAGGACAAAACACGCAGGGTGAGCGATAAAAGCTGGCCGATTGATCAGTGAATGATCAGTCACGATCTGGCGATCAGGGAAAGCTCTAGAAAAGGCCTGCCGCCTTATACGGCCGTTTGAATTGGCACCATGGTTGCAGGTGGATGCGTTGGATTCGGTCCCGTATTGGAGCAAGCCTGGGGGACGGTGTACGCAAGTGTTCCAACCAGGAAATAACAAGGTCGTCGTCAGTACGGCCATATCGTGCCCCCCGCAAACGGGAGCGCAAACAAGAAGAATGATCTGTCCACGGAGTGAAGTCTCGATGGAAATTAAGTCCCGTAAGCCCGTATTACGTTTCGCGCCTGCCAAGGCTGGTTTTGCCTTCGCCGGTGTTCTGCCGCTACTGGTCGCCGTTCAGGCTCAGGCGGTGGAATTCAGCTTTGCCGACAATGAAATCAGCGGCTCCATCGACACCACGGTCTCCTACGGCCAGTTGTGGCGTGTCCAGGGCCAGGACAAGACCAACAACGACATCAACACCAACGACGGCAACCGCAACTTCGACACCGGCCTGGTTTCCGAAGTGTTCAAGATCACCTCCGACCTGGAAGTGACCTACCAGAACTACGGCGCCTTCGTACGTGGTACTGCGTTCTACGACACGCAGATCATGGACAAGCGTAACGATTACTACGACGCCAACAGCCCGGCCCAGCCGAGCCAGAATTACCCGCGTGACAACAGCTTCACGCGTGAGACTCGCCACAAGGCCGGTCGCGATGCGCAGATCCTCGATGCCTATGTCTACGGCAACTGGGATGTGGCCAACATGCCGCTGACCGCTCGTTTCGGTAAGCAGGTGTTCAACTGGGGTGAGGGGATCTTCTACCGCGGTGGCGTCAACACCACCAACCCTGTGGACGCTGCCAAGTTCCGCCTGCCGGGCTCGGAGCTGAAAGAGGTTCTGGTGCCGGTCGAGGCCCTGAGCTTCAACCTTGGGCTTACCGACAACCTGTCGATGGAAACCTTCTATCAGTTCAACTTCAAAGAATCGGCGATCGATCCGGCCGGTACCTTCTTCTCTGAAACCGATCTGTTTGCCGATGGTGGCCATACTGCCTACAACGAGAGCGGTGCGCTGGCAGCCGCACTGACGCCTAACCCGCTGTTGGGTGGGCTTTCTCTTTATCAGGCTTCTGTGTTGAACCCGGCTCACGGTCTGCGCGGCAGTTCGTTCGCAACGCCTGACGCGTTCAAGGTCGCGAGCATCAAGAATGATCTGAATGCGAAAAACGATGGTCAGTTCGGCTTTGCGTTCCGCTATATCGCTGAAGAGCTGAACTCCACCGAGTTCGGCGCTTATTTCGTTAACTACCACGCGAAAGAGCCGTCGATTTATGCGCAGCTGGATGAATCCTATACAGGTATGACTCCGGCTCAGTTTGCTGCGCTGGTTGGTAGCGCTCCTGTACTGGGCGCCGCAGGGCCAGGGGGCTTGCCAGCAGCTCAGCAAATTGCAGGTGGCCTGGTGTCCGTCGACCTCGCGAACCAGATCCAGGCCAGCCGCGAATATGCCGAAGACATTCGCATGTACGGCCTGACGTTCAACACCACCATCAATGAAACCTCGGTTTTTGGTGAGCTCTCCTATCGCCCGAACCTGCCAATCGGCATCGCGACCACCAACGACCTGCTGGGGCAGCTGCTTCAACAGGCCCCGCAGGTTGCAATGGGTCAGTCTGTGCAAGTCGGTGGGCAGACGGTGAGTCTGGCAAACCGCAGGTTGCACAACTCTGAGCGTGTAGAGGCATTCAACACCTCGTTGGGGGCCATCCATAACTTTGGCCCGTCGCTGAGCTTCGACTCCCTGTTCGGTATCGCGGAACTGGCTTCCGAACACATCCGTGGCAGCGACCTCAAGTACACCGACTACCAGGGCAACGTTCGCTACTACTCCGGTCGTGGCAATGGCTCCTACATCTCCGGTTATGGCCGCGACGACCAGATCAACAAGAACGCCTACGGCTACACCCTGGTCATGTCCGGTACCTGGAACGATGTGTATGCCGGCGTGAACCTGTCGCCGTTCGCTATTTTCAAGCATGACTTCGAAGGCAACTCGCACCAGACCGGTAACTTCATCGAAGGCCGCAAGGCGTACACCGTCGGTATGCGTGCCAGCTACCTGAACAGCCTGGAAGCCGAGCTGCAGTACACCGAGTTCTACGGCGCTGGTCAGAACAACTCCAGCCGTGACCGCGACAACATCGGTGTCAACGTCAAGTACTCGTTCTAAGACCCCTATAAAAGATGCCGAGCGCCCACGGGCGCTCGGTCGATGACTTATCACGGAGAATCAAGATGCTGAAAAAGCACACGCTGATGGGCGCCGCGATTGCACTGGCGCTCTCTGCCGGTAGCGTAATGGCAGCCGTTTCGTCGCAAGAAGCGGCCAAACTGGGCACCAGCCTGACGCCGTTCGGTGCCGAAAAAGCGGGCAACGCCGCTGGCACCATCCCTGAGTGGACCGGTGGTATCACCAAGGCGCCGGCCGGCTATACCACCCCGGGCCAGCACCACGTCGACCCGTTCGCTGGCGACAAGCCGCTGTTCACCATCACCGCGGCCAACCTGAGCCAGTACGAGGCCAACCTGACCCCGGGTCAGATCGCCATGTTCAAGGCGTATCCGGACACCTACCAGATGCCGGTGTATCAGACTCGCCGCTCCGGCTCCGCGCCGCAGTGGGTGTATGACAACACCATCAAGAACGCCACCACTGCCAAGCTGCTCGACGGCGGCAACGGCTTCTCCGACGCCTACGGCGGCATCCCGTTCCCGATTCCGCAAAACGGCGTCGAAGCCCTGTGGAACCACGTGTCGCGCTACCGCGGTACCTATATCGTGCGCCGTGCATCCGAAGTGGCTGTGCAGCGTAACGGCACCTACTCGCTGGTGACGTCGCAACAGGAAGCCCTGTTCAAGTTCTACAACAAGGCCGGGTCCTTCGCTGACCTGAACAACATCATGTTCTACTACCTGTCCTTCACCAAGAGCCCGGCCCGCCTGGCTGGTGGTGCGGTACTGGTACACGAGACCCTGGACCAGGTGAAAGAGCCACGCCAGGCGTGGGGCTACAACGCCGGTCAGCGTCGCGTGCGTCGTGCGCCGAACCTGGCCTATGACACCCCGATCGCAGCCGCCGATGGCCTGCGTACCGCGGACGACACCGACATGTTCAACGGTGCCCCGGATCGTTATGACTGGAAACTGGTTGGCAAGAAGGAAATCTACATTCCTTACAACAACTACAAAGTCACCAGCCCTGACGTGAAGTACAAGGACCTGCTGCAGGTCGGCCACCTGAACCCGGCGGTTACCCGTAACGAACTGCACCGCGTGTGGGTCGTCGAGGGCACGCTGAAGTCCGGCGCTCGCCACATCTACTCCAAGCGTACCCTGTTCCTCGACGAGGACAGCTGGCAGGCAGCGGTTGTCGACCAGTACGACGGTCGTGGCGAGCTGTGGCGCGTTTCGATCGCCTACCTGAAAAACTACTATGACCTGCCGACCACCTGGTCCGCGCTGGATACCTTCCACGACCTGCAGGCTCGCCGTTACCACGTGCAGAACCTGGACAACGAAGAGCCGACTACCATCGACTTCAGCCAGGCGAGCCCGGACGACGGCTACTTCAAGCCGGCTGCCCTGCGTCGTCGCGGTACCCGTTGATCGTCATGTCGTTCTAGGTGCTGGCGGCGCATTGCCGCGAAACATCAACAGCTCCAACGAAAAGGCCGCTACAGTGAGTAGCGGCCTTTTCGTATCAATCAGTCGAATAGAGCGTCAATCACGCGGGTTTGGCTTAACAAAACATAACGTCCCTGCGATTGTCAGGCGTTTCGAAAGCTCAGTAGCATAGGGGGCAGCTAGCAGGCCGCTGAAAACTGTAGGCGAGGCAGGCAAGACAAGGCAAAAACGGCCGAAAAAGCGCAGTTTACGCCGTGTAAATGAGCATTTTGAGGCCGTTTTAAACGCAGTATTGCCAACGCAGGTAGTTTTTCAATGGCCTGCCAAAAGCAGTACCACCTATAACAATAAGGGGGAAGGTATATGAGTGAGCCCGTCATGCGGCGCACCCAGGCCGGTTGTATCGCGCGATCAGAACGCGCACCGGCGCTCCGCGTCCACTCGCCGCTGGCCAAAGCGCTCTCGCTGTGCAGTGTGCTATCCATGCTGACACTGGCGGCCATGCCACTGCAGGCGCAAACCACCAAACCAGCCTCCGGCTACTCTGTCGAGTCAACCAAAGCCAAGACCAGCCTGCTTCTGGATGTTGCCAATGCCGGCAAGCGTCTGGTGGCCGTGGGCGATCGTGGCCACATCCTTTATTCCGACGACAACGGCGGTACCTGGACCCAATCCAAGGTGCCTACCAAGCAGATGCTGACGGCGGTGTTCTTCGTCGACGACCAGCATGGCTGGGCCGTCGGTCATGACGCGCAGATCCTCGCCAGTACCGATGGCGGCGTGACTTGGGTCAAGCAGTTCGAAGACCTTGAACGCGAAGAGGGCTCTCCCTTCCTCGACGTCTGGTTCCAGGACGTCAACACCGGTTTTGTCGTCGGTTCCTACGGTGCGCTGTTCACCACCGAAGACGGCGGCAAGAACTGGGAAGATGTCAGCGACCGCCTGGAAAGCGAAGAGGGCTATCACCTGAATGCGATCACCGCGGTCAAGGATTCCGGCCTGTTCGCAGTGGGCGAGTTGGGCGGCATGTTCCGCTCCGCAGACTGGGGGCAAACCTGGGAAACCCTCGAAGGTCCTTACGAGGGTTCGCTGTTCGGTGCCCTGGGTACGAATGAAGCCGGTGGCCTGCTGGTTTATGGCCTGCGCGGGCACCTGTTCCGTTCGACCGATTTCGGCACGACCTGGGAACAGGTCCAGCTCAATACCGCGAACAATGGGCCGCTCGAGTTCGGTCTGGCCAGCGGTGCCGTGCTCAAGGACGGCATCGTCGTGGTCGGGCATGGTGGCAGCGTGCTCAAGAGCACCGACAACGGCCGCAGTTTCAGCGTCCTGAACCGGTCTGACCGGGTGTCTCTGGCAAGTGTGGCCGAAGACGATAGCGGCCGCCTGATCCTCGTCGGGACGGGTGGTGTACGCGTCGCCTCGCCGACTGGCGCCAATCTGAGCGAACAATAATAAGCTGGGGTAGTGTTTGATGAGTAGCCATCACCAGGACAAGGCGAGTTTTCTCGAACGCCTGATTTTCAACAACCGCCCGGCAGTCATCCTGATCTGCCTGCTGGTCAGTATCTTCCTGTTCTACCAAGCCACTCAGGTTCGTCCTTCGACCAGCTTCGAAAAGATGATTCCCCTGAGCCATCCCTTCATCCAGAAGATGATGGAGCACCGTAACGACCTGGCGAACCTGGGCAATACCGTGCGCATCTCGGTGGAAGCGAAAGACGGCGACATCTTCACCAAGGAATACATGGAAACCCTGCGTCAGGTGAACGACGAGGTGTTCTATATCAATGGTGTCGACCGTTCCGGCCTGAAGTCGCTGTGGAGTCCTAGCGTTCGCTGGACGGAAGTGACCGAAGAAGGTTTCGCCGGTGGTGAGGTCATTCCCCAGACCTACGATGGCAGCGCGCAGAGCCTCGAGGAATTGCGCGGCAACGTGCTCAAGTCCGGGCAGGTCGGGCGTCTGGTGGCGAACAACTTCAAGTCGAGCATTGTCGACGTGCCGTTGCTGGAGTCCTACCCGGACCCGAACAACCAGGGTCAACTGATCAAGCTCGATTACCAGGTGTTCTCGCATCAGCTCGAAGAGAAGATTCGCGAGAAGTACCAGGCACAGAACCCCAATGTGCAGATTCACATCGTCGGCTTCGCCAAGAAGGTCGGTGACCTGATCGATGGCCTGGTGATGGTGGTCGGCTTCTTCGCCATCGCCTTGCTGATCACCTTCGCGCTGCTCTACTGGTTCAGCTGGTGTATCCGCAGCACCATCGGCGTGCTGGTCACCACCCTGGTGGCGGTGGGCTGGCAGCTCGGCCTGATGAACCTGGTGGGCTTCGGTCTCGACCCGTATTCGATGCTGGTGCCATTCCTGATCTTCGCCATCGGTATTTCCCACGGCGTGCAGAAGATCAACGGTATCGCCCTGCAATCCGGTGATTCGGACAACGCACTGACCGCTGCACGGCGTGCGTTCCGTCAGCTGTTCCTGCCGGGCATGATCGCGATCCTGGCGGACGCCGTGGGCTTCATCACCCTGTTGATCATCGACATCGGCGTGATCCACGAGCTGGCCATCGGCGCCTCCATCGGTGTGGCGGTGATCGTGTTCACCAACCTGATCCTGTTGCCGGTGGCGATCTCCTACCTGGGCATCAGCAAGAAGGCCGTCGAGCGCAGCAAGCAGGATGCCGTGACCGAGAAGCCGCTCTGGCGCCTGCTGTCCAATGTGGCTCACCCGAATGTCGCCCCCTTCATGGTGGTACTGGCACTGGTCGGCGGTGTTGGCGCGTTCTTCTACCAGAAGGCCAACCTGCAGGTCGGCGACCTTGACCAGGGTGCGCCGGAGCTGCGTCCGGATTCGCGCTATAACCTGGACAACGACTTCATCATCAAGAACTACTCGACCAGTTCCGATGTGCTGGTGGTGCTGGTCAAGACCGCCCCGGAAGGGTGCTCGACCTACCCGGCGCTGTCGGCCATGGACGAGTTGATGTGGAAGATGGAGAACACGCCGGGCGTGCAATCGGCCGTGTCCATGGTCACCGTGTCCAAACAGGTGATCAAAGGCATGAACGAGGGCAACCTGAAGTGGGAAACCCTGTCGCGCAACCAGGACGTGCTGAACAACTCCATCGCCCGTGCCGATGGCCTGTACAACGCCGACTGCTCGCTGGCGCCGGTCCTGCTGTTCCTCGAAGACCACAAGGCGCAGACCCTCAAGCGTGCTGTGGCTGCGGTGCAGAGCTTCGCTGCCGAACACAACACGGATGAAGTGGAGTTCATGCTCGCCGCCGGTAACGCCGGTATCGAAGCCGCCACCAACGACGTGATCTCGACTGCCGAGCTGACCATCCTGGTGCTGGTGTACATCTGGGTGGCGGTGATGTGCATGATCACCTTCCGTTCGCTGCCGGCCACCATCTGTATCGTGCTGCCGCTGATCCTCACCTCGGTGCTGGGTAACGCCCTGATGGCGTTCCTGGGCATCGGCATGAAGGTCGCGACGCTGCCGGTGATCGCGCTGGGTGTCGGCATCGGTGTGGACTACGGCATCTACATCTACAGCCGCCTGGAAAGCTTCCTGCGTGCTGGCCTGCCGTTGCAGGAGGCCTACTACCAGACGCTGAAGTCCACCGGTAAGGCCGTACTGTTCACCGGCCTGTGCCTGGCCATCGGCGTGGCGACCTGGATCTTCTCGGCGATCAAGTTCCAGGCCGACATGGGCCTGATGCTGACCTTCATGTTCCTGGTCAACATGATCGGCGCGCTGCTGCTGCTCCCGGCACTGGCACGCTTCCTGATCAAGCCCGAGAAACTGGCGGGCAAAGCTGGCGGTTCGCTGCTGGCTCACTGATCGGGCAACCGGCAGTACCTGAAAAACCGCAGCTTCGGCTGCGGTTTTTTTATGCCTGCGGGTGCTGCAGCTCGTCCGCGGTCCGTAGGGTGGGTTAGTGGCGCACACCGAACATGAATGGCAGCTACGCATTGAAGCGCCACGTAACCCACCATTGGTGCCTGCCGATGGCATCTGGTGGGTTACGGCGTCATTGACCTGTGCGGCGTGGCATAACCTGTGGGTAGGCGCCTAACCCACCCTACGGGTGGTCCGCTCCAGGCCTCGTGAATGCGCTTGGCTTTTGCTGTCGGCGGGAGAGGGGTGTTTTCTTCAATACGCCGGATTCACCGTCTTTTACCGTGGCAGCCGTTCATACCTGACGGAGCGGTTATCGATGAGTCTTTTCCTTTCCATGGCGGCCTTTGCCCTGGCCATGTCCATTTCCCCGGGGCCGGTCAATATCGTGGCCTTGAGCGCCGGTGCGCGCTACGGGGTGCGCGCCAGCCTGCGCCACGTCAGCGGCGCGACCATCGGTTTCACGGCGTTGCTGATACTGGTCGGCCTGGGTCTGCACGAGGTACTGGTGCGCTGGCAGTGGCTGACCCTGGCCATCCAGCTGGCTGGCGTCGCCTTCCTGCTGTACATGGCCTACAAGCTGGCGCGGGACGATGGCAGCTTGCCGGCTGGAGAGAGCAGCAAGGGACCGTCGTTCTTCCACGGCGCGGCCATGCAATGGCTCAACCCCAAGGCCTGGCTGGCCTGCGTGGCGGGTATGGGGGCGTTCGTCGCCAGCGGCGATGTCGGGCTGCTGATGCAGTTCGCCCTGATCTACTTCGTGATCTGCTACCTGTCGGTGGGCAGTTGGGCATTCGCCGGTGGTTTTCTACGCCGACATCTGAGCGAGCCGAGAAAGATGCGGTTGTTCAATCGCAGCAT
Organism: Pseudomonas sp.; assembly: GCA_050282285.1. GTDB lineage: Bacteria > Pseudomonadota > Gammaproteobacteria > Pseudomonadales > Pseudomonadaceae > Aquipseudomonas. Next base: position 10,581 of record JBLZZJ010000011.1, read on the forward strand.
GGCCGCGCTGCTGGCCGCCAGTGCGCTGTACCTGCTGTGGACCGCCTAGCCCTTGTACTGGCCCGGCGTGGCCGCCAGCAACTGCTTGAAGGCGCGCTGGAAGTGCGCCTGATCGGCAAAACCTGAGGCTAGGGCGACCTCGGCCAATGGCTCGCCACGCTTGAGCAACAGGCGGGCCAGTTGCACACGCTGGTTGAGCAGAAAGGCATGCGGCGTCATGCCGTAGAGCTTCTTGAAAGCGCGGGTCAGGTAGGAAGGCGACAGCTCGGCGGCAGCGCAGATGTCGTCGATCTTCAGGGCCTGGGCGCAGTGTTGCTGCATAAAGGCAGCTGCACGCTGCAGCTTGTCGTGGGCCTCCGACTGCGAAAGCGGGGCGGTCTCCAGCGTTCGCAGCATCCTGGTGAAAAACGCCGTGGCAGCCTCCTGCTTGTCCTCAACGCAGACCGCGTCATCGGTGAGCACATCATACAGCTGCACCACGCCCTCATACAGCGCCCGGTCGAGGCTCATGATGGCGCTGAGCGGCTGGAACCCCGGTCCCTCGCTCAGCCCCAGCGCCTGCTGCAAGCCGCCCAGCCAGACCGCGTCGACGTACAGCATCACGTAGGACCAGGGCAGCCCGTCGATCGGGTTGCAGGCGTGCACATCCCCCGGGTTCATCAACACCACCGTGCCCTCGCATACCCGCAGGTGAACCTCACGGTTGATATAGGTGCTCTCGCCCCGGGTGATCACCCCGATGGAAAACGTCTCGTGCGAATGCCGCGCGTAACACAGCTCCCGCCCATCCTCGACCTGCCGCGCTTCGATAAAGGGCAGGGCGTCGTCGCGCCAGAAGCGGGCGGCGGGGGAGAGCTTGCGTGTTCGGGCGAGGCGGGTCATCGGCTTTGCAAGCTCCTCACCGCGGATACAGCGGCGGCAGCGGGCTGGTTTCCTGGGTGCTTTCCTGGGTCGCTTCGGCGGTGGGCAGGGTGCGGATGGCGCGCCAGAGGTCTTCGCCTTGCCATTGCTGGCCGGTTTCGCTGTAGAGGGCGCCGTTGAGGCCGTCGAGGGCATCGGACAGGGGCACGAAGCGGGCGGCCATGTCGGCGAGGGTTTCCGGTTGTTGGCGGGCCCAGGCGTCGAGGGCGTGGCGGGTGGCCTGGGAGTCGTTGGCCAGGCAGGCGCGTTTCAGGTCGTCGAGCAGGGTGCGTGGGCTTGGGCCGGTCTGTGCGGCGCGCATGATCGCCGGCTGGCGGCGTGCGTGCCACCACAGGCCGAAGCCGAGCAGGGTGGTCAGGGTCAGCACGGCGCTGCTCAGTTGCCACGGCCAGAGTTCGGGGCCCTGTACAACGATCTGGGGCGTGGTATCCGCTGGCAGCGGTTCGCTGTCCAGGCCCGGATTGAGCACGACGTTGAGGGTGCGGGCCGGCAGGCTGGTGCGCTCCAGGCGGTCTTCATGGGTGTTCCACCACACCACGTCGACGGCGGGCAGCTCGATGGCGCCGTCACGGGTCGGCACCAGGGCTTCGCGTTCCTCGCGGCTGCCGATCAGGCCGCGTTCGCTGGTGGTGTTGGACAGCTGAGGCTGATCGGGATAGCGGCGCAGGCCGTCGACGCTGGTGGCCGGCAGCGGTGACAGCTGGGCGCTGGAGAGGCCGTCGACCTTGAGCATCAGGCTGCGGGTCAGCGAGTCGCCGACCTTGGCCTGATCCGGCTCCGGGCTCCAGGCTTCGGCCAGGCTCAGGGCACGAGCGGGCAGCCAGGGGGCGTCCTTGGGGTAGCTGTCGGGCTTGGCCTTGACGTTCAGCGGGATCTCCGGCGACCGCACGCGGGTGACTTTGCCTGGGCGCGGGCCGAAGGGCATGTAGTCGTTGCTGCGTGCCCGTTCGACGGTGGTGGCGCTGAACATCTGCGACGGAATGGTCAGGTCGCCACTTTGCTGCGGAAACACCGCATAGCGCAGTTCGATGACCCCGTGGCGGATGCCGTTGATGTCTTTCTCGTAGGTGCGCGGCTCGCCCAGGGACTCGATACGCGCCTCGGGCATTTCCAGCGGGGTCAGGCTGCTGTCGTCGTACAGCGAGACCGAGTGGTAGATGCGCAGGGTCAGCACGGCCTGGGCCTGCACGTAGACGCTTTCCTGGTCGAGGCTGGCGTCGATGAAGACCGGAGCGAGCTGGTCGCTGCCCTTGTCCTGGCTGGACTCCATCACGTGCAGGGTAATGGGGCGGCTCTGGGCATCGCCGAGACTCAGGGGCGGCACCACGACATAGCCGCTGTGCTTTGGCTGCAGGGTAACGATCCAGCGGGTGGTCGCTCTGGCGGCGCCGCCGAGGCTGGTCAGGCGGTTGACCTGGCGGGTACCCAGAACGTCGAACAATTCCTTCAGCGGGCTGAGGTCCGGCTTGCCGAACGCCGTGACGTCATCGGACTCGAGGGTGAGTTCCACCGTCTCGCCCGCCGTCAGGCGTGCCCGATCGACGCTGGCGGAAAAGCCCTCGGCACTGGCGTTGACGGCCAGCAGCGCGAGCAGAAGGGTGCAGAGCAGGCGGATCATTGGGTCGGTTCCTGACGCTGTTGCTGTTCATACCAGAATTTGCGCCGCAGCAATTCGCCCGGGTCGTCGGGGATCTGCCGCAGCCATTGTTCCAGCGCCTGGCGCCGTTCGCCATTGAGGCTGTCGTCGCCCTGGGCGATCTGCTCTTCGCCACTGGGCGGTTCGCCGGGTTCTGCCGGCGCTTTCGGTTGGCCGTCGTCACCGGGCTCGGTGGGGGGCGTTTCGTCGTCGCCAGGGCTGGCCGGGCTGTCGGAGGGTTCCTGCTCGCTGTCCTGCTGGCCCGGGCTGCCTTGCGGCGGCTCGTCGGTGGGCTGGTCGTCAGCGTCGTCGTTCTGCGATTGCTGACCGTCCTGCTGTTGCTGGCGCTGGCGCAGCAACTCTTCGACCAGGGTCTTGTTGGTCTGCGCGGCGGCCAGGTCCGGCTGTTTTTCCAGGGCCTGGGTGTAGGCGTCCACCGCGGCTTCCAGTTCGTTGCTGCGTGCCAGGGCATTGCCCCGGTTGTAGTGCCCGGTGGCGCTGTCGTCGAGGGCGAAGCGTTCGGCTGCCGCCGCGTAGTCCTCGGCCTGATACAGGGCCAGGCCTTGCCACTGCGGGTCGTCGAAGCGCTTGGCGGCGTCGGCGGGGCGTTGTGCCTCCAGCAGACGCTGGCCCTGCTGGTCAGGCCGCAGCCACAGGTCGTCGAGTTCGAAGGCCTGACTGGTCTGGGGCAGGCCGAGCATCAGCAGCGGCAGGCAGAACAGCCAGCCACGCCGGCCCGCGCACGCCGCCAGGAGCAGCAGGGGGATCAGCAGCCAGTGGCCCTGGTCGGCCCAGGCCTGCAGGCGGGTCGGCTCGCCTTCGCTGCGCAGCTGCTGCGGGCCATCGAGCAGGCCCAGGCTGCGCAGGTCGCGGTCATCCAGGCTGGCCGGCCGATAGCGCCCGCCAAGTGCCTTGGCAAAGCGCGACAGGCCGCTGCTGTCCAGGCGAGGGATAAGGATCGCGCCCTGGGCGTCCTTGAGGAAGCCGCCGTCGTCCTGGAGGATCGGCGCGCCTTGGGTGGTGCCGATGCCGAGAATCTGCAGGCGGCTGCCCCGGTTGCCCAGCGCCTTGCTGATGGCCGCTTGTTCCTGGTCGTCCAGGGTGCTGCCGATCAGCAGGATGCGGCCTTGTCCCTGGGCGCCCTGTTTCAGCAGGTCCAGTGCTCGCTCCACGGCGAGGTCGGCGCGATGGCCGGGCTCCGGCATGATCGAGGGGTTGACCGATTCGAGCAGGTTGCGGCTGGTGGCCAGGTCGTCGGACAGCGGCACCAGGGTGTGGGCACTGCCGGCGAACACGACGATGGCGGTCTGCGCATCGCGCCGTGCTTCCAGCAGGTCGAGCAGTTTGCGCTTGGCCTGGGCCAGGCGGTTGGGCGAGGCGTCGCTGGCGAGCATCGAGGGCGTCAGCTCGAGGATCACCACCAACGGATCGGCGGGTTTCAGGTTGCTTTGCTCGATGCGCTGCCAGCTGGGGCCGAGCAGGGCGAGCACCGCCAGCAGCCAGGCCAGGCCAAGGGCGATCCACGGCAGGCGGCTGTTGTGCCCCCGTCCGCCGCTGAGCAGTGTGCTATGGAACGCCGCGGGAAGCAGCAGTTGCCAGCGGCCGGTACGTTTCTCCCGGTGCCAGAGCAACCACAGCAGCCAGCCGAGCACCGGCACCAGCAGCAGCCAGTAGGGGCGCAGCCAGTAGGGCCAGAAACCGAGCAACGTATCGTCGATCATGGCTGCCTCCGCCAGGGGGGAGTGGGCAGTTGGCGCAGCTGTTGTTGCAGTTGCGGCCAGAGTTCTCTCAACACCAGCAGCACGCTCAGCAGAAAGGCGGCACCCAGGGGCCAGGGGTACAGGGCCAGGGCCGGCCGCGCCAGAGTCGGTTGCTGAGCCACCGGCTCCAGGCGGTCGAGGGTGGCCTCGATGCTTTGCAGCTCGGCACTGTCGCGGGCGCGGAAGTATTCGCCGCCCGTGGCATCGGCAATCGCCCGCAAGGTCGGCTCGTCCAGGTCCAGCCCCGGGTTGAGGCCGAACATGCCGAGCACGCCGCCTTGCTCAGGATCGGCGCCGATACCGATAGGGTAGATTTTTACCCCTTCTTCGGCTGCCAGGCGAGCGGCGACCATCGGTTCGATCTCGCCGCCGTTGTTGGCGCCGTCGGTCACCAGTACCAGCACGCGGCTGTCGGCCGGGCGCTGACGCAGGCGCTTGACGGCCAGGCCGATGGCATCGCCGATGGCGGTGTTCTTGCCGGCGATGCCGATGGCGGCTTCATCCAGCCAGGTGTGCACGGTCTGGCGGTCGAAGGTCAGCGGCGCCTGCAGGTAGGCCTGGCTGCCGAACAGGATCAGGCCGACGCGGTCGCCCTGGCGACCCTCGATGAATTCGCCGAGCAGGTGTTTGACCAGGGTCAGGCGGCTGACGTCCTGTTTCTCCCAGCGCATGTCGGCGTAATCCATGGAGCCGGAGACGTCGACCGCGATCAGCAGGTCGCGGCCGCTGGCTGGCAGCGGCAGTGGCTCGCCGACCCATTCCGGGCGTGCAGCGGCGCACAGCAGCAGCAACCAGAGCAGGATGAACCGCATCTGTTGGCGCCAGGCCGGCAGGTTGGCCCGGGCGCGGCGGCCGGTGAGGCCTTCGAGTTCATTGAGAAAGCTGACCTTGAGCGCAGCCTCGCCGCTGTCCGCTGCCGGCAGCAGCACGCGCAGCAGCCAGGGCAGGGGCGCGAGCAGGAACAGCCAAGGCCAGGTGAATTCAAACATGCTTGCGAATCCAGATGTCCACGGCCTGGTAGAGGCCTTCGATGGCCTTGTCGTCCAGGCTGCAATGCGGCCGATAGGCGCCTTCCACCAGGATCATCCAGCGGGTCAGGCCCGCCGCCGGGCAGCGGTTATCGAGAAACGCCAGCCACGCGCGGCTGCTCAGGGTGTGGCTGTGGCTTTCCGGATAACGGTGCCGGCACAGCCGTTTGAGCAGGGCGTTGAGCTGCTGCAGCCAGGGCCCAGCCTCGACGCCGTCGTAAGGTTTGCGCAGCTTGGCCAGCTCGACCAGGGCCGCCTGGCGCAGCGGGTCGAGGCGTTGTTCTTCGAGGGTTTGCTTGCGCCGTGGCAGGCGTTTGAGCAGGCGTACCAGGCCCCAGACGAGCAGCGGCAGGAGCACCGCCAGCAGCCACCAGCCCGGTGCCAGCGGCCACCAACTGATGGGGGCGGGCGCGATCAGCGGTTCGAGTTGATCCAGCGGGTTCATGGCTGTTTCCTCGGACGCTGCGCGTTGAGGTGTTCGCGCAATTGCTCGACCATTTCGGTCTGGGTGCTCAGGGGCAGCAGCGGCACGCCCAGTTTCTGCGCCAGGCGCTGCCAGCGTGCCTGACGCGCGTCTCCCTGGCTGCGATAGGCCTGGCGCAGGTCGGCGTTGTGGGTGTCGAGTTCCAGTTGGGCGCCGCGTTCGTTGAAGCGCAGCAGGCCCGCCGCCGGCAGGGCATGGTCGAGCGGGTCGGACAGCGGCAGCAGCAACAGATCGGTGTGGCGGGCGAGCAGGATGAGTTGCTGCTCGCTGCTGTCGGTCAGGGTGCGTTCGTCGCAGAGCACGATCACCAGGCTGCCGGGGCGCAGCACTTCACGGGCGCGGCGCAGGGCCAGGCCAAAGCTGTCGCGGTTGGGCTGGGGCGTGGTGGGCAATGCCTGGTTGGCCCGTGCCAGTCGGTTGAGCAGTTGCAGCAGGCTCTGCTTGCTGCGCCGTGGCTTGATTTCGTGGTGTTCGTTGTCGCCGAAGACCAGGCCGCCGATGCGGTCGTTGTGGCCCAGCGCCGCCCAGCCGACCAGTGCGGCAGCCTGGGCCGCCAGCACTGACTTGAAGCACAGCCCCGAGCCGAAGAACAGGCGCTGGCTCTGCTCGGCGATGATGTAGATCGGCCGCTCGCGCTCTTCATGGAACAGCTTGGTGTGAGGTTCCTGGGTCCGCGCGGTGACACGCCAGTCGATGGTGCGCACGTCGTCGCCGGCCTGGTAGACCCGCACCTGGTCGAAGTCCACGCCGCGGCCGCGCAGCTTCGAATGGTGCAGGCCGATCAGCGGGCTGCGCCGCGCAGGGGTGGAGAACAGCTGCACTTCGCGCACACGGTGACGCATCTCGATCAATTCGGCGAGATTGACCCGGACTCCGGGTTGCGTGGGCAGGACGTGCATGGGCGTCAGGCGACGGCGACCACGTCGAGGATGCGCTGGATCACCCGGTCCTGGTCGATGCCGGCGGCTTCCGCCTCGAACGACAGGATGATGCGGTGGCGCAGCACGTCGAACAGCACGGCCTGGATATCTTCCGGGCTGACGAAATCACGCCCGGCCAGCCAGGCGTGGGCCCGTGCGCAGCGGTCGAGGGCGATGGAGCCACGGGGGCTGGCGCCGTAGGAAATCCATTCGGCCAGTTCCAGGTCGAACTTGCCCGGGGTGCGCGAGGCCATGACCAGCTGCACCAGGTATTCCTCAACCGCGTCGGCCATGTACAGGCCGAGGATTTCCTTGCGGGCGGAGAAGATCGCCTGCTGGCTGACCCGGTGTTCCGGTTTGGTTTCGCCGTTGAGCGCTTCGCCACGGGCCTGCAGGAGAATCTTGCGCTCCACGGCAGCGTCGGGAAACCCGATCTTCACGTGCATCAGGAAGCGGTCGAGCTGGGCTTCGGGCAGCGGATAGGTGCCTTCCTGCTCGATCGGGTTTTGGGTCGCCATGACCAGGAACAGCGGCGACAGGTCGTAGGTGCTGCGGCCCACCGACACCTGGCGCTCGGCCATGGCCTCGAGGAGGGCGGACTGCACCTTGGCCGGCGCGCGGTTGATCTCGTCCGCCAGCACCAGGTTGTGGAAGATCGGCCCCTGCTGGAACACGAAGCTGCCGGTTTCCGGGCGATAGATCTCGGTACCGGTGATGTCGGCGGGGAGCAGGTCGGGGGTGAACTGGATGCGGTGGAACTCGGCTTCGATGCCTTCTGCCAGTTCCTTGATCGCCTTGGTCTTGGCCAGGCCGGGGGCGCCCTCGACCAACATGTGGCCGTCGGCGAGCAGGGCGATCAGCAACCTTTCTACGAGTTTTTCCTGACCGAGGATCTGGCTTGAAAGAAACTGTCGCAGGGCGACAAGCGCTTCACGGTGTTCCATCGTTGGGCTCTTTCTGAAGTACGGTGCGCGTCGATGCGACGGCCGGGTTCCGCGTACATGTCACCTGATTGGGCGGACATCGCGCGCAGAACACCGACTTTAAAGCATTTGCCGAGGCGGCGGCTATGCGCGACTCGGCATCCTCATCAGAAGCCTGAGACAAAACCTGTCAGCTGGCCTGCCACTGCTTGAGCAGCTCGCGGTGAGCATCCTGTGCCGACGCTTGCAGCACGGGGCGCAGGTGCAACGCTTCGCCGGGCAGGCACTGCGCCAGTCGCGCCACTCCGCGCGGGGTGAGGGCACCGAGACGCGGGTAGCCACCGATGGTCTGACGGTCGTTCAGCAGGATGATCGGCTGGCCGTCCGACGGCACCTGCACGGCGCCCAGGGGAATGCCCTCGGAGACCATGGTGGTGCGCTGGCACTGCAGCACCGGACCGAGCAGGCGCACGCCCATGCGGTCGGCCCGCAGGTCGATTTTCCACACGCTGTTGAACACGTCGAACAGGCTCTGGCCGCTGAAGTCGCTGTGCTGCGCGCCCATCACCAGATCCAGGCGCGGCGAGGCGCTGAAGACCGGAATCAGGTTGGTCGGGACTTCGCGCAACGCATCGACCTGGCCGGACCACGCCAATCGGTCGCCCGCGCCGATGGCGGCACCATTGCCGTGCAGACCACCGAGTTCCTCCCTGGCGATGCCGGAGCAACTGCCGAGCACCGACGGTGCATCGAAGCCGCCCGGGGCCGCCAGGTAAGCGCGGGCGCCCTGGCGCGGCTGGGCGAACCTCAGGTGCTGGCCCTGGCGGACCCGGAAGCTGCGCCACGGTGCCAGGGGTTGGCCGTCGAGGGTCGCGCCGAGGTCAGCACCGGCCAGGGCCAGGGTTGCGTCCTGTTGGCACTGCAGCTCCAGGCCCCCCAGCGTGATTTCCACCACGGCGGCGGCTAGCGGGTTGTCCAGCAACCAGTTGGCCCAGTGCATGGATACCCAGTCCAGGGCGCCGCTCTGGGTGACGCCCAGGTGGCGAACGCCGAAACGGCCGCCGTCCTGCAGTTGAATGAAGGGGGTGCTGCGGATGACCTCCAGGCTCATGGCGTGGCCTCCAGCGGGGTGTCGTCGCCGCCGAGGCGAATGAATTCGGCATGATCGATGGGCTCGAAGCGCACCCGGTCACCCGGTTGCAGCAGGCTGTAGCCCTCGATGCTGCGGTCGAACAGTTTGCTCGGGCAGCGCCCCAGCAGGTTCCAGCCGCCGGGTGAGACCACCGGATACACCGCCGTCTGGCGTTCGGCAATGCCGACGCTGCCGGGGGCGATGCGTTTGCGCGGAGTGCTCAGGCGCGGGGTGGCGAGGATCTCGTCGACCAGGCCCATGAAGGCAAAACCGGGTGCGAAGCCCAGGGCGAAGACCTGGTATTCGTGGCTGCTGTGTCGCGTGATGACCTCGCTTTCGCTGAGGCCGCTGCGCTGGGCCAGCAGGGCCAGCTCCGGGCCGACGCTGCGGTCGTACCAGGTCGGCAGGCTGTGGCAGCGGCCGACGCCGCCGGTGACGGGCTGCAAGCCGTTGAACACGTCGAGGATCAGCGCTTTGGCCTGATCTGCGTCGAGCTGTTCGAGGTCGTACTGCAACAGCAGCGTGGTGTAGGACGGCACCAGGTCGATCAGCGCATTACCGAAGCGACTGCGCAGGCCCTGGCTGGCGGCCAGGATCCAGGGCATGTTGGTTTCGTCGATCTGCTCGAACAGTCGCAGGATCAGGCTATCGATGCCCGCGACTTCGAGGGTGGGAACCGGCGGGCGCTGGGTCATGCCCGGCCCAACGCGTCGAAGGCTTCACGAATGCGCCGCACCGCGGCCACCGAGCTGGCGTTGTCACCGTGTACGCACAGGGTCTTGGCCTGCAGTGGCAGGCTGCTGCCGTCGCTGGCGACCAGGGGTTCGCCCTTGGCCAGGGTAATGGCCTGGTTGACGATGATTTCACTGTCGTGGTGCACGGCACCGGGCTGGCTGCGGGCGACCAGGAAGCCGGCGGCATCGTAGGCGCGGTCGGCGAAGGCTTCGAACCACAGGGTGATGCCGAATTCATCGCCGATGGCCTGGGCCGCGCTGTTGTCGCGGGTGGTCATCAGCATCAGCGGCAGGCTCTTGTCGTAGCTGGCGATGGCACGCATCACTGCACGGAGGATCTGCGGCTTGCGCATCATGTCCTGGTACAGCGCGCCGTGCGGTTTCACGTAGGTGACTTCGGTGCCGTGGCGGCGGCACATCGCTTCGAGAGCGCCGACCTGGTAGAGCAGCAGGTCTTCGACTTCCTGGGGCGTGCAGTCCATGGAGCGACGGCCGAAACCGACCAGGTCCGGGTAGGCCGGGTGCGCGCCGATGCGCACGCCATGTTCGACGGCCAGGGCCACGGTCTTGCGCATGGTGCTGGGGTCGGAGGCGTGGAAGCCGCAGGCGATGTTGGCGCAGTCGATAAAGGGCATGACCTCGGCGTCCAGGCCCATGGTCCAGGCGCCGAAGCTTTCGCCGATATCGCAATTCAGGAGCAGGCTGTTCAAGGCGATTCCTCTGGCGGACGTGATGCCGCCTTGTATGACGGGCCTGATGGAGCCCAGGCGGCCGTTGGCTATCGATTATGTACAGCATTCTTGAGGCGAGAGGGGGCAAGCGTCCAACTAATAAAAATGAGCGCAGGAGATAGGAAAACCCGATGGCGCCTTGCAGCCGATGGTCGTGCCCACGTCGTTTTTCACCACCGGCAATGGCGCAGGGGCGCCTGGTTTTTTCGATGGCCGCCCCGTGGTTTTTCTCGTTGGACAGGCCGTGCCGCAACCCAGAAAGTGATGCCGTGGTTTTGCTCCTTCGCGCAGAAAGGCTTGCGCTCACCTCTGGTCGGCCCCATCCCGGCCAGGGGTATTTTCTGAAAGAGCAGGGGCATGACGGACAACGCCCTGCAGGGCAGGGCGTTGAGAGAGCGCGTACCGACAGCGCGTGCTGTCGGCGATTGGCTCAGAGCTGGAACTGACGGGCGCTGAGGCTCAGGGCTTCAACCTGTGCAGACAGGCTGCGGGTGTGCTGGTCCAGGGTCATGCGCAGGTTTTTCGTTTCCCCGGTGTGCACGTTGATTTCTTCGATCTTGACGGCGATGTCTTCGGTGGTCGAGGAGACTTCCTCGATGGCGACCACTACCTGGTTCATTTCGCCGGTGAGCTGCTCCATGGAGCAGGTAATCTGCGAAATCGACGCCGCCACCTGGCCGGCATGCTGCTCGCTTTCCGCTGCGAGGGACATGCCGCTGTTCATCAGCTGATGCATGTTCTGGGTCTGCTCCCTGAACTCGCCGACGATCTCCGCGATGTTGGTCGTGGCCGATACGGTCTTCTGCGCCAGTGAGCGCACTTCGTCCGCCACCACCGAGAAGCCGCGACCGGCATCCCCGGCCCGTGCGGCCTCGATTGCCGCGTTCAGGGCCAGCAGGTTGGTCTGGTCGGCCAGGCTGTTGATCACCTCGATGATGCCGCTGACCTTGCTGCTGGACTGGCCGAGCAGTTCGACCTGGGCATGGGTCTGCTGAATCAGTTGGGACAGGCGGCGCATGCTCGCCACGCTGGCGTCGATCACGGTGCTGCCCTGGCGCGCCGAGTCGTAGGCGGTATGGGTGGCGCTGCCGACGTCGGAAGTGCGCTGGGCCATCTCGTTGATGGTCGCGGAAATCTGCTGGGAGGCCGACGCGGCCTGCTCGGTCTGGATTTCCACCTGGCTGCTGTTGTCGCCCAAGTGGCGCATCGAGTCGTTGAGGTAGCTGTGCAACTGGCTCAGTTCGCGGTTGGCTTCGACCACCTGGCGGACGATCCGGCTGATGCCCTGGATCATGCGGTTGGAGGCATCGCCCAACTGGTTGAATTCGTCCTTCGGGTTGTCGCCCACGGCCAGCGCGCCGGTCAGGTTGCCTGAGGCCACCTGGGACATCATCGCGGTAACGCCTTGCAGGCGCGTGACCAGGGTGCGCGAGGCCTGGCTCAGGGTCAGGGTGAGGAACACGGCGACCGCGAGGAAGCTCAGGCCCATGATCCAGTTGGCCGAGCTGCGGGCCTGTTTGGCCTCGCGTTCGGTACGCGCCAGGATGCCGCTGTCGAGCATGCTGGTCTGGGTGTCGATCTGCTGTTCGATCTGCACGGCCAGCTCGCCGAGGCGTTGACTGCCGCTGCGAATCTGCCGAATCAGCTCATTGGCGTCGGCGAAGGCCTGGCTGAACAGGGTAGCGTTGGTGCCGATCTGGGTGTCCTGCCATTCCAGGTCGAGGATCTTGGCCTGCAGCGCATCGATTGCGGTCTGGGCCTGCTCGGCGTAGGCCGGGTCGTAGCTGGCCAGGTAGTCGCGCTGGTTGCTCAGGGCGGCGGCGATGTCCGGCTGGATCAGGCTGATGGTGATCGCTTCCAGGTCCTTGGCGGTGGTGGCCAGTTCCTGGCGCTTGCCTTCGAAGGGGCTGAGACCGAGTTTCTGGTTGAGTGCGAGCCAGGCGCGCTGCTGGCTGATTTCGTCACGCAGCGAGGCTTCGATGCCCTGTGCGCTTTGGCTGACGGCTGTGTCATCAAGGCCATTGGCGGTGGTCACAAGAGCCTGGGCCTGCTGTTCGAGAACGCTGAGACGTTCCTGGTAGCGTGCCTGGGTCTGCGGGCTGAGTTGCTGGCGCAGGGCGGCGATTTTCAGCCACTCGTTCATCAGCGAGGTGGTGGCGCTGGCGTACCCCCGGGCGTCTTCGCGGGCTTGCAGCGAGGCGCTCAATTGCATGCTGGCCCACAACGAGGCCGCCGCCATCAACCCCAGGCTGACCAGGGTGATTGCGATCAGCAGACGAAACTTCTGTTGCCAGGATAGGAAGAACTGCACGGTAACTCCTTCGCCATTGTCATTGTTATATGCCCAAGAGTCGGCAAGTTGTCGTACAACTTGAGCACCAATTTGACGCATGGTCAACGGGTAGGGGAAAGCGCCCACGGTCAACCGGCTGCGGTTGGCCGTGGGCCGCGCCTGTTACCAGAGGGCCAGGCTGTAGCTGAGGATCAGACGGTTTTCGTCCAGGTCGTTACCGAAGTTGGAACGCACCGTGGCGTTGCGCCATTTCACGCCGAGGTTCTTCAGTGCGCCTTCCTGGAACACGTAGCCGATGTCGGTGTTGCGTTCCCATTCCTTGCCGCCGTTGCTGGCGCCGACCTGCACGTTGTCGCCGGAAATGTAGCGGGTCATGAAGGTCAGGCCGGGGATGCCCATGGCGGCGAAGTTGTAGTCGTAGCGCACCTGCCAGGAACGTTCGTCGATGTTGGCGAAGTCGTTGATCTGCACAAAGTTGACCAGGAACGGGTCGCTGCTGGCGATGTACGGGAACGGGTCGTCGCCGCTCATGCGCTGGTAACCGGCGCCCACGGCATGGCCGCCCAGGCTGTAGGTGAACATGGCGCCGAAGGCCCGGTTGTCGATGTCGCGGAAGTTGCCGTCTTCACGGCTGGTGGCGTAACGCAGGTCGGTCTTGAACGACTGGCCTTCGCCCAGCGGCAGCAGGTGGCTCAGGGTGCCGTAGTACTGCTGGTAGATGTCTTCGAGCTTGCCGTAGTGCAGGCCAGCGGTGAGGGCCGGGGTGATCTTGTAATCGGCGCCGCCGAAGACGAAGGAGTCACTGGTGCCGCCGATGCGGTTGGCGGACATCTCGGTGTAGTCGGTGGAGTTGTTGGCCTTGATGCGGTTGATCTTGCCGCCCTGGACGATCAGGTTGTCGACTTCCTGCACGTTCAGCAGCGCACCCTGGAAGGTTTGCGGCAGCAGGCGCGAATCGTTGGCCGAGACGATCGGGCTGCGGAAGTGCAGGGCGCCGACCTTGAGCGTGCTGTTGGAGACCTTGACCTTGCCGGTCAGGCCCAGCTTGGCGTACTCGTCCTGGGAGCCGCCGGAACGGTCGGCGGGCAGCAGGCCGCTGCCGGCGGTGCCGTCACCGGAGTCGAGTTTGACGCCGAGCATGCCCAGGGCATCGATGCCGAAGCCCACGGTGCCCTCGGTATAGCCGGACTCCAGGCGCAGCAGGAAACCCTGGGCCCATTCTTCGGCTTTTTCCCGTGCACCTTCCTGGCGGAAGTCGCGGTTGAAGTAGAAATTGCGCAGCTCGACGCTGGCCTTGCTGTCGTCGATGAAGTCGGCGTGGGCCAGGCTGGGAAGGCTACCGGCGAGCAGTAGCGCAACCATGCGGTTGTGTGGGGTCATGCGGATTGTCTCCTGGTGGTGAGCGCACAGCGGCCTGTGCCGACTGCTTGGCAGAGCGCGATTTGTGTTTGTTGTTATCAGGGCAGGCTGTCGCCGAGCACCTCGCCAGATCGAGCGTGTAGCAGGCCGATCCAGGGGGTCGCCGATACCGCCGGCGCATTCTTGGTAGCCGCTTGCGCGAGCGTCCAACGAGAAAAATCGAGGGTGGCCGATAAGAAAAACCGATGCGCCGGCCATTCGTGCGGTGAGCAGTCGCTGGCATGCAACGTGCTTTATCGACCGGTTAGTGCGCGCTCCTGTGAGCCGTTCAAGTCAATGCACAGAGGGCGAGTCAGCCATGAACCTGAGATTTCTCGAGACCTTTGTCTGGGTGGCGCGACTGAAGAGTTTTCGCCTCACGGCGGAAAAACTGTTCAGCACCCAGGCCTCCATTTCCAGCCGGATTGCGGCGCTGGAAGACGAGTTGGGCACACGGTTGTTCCTGCGCGATTCAAAGGGTGTTTCGCTGACCCCGGAGGGGCAGAAGGTACTCGAGTATGCCGAGCGCATGATCGACACCATGCAGGCCCTGAAACAGTCGATCAGTGACACCGGGAATATCCAGGGACGCATCCGCGTGGGGGCGATGGATACCGTCATTCACACCTGGTTGAGTCCCTTCGTAACAAAGATCATGGAGCGCTATCCCGCGGTGGAGATCGAGCTGACCGCCGATACCGCGCGCAACCTCAGCGAGCAATTGCAGAAGGGTTATCTGGACATCATTTTCCAGACCGACATGGTGCACGGCGACAGCGTGCGCAACCTGGAGCTGGGGAGTTTCCCCGTGCAGTGGATCGTGCCGACGGGTTCTCTGTACGACCGCACCTACGCCAGCATGGATGAGCTGGCGAAGGAACGCATCATCACCTTCTCCAAGAACTCCCGACCGCACCAGGACATCCTCAACCTGCTGCACGCGGGCAACGTCTGCGCGCCGCGCATCAGCTGCGTGAACTCGGTGGCGGCCATGACCCGGCTGATCCGCGATGGCTTCGGCATCGGCGCGTTGCCGGCGGCATTGGTCAGCGAAGAGATCAAGCGCGACGTCCTGACCATTCTCGAGGATGTGCCGCAACCGCCGCCGCTCGGGGTGGTTGCGACCTGGCGCACCGGGGTAGGCCTGGAACTCAGCGAGGACATCATCGCCCTGGCCTGCGAAGTCCTGGCCGAGTACGGCGAGCAGATGGGTGAAAGCATGCTGTCGCTGGCCATTCCGGTGAGTGAACAGAAGAGCGCCTGACCGGTCGTATCAGCCACTGCCTTGTATGCGGAGTGGCTGTCTGGCCCCCATGTTAGTCACCTTGCTAGTCACCCCGGCATTCAACCCAAAAGCGGCGCGCAAATGCCGCTTGCCCCCGCGAAATGCCCCGTTTTGAGCGCTCCCTTATTCCCGCCCTGTCGAATGATCAAAATTGCACCGTTGTGGTGCGAGACTGGCTGCGCCGCCTCGTTTCGTCCCATAACGAATTCCGATCATGCGCCCCCGGTTTTTCTAGTTGGACAGCCTGTGGCTATCCACTGAGACTCGAATTGTCTTCCCCAACACTGGCGCTCACCACCGTGGCCAGTACCTAGAATAATGATCAGGAGAACACCATGAAGAAAGCCCCGTTCCGTTTTGCACTCTCGGCCATGGCCTGTGTCCTTGGCTTCAGTGCGATGACCGCCCAGGCGGCCGAGCGCTGGAACATGAGCGTCGAGCAGCCCGATGGCAACTCGCTGACCAAGGTGGCCAAGGCCTTCGCCGAGGATGTCACCACCGCCACCGGGGGCGAGCTGGCGATCCGCGTGCACAGCAACTCCTCGCTGTTCAAGCGTCCCGAGGTCAAGCGTGCGGTACAGACCGGCCAGGTGCAGGTCGGTGAAGTCCTGATGTCCGTACTGGGCAACGAAGACGCGATCTTCGAGATCGACAGCGTGCCGTTCCTGGCCCGCAACTACACCGATGCGCAGAAGCTCTGGGAAGTCAGCAAGCCGGCCGTCGAAGCGCGCCTGGCCAAGCAGGGCATCAAACTGCTGTACGCCATGCCGTGGTCGCCGCAGAGCATCTTCACCAAGACGCCGATCACCACCATGGCCGATTTCAAGGGCATGAAGTTCCGCGCCTACAACCCGGCCACCTCGCGCATGACCGAACTGATGGGCGCCATTCCGACGCTGATCAACACAGGTGAAGTGCCGCAGGCCTTCAGCACCGGCATGATCACCGGCATGCTGACCTCGCCGACCACTGGCGTCGACACCCAGGCCTGGGACTTCTCCAAGTACTACTACGACGTCAAGGCGTTCATTCCGAAGAACTTCGTGATCGTCAACGCCCGCGCCTTCGCCCGTCTGCCGGAAGCATCGCAGCAAGCGGTACTGGCAGCTGCCGAGCGTGCAGAGAAACAAGGCTGGGCTGCTGCCCAGGCCGAGACCAGCCAACTGGTCGCCACCCTGGCCGAGAAGGGCATGCAGGTCAGCGAAAGCGCCCCGGCTGAAGTCGAGGCCGGCTTCGAGACCATCGGTACCACCATGGCCGCCGAGTGGCTGGAACGCACCGGCGATGAAGGCAAGGCGATCATCGAGGCGTATCGCAAGTAAGGTGCTGGCGCGGGGCATGAGGTTCATGCCCCGCGTTTTTCGTTGAAGAACGTTTCACTCCCTGATCGGCGCGGCCTGGTGCCTTGCCGATCGCTCCCTCTGCGTGCGAGGCACCTGCGCCATGAGCTGGCTCCGTAAGTTGTACACCCTGTCCGGCATGCTTGCCGGCGTTTTCCTGATTCTGATCTGCGTCCTGATCGTGGCGCAGATCGTGGCCCGGCAGTTCGGCACGATGATTCCATCGACCGACGAGTTCGCGGCTTATTCCATGGCGGCCTCCGGCTTCCTGGCCTTGCCCTATGCGCTGATGCGCGGGGCGCACATTCGCGTCGAGCTGCTGTTCCGCGTCCTGCCGCGCCGCTGCCTGTTCGCCGTCGAGGTGCTGGGCAACATCGTCGGGCTGGTGATTGCCGCCTACCTGGCCTGGTACTGCGCCCTGTTCGTGTTCGAGTCCTACGAATTCAAGGAAGTGTCTTCCGGCCTGCTGCCCATCCCGATGTGGATGCCCCAGGTGCCGATGGTGCTGGGCACCTCGATCCTGGTGATTGCCATGACCGAGCGCCTGGTGCTGGTGTGCATGGGCCGTCAATTCGAAGAAGCCACGCCGGGCGTGATGACCGAGTGATTCGTCTGCAGCGCGTCTGCACAGACCCGGTGGCCCAGGCCGCCTGACAACAGAGAATTAGCCGTGGAATACACAATCATTTCAATCACCCTGCTGGTGGCGTTGTTCGTCCTGCTTGGCGGTGGTGTCTGGGTAGCCTTGTCGCTGCTCGGTGTCGGTATCATCGGTATGGAGCTGTTCGGTGGTGCGCCCGCCGGTTCCATCCTGGCTTCCGGCAGCTGGACTGCCAGTGCCAGCTGGACCCTGACAGCATTGCCGCTGTTCATCTGGATGGGGGAAATCCTCTACCGCACCAAACTGTCGGAAGACATGTTCAGGGGCTTGTCGCCCTGGGTGCGTGGCCTGCCGGGCCGTCTGCTGCACGTCAACGTGCTGGGCTGCGGGATCTTCGCTGCGGTCAGCGGTTCGTCCGCCGCCACGGCGGCGACCATCGGCCGTATCTCGCTGCCGGAATTGAAATCCCGGGGCTATCCGGAGGGCATCTCCATGGGTTCGCTGGCCGGTGCCGGTACCCTGGGCCTGCTGATCCCGCCGTCGATCATGATGATCGTCTACGCCGTGGGCGCTCAGGTGTCGGTGTCGCGCCTGTTCATCGCCGGGATCCTGCCGGGCCTGCTGTTGCTGGCGATCTTCTCCGGCTACCTGATGATCTGGTCCAAGCTCAATGCGGACAAGCTGCCGCCGGAAGAGCCTGCGCTGCCGCTGCGTGAAAAGCTGCGCCGGGCGCGCCTGCTGATTCCCGTGGTGATCCTGATCGTCTCGGTGATCGGTTCGATCTACAGCGGCATCGCCACCGCCACCGAGGCCGCCGCCCTGGGCGTGGTCGGTGCGCTGGCCATCGCGCTGTATTCGCGCTCGCTGACCGTGGACACCTTCATGTCCAGCCTACTGGGCGCGGTCAGCACCTCGTGCATGATCTTCTTCATCCTGCTGGGTGCGGCCTACCTGACGGCGGCCATGAGCTTTACCGGACTGCCGGCTGCGCTGGCCGACTGGATCATCGCCAAACAGATGTCGCCCTACGTGCTGCTGATGGCGCTGATGGTGTTCTTCATCATCCTCGGCAGCTGCCTGGACGGCATCTCGATCATCCTCCTGGCCACCGCGGTGATCCTGCCGGCGGTGCAGGCGGCGGGGATCGACCTGCTGTGGTTCGGCATCTTCATCATCCTCACCGTGGAGATGGCGCAGATCACGCCACCGGTGGGCTTCAACCTGTTCGTCATCCAGAACCTCACCGGCAAGGACATGTGGACGGTGGCCAAGGCCAGCTTCCCGTTCTTCCTGCTGCTGGTGTTCATGGCCATCCTCATCACGATCTTCCCGCAGGTGGTGCTGGTGCTGCCACAAGCGATGACCGCCGGCTGACCCGGATAGTCATTCGGTGAGACCCCAAGGCCCCGTGTCAGCATGCTGCACGGGGCCTTTTCACATGCCGGCGAGCAGGGGTGAACGAAAATGTCGCGACACGGCAAGCGTACGTTCATGCACTGCCGTTAAGCTCGAGCGGCCCCTGTGACCATTGAGTCATGCTCAGCCTTTCATGTTGGAGGACCGCTGCCCAGCTACAGGTTGTCGAAAACGCCTGCGCTGGCATTACAGCGTCAAAAATGCCCCCCAAGTGCCCGCATGCACCACGCCGCGCCTGTTTTTCCTGGCCATTTTTGCCTTGTCTTGCCTGTCTCGCCCTCGTTTTCCAACGACCTGTTCACCCCGGTCTAAGGTTGATCTAGGACACGCGACACGATCCGCACTAACAAGCCCAAAAACGGAGACAACCATGGCGTTCTTCACCGCGGCTAGCAAAGCCGACTTCCAGCACCAACTGCAAGCGGCCCTGGCTCAGCACGTCAGTGAGCAGGCGTTGCCACAAGTGGCGCTGTTCGCTGACCAATTCTTCGGCATCATCGCCCTGGAAGAACTCACGCAGCGGCGGCTGTCCGACCTGGTCGGCTGCACCCTGTCGTCCTGGCGTCTTTTGGAACGCTTCGACTCCAGCGAACCGGTGGTTCGCGCGTTCAACCCCGATTACGAGAAGCATGGCTGGCAGTCCACCCACACCGCGGTGGAAATCCTGCACCGCGACATTCCGTTCCTGGTCGATTCGGTGCGCATGGAGCTGAACCGCCGCGGTTACAGCATCCACACCCTGCAGAACAGCGTATTCAGCGTGCGCCGCAACAAGAAGGGCGAGCTGCTGGAAGTGCTGCCCAAGGGCACCCAGGGCAAGGACGTGCAGCAGGAAGCCCTGATGTTCCTGGAAATCGACCGCTGCGCCAGCGCGGCCGAGCTGAAGAGCCTGGAAAAATCCCTGCACGACGTGTTTGAGGACGTGCGCCTGAGCGTGGCCGATTTCGAGCCGATGAAGGCCAAGGCCCAGGAGCTGCTGGCCTGGCTGGGCAAGGCCAAGCTCAAGGTCGAAGGCGCCGAGCTGGAAGAAATCAAGGTGTTCATGGGCTGGTTGTCGAACAACCACTTCACCTTCCTCGGCTATGAAGAATTCACCGTCGCCGACGCCCCGGACGGCGGCACCATCGTCTATGACGAGTCGTCCCTGCTGGGCCTGTCCAAGCGCCTGCGCACCGGCCTGACCGCCGAAGAGCTGCACATCGAGCCGGAAGCGGTCAGCTACCTGCGCGAACCGCTGCTGCTGTCGTTCGCCAAGGCGGCCATCCCGAGCCGCGTGCACCGTCCGGCGTACCCGGATTTCGTTTCCGTGCGCGAGCTGGACAGCAAGGGGCGGGTGGTCAAGGAATGCCGCTTCATGGGCCTCTACACCTCGGCGGTGTACGCCCAGAGCGTGTGGGACATCCCCTACATCCGTCGCAAGGTGGCGGCGGTCGAGCAGCGTTCGGGCTTCAACGCCCGCGCTCACCTGGGCAAGGAACTGGCCCAGGTCATGGAAGTGCTGCCGCGCGATGACCTGTTCCAGACTCCGGTGGACGAGCTGTTCAGCACGGCCATGTCGATCGTGCAGATCCAGGAGCGCAACAAGATCCGCGTGTTTCTGCGCCGCGACCCCTATGGCCGCTTCTGCTACTGCCTGGCCTACGTGCCGCGTGATGTGTATTCCACCGAGACCCGCCTGAAGATCCAGCAGGTGCTGATGGAACGCCTGCAGGCCACCGACTGCGAGTTCTGGACCTTCTTCTCCGAGTCTGTGCTGGCGCGGGTACAGTTCATCCTGCGGGTCGACCCGAAGAACAAGGTGCAGATCGACACCGCACGCCTGGAGAAGGAAGTCATCCAGGCCTGCCGCTCGTGGAAGGACGACTACGTCAACCTGATGGTGGAAAGCTTCGGCGAAGCCAAGGGCACCACGGTTCTGGCGGATTTCCCGGGTGGCTTCCCAGCCGGTTACCGCGAGCGTTTTGCGCCGCACTCGGCGGTGGTGGACATGCAGCACCTGCTGAGCCTGAGCAACGACCGGCCGCTGGTGATGAGTTTCTACCAGCCGCTGGCCCAGGACGGTCAACTGCTGCACTGCAAGCTGTACCACGCCGATACGCCGCTGCCGCTGTCGGACGTGCTGCCGATCCTGGAAAACCTCGGCCTGCGCGTGCTGGGCGAATTCCCGTACCGCCTGCACCAGCTCAATGGCCGCGAGTTCTGGATTCATGATTTCGCCTTCACCTACGCCGAAGGCCTGGATGTCGACATCCAGCAGCTCAACGACACCCTGCAGGATGCCTTTGTGCACATCGTCGGCGGCGACGCCGAGAACGATGCCTTCAACCGCCTGGTGCTGACCGCGGCCATGCCGTGGCGCGACGTGGCGCTGCTGCGTGCCTACGCGCGCTACCTCAAGCAGATCCGCCTGGGTTTCGACCTGAGCTACATCGCGGCCACGCTGGTCAACCACGCGGACATCGCCAAGGAACTGGTGCGCCTGTTCAAGACGCGCTTCTACCTGGCCCGCAAGCTCACCGCTGAGGACCTGGAAGACAAGCAACAGAAGCTCGAGCAGGCCATCCTCACCGAGCTGGACAACGTTGCGGTGCTCAACGAAGACCGCATCCTGCGGCGCTACCTGGACCTGATCAAAGCGACCCTGCGCACCAACTTCTACCAGACCGGCGAGGGCGGCCAGGCCAAGTCCTACTTCAGTTTCAAACTCAGCCCGCGGCTGATCCCGGAAATTCCGCGGCCGGTGCCGAAGTTCGAAATCTTCGTCTACAGCCCGCGTGTCGAAGGTGTGCACCTGCGCTTCGGCGACGTGGCGCGAGGCGGCCTGCGCTGGTCCGACCGCGAGGAAGACTTCCGCACCGAGGTGCTTGGCCTGGTCAAGGCGCAGCAAGTGAAGAACGCGGTAATCGTGCCGATGGGCGCCAAGGGCGGTTTCGTGCCGCGGCGCATGCCGGTCGGCGGCTCGCGGGACGAAGTGCTGGCCGAGGGCATCGCCTGCTACCGCATCTTCATCAGCGGCCTGCTGGACATCACCGACAACCTCAAGGACGGCGAAGTGGTACCGCCGGCCAACGTGGTGCGTCACGATCCGGATGATCCCTACCTGGTGGTGGCGGCCGACAAGGGCACCGCGACCTTCTCCGACATCGCCAACGGCATCGCCGGCGAATACGGCTTCTGGCTGGGCGACGCCTTCGCCTCCGGCGGCTCGGCTGGCTACGACCACAAGGGCATGGGCATCACCGCCAAGGGCGGCTGGGTCTCGGTGCAGCGGCATTTCCGCGAGCGCGGGATCGACGTGCAGAAGGACAACGTCACAGTGATCGGCATCGGCGACATGGCCGGCGACGTGTTCGGCAACGGCCTGTTGCTGTCGGACACCCTGCAACTGGTGGCCGCCTTCAACCACCTGCACATCTTCATCGACCCGAACCCGGATGCGGGCAAGAGCTTCGTCGAGCGCAAGCGCCTGTTCGACCTGCCGCGTTCGAGCTGGTCCGACTACGACACCTCGCTGATCTCCGCGGGCGGCGGCATCTTCCTGCGCAGCGCCAAGAGCATCGCCATCAGCCCGGAAATGAAAGAGCGGTTCGACATCAGCGCCGACAAGCTGGCCCCGACCGAGCTACTCAACGCGCTGCTCAAGGCGCCGGTGGACCTGCTGTGGAACGGCGGCATCGGCACCTACGTGAAGTCGAGCAAGGAAAGCCACGCCGACGTCGGCGACAAGGCCAACGACGCCCTGCGCGTCGATGGCCATGAGCTGCGCGCCAGCGTGGTGGGCGAGGGCGGCAACCTCGGCATGACCCAGTTGGGCCGCGTCGAGTACGGCCTCAACGGCGGCAAGAGCAACACCGACTTCATCGACAACGCCGGTGGGGTGGACTGCTCCGACCACGAGGTGAACATCAAGATCCTGCTCAACGAGATCGTCGCCGCCGGTGACATGACCGGCAAACAGCGCAACAAGCTGCTGGCGGACATGACCGACGCGGTCGGTGGTCTGGTGCTGGGCAACAACTACAAGCAGACCCAGGCCCTGTCCCTGGCCGAGCGTCGCGCCCGTGAACGTCTGGGCGAGTACAAGCGCCTGATGGCTGCGCTGGAATCGGCGGGCAAGCTCGACCGCGCGCTGGAATTCCTGCCGTCCGACGAAGAGCTCAACGAGCGCGCTGCCAAGGGCTTTGGCCTGACGCGGCCGGAGCTGTCGGTGCTGATTTCCTACAGCAAGATCGACCTCAAGGAGTCGCTGCTCAAGTCGCTGGTGCCGGATGACGAGTACCTGGCGCGGGAGATGGAAACCGCCTTCCCGCCGCTGCTGGCGAAGAAGTTCGGCGAGGCGATGCGTCGCCACCGTCTGAAGCGCGAGATCGTCAGCACCCAGATCGCCAACGACCTGGTCAACCACATGGGCATCACCTTCGTGCAGCGCCTGAAGGAGTCCACCGGCATGAGCGCGGCCAACGTGGCCGGTGCCTATGTCATCGTGCGCGACGTGTTCCGCCTGCCGTACTGGTGGCAACAGATCGAGGCGCTGGACCATAAGGTGCCGGCCGACCTGCAACTGCAACTGATGGACGAGCTGATGCGCCTGGGTCGCCGGGCCACCCGCTGGTTCCTGCGCAGCCGCCGCAACGAGCTGGATGCCGCCCGCGACGTGGGGCACTTCGCTCCACGTGTGGAAGCCCTGGCCCTGCGCCTGGACGAACTGCTCGAAGGCCCGGCCCGCGAACAGTGGCTGGCGCGCTTCCAGGGGTATGTCGAGGCGGGCGTACCGGATGTGCTGGCGCGTGTGGTGGCCGGCACCGGTCACCTCTACACCCTGCTGCCGATCATCGAAGCCTCGGACGTCACCGGCCAGGCACCGGAGAAGGTCGCTGCGGCCTACTTCGCCGTGGGCGGGGCGCTGGAGCTGTCCTGGTACCTGCAACAGATCACCAACCTGCCGGTGGATGGCAACTGGCAGGCCCTGGCCCGCGAAGCCTTCCGCGACGATCTCGATTGGCAACAGCGGGCGATGACCGTGTCGGTGCTGCAGATGGTCGATGGGCCGGAGGAGATCGACGCACGGGTAGCGGTCTGGCTGGAGCAGCACCGTCGCCTGTTCGAACGCTGGAAGAGCATGCTGGCCGACCTGCGCGCTGCCACAGGCACCGACTACGCCATGTACGCCGTGGCCAACCGCGAGCTGATGGACCTGGCCCAGAGCGGCCAGACCACGCAGCACTGAGTGGCTGTTGCCCTCGCTCGAAAGGGTGGGGGCTTTTGAGGGGGTAGTCCCTTCAAAAGTACCTGCCTGTTACAACGAAACGCCCGATGCGAGAGCATCGGGCGTTTTTGTTTGTGACGGCAGATACAGAGCGTGGTTCGCGGCTGAAGCCGCTCCTACGTATCGTTGTCGATCATCTAGGGCGGCGACCCGTAGGAGCGGGCTTGCCCGCGAGCTCTCGATTTTGGGGTGCAGGTATTCCGTCCGGGGAATACAACGCACGGTTCGCGGCTAAAGCCCCTCCCACAGGGATCGCTCCTGGCTGCGGAGCTGTGTGTAGGAGCGGGCTTGCCCGCGAGCTCTCGATTTTGGCGTGCAGGTATTCCGTCCGGGGAATGCAGCGCACGGTTCGCGGCTAAAGCCCCTCCCACAGGGATTGCGTCTGGCTGCGGAGCTGTGTGTAGGAGCGGGCTTGCCCGCGAGCTCTTGATTTTGGCGTGCAGGTATTCCGGGGCAATTCAAAGAAAAGCTCGCGGGCAAGCCCGCTCCTACA
>JBLZZJ010000012.1:0-216333 GCA_050282285.1 Pseudomonas sp.
TCTACAGCGTTCAAAACCGCTGTCAACCGCCTCTTTTCTACCGCTTCCGATCATTCCGACCGAACCACCAACAGGACCAAACTACCATCCTGTCAGCCCGGCGCATTCTACACAGCTTTCGCTGCTTTGCAACCCCTCTTCTTAATCTAACTCATTGATTTACAAGGAGTTATTCGAGAGGACTGCGCCGGAAGAGGTGCGCATTATAGGCCCGCTGAAATCCGCGTCAACCGATTATTTACGATAAAGATCAAATACTTGCCGAAGGACGGCGAACGCCCTGCCAGATACGCTTCTATATATAGAGGCGCAAAGGTCTACAGCACTCCGGCACCCCGCAACTCAGCGACCTGCTCGGCACTCAGCCCCAGCCACTGCTGCAGGACCTGCTCGGTATGCTCCCCCAATAAGGGTGGCGCATATCGATATTCCACGGGCGTACCCGACAGACGAATCGGACTGGCCACCTGGGGCACAACGCCAGCAAGGGGATGCGGCAACTCGATCTTCAACCCCCGCGCCTGGACCTGAGGATCAGCAAACACCTGCTCAAGATCATTGATCGGCCCACACGGCACACCAGCCTGCTCAAGCGCCGTGATCCATTCACGCGTGGTCTTGAATACCGTAGCCTGACGAATCAGCGGAATCAGCTCCGCCCGATGCGCGACCCGCCCCTGATTACTGGAGAAGCGCGGGTCATCCGCCACACCAGCCAACCCAGCCACCTCGCAAAACTTGCGAAACTGACCGTCATTGCCCACCGTCAGGATGAAATCGCCATCCGCCGTCGGGAAATCCTGGTACGGCACGATGTTCGGGTGTGCATTTCCCAAGCGCCGAGGGGAAACGCCCGTGGTCAGGTAATTCATCGCCTGGTTGGCCAGGCACGCCACCTGCACATCGAGCAGCGCCATATCGATATGCTGCCCCTCGCCGGTCTGCTCCCGACTGGCCAATGCCGCCAGGATCGCCGCCGTCGAATACAGACCCGTAAGAATGTCGGTCAGTGCAACGCCCACTTTTACCGGCCCGGCACCCTCCTCGTTCTCAGCCCTCCCCGTCAGACTCATCAAGCCGCCCAAGCCCTGGATCATGAAGTCGTAACCCGCCCGCTTGGCATAAGGACCACTTTGACCAAAGCCGGTTATCGAGCAATAGATCAGGCGCGGATTGATGGCCTTCAAGCTCGGATAGTCGAGACCATAGGCCGCCAGACCACCCACCTTGAAATTCTCGATCAGGATGTCGGACTTCGCCGCCAGCTCGCGCAGCAGCGCCTGCCCCTGCGCCTGAGTGAAGTCCACCGTCAGCGACTGCTTGTTGCGATTGGCCGACAAGTAATACGCCGCCTCGCCCGTAGCTGCGCCCTGCGCGTCCTTCAGATAAGGCGGCCCCCACTGGCGCGTATCATCGCCAACCCCTGGGCGCTCGACCTTGACCACATCCGCCCCGAGATCAGCCAGGATCTGCCCCGCCCAAGGCCCGGCCAGCACACGGGACAAATCAAGAACACGCAGATGAGAAAGGGCACCAGCCATGAAGACTTCCTTCTATATAAAGAAGAAGGACGCAAGCGGATGACCTGCGCCCACGAAACGACTCAGAAGAACGCCTGAATACCGGTCTGTGCACGCCCGAGAATCAGCGCATGCACGTCATGGGTGCCCTCATAGGTGTTGACCACTTCCAGGTTGACCAGGTGACGCGCCACCCCGAACTCATCGCTGATGCCATTGCCGCCGAGCATGTCCCGCGCCATCCGTGCGATATCCAGGGATTTGCCGCAGCTGTTGCGCTTCATGATCGAGGTGATTTCCACCGCCGCAGTGCCTTCATCCTTCATGCGGCCCAAGCGCAGACAGCCCTGGAGCGCCAGGGTGATCTCGGTCTGCATGTCGGCCAGCTTTTTCTGGATCAGTTGGTTGGCCGCCAACGGACGACCGAACTGCTGGCGATCCAGGGTGTACTGCCGCGCGGTGTGCCAGCAGTACTCGGCAGCGCCCAGCGCGCCCCAACTGATGCCATAACGTGCGGAGTTCAGACAGGTGAACGGGCCTTTCAGGCCGCGCACATCCGGGAAGGCGTTTTCTTCCGGGCAGAACACGTTGTCCATGACGATCTCGCCGGTGATCGACGCGCGCAGACCCACCTTGCCGTGAATCGCCGGCGTACTGAGCCCTTGCCAGCCTTTTTCCAGGACAAAGCCGCGAATCTCCCCCGCATCATCCTTGGCCCAGACCACAAACACGTCGGCGATCGGGCTATTGGTGATCCACATCTTGCTGCCCGTCAGCCGGTAACCGCCGTCGACTTTTTTCGCCCGGGTGATCATCGCTCCTGGATCAGAGCCGTGGTTCGGCTCGGTCAGGCCGAAGCAACCGATGTACTCGCCAGAGGCCAGCTTGGGCAGGTATTTTTGCTTGGTCGCCTCATTGCCAAATTCGAAGATCGGCACCATCACCAGCGACGACTGCACGCTCATCATCGAGCGATAGCCCGAATCGATGCGCTCCACTTCTCGGGCAATCAGGCCATAGCACACATAGTTGAGGCCGCTGCCGCCATAGGCCTCAGGAATGGTGGCACCCAGCAGGCCGGTCTCGCCCATCTCGCGGAAGATCGCCGGGTCGGTCTGCTCATGGCGGAAGGCCTCCAGTACACGGGGCGCCAGCTTATCGGCCGCGAACTGCTGGGCGCTGTCACGCACCATGCGCTCTTCTTCGCTGAGCTGCTGATCCAGCAACAATGGATCTTCCCAGTTGAAATGCGCTTTACCGGCCATGACTCAATCCTCGATACGTGACAATGGATGCAGGCGTGCCTGCTCGATGAATTGAGCCTAGGCGCGTGCGACCTGGTGAGCAAACGAGGATTTCGCACCAACCTGTGCAGATCACTCACTTCGAGATAGCCTTAGATGGCATTTAGCACGTTCACAAGTGAGTGTTTCACACGCATGCGCCGCAAGATCCCAAGTACCGCCGCCCTGATCGCCTTCGAAGCATCGGCCCGACACCAGAGCTTTACCCGTGCCGCCAATGAACTGGCCCTGACCCAGGGTGCCGTGTGCCGACAGATCGCCAGCCTCGAAGCCTTTCTCGGCGTTGAACTGTTCCGCCGCTCGCGACGTGGCGTGGTTCTTACGGAGGCGGGCACCGCCTACAGCCGAAAAGTAGCAGCGCAGCTGGATGCCGTGGAGCGCGACACCCTGGCACTGATGGGCACCCAGGGGGCCATGAGCATCGAACTGGCGGTGGTACCGACCTTCGGAACGCAATGGCTGCTGCCTCGCCTCAAGGCATTCCAGCAATTGCACCCGGAAGTGACCGTGCACCTGACCAACCGTACGCGCCCCTTCCTGTTCGCCGACACTCACTTCGATGCGGCGATCTACTTCGGCGATGCCGAGTGGTCAGGCACCGAAGCGCACTTCCTGATGCACGAGCACTTGCTGCCGGTATGCAGCCCCGCACTGCTGGGCGGGCTGCCGGCCAGCGCCGAGCGCATTGCTGAATTGCCCCTGCTGCAACAGACCACTCGACCCTATGCCTGGCGCCAGTGGTTCACGGCGCAAGGCATGAGCGTGTCGCGGGACATGACCGGGCCGCGCCTGGAGTTGTTCTCCATGCTCGCGCAAGCCGCCCGCCATGAAATGGGCATCGCCTTGATCCCTCCCTTCCTGATCCAGCGCGAGCTGGCCGATGGCAGCCTGATGATTGCCTTGGACAAGCCGGCACCGGACAACAACCGCGCCTATTACCTGATGGTCCCGGAGCGCAAAGTCGAGTCCGGCGCCCTGCAGGCATTTCGCGATTGGCTGCTGGCCGAAGCGAGCACATATCGCCAGGGCTGACCCAGGTACCAGCCCCCTAACGCCGTCGCGCCGGCATTACATGATGCGTTTCTGGCTCTAATCTATCCCCCCTGGCTTTCCAAAAACCGCCGGAAGCCTTATTCCACAAGCCTTCCAGCAAGGTAGTGGTATATCCATAGCACTACACGATAAAATTCGACGAAATTCGCTACAGCCCAGTAAATACGGGCATATACGGCTATTTCGAACAGCCCGTTCATTACCTTTCACACCCCTGGTCAGTCGACCTCCCGCCATTCACGTGACAAATGTACAAAATGCCCCTACAGGCACCGCTGGCAAAGGCCTAAGCTAGAAGCGACGGGCTCTGCAGGACGTATGAAAATCCGTCATAGACCCATAACTTGTAGTTATCCAAATTTTTTACTCCATAACTTATTGTAAGGGCTCGTGTTCGCCTGCAAAATGCCGCGCCCGGCCCATTTGCTGTATCGGTCGGGCAGGTTTGTGCTGATCCTCCTTTCGCTGGCGTGCCATCCGTAGTGCGCCGGTTCACTAAAAAGATCACGCAGGAGATTTAACGTGCACATCGGTGTTCCTCTCGAAACCTACGCAGGCGAAACGCGGGTAGCCGCGACGCCCGAGACCATCAAGAAGCTGATCGGCCAGGGTCATCAGGTCACTGTGCAGAGCGGAGCGGGCGTCACCGCCAGCATCCCGGACAGTGCCTATCAAGCCGTCGGCGCAACCATTGGCGACAGCGCCGCTGCCTTTGGCGCCGAGCTGGTGTTGAAGGTCGTAGCGCCCAGCGATGCCGAACTGTCCCTGATGAAACAGGGCTCCGTGCTGGTCGGCATGCTCAACCCGTTCAGCAACGAAACCATCGCGCGCCTGAACGCTCAGGGGATTACCGCCTTCGCCCTGGAGGCAGCACCGCGTACCTCCCGCGCGCAAAGCCTGGATGTGCTGTCCTCGCAGGCCAACATTGCCGGCTACAAGGCCGTGTTGCTGGC
This sequence comes from Pseudomonas sp., assembly GCA_050282285.1. Lineage (GTDB taxonomy): Bacteria > Pseudomonadota > Gammaproteobacteria > Pseudomonadales > Pseudomonadaceae > Aquipseudomonas. The sequence continues at coordinate 4,831 of JBLZZJ010000012.1, forward strand.
CGCTCACCACTATCCGCGCTTCATGCCCATGCTGATGACGGCTGCCGGTACCGTGAAAGCGGCACGCATCCTGATCCTCGGCGCCGGCGTGGCAGGCCTGCAGGCCATCGCCACGGCCAAACGCCTGGGTGCGGTGATCGAGGCGTCCGATGTGCGCCCAGCGGTGAAGGAACAGATCGAGTCCCTCGGCGCCAAGTTCGTCGATGTGCCGTTCGAGACCGATGAAGAGCGCGAGTGCGCCCAGGGTGTTGGCGGTTATGCTCGCCCGATGCCGGCATCGTGGATGGAGCGTCAGGCCAAGGCCGTGCACGAGAAGGCCAAGCAGGCCGACATCGTCATCACCACCGCGCTGATTCCGGGCCGCAAGGCGCCGACTCTGCTGCACGAAGCCACCGTTGCCGAAATGAAGCCTGGCTCCGTGGTCATCGACCTCGCAGCCGCACAAGGCGGCAACTGTCCGTTGACCGAAGCCGAGCAGGTGGTGGTCAAGCACGGCGTGACCATCGTCGGCCACAGCAACCTGGCGGCCCTGGTGCCGGCAGATGCCTCGGCTCTGTATGCACGCAACCTGCTGGACTTCCTCAAGCTGGTCATCGACAAGGACGGCCAGTTCCACCTCAACCTCGAAGACGACATCGTCGCCGCGTGCCTGATGTGCCGCGACGGCCAAGTCGTCCGCAGTAACGGCTAAGGGGAGCATCGGACATGGACATGATTTCCGACGGTATCTACAACCTGATCATCTTCGCGCTGGCCATCTACGTGGGTTACCACGTGGTATGGAACGTCACCCCTGCGCTGCATACCCCGCTGATGGCCGTGACCAACGCGATTTCCGCGATCGTCATCGTCGGCGCCATGCTGGCAGCCGCCCTGACCGTCACCCCGCTGGGCAAGACCATGGGCACCCTGGCCGTGGCCCTGGCCGCGGTCAACGTCTTCGGCGGTTTCCTGGTTACCCGGCGCATGCTGGAAATGTTCAAGAAAAAAGCCCCGAAAGCGCCGGCGGCTGCCACTAAGGAAGAGAGCCACTGACCATGAGCATGAACCTGATCACTGTTCTCTACCTCGTCGCCTCGATCTGCTTCATCCAGGCGCTCAAGGGTCTGTCGCACCCGACGACATCCCGTCGTGGCAACGCCTTCGGCATGATCGGCATGGCCATCGCCGTGCTGACCACCCTGGGCCTGATCCACAAGCTCGGCAGCGAGCTGGCACTGGAAGGCATCGGCTACGTCATCGTCGGCCTGCTGGTCGGCGGCACCGCCGGCTCGATCATGGCCAAGCGCGTCGAGATGACCAAAATGCCGGAACTGGTCGCCTTCATGCACAGCATGATCGGCCTGGCTGCGGTTTTCATTGCCATTGCTGCGGTGGTCGAGCCGCAATCCCTGGGCATCGTTGCCGCCCTCGGTGATGCGATCCCGGCCGGCAACCGCCTGGAGCTGTTCCTGGGTGCCGCCATCGGCGCGATCACCTTCTCCGGTTCGGTCATCGCCTTCGGCAAGCTCTCGGGCAAGTACAAGTTCCGCCTGTTCCAGGGCGCACCGGTACAGTTCAAGGGCCAGCACCTGGTCAACCTGGCGGTCGGCCTGGCGATCCTCGGCCTGGGTCTGTACTTCACCTTCACCGGCGACATCCGTGCCTTCGCCATCCTCGTGGCCCTGGCATTCGTGATTGGCGTGCTGATCATCATCCCGATCGGCGGCGCCGACATGCCGGTGGTGGTGTCGATGCTCAACAGCTATTCGGGCTGGGCAGCGGCCGGCATCGGCTTCTCGCTGAACAACTCGATGCTGATCATCGCAGGCTCCCTGGTCGGTTCGTCCGGCGCCATCCTCTCGTACATCATGTGCAAGGCGATGAACCGTTCGTTCTTCAACGTCATCCTCGGTGGTTTCGGCGGTGCAGCTGAAGAAGCAGGCCCAGCCGGGGCAAAAGAAGCGCGCCCGGTGAAGTCCGGCTCGAGCGACGACGCGGCCTTCCTGCTGACCAACGCCGACACCGTCATCATCGTTCCCGGCTATGGCCTGGCGGTGGCTCGCGCGCAGCACGCGCTGATGGAGCTGGCAGAGAAGCTGACTCACCGTGGTGTCACCGTGAAGTACGCGATCCACCCGGTTGCCGGCCGTATGCCTGGCCACATGAACGTTCTGCTGGCCGAGGCCGAAGTGCCTTACGAGCAGGTGTTCGAGATGGAAGACATCAACTCCGAGTTCGGCCAGGCCGACGTGGTACTGGTACTGGGCGCCAACGACGTGGTCAACCCGGCGGCGAAGAACGATCCGAAGTCACCGATCGCCGGCATGCCGATCCTCGAGGCTTACAAAGCCAAGACCGTGATCGTCAACAAGCGCTCGATGGCCAGCGGTTACGCCGGTCTGGACAATGAACTGTTCTACCTGGACAAGACCATGATGGTCTTCGGTGACGCTAAGAAGGTTATCGAGGACATGGTCAAGGCCGTCGACTGACAGAGCCTTTGGATGCAGAAAAGCCCGGCCATGTGCCGGGCTTTTTCATGGGCGCGAAACAGCAAAAGCCACCGCCGAAAAATCGATACAGATCACCCGCCTCGATAATAAAAATCAGCCAAAAGCTGAACTTCGAGTCAATCGATCAAACCGATCAATTTGCAACTGTACCTATACAGATAACCTGCCATCTCGGTTAAAAACAGCAGAAAATCCTGTCCGAATTACCGTTACGCGGCGAATCACTTATAGGCAGTACAGTTGAAGAAGAAAAGGCAGTCACAGTTACAAAGCAACCTATCTAATAGGGCAACAATTTCATGCAGCTGTGACTATTGTGTCGGTCGGTGAAGGAGGATTATTCATCTCAGCAAACCACTCTTATCAGACCCGCCACAAGCGGAAGGATGCACACCATGGAACGTACCCTCAGTTCCGGCCTGCTTTTCGAACAAGCTTCTTCCACCAGCCAAGCTGCCTGGCCACTGCGCCTGGTTGCCGCCCTGACCGTATGGAAGCGCCGCATCATCAGCCGTCGCCAATTGGCACGTCTCGACTCTCGTCTCCTGGCCGATGCCGGCATCAGCGAAAGCCAGCGTTACGTCGAGATGAACAAGCCGTTCTGGCGTTGAGCAGAGCGGCCCCTGCCGCTCGCACACGACTTGCGACAAAGCCCGCCATTGGCGGGCTTTGTCATTTCTAGCCGCTAACGGCCGGTACAGATCGCGCCCACACGAACAGAACAGTTCGTCTTTAGCGCCAACTGCGCCAATACAATCCTCTTTCACTGTGTCTGCCGGTTTGCGCTCAAGAGCGCGAACATGGATTCCCATACCCCGACTCCGCATGACGCGGAAGGTTGAAGACCATGGAGCAGATACTCAGCCGCTCGGCCCACGCCCTACGGAGCCCATCCCCTCGCGCACCTCAGCATGGCCTGCTGGCCCTCCTGCGGCGCTGGCAATTGAACCGCCGCACCCGCCAGCAGCTGGCCTTGCTCGATGAGCGCCTGCTGGCAGACGCGGGAATCAGCCCAAACGAACGCAACGCCGAACTGGATAAACCGTTCTGGCAATAAGCCAGTCTGTGCCGCGCCTGAAGCCTGCGCTACCCTTGCGCCTTGCGAGCACGACGACTTGGATCGTGCGACCTATGCCCTGGGAGTGATCAGGATGAATCCTGTGCGTGTACTCGGTTTCGTCGCCTTCATGGCCGCCGCCTCCAGCGCGGCGGCTGGCAGTTTCCTGCTCACCACCGACACGGTGCTCGGCGCCGTGGCGGCAACGGTGGACGGCGTCTCCGACCTGACCTCCTCCCTGCAGGACGCCAAGGTGGTGCGAGCCGCCCGGGATGACGCCGCCAGCTTCGTGGCCAGCGACGGCACGATCCGTGGTGCGCGCCTGGAGGCCGCGTTGCGCTATATCCGCCAGGAAGTGCCCGCACTCACCGCCGATGACCTGCAGCTGGCCCAGGCCATTCTCAGCCGCTGACCGATCGGGCGTCCGGAGCCCGCGCAAGCGCGCGCTGGCTCCCCCCGAGACATTCCGCTAGCCTTGTGCCGATCCCATACAGACAGCCCATCCTTCACCGCCTGCCGGAACTGATGCGGTCGTTCGTCGTCGAATCGCCATTCCCTGCTTTATTGGAGACTCCGTCCATGCATCGCCCGTTGCTCGCCGCTGTAGCGCTGGTTGCCCTGTTCGCCGGCAGCGTCCAGGCCCAGACCCTGGTTGCCACCAGCAATATCATCGTGCGTGCGCTCGACCGCACCATCAACTTCACCTCGGACACCACCACCTCGATCCGCGACATGAAAGTCGTGATCGCAGCCCGTGACGATGCCGCCAGCTTCGTCGCCAGCCAGGGCGAGATTCGTGGCGCGCAGCTGGAAGCCGCACTGGTTGCCGTGCGCAGCCACGTCCCAGAAGCCCAGCACGCCTCCGATCTGGACCTGGCCGAAGCCATCCTCGCGCTGTGAGCAGCCGCCCCGCCTGGCTCCTGACGCTGGTCCTGTTGGCCAGCACCAGCAGTCAGGCCACCCTGCGCCTGGTCCTGGACGCCAAGCCGCTCAGCGCAGCCGAGCGCCAGGCCAGCCAGGCCTTGCTGGATGAAGCCCACGCCGCGCTTCCCCCGCTTTTTACCCAACGCCTGGACCGTGACGTCGCCGTGCGCTGGACGCCAATGCGTTCCGACATTTACGGCCGTGCCGGTCGCTTCAGTGGCATCGAGCTGAACGCAGGCCTGCTGCCGGCACTGACCGACGGCCGCGCCGCCAAGGACACCACCGACCGCCCCCACGGCACCGTCCGCCAGGAGCTGCTAGCCACCGTCCTGCACGAACTCACGCACCTGTACGACCGCGGCCAGTTCTGGCCAGAGACCGACCGGCGCCAGTTGCAACGCTGCCGCCAGCGCCAGAAGAGCCAGGGCTCGGTCGGCCTGCCCGACGATTGCCGCGGCCAGACCGAACGACGCTTCACCCTCAGCGACGACCCGCGCCTGCTGGACCTGGCCGGCTGGCCTCAGAAAGTCGGCACCCGGGGCCAGCGCGAGCACAACAACGGCCAGGTGGCCCGCACCCCGGACCCCTACGAGCTGAGCAACCCGCGCGAATTCGTCGCGGTGAACATGGAGTACTTCCTGCTCGATGCGGCCTATGCCTGCCGCCGCCCCAGCCTGGCGCGCTACCTGCGCGAACACTTCGACTGGACACCGGCCAACCAGGCGCCGTGCGCCGGGGAGCTGGCCTACCTGAACGCCGGCCGCGACTTTGCCCGCCAGCCCCTGGGCAGCCTGGACCCCGAGCGGGTCTATGAGGTCGACTATCTGCTGGCGGAAGCCAACCAGGCCTGGGCCAGCCGCTGGGGCCACAGCATGCTGCGCCTGGTCATCTGCGCCCCGGGGCGACCCCGTGGTCCGGATTGCCGGCTGGACCTGGAACACCACCTGGTGCTGTCCTACCGGGCCTTCGTCGGCGACGTGCAACTGTCCAGCTGGGACGGGCTGACTGGCGTCTACCCGTCGCGCCTGTTCGTCCTGCCGCTGGAGCAGGTGATCGAGGAATACACCAAGGTCGAGCTGCGCAGCCTGGCCTCGGTGCCGCTGAAACTGCAGCGCCCCGAACTCGAACAGTTGGTGGTGCGTGCCGCCGAGCAGCACTGGAGCTACGACGGCGACTACTACTTCATCTCCAACAACTGCGCGGTGGAAACCCTCAAGCTGCTGCGCAGCGGCAGTCAGAATCCCGGTTTGCAGGCGCTCGACAGCATCATGCCCAACGGCCTGCTCGACACCCTGGTGGCCCGCGACCTGGCCGACCGCAGCGTGCTCGACGACCCGCAGGAAGCGCTGCGCCTCGGCTACCGCTTCGACTCGTTCCGCGACCGCTACCAGGCCATGTTCAGCATCCTGCGCACGCGCCTGCCGATCACCCAGGACAACGTCGAAGACTGGCTCGCCCAGCCGTCGAGCGATCGCCGGCCCTGGTTCGAGCAGGCCGACCTGCGCACCAGCGCCGCCCTATTGCTGCTGGAACAGGCGGCGTTGCGCCGGCAACTGCTGCTGGCCCAGGACGAACTCAAGCAGCGCTACCTGACCGGCCGCGCGGCCAACGATCCAACCCTGAACAAGGCCGGTGGCGCGCTGGACCAGATTCTCGCCAACAGCGGCTTTCTCAGCCGCCCGGCCGAGTTGCTGGAAGGCGGCTACGGCCTGCCGCAACGCGGCGAGTGGCAACGCCTGGAAACCGAGAGCCGCAACCGCCAGCAGCAGCTGCGCCAACTCAGCGACGACCTCGACCACGAAGTACGTGGCCTGCTGGAGCCCGCGCGGCTGACCGAGCTGGAAGCCAACGAGGCCAACCTGGCCCAGCTCGGCGAGCACCTGCGTGCGCTGCACAAGGCCAGTGGTGGGGTGCAGCTGCCCTGAGCGGGGCAGCCTGATCTCAGAACCCGACGGTAGCCGACAGGATGAAGGTGCGCGGCGCCGACAGGGTCAGGCCAGGCTCGCTGTCATCCGAAGCGCCAGCCGAGATCCAGTCCCGTGAGTCCGTCACGTTCTCGACGTTGCCGCGCAGGGTGACGTCCGTTTTATCGATCTTAAAGGCGTAGCGCGCGCCGACGTCATAGCGAGTCCAGGAATCGATTTCCTTGGTGTTGGCCTGGTCCAGGTACTGCGAGCTGCTGTAGATCTCGCGCCCGGTCAGGGTCAGGCCCGGCACGCCCGGCACATCCCACTCGATACCCAGGTTGGCGTTGAACTTCGGCGTAGCCGGTGCGCGGTTGCCATCGGTCAGGCCGCCCACGGTATCGTTCAGCTCGCTGTCGATGTACATCACGCCGCCCAGCACGCGGAAACCCTGGACCGGCTCGCCGAACACACTCAGCTCCACGCCGTCGTTGACCCGCTTGCCGTTGGGGCCGAACACGCGGGACGTGGCATTGGTCTCGTACGCGGGCTGCTTAATGCGGAACACACCGGCGGTGAGGGCGAACGAGCCGAAGTCGTACTTGGCGCCCGCTTCGACCTGGCGGCTGATGAAGGGCGGGAAGATCTCGTCTTCGTTGATCGAGGTCGACGGGGCGATCTTGCCCTGGCTCAGGCCTTCCATGTAGTTGGCGTAGAGCGACAACTGGTCGGTGGCCTTGAACAGCACACCCACCGACGGCGAGAGTTTTTCCTCGTCATAGGCGGTCGGGCGTTTCACTCCACCGGCCCAGTCATCGACCTTCACCCGCTGCCAGCGTGCGCCGAGGGTCACCAGCACCTGGTCATCGAGGAAGCCCAGGGTGTCGGACAAGGCAACGCCATGGAAGCGGTTCTCGGTGTAGACCTTGACGTCGGAACGCGTCGGCGTGGCCGGCGTCGGGGTCGGACGCGGGTTGTAGAGGTTGCTGGGGGACGCGGCATAACGGGCGCCGCCGTTCTCGAAGTCGAGGGAGAAATAGTCGGCGGCCAGGTTCACTTCATGGCTGACCGGGCCGGTCTGGAACCACTTGCGCACGCCCATGTTCACGGTGCGTACGTCCTCGTCACGGGTGAAGTCCCGTGGCTGCACGCTGAAATCGCCAGCGTCGTTGGTGATCGACACGTTGTGCCGCAGGAAGTCGTGGTTGCTCTTGCGGGCACCCACGGCGCCGTAGACCATCAGCGAGTCGTCGATATCGAACTCACCACGCAGCGCGCCGAAGGTGTCGCGGGTGCGGGCCTTGCTCCAGGCCTGTGCATAGTTGTGCCGTACATCATCGGCATCCGGCACCTTGGCATTGGCGCCGACCAGCACCCGCTCCTGGGGTGCATCGGTGTCGCGCTCGGTATGGCCCACGTCCATCGACAGGCGCACCCGCTCGTCACGCAGATCCAGGCCGAGCACCGCCATCTCGCGATTGACCTTCTGATCGTCCCATTCGGTGTCGCCCGACTGCTTCACGCCGTTGAAGCGGATGCCGAAGCGATCCCCTTCGCCGAACCGACGGCCGATGTCCACCGCACCGCCGACCTGGCTATCGGAGACATAGCTGCCGGTGAATTCGGTGATCGGCTTGCTGGTCGCGCGCTTGGGCACCACGTTGATGCCACCGCCCACGCTGCCGCGCGGCGAAATGCCATTGACCAATTGGGTCGGGCCACGAAGGATGTCGACGCGGTCGGCCATCTCCATGTCGATCGAGTAGGTCGGCAGGATGCCGTACAGGCCACCGTAGGAGACGTCACTGTTGAACAGGCTGAAGCCGCGGATGGTGAACTGTTCGAAACGCCCGCCCGCCGGGTTGGTGGCACGCACGGCCGGGTCGCTGGCGGTCAGGTCGTTCAGGGTGCGCGCCTGATTGTTCTTTACCGCCTCGCTGGTGTAGGTGGTCATGCTCAACGGCGACTCCATGAAGTCCCGCGAGCCGAGCAGCCCCTGGGAGCTGCGGCGCGCTACCTGGCCACCGGCGTAACGCTCGCCGTCGAGGCTGTCGGCCGGCAGCGTGACACCGGTGATCGACGTCGGGGCGATTTCCAGCGCCCCCGCATCCTGCGGCACCGGGATCAGCGTGTAGGCCGAATTGCCGACCGGCTGCAGCTGCAAGCCGCTGCCCTGCAGCAGACGGGCGAAGCCTTCATCGACGCTGTAGCTGCCGGACAGGCCCGGACTGCTGCGCCCGCCGACCAGCGCCGGGTCCACGGAAATGCTCACGCCTGCCTGACTGGCAAAGCGGGTCAGCGCAGCCCCCAGGTCGCTGCGCGGCACGTCGTAGGTACGCTCCTGGGCGTGGGCCACCAGCGGCGCGACCGCACCGAGGCCAAGCAGCAGGCTCAGGCACACCGTGGAGCAGGAAAGGGAATGCAGCGGACGCTTGCGGAACGGGGGTACGGCGGGCATCGGTGGAACTCTCTTGTCGATTCACTTACTTCCCATGACAAGCGAGTAAGAAAAAAGGGACAGGCCTCAGACGGTTTTTTCACGGGGCACGAGCGTGACCCAATAACGCGTGCGGGCGCGCACTTCCAACGGAAGGCTCGCGGCCAGCAGAGCGAGGATCTGATCGGTGTCGTCGAGGCGGAAACTGCCGGTGACACGCAAGGTTTCCAGGGTCGGTGACCAGCGCAGAATCCCGGGACGGTAGCGGTCCAGTTCACGCAGGAAATCACCCAGGGCCTGGTCGTTGGCGGTGATCACCCCCTCGCGCCAGCCCGGCTGCTGGGCATCGAAGCTGCGAATGGGCTCGACGCCCCCCCCCGTCACCCGCACGCGCTGACCGGCTTGCAGCTGAATCACGCCATGGCCCCTGGTGCGTAGAGTGCTCGCGCCGGCGAACACCGACACGTCGCAGCCACGGTCGTCCTGGCGAACACAGACTTCGCCGCGCGCCACGGTCACCTGGCCATAGGCGGTGTCCAGGGTAAATGGCGTGGCATCGGCCAGGCGCAGCGCCGCCTCGCCACGCACCAGGGTCAGGCGACGCTGCCGGGTATCGAGGTTCACCGCCGAAGCCGTATTCAGCTCCAGCACGCTGCCATCGGCCAGCGGCACACGGCGGCGCTCGCCTGTTCCTGTGGTCAGATCGGCGCGCCAGGCATCGAGGGGCAGTTCGCGGGTGACCAGCCAGGCCGCCGGGGCGACCGCAGCGGCCCCCAGCATGCCCTTGAGCAGATGGCGGCGCCCCGGGTCCGGCCGATCCAGACTGGCCATCGCCAGCTCGGCGGGCAGGCCGTCGAAACGCTGCCTCAACGCCTGGGCCTTCTGCCAGGCATGTTCGTGACTGGCATTGAGCGAACGCCAGCGCTGTAGGCCGGCGTGATCACGCTCACTGGCCGTGCCGGATTCGATGAGCGCCAGCCAGCGCGCTGCGGAGCGAGCAACACCCCGCGCGTCGTCACTGATGTCGCGGTTCAGCACAGCTCGACCAGCAGGCAATGTTCGTAGGCTTGCGCCATGTAGCGTTTGACGCTGCGCTCGGACACCTCCAGCCGCTCGGCGATTTCCCGGTAACCCAGGCCCTCGAGCTGGCTGAGCAGAAACGCCCGGCGCACCACGGCGGGCAATCCGTCGAGCAGCTCATCCAGTTGCTGCAGGGTTTCCAACAGCAGCCAGCGTTGCTCGGGAGACGGCGCGCAGGCCTCGGGCAGCAGCGCAAGCGCGTCGAGATAGGCCTGTTCGAGGCTGCGGCGATTGTAGAAGTTGATCAGCAACCGCTTGCCGATGGTCTTCAGGTAGGCGCGCGGCTCCTGCAGCTCGGCGATCTGCTGCGAGCTGGCCAGCACGCGCATGAATGCATCCTGCCCCAGGTCGGCCGCATCCCAGCCATTGCCCATCCGGCGACTCAGCCATTGCTCCAGCCAGCTGCGGTGGTCGCGGTAAAGATCGTGGAAAGCCTGCTCACTCGATACCGTCGTACCCGACATACCGCGCACTCACTGCGGAAACCAATAATGAGATCGATTCTAATTAACAAGTGGCACGAACGGTACCCTCGACTCCGAGATTTATCGGTACGTTCATCGGTACGAAACGCTGACGCGCCCCGCGGTCAGTCGATGCGCTCTTCGTCCTCCTCAGGCAAGTGAGGGTCCAGATGCAGCCACGGCAGTCGGCTGGTGACCCAGATGTGGCGATCCGCCAGAGCCTGCTCTGGGTGGTCGAGGGTGGCGATGGTCACGTCCAGCGTTGTCGGGCTGCGTGAGGTGAACAGTGCCAGCTGCGCGCCGCAGTTCGGACAGAAACTGCGCGTGCAGCTCGCCGAAGAGGCATAGGTGCGCGGCTCCCCCGCCAGCCACTTGAAGCTCGCCAGCGGCACCGTGATCCAGGTGGTGACGATGCCGCCGCTGCTGCGCCGACAGATCGAACAGTGACAATGGGCAATGTCCTGCAAGGGCGCCTGGAACTGATAACGCAACGCGCCGCACTGACAACCGCCGGTATGGACTTCGCTCATGACAACTTCCTCGACTGTGCCCCATGACGGGTGATCGGTCTTGCATCAGCACAGTGCGCTGACCAAGATAGGCGCCTACCACCACCGGGGGTCCCCGTGACTGAACTGCTGCTGGCCCTGTGGCCATTGTTCGCCTTGATCGTTGCCGGCTACTACCTGCGCCGCCGTGCCTTTCCCAACGAGGAGTTCTGGCCCGGCGCCGAGCGCCTCAACTACTTCATCCTGTTTCCCGCCCTGCTGTTCAGCAGCCTGGCCAAGGCACCGCTGAACAACCCTGCCTTGCCACGCCTGGCGATGGCGGTGATGCTCGGGCTGGGCATCGGCTGGCTGGCGCTGCTGCTGGTCAGGCGCCTGCGCAGCTGGCCGGCCGGTCGTTTCGGCGCCTTCAGCCAGGGCATTCTACGCTTCAACACCTACCTGGGCCTGGCCGCCGTGGGCAGCCTGTTCGGCCAGGAAGGGCTGACCCTGGCCGCGCTGATGCTGGCGCTGATGGTGCCGACGGTGAACGTCTTGTCCGTGTGGTCACTGACTGCCGAGCGCGGCGTGAGCGCCCGCAGCCTGCTGCTGCCGATCATCAAGAACCCGCTGATTCTCGCCTGCCTCGGCGGTGCCCTGGTCAACCTCAGCGGCCTCGGCCTGCCGGGCGGCAGCGATCGCCTGCTCGGCCTCCTGGCGGCCGCCAGCCTGCCCCTGGGCCTGCTGTGCGTGGGTGCGGCGCTGAAACCCGAACAGCTCACTGGCGAAATCCCGGCACTGGCCTGGAACAGCGTGCTGCGGCTGCTGGCCATGCCCGCCGTGGCCTGGGCCGTCGCCTACGGCCTGGACCTGCCGCTGATGGAAAGCACCGTGCTGGTGCTGTTCTTCGCCCTGCCCACGGCGCCCACCGCCTACGTCCTTACCCGCCAGCTCGGCGGCGACAGCCAGCTGATGGCCGGCATCATCACCCTGCAGACCCTGCTGGCGGCCGGCAGCCTGGTGCTGATCCTGCTGCTGATCCAGGGCGTCGCCGCCTGACACCCCGCCGTTCATCCGCCGCGTGACAATCGTCACGCGGCGAAAGCTCGCTGAAAGCTTCGCCCCCTAGCATGTGCGCATAGCCGGCATTCGACCGGCCGATCCCGATAACAACAAGATGGTGATTGCCATGTGCCGCTCCAACCGTTCCCCCGCCCTTGCCATGCCCGCTCTCCACCTGCTGCCGGCCTCGCGCTGATTCCTCTCAGCCCACGCTGCCCCTTCTGGAGACTACTGCCATGCTGACATTCCTTGGCTTCGCCATGGTTTCGACGTTCATGTTCCTGATCATGAGCAAACGACTGTCGGCGCTGATCGCGCTGATCATCATCCCGATCCTCTTCGCCCTGATCGGTGGATTCGCCACCGAGATCGGTCCGATGATGCTCGAAGGCATCAGCAAGCTCGCGCCCACCGGCGTGATGCTGATGTTCGCCATCCTCTATTTCGCCATCATGATCGACTCGGGCCTGTTCGACCCGCCCGTGCGCCTGATCCTCAAGCTGGTCAAAGGTGATCCGCTGAAAGTCGCCGTGGGCACCGTGGCCCTGGCGCTGATCGTCTCCCTCGACGGTGACGGTTCGACCACCTACATGATCTGCGTCGGCGCCATGCTGCCGCTGTACAGCCGCCTGAAAATGAGCCCGACCATCATGGCCGGGCTGATCATCATGGCCGGCGGCATCATGAATATGACCCCCTGGGGCGGGCCCACCGCCCGCGCAGCCAGCGCCCTGCATGTCGACCCCTCGGACGTGTTCGTACCGATGATCCCGACCATGGTGCTCGGCGCGCTCGTGCTGTTCGGCGTTGCCTACCTCTACGGCCTGCGTGAACGCAACCGCCTGGGCGTGCTGCACCTCCCGGACGACCAGATCAGCCAGGAAGAGATCAGCGTGTCGCAGTTCCCCGAGGCGCGCCGGCCCAAACTGCTGTGGATCAACGCGTTTCTCACCGTGGGGCTGATGACCACCCTGATCGCCGGCCTGCTGCCGATGCCGGTGCTGTTCATGATCGCCTTCAGCATCGCCATGATCATCAACTACCCCTGCCTGCAGCAGCAGAAGGAGCGCGTCGCCGCCCACGCCGGCAACGTCCTGGCGGTGGTCGGCCTGATCTTCGCGGCGGGTATCTTCACCGGCATCCTCAGCGGCACCGGCATGGTCGACGCCATGTCCAAGAGCCTGCTGGCGGTCATCCCTGACGCCATGGGACCGTACCTGGCGGTGATCACCGCGCTGGTGAGCATGCCGTTCACCTTCTTCATGTCCAACGATGCCTTCTACTACGGCATCCTGCCGGTGCTCAACGAAGCGGCCTCCAACTACGGCATCAGCGCCGTGGAAATGGCCCGTGCCTCGATCGTCGGCCAACCGGTGCACCTGCTCAGCCCGCTGGTGCCATCGACCTACCTGCTGATCGGCCTGGCGAAGATCGAATTCGGCGACCTGCAGCGCTTCACCCTGAAGTGGGCGGTGCTGGTGTGCATGGCCATCATGGTGACTGCATTGGTACTGGGTGTGTTTCCGCTATTCGGTAGCTGAACCGCACATATTTTGACGAAATTTTCATACGACTGGCGTTAGAATCCGGCACCTGGCCGGCATCTGGCGCCAGTCTGTTCTATCACCTCGCAAGGAACCTCTATGGAATGGCTGACCAACCCGGAAATCTGGGTTGCCTTCTTGACTCTGACTGCCCTGGAAATCGTCCTGGGCATCGATAACATCATCATGATCGCCATTCTGGTGGGGCGCATGCCGCCTCACCTGCAGGCACGCACCCGGATGTTCGGCCTGGCCCTGGCCATGGTCACGCGTATCCTGCTGCTGCTGTCGATCACCTGGATCATGCGCCTGACCACCGACCTGTTTCACATCTTCGACCAGGGCATCTCGGGCCGCGACCTGATCCTGTTCTTCGGTGGCCTGTTCCTCCTGTGGAAGAGCAGCAGCGAGATCTACCACGGCCTGGAAGGCGAAGACGAAAGCGGCGAAGCCCCCAAGGGCGCGGCCAAGCATTTCATCGGCACCATCATCCAGATCGCCATCATCGACATCGTGTTCTCTCTGGACTCGGTCATCACCGCAGTCGGCATGGTTGACCACGTACCGGTCATGGTCGCCGCGATCATCGTTGCCGTCCTGGTGATGATGCTGTCGGCCGGCACCATCAGCGAATTCATCGACCGTCACCCGTCGCTGAAGATGCTGGCGCTGTCGTTCCTGATCGTGGTCGGTACCGTGCTGATCGCCGAAGCCTTCGAAGTGCATGTGCCGAAAGGCTACGTCTACTTCGCCATGGCCTTCTCGCTGGGCGTCGAAGCGCTGAACATCCGCATGCGCATCGCCCGCCGCCGCAAGGAAGGCAAAGACGTAGACGACCTCGATCCGGTCAAGCTGCGCAAGGACATCCCGGGGCAATAAGCCTGGCTGGATGCAAAAACGAAAACGGGGCCTGATGGCCCCGTTTTTGTTTCCTGCCGATTTCACTGCGGCTCGAACCGCTCGCCGCGGAACACCCGAGTCGGGTTGCCCCGCTCCACCTGGTGGTGGGACAGGCGCCGCTCGGCGCGCAGGGCCATGCCGGCCTCCTGCTCGCGTTGGGCCAGGCGCTGGCCGATCAGCAGCAGCGCCAGGCGTTTGTTGGCGTGCTGGCTACGTTCGCTCTGCACCTTGACGCTGATGCCGCTGGCGAGGTGGGTGGCGCGCACCGCCGAGTCGGTGGTGTTGACGTGCTGGCCGCCAGGGCCGGACGAACGCAGGGTCTCGAAGCGGATCTCGCTGGCCAGTTCAGCCGCCGGTGCAGCGAAGCGCGCCCCACCGAAGAACCAGTTCTTGCGGGCATGGGATGGCCGGTACGGGCTGATGCAGATCCATTGCAGCGATCCCTGCCACCCCTGCGCCAGCGCGTCGGCCTGTTCACCCTCCAGCGCCAGCAGCACCGAACGCAGGGTGCCCGGGCGTGGCCCGGGCTCCTGTTCGAGTACCTGCACCCCGACGCCCATCGCCTGGGCTTCGTCCTGCAGCCTGTGCAGCGCCCTGGCCACGGCCAGCGCGCATTCATCCGGCCCCTGGGCCGCCGAGAGTTGGAGAAGGATCATCAGCAGCACCCTCCCCGCGTCTTGTAGGTCAGCACCGGCTTGAGCCGTGCCAGTACCCGCACCAGGCCCGCCTCGCGCAGCGCGCCGACCACCGAATCGATGGCCTTGTACGCCTCGGGCGCTTCCTCGTAGATCAGCGCACGGTCGGCGCAGATCACTCGGCTGCCCAGCGCGGTACGGCTCAGTTGCTCCACGCTGTAGCGCGACGCGAGGCGGTCCTTGCACTCGCTGCGCACCCATTTGCGCCCGGCACCATGGGCCAGCGACAGCAGGCTGCGCTCGTCCGCCAGCGGCTGCACCAGGTAGCTGTAGTCGCCCCGCGAGCCGGGGATCACCACCAGCCCCTGGTCCGATGGCGTGGCGCCCTTGCGGTGCAGCCAACCGTGCTGGTTGCCGATGACGGCTGGTGATACTAGGTTGTGATTGATGTCCAGCAGCGACGCCCCCTCGCTGCGCAGGGCGTCGAGCATGCGCCGGGCGATCAGTTGGCGGTTGGCCTCGGCGAAACGCAGGGCGCCGTCATGCCGCGCCAGGTAATGCGTGCTCGCCTCGCTGCCTGCCTCCAGGCCCTGGTGACCGAACAACTCGACCTGCTCGCGCAGGATCGCTTCGCCCAGCCCACGGGAACCACTGTGCACCAGCAACAGCAGGTGTTTGTGGTCGATGCCGAGCGCGGCAACTGCGTCGGGGTCGTAGCAGGTGTCGAGTTGCTGCAGCTCGGCGAAGTGGTTGCCGCCGCCGATGGTGCCCAGGGAACGCTCGTGCCCGGAGTGCGGCAGGCCGAAGGCCGCCACGGCCTCCTGCCAGCTGTCGTCCAGGGGCGTGTCGAGGTTGCCGAGGCGTTTCTCCAGCTTGTCCAGGTTCAGCTTGGCGGTGGCGATCCCGGTGCGCCACAGCGCCATGCCACAGCCGATGTCGTTGCCGACCAGCGCCGGGTACAACCGGCCCACGGAAAAGAACGCCGCGCCGACCGGATAGCCGCGCCCCGGGTGCAAGTCCGGCATGCCGGCCACCCGGTGCATGCCCGGCAGGCGTGCGGTGGTTTCAAGTTGCTGGATCGCTTTTCCTTCGATCCAGGTGTCGTCCGCGGCGATCAAGGTGATGCCGTCGGACAAATTGCGAATGCAAGTGCCCATAGTCCAATCCTGATGGGTTGAAACAAGAAGATGTCTTGGATTGGCAGGCCGAAGGCCGGGCGTTGCGGGACCGCTAGCGGGTAGCGGAACGTACGATCAAACCAGGCGCGACCTGCAAAGGGTAATCAGGGAATGCATGATGAACCTCCTTTGCTGTCGGATGAGAGAAGGCGCGCATCCTATGCCGATGAGGCGCGCCGTGCAAGACCTGCTCAGTCAGGCAGCGCCAGTTGCAGGCGGCCGGGGTGGTTTTTGACCACGGCGTAGGGCAGCACCGGCCACTCGGGCCCCTCACAGGAGCGATCGACCCGCGCGAAGACGGGGTCGAAGACGATGCCTTTGTCACTGAGGTACCAGCTGGGGTAGTCCCACACCTCGGGGTCGCTGTAATCGCAGCGGTCGTCATCCCCCGCGCCCGACAACTCGCCTGGCGCAATCGTCCGCCACTGCTCGACCAGCCAGGGCGCGAAATGCTCGTTGCGGTAGCGCGAGTAGGTGCTGAAATCCACCGAATTCACGCTCGTGCGGCCACGCAACTCCACGTAGTGGAAAGCCGGGCCCTCACCGACCCAGAGCAGGTCCTCCAGGCCCAGCGGCTCGCCTGTTCGGGCATCCAGCGTGAGCGGCGCATCGCCAAAGTCGGGGTGCGCGCCCCCGCAGCTGTAGCTGGTGAAGATGCTCAGGCTGACGAGATCGGCCGACAGCAATCGCGGCGTCACTGTCTGCTGGAACTCACCCCAATCACCGCCCGCCCCCAGCTTGCAGGCGTGGTAGCTGATGATTTCCTGGCGAAGCCGCTGCCGCAGCTGCTGGTTGATCCGATCCAGCTGCGCCTGCGGGTAGCCGTTCACGACCTCGAACGACGTCAGGCCGGAAACCGGTTCCGTCCACCACTGCAGGTCATGTCCCATGAAGCGCTGCACCTTGCCGGGCTGCAGCGGCGAATCCCTGAGGCGCAGGAACTCGTAGGGCGATTCTTCGTGGAGCTGGTACCAGAAGGGCTCGGCGCCAGCCGGTGGCTCCTCGACGGCCGCCGGAACCAGATTGACGTCCAGGCGCTTGCCCTGGGGCCCGATCCACTCGCCCGCCCATCCATCGGCGGCGCGCTGCAGGACCAGCTCGGGACGTGGCGTACCGTCATAGCGATCCCGTCCTTCCACCAGGTTGACCTGCGAATGCTCGAGGCGCCCCTCCAGGGCCAGGTCGTGGCGGTACTTCTGGTAGAAGTAACGCCCCGTGACCCGCTCCGGATCGCGCACATCGAGCTCGATCACGATCGCGGCCCTGCCCAGCGTGCCGGTGAATACCTCGGGCGCATCGGCCGCCAGCAGTGCGGGCGACAGGGTCCACAGCAACAGCGCCGTCATCTGGCGCCGGAACAGTCCCTTGCTCATCAAAAACTCCTAACTGAAAAGATCGAGTTGGCCGCGCTCACTCGCGGGTGTGGCCGGGCCACTGCTGCTGGCGCTGGTTGACGCCAGGCGCTCGGCCAGCCCCGCCGCGCGCTCGGCGCGGGTGGCAACGGCATCGCCCAGACGCTGGGCCAGGCCCCAGATTTCCACCTTGTGCTTGGCCCGGGTGATACCGGTGTAGAACAGGCTGCGGGTCAGCAGCGGGCTGGGTTGTTCGGGTAGTACCAGCAGCACTTCGCTGAACTCCGAGCCCTGACTCTTGTGCACGGTCATGGCGAACGCACTGTCGTGGCTCGGCAGGCGTGCGGGGGCGAAGAAACGGAAGCCCTCTTCACCTTCGAAGCACACCCGTAGGCCGTGCTCGGTCTGCAGGCAGATGCCGATATCACCGTTGAACAGGCCCAGGGCGTAGTCGTTCTGGCGCACCATCACCGGACGGCCAACGTACCAGCGCTCACGGCTGGCGACCTGGGAGCGGCGCTTGATACGCGCTTCCAGCGCCTCGTTGAGTCCGGCCACGCCCCAGGCGCCCTCGCGCTGCGCGGTCAGCGCGCGGAAGGCATTGAAGGCATCGAAGGAGGCCTGCGGCTCGCCCGTGCGGGCCACGGCGATGAAGGGCGTGTAGCCCTGGTCCAGGCGCTCCAGCAGGTCGGCGGGCGTCGGTTGTTCGTACCAGGCCAGGTCCGCGCGACCTTCCCGGAGCAGTGCAAGGGTGCCCGCCACGTCGCCGCCGTTGATCCGGCGCGCCAGTTCGCCAATGCCGCTGTCGCCAGCGAAACGGTGGCTGTGGGTCAGCAGCACCACCGCATCGCCCAGGGCCGAGCGGGGTGTCTCTACGACAACCTGCTGGCCGGTGATGCGCTGCAAGTCCGCCGCGGCCTGGGCATCGAAGCCCCGGCCTTCGCACAGTTCGGCGAACACCGCACCGGCTTCCACGGCGGCCAGTTGGTCCTTGTCGCCGAGCAGAATCAGCCGCGCCGAAGGCGGCAGGGCATCCACCAGCTTGGCCATCAACGCCAGGTCGACCATGGACGCTTCGTCCACCACCAGCACGTCGAGGGCCAGCGGGTTGGCCGCGTGATGCCGCACCTGCGGGCTGTCGCCCCGGCTGCCGAGCAGGCGGTGCAGGGTGCGCGCCTCGTCAGGCAGGGCGGCCTTGATCGCCTCGCTGACCGGCAGGCTGGCCTTGGCCGAACGAATCGCCTCGGCCATGCGCGCCGCGGCCTTGCCGGTGGGCGCGGCCAGGCCAATGGCCAGCGCGCCGCCTTCGGATTGCTCCAGCAGGGCCGCCAGCAGGCGCACCACGGTAGTGGTCTTGCCGGTGCCGGGGCCGCCGGAGATCACCGCCAGCTTGCGCCGCACCGCCTGGGCCGCCGCCAGGCGCTGCCAATCCGGTTGCTGGGTGTTGAAGGTGAACAGCCGCGCCAGGCTCTCGCCCAGGCGCACCTCATCGACCGCCGGCCAATCGGCCGCGCGGCTCAGCAAGCGCTCGGCCAGTTGCTGCTCGTAGGCGTGGTAGCGCGCCAGGTAGAGCCGCCCGCCGTCGAGAATCAGCGGCGCGAATTCGCCGCTCGCGCCCACCAGCGGGCTGGCCGTCAGGACGCGCTGCCACTCCGCGAGCGGCGGCAGGCTGAACGGGTGCTCCGGCCAGGGCCGCTGACCAGCCAGGCGTGAAAGCGGCAGGCACACGTCGCCGCGCTCCAGGGCCACGCAGAGCAGGGCAGCCGAGGCCAGCACCAGCGGATCGGCCTCGGGATCGAGCCGCGTCAGGCTGTCGACCAGGGCGCGTTCCAACTGGCCAAGGGGCAAGTCGTTGAGAACGGTGCTCGCCATCAGTGCGCCCCCTCGAACAGCAGGTCCAGGGCATCCAGCAGGCTGTCTGCCGGGCGAGCGAAGTACACGCCGGCGCTGGGCATGCCGCGCAGGAACAGGTAGTAGGCGCCGCCCAGCTGGTCCGACGTGAAGTCGCTCAGACGCTGACGCAGGAAGCGCCGCAGCGCCACCAGGTAGATCAGGTACTGCAAGTAGTAGTGCTCGGCAGCAAGGGCCTGGAGCAGGCGCTCGCCGCTGTAGTGGCTGGCGTCCGGGCCGAGCCAGTTGGATTTGTAGTCGGCGATGTACCAGCGTCCCTGGTGCTCGAAGGTCAGGTCGATGAAGCCCTTGAGGAAGCCCTTGAGGCTGTCGAACTCCAGGCGCGCCGCCGCATCGCGCATCGGCGCCGGCAGGCCGTGGGCCGGGTCGGCGAGAATCGCCCGCAGGCGCTGCACGTCGAGGCCGGCCACCGGGAAGGTGAAGCCCAGCTCGGGCAGGCGCCTGGCCGGTTCGAGCGTGGCCAGGGTCAGCCCCTGGCCATCCAGATCAGTGTCGATCACCCGCTGCAGGTGTTCCAGCGCCACCGCGCTCCAGTCAGCGCTGATGCCGTGGCCGCCCAGGGCCGGTTCCACCAGTTCGGCCAGCGGCGCCTTACCGCGTGCCCAGTCTTCGAGGATGGCGTGCAGGCAGGTACCGGCCCGCGCGCCGCGGGGGAAGGCGAAGAAGCCCGTGCCCGGCTCGGCGGCATCCGGAAGCGCCAGGCCGTCGCGATCCGGCGCCTCCATGTGCATGCCGGCGGCCAGGCCGGAGAAGCTGCCGATGCGCCAGGCGCTGTACAGCGCGCGCTGCAGCGTGGCCAGGTGCTGGGGCGCCGGGGCGCGCTGCTCGCCGGCGGCGCTGGCTTCCGCCTCGCGCAGCGGCTGCAGGACCATGCCGCCCTGGCTGCCATCGACCAGCAACTCGACCTCCAGCTTCAAGCTGGCCGGGGTTTGCGTCTGCAGGTGGCCGGCCATCTCGCCAAGGGCGTCCTCGCCCGGCAACTGGCGGCCGTGCAGCAGCCAGGCCAGGGCGCTGCTGTGCAAGCCACTGTCGGCCAGGGTGCCATCCTTCTTCGGCTTGCAGTCCACCGAGCCCCAGTGCAGCCACAGGCGATCCCGGGCGCGGGTCAGGGCCACGTAGGTGAGCCGCAGCTTTTCGGCAAAGCGCTCCTGACGCGCCCGTTCGCGATGGTCGTCCAGCTGTTCGCCACCCAAGTCGAGCAGCGGCGTGCCGTCGTCTGCGTGGCAGCTGATGTCCTCGTGCTGACGCAGCAGCGCGCCGTCCCACAGATAGGGGCAGAACACCAGCGGGTACTCCAGACCCTTGGAGGTGTGGATGGTGACGATCTGCACCCGCTCGGCATCGCTTTCCAGGCGCAGCAGCGCTTCTTCGCCGTGGCTTTCCGCGGTGCGCTGGGCGTTGAACCAGGCGATCAGCGATTCCAGGCCGGGGCGTTGCAGGCTTTCGGTCTGCAGCAGTTCGGCCAGGTGCAACAGGTTGGTCAGGCGCCGCTCGCCATCGACCAGCGCCAGCAGGCGCGGCGCCACCTGCTGCTCGTCCAGCCAGGCGCGAAACACCCGCATGAAACCCTGCTGCTGCCACAACTGGTGATAGCGCTCGGCGGCTTCGCGCTCCAGGTCCCAGGCCTGCGCGTCCTCGGTGCAGGCGGCCAGGTCGGCGGCGCTGCGGCCCAGCAGGCGGGTGGCCAGGGCGTAGCGCAATACACCTTCGCGACCCGGCTCGGCATAGGCGGCCAGCACCGCGCCCAACTCTTCGGCCTCTTCGCTGTGCCAGACGCTTTCCTTGCCACGGCGCACGCTGGGCACGCCGCGTGCAGACAGCTGGTCCGCCACTTCGCCGGCCTGACGATGGCTGGCCACCAGCACGGCAATGTCGCCGCCGCGCAGTGGCGTGCGCTCACCGTTCTGCTCGAAATACGCCTCGCCGGCGGCACTGGCCGCCAGCAGCGCCGCGATGCGCCGGGCCGTGTCACGCGCCGCCAGGCTGCCGGCCTCGCCCTTGCCGAGGTAATCGTCATCCAGCCAGACCAGCGCCAGCGGCGCTTCGTCTTCGCCCTCCACAGCCGGCAGCACCAGGCGCGCGCGGTCACGCTCGCTGGCGCCGACGCGCGGGTAGTCCAAGCCCTTTTCGGCGAATGGGCGCGGGCGGTCGAACAAGCGGTTCAGGGCGTCGATCAGTTCCGGCGTGGAGCGGTGGTTGGTGGCCAGGCTGTACTGCCGCGCCGCTTCCTCGCGCGCCTTGAGGTAAGTGGCCAGGTCGGCGCCGCGGAAGGCGTAGATGGCCTGCTTGGGATCGCCGACGAAACACAGGTCGCCGGCCCCGTCGTAGATGCGGTGGAACACCTGGTACTGCACCGGGTCGGTGTCCTGGAATTCATCGATCAGCGCCACCGGGTACTGGTTGCGCAGTGCCTGCGCCAGGTGCTCGCCACCTTCGCCCTGCAGTGCCTGCTGCACGCGGTTGAGCAGGTCGTCGAAGGCCAGCAGGCGTTGCGCGGCCTTGCGCGCCGGCAGTTGCTCGTCGAGCTGGCCGATCAGCCGCACCTGCAGGTCGATCAGCCGTTGCGCCGCCTGGGGCTGGGCGTCGTCCAGCGCCTCGCAGAGGCTCTGCAGGGCATCACTCAGCGGGCTGGGCGGCGCCTCGACATCCTTCTTGCAGGCCTTGGCCAAACCTTCACGGGACAGGCGGCGGTAGGCGTCGCTCTTGCTGAACAGCGCCGCGGCATCGCTGAAGTAACCGTCCAGCTCGCTCTGCCAGGCGCCCAGCTTGGCGGCATCGACCATGTTGCTCTTGAAGCCGCCGAAGTCCTTGAGTTGGATCAGCCAGTCGCCGCTATGCGCCAGCCACAGGCGTTGCGCCTCGGCCCAGGCCTCGCGCAGGGCGCCCAGGTCGGCGCCGCCCCCCGGTTGCGGCTCGATGCGCAGGTAGGGTTTGCCCAGGTGGTTGCGCAGCCGCTGGCGCAGGCTCTGCGGGGTGATCTTCTGCTGCACCAGGAACGCCGCCCATTCCGGTTCGGCGCTGGCCAGTTCATGGCGCCAGAGGTCAGCCAGCAGCGCGTCGAGGATTTCCCGGTCGTCCTGGGTCAGCTCGTTGTCGAAATCGCCGCCGGCGTCGAAGGCCGCGTCCTGCAGGGCGCGCTGGCAGAAGCCGTGGATGGTGAAGATCGCCGCTTCGTCGAAACCATGCACGGCCAGCAGCAGGCGACGGTGGCTGGCGGTGTCCGGGTACTGGGCATGCAGGCGGTTGAGCAGGTCGTCCGCACCCGGCCCGTGTTCATAGACGGCGAGCAGCTCGGCCAGGCGCTTGCGAATACGTTCGCGCAGCTCGGCGGTGGCGGCGGTGGTGAAGGTCACCACCAGGATCTGCCCGACGTTGAGCTGCTTCTCCAGCAGCAGGCGCGCGTAGAGCGCGGTCAGCGTCCAGGTCTTGCCGGTGCCGGCACTGGCTTCGATCAGCGAGCGACCGGTGAAGCTGTCCTGCAGCAGGTCGAGTGACTGGCTCATTCGTCGTCCTCGCCCTGCAGGGCATCCAGGGCCGGGCCATACAGCTGCTCGGCCAGTGCCTCGAAGGTGGCGTCCAGCGGGTCGCGATCGCGAAAGGCCAGGGCATTCCACGGGTCCTGGCCTTCGCCGGTCATGAAGTCGTTGCCCTGCCACATCACCCGCGCTTCGCTGCGCGCCGCATCAATGGGCTCCTTGCGACCCGGGTTACGCCATTTGCGGGCGAAGCCGTGGCTGCACTTGGCGAACAGCGGCAGCGGCTCGCACAGCGCCCGCTGATAGGCCTGCAGCCAGGGTTCGAGCAACGCGCGGGCATCGGCCAGCGGGCCGAGGCGCCATTCGCTTTTCGGCGACAACAGGCGACTGTCGCGGGCGATGCCGGCTCCGGCGGCGCAGTTGAGCAACAGGTGGCGCAGCCAGAACGGCGCCAGCTCCCAGGCGCCGAGGTCGCGCAGGCGGTAGTCGAACAGGCCCTCGTCGGTCACGCCTTCCAGCCAGCCGTGGATGCGCACGCCGGCCAGCTCGATGTCCACCAGCAGCGGCTGGGGCGCACCGGCCGGGCGCTCGTCGAGCAGGGTCGGGGCGAAGGCGCGGATCGGCCCGCGAATCTGCCCCCAGTGCGCCTGGCCCAGTTCGCCCACCGGCAGCCAGCCGGACGCCGCCGCCAGGGCGCGCTCTTGCTGCTCGCTCCAACCGTTCTCGAAAGCTTGCAGGGCCAGCTGGCGCAAGCCGTGCTGGCGCGTCCACTCGACACTGAACGGCTCATCGCCAGCCAGCGCCTCTTCGCTCTGCACCAGGCGCAGGCCGAGGCGCTGCTCCAGCAGGTAGCGCGCCGGGTGCTTGAAGCAGTGGATCAGCTGGCTCGGTTCCAGGGTCAGCGTCGCGCCATCGTCGTCCGCTGGGGCCAGGGTGGTGGCGAACGGTGGTGCGGCCTCGGCAGACTGGTTGAGGCGCTGTGCGGCGCGGAACCACGACCCGGCAAAACCCAGGTGGCGATCGCCGCCGAAGTTGCCGGGGGCGAACGGCTGCAGCGGGTGGTCGATGGTGATGTGTGTGCTGACCTTGTCGCTGGCCTGCGCGTCGTCGCGGCTAAAGCCCCTCCCACAGACGGCGGTGAGGTCGACCACATCCAGCAACTCGCTGACCAGCACCGACGGCGGCAGCTCGGCATTGCTGCGCGGGTCGCGGCCGACGTGACTGAGGTACAGGCCGTCGCGGGCCGACAGCAGGGTTTCCAGCAGCAGGTAGCGGTCGTCCAGGCGCCGCGCGCGGTCGCCGCGACGGGGGCGCTGGGTGATCAGGTCGAAGCCGGCGGCCGGGGTGCGGCGCGGCAGGGCGCCGTCGTCCAGCCCGAGCAGGCAGACGTGGCGAAACGGCAGGCTGCGCATCGGCACCATGGTGCAGAAGGTCACCGCACCGGTGAGAAAACCCGAGGCGCCGCCGCCCTGTTCCAGCGCCGCCGTCAGCTGCTGGCGCACCAGGGCCAGTTCCAACGGCCGCTCGATTCCGGCGGCGTCTGCCTGCTCCTTGAGCGCGGCGCAGGCCTTGGCCAGCAGCAGCAGGGTTTCCCCGGCTTCGCGCTCGTCGAACAGGTCGTCGATCAGCTGTTGCAGCGACTCGGCCCAGGCCGCCAGCGGCCGCGAATGTTGCAGCTCACGGGCCAGTGAAGCCAGGCGCTCGACGAAGCCGATCAGGCGACCGAGCAACTGTGCACGCCCGCCTTCCAGGGCATCCAGCGGCCAGTTGCCGCCCAGCAGCGGGGCCTGCTGGCCCGCCAGTTGCGGCGGCACGGCGAAACCCAGCAGCAGGCGATCCAGGCCCTGGCGCCAGGTGAAGGCGGCGTCCGCCGGCAGGCCCAGGTCACGCCGGTGCGCCTCGTCGCGGCCCCAGCGCACACCGGCGTCGCGCAGCCAGTCGCGCAGCAACGGCAGATCCTCGGCCTCGACCCCGGCGCGGCGGGCGATGGCCGGCTGTTCCAGCCAGGCCAGCACTTCCTCGGCGGTAAAGCGGCTGTCGGGCAGCGCCAGCAGGCCGAGGAAGGCTTCGATCAGCGGCAGCTCGGCGCGCAGGCTGCGGTCGGCCAGGCTGTAGGGAATGCGCGGCGCCGATGCGGCACGTGGCGCGAACACTGCTTCGATATAGGGCGCATAACGTTCGATGTCGGGGGTCAGCACCACCACCTGGTCCGGCGTCAGCGTCGGGTCGGCGGCAAAGCGCGCCAGCAGCTGGTCGTGGAGGATTTCCACCTCGCGCAGCGGCGAGTGGGCGATGTGCACTTCCAGCGAGCGGTCGTCCTCGCGCAGCACCAGGCGCTCTTCCGGCAGCCGCGTGCGCAGGCGCAGGATGTCGTTCTGCAGGGCGCGCAGCAGGCTGCTGTCGTGCAGGTCGGCGTCTTCCGAGTAGACCCCCAGCTCGTGGCTGCCTTCGCTGGAGGCCAGGGCGAACAGGCTGTCGAAGAAGTCCCGGCCCTGCTTGCCGAGGCTCGCCAGCAGCGGGTGACCGACGTCCAAGTACCAGTCGTCCGGGTCCAGCTCGGGTTGCCGCGCCAGCTCGCGGATGTCGCGGATCTCGCCCCAGGCCTCGCGGCACGGGTTGAGAGCGCAGAGCACCACCTCGGTGTGCCGGGCCAGGCCCTCGAGCACCCGCAGGTGGTGGGTGGGCAGGCTGCTGATGCCGAACACCAGCAGGCGCTCGGGCAGGCCGTCGATCGGCTGCGGGTCGTGCAGGCGGCGCAGCAGGTCGTCGAGCAGGCGTGCCCGGTGTGGGTGGCCATCCTTGGTCAGCTCGCGCCAGAGCAAGGCCTGCCAGGCTTCGTCGAGGCCCAGATCGAGCAGGTCGTTGCGTTCCCAGGCGGCCAGCCAGTCGTCGCGGTACAGCAGGTATTGGTCGAAAACGTCGGCGATCTTCGCCGCCAGGGACAGGCGCCGGCGCTCGTCGCCGCCTTCCAGGTAATGGGCCAGGCGCGGCGCTTCGGCGACATTCGCCGGCTCGCACAGCCAGTCGTACAGGCGCCAGCTCAGGGTGCCGGGAGAGAAGGCCGATTGCTCGGGCAACTGCCCCAGCACCTGGCGCGACAGATCCCAGACGAACGCCGACGGCAATTGCACGTCCAATTGCATGGCGATGCCCTGTTTGCGCGCCAGTTCCAGCGTCAGCCAGCGACCGATGCCCTGGCTCGGCACCACCACCCGCGCGGCGGCGAACGGCTCGCGCAGCGGCTGCGCCAGCAGAGTGGTCGCCAGTTCGCCAAGGGTTTCCAGGTCGGACGCGTGGTACAGGGTCAGCATCGGGCAGCCAGCTCCATTCGGTCGGGCTAGGTTACCAGTTCAACCCCCGTGGCGGGATCGCGTGATGGCCACTGGCACATCGGATCATCCGCGACTAAAGCTAAAGATGAGGCCGCTCCACGCACGGTCTTTCATAACAGGCGCTGCCCCATGCAACCACGCAGGAGGGCGGCCATCGCCAGGGGAGATGCACGATGCTGACCCTGCTCAACCTGCTCTCGGCCGTCGCGCTGCTGATCTGGGGCACGCATATCGTGCGCAGCGGCATCCTGCGGGTGTATGGCTCGCACCTACGCAACGTGCTCAGCCGCCACACCGACAACCGCCCCCTGGCCTTTGTTGCCGGGATCGGCGTCACCGCCCTGGTGCAGAGCAGCAACGCCACCGCGCTGCTGGTCACCTCTTTCGTCAGCCAGGGGCTGATGGCCCTGACGCCGGCCCTGGCGATCATGCTCGGCGCCGATGTCGGCACCGCGCTGATGGCGCGGGTGCTGACCCTCGACCTGAGCTGGCTGTCGCCGCTGCTGATCTTTCTCGGGGTGGTGTTCTTCCTCTCGCGCAAACAGACCCGCGCCGGCCAGCTCGGCCGCGTGGCCATCGGCCTGGGGTTGATCATCCTGGCGCTGGAGCTGATCGTCGCCGCCGCCACGCCAATCACCCAGGCCCAGGGCATCAAGGTGCTGTTCGCCTCGCTGACCGGCGACCTGCTGCTGGACGCCCTGGTTGGCGCGCTGTTCGCCCTGATTTCCTATTCCAGCCTGGCCGCCGTGCTGCTCACCGCGACGCTGACCGGCGCCGGCCTGATCAGCCTGCCAGTGGCCATCGGCCTGGTGATCGGCGCAAACATCGGCAGCGGACTGCTGGCCTTTCTCACCAGCAGCCTGCAGACCCCGGCGGGCCGCCGCGTGGCCCTGGGCAGCCTGTTGTACAAGCTGATCGGCCTGCTGCTGGTGATCCCGGTGCTCGACCCGCTGGCCAACTGGCTGGACAGCTTCGACTGGCGCCCGGCCGAGCTGGTGATCGGCTTCCACCTGCTCTACAACGGCCTGCGCTGCGTGCTGATGCTGCCGAGCATCGGCCTCATGGCGCGCTTCTGTAACTGGCTGCTGCCGGATCGCGCCGACGACAGTGGCGTGGCCCGCCCCCGTCATCTCGACCCCACCGCCCTGGCCACGCCGAGCCTGGCCCTGGCCAACGCGGTGCGCGAAACCCTGCGCATCGGCGACCTGATCGAGACCATGCTCAGCCACCTGCTGGAGGTGCTGCGCGACAGCCAGCCCGCGCAAAGCCGGGAGCTGCGCCGTCTCGACGATGACGTGGAGGCGCTGTACAGCGCGGTCAAGCTGTACCTGGCCCAGGTGCCGCGCGAGGTGCTCAGCGAGCAGGACAGCCGGCGCTGGGCGGAGATCATCGAGTTGGCGGTCAACCTCAAGCAGGCCGGCAGCATCATCGAACGCATGCTCGGCAAGGTACAGGACCAGAAGACCGCGCAGCGTCACTCCTTCTCCGACAGCGGCCTGGAAGAACTCACCAGCCTGCATGCGCACCTGATGGCCAACCTGCGCCTGGGGCTGAACGTGTTTCTCAGCGCCGACACCGAAAGCGCGCGCCAGCTGCTGCGCGAGAAGCGCCGCTTCCGCGCCCAGGAGCGGCGCCTGGCCCACGCCCATGTCGGACGCCTGCATCACCAGGTGCGGCAGAGCATCGAGACCAGCTCCCTGCACCTGGAGCTGATCGCCGACATGAAGCGCCTCAACTCGCTGTTCTGCGCCAGCGCCTACGTGGTGCTGGAAGCCTGGGAAACCGGCGCGCTGTCCGCCGGCGAGGTAGGCGGCGAGTGAGGCCTCAGCCCGGCTGGTAATCCAGCGAACGTTTGGACGACTCCGGCAGCGACATACCACCGGCCAGGGCCAGCAGGGCGATGGCGATCAGGTAGAACGCCGGCGACATCCGGTTGCCCGTCTGCTCGATCAGCCAGGTTGCCACCAGCGGCGCGGTGCCGCCGAAGATGGTGTACGCCAGGTTGTAGGTGAACGCCGAGGCGGTGTAGCGCACCCGCGTCGGGAATTGTTCGGACAGCAGCACCGCCGTCACCACACCGCAGATCACCGCGCCCACCGCCAGCAGCATTGCCCCCAGCGCCGAGGCCAGCAGGCTGCCGGAGCCCGCCAGCATGAAGGCCGGGTATACCGCGACGATCAGGCAGGCGCAGGCGGTGAAGATCGTGCGCCGACGCCCGACCCAGTCCGAATAACGCCCCACCAGCGGACACAGCAGGGCCGCGAACAGCAGCGCCATCAGGCTGGCGAGCAGGGCGGTCGGCCGCGAGGCGCCACCCACCACCTGCATGTAGGTGGTGAGGTAGGTGGTGAAGGTGTAGAACGACAGCGCCGTGGCGGAGATGAACGCCGACAGGCAGACGATGGTGCGACCGTGCTCCTGCAGGGTTTCCTTCAGCGGCGAATGCGCCGCCTGCGGGGCCGCCGCCAGAGCGCGGAACGCGGGGGATTCGTCCAGGTGCATGCGCATGTACAGGCCGATCAGCCCCAACGGTGCGGCAATCAGGAATGGCACGCGCCAGCCCCAGTCCTGCATCTGCGCCTCGGTCAACAGCAGGCCCAGGCCGAACACGATCCCGGCGGCCGCAGCGAAGGCCATGAAGGTCGAGACCGGCACGAAGCTGCCGTAGCGGGCTTTCCGCTCGGTGGGCGCATGCTCCATGACGAAGGCGCAGGCGCCCGCGTATTCGCCGCCGGCGGAGAATCCCTGGACGCAGCGGGCCAAGGCCAGCAACAGCGGGGCGAACAGGCCGATGCTGGCGTAGGTCGGCAGCAGGCCGATCAGCGTGGTGGCCCCGGCCATCAGCAGCACGGTGATGGCCAGGATGCGCTTGCGCCCGATCTTGTCGCCGAGGATGCCGAAGAAGATCCCGCCAAGTGGTCGCAGGGCGAACGACACCGCGAACACGGCGAAGGTCTGCAGCAATGCCAGGGACGCATTGCCTGGCGGAAAGAACAGGCTGGCGATGGTCACCGCGAGGAAGCCGTACACCGCGAAGTCGAACCACTCGACGAAGTTGCCAATGGCCGAGGCGGCGATGACCTTGCGCAGGGTGGCCGGGTCGACCGCGGGTGATGCATGGGAAAGGGTATGGGCTGTCATGGTTGCTCCGAGCCTGCCGGTAGTCTCGGACGCATCTAGCCTGGGCCTTTGCGTCCACCTACCGGCAACCTACCGGGCTTGCTCGACACACCCGCACCCGGTTGCGACCCGCAGGCAACCGGCAGCGACACCGGCCTACAGCCAGCCGCGCTCCCGGTAATAGCGCTGGGCACCTTCGTGCAGCGGCGCGCTGAGGCCGGCGCGAATCATTTCGTCCTCTTTCAGGTCGGCGAAGGTCGGGTGCATGCGCCGCAACCGCTCCAGGTTGTCGAACACCGCCTTGACCAGCTGATAGACCATTTCCGGATCGGTATTGGCCGAGGTCGCGAACACCGCCCGGGTGCCGAGCGAGGGCGTGGCGGTCGCCGTGCCCCGGTACAGGCCGCCGGGAATCTCGCCCCGGGTGTAGTAGACCTTGGCCGCCAGAAGCTCATCGATCACCTTGCCCTCCACCGGCACCAGGACCACATCGTTGGCGAGGGTGGCTTCCTTGATCGCGCCGTTGGGGTGACCGACGAAGTACCCCATGGCGTCGATGCTGCCATCGCCCAGGGCAAGGATCTGCTCGGCCGGTTTCAGCTCGGCCACCAGACTGAAAGCCGAAAGGTCCCAGCCCTTGGCCTGGAGAATTTCCTCGAAGGCGCTGCGCTGCCCCGAGCCTGCACTGCCGATGCTGACCCGCTTGCCCTTGAGGTCGTCGAAGCCCTCGATCCCGGCTTCGCGCCGCGCGAGGATCGCCAGGACTTCGCTCTGCAGCGAGAACAGGGCGCGGATGTCACGCATCGCGCCGCCACCTTCGAAGGGCGGCAGGCCATTGAGGGCCTTGTACTGGTGATCCGACTGCATGATCGCGAAATCGAATTCGCCGCTGCGCAGGCCATTGACGTTGGCCACACCGCCGCCGCTCGACGGCGCCTTGCAGTGCAACCCGTGGGCGGCGGTATCGGTGTTGAGAAAACGGCAGATCGCCTGGCCGGCCACGTAGTACACCCCGGTCTGCGCGCCGGTACCGATGCTGACGAAGTGCTCCTGGGGCGGATCGCCGGCCATGGCGCTGCTGAGGAACGCCGCGCAGAAAAACCCTGCAAGGGATCGACTGTTCAAAGGGGAACTCCTGTCCTGATCACTGCCTGTGCAACACAGCCTAAACGCTGAGGCGCATTTTGCCCGGCATATCTTCACACCCTGCGCACACGTGCCGGTATACCCGGGCTATCGCCGCGGCATGCCTTTAGGCAGAATCGGCGGATGCCTACTTCAACCCCCGACCCGCGTCACGCCTCGGTCAGCGCCAGTATCACCCAAGCGGTGCTGCATGCCGCAGACCGCCTCGGTGTGGACCGCGCCACCCTGCTGGCCGACTGCGGCCTGGCGGAAAGCCAGCTCGCCGATCCGGATGCGCGCATCCCGTTCGCCACCCAGGAAGGCCTCTGGCAGCGCCTCAGCCAGTTGCCGCTGAGCGAGCCAGGGCTGGCCCTCGGGCTCAACCTGGCGCCGGGGCCGTTCAGCGTACTGGGTTACCTGTTGCAGAGCAGCGCCACCCTGGGTGATGCGTTGGCGGCCGGTCTGCGCTACCAGCGCCTGGTGGGAGAGGGCGGCGAGCTGCACCGGCACGAACAGGGCGATGAGGTGCACCTGCTGTACCGGCCGCTGCACCCGGACTTGCCGGCGACCCGCACCCGGGTGCTGGCGCTGATGACCAACTGGGTGCAGATGGTCACCCCGCTGCTGCATGACTTCCGCCCGTTGCGCGCACAGTTCGTCCATGCCCAGCCGACGGATCTCGCTCCTTACACCGAGGTGTTCGACTGCCCCCTGCAGTTTTCGGCGCCGGAGTACGGGCTGGTCCTGCCACGGGCGCTGCTCAGCACGCCGCTGATCCAGGCCAATTCCCCGCTGCAAACCTTACTGCGCCAGCATGCCGAAGCACTGCTGGCACGCCTGCCCAGCGAAGGCTTGAGCGCCCGGGTGGTGACCCTGCTCGGCGAGCAGCTGGCCCATGGCGAGCCGGACCGCAGCCAGCTGGCGCGGGCGCTGAACCTCAGCGAGCGCACCCTGCAACGGCGCCTGGCGGAAGAAGGCGGCAGCTACCAGCAGTTGCTCAACGACACCCGCCGCCAGTTGGCTGAACACCATCTGACCAGCGGCACCCTGCCGGCAGCGGAGATCGCCCTGCTGCTCGGCTACTCCGAACCCAGCGTGTTCTTCCGCGCGTTCCGCCAGTGGACCGGCCTGACGCCGGGCGAGTACCGAAGCCAGCAACAGAACACAGGTTGAGGTTCAACCCCGGGCGTTGATGCCCTGGGCCTGGAGGAACGCCAGGAACGCTTCGCGGGTGCTGTAACGCGGGGTGTAGCCAAAACCTTCTTTGAGGCGACGGTTGGCCAGCACCGGCCGGTAGCGCAGGAAATCCAGTTGCTCCGGGCCATAGGGCGTCAGCCCCAGGGGTTTGAGCACTCGCAGTGCGGTGCGGATCAGGCCGGCAGGCAGCGGCCGGTAGGGCTTGCCAAGCAGATCGGCAATTTCGCGCAGCGACAGCGCGCCGTCGCCCGCCAGGTTGAAGATGCCGTCGGCCCGACGCTCCAGGCCCTGGCCGATGATGTTGACCACGTCCTGATCCCAGATGAACACGAAGCGGCTGTCACTGCCGCGAATGCCCATGACACTGCGCTTCTTGAACAGCTCGGTGATCTGGTTGTTCACCTGCTTGCCGAGGATGGTGCCGGGACGCAGCACCAGCTGTTTCAGACCCGGATGCTGCTGGCGCGCCTCGGCCAGCAGTTCTTCGACCTCACGCTTGTGCCGGGCGTAGGCGAACTCACCATGGCCCCGCAGCGGATGGTCTTCCTCGATCCATTCGGCATTTTCCGGGTAATAGCCATAGGCGGCACCTGAACTGGTGACGATCAACTGCTCGACACCCTCGGCCACCGCCGCCTCGACCACCGCCCGGGTGCCGCCGACATCGATGGCATGCAGCTGCGCCTCGCTCATGCCCTTGGGCGGGGTGACCACCGAGGCCAGGTGCACGATGGATTGCGGTTTCCAGGTGGCGATGCATTCGCGCACTGCGCGTGGCTGGCTGATATCGAGCAGCACCGGCTCGATGTTCAGGCGCAGGTTCTGCCGGCTCTGGGGGCGGATGTCGGCAGCGATCAACGCCCAGTCCGGATGCTGGATGGCCAGTTGGTCGAGCAGTTGCTGGCCGATAAAGCCCGCCGCTCCAGTGATCAAGACACGCATAGCCACCCCTCGGTCTGCCGCCAGCCCACCGTCGGGTATGGCGCTCCCGGCAGCTTAGAGCGGCGCCCGGGCGGCAGCAGTGGCGGAGCCGGCCAGGGGCCATGGCCAATCGCGACAGCCTGCAGCAGCGGGTATGCTGCCGAGGTGACCGTCAGGAAGACCCTCATGCGTGCCCTGCTGCTGATATGCCTGTTGCTGCTCAACACCGCCGTTGCCGAAGACCGCCTGCAGGTCGAAGGCTACCCGCTGGAAAACGGCCTGCAGCTACTGCTCAAGCCCACCGCCGACCGGGGTCACGTGGCCATCCGCCTGGTGGTCGGGGTCGGTTTCGACCAGTTCGACTGCCGCAACAAGGAGCTGCCGCACCTGCTCGAACACCTGCTGTTCAGCGGCATCGACGACAGTGGCGAAGCTGGCCTGGAAGCGAAAATGCAGGCCCTGGGCGGCGAGTGGAACGCCTACACCCGCAGCAGCGATACCGCCTACGTGCTCGAAGTGCCGGCGCGCAACCAGCGCGCTGCCCTGGACCTGCTGCTCGCCAGCCTGATCAACACCGAGCTGACGGACGCCAAGCTGGCCGCCGCCAAACAGGTGATCGAGCGCGAGAACGGCGGCCACTATTCCAACCTGCAGCGCCTGCTCGACCAGCAGAACACCACCCGCGACGCGCACCAGCAACTGGCCGTGGAGCTGGGCCTGGAATGCCCGGAACGGGCCCAGGTCGATGACCTGCAGCTCGAGCAGCTGGAACGCCTGCGCCAGGACTGGTACGTGCCGAACAACATGACGCTGATCGTGGTCGGCGACCTCGACCCGTTGTTGCCCGCCTACCTCGAACGCAGCTACGGCGACCTGCCGGCCGGCACGGTGCAGGAACCCCGCGAACTGCCCGAGGCCGGAGACAACGCCGCCGAGCGCCGAACCCTGACCACCGGCCTGCTGGGCGATACCGCCAGCCTGCACTGGCTGTTGCCCGAACCCTGGGTCGGCGAACACGATCACGAGACCTGGGAACTGCTGCGCGATTACCTGGACTGGCAGCTCTACCAGACCCTGCGCCTGGAGCAACCGCTGAGCTACGGCCCCTGGAGCGCGCGCAATGTGTTCGGCACCAGCAGCTTCTTCAGCCTCAACGCCAAGCTGGAGCGGCAGGACGTCGCCCAGGCCGAACAGATCCTGCGCCAGCTCGGCGCGCGCCTGACGGCCGAGGGCCTGGACGCCGAGACCTTCGAGCGCCTGCGGGACGCCGCCATCACCCGGCTGGCCTGGGCCACCCAAGGCAACAGTGCCCTTGCCGACTATTACTGGAATGCCCTGGGCGACTACCAGAACGGGCGTTTCAGCGACTCCGCCGTGGGCTTGCGTGCCGTGACGCTGGAGCAGGCCAACGCGGCTGTGCGGCTGCTGTTCAAGACGCCGGGCTACCTGCGCATCGAGCAGCCGCTGCTGAGCAGCACCCAGCTGTATGCCTTGGCCGGGCTGCTCGGCGCGCTGCTGGTGCTCGGCCTGCTGGTGCTCGGTGTGCCGGGGCTGCGGCGGTGGCGCGCTCGCCGTTGATCAGGGCAGGTCGGGTATCGGACCGGGGCCCTGGCGAGTCGCCCGGCAGCTGAGTATTCTGCGCCCCCGCCGCTGAAAACGACTGTGACGCCTCGATGCCCGCCTGGAAGACCTACCTGCTGCGCCTGATCGCCCTGATCCAACGTCACCCAGGGGCGGTGGCGGTGTTCGGCTTCGCCTCCGGCGTCGCCAGCTTCATGCTGGTCGACCGCCAGGCCGAACTGGCGCGGGTGCTGGCGGCGGTGATGCTGGTGAGCTGGCTGTGGCTGATTCTGGAAAACATGCTGCGCGAACGCATCGCCGCCTGGTTCGGCTTCGAGCTGCCGCGCCCGGTGTTGCGCTACGCGACGCAGATGATTCACCAGGAAAGCCTGTTCTTCGTCCTGCCGTTCTTCTTCATCACCACCACCTGGAACAGCGGGCAGTTGCTGTTCAGCGGGCTGCTCGCGGTGGCGGCGCTGGTGTCGATCATCGACCCGCTGTACTACAAATGGCTGGCGCCGCGGCGCTGGATCTACCTGGCGTACCACACCCTCGCGCTGTTCGCGGTGCTGCTCACGGCCCTGCCGGTCATCCTCAAGCTGACCACCACTCAGAGTTATCAGTGGGCACTGGCGGCGGCCATGGTGCTGTCGTTCCCCAGCCTGGTCGGCATCATCACGGTCAAACGCTGGTGGCGCGGGCTACTGCTGATCGGCAT
This sequence comes from Pseudomonas sp., assembly GCA_050282285.1. Taxonomy (GTDB): domain Bacteria; phylum Pseudomonadota; class Gammaproteobacteria; order Pseudomonadales; family Pseudomonadaceae; genus Aquipseudomonas. The sequence goes on from JBLZZJ010000012.1 coordinate 39,708, forward strand.
GACCCTGGCGCTGGGCGGCGCCGGCTGGCTGGCGCGGGTCTGGGTGCCGCCGGCGACCCTGTGGCTGACCGAGGTGGCCGTCACCACGCAGTTCGACAACCGCAGCCGCTCGCCCGGTGAAAGCGTCAAGGAGCTGAGCGTGGCCCAGCTGCGCAGCAGCGGCCTGTACGCCTACACCTCGATCAACGCGCCCCGTGGCCTGAACGAACGCATCTACCACGTGTGGAGCCGGGACGGCGGCGAGGTCGAGCGCATTGCCCTGGATATCCATGGCGGGCGCAAGAAGGGCTACCGCGCCTGGACCCACAAGCAGAACTTCCCGGTGGATTCCGTGGGCCGCTGGCAGGTGCAGGTGCGTACCGAAGCCGGTCAGATGATCGGCGTGCTGCGCTTCGACGTGGTGGAATGACCGGCGCTGCGGCTGGTCAACCGAAGAACCAGTAGCACACGGCGATGGCCGCGATCACCCCGGACAACTCCGCCAGCAGCGCGCAGCCCACTGCGTGGCGCGCACGCTGGATGCCCACCGCACCGAAGTACACGGCCAGTACATAGAAGGTGGTTTCCGTACTGCCCTGGATGATCGCCGCCGCCAGCGCCGGGAAGCTGTCCACACCCTGAGTCTGCATGGTTTCGATCAGCATCGCCCGCGCCGCGCTGCCGGAGAACGGTTTGACCATCGCCGTGGGCAGGGCGTCGACGAAGCGGGTATCCCAGCCGCCCCACTCGACGATCCAGCGGATACCATCCAGACCGAACTCCAGGGCCCCGGACGCGCGCAGCACGCCGACCGCGCAGAGCATCGCCACCAGATAGGGCAGCAGGCTCTTGGCGACATCGAAGCCCTCTTTGGCGCCTTCGATGAACTGCTCGTAGACCTGCACCTTGCGCAGCGCGCCGATCACCACGAACGCCACCACGATGCCGAACAGCGTCAGGTTGCCGAGCAGCGAGGACAAGGCCGCCAGGGCCGTGGCCGACATGGTGGCCAGCATCGCCATGAAGCTGCCCAGCAGCAGCGCGCCAGGAATCATGTAGGCCAGCACCACCGGGTCCCACAGGCGCAGGCGCTGCATGATCGCCACGGAGAACAGGCCCACCAGGGTCGAGACACTGGTGGCCAGCAGGATCGGCAGGAACACCAGGGTCGGATCTGGCGCACCCTGCTGCGCGCGGTACATGAAGATGGTGACGGGCAGCAGGGTCAGGGACGACGCGTTGAGTACCAGGAACAGGATCTGCGCGTTGCTGGCCGTGGTGCTGCTGGGGTTGAGTTCCTGCAGGGAGCGCATGGCCTTGAGGCCGATCGGCGTGGCGGCATTGTCCAGGCCCAGGCCGTTGGCGGCGAAGTTCATGGTGATCAGGCCCAGCGCCGGGTGGCCGCGCGGCACTTCGGGCATCAGGCGGGCAAACAGGGGGCCGAGTACCTTGGCCAGGGCATCCACCAGGCCGGCCTTCTCTGCAATACGCAGCAGGCCCAGCCACAGGGTCAGGGTACCGAACAGCAGCACCATGACTTCAACCGACAGCTTGGCCATGGCAAACAGGCTTTCGACCATGGCGGCGAATACCGCCGGATCATCGCCCAGCAACCAGCGCGACAGGCCGGCAATCGCCGCTATCACGAAAAAACTCAGCCACAAGCCGTTCAGCATTCTTCACCTCCCCCAACTGTGCGGGGGATGATAACGCGGCCGACCGCGCTTGGGCGGCCCGGACTCATTTAGCGGTGAAAAGCCGAGCGGGCCGAATGGCCCGCGTGAGGAACAGATCGATCAATACCAGTTAGGGTCGCTCTTGAGTTGCTCTTCGAGCAACGTCTTCACTCCATCATCCGGATCACCCAACCAGCGCAGGGTAGCGTGGTTGCTGGGTGACTTGTCCGCCGGCAATCCCGCCGGCAGCTGGACATACAACGCATAGGCGTCGTCCTTGTCCCAGGTGAAGGCCACGTACAGACGCTGGTTGTAACAGTCCTGGGTTTCGCACAGGTGCCCTACCAGGTACTTGTCACCATCATCGTCCAGTGCCTGCATCGGCGGTGCTACGCCGCTGAGGTTCATGACCCATTCGGGCAGACGGCTTTCATCCTCGACCAGATCTCGCCACGCTTCCTGGAATTGCGGGTCGCTGGCAAGCAGTTCATTGAGCCGGAACTCGGCATCGGTGTCGGCGGCGGAAGCCGCCGCGCTACCGCCCAGCAACAGGGCGGCAACGAGCGCCTTGAATGGCTTCATGCAGATCCTCCCTGGTCAGCGCGGGCGGCGGCCCATGATGAAGGAGACAATGAACATCACCAGGAAGACCACAAACAGAATCTTCGCGATACCCGTGGCGGTGCCGGCGATACCACCGAAGCCCAGAACGGCAGCGACAATGGCGATGATCAGAAAGGTAATTGCCCAGCTCAACATGGCGTTTCTCCTTGGGTTATGGATGTTTCGGTGTATCAGTTTGAATTCAGCGCAGGGTGGCGAAGCCAGCCCACTGCGCGCGGTGACCGGTGTCCGCCATCGGGCGGGCATCGGCAGGTGCCTGGTGCATATCGAAGTCGCTCAGGTCATGGCTCTCGTTGAGGGCCTGGGCGACGGTCAGTGCGCTGCCGAGCATGGCGGCGAACAGCGTGAACAGAGCGATCAGCAGGGCGGCAATCCACATGACAGTTCTCCTCTCGTTCCGTGATGTCGCTCAGAACACCCAGCGCTCGGTAGTGCGAGGCTGGATGACCTGGGTGGCTGGCTGGATCGTGGCATTGCCCACACGCTGTACAGCGGGGATTGCCGGCAGCGTCATCGGGGCGACCCGCACGCTTGCTTCGAACTTCTCGCTGCGGGGCTCGCCCAGCAGACCCAGCCCCATCACCAGGGCGACACCCGTCAGCAGACCCTTGGCCACCACCTGACGGTTGAAAGGACGATTGTTCATGCCGGATAGCCTCCCTCTGCGTGTATGCCGTTGCTGGTCCTGTGCAGCGCTACATCTGATCTCGGCTGCGTTTACATCTGATATTGCAGGGCCCGTGCCAGTCTTGAAGATATAAAAAATGCTTTTAAATCAATAAGTTAAAAATGCTTTAGATGACGCCTTGCGGGCAACTTGCACGATGGCAATATTTAGGTCGGGCGTTTTGCACGATCGGGTCCGTGGCGGAACATCCTTGTTCCGTACAGGACTCATTGCATGCTGAGCTTCAGGCTGTGCATGCGGTCATGACAGGCCCGAACCTTGGGCATCTCCACCGCCAGCAGCGCGCGCACATCCGGCTCCGCACTCTCCAGCGCATCCTCGAACGCATGCAGGATGCGGTCCTCGGCTTCCTCCAGCTGGGCCACGTAGGTGGCTTCCTCATCGCCCGACATGCTGGCGCGGGCGTCGGCGTAGACCTGGCGCAGTTTTCCGACCACGGTGCCGCCGGACGCAGGCGTCGCCTGGTTGGCGGCCACTTTCACGGCCAGAGCCTGGATCACCTGGGTCTTGACCTGGGACATGTCCCGGAACAACGCCTGCAGGCGTACGTCCTTGACCTCGTCGTGGGCGTGCTCGTAGAAGCGCTGCCCGTCCCGGATGATTTCGATCAGTTCGTTCAGTTGTGCTGTTTTGCTCGACATGATGTTGCTCCTGTAGCGGAGGGCACCGTGCAGCGGCGCCCTGACTGGGAGCCGCCGGCCGGGTCGGCCGGCGGTGCGTGCTCGTTACGAGGCAACGCGCAGGGCATCGGCCTCGACGCCGCGAACCCCGCGGATGCTGCGTGCGGTTTCGATTGCCAGCTCTTTCTCGTCCTTGCTCAGCACGGTGCCGCTGAGGTTGACCACCCCATCCCGGGTTTTCACCGAGATGTTCAGGCCATCAAGATTGCGGCTGGAGAAGTAGCTGGACTTCACCTTGCTGGTGATCCAGGCGTCACTGATGATCGCCCCGGCGTTGTCGGCCACGCGGCGGACCTCGCCGGTGGTGCTGTTGTCGACGGTGCCGACGTCCAGCAGGTTGTTCACCGTACGTACTCCGTCAGTGTTCTCAGCCAGGCGACCGGCCAGTTCCTTGGCCGCCGGGGTCTGGGCATGGCCGCTCAGGGTGATCACGCCATTTTCGGCACTCACCTTGATGTCCAGCCCTTCGGTATTGCTGTTCCACAGCAACTTGGATTTCACCGTGGCGGCCAGGGTGGCGTCATCGAAACGCTGGGCCAGGCCGGATGAAGACGGCTCCTTGAGCTCGATCCCGGGATTGACGCGAATCTGGTTGTCGACCTTCTTGACCCCTTCGATGCCCAGGGCAACCTGTTCGGCCAGGTCTTTCTCGACATCGGTCTCGACCTCACCGCCAAGGACGGCAACGCCGTTCTCGACATCGATCTTGATGTCGAAGGGGTTGAGGTGCCGGTTAAGGGCGAATGCAGTCCAGATCGATCCTTCCTGACGTGCCTCGCTCAAGGCATTGCTCACGTCCCCTTCTGCGGCATGGGCTGCCAATGGCAACACGCCGAACATGCCTGCCGTAGCGGTGGCCAGAACCAGGGTTTTGAGTGGGTGCATGGCGATTCCTCCATTGCCGGTAACCAAATCCATCACGTTTTCAGTGGCGGACATGAAGACTTCGCAAGGGCTGTGCCATCTAAAAATAAACAACAATTCCGTTATTAATCAGCAGGATATGCAAATCCCTCGGACCCAGCCGGCGTGCACCCTGCAAGGTACCCTTGAAAATACCGTGCAACTTGCACGATATTTTCTGGACTAACCTCTGCACTCACCTCTTGGAGCAGGCGATGGACGTACAAGAACCCAAAACCGGGCGCATCCTGCTGGTCGACGACGAATCAGCCATCCTGCGCACGTTCCGCTACTGCCTGGAGGACGAGGGCTATCAGGTCTCTACCGCCAGCAGCGCCACCCAGGCAGAAGCCCTGCTGCAACGCCAGGTCTTCGACCTGTGCTTCCTCGACCTGCGCCTGGGCGATGACAACGGCCTGGACGTACTGGCGCAAATGCGCGTGCAGACGCCGTGGATGCGGGTGGTGATCGTCACCGCGCACTCGGCGGTGGATACCGCGGTGGACGCCATGCAGGCCGGCGCAGCCGACTACCTGGTGAAACCCTGCAGCCCCGACCAGCTGCGCCTGGCTGCGGCCAAGCAGCTGGAAGTGCGGCAGCTGGCGGCCCGCCTGGAAGCCCTGGAAGAAGAAGTCCGCCGCCCCAAGCAGGGCCTGGATTCCCAGAGCCCGATGATGATGACCGTGCTGGAAACCGCCCGCCAGGTCGCCACCACCGACGCCAACATCCTCATCCTCGGTGAGTCCGGCACCGGCAAGGGCGAGCTGGCCCGCGCCATTCACGGCTGGAGCGCACGGGCGAAGAAATCCTGCGTCACCATCAACTGCCCGTCGCTGACTGCCGAGCTGATGGAAAGCGAGCTGTTCGGCCACAGCCGGGGCGCCTTTACCGGGGCCAGCGAAAGCACCCTGGGCCGGGTCAACCAGGCCGATGGCGGCACCCTGTTTCTCGACGAGATCGGCGATTTTCCCCTGACATTGCAGCCAAAGTTGCTGCGTTTCATCCAGGACAAGGAATACGAGCGGGTCGGCGACCCGGTGACCCGCCAGGCCGATGTGCGCATTCTGGCAGCCACCAACCTCAACCTGGACGAAATGGTGCGCGAGGGCCGCTTCCGGGAAGACCTGCTCTACCGCCTGAACGTGATTACCCTGACCCTGCCGCCGCTGCGCGAGCGCCGGGAAGACCTGCTGGACCTGGCCGAGCGTTTTCTCGCGCGCTTCGTCAAGGATTACGCCCGGCCGGCCCGGGGCTTCAGCGACGAGGCCCGCCGTGCGCTGCTGGACTACCACTGGCCCGGCAACATCCGCGAACTGCGCAACGTGATCGAGCGCGCCAGCATCATCTGCCCGGAAGAATGGGTGCAGATCACCCACCTGGGGCTGGGCGAACCGGCCGCTGACAGCGCGCCGCGCATTGGCGCCGATATGAGCCTGGAGGCACTGGAAAGAGCGCACATCGCTGCCGTACTGGCCAGCAGCGACACCCTGGACCAGGCCGCCAAGACCCTCGGAATCGACGCCTCGACCCTGTACCGCAAACGCAAGCAGCTCGGCCTATGAAGCTGCGCAATCAGTTGTTCCTGAGCGGCAGTGCGCTGCTCACCGTGGCCCTCGTCGGGCTGGTGTTGGGGATGTTCAGCGTGCTGCTGCTGACCAAGGCCCAGACCCAGGCGATGGAGCGCAACCTGCAGATCATCGACGCCACCATCGGCCTGCGCCAGGAGCTGGGCAGGCAGGTGATCCTGATGCTCGGCGAAAACCTCGACAAAGAGGCATTGCAGGATTCCGACCAGCGCTTCCGCCAGTGGCTGCAGGCCGCCAGTGCGGGTGCGATGAACGATACCGACCGGCAGGCCATCGGCGAAATCGAACAGGCCTACGCGCTGTTCGACGACAACCTGCAACAGCCCGTGGCAGTGCGCCGCGCGCTGCTCGACAACGACGAGTTCGCCAGTTCGCTGGAGGCCATACGCACACGCCTGGACGCCGTGCAGATCCGCTACGTAGAGGCCGTGAAGAACTCCCAGAGCAATGCCCGTGAGCGAGCCTGGCAGATCGTCGGGCTACTGGCCTTCATCGGTCTGGCGGTCCTGTTCATCGGCTTCATTACCGCCCACAGCATCGCCCAGCGTTTCGCCCACCCGATCGAGGCCCTGGCGAGCGCCGCCGACCAGATCGGCAAAGGCGATTTCCAGGTCACCCTGCCGCTCTCGCCAGTGGGTGAACTGGCCGCCCTCAGCCGCCGTTTCGGTCTGATGGCCGAGTCCCTGCGCCAGTTCAAGAACAGCAACATCGAAGCGCTGATGGCCGAGCAGCGGCGCCTGCAGGCGGTGCTGGACAGTATCGACGACGGCCTGCTGATCTTCGACCGCGCCGGCCTGCTGGAGCAGGCCAACCCCGTGGCCCGGCGCCAGCTCGACTGGCAAAACGAGCACCTGGGCCGCAGTCCGGGCGAGGCCTTCAACAGCCCCCTGCTGGATACACAGGTACAACAGGTGCTACATGGCGAGAGCCTGCAGAACGTCACGGAAGAACTGCAGATCGAGGCTGACGGCGAGACCCGTTTGCTGAGCTACAGCCTGACCCCGGTCTCCCTGGGCGATGACCGATTGCATGGCGCGGTGATGGTGCTGCGCGATGTCACCGAACAGCGGGCGTTCGAACGCGTGCGCAGCGAGTTCGTCCTGCGCGCCTCTCATGAACTGCGCACGCCGGTAACCGGCATGCACATGGCGTTCAGCCTGCTGCAGGAGCGCCTGTCATTCGACCCGCAAGCCCGTGAGACGGACCTGCTGCAGGTGGTCGATGAAGAGATGCACCGGCTGGTAAGGCTGATCAATGACCTGCTGAATTTCTCGCGCTACCAGAACGGCCTGCAGAAGCTGGAACTGGTGCCATGCGACCTCGACGAGCTGCTCCAGCAGACCCGACAGCGCTTCCAGGCCCAGGCCGAAGAACGTGAAATCACCCTGTCGGTCGAGACGCACGGCGATGTGCCCAGGCTGCCCCTGGATCGCCTGCAGATCGAGCGGGTGCTCGACAACCTGGTGGGCAACGCCCTGCGCCACAGCTACCCCGAGGGCTCCATCAGGCTGCAGGCCCGCATGCAGGACGAGCGCGTCATTCTCAGCGTCGAGGACACCGGCGAGGGGATTCCCTACAGCCAGCAGGCGCGGGTCTTCGAACCCTTCGTTCAGGTCGGGCGCAAGAAAGGCGGTGCGGGCCTTGGCCTCGCGCTGTGCAAGGAAATCGTGCAACTGCACGGTGGCCGTATCGGCGTCCATTCCAAACCCGGCCAAGGCACCCAGTTCTACCTGGCCCTGCCGGTCTGAAACGAACAGGGCCGCCTTGCGGCGGCCCTGGTTCAGTGGCCCTCGGTGGCCATCCGTTTCTGCCCCGTCCCGGACGGGCTGTCCGCCGCACCTTCGGGCACCAGCGGCACTTCGCGGCCGTCGGCATCGAACAGTTTCCCGCCCTTGAAGTAGTCACCGTCATTGAGTGCCGCGATGTCCTGGTAGCACAGGGTGCGCTCACTGCCGGCGACGAACACCGACTGCTGATCCGAGTTGCCGGTCTTCAGGTGGTTGAACGCCAGGTTCAGCAGGATCGCCATGATCGCGGCCGAGCTGATGCCGGAATGGAAGATCGTTTCGAACCACGCAGGGAAGTGGTGGTAGAAGGTCGGCGCAGCGATGGGGATCATGCCGAAGCCGATGGAGGTGGCGACGATCACCAGGTTCATGTTGTTGCGGTAATCGACCTTGGACAGGGTGCGAATGCCGCTGGCCGCGACCGTGCCGAACAGCACCACGCCTGCACCGCCGAGTACCGAGGTCGGAACGGCGGCGACCAGCCGTCCCATCACCGGCAGCAACCCCAGGGTGACCAGGATCAGGCCCCCGGTAGCCACCACGTAGCGGCTCTTCACACCGGTCACGGCCACCAGCCCGACGTTCTGAGCGAACGCACTCTGGGTGAACGAACCGAAGATCGGCGCGAACATGCTGGAGATCATGTCGGCGCGCAGGCCGTTGCCGAGGCGCTTGGAGTCCACCTTGGTCTCGATGATGTCGCCCACCGCGAGGATATCGGCGGAGGTTTCCACCAGGGTGACGATGATCACGATCAGCATCGAAAGGATCGCCGCTACATGGAACACTGGCATCCCGAAGTGCAGTGGCGAGGGGAACGCCACCATCGGCCCTTCACCGATCTTCGAGAAATCCGCCATCCCCAGTGCCACGGCAACCAGGGTGCCGATGACCATGGCCAGCAGGATCGACAGGCGGGAAATGCTTGAACTGCCCAGCTTGCTCAACAGCAGCACGGTGGCCAGGGTCAGCGCCGCCAGGCCGATGTTGGCCATGCTGCCGAAGTCGGGCGCTGTGCTGTCGCCGCCCATCGCCCAGCGCGCCGCCACCGGCATCAGGGTCAGGCCGATGGTGGTGATGACGATCCCGGTGACCAGGGGCGGGAAGAATTTGGTGATGCGGGAAAACACCGGCGTGATCAGCAGGCCGATCAGCGAGGCGGCAATCACCGCACCGAACACTGCCGGCAGCCCTCCGGCGCCATCGCTACCGATGATCGCGATCATGGTCGCAACGCCAGCGAAGGACACCCCCTGGACCAGGGGCAGCTGACAGCCGAAGAAGGGTAAGCCGATGGTTTGCAGCAGGGTCGCCAGGCCGCCGGCGAACAGCGAAGCGGCGATCAGCAGGCCGATATCCGCCGAAGACAGGCCGGCCGCCTGGCCTACGATCAGCGGCACCGCAACGATGCCGCCGTACATGGTCAGTACGTGTTGCAGGCCATACGCGACGTTGGCGCCGATACCGAGGTTTTCGTCTTCCGGGCGTATCGATGGAGACGTCTTAGCAGATGAAATCGTCATGCCGAGGTACTCGCTGTTATTCTTGTCCGAGCAATGTAGACAACTTATGGATCACTTGACCATAGTTTTGTATACATTTTTGCATGCACTTTGTCAGAAACCCTGACTTAGAGCCTTCGAGCAAAAACACCAGGCACGCCAATTCTCAGGACGATGACGGGACGTCATGCCTGGGTAGCGGAGTAAGTAGGGGAAGAACGGGGCGGTGCCTCTCCCGGCTGGATAAGGCACCGCTCTGCACGACGTTACGGGTGCTGAGTGCCGAGAACCAGCAACAGCGCAGCGGTTTCCGCGTCCGGCTCACCGTCGTAGCGTGCCGGGCGGTACTTCATCTGGAACGCCGCCAGCACGTTGCGCGTGGCCTGGTCCAGTTCGCCATGGCGGTCGACCCGGTACCCCCGCCGCGCCAGTTGCTCCTGGAACCAGGCCACGCTGGGCAGGGCGTTGCTGAACAGGGCTTGCTCACGCGCGACTGCGGCAGCATCCGGCCAGGGCACCAGGCCTGCATCGGCCAGGCGCTTCCAGGGAAACAGCGGACCCGGGTCGACCTTGCGCTGCGGCGCCACATCGCTATGGGCAAGAATGCTGCCGAGCGGCAGCTGGTGGCGCTGCATGATGTCCTTGAGCAGCACGATCAGCTGATCGATCTGCGCCTCGGAGAAGGGCTGCCAATAGCGCCCTGCCGGTGTGTCGTAATAGCCCTGGTTGACCAGCTCGATACCTATGGTCGTGGCATTCAGCCAGGTCCGACCCAGCCACTCACTGTCACCCACATGCCAGGCCCGGCGATTCTCGTCGACCAGCTGGTAGATGGTCGGCGGCGCATCGCCGATCAGGTAGTGACTGCTCACTTCTTCCTGGGTGAGCAGGCGCAACGAATTGGCCAGATCGGTGGAGGTGTAGTGCAGGACGATGTACTGCACCCGGCTGTTCTGGCCGACGGAGGTGTAACGGGTATCGAGCTTCGGCCCACTGGCACAACCAGCGAGCAGGGCGAACAACAGGGTAAGGCAGACAAGTCTCATGGGCTGATATGCAACACGCTCTGTAGGTTGTCCAACAGCATGTCGACACTGAGCATGATCAACAGCATGCCCATCAGTCGCTCCACTGCGGTCAGCCCGCGAGGGCCGAGGAATCGTTGCAGGATAGACGCCTGCAACAGGATGAAGGCCGTTGCCGCCCAGGCCAGGATCACGGCCACGTACAGCTCCCAGAGGGCACCCTCGTGGGTGTTGCGCAAGGTCATCAGGACCGCCAGGGCGGAAGGACCGGCCACGGCGGGCGTGGCCAGCGGCACCAGCATAGGCTCGCCATCCGGCACATCACCGAGCACGCCTTGCGGGCCTGGAAAGATCAGGCGCATGGCAATGACGAACAGGATGATACCGCCGGCAATCGCGGTTGCCTCCCGCGACAGTCCCAGAACGCTGAGCACTTTGTCACCAAAGGTAAGGAACAACAGCAACAGTCCGAGGGCGAACAGCAGCTCGCGACCGGCCACCAGCAGGCGCCGTTTGGGCTCCACGTTCTTCAGCGCGGCGATGAAAATGGCGATATTGCCGAAGGGGTCGGTGACCAGAAAGATCAGCACGGCGATGCCGAAGATATCCATGTAGCACTCCTGAACAGATCGCCACAGTTTAATGCCGCAGGAGCAGCTAGTCTGTCTGCAATACGCCTCGTCGCGCCGGTTTGGCGTCAGACCACAGACGCCAGTGAACTTGTTCCGGGATTCGCTATCCGAATCCCATCGACTGATTAGCTGAGGATCACGCCATGCGCGCGTTGCTCTGGTTCAAGCAAGACCTGCGTCTCGACGATCACCCCGCTGTACAGGCTGGCCTGAGTGCCGAGCAATTGCTGCCCGTGTTCATTCTCGACCCGGCACAACTCCAGCTCAACGAGTTCGGCAGCCGCCGGCTTGGCGTGCACCGCGCGCGCTTCCTGCTGGAAAGCCTGGTGGCGCTGGACAGCGCCTTGCGCCAGCGCGGCTCCAACCTGCTGGTGGTGCCAGGCACGCCCGAAGAGGTGATCCCTGAACTCGCCGAGCGCTTCAGCCTGCACCAGGTACTGACCCTCGCCGAGATCGCCCCGGAAGAATCCGCGCAGGTCAGCCGTGTGCGCCAGCGCCTCGGCACAACGCCACTGCTGGAACTGCCGAGCAACGGCCTGTTCAAGGCCGAAGACCTGCCTTGCCCCGTGGACCAGCTGCCTCAGGTATTCACCCAGTTCCGCACGCTGATCGAGGAACGCCTGCATGTGTTCCAGCCCCGCCCGGCGCCGGAGCAGCTGCCACCGTTGCCGGACGGCGCCCATGAGCTGCTGGCCGGGCTGCCGACGCTGTCGCAGATGGGCCTGGGCGAACCGCTCAGCGTGCCGTCCAGCGCCTTCCCGTTTTCCGGGGGCGAAATCGCTGCCCAGGCCCGCCTGCGTGATTACCTGTGGAATACCCAGGGCGTGCGCCAGTACAAGGACACCCGTAGCGGCATGATCGGGACCGAGTACTCCTCGAAGTTCTCGCCCTGGCTGGCCAATGGCAGCCTATCGCCACGCCGCGCCGTGGCCGAGCTGCGCCGCCACGAAGCGCAATATGGCCGCAACGAGTCGACCCATTGCCTGTGGGCGGAATTGCTCTGGCGCGACTTCTTCCGCTGGACCCTGGTGCGCCACGGCAGCGCGCTGTTCAAGGCCGGCAGCCTGAAAGCCACCGAGCATGCACCGACGCAGCTGGATGAGCGCTTCGAGCACTGGTGCCAGGGCCGCACCGGCATGCCCTTGGTGGACGCCACCATGCGTGAGCTGTCGGCCACCGGCTACATATCCAACCGCGGCCGCCAGGTTGTCGCCAGTTACCTGATCACCGACCTGCAGCAGGACTGGCGCTACGGCGCCGCGTGGTTCGAGGAACACCTGATCGACTATGACCCGGCCAGTAACTGGGGCAACTGGGCCTACCTCGCCGGGATCGGCAGCGACCCGCAGCGCAGGCACCTGTTCAATGCCCTGCACCAGGCCCGCGAGTACGACCCCGAGGCCGAGTACGTCAGCCTGTGGCTGCCGGAGCTGCGCCATATCCCGCAGCACCTGCGGCACACGCCGTTCCTGCTGCCGCACCTGCAGCTGGATGCGCTGAACTACCCGCGCCTGGAACAGATTCCGGAAACCTGGCGGCCGTATATGCCGCACGCCGCCTGACGCGGCGGGTGGTCAGCCGCGCTCGACGCGATTGCGCCCGTCGCGTTTGGCGCGGTACAGCGCCTGGTCGGCCCGCTCGAAGACCTGGTCACTGCGCTCCGATGCGCTGAAGGCACTGATCCCGGCCGACAGGGTGATGGTGACCGGCTCGCCCTTGAAGTGGAATGGGCAGGCCTCGATGGCCCCGCGCAGCGTTTCCATCAGTTGCACCCCGGAATCGATCGGGGTGGACGGGATCAACAGAACAAACTCCTCACCGCCAAAACGGGCAATGAAGTCCGTCTTGCGCAGGCGCTTGTGCAGCTCACCGGCGATGATCTTCAACACCTTGTCACCGGCCAGGTGGCCATAGGCATCGTTGATGCGCTTGAAGTGATCGATGTCCACCACGGCCAGCAGCAGGTCGCCGCCGTAGCGCTGCCAGCGTGACAGCTCCAGGTCCAGGCGCTCGCTCCAGGCGGCGCGGTTCGGCAAGCCGGTCAGCGGATCGAGCAGCGCTTTCTGCCGCTGCTCTTCAAGGTGCTCGCGGAACCCCTTGGCTTCCTGCTCCATGCTCGCCACCCGTTCGACCAGCGTCTGCAGGCGATCGGCAACGGCCTGCTCGCGCTCGTCGCGCTGGAACTGGTACTGCTCCATGGTGCCCAGCAACCCATTTAGGCGGCTTTCCACCAACCCCTTCAGACTGTCCAGGTCGGTGGCTTCCTGCACGCTGCTGTGCAAGCCATCGACCTGCTGACGCAACTCGTTGTCCAGCTCGCGCGCCGCATCCATGGACACGGTGTAGCCGTCATGGGCGTCCTGCAAACCACCCTGGAATGTCGCCAAGCGCTCGTTGAGCTGCTTGAGATAGCCCTCGAACTCGCGCTGACCGACATCGGCAATCGCCAGCATCAATACGGCGAGATCGTCCAGAACCGGTACCAGCTCGTACATGTTCAGACCGGCCTGGATGCGCTCACGCAGTACATCGGCCTGGCCCTGGTAGCGCTCGGGCAGGTCCAGCTGATCCAGCAGCCCCAGCAGAGTCGCCTCTACGTGACTGGCAATGGCGCTGTAGCCGGGCTCGGGAACGGGCGGCAGGGCGTATTCCGGATCAGCCGTCGACTCTGCGACCGCCTCAACCGGCGCGGGCTGTTCCACGGCACGCTCGACCTGAAGCAGGTCGAGCGGCACCGGAAGGCTGTCCAGCGCCGGCAGCGCCGAGCGGGTCGCCATGGGCTTCGGCGACTCGGTCGCAACGGCAGCAGGAGTGACGAGAGCGGGGGTTTCGACAGGCTCGAGGCGCGCGGCCTCAAGCGCAGCGGAGGCCTGGCTGTATTCAGGCGCAGCGACAGGCGCAGCAGTTGTGGCTGCGGCTTCGGCTGGCGCTGCGACTGGAATCGACTCCGGCGCGCCTGGGGTCTGGTCCTGCGGGGCGGAAGGCTGGTCCGCCGCAGCCAAAGCGTCTGCCGGGGCGGCGTCGGTGTCGCGGTTACCGAACAGCCGGGCCAGCAGCCCAGGCGACTCGGTGTGTTCCTGGCCCAACACCGCCAGTGCCTGCTCCTGCAGGCGGCTGAGCTCGGCAAGCAGCGCCGGCAGTTCACGCAGCTGACCGGCACGACCGCCCAGACTCTTGGCGTAGCTCTTCAGCGGCTTGCGTACGTCGCGGGGCAAATCCTGCTTGAGCAGTTGCGCGGCCAGGGCCGACAGGGCGCTGGTGATCTGCTCGGCGCGCTGCTGGCGCCGTTGCTCGGAATCCAGGACGGTTTTTTCCAGACGGGGGATCAGCGCCGAGAGGCCGCCGTCCATGTCATCGCGCCGCAGGATCTCGCGCAGGTCCTGCATGCACTGGTCGACCGCCTTGTCGGCCCCTTCGGCGGCCAGGCTGCTGCGCACCAGGCCTCGGCGCAGCAGGTCGAACCGTGAATCCCAGCGACGCTCGAGCTTTTCCTGCTGTTCGAGGCTGGTCAGGTACTTCTCTTTCCACCGCTGAACATCGTCGCTCATATGGCTTACCCGTGGGATGGCGTATTCAGCATAGGTGGCCTAGGGCCACTGAGGCTACCGGGCAAACGAATTTCGACCGCCACCGGCAGGTGGTCGGAAATGGGCATGGGGAGCACTTCGAAACGCTCCAACTGCAAGCCGGGGCTCAGCAGGATGTGGTCCAGGCAGCGCTGGGGCCGCCAGCTGGGGAAGGTCGCCTCGATCTGTGGCGCGATCAACCCCAGGTCACGCAGCGGGGAATGCTGCAGCAGGTCGGTGGCGTGGGTGTTCATGTCGCCCATCAGCACTTGGTGCTGGTAGCCGCTGATCAACTCACGGATATACGCCAACTGGCGGGTACGGGTCCGGGGCCCCAATGCCAGGTGCATCATCACCACCACGACCGCATCAGGGCCTTCGCCCAGACGCATCAGCATCGCGCCGCGTCCGGCCGGGCCGGGCAAGGGGTGATCTTCCAGCAGGGTGGGCCGCAGCCGGCTGAGCACGCCGTTGCTGTGCTGGGCGAATCGGCCCAGGTTGCGGTTGAGCTGCTGGTACCAGTAGGGGAAATCACCGAGGTGGGCGAGGTGCTCGACCTGATTGACGAACCCCGAACGCAGGCTGCCGCCGTCGGCTTCCTGCAGGGCCACCAGGTCGTAGTCGTTGAGCATCTCGCCGATGCGTTGCAGATTGAGGGCGCGGCTGTTGTGCGGCAACAGGTGCTGCCAGCTGCGGGTCAGGTAGTGCCGATAACGCTCGGTACTGATCCCGACCTGAATATTGAAGCTGAGCAAGCGCAGGCGGCCATCCACCGGCCAGTCTTCAGCGACGGTGCATTGCGGGTTGACCCGTGGATCACACAGGCCAACCTGCCGATTGCGTTGCCAGCGACGCAGCATGCGCGTGGCGCAGCGCTTACTGCGCGGCGCGTTCCTTCTGGATCAGGAAGTCAGCCACTTGCAGTGCCTGCTGCGGGCCGCCGGAGCTGCCGATGTCGAAACGGTATTTGCCGTTGACCACCATGACCGGAACGCCGGTGATCTGGTAGGCCATGGCCAGTTTCTTGGCCTTTTCCATCTGGCTCTTCACGCCGAAGGAGTTGTAGGCCTTGAGGAAGGCGTCATAGTCGATGCCCTGGGTGGCGAGGAAGTTGGCCATTTCGTCCGGGGTCGCCAGTTTCTTGCCCTGGCGGTGGATGGCGTCGAACACGGCGCTGTGCACCTTGTGCTCAACCTTCATGCTTTCCAGGGTGATGAACATCTGGCCGTGGGCGTTCCAGACACCGCCAAACAGGGCGGGGATGCGCACGAAGTTCACGTCTTTCGGCAGTTTTTCGGCCCACGGGTTGATGGTGGACTCGAACTGATAGCAGTGCGGGCAGCCGTACCAGAACAGCTCGACCACTTCGATCTGGCCTGGCTTGGAAACCGGTACCGGGCTCGACAGTTCGACGTACTGCTTGCCCGCCTCGATCGTGTCGGCGTGGGCCGCCATACCGAACAGGCTCGCACTGGCGAGGACAGCAGAGAGAATCAGGTTACGCATGCGTGACTCCTTGGCGATGGGGGCTGCGGACAGCTGATTTTCGACCGGCAGCCATCCGTCAGGTTCCGGCTATTGTAGCGGGGCCGCAAACGAAAAAGGGTGGCCGTAGCCACCCTTTTCCAGATTCAGCGTTTCACTCTGTTACGCACTCAGTGCAGACCTTGTACGTAGCTGGAAACCGCTTCGATATCCTTGTTGCTCAGCTTGGCCGCGATGGCACGCATGATCATGCTGTCGCCGTCGTTGGTACGGTTGCCTTCGCGGAAGTCGGTCAGCTGCTTGGCCACGTAAGTGGCATGCTGGCCGCCCAGGTGCGGGAAGCCGGCAGCTGCCAAGCCTGCGCCGTTCGGCGAGTGGCAACCGGTGCAGGCCGGCATGCCTTCTTCCAGCTTGCCGCCGCGGAACAGGGCTTCGCCACGCTCCACCAGTTTCGGGTCAGCCGCGCCGACGCTCATCTTCTGGCTGGCGAAGTACGCCGCTACATCGGCCAGGTCCTGATCGCTCAGGCCATCCAGCATGCCGGTCATTTCAACGACCGGGCGAGCGCCAGACTTGATGTCGTTCAACTGCTTGAGCAAGTAACGTTCGCCCTGACCAGCCAGTTTCGGGAAGTTCGGGGCGGGGCTGTTGCCGTCGGCACCGTGGCATGCGCCACACACTGCCACTTTGCCCTGACCGGCGGCAGCGTCACCAGCGGCGTGGGCCAGGCCAGTGATGCCCAGGGTCAACAGCAGACTCACGAGTACTTTGTTCATCAGCTAATCCAACTACGGCTAAGAGAGAAAGAGTTATTGTCCGGGCTTACTCGGTCATCAACTTGATGACGGCTTGGTAATCCTCGGCTGTGCAGTCCATGCACAATCCGCGCGGCGGCATGGCGTTCAAACCATTGGTGACGTTCTGCACCATCACGTCCATGCCTTTGGCCACACGCGGTTCCCAAGCGGCCTTGTCGCCCTTCTTGGGTGCCATCGGCAACTGGCCGTTATGGCAGGCAGCACACGCACGGGCGTATACGGCTTCAGGGTCTTGAGCAGCCTGAGTATTGAAGGAAAACATCAATACACCGGCAACGAGCAACATTTTTTTCATCAGATCAGCCTCATCAGGGAGGGGAACGTCCTGCTTCTATGAGCAGACTATTTATATCGTTCCCGTGAACACTCATCCTGCGGTTGGGACAATGCGCACACAAAATCTGCGGCATTATATACTTGGCGAGAACGAAACGGAAACGACGCCGCTGCCGTGCAAGCCCGCGATCGGCCGCATGCGCTGAAATGTCGCAAGCACCACGCGACCAGCAAGCGAGCGCCGGAAACCGTTGTTTCACCCCGACCTGCCATGGCGCACCCACAGGGCTGAAGACGTTCTGGAGTGACACAGAGGGGCATTCACGGGCCGTTGTCCGTACACTGCGCGCCCATGATCACCTTTAAATCTTGCCCGGGCACGCCCCGCCATCACCGGAATCCCTGATGCACGCCAAGAACCCCGTTATCGGCCTGTGCCAACAAGCCACCTTTCAGATCAGTGCCGCCAAGGTCGACCAGTGCCCGGAAGACCAGGGTTATGAGGTCGCCTTCGCCGGGCGATCCAACGCGGGCAAGTCCAGCGCGCTGAACACCCTGACCCATGCCAGCCTGGCGCGAACCTCGAAGACCCCGGGGCGCACCCAGTTGCTGAACTTCTTCCGCCTGGACGACGAGCGCCGCCTGGTCGACCTGCCCGGCTACGGCTACGCCAAGGTGCCAATCCCGCTCAAACTGCACTGGCAGAAGCACCTGGAAGCCTATCTGAGCAGTCGCGAGAGCCTGCGTGGCATCATTTTGATGATGGACATCCGCCATCCGCTGACCGAGTTCGACCAGTTGATGCTCGACTGGTCCCAGGGCAGCAACATGCCCATGCATATCCTCCTAACCAAGGCCGACAAACTGGCCTTCGGCGCCGCCAAGACCGCGTTGCTCAAGGTGCAGCAGGACATTCGCAGGCGCTGGGGCGATGACGTGACCATCCAGCTGTTCTCGGCGCCCAAACGCCTGGGCGTGGAAGATGCGCAGGCCGTGCTGGCAGAGTGGATGGAGCTGGGGGAGTTCGCTCAGGCGGACGAAGAAGAAGAGGCGTAAGCGACACGCTGTCACTTTTCTTCAGGCAAAAAAAACCCCGAGCTTCATATGGGGAGGGAGAAGTTCGGGGTTTAAGGGTCTGAACCGCTAGGGCGGGGTTCAGATGTCTGCCAACACTTAACACAACAAAGGAGCATTGAAAGGCTTTAACGGCCATTCCAAAACTCTGACTGCCCGTTCAACGGCAAAGTTCATCGCTGCCTAAAATCCTTTAGGAATAAGCAGCGATTTCTTGATGCGTTATTGGTGTAAGCAAACTGAAACACCTGCGGCGTTATGCCGCAGCCCTTCGATCAGTGCGCTTCATCCCAATTGTCGCCAATCCCCACCTCGACCAGCAGAGGCACATCCAGCGCCGCGGCATTGCCCATAAGCGGCCGGATTTGCTCGCTCACCTGCTCGACCAGGTCCTCGCGCACTTCCAGTACCAATTCGTCGTGTACCTGCAGGATGACCTTGGCATCCAGGCCGGATTCGCTCAGCCAGTTATCCACAGCCACCATGGCTTTCTTGATGATGTCCGCCGCCGTGCCCTGCATCGGCGCGTTGATCGCAGTGCGCTCGGCGCCCGCGCGCTCCTGCGGCTTGCTGGATTTTATCAGCGGCACGTACAGCCGGCGCCCGAACAGGGTTTCGACGAAGCCCTGGTCCGCCGCCTGGGCGCGGGTGCGTTCCATGTAGTCGCGTACGCCTGGATAGCGGGCGAAATAGGTGTCGATGTAGGCCTTGGCCTGCTTGGTGTCGACGCCGATGTCCTTGCCGAGCTTCTGCGCGCCCATGCCGTAGATCAGACCGAAGTTGATCGCCTTGGCACTGCGGCGCTGCTCGGACGTCACGTCCGCCAGTTCGACCCGAAACACTTCCGCCGCCGTGGCGGTGTGCACGTCCAGGTTGTTGCGGAAGGCGTTGAGCAGGCCCTCGTCCTTGGAGAGGTGCGCCATGATGCGCAGTTCGATCTGCGAGTAGTCGGCTGCCAGCAGCTTGTAGCCCTTGGGCGCGACGAACGCCTGGCGGATGCGCCGCCCTTCGGCCGTACGCACCGGAATGTTCTGCAGGTTCGGATCGCTGGAAGACAGGCGCCCGGTAGACGCCACAGCCTGGTGGTAGCTGGTGTGGATGCGCCCGGTGCGCGGGTTGATCTGCTCCGGCAGGCGATCGGTGTAGGTGCTCTTGAGCTTGCTCAGGGAGCGGTACTGCATCAGCACCTTGGGCAGTTCGAACTCTTGCTCGGCCAATTCGGCAAGCACGGCCTCGGCGGTGGACGCCTGCCCCTTCGCGGTCTTGCTCAGGATCGGCAGGCCGAGTTTTTCATACAGGATCACCCCCAGTTGCTTGGGCGATGCCAGGTTGAACTCTTCACCGGCGATCTCGAACGCCTGGCGCTCCAGGGCCACCAGCTTCTCGCCCAGCTCATGGCTCTGCTGACCGAGCAACTTGGCGTCGACCAGTGCGCCCTGGCGCTCGATACGGGCCAACACTGGCACCAGCGGCATTTCGATTTCATGCAGCACATTCACCAGCGACGGCGTCTGTTCCAGCTTTTGCCACAGGGCCTGGTGCAGGCGCAGGGTCACGTCGGCATCTTCCGCCGCGTAAGGCGCAGCCTGCTCGAGCGGTATCTGGTCGAAGGTCAGCTGCTTGGCGCCTTTGCCGGCAATGTCCTCGAAACGGATGGTGCTGTGCTCCAGGTACTTGAGCGCCAGGCTGTCCATGTCGTGCCGGGTCGCGGTGGAGTCCAGCACGTAGGATTCCAGCATGGTGTCGAAGGCAACGCCCTGGACGCTGATCGGGGTCGAGGCATTGGCCAGGATATTGATGTCGTACTTGGCGTGCTGGCCGACCTTGGCTTTGCTCGGGTCTTCGAGAATCGGCTTGAGCGCCTCGAGCACGGCATCGCGGTCCAGCTGCGTCGGCACACCCATGTAGGAATGGGCGACAGGGATGTACGCAGCCTCGCCAGCCTTGACCGAGAAGGACAGGCCGACCAGTTGCGCCTGCTGGGCGTCGATGCTGGTGGTCTCGGTGTCGAAGGCGATCAGCTCGGCCGCCTTCAACTTCTCCAGCCAGGCGTCGAAGTGCGCCTGCTCGGTTACGGTCTGGTAATCACCCGTCGGCTCCGGCAGCGCGACGGCTTCAGGTGCAGCCGGTTCGCCGCTCTCGCTGAGTGCCAGGCTGAACAGATCCGCTGGCGGCGCCGCCACAACCGGTTTGGGCTTGGGTTCCGGCGCCTTGTTCTGACGCAGCAACTCGTCCCGCCAGCTCTTGAATTCCAGCTCGCTGTACAGCTCAAGCAATGCCGGGACGTCGGCCTCACCTGGGAGCAGGGTGTCGATTTCAATATTCAGCGGCACGTCGAGCTTGATGGTCGCCAGCTCGTAGGACAGATAGGCCATGTCGCGGTGTTCTTCGAGCTTGGCGGGCAAGCCCTTGGCCCCGCGGATCGGCAGCTCCGGCACTTTGTCGAGGTTGGCGTAGATCACATCCAGGCCACCGCCGACGCCCACCAGCAGGCCCAGCGCGGTTTTCTCACCGACTCCGGGAACGCCGGGAATGTTGTCGACCTTGTCGCCCATCAGCGCCAGGTAGTCGATGATCAGCTCAGGACCGACACCGAATTTCGCTATAACGCCATCGATGTCGTAAACGCTACCGGTCATGGTGTTGACCAGCGTAACGTGCGGGCAAACCAGCTGCGCCATGTCCTTGTCGCCGGTGGAAATCACCACGTCCCTACCTTCCGCTGCGCTCTGACGCGCCAGGGTGCCAATCACGTCGTCGGCTTCGACGCCCTCGACGCACAGCAGCGGGTAACCGAGAGCGCGCACGCTGGCATGCAACGGATCGACCTGGACGCGCAAATCATCGGGCATGGACGGGCGGTTGGCCTTGTACTCGGCGAACAGCTCATCGCGGAACGTACCGCCCTTGGCATCGAAAACCACCGCGAACGGGCTGTTCGGGTACTGCTTGCGCAGGCTCTTGAGCATATTCAGCACGCCCTTGACCGCTCCGGTAGGCATGCCTTTGGAGGTGGTCAGCGGGGGCAGGGCATGGAACGCGCGGTACAGGTACGAGGAACCATCGACCAGAACGAGGGGGGCGTTAGACATGCGCAGGATCAACCTTTTCCTGAGGGCCGGGGTTAAACTGGGCCGACCATTGACGATAAAGGGATAAGGTTATCATGCGCACACTCAATCGCCTGGTACTGCTCAGCCTCCTGGCCTGTGTTCCGCTGGCGACGTACGCGGATGATGCGCCGTCCGCCGACCCCGATGTGACCATCCGCCAGGATGGCGATCGCACGGTGGAGGAATACCGGGTCAACGGTTTCCTGTATGCAATCAAAGTGACCCCCAAGGGCGGCAAGCCCTACTTCCTGGTGCGTGCTGACGGCAGCGAAGGCAGCTTCGTCCGTTCCGACGACCCGGACATGCTCATCCCGGCCTGGGAAATCTTCAGTTGGTAAGGCAATAAGGCAGTCCTGATATGTCGGTGTTCACCCCCCTGGAGCGTCCCGAGCTCGAAACCTTCCTGGCCCCTTACGGCCTGGGTCGTCTGCGCGACTTCCAGGGTATTGCCGCGGGCAGCGAAAACAGCAACTTCTTCGTCAGCCTGGAGCAGGGCGAGTTCGTCCTGACCCTGGTCGAGCGCGGCCCCAGCGACGACCTGCCGTTCTTCATCGAACTGCTCGACGTCCTCCACGACGCCGGTCTGCCGGTGCCCTACGCCCTGCGCACCACCGAAGGCGACGCCCTGCGCAGCCTGGCGGAAAAACCGGCGCTGCTGCAGCCGCGCCTGGCCGGCAAACACATCAGCCAGCCGAATCCCCATCATTGCCAGGAAGTCGGCGCGCTGCTCGCACGCATTCACCTGGCCACGCAGGGCCACACGCTGGAGCGCAAGAGTGATCGGGGGCTGGACTGGATGCTCGCCGAAGGACCGGGCCTGGCGCTGAAACTGCCGGACGCCCAGCTGCCACTGCTGCGTGACGCCCTGGCGGAAATCCACGAATTGAAAGCACGCATCCAGGCCCTGCCGCGCGCCAACCTGCACGCCGACCTGTTCCGCGACAACGTGCTGTTCGACGGGCCGCACCTGGCCGGGGTGATCGACTTTTATAACGCCTGCTCAGGCCCGATGCTCTATGACCTGGCCATCGCGCTCAACGACTGGTGCTCAGATGAAGAGGGCGCGCTGGACGGCGCCCGCGCCCGGGCACTGCTGGGCGCCTATGCGGCGCTGCGGCCATTCAGCGCCGCCGAGGCAGAGCTGTGGCCGACGATGCTGCGCGTGGCCTGCGTGCGGTTCTGGCTGTCACGCCTGATCGCCGCCGAATCGTTCGCTGGCCAGCAAGTGCTTATTCACGACCCGGCCGAGTTCCAGCGTCGCCTGGCACACCGGCAGCAGGTCGACCTGCCGTTGCCATTCGCGTTCTGATGGCAGGGCAGGCTCAGAGCTTGCCCAGGCACTCCACCAACTGGTCGGCCATGCTGTCCAGCAGCGCTTCATAACCCTGCTTGTCCGCTTTCAGCGCTCCGCCCATGGCATCCAGCTCGGCCAGGGTCACCGGCAGGCCGGCGGTGAGGGTCTGCGCCAGGCGCGGACGCATCGGCGGCTCACTGAACACGCAGGTTGGGCCGACTGCCTGCAAACGCGAGCGCATGGCCGCGACGTGCCGGGCGCCGGGCTGAACTTCGCTGCCCACGCTGAACACCCCGGCATGCTTGAGGCCATAGGCCGCCTCGAAGTAGTCATAGGCTTCATGGAAGACGAAGTACGGCTTGCCTGACAGGTCCGCCAGGCGCTCCTTGAGGCGCTGATCAAGGGCGCTCAGGCGCTGGTCGAAGGCAGTGAAGTTGGCCTGGTAGCGCGCCGCGTTGGCCGGGTCGGCAATCGCCAGGTCGGCCGCCATTCGGGCTGCAATCACCCGTGCGTTGGCCGGCAGCAACCATAAGTGAGCATCCAGCGAGCCCGGGCGGTGATCGTGGTCGTGCTCATGAGCGTTCGCATGCTCGTGAGCTTCGCCGTGATCATGCTCGTCATGCTCGTGGTCATGCCCGGCATGGCTGTCGCCGAAGTGTCGCAGGGTCATGCCGGGCAGCGCCTGTACCGCCACGCTGGGCTTGTCGCGTCCGCTGAGGACGCGGGGCAGGAAATTCTCCAGGTCCTCACCGACCCAGTAGAACAGATCCACTTCGCGCAACTGGCGCACATCGGACGGGCGCAGGGCGTAATGATGCGGCGATGCGCCGGGTGGCAGCAGCACGCCGGGCTCGCCGACACCGTCCTGAACGGCAGCGGCAATCAATTGCAGGGGTTTGATGCTGGTCAGCACCTGGACATCGGCTCGCGCCGCCAGGCTCATCAAGAGACCGACGGCAAACAGACCAGTGATCGAAAAAAGACGCGACACGGGGAACACTCAAGCAGGTAGGAACGAGTAATATAATAACGTCTCCACGCCAAGTCGTCGCCGCCCATGATTCTTACTCCCCTGGCTTCACGTCCTCACGACCACTCCCGTTGCGTCAGCCACGCCCTGACCGAAGCGGAAAACATCTGTGCGCGCCAAGGCCTGCGTCTGACCGCCTTGCGCAAACGCGTGCTGGAACTGGTGTGGCAAAGCCACAAGCCGCTGGGTGCCTATGACATCCTCGGCGTGCTGAGCGAAGAAGACGGCCGCCGTGCCGCGCCGCCCACGGTGTACCGCGCGCTGGATTTCCTGCTGGAAAACGGCCTGGTGCACCGCATCGCCTCGCTCAACGCCTTCGTCGGCTGCAACCAGCCGGAGCACGCACACCAGGGCCAGTTTCTGATCTGCCGCAGCTGCCACGCCGCCATCGAGCTGGAACAGACCTCCATCAGCGAGGCCATCGTCGCCAGCGCCAAGGAGGTCGGCTTCAGCGTGGAAGGCCAGACCGTGGAAGTGGTCGGCCTTTGCTCGGGCTGCCGGGAATCCTGATGAGCGACGTTCTGATCCGCCTTGAAGACGTGGGCGTGAAGTTCGCCGGCCAACACGTGCTGCAGAACGTGCAGCTGGGCGTGAAGCCGGGCGAGATCGTCACCCTGATCGGCCCCAACGGCGCCGGCAAGACCACCCTGGTGCGCGCCGTGCTCGGTCTGCTCAAGCCCGACACCGGTGACGTGTGGCGCAAACCGCGCCTGCGCATCGGCTACATGCCGCAGAAACTGCACGTAGACGCCACCCTGCCACTCAGCGTGCTGCGCTTCCTGCGCCTGGTGCCCGGGGTTAAGCGTGAAGACGCGGCCTCGGCCCTGGGCGAAGTGGGCGCCAGTCATGTCATCGACAGCCCGCTACAAGGCATCTCCGGCGGTGAACTGCAGCGCGTGCTGCTGGCCCGGGCGCTGTTGCGCAAACCGGAACTGCTGGTGCTCGACGAGCCAGTGCAAGGCGTGGACGTTGCCGGCCAGGCAGAGCTGTATCGCCTGATCACCCGCCTGCGCGACCGCCACGGCTGCGGCGTGCTGATGGTCTCCCACGATCTGCACCTGGTGATGAGCACCACCGACCAGGTGGTCTGCCTGAACCGCCATGTCTGCTGCTCCGGCCATCCCGAGCAGGTCAGCGGCGACCCGGCGTTCGTCGAACTGTTCGGCCAGGACGCCAAGAGCCTGGCGGTCTATCACCACCATCATGACCATGCCCACGACCTGCATGGCGAAGTGGTCGCCCCGGGCCTGACCATCAAGGGCCGGGTCCAGCCCCACGTGCACGGAGACGGCTGCAACCATGGCTGATTTCCTGCTCAACGCTCTGCTCGCCGGCCTGGCGCTGGCGGTGGTTGCCGGCCCTCTGGGTTCCTTTGTGGTCTGGCGGCGCATGGCCTATTTCGGCGACACCCTGTCCCACGCCGCGCTGCTCGGCGTCGCCCTCGGGCTGATGGTGGATGTCAGCCCGACCTTCGCGGTGACCGTGGGCTGCGTGCTGCTGGCGGTATTGCTGGTCACCCTGCAGACCCGCCAGCCGCTGGCGTCCGACACCCTGCTCGGCATCCTCGCGCACAGCACCCTGTCGCTGGGCCTGGTGGTGCTGAGTTTCATGCGAGACGTGCGCATCGACCTGATGGGCTACCTGTTCGGTGACCTGCTGGCGGTCGGCCCTACCGACCTGGCCTGGATCATCGGCGGCAGCGCGCTGGTGCTGGTCATGCTGGCCCTGCTCTGGCGCCCGCTGCTGGCAATCACCGTGCACGAGGAACTGGCCAAGGTCGAAGGCCTGCCGGTGGCTGCCATCCGCCTGAGCCTGATGCTGCTGATCGCCGTGGTCATTGCCGTGGCAATGAAGATCGTCGGGGTCCTGCTGATCACCTCGCTGCTGATCATTCCCGCCGCCGCCGCCCAGCGCCACGCCCGTACCCCCGAACAGATGGCGTTCGGCGCCAGTCTGCTGGGGATCGTCGCAGTGTGTGCCGGGCTCAGCCTGTCCTGGTTCGAGGACACCCCGGCCGGGCCGTCCATCGTGGTCTCGGCAGCCGCCCTGTTCCTGCTGAGTTTCGCCCTGCCGCGCCGCACGGCTTAGAACACGCGATCGTCGCCAAACCTGCGGCAAACAGGTGCAGGTTTGGCTCTGGCCCCTCGGCGGTGTAGACTTGCGCGTTTTTTGCACAACTTGAGACTCGCAGGAATGAAGTCGTTCGCCTCACGTGCTCTTGCTTTAATCACGGTTTCGCTGCTGTTGTTCGGCTGCCAGAGTGCGCCGCAACAGGCCAACCTGCCCACTGACGACCTGGTCAGCGCCTTCCGCCAGCTCGACCAGAGCCTGGCCAGCGGCAAGCTGCCCGACGCCGAAAGCCAATTGGCCAGCCTGCAACAACGCGCCAAAGGCGACACCCGCCTGGAGCAGTACCAGCGCCAGCTGTCCGAGGCCTACCTGGCCCAAGGTCAACAAGCCCTGCAAAGCGGCGACCTGGATCGCGCTACCAAGGCCCTGAGCCATGCCCGTAGCCTGATGCCCCAGGCCCCGGCGCTGACCACCGGCCTGGACGGTGCCATCAACCAGGCGCGGGAAGCCGAATTGAATGCCGCCGCCCACGCCCGCCAGGCAGCCGAACAGGCCGCAGCGCGTGCCGAACTGGCGCGCCATGAACAGGCTCGCCAGTTGCGTTTGGCTGCCGAACATCAGAAAGCTGTTCTCGTGGCCAGCGAGCCGGCGCCCGTTGAGGCCCCGAGCACGCCCACGGCCAAGCTGATCAACCCGGACGCCGCCAACAGCGTGGTGCCCCTGCCGATGCTCGACAACCAGGACAACGAGCGCCTGCGCACCCTGCTCGACAGCGTGGCCCAGGACGTAGTGACCTTCCGCTGTGCCGTGCGCATCGAAGTACGCCAGGCCAAGGATTACCCCTGGGTCGCGGCCCTGCTCAATGCGCGCATCAAGCGACTCGACCCGAGCTTCAGCCCGCGTCTCAGCCAGGCGATCAAGCCAACCCAGACGCCCCAGCTGATCCTCAGCCCGCAGCGCCCGTAACGCGGGCACGGCGGGCAACTACACTGGCTGCAGCGTGCCCGCTATTAATTCGTTCTAGCTATATTCATAGCGCTAGAAAGATTTTTGCGGCCTAAGTGGCGGCGAGTAGACTAGCCGCCTTTTTATGCCTATCCGGCAGCTCGACAAACCCAAAAGGTTTCAACGCGTGATCGAATTCCAGTCTGTCCACAAGGCGTATCGCGTCGGTGGCCAAGCCATTCCTGCCCTGCAGCCGACCGACCTGCACATCGCCCGTGGCGAAGTGTTCGGCATCATCGGCCATTCCGGCGCGGGTAAAAGCACCCTGCTGCGCCTGATCAACCGCCTCGAAGAACCTTCGGGCGGACGCATCAATGTCGACGGACTCGACGTCACCGCCCTCGATGCCGATGGACTGCGCCGCTTCCGCCAACAGGTCGGAATGATTTTCCAGCACTTCAACCTGCTGTCGTCGAAAACCGT
Organism: Pseudomonas sp.; assembly: GCA_050282285.1. Taxonomy (GTDB): domain Bacteria; phylum Pseudomonadota; class Gammaproteobacteria; order Pseudomonadales; family Pseudomonadaceae; genus Aquipseudomonas. The sequence goes on from JBLZZJ010000012.1 coordinate 66,944, forward strand.
CGCCGCCAACGTCGCCCTGCCCTTGAAGCTGGCTGGCGTGGCAACCGCGGAGATCGATCAGCGCGTCGCAGCGCTGCTCGAGCGCGTCGGCCTTCAGGACCACGCCAACAAGTACCCGGCACAGCTGTCCGGTGGGCAAAAACAGCGTGTGGGCATCGCCCGGGCTCTAGCGACCCGGCCGAAGATCCTGCTCTGCGACGAAGCCACCAGCGCCCTCGACCCGCAGACCACCGCCTCGGTGCTGCAACTGCTGGCCGAGATCAACCGCGAGCTGAACCTGACAATCGTGCTGATCACCCACGAGATGGACGTGATCCGCCGGGTGTGCGACCGCGTGGCGGTGATGGATGCCGGCGTGATCGTCGAACAGGGCCCGGTAGCCGATGTCTTCCTGCACCCGCAGCACCCGACCACACGCCGCTTCGTGCTCGAATCAGAGCATGTCGACGAAGACGAGCAGCGCGACGACTTCGCCCATGTCAGTGGCCGCATTCTGCGCCTGACCTTCCAGGGTGAATCGACCTACGCGCCGCTGCTCGGTACCGTGGCCCGGGAGACCGGCGTGGACTACAGCATCCTGGCCGGCCGTATCGACCGCATCAAGGACACCCCCTACGGCCAGTTGACCCTGGCCCTGACTGGCGGTGACATCGACGCCGCCATCGCCCGCTTCGGCGCCGCCGACGTTCACCTGGAGGTGCTGCGCTGATGGAAGACTTGATGAACCGCCTGCTGCCCAACGTCGATTGGGCGGAAATCGGCTACGCCAGCCTCGATACCCTGTACATGCTCGGCGGCACCATGCCATTCACCATATTGTTCGGCCTGCCCCTCGGCGTGCTGCTGTTCCTTATCGGGCCGCGGCAGATGTTCGAACAGAAAGCGCTTTATAGCGTTGTGGCGCTGGTGGTGAACGTTCTCCGGTCGATCCCTTTCGTGATCCTGCTGATCCTGATGATCCCCCTCACCGTGATGATCACCGGCACGTCGCTCGGGGTAGTTGGCGCCATTCCGCCGCTGGTCGTCGGCGCCACGCCATTCTTCGCACGGCTGGTGGAAACCGCTCTGCGCGAAGTTGACCGCGGCATCATCGAGGCGACCCAGGCGATGGGCGCCAACACCCGGCAGATAATCTTCAACGCCCTGTTGCCCGAAGCACTGCCTGGCATCCTTGCAGCCATCACGGTGACCGTCATTACCCTGGTGTCCTACACCGCAATGAGCGGCCTGATCGGCGGCGGCGGCCTAGGTGACCTGGCGGTGCGCTATGGCTATCAACGCTATCAGACGGACGTGATGTTCGTGACCGTGGCACTGCTTGTGGTGCTCGTACAAATTCTGCAAACCGTCGGCGACAAGCTGGTGGTGCACTTTTCCAGAAAATAAGGCGACACGCCGTCGCCACCCCGATCCTACAAGGAGTCGTTCATGAAAAAACTGCTGACTGCCCTCGCTGTCGTTGCCGCGTTCTCCAGCGCCGCCCAGGCTGAAACCCTGCGCGTAGCCGCTACCGCCGTGCCGCACGCGGAGATCCTCGAATTCGTCAAACCGGCCCTGGCCAAAGACGGCGTCGAACTGGACATCAAGGTCTTCACCGATTACGTGCAGCCCAACGTACAGGTTGCCGAGAAGCGCCTGGACGCCAACTTCTTCCAGCACCAGCCGTACCTGGACGAATTCAACAAGAGCCGTGGCACCGAGCTGGTGAGCGTGGCTGGCGTGCACGTCGAACCCTTCGGCGCGTACTCCAGCAAGATCAAGGACATCAAGGAACTGCCGCAAGGCGCTGCCGTGGTGATCCCGAACGACGCCACCAACGGCGGCCGTGCCCTGCTGCTGCTGCAGAAAGCTGGCGTGATCACCCTCAAGGATTCCTCGAACATCCTGGCGACTCCCAAGGACATCGCCGAGAACCCGAAGAGCATCAAGGTGCGTGAACTCGAAGCCGCAACCCTGCCGCGCGTGCTGACCCAGGTCGACCTGGCGCTGATCAACACCAACTACGCCCTGGAAGCCAAGCTGAACCCGACCAAGGACGCCCTGGCCATCGAAGGCAGCGACTCGCCATACGTCAACAACCTGGTTGCCCGCGCCGACAACAAGGACAGCGCTGCCATCCAGAAGCTGGCCAAGGCGCTGAACAGCCCTGAAGTCAAAGCCTTCATCCTGGAGAAATACCAGGGCGCGGTGGTGCCGGCGTTCTAAGAACCCCGCCCTCGCAGCATGGCCCGGCGCTCTGCTCTGGGCCGTATCTCGAAAAATGCCGCGCCCCTTACCGGACGCGGCATTTTTTATGGGCGCGAGGTTGTTGTTGCCGATGAGAGATGTGCGTTCTGTAGGAAGCTCAAAGCCCGCGCCTACATAGGGTCTACGCGCCCCCTGTAGGAGCGGCTTCAGCCGCGAAGCTGTTGAGGGTTTCATTCACCGCCAGGCCATAGCGGACGCGGAGCGTCCGGGCTGCATTCCCACGCAGAGCGTGGGAACGATCAGGCTCACGGGCAAGGCCGCTCCGATAACTCATCCCCGACTGGCCTCACACAAACACGCCAGCAAACTCTCCAACGCCGGCTGACGCTGCGCCCGCCGCAACACGGCCACCAGCTCACGGTGAAAGGTCAGCGGCCCCAGGTCGATGACCCGCGCCCGCGTGTCCCGGTGCAGCCACAACCCGGCGCGGGGGATCAGCGACACCCCGAGACCGCACTCGACCATGCGCACGATGGCATCCACCTCATCCAGCTCCAGCGCCTCATGCACCTCCAAACGCTGCTCACGCAGGAATCGGCTGACCTGGCGGCCACCGAACGAGCTGCGGTCATAGCGCACGAAGGGTTGCTCGGCCAACAGCCGCAGCGGGTCATCGCCCTCGACGCCGGGTGGTGCGATCAGCACGAACGGCTCGCTCGCCAGATCCACCAGCAGCAGCTCCTTGGGCAGCTCGAAGGGCGGTTTGATCATCACCGCCAGGTCCAGCTCGCCGGCATCGATCTGGCTCAGCAGGTTCAGCGAAACACCGGGTACGAGCTTCAGCTCGACCCGAGGCGCGAGCGCCCGAAAACGCGGCAGCGCTTCCGGCAACAGCCCGGTCTGCACGGTGGCGATCGCGCCGATCTTCAACTCACCCTGCCATTCAGCCACGGCGGTGGGCAGGGCCATCTGCGCATACAGCGCCAGCATCTGCTCGGCCAGCGGCAAGGCGTGCTGCCCGGCGGCGTTCAGCACGGCAGAACGGCCGCTGCGATCGAACAGGCGAACCCCCAGGCCCTGCTCCAGTACGCGCATCTGCGCACTGACCGCCGACTGGGTGAGGCCGACCCGCTGGCCGGCAGCGGCGAAGGTGCCCTGGCGGGCGACCATGACGAAGGTTTTCAGCTCACGCAGCATCGGGCACTCGACTGATCAATTTTGTTCGCGATTGAGAGCAAGGATATTCGCTTTTAATCAGAATTATCGTTACTAGAATCAACGGACACTTACCGTTCAGGAGTTACGCCCATGGCCCTCGGCCCTTTTCACCTGGCCATTCCCGTATACGACCTGGCCGCTGCCCGGCATTTCTACGGTGAGGTATTCGGCTGCGCCGAAGGCCGCAGCAGCGAGCATTGGGTGGACTTCGACTTCTTCGGTCACCAACTGGTGATCCATGAATCACCGAAGATGGCTTACCAAGAAGCCGCCCACAGCAACGCGGTGGACGGTCACGATGTACCGGTTCCGCACTTCGGCGTGGTGCTGGGCTGGGACGAGTGGGAGCGCCTGGCCGATCGGCTGCGGGCGCGGGAAACGCAGTTCGTGATTGAACCCTATGTGCGTTTCCAGGGGCAGGTGGGCGAACAGGCCACGATGTTCCTCTTCGACCCCTGCGGCAACGCCCTGGAGTTCAAGGCGTTCAAGGACATGAGCCAGCTGTTCGCCAAATGACCGAACGGCGCACGCAGTGCGTGCGCCCTGGCATTACTGCGGCTTGATCAGACCCGGCAGCTGAGCGGCGAGCTTCTCGTTGTTCAGCGGCGCGCGGATAAAGCCGCGCTGGGTGCCATCCGGACCGATGATCACCAGGTTGCCGCTGTGATCGACGGTGTAGTTTTCCTTGCTGGTGTCCGCCGGGATGTACGGAATGCTCACCGCGTTGGCGAACTTCTGCAGCGTCGCCTCTTCCCCGGTCATCCCCATGAAACCCGCATCGAAGTACGCCAGGTACTTCTTCAACTGCTCCGGTGTATCGCGGTGCGGGTCGACGCTGACCAGCACCACCCGCAGGTTGGCCCAGGTTTCTTCCGGCAGTTGCCCGCGCAGCTGGCGCAACTGGGCCAGGGTGGCCGGGCAGATATCCGGGCAGAAGGTGTAGCCGAAGAACAGCAGGCTCCACTTGTCCTTGAACTGATCGACCTCGACCGCCTGGCCATCCTGATCGATAAGGCTCAGCGATGGCATCGAACGGCTTTGCGGCAGCAGCACGATGCCCGCGTCGAGCAGCTGGGTCGGATCGGCCTGTCCTTTGCTGGACAGCACCTTGTTGACGGTCAGGCCAAGGACCAGCGCGACAACGGCAACGAGAACAAAAACGGTGATCTGGGTACGGGTCATGGCACCAACGATTTACAGGTTGAGCAGCAGGTAGTGATCGACCAACAGGGCGATGAACAACAGGAACAGGTACCAGATACTGTACTTGAAGGTGTTGATGGCCGCGTGCGGTTTGCTGTCACGGTACAGCACCCACGCCCAGTGCAGGAAGCGCGCGCCCAGACCGATCGCACACACCAGGTAGAGCGGCCCGCTCATGTGGATCGCGTAGGGCAGCAGGGTCACGGCAAACATCACGGCGGTGTACAGCAGGATGTGCACCTTGGTGTAGTGCTCGCCATGGGTCACCGGCAGCATGGGAATGTCCGCCTTGGCGTATTCCTCCTTGCGGTGGATTGCCAGGGCCCAGAAGTGCGGCGGCGTCCAGGCGAAGATGATCAGCACCAGCAGCAGCGGTTCGGCGCTCATGTGCCCGGTGACCGCGACCCACCCCAGCAGCGGCGGCGCCGCACCGGCCAGGCCGCCGATGACGATGTTCTGCGGCGTGGCCCGTTTGAGAAAACCGGTGTAGAGCACGGCATAACCGAGCAATGAGGCCAGGGTCAGCCAGGCCGCCAGCTCGTTGGTGAAGGTCAGCAGCAGGGCCATGCCGGCCACCGCCAGCAGCAGGGCGAACCCCAGGGCCGCGGCAGGCGACAGGCGCCCGGTGGTGACCGGCCGCTTGTGGGTCCGGGCCATGATCGAGTCGATGCGCCGGTCCACCACATGGTTGACCGCCGCCGCCGAACCCGCGCACAGGCCGATGCCCAGGTTGCCGAAGATCAGCACCTCCCAGGGCACACCAGCACGGGTCGCGAGGAACATGCCGACCAGCGAGGTGATCAGCATCAGCACCACCACCCGTGGCTTGGTCAGCTCCAGGTAGTCGCGCCAGGTCGCCTGGGGCTGATGGGTCCGCAATAGAGTCGCCATGGGGTTTCTCCTTTCGATTACTTGCTGATCTGGACCAGGGGAGCCGTGGCCAGTTCGTTATTCGTTTTCGCTGACGCAACCGCTTGACCATCCGCCTGCCGGGCCAAGGCCCGCAGGCGGTAATTGACGCTGACCATCACCAGCAGCAGGGCCGCACCGCCGGCGTTATGCGCCACCGCCACCAGCAGCGGCAGGTGGAAAATCACGTTGCTGATGCCCAGGCTGACCTGCACGGCCAGCGCCAGCAGCACCAGGCCGGACAACCGGGCGAAACCATTGGCACGCAGGCGCCAGGCCAGCAAAAGCAGCACCAGGGTCACCAGCAGGGCACCGATGCGGTGGGTCATGTGGATCGCCGTGCGGGCGTCGCTGTCGAGCTGACCGCCGAGATAATTGGGGCCGATGTGCTGGGTCAGGTGGAAACCGTTGGCGAAGTCCATGGCCGGCCACCACTCGCCGTGACAGGTCGGCAGGTCGACGCACGCCACTGCCGCGTAGTTGCTGCTGACCCAGCCGCCGAGCGCAATCTGCCCGATCACCAGCAGCAACGCCCCCGCCGCCAGGGCGCGCAGCCGAGCCGGCATCTGCAGCGCAGGGAAACGCCCGGACAGGCGCAGCGTCAGCAGGAACAACAGGCTGAGCGTGGCAAAGCCGCCGAGCAGATGCGCGGTCACGATCTGGGGCCAGAGCTTGAGGGTCACCGTCCACATGCCGAATGCCGCCTGCAGGGTTACCAAGCCCAGCAGAAACAGCGGCAGCTTCAGGGGTTGTCCCGGCGCACCGCGCTGGCGCACCGCCTGAACCGCCAGACCGAGAATCACCAGGCCGAGGGCGCCAGCGAAGTAGCGGTGGATCATTTCATACCAGCCCTTGGCAACCTCCACCGGCGCCTCGGGGAACCGGGTGATGGCCACGGCCTGCTTGTGCTCGCTCATCGGTACGCCGAGAAAGCCGTAGCAGCCCGGCCAGTCCGGGCAACCCAGGCCCGCATGGGTCAGGCGCGTATAGGCACCCAGCAGCACCACCACCACGGCCAGCAGGGTGGCGAACAACGCCAGGCGGTATCCGGGTTTGGCCATCGGGCTCTCCTTGGTCAGCCGATCTGGGAAATTTTCAGCAGGTGGCGCAGGTCATCGAGAATCGCCTTGCCCTTGCTCGATCCGTCGTAACGCAGCACCAGGTTGCCGTGGGGATCGACGATCCACAGCTGCGGCCCGTCCGCCGGGTTGGCGATCCGCTCGTAGGCGGCAGGCTCCAGGCCATAGCGGCCCAGCTGGGGAAATTCGCGGCGCAGTTGCTCGTCGTAGTCCGCTTCCAGCGGTTGGCTGATCGCCAGGGCATGTCCGGCACGCGATACGTCGCGGTTGAGGCCGATGTGAATCTGCCGGGCGAGGAACACCAGCTGCTTGCACGTCACGTCACAGGCCTGCGGTGCAGTGACCAGCAGCTGCCAGTGCTCCGCCTGGCCGCCCACGATTCCCAGGTCCGCCAGTTTCTGGCCGTCGCCGATCAGCACGCCGTGGTAGTTGCGGGTCTCCGGCACCCAGAAACGCCATTGGTACATGGCACTGGCCAGCAGCATCGGCGCGATGACGATGGCCAGGATCAGGATCAGCTGCAACCGACCGCGCCAGCGGCGGTTGGTCGGTGCCTCAGGCAGGGCGATGGCTGGGTTCATGGCGAGTCTCCCGCGCGTTATGCAAACCGAAGTAGATGAAAAGTCCGATCAGGGCTGCCGCCAGGGCGAACCACTGCACGGCATATCCCGTATGTTTGTCGGGGCTCATGGCGACCACCGGCCAGTCCGCCTGAAAGCTGGCCGGGCCAGGTTCCAGGCGCACCTCGTACGCCAGCCCGCCACGCCCCAGCTGCTGCCACAGGGCGCTGGGCCTGACGTCGACGATCAGCTGTGGCCAATCGGTGCCCGTGCGCTCAGGGCGCAATTGCAGACCACCACCGAGCGGCACATAGACCGACGCAGTCAGTTCAAGCGGGGAATCAGGCGTATCGAAATGCGGGGTGATGCGGCGGTCGGGCCAGGGCAACCAGCCCCGATTGACCAGTACCCACAAGCCGCTGGCCTGATCATAAAAGGGTTGCAGCACCTCGACACCGGCCTGGCCGTTGCGGATGCGGTTGTCCAGCAGCAGGCTGTGGCGCTCGTCGAACTGGCCCCGCAGCCGCACCCGCACATAGGCCAGATCGGGATTGCGCTCCAGCGACCCGAGGCTCACCGGCGCCGCCGTATGGCGGGCCTCGTGAACGGCCAGCAGTTCGCGCTTCTCCTCGGCCCGCGACAGCTGCCAGAACCCAAGCCAGACCAGCGCCGGCAGCAAGACAAGGACCACCAGGCTGGGCAGCACACCCGGGCGGAAGGCACTCATGGGCACCCCCCAAGGGAGCCGGTGAAGCTGGCTATACTGCATGTGCACCACATTCCCCATCCCCCGGAGTCCCGCATGCTCAAGGCCGCGATCGTCCTCTTGCTACTGGCCACCCTGGTCAGTCTGTTCAGTGGCCTGTTCTTCCTGGTCAAGGACGAGGGCCGCTCCTCAAGGGTGGTCAATGCGCTGACTGTTCGTGTCACTCTGACAGCGCTGACCGTTGGTTTGATCGCCTGGGGTTTCTATTCCGGCCAGTTGGTGCCCCACGTCACCTGGTAATGCCGTTTACAACACGTAGACAAAGACGAACAGGCCAATCCACACCACATCCACGAAGTGCCAGTACCAGGCCGCGGCCTCGAAGCCGAAGTGCTGGTCTGCCGTGAAGTGGCCGCGCATCACGCGCACCAGCATGACCGTCAGCATCAGCGCCCCTAGGGTCACGTGGGCCCCGTGGAAGCCCGTGAGCATGAAGAACGTCGCCCCGTAGATCCCCGATCCCAGAGTCAGCCCCAGTTCGTTGTAGGCGTAGATGTATTCCTCGATCTGCAGCGCCAGGAAGGCAAGGCCCAGCAGCACGGTCAGCGCCAGCCAGATCTTCAGCGGCTTGCGGTGGTTCTTGCGCAGCGCGTGGTGGGCGAAGGTCAGCGTGACGCTGGAGGTCACCAGCAGGATGGTGTTGACCAGCGGCAGGCCCCAGGCGCTGATCACCCCGCTCGGTGCCGGGTACAGCTTGGGATCCGGCGTGTTGAGCATGGGCCAGGTGTATTCGAAGCCCGGCCAGAGCATGTTGGCCACACCCTTGTCCCCTTCGCCGCCGAGCCAGGGGCCCGACCACATGCGGATGTAGAACAGCACGCCGAAGAAGGCCGCGAAGAACATCACCTCGGAGAAGATGAACCAGCTCATGCCCCAGCGGAATGATCGGTCCATCTGCGGGCTGTACAGGCCGGAGCGGCTTTCCCTGATCACGTTGCCGAACCAGCCGAACAGCATGTAGGCCAGGAACAGCGCGCCGACAAAGAAGATCAGCGGACCATTGGATTCATCGCGGTTGGCCTTCAAGTCGTTGAACCAGACACCGAGACCGTAGACCGTGATCAGCAGGCCCAGGGTGGCGATGATCGGCCACTTGCTCTGGGCGGGAACGTAATACTGCTCGTGAGACGCCATCTTTGTTCTCCTTATTGGCCCGCCTGGGCAACCGGCGGTTTACTCGCAGTGATATCGAACAGCGTGTAGGCCAGCGTCAGGTGCCGGACGTCGGCGGGCAGGTCCCGGTCGACGATGAAACGCACCGGCATCTCGATGCGTTCGCCCGGCTGCAGCACCTGCTGGGTGAAGCAGAAACATTCGGTCTTGTGGAAGAACGCGGCCGCCTTGGACGGCGCCACGCTGGGAATCGCCTGGGCACTCATCGGCTTGTCCGTGGGGTTGTAGGCCACGAACACCATTTGCGTGCTGGCCCCCGGATGCACCTCGACCTCATCGGCTTCCGGGCCGAACTCCCAGACCATGCCGGCGGCGTTGGTGGCCAGGAACTGCACACGCACCTGGCGCGCTTCGTCCGTCTCCTGGCTGCCTGCCTGGTAAGCCCCGGCAGTCTTGCCATTGATGCCGAAGGCCTGGCACATCACGTCATAGATCGGCACCAGGGCGAAGCCGAAGCCGAACATCCCCACGACCACCAGCGACAGGCGGATTACCAGACGACGGGTAGACAGGGCTTCGCTCATGGCGCGATCTCCTTACTTCACTTCCGGCGGTGTCTGGAAGGTGTGATACGGCGCCGGTGACGGCACGCTCCACTCCAGACCTTCGGCACCGTCCCACGGCTTGGCAGGCGCCGGTTTGCCCCCGCGGATGCACTTGATGACGATGAACAGGAACAGCAACTGGGTCGCACCGAACATGAAGGCGCCGATGCTGGAGACCATGTTGAAGTTGGCGAACATCATGTTGTAGTCGGGGATACGCCGCGGCATGCCGGCCAGGCCCACGAAGTGCATCGGGAAGAACGCCAGGTTCATGCCGACGAAACTCATCCAGAAATGCAGCTTGGCCAGGGTTTCGTCGTACATGTGGCCGGTCCACTTCGGCAGCCAGTAGTAGGCCGAGGCGAAGATGCCGAAGATCGCCCCCGGCACCAGCACGTAGTGGAAGTGCGCCACCACGAAGTAGGTATCGTGGTACTGGAAGTCCGACGGTGCGATGGCCAGCATCAGCCCCGAGAAACCACCGATGGTGAAGAGGATGACGAAGGCTACCGAGAACAGCATCGGCGCCTCGAAGGTCAATGAGCCCTGCCACATGGTGCTGGCCCAGTTGAACACCTTCACCCCGGTGGGTACGGCGATCAGCATGGTGGCGTACATGAAGAACAGCTCGCCGGTCAGCGGGATGCCGACGGTGAACATGTGGTGCGCCCAGACGATGAAGGAGAGGAAGGCGATCGCCGCGGTGGCGTAGACCATCGAGGTGTAGCCGAACAGCGGCTTGCGTGCGAAGGCCGGGATGATCGAGCTGACCGCGCCGAACGCGGGCAGGATCATGATGTACACCTCGGGGTGGCCGAAGAACCAGAACACGTGCTGGAACAGCACCGGATCACCACCACCGGCCGCGCTGAAGAAGCTGGTGCCGAAGTGGATGTCCATCAGCATCATGGTCACGCACCCGGCCAGCACCGGCATCACCGCGATCAGCAGGAAGGCGGTGATCAACCACGTCCAGACGAACAGCGGCATCTTCATCAGGGTCATGCCCGGGGCGCGTAGGTTGAGGATAGTGGCGACCACGTTGATCGCCCCCATGATCGAACTGATGCCCATCAGGTGGATGGCGAAGATGAAGAAGGTCACCGACTCCGGCGCGTAGGTAGTCGACAGCGGCGCATAGAAGGTCCAGCCGAAGTTGGGCCCTCCACCTTCCATGAACAGCGTGCTGATCAGCAGACCGAAGGCCGCGGGCAACAGCCAGAAGCTGAAGTTGTTCATGCGCGGCAGGGCCATGTCCGGCGCCCCGACCATCAGCGGGATCATCCAGTTGGCCAGGCCGACGAACGCCGGCATCACCGCACCGAAGACCATGATCAGGCCGTGCATGGTGGTCATCTGGTTGAAGAATTCCGGCTGCACGATCTGCAGGCCGGGCTGGAACAGTTCGGCACGAATCACCATGGCCATGCTGCCGCCGAGCAGGAACATGGCGAAGCTGAACCACAGGTACATGGTGCCGATGTCTTTGTGGTTGGTGGTCAACACCCAGCGCATCAAGCCCTTGGCCGGGCCATGGTGGTGGTCGCTATGACCATGACCGTGATCGATCACTGCACTCATGTCCTTACTCCTGAGCCTTCTTGAAGTCGAGGATGTCCTTAGGCGTGACCATGTCACCGACATTGTTGCCCCAGGCGTTGCGTTCGTAGGTGATGATGGCCGCGAGGTCGACTTCCGAGAGCTGCTTGCCGAACGCCGCCATGGACGTACCCGGCTTGCCGTTGAACACGATCTCGATGTGCGCTTCGGCCGGGCCGGTGGCGATGTCCGAGCCCTTGAGCGCCGGGAACATCGGCGGCAGGCCTTCGCCCGTCGCCTGGTGGCAGGCGCCGCACGCCGTGTTGTAGGCCTTCTCGCCACGGGCCATGAGTTCTTCCAGCGTCCATTCCTTGCTGGTCAGCTCTTTCTCGGCCGCTGCGATCTGCTTGCGCTCGGCCAGCCAGGCGGCGAAGTCTTCCTTGGACTTGGCTTCGACCACCACGGGCATGAAGCCGTGGTCCTTGCCGCACAGCTCGGTGCACTGGCCGCGGTAGATGCCAGGCTCGTCGATGCGGGTCCAGGATTCGTTGACGAAACCGGGAATGGCGTCCTTCTTCACCGCCAGCGCCGGTACCCACCAGGAGTGGATCACGTCTGCGGCAGTGATCAGGAAGCGCACCTTGGTGCCGACCGGAACCACCAACGGTTCATCGACCTCCAGCAGATAGTGCTCGCCTTTCTCGGCCTTGTTGTTGATCTGATCCCTGGGCGTGGTCAGGTTGCTGAAGAACTCGACGTCCTGCCCAAGGTATTTGTAGTGCCACTTCCACTGGTAGCCCGTGACCTGGATATCCAGCTCGGATTCCGAACTGTCGTAGATATCGATCAGCGTCTTGGTGGCCGGAATGGCCATGATGACCAGGATCACCAGCGGAACCACGGTCCAGAGAATTTCCACCGTGGTGCTTTCGTGGAAGTGCGCGGGCTGTTGCCCGGTCGAGCGGCGGTGCACGATCATCGACCAGAACATCGCGCCGAAGACGATGACGCCAATCACCACACAGATCCAGAAAATGGTCATGTGCAGGTCGAACACCGAGCGGCTTGTCTCGGTCACGCCTGGCGCCATGTTGATGGTCCAGCTCGCGTGTGCGGAGCTGAATACCAACCACAGCAGGAGGCCCATCCAAACTCGTGGATGTCGCATCATTGCGGGTTCCCCTTATCGTTCTTGTTATCCCGCCGGCTGAGCCTGCGGCTAAGGGATCGACTGCCATTGCGGATCGGAAGTTCGCATTCATTGCGTACACCCGGGCCCACGACTGCTGGCGACAACTGTCGAAACCTCTCCGTGCCTAAGCCCGTCCGGTTCCATCAGGTACTGCCTATCGAGTTCGAGTATAGACGGCGACTTCCAGCCCGCAATGCGGACGCAGGAACCGCCATTGCCGCGCACCGCCGCTGGCAAACGCCACGCCATACGCGGGCTGTAGAGAAAATGAGAACAGACCGTTATAGCCGACTCGCATAACCATGAAAAAATTATGACAATCTCGTCTTAGCAGACTTTTTGACGCCAGCTAAGGTTCACGCCCATGTCCCCTCAACCGGAGTTGTCATGAACACCCCCGCCCTGCGCGAAATGATTCACCGCGCCCACCAGCACGAAGCTGCCACCGGCCAGCTCACCCGCCAACTGGGCAGCCAGCTGGATCGCCTGCACCCGTCCATTCGCCTGCCGCAGACCGACGCCCTTGCGGTGCTGACCCGCTTCGTCACGGCCTATGTGGAACATGCACCCGACGTGCTCGAAGCCGCCAACCAGGTCGCGCGCGAAGCCGGCATCGAGGCCCAGGTCAAACCGGTGCTGAAGGTGGCCGAGCAATTCTTTCTGCAACCGCCCGCGCTGATGGCGGGGCACGAAGGCCTCGACGGCCTGCTGGACGAGGCGTACCTGGCCCATCGCCTGGTCGAGGAAGTGAATGACCGCTACATCGCCCACCTGGGTCAGCCGCTGATCCCGCTGGACACCACCGTCGCCAACCTGATCGCTCACCAGTTGATCGGCGAACCCTTCGCCAACCAGCTGGACGAAGCGGTGCGCCACGCCGTGGACGGGATGCTCGACGACGAGAGTTTCAACCAGCGCTCCGTGCAGGCCTACCGGGACCGCCTGAGCGATCCGCAGACCGAAGCTGCCTGGCAACGCTGGCCGTGCCTGTCGCGGCAGCTAGGTGTGGAGCTGGTGCTGAATCAAACCCGCGCGGCCAGCTGAGGCTCCGGCGCACTAGGCATGCCCGGGGGCATTCTTCCGGGCACCACGGATATTCAGGCCCGCCAGGCAGACCTGCAGAACGATCAGCCCCCATGCGCTGGCGTGCAGCCCCCAGATGATCCAAAGCACGTTGCTCAGCATGAAACACCAGAAGCCAATCGTGCGCCGCCGCCGTTCCAGCGACGCGATCAACCATGCGGCAACAACGGTGGCAAGCATCGCGGGCCACTGCATGAGATCGATAAGGTCCATCCGTTCCTCCTGTCAGATTCGTCTGAACTTGGGTGGGAGGCGCTCGGCTTAGTTCAAGCAAAAAGCTCAGGCAAAAACCGTCACGGGGCGGGCCGATCACCCCCGGTGGCGGCTGCGGAAGAAGTCGATCAGGCCTTGGGTCGAGCCATCCTCGGCGCGGCTGGCATCGGTGCCGACCATCCGCGAATACACCCCTTTCCCCAGCTCCTTGCCCAGTTCGACACCCCACTGGTCGAAGGCATTGATGCCCCAGATCACGCTCTGCACGAACACCTTGTGCTCGTACAAGGCGATCAGCGCCCCCAGGCGCCCGGGGCTGATGCGCTCGAGCACCAGGGTGTTGCTGGGTCGGTTGCCGGGGATGGCCTTGTGAGCGGCCAGATGCCGGATCTGTTCCGGCGCCAGGCCCTGGGCGCGCATCTCGGCTTCGGCCTCTTGCCGGGACTTGCCCAGCATCAGCGCCTGGCTTTGCGACAGGCAATTGGCGAACAGCCACTGGTGGTGATCGGCCACCGGGTTGTAGCTGCTCACCGGCACGATGAAGTCCGCCGGAATCAGCGGCGTGCCCTGATGCAGCAACTGGTGATAGGCGTGCTGGCCGTTACAGCCGACACCGCCCCAGATCACCGGGCCGGTGGCGATGTCCACGGCGCTGCCGTCCTGGCGCACGCGCTTGCCGTTGGACTCCATGTCCAGCTGCTGCAGGTGCTTGGTGATATTGCGCAGGTAATGGTCGTACGGCAGGATCGCGTGGCTCTGGGCGCCCCAGAAGTTGCCGTACCAGACGCCCAGCAACGCCAGCAGCACCGGCATGTTGCGTTCGAACGGCGCCTGCTGGAAATGCGCATCCATGCGGTAGGCGCCCGACAGCAACTCCTTGAAATTGGAGATGCCGACGGACATGGCGATGGGCAACCCGATCGCCGACCACAGCGAATAGCGCCCACCGACCCAGTCCCACATAGGCAGGATATTTTCTTCGCGAATGCCGAACGCAGTGGCCGCCGCAATGTTGCTGGACACCGCCATGAAGTGCCGGTGCAGCTCCTTCTCCGAGCCGCCCTGGGCCAGGTACCAGCTGCGCGCCGCCTGGGCGTTCTTCAACGTCTCCAGGGTGCTGAACGTCTTCGACGAGACGATGAACAGCGTGGTCTCGGCGCACAGCTTGGCCGCCAGTTCCTGGAACGAACTGCCGTCGATATTGGCCAGGTAATGGCAGCGCACGCCGCGCTGGGCAAACGGCAGCAGCGCTTCGGACACCAGTTGCGGACCGAGAAAGGAGCCGCCAATGCCGATATTCACCACATCGGTGATCGGCTTTTCGCTGTAGCCGCGCCACAGCCCGTGGTGCACGCGGCCCACCAGTTCGCTCATGCGCTGCAGCACCCGCTGCACCTCGGGCATCACGTCCACGCCATCGACCAGCACCTTGTCGCCCAGCGGCCGGCGCAACGCCGTGTGCAGGGCCGGCCGGCCTTCTGAGGCGTTCATCCGTTCGCCGTCGAACAACGCCTTGATTGCCGCTGCCAGACCCGCTTCCCTGGCCAGGCCGACCAGCAGCTCGCGGGTCTGGACGGTGAGCAAATTCTTCGAGTAATCGAGGAACAGGCCACAATCATCCAGGGAAAAGCGGTTGAACCGCTGCGAATCGCTGGCAAATGCCTCGCGCAGGCTGAAGCCCTCGAGCGCCTGGCGGTGCGCAGTCAGCGCCTGCCAGCTGGCCAGGCGGGTGACATCCTGGGACGGCGGCAGATACGCCATCAGAGCGCGTCCAGTTCATGCAGATAAGGCAGATCGGGGCCGACCCGGGAGCAGGTGAGCGCAGCCGCGCGCACGGCGAAACGCAGCATGGCGTCGATGTGCTCGCGACTGAGGGTGGCCAAGGCATTCGGGCTGTCCAGACCGTGACGGATCAGGTAGCTGATCAGCGCCGCCTGGAAGGTGTCACCGGCGCCCACGGTGTCGCGGGTCTGCACGGCAACTGCCGGCACCGACCAGTGCCCGTGGCGACTGTGCACGCTGGCACCATCGCTGCCGTGGGTAAGGAATACCAGCTGGCAGCGCTCGCCGAGCCAGCCCGCCGCGACCTGCTGCGGGTCCTGGTCGGGGTACAGCAGCTGCAGATCTTCTTCGCTGACCTTGATCAGGTGCGCGTAGGCGGCGAAGGCTTCGACCCGCTCCCGCCACAGCGCGATGTCCGGCGCCGGATTGAGGCGCACGTTGGGGTCGAGGCTGATCAGGCGCTGAGCATGTTCGCGCTGCACCAGTTCCAGCAGCGTGTCGGCCACCGGCTGCACCACCAGCGAATAGGAACCGACGTGCAGGCCGCGCACCTGGGCATCCAGCCGTGGCAGGTGTTCAGGACGCAGCTGGCGGTCGGCACAACCTTCGCCGCGGAACGAATACTGCGGTGAACCCTGGGCATCCACCCCGACCATGGCCAGGGTGGTGGGGGCGTCGCTGGCGATCAGGTAGGCATCGCTCACGCCTTCCTCACCGAGCACCCGCCGCAGGCGCTGGCCGAGAGAGTCCGAGGAAATGCCGGTGAACAGCGCGGAATCCACGCCCATGCGCCGCAGCCCCAGCGCCACGTTGAACGGCGAACCGCCCGCGATCGCCTTGAACGCCAGCTCGCTGCTGCGCGCACCGTCGTCCTGAATGAACACATCGAACAACGCTTCGCCACATACCAGGTACATGTTCATCTCCGCATCAGAGCAAGGCGCCTGCGCGCCGAATTCGTGGGTCTACTGCAGCTGCGCGACCTGCTCGCGGTAGCGCTGGTACACCGCTTCGTACTGCGCGCTGCGTGCCGGGTCAGGCACGGTTTGCGTGCTGTCATCCACATGCACGCAGCGCTCGCATAATGCCGCCAGTGTCGCCTGGCTGTCCGCCTCCGGTGCCAGGCACCAGGCGGCCTGGATTGCCGCGCCCAGTGCAGCGGCTTCGGTATGGCGCGGGCAGACCAGGGGCGTGCCCATGATGTCGGCGACGATCTGCCGCCACACCGGGCTCTTTGCCGCGCCGCCGATCAGGCGGATGGTCTGGCTTTCCAGGCCGCTGGCACGCAGCAGGTCCAGGCCATAGCGCAAGCCGAACAGCGTCCCTTCGACCACCGCCCGGCACAGGTTGCTGCGGGTCAGGTTGTCGCTGTCCATGCCCAGCAGGCTGGCGCGGGCCGTGGGCAGCGCCGGCACCCGCTCGCCATTGAAGAAGGGCAGCATCAGCAGGCCACCAGCACCGACCGGCGCCTGCTCGGCCAGCGCGCCGAACGCCTGGATATCCACGTCCAGCAACTGCTGGATGAGGCCGCTGGCGTTGGTCAGGTTCATGGTGCAGATCAGCGGCAGCCAGCCGCCCGACGACGAGCAGAAGGTCGCCACCTGCGGGTGCGGGCTGACACGCGCCTGGTCGTCATAGGCGTACAGGGTGCCGGAGGTGCCCAGGCTCATGGTGATCGCACCCAGGCGGATGTTGCCGGTGCCGAGGGCGCCCATCATGTTGTCGCCACCACCGCTGGCCACCCGGGCCTGCGGGTTGAGGCCCAGCTGGCGGGCGACATCCGGCAGGATACGGCCCAGCGACTGATGGGACTCCACCAGCTCTGGCAGTGCGGCCTGCAGCCGCCCGGACGGATCGATGTGGGACAGCAGGTCGGTATCCCAGCGCCGATTGCGTACATCGAAATAGCCGGTGCCGGAAGCATCGCCGTACTCGCTGCAATAGCGGCCGGTGAGCCAGTAGTTAAGGTAGTCGTGGGGCAACAGGACGTGGGCGATACGGGTAAACACCTCCGGATGCTGCTCCCGGGTCCACAGCAGCTTGGACACCGTATAGCCGGGGGCGATGGCTACGCCCAGGCGCTGCAGCGAACCCGCCTCGCCGCCAAGGAAGTCCAGCAGACGCTGGTTCTCCGCCGTCGACTCGGTGTCGCACCAGAGCTTGGCCGGGCGCAGCACCTCGCCCTGTTCATCGAGCAATACCAGGCCATGCTGCTGGCCGGAAACGCCGATGCCGAGGATCTGCTCGCCACCGACACCCGCGGCGGCGAGCGCCATCCGGGTGGCCTGGGCGAACGCGGACAGCCACTCGCTCGGCTGCTGCTCACGCCGCCCATTGGCGCCGCTGATCAGCGTATGGCCGGCGCTGCCTTCGCCCAGCACGCGGCCGGTGTCAGCATCGAGCACCAGGGCCTTGCTGCCCTGGGTGCCGCAATCGATCCCGAGGTACATGGCGCTCTCCGAGGGTCAGTCGCGCAACAAGGTCTGCAGGGTCTGGCTGACACCGCGCTTGCGCAGGCTTTCCAGGCACAGCTCGAACGCCGAAACGAACGCCGCGGAGTTGGCCAAGGCAGTGCCGAAGATCGCCTCTTCACCCAACACCCGGGCGGTCAGCAGCGCGTCATCGGCCACCAGCCCCTGGCAGTGTTCGCCCCGGGGGTCCGGGATGGTGTAGCGCACGCCGTTCTCGTCCACACCCTTGAGGTACAACGCCCAGGCCGCGACCACCAGGGCGGCGCGCTCCAGGGATTTGCCGTCTTCGATCAGACGATTGAGGGTGGGCACGATGAACTTGGGAAACTTCGACGAGCCATCGGAGCAGACCCGCTCCAGCTGATCGGCGATGGCCTGGTTGGAGAAGCGCTCGATCAGCGTGTCCTTGTAGTCGTCCAGGTCGATGCCCGGCACCGGGGCCAACTGCGGGGTCACGTCGAGGTCCATGAAGGTACGGACGTAGCGGCGGAACAGCGGGTCGTTCATCGCCTCGTGGACGAAGCGGTAGCCCTTGAGGAAACCCAGGTAAGTGAGGGCCAGGTGGCTGCCGTTGAGCAGCTTGATCTTCATTTCCTCATAAGGCGTGACATCGTCGGTGAACTGCACGCCGACCTGCTCCCAGGCCGGGCGACCGCTGACGAACTTGTCTTCCAGCACCCACTGCACGAATGGCTCGCACACCACCGGCCAGGCATCCTCTATGCCATGCTGATCGGCCAATTGCTGCCGGTGGGCAGCGCTGGTCATCGGGGTGATGCGATCGACCATGGCGTTGGGAAAGGTCACGTGGTGGTCGATCCAGGTCGCCAGTTCGTGATTGGCCAGGTGGGCGAAGGCCAGCAGCGCCTTGCGGGTCACCGCGCCGTTGTGCGGCAGGTTATCGCAGGACATCAGGGTGAAGGCCGGGATGCCCGCCTCGCGGCGCTTGGCCAGGGCCGCGCAGAGGAAGCCGAACACGCTTTTCGGCGATTCGGGGTGGCGCAGGTCATGCTGGATGGCCGGCACGTCGGCGAGGAATTCACCGGTGCTGTCGTCGATGCAGTAGCCGCCCTCGGTGATGGTCAGCGAGACGATGCGGATCGCCGGGTCGGCCAGCTTGTCGATCAGCGCCTGGGGCGACTCCTCGGCCAGCAGCATGTCGCTGATGACCCCGATTACCCGCACCGGCAGGTTCGGCTCGTCACCCAGCTCGACCAGGGTATAGAGGTAGTCCTGCCCCGCCAGGGCATCGCGCATGGCATGGTCGTCCGGGCGCAGGCCAGCGCCGCAGATAGCCCAGTCGAGCGCCTGGCCCTGATTTATCAGCGCGTCAGTGTAGACCGCCTCGTGGGCCCGGTGAAAACCACCCACGCCGATGTGGACAATGCCGTGGCGGAGCATGTCGGGGGTGTACGCCGGCAGCGCGACAGCGCCGCCAAGCTGGGAAAGGTGCTGGCGATTGAGTTTCATGCGAAGAAGTCCCGAAAGTGAGAGGCGTCAGGCGGCCTGCTGAAGGGGTTTGGCGACGGCCTGGCCATCGGCGTCGAAGAGGTGGCAGTGCGCCGGATCGAAATCCAGGCTCAGGGTCTCGCCATAGCCCGGCGCGAAATCCCCGCGCACCCGTACCGTGAGCATTTCCCCGGAGGCGCTGCGCACGTGACAGAAGGTGTCGCTGCCCAGGCGCTCACTGACATCGGCGGTCACCTGCATGCGCCCCTGGCCGGCGGCCACCACGTTCAGATGCTCGGGCCGCACACCCAGGGTCACCGGGCTGCCCACGGCCAGCGCACCGGCTGCCAGTGGCATGCTGACGCGGCTGCCGCATTCCAGTTGCACCTCGCAGCTGCTGGCATCGACCTGGCTCAGGGTGCCGCGCAGAAAGCCCATCTTCGGCGTGCCGAGGAAGCCGGCGACGAACAGGTTGGCCGGGTGGTGGTACAGCTCCAACGGCGAGCCGACCTGCTCCACGCGCCCGCCGTTGAGCACCACCACCTTGTCGGCCAGGGTCATGGCCTCCACCTGATCGTGGGTCACGTAGATCATGGTGGCCTGCAGGTCCTTGTGCAGCCGCGCCAGCTCCAGGCGGGTCTGCACCCGCAGGGCGGCGTCGAGGTTGGACAGCGGCTCGTCGAACAGGAAGATCTTCGGGTTGCGCACGATGGCGCGGCCGATGGCCACGCGCTGGCGCTGGCCGCCCGACAGCTGCTTGGGCTTGCGCTCCAGCAGCGGCGCCAGTTCGAGGATGCGTGCGGCGTTGGCGACCTTCTCTTCCACTTCCTTTTTGGCCACGCCGGCCAGGTCGAGGGCGAAGGACAGGTTCTTGCGCACGGTCATGTGCGGGTACAGCGCATAGGTCTGGAACACCATCGCCAGGTCGCGGCGCGCCGGGGCGACGTCGGTGATGTCCTGGCCGTCGAGTTCGATGGTGCCGCTGCTGACTTCTTCCAGCCCGGCGATCAGCCGCAGCAGGGTCGACTTGCCGCAGCCGGACGGGCCGACGAACACCACGAACTCACGGTCGCGGATGTCCAGGTCCACGCCCTGGATGATCGCCGTGCCATCGAAGCCTTTTTTCAGGTTACGGATTTTCAAATCAGCCATAGCGGGCTCCAGTCTTATTCTTCGATTATTTACAGACGCTGTAATTTTGCTTCGGCCCAACGGGCGTAGGAGCCAGGCTTGCCGGCGATCTGCTGGGACAAGCAGCAAAAACTTCCTCGACCGTGACAGCAAAACTGCGTCTATCAGCGCTACCGCCGGTTCCCGGCAGATCGCGAGCACGCTCGCTCCTACGGCCTGCGGCCAGAATCAAGCACATATCGGCATACTCATTTCACCGCGCCAAAGGACAGGCCGCGGACAAGTTGTTTTTGGCTGATCCAGCCGAAGATCAGGATGGGGGCACAGGCGAGGGTCGAGACCGCGGACAACTTGGCCCAGAACAGCCCTTCGGGACTGGAATAGGAAGCCACCAGGGCAGTGAGCGGAGCGGCGGCGGAGCTGGTCAGGTTGAGCGACCAGAATGCTTCGTTCCAGCACAGGATCAGCGACAGCAGCATGGTCGAGGCCAGGCCGCCGCGGGCGATGGGCAGCAGCACGCGGACGATCTCCTGCCAGGTGGTGGCGCCGTCCAGGCGCGCCGCTTCGAGGATGTCGACGGGGATGTCCTTGAAGTAGGTGTACACCATCCACACCACGATCGGCAGGTTGATCAGGGTGTAGATGATGATCAGCGCGATACGCGAATCGAGCAGGCCGAACTGCTTGGCCAACAGGTAGATCGGCACCAGCACACCCACCGGCGGCAGCATCTTGGTCGACAGCATCCACAGCAGCGTGCGCTTGGTGTGGCGGGTTTCGAAGAAGGCCATGGAGTAGGCCGCCGGCACCGCCAGCAGCATGCTCAGAATGGTCGCGGAGAAGGAGATCAGCACCGAATTCCAGGCGAAGGCGAAATAGTCGCTGCGCTCGTTGATGTGCAGGTAGTTCTCCAGCGTCGGGGTGAAGATGAACTGCGGCGGCGTGGCGAACGCGTCGATCTCGGTCTTCAGGCTGGTCAGCACCATCCAGAAAATCGGAAAGAAGATCACCGCCGCGATCGCCCACGACAGGGTGCCGATCAGCACGCTCTGCAGGCGACGGGATTGCTTCAAGGTCAGCATGCTGCGCTCCTACTGCCGTTCGGTCAGGTTCTTGCCGATCATGCGGATCAGCACGATGGCCGCGATGTTGGCGATGACCACTGCGATCAGGCCGCCGGCCGAGGCCATGCCCACGTCGAACTGCAACAGCGCCTGGGTGTAGATCAGGTAGGCGAGGTTGGTCGATTCGTAGCCCGGACCACCGCTGGTGGTGGTGTAGATTTCGGCGAACACCGAGAGCAGGAAGATGGTTTCGATCATCACCACCACCGCGATCGGCCGCGCCAGGTGCGGCAGGGTCAGGTGCCAGAAGATGGCGATCGGCCCGGCGCCATCGAGACGTGCGGCTTCCTTCTGTTCCTGGTCGAGGGACTGCATGGCGGTCATCAGGATCAGGATGGCGAACGGCAGCCACTGCCAGGACACGATCATGATGATCGAGAACATCGGGTGGTGCGCCAGCCAGTCCACGGGCTGGGCACCGAAGAACTGCCAGATCGCCGCGAGAATCCCCGAGACCGGGTGGAAGATCAGGTTCTTCCACAGCAGCGCGCTGACCGTGGGCATGATGAAGAACGGCGAGATCAGCAGCACCCGCACGATGCCCCGGCCGAAGAACTCACTGGCCTCCAGCAAGGCGGAAATCAGCACGCCAAACACCACGCTGATCAGCAGCACGCTGCCCACCAGCAGCAGGGTGTTGCCCGCACCGCTGAGGAACGCCGCGTCGGTGACGAAGTACTCGAAGTTCTCCAGGCCGACAAAGTCGTTCTCGCCGGGGTACAGCAGGTTGTAGCGGATCAGCGAGAAGTACAGGGTCATGCCCAGGGGCACGATCATCCACACCAGCAGCAGGATGACCGAGGGGCTGACCAGGAACCAGCCCGGCGCCAGGCGCCGCGGCTTGCGGGTGGCAGGCTCGCCGGCGCGCTGCGCGGGAGTGTCGATGGCCGAGGTGTTCATGGTGCCTCCGAAAGGCAGTGTCGTGGTGGCGGAGACGTAGGAACGTAGGGTGGGCCGGTCGGCGCTCCGTTTTAGTCCGTAGGGTGGGCTTCAGCCCACCACGAACTCACGGTGAAACCCTGGTGGGCTGAAGCCCACCCTACGGATCGACTACTTCGGATAACCGGCGCGCTTCATTTCCCGCTCGGTGCTCTGCTGGGCCGCCTGCAGGGCCTGTTCCGGTTGCATCTGCCCGGTCAGGGCGGCGGCGAACAGCTTGCCGACGCTGGTGCCGATGGCCTGGAACTCGGGGATGGTCACCAGCTGGATGCCCACGTAGGGCACCGGCTTGGCGCTGGGGTTGGCCGGGTCGGCCTTTTTCAGCGAGTCCAGGGTGACCTTGGCGAACGGCGCCGCCTGCATGTAGGCATCGCTGTAGGTCGAGGCCCGGGTGCCTGGCGGCACGTTGGCCACGCCGTCGGTCTCGGCCACCAGCTCACCGTAGGCCTTGGAGGTGGCCCAGGCGCTGAAGGTCTTGGCGGCGGCCTTGGACTTGGAGCTGGTCGGGATCGCCAACGACCAGGAGTACAGCCAGGAAGCGCCCTTGTCGGTGACCTGGGTCGGAGCGAAGGTGAAGCCGACGGAATCGGCGACCTTGCTCTGGGTCTTGTCGGTGACGAACGAGCCGGCCACGCTGGCATCGACCCACAGCGCGCACTTGCCGCTGTTGAACAGCGCCAGGTTCTCGTTGAAGCCGTTGCTGGAGGCGCCCGGGGGGCCGTACTTCTTCATGTTGTCGACGTAGAAGTTGAGGGCGTTCTTCCACTCGCTGCCAGTGAATTCCGGCTTCCACTGCTCATCGAACCAGCGCGCGCCGAAGGCGTTACCCACGGTGGTGATCAGCGCCATGTTCTCGCCCCAACCGGCCTTGCCGCGCAGGCACAGGCCGTACTGGCCCTTGTCCGGCTGGTGCAGCTTGCTGGCGAATTCGGCCATCTGCTCCCAGGTCGGCTGCTCGGGCATTTCCAAGCCGGCCTGCTCGAACAGGTCCTTGCGGTAATAGGTGATGGAGGCTTCGGCGTAGAACGGCAGGGCGTAGAGGGTGCCATCGACCGAAAGGCCTTCGCGCACCGAGGGGAAGACGTCGTCCAGGGCGTAGTCCGCCGGCAGGTCGGTCATGGGTTCCAGCCAGCCTTTCTCGCCCCACAGCGCCGCTTCGTACATGCCGATGGTGAGCACGTCGAACTGGCCGCCTTGGGTGGCGATGTCGGTGGTCAGGCGCTGGCGCAGCACGTTCTCTTCGAGCACCACCCACTTGAGCTTGATATCGGGATTCTGTTCTTCGAAGGTCTTGGCGAGCCGCTGCATGCGGATCATGTCGCTGTTGTTGACGGTGGCGATGGTCAGGGTTTCGCCCTGGGCGGCCACGGCAAGGGACAGGCAAGAGGCGGCAACGAGTGCCTTTACTGAGTTGTTCATGGTTTTGAACTCCTCTTCCGCGCCGCTGCGGCAGCAGAAGAACATTATTGTTTTTGTATTGCTCGGGCCGGATTACACCCCCGTCTGCCCCCTCGAACAAATCCTTGAGCGCACAGGAACCGATACTTTTTTGCACTTTGGAAACAGGCAAAAAGCCATCTAAACACTGGCGGCACTGTCTGGAATGGGGATCTTATGAATAACGGGGTAAACGACAGAAGCCTATTCAGTACAGGTTTTGCTCGGTCAGGCGCTGCACCGCCAGCCTCCGGTAACCCGAAGGCGTCATGCCCTTGAGCTGCTGGAAGCGTCGGTTGAAGTTGGAGATGTTGCTGAAGCCGGATTCGAAGCACACCTCGGTCACCGGTTTGTCGCTCTTGCTCAGCAGCTCGCAGGACTTGCTCACCCGCAGGCGATTGACGAACTCGACAAAGCCACGCCCGGTGGCCTGCTTGAAGAACCGCGAGAAATAGGTGGGCGTCATGCCCACGTACTCGGCCACTTCTTCCTGGCCGAGGTCCTGGGCGTAATGCTGGAAGATGTAATCCACCGCCCGGTTGATGCGTTCGACATGGTGCTCGTCGCCCAGCTCCGAGGAGGTCACCGCCGACAGCAGCTGGTAATCCTCGGTGCCCGCCAGCAGCTCCATCAGGATGAAGAAGTGCCCCAGGCGGGTGATGCCCTGACTGTCGGCGATGCGGCTCAGCAGCACGCCAGCCTCGCGTATCACCTGGGGATCACGAAACTCGATGCCGAACTGCGCCCGCGCCAGAAGCGGCGCAAGGCTTTTCAGCTCGGCGAACACCGCGGTGCCGCTCTCCAGCACCTCGTCGGTGAAGTTGACCAGCATGTCGCGGGTTTCCACGACTTCGCCCTCTTCCAGCTGGCTGATCCAGTTGTGGGGCAGGCCGGGGCCGGTGAGGAACAGGGTGTTGGCGGAAAAGTTGCCGATGTAGTCGCCGATGAAGACCTTGCCGGAACTGGCGACGATCAGGTGCAGCTCGTATTCCTTGTGGAAATGCCAGCGCACCAGGGGACTGGGAAAGCCATGCTGACGGTAGATCAGCGAGTGGCCTTCGTGGTCGTCCATCAACTCATAGGACGGGTCGTGGGCGCGAGATAGACGGGTCATGGGCGGTGCCGCTCATTGCGTCGGAAGCCGCTTTTTTAGCACATTCGGCGCGCTGGCCAAACGGGCGGTGAGCACGGGCGTGCTCACCGCCACAGACTCAGCCCTGTGGATAACGGGCGCGCGGCGTGGCCATCGGCACCTTGTCGCCATCCAACGGCAGGAACGTGCCCAGCTCGGCGTCGTAGGCCTTGATCTGGCTGGTTTCGATGTCATACACCCAGCCATGGATGAATAGCTGACCGCTGGCCAGCTTGGACGCCACCGAGGGGTGGGTGCGCAGGTGGTCGAGCTGGGCCACCACGTTTTCCTCGGTGAGCACCTCCAGGGTTTCCTGGTCGGTGGCGCAGGAGCAGTTCTCCGCGACCACCGTGCGCGCCACCTCGGCATGGCGCAGCCAGGCCTTGACCGTGGGCATGGCTTCCAGCGACTGCGGGTTGAGTACCGCCTTCATCGCGCCGCAATCGGAGTGGCCGCAGATGACGATGTGTTGCACGCCCAACGCCATGACCGCGTACTCGATGGCAGTCGACACACCGCCCATCATCTGCCCGTAGGACGGCACCACGTTACCGACGTTGCGGTTGACGAACAGGTCGCCCGGCGAGCTCTGGGTGATCAGTTCGGGCACCACGCGCGAGTCGGCGCAGGTGATGAACATGGCGCGCGGGTTCTGCGCGGTGGCGAGCTTCTTGAACAGCTCTTCCTGCTGCGGGAAGACTTCGTTACGGAAGTGCTTGAAGCCGTCGACGATACTTTTCAGCGCCTCTTCGGCGGTTTCATTGCCCTCGTGGGCCTTGAGTGGAATGACCTGGTGTTTGTAAGGCATGCCCTTGACCTCTGTGGACCTGAAATTGCGCTGTTAAAACGACAGCTCCCGCCGATGGCGAGTCACACACCAAGTGTCGCCTCAGGCGAGGCAGGCGACAACCAGCAGGTGCGGGCATTTCATGGCCAGGCATTTCACAGCAGGGCGAGCTGGCCGCCGGGTGGAGCGAATTGGCTGCAGTCCAGCTGCCGCGCCTGGCGTCGGTCCAGGCCGAAGCGGCGGATGCCCATGGCAAAACGCTGCTCCAGCAGATCGGCGAACGCCCCTTCACCCCGGAAGCGTGTGCCGTAGCGGCTGTCATAAAGCTCGCCGCCGCGGCTCTGGCGGATCAGGCTCAGCACGTGCTCGGCGCGCTGTGGGTGATGTACCTGCAACCACTCCTCGAACAGCGGCGCCACCTCCTGCGGCAGGCGCAGCAGCATGTAGTTGGCGCTCTGCGCGCCGGCCTTCTTCGCCGCCTCGAGCAGGCGCTCCAGCTCCATGTCGTTGATCATCGGGATCATCGGCGAGCACAGCACGCCCACCGGAATACCGTGCTGGCGCAACACACGGATCGCCCGCAGCCGGGCTGAAGGCGCCGCCGCACGGGGTTCGAGCGTGCGCTTGAGCTCGTCATCCAGGGTGGTAAGGCTGATGTACACCGACACCAGGTTCATGCGCGCCATCTCGCCGAGCAGGTCGAGGTCGCGCAGGATCAGCGAGCCCTTGGTGACGATGGTCACCGGATGGCGGTAGCGCAACAGCACCTCCAGCACCTGCCGGGTCAGGCGGTGCTCGCGGTCGATGGGCTGGTAGGGGTCGGTGTTGGAGCCCAGGTTGATCGGCGCGCACTGGTAGCCCGGCTTGCTCAATTGCTGTTCGAGCACCGCGGCGACATTGGTCTTGGCGATCAGCCGGGTTTCGAAATCGATGCCCGGCGACAGGTCCCAGTAGGCATGGCTGGGCCTGGCGTAGCAGTAGATGCACCCGTGCTCGCAGCCCCGGTAGGGATTGATCGAGCGGTCGAACGGCAGGTCCGGCGACTGGTTGCGGGTGATGACGGTTTTCGCGGTTTCCGCCCGTACTTCCGTGGCGCGGCTGGGCGGCACTTCCTGGTACCAGCCATCATCGCTGGCGATGATCTGCGTCGGGGCAAAGCGGTTGTGCGGATTGCTGGCAGTGCCACGGCCGCGCGGGGGCAGGGTGACGGACATGGGAAACTCCAAATACTGTATGCATGAACAGTATTCGAAAGCTTCCCATGACGCCAGTCGATTCGCCGGTCAGTCGTCGCGAACAGCAGTGCTGTAAGGCAGAGCGCTAGGGTGCGACGGGTTTCGCCTGCTCGGCGTCCGGCTCCGGGCGGCGCGCATAGCGTTGGGCCAGGACCGCGCAGACCATCAGCTGGATCTGGTGAAACAGCATCAGCGGCAGGATCAGCAGGCCGATGGCGCTGCCGGCGAACAGCACCTGGGCCATCGGCACGCCGGTGGCCAGGCTCTTCTTCGAACCGCAGAAGAGGATGGTGATGCGGTCTTCCAGGCTGAAGCCGCACCACTTGCCCAGCAGTGTGGTGATGCCCAGCGACAGCGCCAGCAGCAGGCAGCAGGCGAACACCAGCGCCGCCAGGGTGGGTAGCGACACCTGGTGCCACAGCCCTTCGACCACCGCCTCGCTGAACGCGGTGTAGACCACCAGCAGGATCGAGCCCTGGTCGACGTACTTCAGCCAATCCTTGTTGCGCCCCACCCAGGCGCCGATCCAGCGGCGCGCCACCTGACCGGCGATGAACGGCACCAGCAGTTGCAGGGTGATCTTGCCAATAGCGTCGACCATCGAGCCGCCGTCGCCGTGCACATCCATCAACAGCGCCACCAGCAGCGGCGTGAGGAAGATGCCGAACAGGCTGGAGGCCGCCGCACTGCAGATCGCCGCCGGGATGTTGCCGCGGGCCAGGGAGGTGAAGGCGATGGCTGACTGCACCGTCGCCGGCAGGGCGCACAGGTACAGGATGCCCAGGTACAGCTCGATGCCGACCAGCGGCGACAGCAGCGGCTTGAGGGCCAGGCCAAGGATCGGGAAGAGAATGAAGGTGCAGCTGAACACCAGCAGGTGCAGGCGCCAGTGTCCGGCGCCGGCGAGGATTGCCTCGCGCGACAGCTTGGCGCCGTGCAGGAAGAACAGCAGGGCGATGGCCAGGTTGGTGATCCAGCCGAACGCCACGGCGGCGCCGCCACTGACGGGCAGCAGGCTGGCGGCGGCCACCACGGCGATCAGGGTCAGGGTGAAGTTGTCGGGGAGCAGACGGGAGCGGGCCATGAAAACGTATCCGGAACAGGGAGCGGGGCCTTGCGGGCAGGCGTGCGGCCACTCTATCGTGGCAACTTCTTACCGACTAACGCCATCAAGCCAGAGAATGTCGCCAAACGGACAACATGCATTGCCGGAACGCCGGGTACCCGACCTGCAGGCCCTGCCGCGCCCGCTGTATGCCCGCACCGAGTCCCTGCCGCGGCAGGTCGGCACGCCGCGCCACAGCCATCCCTGGGTGCAGCTGAGCTACGCGATCCAGGGCGTGTTGCACGTGCACACCGCTGCCGGCAGCTTTGTCGCGCCACCGCAGCGGGCGATCTGGGTGCCGGCGGGCCTGGAGCATGAGGTCATCAGCTCGCCCAACACGGAGATGCGCAGCCTGTACCTGGAGCGCAGCGCCACCGACTGGGCACCGGAACACTGCCGGGTGCTGGAAATCGACCGCCTGACCCGGGAACTGGTCGAGCGCTTCTGCGCAGGCCCGGTGGACTATGACGAGCAGGGCGCCGATGGCCGCCTCGCCCAGGTGCTGCTCGACCAGTTGCGCGCCGCCCCGGAAGTCCGCCTGTCGTTGCCGCTGCCCCGCGATCCGCGCCTGCAGCAACTCTGTCGCCACCTGCAAAGCCGCCCGGACGACGCCCGCAGCCTGGGCCAGTGGGGCGTGCTGCTGGGGGCATCGGAAAAGACCCTGAGCCGCCTGTTCCTGCGCGACACCGGCCTGACCTTCCGCGCCTGGCGCCAGCGCCTGCGCCTGCTGGGCGCCCTGAGCCCTCTGGAACGCGGCCAGCGGGTCACCGACGTGGCCCTGGCCTGCGGCTACGAATCCACTTCGGCCTTCATCGCCGCCTTCCGCCAGCAATTCGGCAGCACGCCGGGTGAGTTCTTCCGCGACGGAGCAACCTGAAACCAGGTGCCACACATTCGCTGTCACGCGTAACACACCAGGTCATTACGCAACACACGCGGACCTCGTTTCCAGCCTCACGTCAGAGTGCGTTCGGTATCCGTGCTTCATGATGGCCGAACGACTTCGTTGATGTCGTACAGGCCCGTAAAGACGCGCCATTCCCGCCCCAATCCACATACAGCCGATGCTGTTTCAGCATGATGAGAAAGTCTGAGGCGCAAGTGCCGCAACCTAATACAGATATACGTCATCGTACAAATAAGTGCCTGTGACGAAGTTCTGAATTACACACCAGAAAGATAATGAAACAAAACCGTGAAATAAAAATGAAACATTAAATTAATAGATAAAAATCAATTAGTTAGAAATATAAATATTTCAACATATATCAATCGCCAGATCTTTCCTTGACAGAACAAAGGCCGCGACCAAGTATCCATGCGAGTCATACGACAACGTACGACATGTCTAATAATAAGCACAGGATTCGCCCTCACCATGACCGAAGAACGCCTCGCCTATCGCTGGCTGTAACTCAACGGCAACTCACCACACCGTGCATGAACCCCCTGTCAGTGCCTTTCATCTGATCGGCCGGAGTTCATATATGCGCGCGCTCGACATATAGCCAGCAACCTCACCCTCGTCTGGCGTTATCGGAGAATTACAATGAACAAGATACTGTCCGCGACTCTACTGTCCGCCGCACTGATAACTTCCTCTGCCACTGCCTTTGCCAATGAACCGAACTGGCCAACCCGCGCCGTACAGGTAGTCGTACCGGCCAACGCCGGGGGCGATACCGACTTCAATGCGCGGATGATGGCCAAGTACTTCACCCAGATCACCGGCAAGCCCATGGTCATCACCAACATGGGCGGTGGCGGCGGCACGGTGGCGGCGTCGCACGTGAAAGAGTCCAACGCCGACGGCCACACCATCCTGTTCACCCACACCGGCCAGCTGATCGTCAACGAAGTGGCCGGTCTCAGCGAAGACAGCTACGACGCGTTCGAAGTCTCGTGCATCGCTGGTGTCGACAAGGCATCGATCTTCGTCGCAGCCAAATCCTCGGGCATCGAGAGCGTCGAAGCACTGATCGAGCGCGCCAAGGAAAAACCGCGCAGCGTCACCTACGGTACCGAGATGGGTAACTTCTCCCACCTGCAAGGGCTGATGTTCGAGAAGCGCACCGGCACCCAGCTGCGCTACATCGACACCGGCACCGTGGCCGAGCGCATCGTCGCCCTGCTGGGCGGCCGCATCGACATGGGCGCCATCAGCTACGGCGCACTGCAGGACTACATCCAGAGCGGCGCCATGAACGCCCTGGCCCAGCCCAATGACGAGCGCAACCCGCTGGTCGGCGACATCCCGACCTTCCGCGAGAAGGAAGTCGACCTGGTGGTGGAAAAACCCTACGTGGTGGCATTCCCCAAAGGCACCGACCCGGCCATCGTCGCGAAAATGGCTGACCTGATGAAGCAGATCACCGAGATCCCGAGCTACGGCGAAGAGCTGGCCAAGACCTACAAGCAGCCAGTGACCTACTACGGCACCGAGGACGCCATCGCCATGCTCAAGGAGCACCGCGAAGAGTTCATGCAGTTCAAGGACGCCCTGCGCCAGTCGAACTGATCCCCCGCAGCCGGAAGCCAGCGCTTCCGGCTTTTCATTTCCCGATCCATAGGAGTTCGCTATGGGTGCTTACAAGCGAAAAGAGCTGATCACCGGAGGCTTCATGCTGGTCGCCGGCGTGGCGTACCTACTGGCGACCATGGGCCTGCCGCGCAGGGGCTTCATCGACGCCGCCTTCGTGCCTTACGTACTGGCCGCCTTCATGTGCGGACTGGGTGTGCTGCAACTGGTGCTCAGTGCCCGCAAGACAACGGCCGATGAGGGCACCGGCAGCGACAACAAGGGCGAAGTGTCCGAGTACCCGACGGTGATCAAGACCCTGGCCCTGATCGCCGCCTACATCGCCACGCTGGAGCCGGTCGGCTTCCCGATCGTCACCGCGATCTACCTGTACCTGCAGTTCATCGTCCTCACGCCCCACGGGCAACCGGTCCGCCACGTCCTGTATGCGATCACCGCGATCATCTCGGCCATCGTCATCTTCCTCATCTTCCGCCAGGGCTTCGATCTGATGCTGCCCTCCGGCATCTTGAACATCTAGGGGGCGAACGATGCTTGAGTTAATGCAACACGGCTTCGTCGCAGTCTTCTCGCTGCAGATCTTCATCCTCATCACCATCGGGGTGGTGGTCGGCATCATCTTCGGCGCGGTGCCGGGCCTGTCCGCCACCATGGCGGTGGCGCTCTGCCTGCCGCTGACCTTCACCATGGGGCCAGCCGCAGGCCTGTCGCTGTTGGTGGCCCTGTACGTGGGGGCGATTTCCGGGAGTCTGATTCCTTCGATTCTGTTGAAGATTCCCGGAACGCCCTCATCGATCGCCACGGTGTTCGATGGCGGGCCGATGATGGAAAAGGGCGAGGGCTTCAAGGCCCTTGGCATCGGTATCGTGTTCTCGTTCCTGGGCACCTTCTTCGGGATTGGCGCGCTGATGTTCATCGCACCGATGCTGGCCAAGGTCGCGCTCAGCTTCGGGCCGCACGAATACTTCGCCATCGCCATCTTCTCGCTGACCCTGATCGCCACCCTGTCCACCGGCTCGCTGACCAAGGGCGTGTTCTCCGGCGCGCTTGGCTTCGCCTTCTCCACTGTGGGCATCGCCCCGGTGGACGCCATCCGCCGCTTCACCTTCGATCAGTCCAACCTCAATGGCGGCTTCGCCATGCTGGCGGTGATGATCGGCATGTTCGCAGTGGCCGAAGTGATCCGCCTGGCGGAAACCGGTCGCCACGCTGGCATGACCAAGGTCAAACCGCTGGACATGTCCAAGGTGCGGGGTTTCGGCTTCTCGCTGAAGGAGTTCGTCGGGCAACTGCGCAATGCCTTCCGCTCGGCCATGATCGGCCTGGGCATCGGCGTGCTGCCGGGCGTGGGTTCGGGCACCTCGAACATCATTTCCTACATCGTCGCCAAGAAGCGCGCCAAGGACCCGGACTCCTACGGCAAGGGCAACCCGGGTGGCGTGGTGGCCAGCGAAACCTGCAACAGCGCGGCCATCGGCGGCGCCATGGTGCCGCTGCTGACCCTGGGTATTCCGGGTGACACGGTGACCGCCATGCTGCTGGGCGGCTTCCTGATCCACGGCATCCAGCCGGGGCCACTGCTGTTCATCACCCAGGGACCACTGGTGTACACCATCTTCGCCGCGCTGATCCTGGCCACGGTGATCATGCTGGTGCTGGAGTTCTATGGCCTGCGCATCTTCATCAAGCTGCTGTCGGTGCCCAAGCACATCCTGCTGCCGATCATCCTGGTGCTCTGCGTGGTCGGTGCCTTCGGCCTCAACAGCCGCGTGTTCGATGCCTGGAGCATCCTGCTGTTCGGCATCCTCGGCTACGGCTTCATCAAGGCCGGCATGCCGGCGCCGCCGTTCATCATCGGCTTCATCCTCGGGCCGATGGCGGAAACCAACCTGCGCCGTGGCCTGATGATGTCCGATGGCAACTTCAGCGCCTTCCTGACCAGCCCGATCTCGGCGGGCTTCCTCGGTCTGGCAGCGGCGTCCGTGCTGTGGCACGCCTACAGCCTGATGCGCAGCAAGAAGGCGAAACCCGCCGAAGCGTTATCCACAAGCTGACAACACCTTGGCGTAAAACGAAAACATGCACCCTCGGGTGCATGTTTTCGTTTGGGGTCGCCGCAGATTGCCAAACACCCGTAGGGTGGATGACGCTCTTTTCATCCACCACGGCTTCCCCGCGCGTCAGGCGCCGCACCCGCAATCCCTTGTCACTGGGACCACGATCGAGGTGCTGCCGGGGCTCAATCCTTGTCTTTCTTCAGCTTCGGGTTGGGGAAGAACTGCACGGCCTTGACCTTGGGGTCGGCCGCTTTCTTCGGCTGCAGGGCGCTGATGTTGACCCGCGTCGGCAACTCCCTGGGCACCGAGTTGCCGCGCTCGTCCAGGGTGTCGGCGTAGCCGCACTGCACGCACTCACGGTGCGGAACGCCGTCGACGCTCCACATCTTGATGCTGTCCATTTCGCTGCATGCCGGGCACACGGCACCGGCAATGAAGCGCTTGGGGGTCACGTTCTCAGGGACGTCGCTCATGCCGCCTCCGCGCTGAGCCCGAGGTGGCGCAGCAGGGCGTCGATGCTCGGCTCGCGACCACGGAAGTCGACGAACAGCACCATGGGCTCCTGGGAACCGCCACGGGCCAGGATCGCCTCGCGGAAGGCACGGCCGGTCTCGCTGTTGAACACGCCTTCTTCCTCGAACTTCGAGAACGCGTCGGCCGACAGCACTTCCGCCCACTTGTAGCTGTAGTAACCCGCCGCGTAACCGCCAGCGAAAATGTGCGCAAAGCTGTTGGGGAAGCGGTTGTAGGCCGGCGGACGAAGCACCGAGACCTCGGCGCGGATGCCTTCGAGCACCTCCAGCACACTGCGGCCGTCGCCGTGGGTGGCGTGCAGTTCGAAGTCAAACAGGGAGAACTCGAGCTGCCGCACCATCATCAGGCCGGACTGGAAGTTCTTCGCCGCCAGCATTTTGTCCAGCAGGTCCTGGGGCAGGGCTTCGCCGGTCTGGTAATGGCCGGAGATCAGCGCCAGGCCTTCCGGCTCCCAGCACCAGTTTTCCATGAACTGGCTCGGCAGCTCGACCGCGTCCCAGGCCACGCCATTGATGCCCGAGGCACCGGCGTGTTCGACGCGGGTCAGCAGGTGGTGCAGGCCGTGGCCGAACTCGTGGAACAGGGTGGTGACTTCGTCATGGGTCAGCAGCGCCGGCTTGTCGCCGACGGCGGGGGTGAAGTTGCACACCAGGTTGGCCACCGGGCTGACCAGCCGGCCATCGGCGGCGCGGCGCTTGTCGCGGGCACCGTCCATCCACGCACCGCCACGCTTGTTGGCGCGGGCGTAGAGATCGAAGAAGAAGCGCCCGATATGCTGGCCGTTCTCGGTGATCTCGAACAGGCGCACGTCCGGGTGCCAGGTGTCGAAGCCGGACAGCTCCCTGATCTGGATGCCGTAGAGTTTTTCGACGATGGCGAACAGCCCGGACAGGACTTTATCCACAGGGAAGTAGGCCCGCAGGATTTCTTGGGAAATGCTGTAGCGCTGCTCGCGCAGCTTTTCGCTGTAGTAGCCGACGTCCCAGCTTTGCAGGTCGTTGCAGCCCTGCTCGGCGGCAAAGGCCTGCAGTTCGACCAGGTCCTGGGCGGCGAACGGCTTGCTGCGCACCGCCAGGTCACGCAGGAAGCTCAGCACCTGGTCGGTGCTTTCCGCCATCTTGCTCGCCAGGCTCAGCTCGGCGTAGTTGCCGAAGCCAAGCAGGCGCGCCAGTTCCTGGCGCAGGTCGAGCAGCTCCTGCATCACCGGGCCGTTGTCGTTCTGACCGGCATTCGGCCCCTGATCGGAGGCGCGGGTGCAATACGCGGCATAGACCTCTTCACGCAAGGCGCGGTCGTCGGCGTAGGTCATCACGGCAAAGTAGCTGGGGAATTCCAGGGTGATCAGCCAGCCGGCCTGGCCCTTGGCTTCGGCCGCCTGTTTCATCTGCGCCTTGGCCGAGTCGGTGAGGCCGGCCAGGGCCGCCTCGTCGCTGACCAGCTTGGTCCAGCCCTGGGTGGAGTCGAGCAGCTGGTTGGAGAAACGGCTGCCCAGCTCGGACAGCTTCATCTGGATCACGCCGTAACGCTGCTGGTCGGCTTCCGGCAGGTCGATACCCGACAGGCGGAAGTCACGCAGCGCGTGGTCGAGGATGGTCTTCTGCGCCACGTCGAAACGCGCCGACTGCGGCCCGTTGGCCAGGGCCTCGTAAGCTTGGAACAGGGCGCGATTCTGGCCCAGCTCGGTCCAGTATTCCGACAGCTTCGGCAGGCAGGCCTCGTAGGCGGCGCGCAGCTCGGCGCTGTTGCACACCGAATTGAGGTGGCTCACCGGGCTCCAGGCCCGCCCGAGGCGTTCATGCAGCTCATCGAACACCAGCACCAGGCTTTCCCAGGTCGGGGCGCCGGATTGCTGGCCCAGCAGTTCGGCGATCGCCGCGCGGTTGTCGGCCAGGATGGCGTCTACCGCCGGTTCCACGTGCTCGGGACGGATGCTGGAGTAGGGCGGCAGGTCGAATTGCTGCAGGAGGGGATTGCT
Organism: Pseudomonas sp.; assembly: GCA_050282285.1. Taxonomy (GTDB): domain Bacteria; phylum Pseudomonadota; class Gammaproteobacteria; order Pseudomonadales; family Pseudomonadaceae; genus Aquipseudomonas. Next base: position 102,308 of record JBLZZJ010000012.1, read on the forward strand.
GGCGGTCACGGGCAAGCACCTGTAATGCGAAGAGAGATAAGAGGGTTATTGGGCCGCGCACGGCATTTAACAACCCGTATGCCGTGCATCTTAATTAGAATCCGGGCAATCCGCAGCTCAAGAGGTTTCTATCGTGGCGATACGTACTTACCAGCAATTCACTCCTCAGCTCGGCGAGCGGGTCTTCGTGGACAGCTCGGCGGTGGTGCTCGGCGACGTGACCCTGGGCGCCGACAGCTCGGTCTGGCCGCTGGTGGTGATCCGCGGCGACATGCACCACATCCGCATCGGCGCACGCACCAGCGTGCAGGACGGCAGCGTGCTGCACATCACCCATGCCGGGCCGTTCAACCCGGACGGCTACCCGCTGGTCATCGGCGACGAAGTGACCATCGGCCACAAGGTCACCCTGCACGGTTGCACCCTGGGCAACCGCATCCTGGTCGGCATGGGCAGCATCGTGATGGACGGCGCGGTGGTCGAGGATGACGTGATCATCGGCGCCGGCAGCCTGGTACCGCCGGGCAAGCGCCTGGAAAGTGGTTACCTGTACGTCGGCAGCCCGGTGAAACAGGCACGCCCGCTGACCGACAAGGAGCGCAACTTCTTCAGCTACACGGCGGGCAACTACGTGAAGCTGAAGGATCAGCATCTGGCCGAGGGGTACGACCGCTAGCCCACAGAAGCTCGCGGCTGAAGCCCCTCCCACGGATTGCTGCCGAGCCTCGCTACCAGGCACGCCCACAAGCTTGTGGGAGGGGCTTTAGCCGCGATGGGCCCCAAGGGCTTGTGGCTCAAGCCACTCTACGAGAACACCGCGCACTCCACTTTTCATGCACCTCACTGATGACGAGCCGACGCCCATGCTGACCATCCGCCCCATCACCGCCGCCGACTTCGACCAGGTCTGGCCGATCATCCGTGACGTCGTGCAGGCCCAGGAAACCTACGCCTTCGACCCGGCCATGGACCGTGAAACCGCCTGGAAAACCTGGGCCGAACTGCCCCGCGCCACCTTCGTCGCCGAGCAGGACGGGCAGATTCTCGGCACTTACTACATCAAGGCCAACGCCGCCGGGCCGGGCGATCATGTGTGCAACTGCGGCTACATGACCGCGCCCGCCGCGCGGGGCAAGGGCATCGCCGGCAAGCTCTGCGCCCACTCCCTGGAGGTGGGCCGCGAACTCGGCTTCAGCGCCATGCAGTTCAACAGCGTGGTGTCGAGCAACGAGGTCGCGGTGGCGCTATGGAAGAAGCACGGCTTTGACATCGTCGGTACCCTGCCCAAGGCCTATCGCCACGCGCGGCATGGGCTGGTGGATTGCTTTGTGATGTTTCGCCACCTGAACTGAGCCGCTCCCTCGACGAACAGCGCGAACTGTCGCACGTTATCCGAGACCCGGCTTTTGCCACGCAGCCGGGATGGCTATGCTCGCGCGCCTTACTTCATGTGCCTGACGACAAGGATCGTTAATGACTCAATCCAGCGTTCTGGAAGCTTCCCCGCCATCGGCTGTCGACCCTGCGCGTGAAGTGCCCGCACTGCCGCGCTATCTAATGGGCGTCGCCCTGCTGGTCGGTGTGCTTGGCATCCTGATGTCGATGACAGCCCTGCTGATCAACTCCCCCATGGAGAACCTGGGTGAGTGGATGTTGAGTTACGGGGTGAGGAACTGGATCAGCCACCTGCTGATGGCCGGCCTGTGCGTGTACTGGCTGACGCTGAGTTATCTCGAGCGCAATGGCCTGGGCAACTACCAGCGGCCCGCCCGCTTGCTGATCGGTTATGGCCTGGCGTGCCTGGTCCTGTCCTGGCTGTGCAGCCACGCGCTCAACTACCTGTTCATATGGAGCCATGAACAGCTGGGCTATGGCGTGCGGATCAACGTGGCCTGGTGGGCTCTGGAGTTGCTGCACTTTGGCGTGGCAGTCCTGCTGCCGCTGTGGCTGCTGCTCCATCTGTTTCGCTACACCGCAGAGAAGGTTTCCGACCCGCTGCAAATGCCAGGGCAGACACTGGCCTGGTGTTTCGCGCTGGGCGTAGTGGTGGTCTATGTGCAACTGTGCGCCCTCGCCATGTCACTGATCAGCAGCATGCTGTACAGCTATGCGGCAGGTTGGGAGGGTTGGATCGTCCTGGGTCATGGGGTGCTCTACCTGCTGGTGGCGTTCTTCGCGGCGCGAGGTGCCTTGCCTGAACAGGTGATGGGGTTCAAGGGCGGGCGCTTGGCACTGGCCTGCCTGATCACGCTGCTGTTGTGGATCGCCAGCGCCGTGGCATGCGCCGCGCTCATGCTGGTCCTGCTGCTGAAGGGCGGTCGCGACGAGGTTGCCCCGCTGATCATGCTGGGCGTATTGCATCTGGCCCTGCTCTGGCCGTTTACCCGCCTGGGCCTGCGCTGGGGCTACCGGGCGCAGGCTGTCGCCTGACGGCCAGGCTCACTGAGCTGGAGCGGCGCTCCAGCCACCACCCAACGCCCGTGCCAGCCCATGACGGGACGAACTTCATCAGTTTCTAAGCTGCCTGTACGGCAGTGAAAATCGGCTTCTGCTCACCGCTTACAGGGTGCGGTTTCTGAGCTGCCTATATGGCAGTGAAGCCAACAACGCATTCAACATGAACTTCGATGATTTTCTGAGCTGCCTATACGGCAGTGAAGCAGCTACGACCACGCTGCGAACGCCTTCAACTTTTCTGAGCTGCCTATACGGCAGTGAAGAGGTGGTGAGCGTCGCCGATATCGGCCAGGCCTTTCTGAGCTGCCTATACGGCAGTGAAGTCGGCCTTGGGGCCGGTGTGGGTGATCCGTACTTTCTGAGCTGCCTATACGGCAGTGAAGGGGCAGCGTGCCATCGCGTGTGTGCAGCGTGATTTCTGAGCTGCCTATACGGCAGTGAAGTCGCCTTTTGCCCGGGAGGTAGAGATGGAAGTTTTCTGAGCTGCCTATACGGCAGTGAAGTGCTGCCGATCGGCACATCGTTCGCCCAGAATTTTCTGAGCTGCCTATACGGCAGTGAAGGGTTAACCTCTTCCTTGGTGTTCAGAGCAGCATTTCTGAGCTGCCTATACGGCAGTGAAGCGCCAAAACGATCAACGCAAATGCCCACGGGATTTCTGAGCTGCCTATACGGCAGTGAAGGTGGCGAGCAGAAACAGGGTCGGAATCTTCATTTTCTGAGCTGCCTATACGGCAGTGAAGCGCGTGTTCGCAGAACTCGGCGGCTTCACCATTTTCTGAGCTGCCTATACGGCAGTGAAGTTCGTGTTCGGCCTGCCCACCGTCGCCTACCATTTCTGAGCTGCCTATACGGCAGTGAAGGTAAAAAACCATGGTGAAGTTGTTCACATTATTTTCTGAGCTGCCTATACGGCAGTGAAGTAGAGCATGGCAGCGCTAACGGCTTGATTATGAAGGTATACCTCTATTTTTCAGCCGTTTACCCTTTTTCCGGGGTCACTTGTAAGTACTTGATTTACAAGCGCCCCGGTTGGGTGTCGCAAAAAAAGGGTCAGAACCAGGGAATACTGGCCTGGGAGCTGAGGCCGTAGGCGCCGAACGGGCCAGGTGTGGGGGTATCACGCAATGGGCCGTGGCGGACAAACAGGCGAAAGCTGTGGCCATTGTCTTTGCTGCGCAGGATCACATAGGGCAAATCACACCGTTTACCAGCAGTGTCGGGAATACGCTGCCTGGCTTCGTCCTCGCTGATCCCGTGGCGTTTCACCAGTCGACGACGGACACGCTCCGGGTTGCTGTCCACCTGCACGCGGCTGACGCAACGCCACTGTACCTGTGCAGGCACCAGGGCCAATTCGCTCAGGCTCACGTGGTCACGCATGCCGCTCAGCCAGTTCAGTGCCAGCAGGCTGTCCAGCGCCTCGACCGAACCATGCAGGCGCAGCCGTGGGCCAAGGCCATGCCCGACGGCTTGCGTATCAGGAAAGCTGATGCCCACATCGGTACGCCGCAGGTCGTGCAGACCTCGGTGCAGCTTGGCGATCAGCGCACTCATGAGCTGCGTGGCCGGGAACTCCGGGTCCGGCAGAAGTTTCAGGTCGATGTAGTGATCCATGCTCACTTCTCCTCGGCGGCACCGAATACACCGCCGCGGATCAGGTTGGCGATCACGTAGTGCTGTTGCTCGACCGCCGGCAACGCATCCTTGAGTACCCAACTGTCGAACAGGCTGTAAAAGTCAGCCTTGTCCTTGGGCTGTCGGTAGGCTTTGCCCTGAGAGGTTACGGAGCCATAGGGTTCGACGGCGATGGGGCCCAGCTCGCCTGCTTCTGGGTACCAGGTGTCGATGGTGCGCAGGGCGTTGCCGATCTTTTGCGAGTGGATCGCCGCTACATCGCGGACGTGGTAGAGCGTCTTGCTCTTTCCGCCCTTGTCGCCGCGGTCAAGGATCAGTTCCTGCGAAGGGAAAACTTCCTGGCCGTCGCCGATACGCACGAAGGCGACAATTTCCAGCAACAGGTGGCTCTTGCCGGCAAGGCCCTCGGCGATCACGGCGCCGAGGCTGTCGACACCCTTGTGGCTGGCAAAATCCCGCAGCGACAGGGAGAGACCATCGAACGCCCAGGTTTGCGCCGCCTCGCCGTTCTGCAGGCGGGCAATGCGCACCTCGACCGCTTCGGCGCCGATACGGTTGCGCCATAGAAAGCGGCCGTTGGCCAGGTTCGCCGCATAGCGGCGAGCCAACTCGGTGAAACCCTGCGCCTCGACGTAGGTACGCACGGTACCCAGCAGCTTGCTCTGATAGTCGGCATCGTTGCAGGCCGACGGCGTGCCAGCACCGCCGAGTACGCGCAGGGTGAAGCGTACCTTGAGGGTATCGGCATCCGCTGGCAGGGCAGCGACATCGACGGTTTGCAGGTTGGGCGACTGGATCGAGGCGTCCAGCTTGGCGGGATCACGGTCTTTGGTCTTGAGACGGTTGGAGATGGTACCGCGCACGGATTTTTCGCGGATGGGTATGGGTTGCCAGGTGTTCGCATCGCGTTCGCTCCAGCGTCCGGCATAGAGCAGGGCATCGGAGGGATCGAGCTTGCGCTCGAAGGCGAGAACGGAGGCGGTGGTCAGGTCGGTTGTCTTGGCCATGGTCGGATGTCCTTATGCGAGGGCTTCGAGATCAAGAAAGGGGGCGGTGCAGCGGTACAGATCGGCTTCGGCCTGGTGGTACCAGAGCAGCTGGCGGATATCGCTGAAACGGTGGGGACTGCGCCATTCACCGAGGCCGTAAAGGCTTTCGACGAAATGAAACGGCACGCTGCGGTCGCGGGCGTTGCGCACACTGCCGGGCGCATGGGCCGACAGCGAGCGGTAACCGATGGGGATGGGTACCAACCAGCCAGTGCGTTGGCGCACTTGCCAGTGTTCCCGTGGTTCACCGCTTTCATCCAACGAGCCAGGCGGCTCGATATTCAGGCGTGAGAGGTCGAGTAGCGCGTCCAGGGTGGTCAGGCTGGCGTCTTTTTCTTGCAGGGTGGCGGTGTGGCGGGTCAGCAGATCGTCGCGCGGGATCAGGGCGAAACCGGGTAGCAAGCGCTGGCCCAGGCGTCGACTCAGGCGCGCCTCCTCATCGGCGGTGCCAGGCCAGAGTTCGAGTAGCGGCCGGTTGCGCTCGCCCAGTTTCCAGGTCGGTGGCAGCAGGCTGCCACTCGCCAGGCGCATGCCGAGGGCGATGTCCCAGGCGCGCTGGGCGATGGCGGCTTGGTCAAGCACACCATCGTACAAGGCGCCGCCGGTCACGCCGACCAGCAGGCTGATTTCCAGGTGGATACGGCCCTCTTCGACGATGGCAGAGGTCGAACCATCCTTGCCGACCGGGTTACGCGACAGGTGGAACACCTGAGTACGCTTGCCGGCAGGCTGGGAGGTTTGTGCCTGGTGGTGATGGCAGACGATGGCCACTCCATCCAGGGTGATGTCCATTTCCTCGCGCAGCTTGCGCTGCAGGGCATGGACGAAGCCGGTAAAGGCGGTGACCGCCGGAAAGCCCCAGGTCAGCGGCCCGGAAATGGCGTTGGCGTTCTGCACGCGCAGGCGCGGCAGCAGGAGCAGGGCTTCAGGCACGTCCATCGTCGAGCATCTCCTTGAACATCCGTAGTTCGTCGTGCAGCACGCCGCTCCAGTGCTCGGCCTCGGCTTCGCCCAGGCGCAGGATGTCGTGGTCGAGCGTGCGGTTCAGCCAGTTGCCGAAGCGTTTGCTGGCCTGTTCCGGCCAGTCACGCCAGAGATGGGTGCTTTGAAACGCCATGTCCTGATGCACACGTAGCGGGTCGAGCCAGTGGCGCTCGCTATCGTCCAGGCGGCAATCGGGATGAGCGCTCCAGCCAGCAGGCAGCTGTTGGCTGCGGTTGGCTTCCAGCAGCTCGGCAGCGTACTGATGGAAGGCATCGGTGATTTCGCCGAGCAGGCGGGCGCGCTTGCGGCGGACCTGCCAGTTGTTGTGCGCCGTCACCCGTAAGAAATGCTGCAGCTCGGTGACCCGGGCGCGCAGGGCCTTATTGTTGCGGTAAATAAACTCGAAAGCCGAATCCCGTCGCAGCGGTGGCCGTAGATCGAGGCTGCGCCATTGCGGCGGCAGTGAAGCGAGCAGCCAGTTTTCGCCGTAGCGCTCACTGTTGAGCTGCGAAATATTTTGTGGTTTGGTGCCGCCGAACTTCTGGATCGCCAGGTCGAGATACTCGCAATAACCGTTTTCGGAGGGCTGTTTCGCTCTTCGCGCGTCACGCGCAGCTTTCGCCGTATCCCCGAAGCGATCTGCACGCATGCGTTGCTGCACACGATGTACCAGGCTGGTGGGGAACAGCGGCGCCAGCAGGTGGTAGCCACCATCCGGCAGGGGAAAGTAGACCTGCTTGGCCAGAGAGTGAGAGGCCAACGGCCCACGACTTTCGGTGATGGCGGCAAAGCTGGCGCGCCAGGCCTCGGCGTGTTCGGTGTTATCGCTAAGGGCGGAGAGCGTGTCGCCGTCGTTTTCCAGCAGGCGTTGCAACAGGGTTCGGCCCTCATGTTCCAGCTTGAGAAACTTGAACACATCCAGCGCTGCCGCGTTACCCACCACGTCATCATCCCAGCGCCCGGCCAGGCAGTTGCTGGAGACCATTCCCGGCAATTGGGCATCGTCCGGCGGTACGTGCAGGCTGCTGCCCCGTGCATCAGGGTGGATGGGCTTGAGCGTGTGGGTGGCGAGCTGTATCTGCGCCACCCGCCGTGCAGCATCGGCAAGCCAGGCCTCGGGGCAATAGTCTTCGAGCAGTTGCTGGCGCTTGGGATCGTCACCGGCCAGCTTGTCGAGCTTGGCCTGCAGGCGGGCGTGGATAAAGGTATGGATCAGGTCGCGGAGTGCGGCTGTAGCGGCAGGAGCAGAATCGCTCAAATGGCACCTCCTTGTTGGCCATGGGATTTCAGAAGGTATCTGGTAACCCGAGGCTTGACGGTAGCCAACGGCCATTACTTACACAAGCGGCAGCTGCTGCATAAAGGACGTGTCACAAGCGTGCCTGTATGCTATCAATGATTGCATTGATAGCACCTGGAGGCCCTATGGCCAGTATCACCATTCGTAACCTGGACGATGAGCTCAAAGCGCAGCTGCGGATTGTGGCTGCCAGTCATGGCCGCTCAATGGAAGAAGAAGCAAGGGTCATCATTCGCCAAGCGCTTTCGCGCATGGACTCCAAGGGCGGGCTCGGAAGTCGTATCAACAGTCGCTTCGCCGCACTGGATGGGGCTGACCTGCAGTTGCCTGAGCGCAAGAACAAACCCCGCGCTGCGAGTTTCGATGAATGATCCTGCTCGACACCAATGTCCTGTCGGAGCTCATGCGAGCCACGCCTGACCAGCAGGTGCTGTCCTGGGTTGATGCTCAGCCGGCAAGCGGGTTGGTGATTTGCGCAATCACTGTTGCCGAGATCCTGTATGGCATTGCTCGTATGCCTGATGGGAAGCGTAAGCAAGGCCTTCTGGACAGGGCGACAGAGATGTTCGAGCAGGATTTCGCAGGCAGCATTCTGCCGTTCGACACCCAGGCCGCTGAACACTATGCCGAGCTAGCAGCCGACGCCGAGAGCCGAGGCCGCTCGGTCGATATGGCGGATCTGCAGATTGCAGCCATTGGCCGGTTGCATGGTGCCGTGATTGCCACGCGCAACACGCGCCACTTCGAAGGGCTTGGGGCTTCTCTGATTAATCCTTGGAACGAATGACTCCCAAGTAACGCAGCGTCATGTAAAGCAAGTGCCGTTTTCTTTATGCGTGCTCTGAGACGTGTAAAGAAAACGGCTTTCTTTTACACGTTCGGCCCTAGCGCCGCCGGTTGCCTGCGGCTCCACCACCTGTATCCTCGCCGGGAACCCTGCCAACAGCGCCGTATTACCCTGCTGCGTTTCTGCCGGCAATGTTCTGGGCACTTGCGCGCAAAGCGGATAAAGGCACCAAGCTCAGTAGCGTTCTGCGCCAACACAGTAAATCCTCATAATCCTGAGGATTATTTGCTGCTGGCAAAGCCAAGATAGGGATGCCAGCGCCATGGGCGATCCGTCAGCGTACCGCTGTCATTGCGCTCGCAGTCGAGGCTCACACGCCCGTAGCGCATGGCACAGGCACGAAGCCCCAACCCCTTCTGCTCGGCCAGCGCGGACAGTTCGTCCTCATAACCACCCTGCCCCCAGCTGTGGACGCGGGGACCGTGCTGCAACGGCAGGTCATCGAGCAGGTTATCCAGCGTTCGCCAGGTACCGTCGTCTTCGTCGCGGTGAAAGGTAAACGGCGACTCGTCATTCTCATCGGGTAACAAGGCGTACTCCAACTGCGGACGGCCATGGCGGAAGGGTTGCTGCTTCTGCAACACCCCGCTGAGCGTGGCCGGGCTCTGCCACCAGAGCGGCGCGGTGAAGGCTGTGTTGCTAGCGCCTTCGGCGAGCAGGTCGGCGCGCAAACGGGCGTGTTCCAGATCCACCAGACGGTTTTTTGGCTGCAGCGTTGCTGCTTCGACGATACGTGGTGCGGCGTCAATGGCGAGGGATTCTACCGGCAACAGCTCGTTCAGGTCATGGCTGCTCAGACGCCAGGCATCACTTTCGAAGCCGGGTCGGGTAAAGGCGACCGGAGCACCTTGCAGCGCCTGGATGTTGTGGGACAGCAGATAGAGGTTCGCACTGTCGCAGGCGCCGGGTCGATGACGACGAATGCGCCCGGCCAGCTGAATGATCGAGCGCATCGACGACGGCTCCACGATGGCCCAGTCGTAATCGTGATCACGCCCCACCTCGGCCACCGGAGAAGCGATTACGACAAACAGGTGATTCGTCTCGGAATAACGGGCCAAGGCATCACGTACGGTCGACTGAGTGAAGATCGCCTCCGGCTCGTGGCGGCGCAGCAGACTGTCCAGCTGCCGCTCGATGGCCGAACGCAGCAGCAACGGAAAGCGTGAGTGGTACACGCACAGGTGCAGACGCACACCTTCGGCCGCGCCCTGGGCATACAACGCCTGGGCCAGTTCGATCAGTGGGTCGATATTGGCCAGGCGTACCAGGCCGAAGCTGACGCATTTGCCGTCGGCAGACGCGCTGTGATGCCGCTGGTGCAGCTCGTTCATCCATACCGGCAACTGAGCCGCCAACTCGGCGCAGATAGCCGGGCGCTCGCGGCTGGCACTGGCGATAGGCACGATACGGGCACGGCGGCGCACCGGCTGTTTGCTCAAGGCTGCCAGACGCGTGTCGATAAAGGCAGTGTGCTGCCCAGCGAAGGTGTCGCCATCCACGTGGTCAGACGTTCGACAGCCGAACTCGTCGAACCAGGCGCAGCAGATACCCGCCGAGGCGCCCGGTTCGCCTCGATGCTTGCGATAGGCTGCCCGCCCCGCGCGATAGGCCTCGAACAGACCGCGCACCAAGGCCGGCGGCAGGGTGGCGGAGGACAGCAGCACGCGGCTGCCGAGCAGGCCGGCCCAATGCACCAGGCGGGTCAGCGCGGGCAGGTCGGCGAGGTCAAAATCATCCGGCTCGTCCAGTACCAGATCGGACGTAAGCAGCCGCAGCATCGGCGCAATCTGCCGGCCGCCACGGGTGCTCTCGCACGCGGGGATCAGGTGATCGACGGTGCAGGCCAGCACGGGGGCGCTGACCAATTTGTGCGGCAGCGGATCTTGTTGCAACCACTCCTTCAGCGGGCCGTCTTCGAGATTGGCTTCGTAATGCACATGACCGTTCTCGAGCAGGGCGCCGGCGGATTCGCTGCCTTGTACTTCGGCCTGACGCTGGCTGGTACCCAGCTCGAACAGCTCGCGCACGGCCAGCCCACCCACGCGAACCGCCAGATCATCGTCACCAAGACCGAGTTTTTCCCGGTAGGCCTCGCCGGTCTGCAATGTGAGGGTACGCAAGCCGAGGGCGATGCTGAAACGGGCGCCGCGTTGCGGGTCAGCCAGCGCATAGAGAATGCGACCGTTGGCCAGGGTCTTGCCACAACCGGTGGACGCCAGGTTGATACCGAAAAACCCCTGCCGAGCAGAGGCATCACGCAACCCGCTGGCAAGATCGAAAGCCTTGTCCTGCCAGCGGAAGCGCTCGTCCGTGGCGCGGCGCTTGAAGCCTTTGTGTCGGGCAATACGCGGCAGACTGCGCTCCAGCCGCGTCAGCATACCGGTGATGCGTCGTGCGCCGAGAGCAACGCCGAGCAGGTGCTCGTCGAGGCGCTGTTTCAACGCACCGCCCTTCTCGGTATTGGCGTGGGCGGGAAAGCCCTGGTCACCCAATCGCGGGTTAGCCGGCTGGCTCGAGTAATGATGGTCGGCGAGCATCAGCACCAGCCGCGACAGGTGCATGAGATAAGGATCGGCAAGCAGCTCACTTGCACGTTGCAACAGCCCCGGGCGGTCGACCAGTGCCTGTGCGCAAGCGGCAGTACGGCTTTTCCAGGCAGCACTGGAGAACGGTAAATGGCCCGCGGAAAACTGCCAGCAAGCCGCCTTCTCGGCTTCACTGGCCTCGCTGCGTGCACCGCACCAGTCGGCACGAATCACCACGGGCAACGCCTTCACGCTTGGCGCGTTGGTCTTCGCGGCAGGCAAACGATGATGACTGACGATCAGCCAGCCGATTGCCTGGGCCAGCGGCGGAAGGTGGCTCTTGGTAAAGGGGCCTGACGGTGCATGCAGATGATCCGGACGCAGTCGTGCGAGCCAGCCATCATCGTTGTAACCCACCAGGCGCTGCAGCCAGTCCGCATCGCTGCTGCCGCTGCCAACGAAGGCCTCGAACAGACGCAGTGACACCCACTCGTGACGGTAGGCATCGGCCAATGGACCCTTGCCACGCAACTTGGCCTGAAAGGCCGTGTTGGCCTTGCCGATGTCGTGAAACAACGCGGCCATCTGCGCCAGCAGTTTGATGTCTTCGGCACTGTGCCAGTCGTTCTCGTCAGCCTTGCGCAGCACATCGCGGCGGGTGGTATTGGTGGGTACCGCACCCTGCTCATTGAAACGGCTGGCGTCACCGACGATCCACAGCAACTCGCTGTGGTCGCGCCCACGAATCCAGTGACAGGCCACGGCCGTGTTGCGCCGTGCGGTTTTCTTCAGCAGCGTGCGTAACGTCTCCAGCCCGGCCTGAGTAATTGGCGTCTGCCAAGTGCGCTCACCACGGCGTTCGGCAAATTGGTCAAGAACGCGCCGGCTTTCTACCAGTGCACGCTTGTCGCACTGGGCGATCAGCAAAATATTCATGCGCCGACCTGTTCAGCCACGGCTTTGAGCGTGTCGATCATGAAGTCCAACGACTCGTTTCGCGTCAGATTTTCGATACACGCCTGGCGAAATTCCTGTTCTTCATCGCCGCGGACAGAGCTGACGAAAGCCTGCGGCAGAACAGTGGCATCCTTGACCAGATCGGCAACGTCGAATACCAGGCCGCCGCGACGTGTTTTACCGTGCAGCACGGCCAAACCGTGGGGGATGCCCAGCACCCAGGTAGCGCTGGCGGCCAGGCCGTAGGCCAGGTAGTTGCCGTGATCGAGAAAGCGGTTGGCGGGGTCGCTGCCGCTGCCCTTCTTGGCCCTGGTGAAGTCGCCATAACTGACTGCGCGTGCAGCGAGGGCGAACAGCTGCTTGCTCAGGCGTGCCTCTTCGGTGAGCAGGATGGTGTTGTCCGGCGCGGCCTGAATCGCGACCTGTGATGCATCGAGGGCACGTTCGAGCGCATCGGCATCGACCTGAAAGCCACCCTCCTTCAACAATCGGTTATTAAGCCAGCCACTGCGGATGCGCTGCAGACGGGTCATTTGAAAAGCCTTGGCTGCCTCCAATCGCTTGCTGTCGTCGAACCAGAAACCGACCCATTTCTGCAGGTACTCGGTGGGGCGGTATTCACTTTGCGGCGAAAACCAGGCGACCTCCACATCCATTTCGTTGGCCGAAAACAACGGTGTACCGCCGCCCCCGCAGAACCCCACCAACACACCCGCCTTGGCCAACTCACGCATTGCCGCCTGAGTAATCGACGTACCGGTGCCTAGCAAAACCGTGGTCGTGTTGGCGATGGGAATATTCCAGTACAACGACTGCTTGCCTGCATCGGTGACGTACTCGACCCGACCGCCATTGACCAGCACCCGGCAGTGCTGCAAGTAATAGAGGTTGGCGCGCTTGGAGTGAAGAATCGACTTGAGGTCGGAGGGGCTGATGTCGTCCATGAACGGCTCCTGAGCAATGTCGGCAGTAAAGCCCGTTCTGTCGCGTATTGCCAAGAGGGGCTGCCTATACGGCAGTGAAGACCGACAACCGCGGCCTGGAGGCCGACCAGCTTTTCTGAGCTGCCTATACGGCAGTGAAGTTGGTTGAACGCGGCCACGGTAGCCAGCGGCATTTCTGAGCTGCCTATACGGCAGTGAAGCTGGTGGCGCTGCCGTCGCGCACGCCCATCGATTTCTGAGCTGCCTATACGGCAGTGAAGGTTACACCTGGAATCACGAGCAGGTCTTGACATTTCTGAGCTGCCTATACGGCAGTGAAGAGCGACGACAGCGACTACCTACTCGCCGCCTGTTTCTGAGCTGCCTATACGGCAGTGAAGGGCTGGCTATGGCTGCAGTACGGCGTCGACAATTTCTGAGCTGCCTATACGGCAGTGAAGCTGGCTGTCTTCCATCCGTACTGCTCCAGGATTTTCTGAGCTGCCTATACGGCAGTGAAGCGCCACTCGGTCGAGCGCTGCAGCTCCTGGTATTTCTGAGCTGCCTATACGGCAGTGAAGCTCGACCTTGACGATTTCCGGCTCGGCCAACTTTTCTGAGCTGCCTATACGGCAGTGAAGTCAGTGTTGACCAGCGTGTTGGCCAGTTGGATTTTCTGAGCTGCCTATACGGCAGTGAAGACACGAACATCCTCAACCTGCCGACCGCAGTTTTTCTGAGCTGCCTATACGGCAGTGAAGAAGGGACAATAACGGCCAACTCATTGTTTCTCAACGTTTGAACGCGCATTCAGGTCGTTTGCCCCTTTTTTCCAGCGCAATCACAAGCCATTGATTTTAAAGGGCCTGAAAACCGTCCAGAAAAAAGGGTCAGCGAAAGCATGGCACCTGTCCGTCGGCTCATGTGGCCCGTTCGCCGTACTTAGGCGGAGCTGTCGCTTCCTTTCCTCATGGACGCCAACCCCCTCCAAGCGCCCGGGCCAGCGCCACGCCGCTTTGCAGGCGGGCCAGGCGCAGTAGGGCGCTCTGGTCTTCGGCGGCATACAGCGTGCGCTGCGCATCGAGCAGGTTGAGCAGGTCATCGGCGCCCGCCTGGTAGCGCCGTTCGGCCAGTTGCAGGGCACGTTCGGCTTGGGCCTGCACGTCCTGCTGTGCCTGCCACTGAGCTTCCACACCGTTACCGGCATTGAGCGCAATCTGTACATCGGCGAAGGCTTCGACGATGCGCTGGCGGTAGCTGGCCAGCAGTTCTTCACGCCGGGCATCGCTGCGGTCACGTTCAGCGGCCAGGGCGCCGCCGTCGAAGATCGGGGCGGTCAGCGCCGCCGCCAGCGAATACAGCGGATCAGCAAGCACGCGGCTCAGGTTGCCGGCTGAGCCATTGGCGCCAGCGGAGAGATTCAGGCGCGGTAACAAGGCGGCGCGGGCGGCACGCAGGTTGGCATCGGCGGCGCTCAGCTGTGCTTCGGCGCGGGCCAGGTCCGGGCGGCGTAGCAGCAGCTCGCTGGGCAAACCGGCCGTCAGCGCAGGCGACTGCAGCGCGACAAGCGAAGCAGAGGATCCCGCAGCCGGCTCGCCCTGGCCCAGCAATACAGCGAGGTCGCTGCGCACGTCATCGGCCTGCTGACGCAGGGCTTCGCGGTCGCGCCGCTGCTCGGCCACCAGGCCACGTTGCTGCGCCAGCTCCAGCGGCGTGGCGGCCCCGGCGGCCTGGCGGGCCTGTACGGTGGCGAGCACCCGTTCGGCGTTGTTCAGGTTGAGATCCGCCAGGCGCTGGCGTTCGTCGAGGGCGACCTGGCGCAACCAGGTGTCCACCAGCGTGGCGATCAGGCTCAGGCGCAGGGCGTCACGGTCGAAGCGGCTGGCGGCCAGCTCGTCCCGGGCCGCGTCGTAGTCAGCCGCCAGACGCCCCCACAGATCCACTTCATAGCTCGCAGCAAGGCCGCCGTTGTAGCGATTGCCCGCGGCTTCGCCATTGCCGCCGAGCCGCCCTTCACGGGCGGCGCCCAGGTTGCCATCCAGGCGCGGCAGCAACGGGGCGCCGGCGGCACGGCTCGAGGCTTCGGCCTGGCGCAGGCGTGCGGCGGCCGCCGCCAGGTCCTGGTTGTTGCGCAGTGCCTGGTCGATCAGCGCATTCAGCTCGGTGCTGGCAAAACTGCGCCACCAGGTATCCGTCACGACCTCGCCGCCCTGCACGTGGCGCCATTGCGTAGGAGCAACAGGCAGCTCGGCAGGCGCGTCGGGTTTGTGGCTGCAGCCCGCCAACAGCAGGGCGATGCACAGCATGGAGGGAAGAGAGCGGGTCATGGAAAATCCTGTCATTGCGCGGCCAGTGCCACCACCGGGTCGAGCCGGGCGGCGGTCTTCGCCGGCAGGTAACCGAACACCAGGCCGGTACCCACCGAGCAGCCGAAGGCCAGCAGCATGGCGGAGAGCGAGAACACCAGCGGTACGTCCCAGAGAATCAGCAGCGCGCCGAACAGCAGGCCGCTGGCCACGCCCACGCTGCCGCCGAGCAGGGTGACCAGCACCGACTCGGTGAGGAACTGGCGCATGATGTCGCGCTGGCGGGCGCCGGTGGCCATGCGGATGCCGATCTCGCGGGTGCGCTCGCGCACCGTCATCAGCATCACGTTCATCACGCCGATACCGCCGACCAGCAGCGACACGGCGGCGATCAGGCCGAGCATCAGGGTCATGCTCTGCCGCGTCTTGGCTTCGGCCTGCAGCTTGGCGGCGGAGTTGTACACGCGAAAGTCCTGGCGGCCGTGGCGCTGCAGCATCAGTTCTTCGATGGCCGTTTGCGCCGGCATGACCAGGTCGCTGCTGCGCACCTGGATCGCCACATAACTCTCGTCTCGCAGCTTGGGGAACACCCTCACCACGCCCGTGCCATGTGGCACCAGCACCTGCTCGTCGGGGTAGTTGCCGCCTGCGTCGCTGCCTTTTTCGCTCATCACCCCGATCACCTCGAAGGGCGAGCTGTTGATCAGGATGATCATGCCCAAGGGGTTGCCCCCATCCGGGAACAGCGTCTCGTAAACCTCGTGCCCGAGCACCGCCACAGGTGCGATCTCGCGGTTTTCTGCGGCGCTGAAAAAGCGCCCACGGGCCACCGGCCAGTGGTGGATCTGCGGCAGGTGTTCGCCCACGCCAAGCACCTCGGTCTGCAAGGCGTGCTGGCCCTGACGAATCAGCGCCGGGTCACGCAGGATCGGCATCACCCGCGCCACTTCGCGCAGCTCGCCGATAGCGGCCATGTCATCCAGGGTCAGCACGCCAATCGGGCCGCCGGTGCGCGGCACGTCGCTGCTCACGTACATCATGTTGGCGCCCATCACGCCCATCTCGGCCACGACGCGCTGCCGCGCGCCTTCACCCACGGCGAGCATGACGATCACCGAGGCCACGCCGATGACGATGCCGAGCAGGGTCAGCGCGGTGCGAAAGCGGTGGATCAGCAACACGCGCAGAGCGCCGCGCAGCATGTCACCCAGCTCGCTGAAGAATGGCGCCCCCCGGTCACGACCGGCCTGCTGCATGTCCGGCGCAGGCAGGGCGTTGCCCGGCACGGTGGCGCCGCTGTCGCTGATCACCTCGCCATCGCGGACCTCGACCACCCGTCGCGCCTGGGCGGCGACATCACGGTCATGGGTGATGAGGATGATGGTGTGGCCGGCATCGGCCAGCTCGTGCAGCAGTGCCATGACCTCCGTGCCGCTGCGGCTGTCCAGCGCGCCGGTCGGCTCGTCGGCGAGGATGATGCGGCCGCCGTTCATCAGCGCCCGGGCGATCGACACCCGCTGCTGCTGACCACCGGAGAGCTGACCGGGACGGTGTTCCAGGCGCTCGTCCAGCCCCAGACGCCGCAACAGGGCGCAGGCGCGGGCATGGCGCTGCTCGGCCGGCATCCCGGCGTAGAGAGCCGGCACCTCGACGTTTTCCCGCGCCGATTCGGTGGCGATCAGGTTGTAACCCTGGAATACGAAGCCAAAGGCTTCACGGCGCAGCCAGGCCAGCTGGTCGGCATCGAAGGCCGCCACGTCTTCCCCGGCGAAGCGATAGCTGCCCACGCTGGGTCGGTCCAGGCAGCCGAGGATGTTCATCAGGGTCGATTTGCCGGAACCGGAGGCGCCGACGATGGCCACGAACTCCCCGGCCTGGATCGACAGGCTGATGCCCCGCAGCACGTCCACCGCCGGTGCGCCGTCTTCGCCGCCGTAGGTGCGGCGGATGCCGTCCAGTTCGATCAGCGGTGCTTTTACTGGAGCTACCACTGGAACCTCGACATGCCGCTGTCGGGCGGCGCGTCACCGGTCACCAGGCGCTCGCCTTCGACCAGGCCCTCGGTGATTTCCGCCACCTGGCGATCCCGCGCGCCAACGGTCACCGAACGCAGCTCGGGCTGTCCGCCGCTGGCCAGAACGCGCACCTGGTAGGCGCCCGGTTTGCCCTGCAAGGCATCCAGCGGCGCCGTGAGCACGTCCTTGGCCGAGGCGGTGACGAATACCACCTGGGCAGTCATCTGCGGCATCAGTTCGCCGTCACTGTTGTCCACCTCGAACAGCACGGTGTACTGCACCACCTTTTCCGTTTCGCTGGCGCTGCTGGTCGATTCGCCCTGGCTGCTCGCCGGCACCGGGGGCGCCGGCAGCACCTGGCGAACGGTGCTGTGCCAACGCCGCTCGTCACCGCCCAGGGTGGTGAAGTACAGCGGCAGACCCGCCTTGACCCGGCGGATATCGGCCTCGGATACCCGGGTCCAGCCGGTCATGCTGGAGAGGTCGGCGATGCGCATCACCGTTGGCGTCTGGTAGGTGGCGTTGAGGGTCTGGCCCTGTTTCACGTCCACGCCCAGCACCGAGCCGGCGATGGGCGCGTAGATGCGGGTGTAACTGAGCTGTGCTTCGTTGCCGCGCAGGCGCGCCTGGGCTTCGGCGATCTGTGCACGCAGTTGTTTCAGGCGGGCTTCGGCCGAGCGCAGGGTCGCGATGGCGATCTGCACGTCTTCCTCGCGGGTGGCTTCGTCGACCAGCAGACGCTGCTGGCGGCGGTGCTGCTGGCGCGCGAGGTCGAGCTGCGCCTGTTGCTCGGCCAGTTGTGCACGCAGGCCGTCGAGGGCCGCGCGGTCGGCTTCGACCGTGGCCTCGTGCAGACTGGCGTCGATTTCCGCGAGCAGTTGGCCCTTCTCCACCTGGTCACCCGGTTCCACGTGCAGGCGCATGATCTGCCCGGATACCTGGGCGCCAACATCCACCGAGTGGCGCGGCTGCAGGGTGCCGATGGCCACCACCGTGGCTTCGACGTCGCCACGGGTGACGTTAGCCGTGACATAGCCGGGCGCCGAATCGCCCGGCCACCACCAGGCACCGAGCAATGCCAGCGGTACCAGGGCCAGCAGTATCCAGCGGCGCGAAAACGAGCGCAGAGGCAGGGTCATGGGGCGGGCGTCCTTGAAAAAACGTCGTGTCACACCGCCCCCGCGCCACGTCCGTGGAGAGCACGAAGGTGGCCCAGGGGGTCATGCGGATGGCGTGGGTACATCGGAGGGAGCGGGGAGCGGCCTGAAAAACGCTGTGCTCATACATCAAGGACGGATGAGCTCGGAAAAACTGCCATACCCCACGCCCCACTACCTGTAACAACATGTTGCTCAGCGACTCGCAGTCGGCCAGACCCCGGGAAACGCCCGTCATCAAGGCATTTCCCGGGCTGGCAGCCATGCGTCAGAACTCCATGCGCAGGCCGAGGCTGGCGTTGCGCGGCGTACCGAAGTAACTGGAGGAGGTAGTGGTGTAGTACTCCTCGTCGAGCAGGTTATTCAGGTTGAGGGTGGCGGTGAGCTGCTGGGTCAGCGGGTAACGCGCCATCACGTCGACCAGGGCGTAGTCATCCTGGGCAAACCGTTGATTGCGCGTCGGCCCCAGACCCTCGCTGTAGATTTCGCTCTGCCAGTTGATGCCACCGCCCACCGTCAGGCCGTTGCCGATACTGCGCAGGGTGTAGGTGGTGAAGACTTTGGCGGTGTTCTGCGCCACGTTGGTGTTGAGCTTCTTACCCTGGCTGTCCTGCACGATGTTGCGGCTGAAGCTGGCGCTGGCCTGCCAGTCTGCGGCCAGTTCGCCGGAGACTTCGAACTCGAAGCCGCGGGTCTTGGTGCCGGATTCAGAGCGGTAGGCCTGGCTGCCATCTGGTGCAAACTGGTTCGGGAGGGAGACCGCCAGGTTGTCTTGCTCGATCTGGTAAATCGCCAGGCCAACGTTCAGACGGTCGTCGAAGAAGGCCCCCTTGCTGCCCACTTCATAACCAACACCTTCCAGCGGATCGATGTAAGCGCCAGTCAGTGTCTTGTTGCTCTGCGGCTTGAAGATGCTGGTGTAGCTGCCGTACAGCGACCAGTTGTCGTTCAGGTCGTAAACCAAACCGGCGAAGGGCGTGACCACGCCGGTTTCGCTACGATCACTGGTATCACTCGGTGTGCCGTCGTAGTAGTCGTTCTTGACCGTGTTTTCCCAGTCGATCAAGCGTGCGCCGAGGATGAGCGACAAGTCATCGGTGACGCGCAGCCGGGTGCTGCCGTAGGCGGCGGTCTGTTCTTCGCTGAAGTCCTGGTGGCCGACAGCCTGAAGAGGCGGGCGACCGGGGTTGGAGCCGTCCCAGTTATAGATATTGCCGATCACCGGGTACGGCCAATCCCAGGTGTAGGTAGGGGTGCTGTAGTCGGTCTTCTGTTGGCTGTAGCCGATTACCGCATCGTGCTCACGGCCGAACAGGTCGAAGCTACCCGCCAGGTTCAGGTCGAAGCTGTTCTGCACCGGCTTGGCCATCCAGCGGTTGGCGTACAGGATGACCCCGCCACCGGTAGCCGGGTTCGGATTGCCGCCGCCCGCGTAGCCACTCAACTCGTCGTATTCGCTACGACGCTGATTGACGGTCAGTTTGGCTTTCCAGCGCTCAGTCAGGTTGTGTTCGAGGATCGCAAAACCGGACACGGCGCTGCGTTTTGAGTAGGCCCAGGAGGCGCCTGCAGAGTCCGAGTCGTCCCATTTCGCACGTGTACCGTCGCTATTGAACAGCGGCAGGCCGCCACGGGCGTGGTCATCGAAGTTATCGGATTGCGAGTCGAGGCCTACGGTCACCAGCGTATCGGGACCCAGGTCGGCCTCGATCACCCCGTAGAACACTTTCTTTCGCTCGTTGAGGCGGTCGATGTAGGACTCGTTGTCCTGATACGCCCCGACGAAGCGTCCGCGCACGTTACCGCTGTCGCTCAGCGGGCCGCTGAAATCAACCTCGGTACGCTGGTAGTTCCACGAACCCGCCTTCACCGTGACGCTGCTCTGCGGCGTGAAGGTCGGCCGTTTGCGGATCATGTTGAGGGTGGCGCCCGGGGTGCCCACGCCGTTGGTAAGGCCCGTCGCACCGCGGATGATTTCCACCCGGTCGTACAGCACCATGTCGTTGCTCTGCGCGGTCGCTCCATAGTTGCTGTCGAGCAGCTGCAGGCCATCGATCTGGAAATTCTCGACAGCAAAGCCGCGCGAGTAGATGGAGCTTCCGTCAGAGCCGGCGTTACCGTTCTGGTTGATGGTCAGACCAGGCGTCTGGCGCACCACGTCGGTCAGCTCGGTAAGGCCCTGGTCGCGCATGCGCTGGCTGGTAATCACCGAGACCGACTGCGGCGTCTCCCGAATCGACAGAGGCAAGCCGGTCGCCGTACTGGTCGAGCCGGTGGTATAGGAGCCGGTGCCTTCGGTGGTTCCGCCCAGGCCCGCTGCATTCACGGTGGTGGCGCCCAGATTGAGCATGCCGGAGGTGTCCGTCGGCAGCAGCGTGTAGCTGCGATTGCCCTGGCGGGCCGCTTGCAGGCCGCTGCCGACCAGCAGGTGCTGCAGGGCTTCATCGGCTTCATAGCGGCCATGCAGACCGGACGATTGCCGGCCGCGCATGTCATCGGGGGCGAACGAGACGGTCACGCCGGCCGTGGTCGAGTACTGCACCAGTGCGGCTTCGAGCGAGCCGGCCGGGATCGAGAAGTCGAACTCCGCGGCTGCGGTTTGCGCCCAGGCCGGTGTGGCCACCAGCGCGCTGCCCACAGGGGCCGCCAGAGCCGCGCCCAGCAGGGCATAGCGGATGGCGCGTTGCAGAGGGTGCACGGGGGACGCGTGATGGGCGCTCGAAATGCGGGAGTACGACGTACAGGACATGAATTTTCCTTTCGCCCAATGGCAGGTGTAGAGACGGCGCCTGGTGCGCTTCTACTACCAAGACGAACGAGAATTAAAATCAACAACCCCTGTACGAAACTTTCTTCACAACGCGCTCAGCGGGGTTCCAGCCGGGCCCAGTAGCGGGTGAAGCGGTGGACGCGCACCGGCAGGGTCGCCGCGACGTTGTCCAGTACGCGGTCGGGGTGACCCAGCTGGAACATACCGGAGATGCGCAGCCCGGCAACCGCCGGGTGAACGCTGAGGTGCCCCTGGTGATAGCGCGACAGCTCGTCGACGAACGTTTCCAGGCGCCAGTCGCTGACCACCAGCAAACCGTTGACCCAGACATCGGCGTTGCGCGGTGTCTGGGTGACGGGCTCGATCTGGGTGGCGCTGAACCACACCTGTTGCCCCGCCTCCAGGCGCAGGGGCCGGTCGGGGGCATCGGCAGGGCGGATTTCCACGGCATGCTGCAACACATCGACGCGGGTTCGATCCTCGTCGCTGCGCACCAGGAAGCGTGTGCCCAACGCGCGGATGCTGCCCTGGGCGGAATGCACGACGAAGGGTCGGCCGCGTGGGTCGGCCGTGGTCTCCACGGCGATCTCCCCGCAGCGCAGATGGATTTCGCGCAACTGCTCGCCGAAGTGCACATCTGCCGAGCTGCGGGTGTTGAGGGTCAGTCGACTGCCATCCGGCAGGAGCAGCCGCCGTCGTTCGCCGGTCACCGTGCGGTGCTCGGCCATGGCGGCGCGCCAGGGCAACGCTTGCCAGGCGTAGGTGCCAGTGCCTGCGGCAACCAGCGCCAGGGTCAGGAACTTGATGACCTCGCGGCGGCTGCCACGCAGGCCGGCCAGGGTCGGACGGACAATGCCGGCGTCGACCTTGCCCAGGGTCTGCTCCAGACGCTGCACCCGCGCCCAGGCCTGCTGGTGACGCGGGCAGGCATTCAACCACTGGCGATGGGCAACCTGCGCATCGGGGCCGGCGTCCTCACGCAGGTCGACGTACCACTGCGCGGCGGTTTCCAGCACCTTCACATCGAGCGGCGGGGCCACGGCTCAGTCCTCGAGCAACAGCAGGCAGTGAGTCAGGGCGCGGACGAAATGCTTGCGTACGGTGTTGGTCGACAGCTCCAGGCGGCGGCCGATCTCCACGAAACTCAGACCATCGAGCTGGGCCATCAGGAAGATTTCGCGCCCGCGCTCGCCAAGGCCGTCGAGCAGGGCATCAATCTCCAGCAGGGTCTCGATGATGATGCTGCGGGTCTCGGGGGAGATGTCCATCGGCTCCGGCAACACGGCCAGGGCGTCCAGGTAGGCCTGTTCCAGCGCGCGGCGGCGGAACATGTCGATCATCAGGCTGCGCGCCACGGTACTGAGGTACGCCCGGGGCTCACGGAACTCGGGACTGCTGCGCTGGGCCATGAGCCGCAGGAAGGTGTCCTGGGCCACATCAGCCGCATGTTCCGCGCACCCAAGACGCTTGCGCAACCAGCCCTGGAGCCAGTCGTGGTGCTCCCGGTAGAGGTGGTGCATCGCATCATGCAGCGTGAGATCGGTCGTGGACATGGAAGCGGCACACCAGCGCATGGGCAAATGATAATCGATCCTATTATCCGTTGATTGTCCGACACACCGCAACATGCCAGTCGTCGCCTGAGCAGGTATCCTCGCGCCCCAGGTTTCCACGGCACGAGTGATCCCCATGCATTACCAGAACATCCTCTTCGACCTGGACGGCACCCTTACCGACCCCAGGGAAGGCATCACCCGTTCGGTGCAGCACGCGCTGGCGAAGTTGGGGATCGACGAGCCGGACCTGCAAGCGCTGGAACACTTCATCGGCCCACCCCTGCTGCAATGCTTCATGTCCACCTATGCGCTGGACGAGGCCACTGCCTGGCGGGCGGTGGAGCACTACCGGGAACGCTTCAGGGTTACCGGGCTGTACGAGAACCGGATGTTCGAGGGCATCGTCGAGCTGCTGCAACTGCTGCAGGCGCAGGGCCGCACGCTGTACATCGCCACCAGCAAGCCCACGGTGTTCGCCCAGGAGATCGCCCGGCACTTCGGTTTCGCCCGGCATTTCAAGATGATCTATGGCAGCGAGCTGGATGGTACGCGGACCAATAAGGTCGAGCTGATCCAGTACCTGGTGCAACAGGAAGGCCTGCAGGCGGCGCAGAGCCTGATGATCGGTGACCGCAAGCACGACCTGATCGGCGCACGCAGCAACGGGCTGGACGCCGCCGCGGTGGGGTACGGCTTCGGCAGTCTGGAGGAATTGCAGGGGGAAACCCCGGCCTACCACTTCTCGACGCTGGCCGATCTGCATCAGGCCTTCGTACGGTAAAACGGCGCAGTTATTGCCGCGCCTGGCCGGGGCGCGGGATCAACCGTTTCGTTGGTACACGATCTTGCGCGTGCCGCCGTCGCAGCTGCCTACGACCATGGCCTGGTCCTGCACCTCGTCGTTGGCCACGATTTCCAGGGTGTAGCTGGGCACGCCCGCTGCCTGGATCTTCACTTCGATCTCGCTCTTGAGCTCCTCGCAGGGCTTGGGCGCAGCCAGCGCCGCACTGCCGACAAGACTCAAGACCACCGCTACTGTCCATCTGTACATGGCATAACCTCCTGTGTTTGCGGGAATCCGCCAGTGTATGACCCAATTGCCATCAGGCAGTTCTAGTTGGATATCACTCGGGCTTCAAGTTCACGGGTACGGGCGTGGACAGGCAGGGCACCCAGCTCAGTGACACGCAGGTAGAACGTAGCCCAGTCGCCACCTACCTCGGCGAACAGCGTGGCGAAGGCCGGCACCCACTGATCGTAGAGGCCGAAGGGCAGCAGCTTGGCGTTGTTCAGCGGCGTCTCGATCCAGCCGTCGTAGCGCCCCACGCCGCCCCATTCACGGTCCCGCAGGCTGCGGTACTCGCGGCGCAGGCGCTCGAACTCGGCCTGCTTGGCCTCGCGCATGGCATCCGCCGCCAGGTCGCTGGCATACAGCTGCTGCAGGCGCTCGCGACTGGCCAGCACCAGCGCCACGAACTGTTCGCGCTGACGCAGGCCCTCGTCGTCTTCCACCGGCGTGCCCTGGGCGGCATGCCATTGGCGCAGGCCCTCCTGCTCGACAAAGGTGGCGAAGGATTCGTTGAAGGCGGTGTCATCAGCCACGTAGAACTGCTGGTGCGCCAGCTCGTGGAAGATCACCGCGATCAGGCGCTCATCACTCCAGCGCAGCATGGTGTTGAGGATCGGGTCATCGAACCAGCCCAGGGTCGAGTAGGCCTCCACACCGCCCAGGTAGGTGTCCAGCCCCTCCTGCTTGAGCAAGGCAGCGGCGCCCCGAGCATCGCCCTGACGGTAGAAGCCGCGATAGGCCACGCACCCGGCGATGGGAAAGCAGTGCAGCTGGGGCGACAGGGAGAACTCCGGCGTGGCGAATACATTCCAGACCACGAACGGGCGCTGGAGATCGGCGTACAACCGATAGCTGCCGTTGTCCGGCAACCCCAGCCGGGCACTGGCGAAATCCCGGGCGTCCTGGGACAGGGCCAGGCGGCGCCGCAGTTCGGGATCGCGCGCAGGATCGGCGACGATCGTCGCCACCGCTTCGCGGCGTTGCAGCAGGTCGAGCTGGCCGTCGAGTAATTGCCCGTAGTAGGCGACGCTGGAACAACCGCTCAGCGCCAGGGCGCCGACCAGGGGAACCCAGCGACGCAGGCAGCGGTCGAGTATGCAGAGCAGGGTGTGGGGCATGCCGGGACACTACTGCATCGGGCAAACGCCTGCCACTGCCCACGCACCGTTTCGCCGTTCATGCCTGGAGTTCTCATGCGCCTACCCTTGCTGACCGTCATCCTCCTGGGCCTGGGCGGTTGCGCCTGGCTGCCGTCCCACGACCCCGGCCAGGCCTGGATCGACCTGGACACCCGGGAGCCGAGCGAACTGCTGGCCATCGAGGTGGACGACAAGCCGCTGGAGGACGCGCGTTTCTTCCAGATCAGTCCGGGGAGTCATGAGCTGCAGGCGCACCTGCGTTTCAACGTGGATGCCAGCAATATCGGCGCCGATAGCCCGTCATTGGCCCGCGACTGCCAGGTACTGCTGACCTATGATTCGTTCAGCGCCGGCCAGCGCTATCGGCTGGAAGCCGGAAACATCGGCTTTCGTACCTGGTCGAAACTCTATGATGCACAGAACCGCCTGTTGGTCCGGGGCCGTGAAGGCCGCTGCGGAGCGATATGACGCCAACCCGCCATCCATCACCAGGATCCCCGCCATGCGCCTGCTCACCCTGATTGCCAGCCTGTCCATCCTCGCGGGGTGTTCCTCGCCCTTGCCCAAACCGGACCCGAACCAGGCTTGGGTTGACCTGTATTCCACCGGCAGCGACCTGCTGATGGCCAACCGGCTGGACGACAAGCGCCTGAACGACGGCCGTTACTTCCAGGTGACTCCCGGGGCTCACGAGCTGGAAGCGCGCTATCAATTCGAGGTGTATTCCGGCGGCACGATCATGTCGGAGCCGATGCGGCGCACCTGCGAAATCCGCATCCGCTACGACAACTTCGAAGCGGGCAAGCGTTACCGCATGGAAGCCCGCACCGCGATCATGAGCGCCCAGGCGTGGCTGTATGACGACCAGCGCAACGTGCTGGCCCGGGGCGAAATCCTGCGCTGCGGCATTTTCTGACCCGGGCCACGCGTTACGCGAACGGCACAATCAACTGTCGAGGGTCGCTTCCAGGGTGATGTCGGCGTTCAGCACCTTGGACACCGGGCAGCCGCTCTTGGCGGTTTCCACGGCCTTCTCGAACGCCGCGCGATCCGCACCGGGAATCTTCGCCTTGAGGGTGAGGTGCACGGCGCTGATGGAGAACCCACCGTCGACCTTGTCCAGCGTCACCTCGGCGGTGGTGTCGATGCTCTCGGCGGTCATGCCCGCCTCACCCAGTTCCTTGGACAGCGCCATGGAAAAGCAGCCGGCGTGAGCAGCACCGATCAGCTCTTCCGGGTTGGTGCCCGGCTTGTCTTCGAAGCGGGTGTTGAAGCCGTAGGGCGACTGTTTCAGGGCGCCGCTCTCGGTCGAAATGGTGCCTTTGCCGTCCTTGATGCCGCCTTGCCAATGGGCTGATGCTGTCTTCTTCATCCTGTTTTCTCCAATTGCGTGGGGTACAGGATTGAGAACGGCAACGGCGGCACAAGTTCGACCGCCAACGGCTCAGCGCAGGCTGGCGAGAATATCGAAGGCGTGCAGGCGATCGGCGAAGTCGTACATGTCGCAGGTGAAGATCAGCTCGTCGGCGCCGGTCTGCTCCAGCAGCACTTCCAGACGCGCTTTTACCTTCTCCGGCCCGCCCACCACGGCAATGCCGAAGAAACTGCTGACAGCCTCTCGCTCATGGGGCAGCCACAGGCCTTCCATGGTCGGCACCGGCGGCCGCTGGACCAGGCTCTGGCCACGGATCAGCGCCAGGATGCGCTGGTAGGCGGAGGTCGCCAGGTGGTTAGCCTGCTCGTCGGTATCGGCTGCCAGCAGCGGCACACCGAGCATCACGTAGGGCTTGTCCAGCACCTCGGACGGCTTGAAGTGGTTGCGATAGACCCGAATCGCCTCGTGCATGTAGCGCGGCGCAAAATGCGAAGCGAAGGCGTAGGGCAGGCCCCGCTCACCGGCCAACTGGGCGCTGAACAGGCTGGAGCCCAGCAACCAGATCGGCACCTGGGTACCGGTGCCGGGCATGGCGATCACCCGTTGATTCGGGGTCCGCGGGCCGAGGTAGCGCTGCAGTTCCGCAACGTCCTCGGGGAAGTCATCGGCGCTGCCCGAGCGCTCGCGGCGCAAGGCTTGGGCGGTGTACTGGTCGGCGCCAGGCGCGCGACCCAGGCCCAGGTCGATCCGTCCCGGATACAGCGTTGCCAGGGTGCCGAACTGCTCGGCAATCACCAGCGGGGCGTGGTTGGGCAGCATCACCCCGCCCGAACCGACGCGGATCGTCGAGGTGCCGGCCGCCAGGTAGCCGAGCAGCACGGCGGTCGCCGAACTGGCGATGCCGTCCATGTTGTGGTGCTCGGCCACCCAGAAGCGGGTGAAGCCCAGGCGCTCGGCGTGTTGCGCCAGCGCCAGGGAGTTATGCAGCGCCTGTTCCGGACCGCTGTCATCGCGGATCGGAGCGAGGTCGAGAATGGAGAACTTGCTGTCTGCTAATACGCTCATCGGCTTGCCTGTCTGGTGACACGGTGCATGGCGCCGCAAGGGGCGCCAATACCCGAGTGAAATAGTGGGCTTATCCTAAGGACTACCCACGCAAACGACCAGAAGGCACTTTTCAGTGCAATAGCCACCAATGGGTAAGCACCCTGGGGTAATCAGCTGTTGCCGATGCGGAAGCCGACCTTGAGGGTGACCTGATAGTGGCCGACCTTGCCGTTCTCGATATGCCCGCGGGTATCGACGACTTCGAACCATTCGAGGTTGCGAACCGACTTGGCGCATTCCGCCAGGGCATTGTTGATCGCCTCTTCGATGCTGGTGCGCGAAGAACCGACGATCTCGATTTTCTTGTAGGTGTGATGATCCGACATGAAAACGCTCCTCAGATAACGGGACTGGATGTTCATTGGCAGACACGCGAACGCGCCCTTACGTTCAGATTAGCTGCACTTGCGGCACTGTCCCGAGACTCCCGAACGGCACCCTGAACGCCCGCCCAGCGCGGCGGCGTGGTGATACGCACGTAGCTGGTTGCCGCTGCGTGGGCCGCCGCTATAAGATGAGAATTATTCATATCTGTTAATCGGTATCGACAGCGTGCCCACTCCGTCGAGCAACAAGCTCGGGTTCTTCTTCAGCGACCACCACCGCTGGCTGCTGCAGCATGTGCAGCAGCGCCTGCGCAGCCGTGCCGATGCGGAAGATACCGCTGCCGAAACCTTCTGCCAGATGCTCGCGTCGCGGGTCGACCCGGACAGCATCGACAAGCCGCGCGCCTACCTGTCGACCATCGCCCGGCGGCTGATCTTCGACCGCCATCGACGCCGCCAGCTGGAACTCGCCTACCTAGAACGCCTGGCCGCGTTGCCTGAACAATTGGCGCCATCACCGGAAGAACAGGCGTTACTGGTCGAAGCGATCAGTGCCATCGACCGCAGCCTGGCCGGCCTGCCGGTGCTGGTGAAAACCGCGTTCCTCTACAGCCAGCTCGACGGCCTGACCTTCGTCGACATCGCCCAGCGCCTGGATATCTCCGAGCGAACCGTCAGCCGCTACATCAAGCAGGCCCTGCGCCAGTGCTACCTCAGCGAGGCCGAGCTGTGAGCCGCGCGCAACTCGACCGCGCCGGCGAAGAGGCCATCGACTGGATGGTGCGCTTGCGCGCTGGCCAACCCGATCAGCGCCTGCACGCGCGCTTCGATCAGTGGCTGGCCAGCGACCCCAGCCATGGCGAAGCCTGGGAGCGATTGCAGGCGCGGCTCGGCAATCACTACGACACGCTGCGCAACCTGGAGCGCCGTGCCCCGGGCCAGGCCGGTGAGGCGCGCCAGTTACTGCTGCAACCGGCGACGACCCGCCGTGATGTGCTGCGCGGCTTCCTCGGCGTCGGCCTGCTGGGCGGCGGCCTCTGGCTCGCCGGTCGCAGCCAACCTGGCCAGGCCTTGCTCGCCGACCTGCACACCAGCGGTAAACGCGGTCACTTCACTCTCGCCGACGGCAGCCAGCTGCACTTGAACGCCGGCAGTGCCGTCGACCTCGATTTCGACGGTTCCCGACGCCTGTTGCACCTGCGCCACGGCGAACTGGTGGTGCAGGTCGCCAAGGACGCCAACCGGCCCTTCATCGTGCGCACGGCCCAGGGCCATATCTGCGCCCTGGGGACGCGCTTCCTGGTCCGCCAGGAGGCCGATGCGACCCGGGTGATCGTGCTCGAACATGCCGTACGGCTGACGCTGCACGATGACAGCCACAGCCTCGACCTGCAGCAGGGTGATGCCGCCTTGTTGCGCCCCCAGCGAATCGACGCGCTCGGCGCAGGGCAGGTGCACCGCGCCGACTGGCTCGATGGCCGCCTCAATGTGCTCGACGAGCCGCTGGGCGACGTCGTCGATGCGCTGCGCCCCTATCAGCCCGGGTTGATTCGCGTCAGCCCGGAGATCCGCGACCTGCGGGTGCAGGGCGTGTTTCTGCTGGACGACCCGCAGCGCACCCTCACGGCCCTCGCCGAAACCCTGCCGATCAGCGTCAACCGCTACGGGCCCTGGTTGACCTTGCTCGGCCCTCGGGGCTGAAAACCGGGGCGGCGGCACCCGCGCAAAAAATATTTATGAAAAATGTTCTCATTTGTGTCCGGTTTTCATCTTTCGTCCCACCTATCTCCTGATAACGCCCATTCGATCAGGAGAGTCTCCGTGCAAAAACCCTGGCCTCGTGCCATTGCCATCGCCGTTGCGCTCGCTGCCAGCAGCCCGTTCGGCTACGTCTACAGCGAGCCTGCAACCCAGCAGCAGGTGCTTGTTTTCAACCTGCCGGCCGCCAGCCTCGCCCAGACGCTGAACAGCATCGCCAGCCAGAGCGGCCAGATCGTGTCCCTCGAACCGGTATTGGTGAAAGGCAAGCAGGCCCCGGCGATCAGCGGCACGATGACCGCGACCCAGGCCATGCAGCGCGCCCTGGAGGGCAGCGGCCTGGAGTTGCGCATCACCCAGGGCGGCACTTACAGCGTGCAGCTCAAGGCCGATAGCTCCGGCGCAATGGAGTTGGGCGCGACCACCGTCAACGCAGGCCAGATCAGTGCCACCACTGAAGGCAGTGGCTCCTACGCCGCCCGCGCCACCACCATCGGCAAGGGCAGCCGCACGCTCAAGGAAATCCCCCAGTCGGTGTCGGTGCTGACCCGCAAGCAGCTGGATGACCAGGGCATCACTGACCTGCGTGAAGCCGTCAACCACACCACCGGCCTGGTTGGAGCCACTGGCATCGGCCCGGGGATGGTGATTTCCTCGCGCGGCTTCCAGATCGATGATTGGCAATACGACGGCGTGCCGATCGTGCGCAACTCCTATGTGCTGGGCAACTGGGCGACCCAGGACCTGGTGTTCTTCGACCGCGTGGAAATCCTTCGCGGCGCCTCCGGGCTGCTGCAGGGCGCCGGCAGCCCCGGTGGGGCGATCAACCTGGTGCGCAAGCGCGGCCAGGATGCGCC
Organism: Pseudomonas sp.; assembly: GCA_050282285.1. Classification (GTDB taxonomy): domain Bacteria; phylum Pseudomonadota; class Gammaproteobacteria; order Pseudomonadales; family Pseudomonadaceae; genus Aquipseudomonas. Next base: position 132,426 of record JBLZZJ010000012.1, read on the forward strand.
GACCGTCAGTTTCACCGGCAAGGCCGGCTCGTGGGATCACTACGGCCTGCAGGCCGATGCCGGCGGCCCGCTGAACGAGAGCGGCAGCATCCGTGGGCGCATGGTGGTGGACCAGGACGACACCCACTCCTTCACCGACTACGTGTGGAGCAAGACCACCTCGCTGTATGGCGCGCTGGACTTCGACCTGACCCCGGACACCACCCTGGGCATCGGCATGAGCCACTCCGATCTCGACTCGCGGCCAATGGTGCGCGGCCTGCCGCGCCACACCGACGGCCGTGATATCGGTTTCTCGCGCTCGACCTACAGCGGTGCCACCTGGAACCGCAACGACATCGAGCAGACCACGGTCTATGCCGACCTCGAACACCGCTTCGACGACAACTGGAGCGTCAAGGCCGCCGCCCTGCGCATGCGCGAGCACAACGACTCCAAGCACCAGCGCATGCACGGCGACGTGGCCGACGACGGCAGCGGGCTGGACTTCGCCGACTGGATCACCAACTTCGAGTCGACCAAGGTCGGCGTGGATACCTTCGTCAACGGCAAGTTCGAGGCCTTCTCCATGGAGCAGGAAATCACCCTCGGCGGCAACTACGCCAAGTACACCTCGGATGACATGTACGCGCGGCGCTTCGTGCCCGGCGGCAACATCTACGACATCGACCACCACCGCCCCGAGCCGTCCCTGGATGACATCCTCGCCTCGCCGGGCGGCCGTGCCACCCTGGCCGGGTACGACATCCGCCAGAAAGGGTTGTACGGCAGCTGGCGGATCAAGCTGGCCGAGCCGCTGACTGCCGTGATCGGTGGGCGCACCAGCTGGTACGACTACGCCTACATGGAGCCGGGCTACAAGGACAGCATGACCGAGACGGGCGAGGTCACCCCGTATCTGGGCCTGGTCTACGACCTGACCAGGGAGTGGGCGGTATACGCCAGCTACACCGACGTGTTCGAACCGCAGAGCGCGCGCACGGCCCAGCAGCAGATGCTCGATCCGGTGATCGGCAGCAACTACGAAATCGGCCTGAAGGGCGAGCTGTTCGACGGCCGGGTCAACACCTCGCTGGCGGTGTTCCGCTATGACCAGAAGAACCGTGCGGTGCAGGACCGGGCTGCGGGCTTCGCCTGTGACGGCTGGTACTGCTCCACTGCGTCCGGCAAGGTGCGCAGCCAGGGCATCGAGGCCGAGATCAGCGGTGAGGTGCTGACCGACCTGCAACTGCTCGCCGGTTACACCTACAACACCACCAAGTTCCTGGAAGATGTCGACAACAAGGGCAGTATTTTCAGCCAGTGGACGCCCAAGCACATGCTGCGCGTGTGGGCCGACTACCGCCTGCAGGGCGACTGGAACCGCGTCAGCGTGGGCGGTGGTTTCACCTCGCAGAGCCACACCGTCAGCTTTGACCGCGACTTTGACGTACCCGGTTTCACCGTCTGGAGCGCCCGCCTGGGCTACAAGCTGACGGACGAAGTGGACCTGGCACTCAATGCCAACAACCTGTTCGACAAGCGCTACTACCTGCCGGGCTACGCCGCCGTCGATGGCAGCAACAACTTCGGCGACCCGCGCAACATGATGCTCACGGTCAAGTACACGCCTGAGTTCTAAGCCGCTGCGTTCAGGCGGTGCCGGCCTTGGCCGGTGCTGCCTGATCAGTCACAAGCGCCCGGTCTATCTAATAAGACGAACGAGCGCACCAGAACCCGCAAGACTTTACAAAACTTACGCCTGCAACACCCCGCCCGCATCACGTCATCCGTCAGCTCAGCTCGTTGCGCAGCCAGTCCGCCAGGCGCTCGGCCCGGCGATCCATGCGCCGTGTCGGCACCCATAACGCCAGCCGCGCGTCGGTTTCAACGAAGCCCCAGGGCGCGACCAGCCGCCCGGCGGCCAGGTCATCGGCCACCAGTTGCTGCGGGGCGATGGCCACCCCAAGGCCGGCAGTGGCCGCCTCCAGCAGGTAATACAGGTGCTCGAACCCTTGGCCAAGCCGCAGCCCCGCCTCCGGCAAGCCATGGGCAGCCGCCCATTGTGGCCAGGCCTGGGGGCGCGAGACGGTGTGCAGCAGCGGCTCGCCAAGCAGCTTGTCGGGGGCGGCCTCGGCCAGGACGGCGTGCCGCGAATAACGCGGGCTGAGCACCGCACCAATACGCTCGGCTGCCAGCTCGTGCACCTGCATGTCTGCCGGCCAGGGCGGCTCGGCGAACAGCAGGGTGGCGTCGACGCCGGGACGACGGGGATCGAGCTCTCCTTCACTGGCCGACAGCTGCAGGTGAAGCTCCGGTAACTCGCGATTGAGGCGGTCCAGGCGCGGGATGAACCAGCGCGCCAGTAGACTGCCCGGGCAACCGAGCACGAACGGCGCATCTGCCGTCTGCCGCTTGAGGTCCGCGCAGGTGTCACGCAGGCGCTCGAAGGTGTCGCTGGCCACATCGCGCAAGCGGAGCCCGGAATCGGTGAGTTTAATGCCGCGCCCATCCTTGTCGAACAACGGCACACCCAGGTGCTCCTCCAGCGCCTTGATCTGCCGACTGACCGCGCCGTGCGTCACGTGAAGCTGCTCAGCCGCCTGGCTTACGCTGAGCAGGCGGGCGGTGACTTCGAAGGCGCGCAGGGCATTGAGCGGCGGAAGGTCACGGTTCATATGTGAGTTTTCCTGACATGTTCAACCGATCTTATCGCTTTTATCCGAACACCGGCAGCCTTATCCTCTGTTCATCGCTGCCGCTTCCACCCGAAACCGGCATGCACCACCTCAACAGGAGATTGCCATGACGTCCTTGCGCACCGGCCCTGATACCACCGGCCTGTTCGGCCACTTCGGCGGCCAATACGTCGCTGAAACCCTGATGCCGCTGATCCACGACCTGGCCGCCGAGTACGAGAAGGCAAAGCAGGATCCCGAGTTCGCCAAGGAGCTGGCCTACTTCCAGCGCGACTACGTCGGCCGCCCGAGCCCGCTGTACTTCGCCGAACGCCTGACCGAGCACTGCGGCGGCGCGAAGATCTACCTCAAACGCGAAGAGCTGAACCACACCGGCGCGCACAAGATCAACAACTGCATCGGCCAGATCCTGCTGGCCAAACGCATGGGCAAGAAGCGCATCATTGCCGAGACCGGCGCCGGCATGCACGGCGTGGCCACCGCCACCGTGGCTGCGCGCTTCGGCATGGACTGCGTGATCTTCATGGGCACCACCGACATCGATCGCCAGCAGGCCAACGTGTTCCGCATGAAGCTGCTGGGCGCCACCGTGATCCCGGTGGTCGCCGGCACCGGCACGCTCAAGGACGCGATGAACGAAGCCCTGCGCGACTGGGTCACCAACGTCCATGACACCTTCTACCTGATCGGCACCGTGGCCGGCCCGCACCCGTACCCGGCGATGGTCCGCGACTTCCAGGCCGTGATCGGCAAGGAAACCCGCGACCAGCTGCAGGAAAAGGAAGGCCGTCTGCCCGACAGCCTGGTCGCCTGCATCGGCGGTGGCTCCAACGCCATGGGCCTGTTCCATCCGTTCCTGGATGACCAGAGCGTGCAGATCGTGGGTGTCGAGGCCGCCGGCCACGGCATCGAATCCGGCAAGCATGCCGCCAGCCTGAACGGCGGCGTACCGGGCGTGCTGCACGGCAACCGCACGTTCCTGCTGCAGGACGACGACGGCCAGATCATCGACGCTCACTCGATTTCCGCCGGCCTGGATTACCCCGGCATCGGCCCGGAACACGCCTGGTTGCACGACATCGGCCGCGTCGAATACACCTCGATCACCGATGACGAAGCCCTGGACGCCTTCCACCAGTGCTGCCGCCTGGAGGGCATCATCCCGGCCCTGGAGTCGTCCCACGCCCTGGCTGAAGCTTTCAAACGCGCCCCGACCCTGCCGAAGGACCACCTGATGGTGATCAACCTGTCCGGCCGCGGCGACAAGGACATGCAGACCGTCATGCACCACATGGAACAATCGCAGCAGGAGAAACACTGATGAGCCGCCTGCAAAGCCGCTTCGCCGAGCTGAAAGAGCAGAACCGTGCCGCCCTGGTCACGTTCATCACCGCCGGCGACCCGAACTACGACGCCTCCCTGGCCATCCTCAAGGGCCTGCCAAAAGCCGGCGCCGATGTGATCGAGCTGGGAATGCCGTTCACCGACCCGATGGCCGACGGCCCGGCGATCCAGCTGGCCAACATCCGCGCCCTGGCCGCCAAACAGGACCTAACCAAGACCCTGCGCATGGTCAGCGAATTCCGCGAAGGCGACCAGACCACGCCGCTGGTGCTGATGGGTTACTTCAACCCGATCCACAAGTACGGCGTAGCGCGCTTCATCGACGACGCCAAGACTGCTGGTGTCGATGGCCTGATCGTGGTCGACCTGCCGCCGGAACATAACGTCGACCTGTGCGACCCGGCCCAGGCCGCCGGCCTGGACTTCATCCGCCTGACCACCCCGACCACTGACGACAAGCGTCTGCCCAAGGTGCTCAACGGCAGCTCCGGCTTCGTGTACTACGTGTCGGTGGCCGGCGTCACCGGCTCCGGTTCGGCGACCCTGGAACACGTCGAACAGGCCGTGGCCCGCCTGCGCCGCCACACCGACCTGCCGATCAGCATCGGCTTCGGCATCCGTACCCCGGACCACGCGGCGACCATCGCCCGCCTGGCCGACGGCGTGGTAGTGGGCTCGGCCCTGATCGATCAGATTGCCAACGCCGCCAGCAATGAAGCGGCGGTCGAAGGCGTGCTGGAGCTGTGCGCTCAACTGGCCGAAGGGGTGCGCGGCGCCCGTCGCTGATCCTGTTCCTGCTCGCTGAAACCAAAAACGCCCGGTGCTCTGCATCGGGCGTTTTGCTTTGGGCGGCTTGGGACGGTGGCGATACGCAGAGCTCCCCGGGTATCGCTTCGCTCAACCCAGGCTACAAACTTCGTCCGACCGGGCCACGCACTTGTAGGAGCGGCTGGGCGGCAATCCGATTGCCCGCGAGCTCTCGCTCCTTCCCCTCGCGGCTACGCCACGGGTGTAACCGCAGCGCCCTGGCGGAAAAAGCCGTCGAGGTTGGCGTAGAACAGATCGGCCATCGCCTGGCGGGTTTCGTGGGTGCCGCTGCCGATGTGCGGGGTCAGCACCACGTTTTCCAGCGCCAGCAGAGCGGTCGGCACGCCGGGCTCTTCGGCGAACACGTCGAGCGCCGCGCCGGCGATGGTGCCGTCCTGCAGGGCCTGAATCAGGGCCGGCTCATCCACCACCGAGCCCCGGGCGATGTTGACCAGGTAGCCTTTTGGCCCCAGCGCCTTCAGCTGCTGCGCGCCGATCAGGCCATCGGTCGAGACACCGCCCGGCACCACCAGCACAGCGTAGTCACTGGCTTCGAGCAGGGCGTCGAGGTCTTCGTAGTAGGGGTAGTCGACGTCATCGCGGCGGCGACGATTGTGGTAGATCACCGACATACCGAACGCCTCAACGCGCTTGGCGATCGCCCGGCCGATGTTACCCATGCCGACGATGCCGCAAACCTTGCCGCCGATGCTGTGGGCAAGCGGAAAACGCCCTTGCGTCCAGCTTCCACGGCGCACGAAACGATCGGCCTCGCAGATGCGGCGGCCCACCGCCAGCAGGCTGGCCACGGCCGTGTCGGCCACGCACTCGTTGAGCACTTCCGGGGTGTTGGTGACCACCACGCCACGGGCGCGCGCGGCGTCCACGTCGATCGAGTCGTAACCGACACCGAAGCTGATGATGGCCTTGAGCTGGGGCAGGCGAGCGATCAGGTCCGCCGGCGCACCGAACACGCCGCTGGTGGCGATCCCGTCAATGGCACCGGCGTAGGCCTGCAGCCAGCCTTCCTGATCCGTGACTTCCCAGAAGCGGTGCACGCAATAGTCCTGCTCGATGCGTTCGACCAAGGCCGGTATCAGCGGCCCCATCATCAACAGTTGAGGGCGCGATGCGGATGACGTCATGGGCTTCTCCTAACAAACGGTGCCTGGCAGAGGCTGGCGATTCGGTCGAACGGGCTGCCGATGGTAGCGCCCGCCAACCCGATTCGAGCGGGAAATTATCATGTAAGACATCGTACCTCTCAGACAAGCCAATTCTGGATAAATGGCGATTTCCGGAAAACCTCAAATACCGCGATAGCACTGTGCCAGAGGGGTTTAACCGCTTATCGACGGCTTGATCAAACTTCTCATTCAATATTTGCAACAAATCAATTTGTATGATGTCGTATCACAGCTAGTGCTACTCCAAACAAAAACAAGATGGAGACTTCTACCCATGGCTCGTACAGACGTTGCCGAGAACGGCGTTGCTGCCGGCTCAGCATCCTCCAACCCGTTTACCAAAATGGTCAAACTGCTCGGCCCCGGCATCATTGCGGTGCTGTCCTGGCTCGGCGCAGGCGACCTGATCACCTCATCCGTCGCGGGCGCCAACTACGGCTACGCAATGATGTGGGTGCTGGCCCTCTCGCTGCTGCTGCGCTTCCTCATCGTCAACATCATTGCCCGTTTCCAGCTCTGCAATAACCAGGGGATGTCGATCCTCGGCGGTTATGCACAGCTGCACCCGAGCTTCGCCTGGTTCCTGTTCGGCTATGCGCTGTTCATGGGCCACCTGATGAACGCCTACATGATCAAGGGCGCCGGCGAGGCACTGTCCACGTTGCTGCACCTGGATCGCCCGCTGCTGTGCTCCTTCGCGGTCGTTCTCGGTGTCTGGCTGCTGGTCGGCCGCAGCATCTACAGCCTCATCGAAGGCGTGATGAAGGTGCTGCTGGCGATCATGACCCTGGCCTTCCTGTCGCTGGCCGTGATGTCTGGCCCGGATGTGGGCGGCATCGTTTCCGGCACCTTCGGCTTCAGCATTCCGAGCGATGAGGGCATGCACGGCGCGTTGCTGGTTGCGGTCTCGATCATCGGCGCGGTCGCTGGCTCGATCGCCAACTTCGTTCACCCGTACGTCATGAAGCAAAAAGGCTGGACGGGGCCGGAGCACAAGCGCATCCAGCGCAACGACCTGCTGTTCGCCGTATTCGTCGGCATCGTCATCAACTTGGCCATCTGGGTTGTCGGCGCGGAAATCCTGCGTCCGAACGGTCTGAAGGTGGAAACCCTCAACGACCTGGGCGCTGCCCTGCAGATGTTCTTCGGCCCGACCGGCTGGTACATCTTCTTCATCGGCGTGTCGGCGACCCTGTTCGCCAGCGTGGTGGGCAAGACCACCGCCTTCCCGATGCTGATCACCGATGCGCTGCACCACACCCGTCCGGAACGTCGCGCCCGTTATGGCGATCACTTCCAGAAGGACCCGCTGCACAAGTGGTTCATGATCTTCATCCTGGTCACCCCGCTGGTGTGGTCGCTGCCCGGCATGCCGGACTTCGTCACCCTGACCATCGCGGTGAACGCCCTGAACATCATCGGTTTGCCGATCATCTCCCTCGGCCTGCTGATCATGTCCAACCAGAAGAAGCTGCTGGGCCAGTACCGCAACAACTGGTTCGAAAACATCGCCCTGGGCCTGTCCACCGTATTGGCCATCTGGGTCGCCATCCAGCTCGGCGCCGAAATGCTGGCCTGATGGAAACCGGTCGTTCCTGGCCATCGACCAGGACGACCGGCACGCTGTAACGAGCCAATGAAAAAGGCCGCGACATGTCGCGGCCTTTTTCATGCCTGCAATTCCCCTCACTGTGGCTGTCGCCTCCCGCCGGGAGCGCGCTCGTCCGCCCCAAGGACGACAGGGCACAGCCCTTCATCCCTGACACCCGTCCGCTCTCAATGAGCTCGAGAACACTGCCTTGAGTCCGGCCTGCGGGTCACTCATCAACTCGACATAACGCTGCTGGATGGGTGAACCGATGGCACGTGTCGCATGGGCCGGGACGACGGCCCCATTACAGAAGCCCATAAAAAAGGCCGCGACATTGGTCGCGGCCTTTTCGGTTCTACAGTTCCGTCAGCTGTGGCTGCCGTGTGCTTCCGGGGCCTTGTGCTCGTCCGGCCCGAACTTGGACAGGATATAGCTCTTCATCCCGCGCGCCAGCTCTTCTTCGTCGAAGAACACCTGGCCCAGGTTGTCGCGGCGGAAGATCTCTACGGCATCCGCGCTGTGGGTGCGGATCACGATTTCGATACCCGGGTTGAGGGCGCGGGCGGTTTCCGTCATGCGCTGCACGTTGAGCGGGTCTGGCGTGGCGATCACCAGCATCGCCGCCTTCATGATGTGCGCCTGGATCAGGGTTCCCGGCTCGGCCGAGTCACCACTGACCGCCGCCACGCCCTGGGCACGAATCTGCTCCACGCGCTCGCGGTTCTGCTCGACCACCACGAAGGGAATGTTGCGCTCCTGCAGGGCGCGGCTGATGCGGCGACCCACACGGCCATAACCGATCAGCACCACTTGGCCTTCGAGGTACTTCTTCTCCGTGCTCATCGGCAGTACCGAGAGCGGGTCCTCGCGGTGTTCCAGGCGACGAGCCAGGGCCGAACGCTTGAGCACCAGGTCCTTGAGCGGCCGGATCAGGCCGAACACCACCGGGTTGAGGGCGATGGAGATCAATGCACCGGCCAGGACCAGGCTGAGGCCTTCCTGCGGCATCAGTCCCAGCGTGAGGCCCAGGCCCGCGAGAATGAACGAGAATTCCCCGATCTGCGCCAGGCTCGCGGCCACGGTCAATGCGGTGTTCAACGGGTAACGGAAGGCCATGACCAGCGCCGCCGCCGCAATCGATTTACCGACCACGATGATCGCCACCACGGCCAGCACGTGCATCGGCTCCTCGACCAGCACCATCGGGTCGAACAGCATGCCCACGGCCACGAAGAACAGCACCGCGAATGCGTCACGCAGCGGCAGCGATTCCTCGGCCGCGCGGTGGCTGAGGTCGGACTCGCGCATCACCATGCCGGCGAAGAACGCGCCCAGGGCGAACGACACATGGAACAGCATGGCCGCGCCATAGGCGATACCGATGGCGGCGGCGATCACCGACAGGGTGAACAGCTCGCGCGAGCCGGTCTTGGCCACCTGCAGCAGCAGCCATGGCAGCACGCGACGGCCCGCCACCAGCATCACCACCAGGAAGCCAGCGACCTGAAGCATGGTGATGCCGATGGTGTACCACAGCGGGTCACCGCTGGTGGCCGGGTCCACGTTGCCACCCAGCACACCCGCCAGCGGCGGCAGCAGAACCAGCACCATAACCGTGGCCAGGTCCTCGACCACCAGCCAGCCGACCGCGATGCGGCCGTTCATCGAATCCAGGATGCCCCGCGATTCCAGGGCCTTGAGCAGCACCACGGTACTGGCGCAGGAGAGCGAGAGGCCGAACACCAGCGCGCCGCCGAAACTCCATCCCCACCAGTAGGCGATGCCCAGCCCGAGCACGGTCGCCAGGGTCATCTGCACCACTGCACCCGGCACCGCGATCTTCTTCACCGACATCAGGTCGCCGAGGGAGAAGTGCAGGCCGACCCCGAACATCAGCAGCATCACGCCGATTTCGGACAGTTCCTGGGCCAGTTTGACGTCAGCGACGAAACCCGGCGTGGCGGGGCCGAGCATGATGCCGGCGCACAGGTAGCCGATCAGCGCGGGCAGTTTCAGCTTTTCGGCGATGAAGCCGAAGATCAGCGCCAGGCCGAAACCGCCCGCCAGGGTCGTGATCAAGGGGATGTTATGTTCCATCAAGAATCCTCTTTCCGATCGGCACGGAAAAACCGCAACCAGGGTGAAAACCAGGGACACGACAGCGCACGGTGACTGCAAGCAAAAAGCAATCCAGCGCCGTGAATCCAGATGGATAGATCAGTGTATGTAACCGGGTAAGTGCATCGGAGCATACCTTGTGAAGACGCTGAAACCCAACGAAAAGCACATATGTATCAAGACGCTACGAAACCGACCCAAGGTGCATGACAGAGCGCTCAAACCTGCCTTGTCACACAATGGCCGCACCACGGTGCGCCCATTCCAACAGGCAGCGCCAACCCTTCACTGCCCACCGAATGGGTGCGAAATCGGGTCGGCAGGTAAGCCGCAAAACCTGCGCGCACATGCGTGCGTGAGAAAGGAAAGCGCAGGATGGCGACCACCCTGCGCTGGCAGACGCGCCGTTACTGGGCGGCCTGCAATTGCCGCTGCTGCGTCTTCTGCTGTTTGTACGCCAGGGCAGCAGGCGCCACCGGCGTGATCTTGCCGGTCTCCACCCATTTGCGCAGGCGGCTGGCATCGGCCATGTGGGTGTACTTGCCGAAGGCATCCAGCACCACGAACGCCACCGGCTTGCCGGCCATGGTGGTGCGCATCACCAGGCAGTGCCCGGCGCTGTTGGTGAACCCGGTCTTGCTCAGTTGCACGCTCCAGTCGGCCTTGCGGGTCAGGGCGTTGGTGTTGCGAAAGCCCAGGGTGTAGTTGGGTTTGCGGAAGGCCACGGTCTTCTCTTCCGTCGCGCTCAGTTCCCCCATCAGCGGGTAGGAGCGGGTGGCCTTGAGCAGCTTGACCAGGTCATTGGCGCTGGACACGTTGTGCTCGGACAGGCCGGTCGGTTCGACATAGCGCGTCTGAGTCATGCCCAGGGCGCGGGCCTTGGCATTCATGGCTGCGACGAACGCGGTGACACCGCCCGGGTAATGGTGGGCGAGGCTGGACGCTGCACGGTTCTCGGACGACATCAGGGTAAGCAGCAGCATCTCGCGGCGGCTGATTTCGCTGCCGATGCGCACGCGGGAAAATACGCCGCGCATGTCTTCCACGTCGCGGATGATCACCGGCAGTTGCTCGTCGAGCGGCAACTTGGCGTCAAGGGTAACCATGGCGGTCATCAGCTTGGTGACCGAGGCGATCGGTACCACCAGGTCGGGGTGGCTGGAATACAGCACCTTGTCGGTGCTCAGGTCCACCAGCAGGGCGCTGCCGGAAGCCAGCTCCTGTTGTTTGGGCGAAGGGGTCTGGGCCTGGGCGGAAGCGGTGAAAACCAGGCAGGCCAGGGCAAGGCTGGCGAGGGGGTGACGAATATTCACGATAGCGATCACTGAACAAGAGGTGGCTGAAGAGGCACTCCTTGCCGGTAAAAGAACGTCATCCGTGCATATATGGCTTGAAAAACAGCTGATTGCGCCGGTAATTGAAGGTTTTATCTGAGTATGCGTCAAGCACCCTGCGCAACAGCTGATGAATGGACTCAGGCCAGGGCCGGCTGCCGGCGCCCCAGGCGGCTCAGCCACAGCGACGCGAGAATCACCGCACCGCCCAGCGCCAGGCGCGGCAGGTCGGCGTCGCGGTTCCAGATCAGCAGGTTGACCACCAGCCCGGCCGGCACGTGCAGCTCGTTGAGCACCGCCAGGGTGCCGGCGTCCACCTGTACGCTGCCCTTGACCCACCAGTACAGCCCCAGCGCCGTGGCGAACAGCCCCATCCACAGCAGCACACCCCATTGCACGGCGGTCTGCGGCAGCTTGTCGGGGTTGCCGAACAGCAGGAACGACGGCACCACCAGCACCATCGCCCCCAGGAAGAAATGCCCGAAGAAACGGTGCAACGGCTGTTCGGTCGGGTAGCGCATCAATAGCTGGCGGCACAGCACCTGGCCGGCGGCGAAGGTCACGTTGGCCAGCTGCAGCAGCAGGAAGCCCACCAGGTATTCGCCTTCCAGGCGCTCGAAACGAATGATCACCCCGCCGCCGACCGCCACCAGTGCAGCGATAAGTGCCCATGGGTTGAAGCGCCGCGCCAGGGCGTCATCGAGCAGGGTCACGTAGATCGGCGTGAGCACGGTGAACAGCAGCACTTCCGGCACGGTCAGCACGCTGAAACTGCGGTACAGGCACAGGTAGGTGATGCCGAACTGCAGCGCCCCCGCCAGCCAGAAACCGGCAAGCAGGCGGACCGGCAAGCCGCGCCAGAGGGTGAAGGGTAGGAACACCAGCGCCGCCACCGCGACCCGCGCCAGCACCGCGAAATCACTGTCCACCTGGCCGGCCAGGTACTCGCCGATCAGGCTGAAGGAAAATGCCCAGAGGACGGTAACGGCGAGCAGATAGGGCATGGGGCGGGCTCTCGAAAAATCAGGCGCGGATCATACCGCGCCTGCTCAGGCGTTGCGCAGCTCGCCCACCATCAGACGGCGATGCCGCGCCGGTTGATGATCCCCGTGGCCGGCAGCGGATCACGCTGCAGCTCGTCAGCGACCCACTCGACGAAATGCTGTACCAGGCGCACGCGGCGTTTGCGCTCCGGCAGCACCACGTAATAGCCGAAACTGGAGGACACCGAGCGGCCATCGACCCGGCTCAGCAGGCCCTGGGCAAGCAGCTCGTCCACCAGGTGCCGCCAGCCGATGGCCACGCCCTGACCCGCAATCGCCGCCTGGATCAGCAGGGTGTAATTGTCGAACCGCAGGCTGCCGGAGCCGGGCGTGCCGGCGATATCCAGGGCGCGAAACAGCCCATTCCAGTCGAACCATTTCGAGCGGCTTTCCGGTCGCAGGTGCAGCAGCGGCAAGTGCTGCAGCACCTCGCTTGCGGGCAGGTCCTTGAGCAACTGCGGGCTGCACACCGGAAACACTTCCTCGCCGAACAGCAGGTGCGCTTCGCCGTGCTTGAAGCGTCCGTCGCCGAAGCTGATGGCCACATCGATCTCCGAAGACAGCGTGCCCAGGTCACGCTCACTGGTAATCAGGCTGACGTCGACTTCCGGGTGACGCTGGTGGAAACGCTGCAGGCGCGGCATCAGCCAGTAGGCGGCGAAGGCGAAGTCGGTGGCGACCTGCAGCACCTCGTGCTGCTGCCGAGCGGTGACCGCAAGGACCCCGGCATCCAGGGTTTCCAGCCCGTCCTGCACATAGCGCAGCAGCAACTCGCCGGCCTCGGTCAGGGCGATGCCCCGGTAGACACGGTCGAACAGGCGCACCGCCAGTTGCTGCTCAAGGCGCTTGATCTGCTGGCTGATCGCCGGCTGGCTGGTGCCCAGTTCGGTGGCGGCGGCGGTGAAGCTCAGGTGGCGCGCGGCCGCCTCGAACACCCGCAGCACATCCAGCGACAAGCCTTCGATACGCTCAAACATAAGCTGTGGTTATCCAAGATATGTGCTCACAGCGGGTTTACCCTTACTGCAAGTGACCGGATGATCGAAGCAGCACTGTCGCATAAATCTAATATATGGAACACAGGCTGCCATGAAACGCCCGAACATCCTCTTTATCATGGCCGACCAGATGGCCGCACCCCTTCTGCCGATCCACGATCCCGCTTCACCGATCAAGATGCCCATCCTCGCGCGCCTGGCCCAAGACGGCGTGGTGTTCGACTCGGCGTACTGCAACAGCCCGCTCTGCGCACCGTCGCGGTTCACCCTGGTCAGCGGCCAGCTGCCGAGCAAGATCGGCGCCTATGACAACGCCGCGGACTTTCCCGCCGACGTGCCGACCTACGCCCACTACCTGCGTCGCCTCGGCTACCGCACGGCGCTGTCCGGCAAGATGCACTTCTGCGGTCCGGACCAGTTGCACGGCTACGAGGAGCGCCTGACCAGCGACATCTACCCGGCGGACTATGGCTGGGTGGTGAACTGGGATGCGCCGGACGAACGCCTGAGCTGGTACCACAACATGTCGTCGGTACTGCAGGCCGGACCATGTGTGCGCACCAACCAGCTGGATTTCGATGAAGAGGTGGTATTCAAAGCCCAGCAGTATCTCTACGACCACGTGCGGGTGAACGCCGACCAGCCGTTTTGCCTGACGGTATCGATGACCCACCCCCACGACCCGTACACCATTCCCGAGGAATTCTGGAACCTTTACCGCGACGAGGACATCCCACTTCCTGGCCACGTCATCGATCAGGCCCAGCAGGACCCGCACGCGCAACGGCTGATGAAGGTCATCGACCTGTGGGACAAGCCGTTGCCGGAACAGAAGATCAAGGATGCACGCCGCGCCTACTTCGGCGCCTGCAGCTATATCGATGCCAACATCGGAAAACTGTTGAAGACACTCAAGGACTGCAAGCTGGACGAAGACACGATCATCGTCTTCTCCGGCGACCACGGCGACATGCTCGGCGAGCGCGGCCTCTGGTACAAAATGCACTGGTTCGAAATGGCCGCCCGGGTGCCGATGCTGGTGCATGCGCCCGCACGCTTCAGCCCGCGCCGTGTCAGCCAGTCGGTGTCGACCATGGACTTGCTGCCGACCTTCGTCGAGCTGGCGGGTGGCGAACTCCAGCCGGGCCTCGACCTGGACGGCCGCTCGCTGTTGCCACACCTCGATGGCAACGGTGGCCACGATGAAGTGATTGGCGAATACATGGCCGAAGGCACCATCAGCCCGCTGATGATGATTCGCCGCGGCGACTGGAAATTCATCTACTCAGAGCAGGACCCACTGCTGCTGTTCGACCTGCGCAACGACCCACAGGAACGCGAGAACCTGGCCGTCAGTCCCGATCACCAGGGACTGCTGGCCGACTTCGTCGAGGAAGCACGGCAGCGCTGGAACATCCCGGCCATCCACCAGGCGACCCTGGCCAGCCAGCGCCGCCGCCGCTTCGTGGCCGAGGCCCTGACCCAGGGCAAGCTGACCAGCTGGGACCATCAGCCGATGGTCGACGCCAGCCAGCAATACATGCGCAACCACATCGACCTCGATGACCTGGAGCGCCGCGCCCGTTATCCACAACCCTGACCGCGGAGCACACCGACGGCGGATGATCCACGCTGTACCCATAACCAAAGAAGCTGAAACCAAAGAAGCTGAGGGGAGAGAAAGGCATGAACACACGACACGTACTGTTCGCCGGCGGCCTGCTACTGGCCGCCACTGCATTCCAGGCTCATGCCGAGGACGCGAGTTGCGCCACGGTGAAACTGGGTGACCCCGGCTGGAGCGACATTGCCGTGACCAACGGCATCGCCAGCTTCCTGCTCGACGGCCTGGGCTACAAGGTGCAGAGCCAGACCCTCGGCGTGCCAATCATCTTCGCCGGCCTGCAGAAGGGCCAGGTCGATGTGTTCCTCGGCAACTGGATGCCGGCGCAGCAGAGCAACTACGACAAGTTCGTCGCCAGCGGCGAGGTCGACAAGGTCGCGGAAAACCTGACCGGCACCGAATACACCCTGGCCGTACCGACCTACGCCTACGACGCCGGCGTGAAGACCTTCGACGACCTGCAGAAGCACGCCGACAAGTTCGACAAGAAGATCTACGGCATCGCCTCGGGGGCGCCGGCCAACGAATCGATCAAGGAGATCATCGCGGCCAACGAATTCGGCCTGAAGGACTGGACCCTGGTCGAGTCCAGCGAGCAGGCCATGCTGGTGCAGGTCGGCCGCGCGGTACGCCGTGACGAGTTCGTGGTGTTCCTCGGCTGGACCCCGCACCCGATGAACGTGCAGCACGACATGAAGTACCTCAAGGGCGGCGAGAAGTACTTCGGCGAAAGCGGCAGCGTCAACACCCTGGCCCGCAAAGGCTATGCGGCGCAGTGCCCGAACGTGGGCAAGCTGCTGGCCAACCTGACGTTCACCCAGGACATGGAGAACGCCATCATGGACCAGGTGCTGAGCAAGCAGGCCAGCAACGCCCAGGCAGTACAGGCCTGGCTCAAGGCCAACCCGGAGGTGGTCGACGGCTGGCTTGAAGGCGTTACCACCCGCGACGGCGGCGATGGCGCGGCGGCGGTGAAGGCCAAGCTGTAACGCGCCAGCGGCTCACGTGAGCCGTCAGCCAGTTCCGGTAACCTGCGGGCTGCTGGAGCGTGCCAGACATGGCGGGCGGGTTGTTCCCTCCTGCCGGGTCTGGTCGAATGACCGCCTCCATTCGCGCCATCCGTCTACTCCACCCAGAGCGACCGCATGCCGTTACCCAGCCGCTACAGCCTGTTCCCCTTTCTGCGCTGGCTGCCGGGCGTAAAACGCCGCAGCCTGGGCAACGACCTGCTGGTCGGGCTGAGCGGCGCCATCCTGGCGCTCCCGCAATCCATCGCGTATGCCCTGATCGCCGGCCTGCCGCCGGAGTACGGCCTGTACGCGGCCATCGTGCCAGTGATCGTCGCCTGCCTGTGGGGCTCGTCGTGGCACCTGATCAGCGGCCCGACGGCGGCCATCTCCATCGTCCTGTTCACCAGCGTCAGCCAGATCGCCACACCGGGCAGCGATGACTTCATCGCCCGCATCTTGCTGCTGACCTTTCTCGCCGGGCTCTTCCAGTGGCTGCTCGGCCTACTGCGCTTCGGCGCGCTGGTCAACTTCGTCTCGCACTCGGTGGTGCTGGGCTTCACCCTCGGCGCGGCGCTGGTGATCGCCATCGGCCAGTTGCCCAACCTGCTGGGCATCAGCGTCCCGAGCCAGGCCACGGCCCTGACCACCCTGCTCGGCATCGGCCAGCACCTGGGGGAAAGCGACTGGCGCGCGTTGCTGCTGGCGGCCTTCACCCTCGGCGTCACCCTGCTGATACGGCGTTTCTGGCCCCGGGCACCGGCCCTGCTGATGGGCATCGTGCTCGGCAGCCTGCTGGTCATGGCCTGGCCGGCGCAACTGGGCGGCATCACCCTGGTCAGCGCCTTCGAAGGCAGCCTGCCGCCGTTCGTGGCGCTGGACTTCGAGCTGTCCAGCGTCCTGCAGTTGCTGCCGGCCGCGGTGGCCTGCGGCATGCTCGGGCTGGTCACCAGCCTGTCGATCGCCCGTGCCCTGGCGAGCAAGTCGCAGCAGTTCCTCGACGCCAACCAGGAGGTACGCGCCCAGGGCCTGTCGAACATGCTCGGCCCCTGGTTCTGCGGCTCGCTGTCAGCCGGTTCCTTCACCCGCTCGGCGCTGAACCTGCAGGCCGGTGCGCGCTCGCCCATGGCCGGGGTGTTTTCCGCGTTGCTGGTGGCGCTGTTCGCCCTGCTGGGCGCCGACCTGATCGCACACATTCCGCTGCCGTGCATGGCCGCCGGCATCCTGCTGATCTGTTGGGGGCTGGTGGATATCCCCGGTATCCGCGCACTCTATCGGGTGAGCCGCTCGGAATTCCTGGTGATGCTGCTGACGCTCCTCGCCACCCTGCTGCTGGAGCTGCAGACGGCGATCTACGCCGGGGTCCTGGCCTCGCTGTTCTTCTACCTCAAGCGCACCTCGCAGCCCCGGGTGAAATTCGTGCAGGACGGCGACGAAGAGGTGCTGCGGGTAGAAGGCTCGATCTTCTTCGGCGCCTGCCACTACCTGCAGCAGATCATCCAGCGCAGCAAGGGCGAGCGGGTGGTGATCGACGCCCATCACGTCAACTTCATCGATTACGCCGGCGTGGAAATGCTGCACCAGGAAGCACGACGGCTGCGCAGTCAGCAGCGCAGCCTGACCCTGCGCCGGGCGCGGCCCCATGTCATCGAGGAGATTCACAAGCTGGAGGGCAGGGACAGTTGCCCGATCCGCTTCGAGGACTGACCGCGGTCAGGCCTCGGGCGGCAGCGGCTCGTCCCGCAGGACGCTGAGGTCCAGCGGGCGCACGGCACCCATCCACAGGGCGCGGTCGCGGTGATCGAGCAGGTCGTTGCCGGTGATCGGGTGCACCAGCACCACCAGGCCGTCACGCTTGAGGGCGAGCCAGGGAATCAGCTCGCCGAACAGTTCCGGGCGAAACGCCAGCTGGCAGCTCCAGTCCGGGTGCGGGCCAACCGGCCGCTCGTGCACCCGCCCCATTTTCAGCGGAAAGCGCCGTGCGGCTTTCTCGCAGAGCAATCGCGCCTGATCCAGCGTCCGGGCGTCGAAGTACACATGGGCGTGGTAGCCCTGGATACGCGGCAGGCTGGTGTCGTCCATGGCGGATCAGGCCGCCAGCTGGCGGCGCAGCTCGGCCAGCACCGGCGCACTGTCAGGGCGTACACCGCGCCACAGGAAAAACGCCTCGGCAGCCTGTTCGACCAGCATGCCCAGGCCGTCCAGGGTGCGTGCGGCGCCGTGTTCCTCGGCCCAACGATTGAAGGCGGTGAGGCCCTTGCCGTACATCATGTCGTAGCAAACGGTGTGGCCCGGCTCGATCAGGCTCGGCGCGATGGCCGGCAGCTCGCCGGCGAGGCTGGCGGAGGTGCCGTTGATGATCAGGTCGACCGGGGCGTCGATCCAGTCGAAGCCGCTGGCGACCACCGGCCCCAGGCTGTCGAAGACCTGCGCCAGGTGCTCGGCCTTCTCCACCGTGCGGTTGGCGATGACCAGGCTGGCCGGTTGCTGCGCCAGGATCGGCTCGATCACCCCGCGCACCGCGCCACCGGCCCCCACCAGCAGGATGCGCTTGCCACGCAGGTCGATCCCGGCGTTTACCGTCAGGTCGCGGACCAGGCCGGCACCGTCGGTGTTGTCGCCGAGCAGGCGGCCGTCGTCGCCCTTCTTCAGGGTGTTCACCGCCCCCGCCAGGCGAGCGCGGGCCGTCAGTTCGTCCGCCAGCTCGAAGGCCTGTTCCTTGAACGGCACGGTGACGTTGCCGCCCTTACCGTCGCGGAAGAACGCTCGGGCGAAGCCGCTGAAGCCATCCAGCGGCGCCAGCAGCGCCTCGTAGCTGAGCGGCTCGCCGGTCTGCTCGGCGAACAAACGGTGGATCAGCGGCGATTTGCTGTGGCCGATGGGGTTACCAAACACACCGTAGCGGTCCATGGAACATCCTTAGCGTTGAACGATTGCAGCGTAGCTGGGGAAGTCGGGGCGCGGCGCACACCCAACACGCGCGGGGATGATACAGGCCAATGCCTGCGCCGGCATTGCCATGAAGCGGGGGCGGGGGCCGTCGCCAGGGACGGCCTCCAGGGGATTACGACTCGGCCAGCCAGTCGCGGTCAGTCAGGAAATACTCGGTCAGGCGCGCTTCTTCCGTGCCCGGCTCGGCCTTCCAGTCGTAGCCCCAACGCACGTGCGGCGGCAGCGACATGAGGATCGACTCGGTGCGACCGCCAGACTGCAGGCCGAACAGCGTGCCACGGTCATAGACCAGGTTGAACTCGACGTAGCGACCCCGGCGGAACGCCTGGAACTCGCGCTGCTGCTCGGTGTACGGCAGGGCCTTGCGGCGCTGGACGATCGGCAGGTAGGCCTCCAGGTAGGCATCGCCGATGGCACGCAGGAAGGCGAAGCTGGTGTCGAAGTCCCACTCGTTCAGGTCATCGAAGAACAGGCCGCCGACACCACGCGGTTCGTTGCGGTGCTTGATGTGGAAGTAGCGGTCGCACCAGGCCTTGTAGCGCGGATAGACGTCTGCACCGAACGGCGCGCAGGCCTGCTCGGCGACGCGGTGCCAGTGCACGCAGTCTTCTTCGTTGCCGTAGTAGGGCGTGAGGTCAAAGCCACCGCCGAACCACCACACCGGCTCTTCACCTTCCTTCTCGGCGATGAAGAAGCGCACGTTGGCGTGGGAGGTCGGCACATGGGGGTTGTGCGGGTGGATCACCAGCGACACGCCAAGTGCTTCGAAGCCGCGACCGGCCAGCTCCGGGCGGTGGGCACTGGCCGACGGCGGCAGACCGCTGCCGAAGACGTGGGAGAAATTCACCCCGCCTTTCTCGATCAGCCCGCCGTTCTCGATGACCCGCGTCCTGCCGCCACCCCCTGCCGGACGCTCCCAGGCATCCTCGACGAAACGGGCGCTGCCGTCTTCGTCTTGCAGGGCGGAACAGATACGGTCTTGCAGGTCGAGCAGGTAGGCCTTCACGGCCTCAGTACGTTCACTCACGGCGGCACCTTGAACACGGTCGGGGCGGCAGCGCGTCTGGCCTGCCGCAAAAATCGACGGGCAGCATAGCACTAGCCACCGGCACACCGCAGTTGACGCGGATCAATCAGGACGATTGGATAAGTGCCTTTCATCGCCCCGGGCGGGCATGCTCCGCCTTCGATCCTCATCAGCACAGGAGCCTGAAATGGCCAAGCGAATTCAGTTCAGCCAACACGGCGGCCCAGAAGTCCTCCAATACACCGACTACCAGCCGGCAGCACCCGGCGCCGGCGAAGTCCGCGTGCAGAACCAGGCCATCGGCCTGAATTTCATCGAAACCTACTTCCGCAGCGGCCTCTATCAGCCGCCATCACTGCCATCGAGCCTGGGCACTGAAGGTGCCGGCATCGTCGAGGCGGTGGGCGAGGGCGTCAGCCAGTTCCAAGTCGGCGACCGCGTGGCCTATGCCACCGGCCCTTTGGGCAGCTACAGCGAGCTGCACGTGCTACCGGCCAGCAAGCTGGTGAAACTGCCCGACGCCATCAGCTTCGAACAGGCGGCGGCGGTCATGCTCAAGGGCCTGACCGTGCAGTACCTGCTGCGCCAGACCTACGAGTTGCAGGGCGGTGAGACCATCCTGTTCCATGCAGCCGCCGGCGGTGTCGGTTCGCTGGCCTGTCAGTGGGCCAATGCCCTCGGGGTCAAGTTGATCGGCACGGTCAGTTCGGCGGAGAAGGCAGCGCGGGCCAAGGAGCAGGGCGCCTGGGCCACCATCGACTACAGCCACGAGAACGTCGCCCAGCGCGTGCTGGAACTGACCGATGGCAAGAAATGCCCGGTGGTCTATGACGGCGTCGGCAAGGACACCTGGGAAACCTCGCTGGACTGCGTGGCGCCCCGCGGCCTGCTGGTCAGCTTCGGCAATGCCTCCGGCGCGGTGAGCGGCGTGAACCTGGGCATCCTGGCGCAGAAGGGCTCGCTGTACGTCACCCGTCCCACTCTGGCCAGCTACGCCGATACCCCGGAACGCCTGCAAGCCATGGCCGATGACCTGTTCGGGATGATCGCCAGCGGCAAGCTGCATGTGGACATCAGCAACCGCTACGCGCTCAAGGATGCCGCCGCCGCGCAGACCGCGCTCAGCAGCCGGCAGACCACCGGTTCGACCATTCTGCTGCCGTAACGCCGCGCCCGGATATCGCCGCTAAAGCGCCTCCCACAAGCCGGTGTGAGCCTGTGGGAGGCGCTTCAGCGGCGAGCTTTTCGGCACTGGCACCGCGGGCCTCAGGAAGGCCGGATCACATCGCCGGTGCGCAGGTCGCGGATCAGGCTGGGGTTCTTGCGCCCGCCCAAAGCGCCGCCCAGTACCTTGTCCAGCTGGCCGGGGAAGTACTGCTCAACCCGCAGACGAGAACGTGCCGAGGGTCGGCCGGCCGGGTTCGCCGAGGTGGACACCAGTGGCCCGGTGAGGGCACACAGCGCCCGCACCAGCGGGTGATCGGTGACCCGAAGTGCGACGCTGTCGTGCTCGCCGGTAATCCACTCCGGCAGACGTCCCTGATGGGGCACCAGCCAGGTGTTCGGCCCGGGCCAGCTGCCCGCCAGGCGCTCTTGCCAGATGTCCGGCAGGTCATCCAGCAGGAAATCGAACTGGCTGATGTCATCAGCCACCACGATCAGACCCTTGTGCACGGGACGGTTCTTCAGCGCCAGAAGCCGGTCCACGGCCAACTCGTCCCAGGGATCACACCCCAGCCCCCAGACCGCTTCGGTCGGATAGGCGATCACTCCGCCCTGACTCACCACCCGCGCTGCGTGTTGCACCTGCCAACTGCTGACCATCCACGACACTCCCGATAAAGGCTGAGCGCAGTGTATCCAAGCTGGGTGACAGGTGCGAAATCCCTCTGGCAGTCAGCGCCCCACCCAGCGTCCGGCCTCGCAGGCCACACGCCCTTCCAATTCCAGCTCGGTCAGCGCCACCAGCACCTCGGACAGTGACCAGCCGCTCGCCACCGCCAGGGCTTCGCTGCTGTGGGGTGCCGCGTGCAGCAGGTCGAGCAGCGGGTGGGGCGGCCGCTCAGGCATGTTGTCGGCCTCGTGCACCAACACAGCCTGCCAGCCGCGCAGGGCTTCGAGGATATGCTCGATGCTTTCCACCAGGGTGGCGCCATCGCGGATCAGTTGATGACAACCGCGGGCGCCGGGGTGGTGGATCGAGCCGGGAATCGCATACACCTCGCGCCCCTGTTCGGCGGCCAGTCGCGCCGTGATCAGCGAGCCGCTCGACGGACTGGCCTCGACCACCAGCACACCCAGCGACAGGCCACTGATGATGCGGTTGCGCCGTGGAAAGTTGCTGGCGTGGGGCGGGCTGAGCAGCGGCAACTCGGACACCAGGGCACCGCCGCCGGCGACGATATCGGCGGCCAGGGCCTTGTGGCGGGACGGGTACAGACAGCGCAAACCAGTGCCCAGCACCGCGACGGTTTTACCTCCGGCATCCAGTGCCCCCTGGTGGGCCGCACCATCGATGCCCAGGGCCAGGCCGCTGGTAATGACAAAGCCGCCGGCCGCCAGGCTGCGGGCGAACCGCTGCGCAGTGTCCAGACCGGGGCGTGAGGCGCGCCGGCTGCCGACCATCGCCAACTGCGGTCGCTCGAGCAACCCCGGATCGCCCTCGACAAACAGCAGCGGCGGGGCGTCACTCAGCTCGGCGAGCAGGCCCGGATAGGTCGGGTCGTCCCACATCAGCACCTGCTGACCGGGAGCCTCAAGCCAGGCCAGTGCCTGGGCCGCGCACTCGCGCACCTTGCTGCTGCGACGAGCGTCGGCGCAGACCGCCGGCAGCCCCAGCGAACGCCAGGCAGCGGCAGGCGCACTCAGCGCGGCAGAGGCGGAGTCGAACGCAGTGAGCAGGGTACGAAAACGCCGGGGCCCCAGTTCAGGCAGGCTGTGCAGACGCAGGCGGGCTTCGAGTTCGGCGGGGGAAATGCAATAACGCGGGGATGGAGGCATGGCGATCGTCCTTGATCGTTTGACACCCGATGACCGATCCGTGGTCGCTGGGTGACGTACTGAAACAGAAAGCCCCGTGGGTCAGGGCGTATGCATCACGCCATCTGGCCCACGGGGCTTGCCGGTATTACGGGTTGCGAACCTTGTCCATCAGCGCCAGCGAACGGCTGGCACCCAGGACCAGGCCATAGCTGAGTTTGTCATAGGTGCGGAACACCATCAGCAGGCCAGCGCGCTCGTCCGGGATCTTCACCGACTCACCGGTGATGCGGTCACGGACGGTTTCACCGGTCTTGTAGATCGCCAGCACGTTGCCTTCGATCAGGCCATCGCGGGTCCCCTTGTTCAGGGTTACCACGTCGAACTGGCCGATCTGGGTCACACCGCGCGGCACGTCAAGAATCAGGCCGTTGATCTCGGTGGTCGGCTCGCTCGGCATGAAGGTCGAATTGATCGCACGCTCTTCGGTGTGGAAGAGGCGGTCGCCCAGGCGAACTTCCTGCGTGGTGCGGGTCAGGTTCATGGTGCCGATATCGCCTTCTTCGGCGACGATTTCACCACCGCCGATGTCATCGGCGTTGATCCCGAGGAACTCTTTGGTATCCGGATCGGTGTAAGTCTTGCCTTGACGGAAGATGCCGTACACCGGCGCGCTCTCGTCGAAGACGCCACGGGCGTACACACGGTCGCCGGCACCGCTGACCACACGCTCGGCATTGCCGGCGACGATGTACGGGGCGCCCTGAAACTCTTCCGGCGAGTTGGCAATACGGTTGCTCAGCAGGAAGCTGTTGATGGCGTCCAGCGGGATAGTCGGAATCGCTTCGGCCATCGGCGTGCTACGGACTTTCGGCGACAGCTTGATGGTGCCGCGGGACTCACCGCGGTTGAGCATCAGGCGTGGCTGACCGTCCACATACACCAGGCTCAGCTGGTCGCCCGGGTAGATCAGGTGCGGGTTTTCAACCTGAGGGTTGGCGTGCCAGATTTCCGGCCATTTCCATGGCTGGCTGAGAAATTTTCCGGAAATGTCCCAGAGGGTGTCGCCTTTGACTACTGTGTAACGGTCAGGGTGACCGTCCTTGAGCTGCACTTCGGCCTGGGCCAAGCCGCTTGCGGCAAGCAGCAGCAGGGCGAGTAGTGATTTCCTCATGCGGTGAATCCCTTTATTATGTGTCTTCACGTGGAGCGCCCTAGCGCCGCGACTAAAACCCAGTAGGGCCGCGGCGTGAAGCCGTTTTTCAATGCTGCTCATCATCTTAGCAGCGGATTTTGACTTTATTCCACAAGTGCATCACAAACCCTTATGGCGATCTTAAACATCCTCGAATTTCCCGATCCACGGCTGCGTACCATCGCCAAACCGGTGGACGTGGTCGACGACGCATTGCGTCAGTTGATCGATGACATGTTCGAAACCATGTATGACGCACCCGGGATCGGCCTGGCGGCGACGCAGGTCAACGTGCACAAGCGCGTGGTGGTCATGGACCTGTCCGAGGACAAGACCGAACCGCGGGTGTTCATCAACCCCGAGTTCGAGTCCCTGACCGACGAGATGGACCAGTACCAGGAAGGCTGCCTGTCCGTGCCGGGCTTCTACGAGAACGTGGACCGCCCGCAGAAGGTCAGGATCAAGGCCCTGGACCGTGACGGCAAACCGTACGAGCTGATCGCCGAAGGCCTGCTGGCCGTGTGCATTCAGCACGAGTGCGATCACCTCAACGGCAAGCTGTTCGTCGACTACCTGTCCACGCTCAAGCGCGACCGCATCAAGAAGAAGCTGGAAAAGCAGCATCGCCAGCAGGCGTGAGCCACAACATCTATATAAAGGCTTGCTCCAGGCTCCGTGAGAACGTCGCGAGCGAAGGTTAGGCAAGGAAAAAACAGGCGAAGAAGCGGCGTGTACAAGGCGTACATGAGCATTCTGAGCCTGCTTTTGACGCGGCATAACCGAGCGCAGCAGTTCTCACGTAGCCTGGAAGGCAAGCCTTTTTCGTTAGCGAGCCCCCATGACTGAAGCACTGCGCATCGTCTTCGCCGGTACCCCCGAGTTCGCCGCCGAACACCTCAAGGCCCTGCTCGACACGCCTCACCAGATCATTGGCGTGTACAGCCAGCCGGATCGCCCGGCCGGTCGTGGACAGAAACTCACGCCCAGCCCGGTGAAGCAGCTCGCCCTGGAGCACGGTATCGCCGTGTACCAGCCGCAAACCCTGCGTGACCCGGCCGCCCAGGCCGAACTGGCGGCGCTCAAGCCGGACCTGATGGTGGTCGTGGCCTACGGCCTGATCCTGCCGCAAGTCGTGCTCGACATCCCGCGCCTGGGTTGTATCAACAGCCATGCCTCGCTGCTGCCGCGCTGGCGTGGCGCGGCACCGATCCAGCGTGCCGTCGAAGCCGGTGATGCCGAGAGCGGCGTGACCGTGATGCAGATGGAAGCCGGACTGGACACCGGGCCGATGCTGCTCAAGGTCAGCACCCCGATCAGCGCCAGCGACACCGGCGGCAGCCTGCATGACCGCCTCGCCAGCCTGGGCCCGCAAGCCGTGATCGAAGCCATTGCCGGCCTGGCCGCCGGTACCCTGGTGGGCGAGGTGCAGGACGATGCCCTCGCCACCTATGCGCACAAGCTGAACAAGGATGAAGCGCGCCTCGACTGGACGCGCCCGGCCGTCGAACTCGAGCGCCTGGTCCGTGCCTTCCATCCGTGGCCGATCTGCCACAGCACACTCAATGGCGAAGCGCTCAAGGTGCATGCGGCCGAGCTGGGTGAAGGCCAGGGCACGCCGGGCACGCTGCTCTCCGCTGACAAGACCGGTCTCACCGTGGCCTGCGGCGAGGGCGCGCTGCGCCTGACCCGTCTGCAATTGCCAGGTGGCAAGGCGCTGAACTTCAGCGACCTGTACAACAGCCGTCGCGAGCAGTTCGCCCCCGGCCTGGTGCTGGGCCAGTGAATCCGCGTCTCGCCGCCGCCAAGGCACTGGCCGCCGTACTCGCTGGCAAGGCCTCGCTGGGCAGCAGCCTGCCGCCGTTGCTGGACAAGGTCGACGCCCGGGACCGCGCCCTGGCCCAGGACCTGGCGTTCGGCACCGCTCGCTGGCAACCACGCCTGTCGCTGCTAGCCGACAAGCTGCTGCAGAAGCCGTTGACCGACCGCGATGTCGAGGCGTTGTTGCTGATCGGTCTGTACCAGCTGTTCTACACCCGTATTCCAGCCCACGCGGCAATCGGCGAGACCGTCGGCTGCGCCGACAAACTGAAGAAATCGTCGGCCAAGGGCCTGCTCAATGCCGTGCTGCGCAATGCCCAGCGCGACGGTGACACCATCATCGCCAGCCTCGACCGCGACCCGGTGCTGCACACCGCCCACCCGCGCTGGCTGCAGAAGCAGCTCAAGGCGTTCTGGCCCGAGCACTGGCAGGCGATCTGCACCGCCAACAACGCCCATCCGCCGCTGATCCTGCGGGTCAACCGCCGTCACGGCAGCCGCGATGCCTACCTGGACGAACTGCGCCGCGTCGGTTTCGAGGCCGAGGCCTGCCCGTTCAGCCGCGACGGCATCCGTCTGCTGGAAGCCTGTGATGTCACGACACTGCCCGGCTTCGCCGAAGGCCGCGTAAGCGTGCAGGACGAAGCCGCGCAATTGGCCGCCGACCTCCTGGAACTGGCCCCCGGCCAGCGCGTGCTCGATGCCTGCTGCGCCCCCGGTGGCAAGACCTGTCACCTGCTCGAAGCCGAGCCGGCCCTGGCGGGTGTGGTCGCGGTGGACCTGGAAGAAAAACGCCTGGTGCGGGTCCGCGAGAACCTGCGGCGCCTGAACCTGGACGCCAAGCTGATCGCCGCCGACGCCCGGGCCGTGGACCAATGGTGGGACGGCCAGGCTTTCCAGCGCATCCTGCTCGATGCGCCGTGCTCGGCAACCGGCGTGATTCGCCGCCACCCGGACATCAAGCTGACCCGGCAACCGGAAGACATCACCGCCCTGGCCCAACTGCAGGGCGAAATGCTCGACGCACTATGGCCGACTCTCGCGGTGGGCGGCATCCTGCTGTACGCCACTTGCTCGACGCTGCCGACGGAAAACACCGAGGTCATCGAGGCCTTCCTGGCCCGGACCTCGGGCGCCCGCGAACTGGCGATCGCCGGTTCGTTCGGCCTGCCCCAGCCCCACGGCCGCCAGTTGCTCGCGCAGGTGGACGGCCACGACGGCTTCTACTATGCCAAGCTGATCAAATCGCCGCCAACCGTGGCTGAGGAACAGACTGCATGAAGATCATCATTCTCGGTGCCGGCCAGGTCGGCGGCACGTTGGCGGAGCACCTGGCCAGCGAGGCCAACGACATCACGGTGGTCGACACCGACGGTGATCGCCTGCGCGAATTGAGTGATCGCCTGGATATCCGCACCGTGCAGGGCAAGGGCTCGTTCCCCACCGTGCTGCGTCAGGCCGGTGCCGATGACGCCGACATGCTGGTGGCGGTGACCAACAGCGACGAAGTCAACATGATCGCCTGCCAGGTCGCCTACACCCTATTCCACACGCCGACGCGCATCGCGCGAGTGCGCGAGGCGGCCTACCTGACCCGCGAAGCGCTGTTCGACAACGAAGCCATCCCGGTGGACGTGCTGATCAGCCCCGAGCAAGTGGTCACCAACTACATCCGCCGCCTGATCGAATACCCCGGCGCCCTGCAGGTCATCGACTTCGCCGAGGGCAAGGCCCAGCTGGTGGCGGTCAAGGCTTACTACGGCGGCCCGCTGGTGGGCCAGCAACTGCGCCAGCTGCGCGCGCACATGCCCAATGTCGATACCCGGGTGGCCGCGATCTTCCGCCGTGACCGGGCGATCATGCCCCAGGGCGACACCGTGATCGAGGCCGACGACGAGGTGTTCTTCATTGCCGCCAAGGGCGACATCCGGGCGGTGATGAGCGAAATGCGCCGCCTCGAAGACAGCTACAAACGCGTGGTCATCGCCGGCGGTGGCCACATTGGTGAACGCCTGGCCGAAGCCATCGAGAGCCGCTACCAGGTGAAGATCATCGAGATGAACCCGGCCCGCTGCCGCTACCTCTCGGAAAACCTGGAAAGCACCATCGTGCTGCAGGGCAGCTCCTCCGACCGCGACCTGCTGGTGGAAGAGAACATCAAGGACGCCGACATCTTCCTGGCCCTGACCAACGACGACGAGGCCAACATCATGTCCTCGCTGCTGGCCAAGCGCCTGGGCGCGCGCAAGGTGATGACCCTGATCAACAACCCGGCCTACGTCGACCTGATCCAGGGCGGCGAGATCGACATCGCCATCAGCCCGCAGCTGGCCACCATCGGCAGCCTGCTGACCCACGTGCGCCGGGGCGACATCGAAAGCGTGCATTCCCTGCGCCGCGGTGCCGCCGAAGCCATCGAGGCCATCGCCCACGGTGATTCCCGCTCGAGCAAGGTGGTGGGCAAGGCGATCAAGGATGTCTCGCTGCCGCCGGGTACCACCATCGGCGCGATCATCCGCGACGAGGAAGTGCTGATCGCCCACGACGCGACGGTGATCGAATCCGGCGACCACGTGATCCTGTTCCTGGTCGACAAGAAACACATCCGAGATGTCGAGCGCCTGTTCCAGGTCGGCCTGACCTTCTTCTGACCCGATCCTGCCTGCGGCCCTGCTGCAGGCCTGACGCCGCCCACAACGGAGACGCCGGATGAGCACCGAAGCCCTGGAAAAGATGCTGGCCAAAGGCATGGACAACGCCCTGCTGCGCTTCGGCCTGGGCAAGGGCTACCTGGATGCAGGCGACCCCGCCCGCGCGGCCGAACACCTGCAGCGCTGCGTCGAACACGACCCGCACTATTCGGCCGCCTGGAAGCTGCTGGGCAAAGCCCACCAGGGCACCGGCGACACCGCCGCCGCCCGCACTGCCTGGCAAAGCGGCCTTGCAGCCGCCCAGGCCAAGGGCGACAAACAGGCGGAAAAGGAAATGACCGTGTTCCTGCGCAAGCTCGACAAGAACACCGGCGCCTGAGCCCGAACACAGCACCCGCCCGTAGGGTGGATGACGCTCTTTTCATCCACCAGGGGCCGCGCTAAAGCCATCACCATCGGTAGCCTGGGTTGAGCCTGGCGATATCTGGGACAACCCTTCCCGGGTGTCGCTCCGCTCGACCCAGGCTACGTGCTACTTCATCGCCTGCACTTCCCGGGTCAACAGGTCGATAAACGCCTGGGCCAGGGGCGAGCGCTCCTGGCGCCGCTTGACCAGCCACACCGCCGTGGTGGCGTCGGCGTCCAACAAAGTGCGGAACACCACACCGTCGATACGCACCCGCCGGAACGACGATGGCAGCACCGACACCCCGAGACCCGCCGCCACCAGACCGATGATGGTCAACGCCTCGTGGGCCTCCTGGGTCACCCGTGGGCTGAAGCCCGCCTGACGCGCCAGGCTGAACAGCTGCCCATACAGCCCTGTGCCGTAGCTGCGCGGGAAGAACACGAACGGCTCATCCGCCAGCTCGGCCAACGCCAGGCCTCGGTCCTCGTCGCCGGCCAGCGGGTGACCGGCGTGCATCAGCGCCATCAACGGCTCGCTCAGCAACTCCACCGCATCCAGCTCGGCTGGCAGTTCAAGGGGGCGGATCATACCGATCTGCAACTTGCGCTCCATCAGCGCCTGGCTGACCTCGCTGCTGGTCATCTCCTGCAGGTTGAGGTGCACCGCCGGGAACGCCTGGCGAAAGGCGAACACCGCCCGGGGAATGATCGAGACGAAGGGCGCTGACGCGGTGAAGCCGATCTGCAACTCGCCGATCTCGCCCTGCTCGGCGCGCCGCACCACGTCCACCGAGCGGCTCACCTGGGACAGGGTCTGGCGGGTCTCCTCGAGAAAGATACGCCCGGCATCGGTCAGCGCGACATGGCGGTTGCTGCGCTCGAACAGGCGCACCCCCAACTCCTGCTCCAGGGCCTGGATCTGCTGGCTCAGGGGCGGCTGGGAAATGCCCAGCAATTCGGCGGCACGGCCAAAGTGCAGTTCTTCGGCGACCGCCACGAAATAGCGCAGGTGACGCAGCTCCATGGGCACTCCATAGGTCGTAAAACGTATCGTTCAGGTCGAATATTATATTGGATGAAACTTACCGTCCTACTTATCCTGTGCTCATTCCAACGACAACAAATCGCCCTGCATGCCGGCTCGCCCGTGCATGACGGTCGGTTTTTGCCTGAAAAACGTGCAGTCACGAGGTCACCATGAGCCAGCCCATCCCCCACGCGCCCAACGAGTGCGTGCCCGCCGACGAGGAGCCTGCCCCCAGCAGCGCCGTGGCAGAACCGGTCTATATCCAGAAGGGCACCCGCGCCTTCCTGCGCACCCTTCTCGCCATGTGCTCCGGCGGTTTCGCCACCTTCGCCCTGCTGTACTGCGTGCAGCCGATGATGCCGATGCTCTCGCTGCAGTTCGACCTGAGCGCGGCACAGAGCAGCCTGATCCTGTCCATTTCCACCATCACCATGGCGTTCGGCCTGCTGATCACCGGTCCGCTGTCCGACGCCCTGGGGCGCAAGCCGGTGATGGTGGTCTCGCTGATCGCCGCCGCGCTGTTCACCGTGGGCAGCGCGCTGATGCCAACCTGGGAAGGCGTTCTGGTGATGCGCGCCCTGGTTGGCCTGGCACTGAGCGGCCTGGCAGCGGTGGCCATGAGTTACCTGAGCGAGGAAATCGACCCGCTGCATCTCGGCCTGGCCATGGGCGTGTACATCGGCGGCAACGCCATTGGCGGCATGAGTGGCCGCCTGCTCAGCGGCGTACTGATCGACTACATGTCCTGGCACGCGGTGCTCGGCACCCTCGGTGGCCTGGGCGTGCTGGCAGGCCTGCTGTTCTGGCGCCTGCTGCCAGAGTCGCGCAACTTCCGCCCGCGCTCGCTGCGGCCACGCAGCCTGCTGCAGGGCTACACCCTGCAGTTCCGCGACGCCGGTCTGCCGTGGCTGTTCCTGCTGGGTTTCCTGCTGATGGGCAGCTTCGTGACCCTGTTCAACTACATCGGCTACCGCCTGATCGAGTCGCCGTTCCGCCTGGACCAGACCAGCATCGGCCTGCTCTCGGTGGTCTACCTGTCGGGCATCTACAGCTCGGCGCAGATCGGCGCTCTGGCCGACAAGCTCGGAAGGCGCAAAGTGCTGTGGGCGGTGATCGGCCTGATGCTCGGTGGCCTGGCTCTGACAGTGCCGGACAACCTGCCGGTGGTGCTGGTCGGCATGCTGCTGTTCACCTTCGGCTTCTTCGGCGCCCACTCGGTGGCGAGCAGCTGGATCGGCCGGCGCGCGACCCAGGCCAAGGGCCAGGCCTCGTCGCTGTACCTGTTCTGCTACTACGTGGGCTCCAGCGTGGCCGGCACCCTGGGCGGGGTGTTCTGGGAATCGGCGGGCTGGGACGGCATCGGCCTGTTCATCGGTTCCCTGCTGCTGGTGGCCCTGGCCGTGGCGCTGCACCTGTCACGGTTGCAGGCCCTGCCAGTGATCGCCGTCCAGCCCCGCTGAATACAACGCCGGCCACACAGGCCGGCTCCAAACGTAGCCTGGGTTGAGCGAAGCGATACTCGGGAGCTTATCCCGCTATCGCCACGCCCTTGTGGTGGATGAAAAGAGCGTCATCCACCCTACGGGATAAGTGCCTCAAAGCACCTGGCTGGCCACCGCATCCACAGCCGCCTTGGCGATGCCGACAATTTCGTCGGCTTCGGTACGGGTCAGCACCAGCGGCGGGGCGAAGCCGAGGATGTCGCCGTGGGGCATGGCCCGGGCGATCATGCCACGTTCCAGGCAGGCCGCCGAGACCTTGGGACCAATCTTCAGAGCTGGGTCGAAGGGCGTACGTGCGTCCTTGTCGGCCATGAACTCCAGTGCCGCGAGCATGCCGTCACCGCGCACTTCGCCCACCAGCGCGTGGCCTTCGAAAGTCTGGCGCAGTTGCTGGTTGAGGTAGCCACCGACATCCGCCGCGTTGGCGGTGATGTTTTCCTTCTCCAGGATGTCCAGGTTGGCCAGTGCCGCCGCCGCGCAGATCGGGTGACCGGAGTAGGTCCAGCCATGGCCCATGGCACCGTCGCGGCTGGAAGCCGTTTCAATCACGTTCCATACCTTTTCCCCCACGATCACCGCCGACAGAGGCGCGTAGGCGCTGGTCAGCCCCTTGGCGGTGGTGATCAGGTCCGGCTTCATGCTGTAGCGCTGGCTGCCCATCTTGTCGCCCAGGCGGCCGAACGCGCAGACCACCTCGTCGGCGATCAGCAGGATGTCGTATTTGTCGAGCACCGCCTGGATCGCCTGCCAGTAGCCCTTCGGCGGCACGATGATGCCGCCGGTGCCCATCAGCGGCTCACCGATAAAGGCCGCCACGGTGTCCGGCCCTTCGGCCAGGATCAGGTTTTCCAGGTCCTCGGCGCAGTAACGCACGAAGGCCGCCTCATCCAGCCCGGCCGGCGCCTTGTACAGGTGCGGGCAGGCGGCGTGCTTGATGTCCGCGTGCGGCAGGTCGAAGTGCTGGTGGAAGCTGGCGAGGCCGGTGAGGCTGCCGGTCATGATCCCCGAGCCGTGGTAGCCGCGCTGACGGGAGATGATCTTCTTCTTCAGCGGGCGCCCGAGCACATTGTTGTAGTAGCGCACCAGCTTGATCTGGGTCTCGTTGGCGTCCGAGCCCGAGAGGCCGTAATAGACCTTTTTCATGCCGGCCGGCGCCCAGTCGATGATGCGGCTGGACAGCTCGATGATCGCCTCGGTCGAGTGGCCGACGTAGGTGTGGTAGTACGCCAGTTCCTTGGCCTGCTTGTATATGGCCTCGGCCACCTCGGTGCGGCCGTAACCGATGTTCACGCAGTACAGGCCGGCGAAGGCATCGAGATACTCGCGGCCCTGGTGGTCGCGGATGCGCACCCCGGACGCCCCGGTGATGATCTTGCCGGGCAGGGCGCCGCTGGCGTGATCGTGGGCGTGGGTGGACGGGTGCATGAAGTGGGCACGGTCCTGTTCGAACAGGCTTTGGTAATCGGTCATGGCAATCTCCAGCGGATTCAGGGGGCAGGGCGATCAACAGGTTTGAGGAGGGCCAGCAGCCCTCCCGTTGGTATCGGGTCAATAATGCTGTCCCTGGGGATGCAGGCAGACATACTGGGTCTCGACGAAGGGCTCGAAGCCTTCGCTGCCACCTTCGCGGCCGAGACCGGAGGCTTTCATCCCGCCGAAGGGGATCGGGTGGCCGGTGAACTTGGTGCCGTTGACGGCCACCATGGCGTGGGCCAGGCGACGGGCCAGCGGATGGACGACATCCAGGCGGTTGCTGCAAATGTAGGCGGCCAGGCCGTACTCGGTGTCGTTGGCCATGGCCACGGCTTCGTCCAGGGTGTCGAAGGGCAGCACCCCGGCGATGGGCGCGAAATTCTCTTCCTGGTAGATGCGCATCTGCGGGGTGACGTCCGCCAGCAGCGTCGGCTGCCAGAACCAGCCGCCCAGGGCGTGAGGCTCGCCGCCAGCCAGCAGGCGCGCCCCCTTGGCCATGGCATCGGCCACGCGGTCGGCGGTGACGTCGAAGGCCGCCTGGTGCATCAGCGGGCCGATGGCGTGGCGATCCTCCAGGCCAGGGCCTACACTGAGGCCGCGCACCGCCTTGGCAAAGCGCTGCAGGAACGTCTCGTACACCGGGCGCTGCACCAGGATGCGGTTGGCCGCGCAGCAGTCCTGCCCGGAGGTCTGGAACTTGGCGTCCAGCGCCACCTGTACCGCATGGTCGATATTGGCGTCGTCGCAGACGATCAGTGGGGCGTTGCCGCCCAGCTCCAGGGCCACTTTCTTCACGTCCCGCGCTGCAGCCTGCAGCACCAGCTTGCCGACCCGGGTCGAGCCGGTGAAGCTGACCAACCGCACTCGCGCATCGCCGACCAGGGTTTCCATGGCCATCTGCGGTTCGCCAAGCACCACGTTGAACACCCCCGCCGGGAAACCCGCTTCCTCGGCCAGCTGCGCCAGGGCGAAGGCGGAATAGGGCGTTTCATGGGCCGGCTTGATCACCACGCTGCAACCGGCCGCCAGGGCCGCGGCGGCCTTGCGGGTGATCATCGCCGAAGGGAAATTCCACGGTGTGAGCAGGGCGCAGACGCCCACCGGCGTCTTGAAGGTGGCGAGCTGCGCACCGGGAATGTGGCTGGGAATGGTCTGGCCATACAGGCGCCGCGCTTCTTCGGCGAACCAGGGAATGAAACTCGCCGCGTAGCGGATCTCGCCACGAGCCTCGGCCAGGGGCTTGCCCTGCTCTTCGCTGAGGATGCGCGCCAGGTCTTCCTGGTGCAGGAGGATCAGTTCCGCCCAACGGCGCAGCAGGCCGGCGCGGGTCTCCAGGCTTTCCTCGCGCCAGGCGGTGAAGGCACGCTGGGCGGCATCCACCGCGGCGACGATCTGTGCCTGACCGAGCATCGGCACATGGCCGATCACCTTCTGGTTCGCAGGGTTCTGCACGGCCACACTGGCGCCGTCATCACTGTGCACCCAGTGGCCGTCGACGTAGCAGAGCGACTTGAACAGCAGGGGGTGGTCGAGGGGCATGGCAGTGTCTCCGGGCCGATGGGCGTTGGAGACATGCTAGGGGCAGGGGGCTTGGCGTTTTTTCCAAGCCGCCCCGGCGTCACCTCAGTTTTTTCTGAAGGCGCCGGGCAGGCAGGTGGTTTTTCGTGTGGAGCCGCAGGGAAGCCCCGGGTTACGCCGTCGGCTAACCCAGGCTACCAGCGGTTACACCGCGTTCGCGGGGCGCTGCGGCAGGCGCCGCACGATGGCGCTGAGCAACATGCCGTACAAGGGCACGAACAGCATCAGGCTGACCGCCAGCTTGATCACGTAGTCGACCACGGCGATTTCCACCCAGTTGGCCGCCATGAACGGATCGCTGCTCTGCCAGAAGGCGATGGAGAAGAACGCCAAGGTGTCCATGGCCTGGCCGAACACGCTGGACGCCGCCGGCGCGACCCACCAGTGGCGCAGTTGGCGCAGGCGGTCGAACACCTGGATGTCCAACAGCTGGCCGAGCACGTAGGCCAGGAAACTGGCCATGGCGATGCGGAACACGAACAGGTTGAACTCGCCCAGCGCCGCCAGGCCGCCGAACGCGCCCTCATGGAACAGCACCGACACCACGTAGGACGCCACCAGCGCCGGCAGCATGACGCGGGCGATCACCACCCGCGCCGCATGCTTGCCGATCAGGCGCACGGTGAGGTCGGTGGCGAGGAAGATAAAGGGAAAGCTGAACGCACCCCAGGTGGTGTGCCAGCCGAAGATCGTCATCGGCAGCTGCACCAGGTAGTTGCTGGCGATGATGATCAGGAT
Source organism: Pseudomonas sp. (assembly GCA_050282285.1). GTDB lineage: Bacteria > Pseudomonadota > Gammaproteobacteria > Pseudomonadales > Pseudomonadaceae > Aquipseudomonas. Next base: position 167,505 of record JBLZZJ010000012.1, read on the forward strand.
GTGAAACGCGATCAGTCCGGCCAGCACCAGGCGGCTGACCGACGGGGGAATCAGGGTCATTGTCTGCGTCCTTTTTCGTGAAATGGGGTTAGGGAACCCATTGCCGCGACCGACATGGCCACGAGCGGCGCGCAGTCTAGCGCATTGTTGACTCAGGAGATAGGTTTTACGCGAGCCAGCACGGTGCCGCCCATCGGCATCGCGTAACTGAAAACTCGACGCCCTCGTTTTCGCGAAGCAGAGACGTGAGCCGGATTACTTGCGCTTGATGAGATACAGCGTCTCATTGGCTGAGAACAGGGAGTAGCTCAAGTGGGGGTTCGTGTAGTACGCGAAATTGACCAGCAGACTTTCCTTGGCCGGAAATTCCTTACCGTGGAAGTCCGTACGCGACAGGCTCCCCTTGTTTTTGAACTTCAGGACGCTGTCGCCCACCACCACCTGGTAATACGCCGTGCCGGCCCAGGTGTAACGCATGGTGCAGCCAACGCCCCCGCCGTTCTGGGCGCAGTATTTACTGTAGGTCTGACGTTGAAAGTGGGGAATCGTGATGTTGTCCGGCGGCACATATCGCCCGAAGCTGCGTTCAACATCCGTGAAATCCTTGAACAGGGTATTGGTGCCGTTCACATCTTTCCCGGTGTAGTCCCCGCGCAACGAGTTGCCATACAGGACGTACCACTCACCCGTTTCGTTCAGGTAATACACCTTGCTGACGCGCTTCTGGTTCTTGTGCTCGTTGATCTTTTCCCAGGTTTCAACGTCAGCCAACCGTGCGCTTTTTCTCACGATGTCCTGGTAGTAGGCATCGACCTGCTCTGCGCTCCAGGCCAGGTCCTGGTTCACGGCAATGAAGGGTTTCTTCGTCGTGTCGCCATTCAGCGGCCAGGTGTTGTAGTACGACTTCTTCGTGTTCACCAGAAATACACCGCCGACCAACTGTTCCTCCCCCGTGTCGTTGGCGATCAGAGTGCTTCTTGAGAAGCGATGGCTGTCGATGATGCGACCGGTTTTATCCAGCTTGTAGAAAACGTAGTCACGGGTGCTGTCGTCGATGTCGGTGGCGACTTCAATGATGACGTTGTTCGTGGTTTTGTTGATGCCGTGTTCAATCCAGGATCTGGCGGGAACACTGAAGGCTTCAACCGTGTACTGATCAAACTCGGTGATTTCGTCGAGGGACTTGTACGCGGCGAATTCGGGGGGAAGGTGTTCCGGCTTTTCGCTGAAGAAAGGCAGGGTAGAGTCCGAATAACCGCAACTCGCCAGCAGAACGAATGCGGACATGGCAACGACCACGACAACGAAATTCATCTGTTTCATCGGGACTCAATCGTTCGATTCGCACAAGGCACGGATTTCACCAGATCCGGCAGGACCATTCAGCGTTTCACTGCGCAGTTTGGCTGAGTATCAACGCCTCGGGAAACCGTGGACCGCAATCGCGGGACGGTCTGAACAGCGTCTCGAGAACAGCGGGCTTCCCGTCAGGCGATTTTCATCTCGCGGTTATCTTTCCTGAACGCACACACCCACAACACGACCACGGCAGCCGGAGGAATGAGCACCGACAGGCACCACCAGCCGCTGTAATTCAGTTTTTTGAAAATGACATAGAACGAAAATATCGGCATCACCACGTGCATCGCGACCAGCACGACATGCTGCGGAACAGCCAGAAAATACCGGTTCGGCACCTCGTTCCTCGCAGGCCAGGCTCTCAGTGCCAGAAGCGGAAAGCCAAGCCATGCACCGAGCGGCAGGCCCCACGGCGTGAACAGAAAGAGAAGGCACCAGTAGGGCGAAAGCCCGGCTTTCTTAAGCAGAAACAGGTACGGAATGCCGATCAGGACGAAGGCAATGGCTGAAACAGAAAGGCTTACATCGATCATCGGCTATCCATAACACGATCGGGCGGGACGCGAAGTATGGCCCAGGGGCGGGTAGCGGAGATACCCGGCCGCCCTGAGCGGCGCCAGCTTGACGGGACAGCCCCCCATCAGGCGTCCTGTATGCGGTCTTCGTAGTGATGCCATAACCGAAGTATCACCACCGCCTCGGCATGGACCGAGTAACGGATGATGTACTTGCCGACCACGGCATCACGAATGGTCTGCGGATCGGGCGCGGTTGGGACGGGGCGCCCCATTTCAGGAAACAGGCAAAGGTGCTCGAGGCGCGCAATCAGGTCGTTGGCAACGCGTGTGGCTGCTCGCGGGTCTTTCTCGGCAATGAAAGCGCGCAGACGAACCATGTCCGCCACGGCGTCTGCCGAATACACCAGCCTCACTCACCAACCTTGGGTGGCGGCAGCTCATCGGCAGAACCCCAGCTGTTCAGCCAGGCATTCACGGCGTCGCCCGACACCACGTTGCCCTGCGCCACCGACTCCATGGCCTGCAGGGTTTCCTGCCACCGGCTCTGTTCCAACTCCTGACGCTCGAAAAACTCCTTGAGCGCCTGGTTGATAACCCAGCTTTTGCTTCGGTGAAGCTTCTCGGCGGTGGCGCCAAGATGCTCTTCGAGCTCGGGTTGTAGCCGGACCGTTGTAACGCTCATGAAGGCGTCCTCCTGGGTGATGGCTACACTGTATTACAAGGTAGTTTTACCGACAATGAAAAGGCGGCTACACGGGTTTACGCCGTCGGCACCACGCGCTTGGCCGACTGGAAGTGTCGCTTCCAGTAGCCATCATTCAGGCGGTCGATGCGTACGTTGGCACCTCGGCGCGGGGCGTGGATGAAGCGGTCGTTGCCCAGGTAGATGGCCACGTGGTCCACGGAACGGCTGCGAATCTTGAAGAACAGCAGGTCGCCGGGTTCGAGGTCGGCGCGGCGCACCGACGGCGCTTCGACCCGCGACAGTGCGCGCGAGGTGCGCGGCAGATCGAGGTCTTCCAGGGGCTTGAAGGCGTACTGCACCAGCCCGCTGCAATCGAAGCCGTGTTTCAGGCTGGCACCGCCCCAGCGGTAGGGCGTGCCCAGCGCCGACAGCGCCCGGTCGAGCACTTCGCGGGTGGAGGGTTGTTCGGCGGGGCGAGACGCCGCCGGCACGGTCTGAATACGAAAGGTGGCGGACGCTTCGGCAACAATGCCGAGAAAAAGAGCGCCTCCCATGCAGAGAGAAATAACGAACTTGTTCAAATCCAGTAACCCTGGCTTATGACGTGCCCATCGCGAATCCCTCTTCGAATCAACGCCTTGTATGAGAAGACGGGCGTTCTGCCTGTCCGCATGGACGGACTCCCAAAAAACGGCCAGGGTTCCTTTTTGCAGGCAGACAGGCGACGAACGGTTTCTCTTCAAATGGCTGCCGACGGTGGCCAGAGAATCCGCTCAGCCAGGCTGAAAGCCCCGGAGCACAAGCTTCACGCAGGCTCGTCGAGTTCGGCGGGAGGGCGGTCGATATCGACTTTCACCGTCTTGGTGACGATGTAGGTGAAGTAGCGCTCGATACCCAGGTCTTCGAGCAGCAACTGGTCGATGAAGCGCTGGTAATGGTCGATGTCCCGGGCGCGGATCATCACCATGTAGTCCACCCCGCCGCCGGTGGCGTAGCAGAAGGCGACTTCCGCCGCCTGCTGCAGGCGCTCCTCGAAGCGTCGCATGTCCTGGGCGGTATGCCGGGCCAGGGTGATCTCGACCATTACCTGCTGCGTCTTGAACAGCGCGCCCCAGTCGATCTGCGCCCGGTAGCCCTTCACCAACCCGGCCGCCTCCAGCTTGCGCACGCGCTCCCAGGCCGGCGTCACCGAGAGGTTGATCGCCTCGGCCAGGGCCGACTTGGTGATCCGCCCGTCTTCGGACAGGATGCGCAGGATCTTCAGATCGTAGCGGTCGAGCTTGTGCATCGGGGCCTCGTTAATCACCTGTTGTGGCTGTCGAGCCGATCGGTTGTCGCGGCTAAAGCCCCCTCCCACAGGCCCACTCAATCCGTGGAAAGGCCGGCGGCGTTGCGCTTCAGCCACGTTGTATTCATTCGGGACGATGGTCGCGGCTAAAGCGGAGCGCCGTCCAGTCCCTCCTACAGGCAGTGCACCCTGTGGGAGGGGCTTTAGCCGCGACCGTTTTCAGCCCACTACGTCGGCAACCACGGCCAGGGTATCACCGCACTTCACCAATCCCGGGAAATGCCGGGCAGCCAGAATGCCACTGCGTTTGGCGCGGTACTCGCTGGGCGCGGCGCCGGTGCGCTGCGCGCTGTGTACCCGGGCGATCACCTCGCCCGTCTCCACCCGATCGCCCAGGTCGCGGCACATTTCCAGCAGGCCGTCTTCTTCACTGGCAACGAAGCAGTCGCCGTCAGGCATGTCGAGCATCACCGACTCACCGGCGTCGATCTCACCGCTCAGCAGGCCGAAGTGGATCAGCAGGTTGCGCACGCCGCGCTCGGCGATGGCCAGGCTTTTCGCCGTGCTGCTACCGCCGCCGCCCAGTTCGGTGGTGACGAACACCTTGCCCTGTTCCTCGGCGGCAGTGTCGTACATGCCCACCGCATCCAGCTCCAGCATGCGCATGCAGTAGGGCGCGGCGAAGACCCGCATGCCTGCCTCGCACTGGGCGTCCTGGTGTTTGTCGTCCAGCACGTGGCAGGCGGCGAAGGGCAGGAAGTCCAGGGTCCTGCCGCCGGAATGGATGTCCAGCACCAGGTCAGCCATCGGCAGCAGGGTGCGCTGGAAGTAGTCGGCGATCTTCTGCGTCACCGTGCCGTCCGGCTTGCCGGGGAAGCTGCGGTTGAGGTTGCCCTTGTCGATCGGCGAGGTGCGGGTGCCGGCGTGCACCGCCGGGGTGTTCATGAAGGGGATGATGATCACCCGCCCCTGCACGTCGCTCACCGTCAGGCGCTGGGCCAGCTTGCTCAGCGCCAGCGGGCCTTCGTACTCGTCGCCGTGGTTGCCGCCGGTGAGCAGCGCGGTGGGGCCGCTGCCGTTCTTCACCATGGTCACCGGGATCATCACCGCGCCCCAGGCGGAATCGTCGCGGGAGTAGGGCAGCTTGAGGAAGCCGTGTTGCACGCCGTCACGGTCGAAATCGACGGTGGGGCTGATGGGGTTGTCGCGCAGTTGGGTCATGGTGCAAAGCCCGGCATAAGTGGATGTTTCGATAGCGCCGCTTTTCGTAGGAGCTGGCTTGCCGGCGATACGCTGTTGATGCGGATCGCCGGCAAGCCGGCTCCTACAATCACACTGCATCAATCCTTCACGAACAGCTGGCGCGGCACGTCGCAGAAGGTTTCCACGCCGCTGTCGGTGATGAGGATCGACTCGGTAATTTCCAGGCCCCAGTCGTCCAGCCACAGGCCGGGCATGAAGTGGAAGGTCATGCCCGATTGCAGCACGCTCTCGTCGCTCGGGCGCAGGCTCATGGTGCGCTCGCCCCAATCCGGCGGATAACTGATCCCGATGGGGTAGCCGCAGCGGCTGTCTTTGTGGATGCCGAATTTCTCCAGGACCTTGAAGAAGGCCCGGGCGATGTCGCCGGTGGTGTTGCCCGGCTTGGCGGCCTCGAGGCCGGCGGCGATGCCTTCGACCACCGCCCGTTCGCCATCGAGAAAGTGCTGCGGCGGCTTGCCCAGGTAAATGGTGCGCGACAGCGGGCAGTGATAGCGCTTGTAGCAACCGGCGATCTCGAAGAAGGTGCCCGCCCCACGTTCGAACGGCGTGTCGTCCCAGGTCAGGTGCGGCGCGCTGGCGTCGGCGCCGGTGGGCAGCAGCGGCACGATGGCCGGGTAGTCGCCGCCGTGGCCGTCGGCGCCGAGGATGCCGCTGCGGTAGATCTCGGCCACCAGTTCGTTCTTGCGCAGGCCCGGTTCGATGCGTTCGAGGATGGCGCTGTGCATCTGTTCGACGATGCGCGCCGCCACGCGCATGTAGCGGATCTCGGTCGGTGATTTCACCGCCCGCTGCCAGTTGACCAGCGCGGTGGCGTCGACGAAGCGCGCCGCCGGCAGGTGCTGCTGCAGCGAGCGGAAGGCCGCCGCGCTGAAGTAGTAGTTGTCCATCTCCACGCCGACACTCAGCCGGTCCCAGCCCCGGGCAGCGATCACCGCGCTGGACAGGTAGTCCATGGGGTGGCGCTCTCGGGACTGCACGTAGTGGTCCGGGTAACCGATGATGTTGTCCGCCGCCATGAACACCGTGCGCTTGGCGCCGTTGGCATCCTGGCCGCGGCCGAACCACACCGGCTCGCCGTCCAGCGCCAGCAGCACACACTGGTGCACGTAGAACGACCAGCCGTCATAGCCGGTGAGCCAGGCCATGTTGGAGGGGTCGGTGACGATCAGCAGCTCGATGCCCTGGGCCTGCATGGCCACGCGGGTCTTGGCGATGCGCTGGGCATATTCCTCCCGGGTGAAGGGGAGGTTGACGATGATTTCGGACATGGATGAGTCCCCGTGGTTTGTTTGGACTGTGGGAGGGGTTGGGCGGCGTTCCGCTTTAGCCGCGATGAAGCCAGTCAGTCGCGGCTAAAGCCCCTCCCACAGGTTCATGAATCGAAGTTGAGGCCTTTGCCGGCGGCCACTGCGCGCTGATAGGCAAGGCTGGCGATAGCGGTGTCCTGGGCGCCGGTACCGGTCAGGTCACACAGGGTGATCTGCTGGTCAGTGGTGCGGCCGGGGCGCTGCCCGGCGATCACCTGGCCAAGCTCGGCGAAGTCGGTTGTGGTATCGACCAGGCCGGCGGCAATGGCGTGGTGCAGCTCGCCCAACACGCGGGTCTGGCTCAGGCGGTCGGCAACGTAGGTGTCGACCCGCGCCAGCACCGCCGGGGCGATCTCGTTCTTGTGCTCGGCGTCCGAGCCCATGGCGGTGATGTGCAGGCCGGGGCGCAGGTGCTGCGGCCGGATCAGCGGCTCGCGGCTCGGCGTGGTGGTGATGGCGATATCGGCGCCGTCCAAGACAGCGTCGATGCTGTCCACGGCGCGAGCGTCATCCAGCTCGGCGGCCATGGCCTGGGCCTTGCCCGCATCGCGGGCCCAGATGCGCACCTCCCGCACATCACGCACCAGGCGCAGCGCCTGCAGCTGCAAACGCGCCTGCTCGCCGGCACCCAGGACAGCGACCACACCGGAATCCTGGCGCGCCAGCCACTTGGCGGCCACGGCGCCAGCGGCAGCGGTGCGCACAGCGGTGAGGTAGCCGTTGTCCAGCAACAAGGCATCGGCCAGCCCGGTACGCGCCGAGAACAGCATCATCAGACCGTTAAGGCTGGGCAGGCCGAGCCTCGGGTTGTCGAAGAAGCCGGGGCTGACCTTGATGGCGAAGTGGTGCACGCCGGGCAGGTAGGCGGTCTTCACGTCCACCTCGCCGTTATGCTCGGGCACGTCCAGACGCAGGATCGGCGGCATGGCCACCGCCGCGGTGGCCAGCAGGCGAAAGGCGTTTTCCACGACCTCGAGGCTGTCGGTGTCGAGGCCGACGCAGTCGCGCAGGTCGGTCTGGTTGAGAATCAGGGTCTTGGCCATTGGGCTTCCTCAGGCGTCTGCGCCGTTGAGCACTCGCAGGTGCTGGTCGATATCCACGTTGCGGCCGCTGATCACCACCACCACGGGGCCACGGGGTTCGATCAGGCCTTCGAGCAGCGCGGCAATGCCGACGGCCGCCGCGCCTTCCACCACCAACCGCTCCTCGCGGTAGGCGTGGCGGATGCCGGCGGCGATGGCCGGTTCATCCAGCAGGTGCACCTGGTCGCACAGCTCGCGGGTGATCGCCAGGGTGTAGCGGTTGTCCAGGCCAATGCCGCCGCCGAGGGAGTCGGCCAGGGTGGCCAGTTCTTCCACCTCCACCGGTTGGCCCGCGTCGAGGCTGGCGTGCATCGCCGCGCCCCGGCGCATGCTGATGCCGTGGGTACGAATCGCCGGGCTCGATGACTTGATCGCCAGCGCCACGCCGGCGAACAGACCGCCACCGGACAGCGGCACCAGCACTTCGCAGACATCCGGGCACTGTTCGAGAATCTCCAGGCCCAGACTGCCCTGGCCGGCAATGATGTGCGGGTGGTCGAATGCGGGGAGAAAGGTTGCGCCCTGCTCCCGGGCAATTCGTTCGGCCTCGACCTGGGCATCGTCCTGGCTGCGCCCGACGATGCGCACCTCGGCACCCAGTTCGCGGATAGCCAGCACCTTGTTCTGCGGCACCAGCTCGGACAGGCAGACAATCGCCTTCACCCCCTGCTGCGCCGCCGCATGGGCCAAAGCCCGCCCGTGGTTACCGGTGGAGGCGGTGACCACGCCCAAACGCTTCTGCTCGGCATTCAACTGAGCGATGGCATTGCTCGCACCGCGCAGCTTGAAGCTGCCGGTGGTCTGCTGCGATTCCAGCTTGAGCCACACCGGCACACCGGCCAGGCGGCTCAGGCTGGGCGAGTGCTCCAGCGGCGTCTGGCGCACCAGGCCGGCGATACGCTGGCGGGCCTGGAGCAAGTCATCGAACGGGATGGATGGCATGGCGCACATTCCGTGAAGAGGTGCGACCGAGTGTATGAGCGGGAAATTGAGCGGCTGAATGTACTAGGACGATTTTTTATTCAGCTGCTGCGAACGCATGCCCGTAGGGTGGATCACGCTTCACCGATCCACCAAGTCGGTGGACGTAAAGAGCGACGTCCACCCTACAGCGCATCCCGAATACACCCTTCACCGTGGGAGGGGCTTTAGCCGCGACAGCCCTCAAAGCATCGCCGCTGAAGCGCCTCCCACAAGCGCGGGCCCGTAGGGTGGATCACGCTTCACCGATCCACCAGAACGGTGGACGTAAAGAGCGACGTCCACCCTACAGCGCATTCCGAATACACCCTTCACCCGTGGGAGGGGCTTTAGCCGCGACGGCCCTGGAAACATCGCCGCTGAAGCGCCTCCCACGGGGCAGCCAGCAGGCTAGAAGTCGTGAACCTTGGGGTATTGCCCGAACACGTCGCGCACCACCTGCACGCCCTGGCGCATTTTCGCTTCGCTGCATTCGGCGCCCACGCACAGGCGTACGGCGCGGGGCCGGGGCATGCCCGGCGGGATGAAGGGGTCGGGCAGGGTCAGCGCCACGTTGCGGCGGCGCAGTTCGCGCAGCAGGCCGTCGATCTCCCAACCATCGGGCACCCGCAGCCAGCTGTTGAGGGAATAGGGGTGGCTGCCGATCAGGTGTTCGCCCAGTTCCTGCTCCACCAGCGCCTGGCGGTTGGCCAGAAGCTGGCGCTGCAGTTGCACCAGGTCCTCGGCTTCGCCGGAATCGATCCAGCGCGCGGCCACTTCCCCCAGCAGCGGGGTGGCCATCCAGCTGTTCACCCGCAGGATGCTCTCGGTACGCAGCGCCAGGCGCTTGGGCATGACCAGGTAGCCGATGCGCAGGCCGGTGAGCACCGACTTGGTCATGCTGGTGCAGTAGAACGACAGCTCCGGTGCGTAGTGGCTCAGCGGTCGTGTCGCCTGCTGGCCGGCCAGCAGCGGCCCGTAGACGTCGTCCTCGATGATGTACACGCCATAGCGCCGGGCGATTTCGGCGATCTCCCGGCGGCGCTCGTCGGGCATCAGCGCGCTGGTGGGGTTGTTCAGGTTGGGCGTACAGACCAGCGCGGTGATCCGCTCGTTGCCGCACATGTCTTCGAAATGCTCGGGGTTGAGGCCGTAGCGATCCATCTCCAGGCCCTTGAGGGTGAAGCCGAGCACCTGGGAGCTGCCGATGGCGCCGTGGTCGGTCAGGCCCTCACACAGCACCACGTCATCCGGGCCGGCGAGAGTGGCCAGGGCCAGGAAGATCGCGTGGGCCGCGCCATTGGTCAGCAGCACGTCCTCGATACCGACGTTCATGCCAAGGCGCGCCAGCCAGCGCACCGCCGACTCGCGCTGGTGTTCCAGCCCGGCAATCGGGCGAAAGGCATGGATCCACGGTTGGACCGCTTCTTGGGCAAGCTCCAGGCACGTCTGGCGCCACAGCCGGTCGTGTTCGTTGGTGTGCAGGATCCGCGCGTTGGAGAAATCCATCAGCGCCTGCTCGCTGCGGTCGAGCATCGAGGTGGCGACCCGTTCGCTGGTCCGTCGCGACACGAAGCTGCCGCGCCCCACCTCGCAACGCACCCGGCCTTGGCGCTCCAGCTCCTTGTAGGCATTGGTCACGGTCTGCACGCTGATGCCGAGCGCATCGGACACCTGGCGCTGCGGGGGCAGCCGCTGGCCATCACTCAAGGTACCCTGTTCGATGTCGGCGGTTATCGCCTGGACCAGGAGCTTGTATTTCGACTCACCCTGCCGCGCGTTGCCCAGGGCCTTTTTCCAGTTCTGCATCGACGGTTCCAATGGCGGCCAGCAGTGCACAGCATCACGCGATGGGCATTGCGATTCAATTGTCCTAGTGCAATGCCGCAGCCAAAAAAGCCTTTGTATGCTCGACCCAAGGGTGGAAAACAGTGCTCCGGCACGCATAAGAACTCCCCACCCGGCGCCAGCCGAGACTGACGCCCAACGCACTTGATTCACCTGCCTCCTAACACATCACGCCGCCAACGGCGGACTACAAGAAACAGGAGAACACCAAGATGAGTAGCGTTACCCCACCTCGTTTTCGCCACCTCGCGCTGGCCTGCGGCCTGCTCGCCGCCAGCACCCTGGCCCAGGCTTCGACCCTGGACAAGATCAAGGACAGCAGCAGCGTACGTATCGGCTACGCCAACGAAACGCCGTTCGCCTATACCGCTCTGGACGGGAAAGTTACCGGCGAGTCGCCGGAAATCGTCACGAAGATTTTCGAGAAAATGGGCGTGAAGACCATCAACCCCGTCCTCACCGAATGGGGCTCGCTGATCCCCGGCCTGCGCGCCAGCCGCTTCGACCTGATCGCCGCCGGTATGTACATCACCCCCGAGCGTTGCAAGCAGGTGCTGTTCACCGACCCGCACTACCAGTTGCCCGACACCCTGCTGGTGGCCAGCGGCAACCCGAAGAACCTCGGCAGCTATGACGACATCGCCAAGAGCGGCGCCAAGGTCGCGATCATGTCCGGCACGGTAAACCTGGGCTACGCCCGCAGCGCCGGGATCAAGGACTCGCAGATCCTCCAGGTGCCCGACACCACCGCCCAGTTGCAGGCGGTGCGCAGCGGCCGCGCCGACGCCGCGGTCGGTACCCAGCTGACCATGAAAGGCCTGGCGGAGAAGGGCGGCGACAAGGTCGAAGCCATTGCCGACTTCAAGGATGACCCGGCCCACACCGGTTACGGCGCCCTGGCATTCCGCCCGGAAGACAAGGACCTGCGCGACGCGGTCAATGCCGAGCTGAAGAAATGGATCGGCAGCGAGGAGCACCTGGCTACGGTCAAGCCCTTCGGCTTCGACCAGTCGAACATCACCGAGAAGACCGCTGCCGAATTGTGCGGCCAGTAAACCGCTGAGCAGTCCCGCACGCGGTGGGTTACGCGTGCGGTTTCACCAGATGGCCGCAAGGCCCTGATCGGTGTGATTTATGAATGAACTCATCCCCCTGCTCCTTCAGGGCGCCTGGGTCACCATCCAGGTGACCTTCTGGGGTTCGCTGCTGGCCATCGCGTCAGCGCTGCTCGCCGCCCTCGGACGGTTGTCGCCCATTCGCCTGGTGCGCTGGCTGGCCATCGTCTACATCGAGATTTTCCGTGGCACCTCGCTGCTGGTGCAGCTGTTCTGGCTGTACTTCGTGCTGCCGATGCCGCCCTTCAACATCGAGATGAGCGCCTTCATGGTCGCCGTCGTCGGCCTTGGGCTGCACATCGGCGCCTACGGGGCCGAAGTCATGCGCGGAGCGATTCGCTCGGTGCCCAAGGGCCAGTACGAAGCCGCCCTGGCGCTGAACATGACACCGTTTGCGCGCTTTCGCCGGATCATCCTGCCGCAGGCGTTGCTGGCGGCGATTCCGCCGGGCACCAACCTGCTGATCGAGCTGTTGAAGAACACCTCGCTGGTGTCGCTGATCACCCTGTCCGACCTGGCCTTCCGCGCCCGGCAGCTGGACCAGGCGACCTTCATGACCCTGGAAATCTTCGCCATGGCCCTGCTCATGTACTTCGTCATGGCGCAGGCGATCAACCTGGCAATGCGCCTGCTGGAACGCCGTCTCGCCCGGGGCCGGATGCAGGGAGGCCTGTCATGAATTTCTTCGATTGGGCATTCGCCTGGAGCATTCTCCCGGACCTGCTGCGCGCCTCGCTGAACACCGTGATCATCACCCTGGCCGGCTTCGCCATTGCCGTGGTGCTGGGCCTGTTCCTGGCCATCGCCCGGCGCAGCCAGCATGCCTGGCTGTCCTGGCCGGTGGCGGGGCTGATCGAGTTCATCCGCAGCACACCGCTGCTGATCCAGGTGTATTTCCTGTTCTACGTGTTCCCCAACTACGGCCTCAGCCTCACCGCGTTGCAAGCCGGCATCCTGGGCATCGCCCTGCATTACGCCTGCTACACCGCCGAGGTCTACCGCGCCGGCCTGGACGCCGTGCCGCGCGGTCAGTGGGAGGCGGTCACGGCGCTGAACATGGCGCCGACCAGCGCCTACCGCGACATCATCCTGCCCCAGGCCCTGCGCCCGATCCTCCCGGCCCTGGGCAACTACCTGGTGGCGATGCTCAAGGACACGCCCGTGCTGTCGGCCATCACCGTGGTCGAAATCATGCAGCAGGCCAAGAACATCGGCTCGGAGAGCTTCCGCTACCTCGAACCCATCACCATGGTCGGCCTGTTCTTCCTGCTGCTCAGCCTGGCCCTGGCCTGGTGCGTGCGCCGCCTCGAAGACCGTATGGAGTTGAAAGCCCAATGACCACTCTCTCCAACCTGGCGCTCGACCTCGCCTCGCCCGCCCACGCAGGGAGCTCCCCCATGCCTCAGCCCATCGTCAATTTCAGTAACGTGACCAAGCGTTATGGCAACTTCACCTGCCTGAACAACCTCAACCTGGAGGTAAACGAAGGCGAAAAGGTGGCCATCATCGGCCCCAGCGGTTCGGGGAAATCCACCCTGCTGCGTGCGTTGATGACCCTCGAAACCATCGACGAAGGCGTGATCATGGTCGACGACGAGCCGCTGACCCACATGCCCGGGCGCAACGGCCAACTGGTGCGCGCCAGCGCCAGCCACCAGCGCCGAGTGCGCGGCAAGATCGGCATGGTGTTCCAGTCCTTCAACCTGTTCCCGCACATGAGCGCCCTGCAGAACGTCATCGAAGCGCCGATCCAGGTGCTGGGCATGAAGAAGCAGGAGGCCACGGAGCGGGCCAGGGAGCTGCTGGACATGGTCGGCCTGGGCGAGAAGATGGGCCACTACCCCTCGCAACTGTCCGGGGGCCAGCAGCAGCGCGTGGCGATTGCCCGGGCGCTGGCCATGCGGCCGAAAGTGATGCTGTTCGACGAGGTGACTTCGGCGCTCGACCCGGAACTGTGCGGTGAGGTGCTCAACGTGATCCGCCGCCTGGGCAGCGAGCACAACCTGACCATGCTGATGGTCACCCACCAGATGGGCTTCGCCAAGGAATTCGCCGACCGGGTGTGCTTCTTCCACCAGGGCCGAATCCACGAACAGGGCACACCCGCCGAGCTGTTCGGCAACCCGCAGGAAGAACGCACCCAGAGCTTCCTCAGCGCGGTGAACGAGGCGCACTGAGGCGGCTGTGGGAGGGCTTGAGCAGCGTCGCGGCTAAAGCCCCTCCCACAACCAACCAGATAACATCCTTCGCAAACCGTGGGAGGCGCTTTAGCGGCGATCAAATGCCCTGGACGGTGAGCCTCACTCCGGCGTGCGTGCCTTGATCGCCGCCAGCAGCCGCTCCGCCAATGCCTGATAGTCGCCATCGAAGTGGTGGCCGCCAGTGATCTGCACGTGCTCACCCGGTGCGCCGGCTTCGGTGCAGCCGCTTTCCGCCGCCTCTTCGCTGCCATAGAGGCACAGCACCTTGGCGGCCGGCACCTGGCGCAGCTCCGGTCCGGTGGCAGCCTCAGCGCCGTCCTTGCCGAGCCAGCCGCTGACGGCGATCTCGAAGCTGCCGCTGCGGGCGAAGGCCAGCAGCAACAAGGCGTCCACCTGCTGCTGATCGCTGGCCGGCAGGCGGTTGTAGATGGCCGGCAGCACGTCGGCGCCGAAGGAGTAGCCCGCCAGCACGAAGCGTTTCACGTGCCAGGTGTCGCGGTAGTGCTGCATCAGCCGCGACAGGTCGGCGGCGCTCTGCTCCGGGGTCTTGTGCTGCCAGTAGTAGCGCAGGGTGTCGACACCCACCACCGGGTAGCCGGCCGTCACCATGTGCTCGGCCACGTCCCGGTCGAGGTCGCGCCAGCCGCCGTCGCCTGAGTAGAACAGGGTCAGCGTGTCATTCGGCTGCTTCGCAGGACGCTCGATCACTGGCATCGGGTTGGCCTGGCCGTCGAGCAGACTGGCCAACTGATCGGCCAGGAGCGTCGGCAACGGCGTGTCGTAGGCGCCAATGCGCGACTCGCCGTTGGCCTGCTCGCGCAGGAAACGCGCGCTGGCATCAGGGGGGTTGTCGTTCCAGGCGGCGATCCAGCGACCGTGGGCGGCAGAGGCCGGCAACGGCTCGCCGCAGTCCCCATGGGCCAGATCGAAGCCCACCGACAGGGCCACCGCCGTGTCGTCATCCTGCTCGGCCAGCCAGCGCCACGCCGAGGCGGCGGCCGGACCGATGCCCGCCACGATGGTCGGGGCGCCGCCGAGCAGCTCTTGGGCTTGCACCACGTGTTGGCGTTGCCTGCTGCAGGCGCCGGGGACGAAGGGTATTTGCAGCAACCGCAGGTCACCCGCCGAGGCCAGGTGGCGCAGGGTCGCCTCGTCCAGCGCCTGGTCCGCCGGGGTGATCAGCAGCACCCGCTGGCGGGCCTCGCCCTGGCTGACCAACGTGGCCGGCGCGCCCTCCAGTTGCACGCTGTCCACCCGCACCGCCGTATGGATCGACCACCACCCGGAAGCCACCGCCGCCAGTAGCAGGGCTGCGACCAGCACCCGCATCGCTCTCTTCAGTGTCTTGCTCATCTCAGCGCCTCACCAGTCCGCCCAGGCCACCGGCGATCAACGCCGCGGTATCGGCCAGCGCCACCCAGGGGTCGAGCCCGGCCGGCACCGCCAGGTAGCGCGGCTCCCACTGCGGCTGGAACTTGTCCTTGAAGCGTCGCAGGCCCTGGAAGTTGTAGAAGTTCTCGCCCCGGTCGAACACCAGCGCCCCGAGACGCAGCGGCAACGGTGTGCCTTTGCGCAGTTGCAGACCGGCCAGCGGCACCATGCCGAGGCTGAAGCGCGCGTAACCCTCGGCCTGGAAATGCTGGATCAGGCCGAGCATGAGGAACTCCATGGCCAGCTTCGGTGCATCCGGCAGCACGCGCATCAGGTCGAGGCTGGCCACCGCGCGGGTCTCGCAATCGAGCAGGTTGGCGAAGGCCACGGCGCACCCCTCGGAACGCACTACCACAATCTGGAAACGCGCCAGGTAGTCCGGGCTGAACCGGCCAAGGGAGAACCCTTTCTCGCGCACGTTCTTGCCTTGCAGCCAGGCCGTGGAAACCGCCTGCAGCTCCTCCAGCGGGGCTTCGCCAGGGGCATGGACCTCAAGGCTCAAACCATCGCGCTGGCCGCGGCTCCAGGTGTAGCGCAGGGCCTTCATCTCCTTGCCGTTGCTGGCCAGGTCGAAGGTCTTCAGATCCACCAGCGCTTCCTCGCCGAGCTTGAGCGCGGTGAGGCCGATATCCACGTAACCGGGCAGGTTTTCGGCGCGCACCTGGTAGAACACCGGCCGCGTATGGTGGCGGTCGCACAGGTCACGGAATTGCCAGATCAGCTCGGCACGCTCGGCCGCAGGGCCTATGGGGTCGTACAACGCCACCAGGCTGCGGCCGCGCCGTGCATACATGACAAACGCCTCGCCGGCGGGATGGAACAGCAGGGCCTTGTCGCCGCTCAGGGCCAGGCCGCCTTCCGGTTGCTGCGAGCGCTGCACAATGGCCTGGGCCCGGCTCAGCGCCTCGCTGTCGGGCAGCTCGATCACCGGCGGCGTGGCCCGCAGCAGCCAGACGATGCCCATGCACACCAGCACCAGCGCACTGCCCAGGGCGGCGCGCAGGCCGCGTGGGGCGTTGTCGTCCAGCTCGAACTGCCACCACAGCTCGTGGCTGTACGGCACGTCCTGGTAGGCGAACAGCAGCAGCCATACCGAGGCTGCGATCACGCCGATGGCCGCCACCAGCACCACGCCCGAAGCCGGCATATCCATCAGCCGGCTGCGCCGGTAGAACTCCCGGCGAAACGGTGCCAGCAGCAGCGCCACGGCGAATAGGGCCAGGGCCTCCGGCCAGTCGAAACCCTTGAGCAACGACAGCACCACGCCCAGGCCGAGCAGCACCAGGGTCAGGGCCCAGGCTGCAGACAGGCGCCGCCGCAGACCCTGAGCCAGCAACAGGCAGAGCGTGCCCACCAGGCTGGCGCCGAAGTGCGAGGCGGCCACCAGTTGCGGCGGCAGAATGAAACCGACCGCCTCCAGGCGGTCATCCACGCTCGGTATCACGCCGGAGAACAGCAGGACGATCCCGGCGCAGAACACCAGCAGCGTCAGCAGCGGCACTGCCATGCCGCCGGCCATTCGCGCGACCTGGCGCGGGAACCACAGGCGGCGGGCTTCATCCCCCAGCAACAGCAGGCCGGCCAACGCCAGCGGCATCAGCACATACAGCAGGCGGTACAACAGCATGGCGGCCACCAGGCCAGCCGGATCGATGCGTGAGGAAAAGGCCGCCAGCAGCACCGCCTCGAACACCCCGACGCCGCCCGGCACATGGCTGAGCACGCCGGCTGCCAGCGCCAGCATGTACACCAGCACGAAGCTGGAGAACGGCGGCGCCTCGGGCAACAGCAGGTACAGCACGCTGGCGGCGATCAGCACATCGAGGCTGCTGATCAGCAATTGACCGACGCCCATCTTCAGGCCAGGCAACCGCAGGCTGAAACGCCCCAGTTCGATCTGCCAGCAGCCCGGCGCCGGTTGCGACTCGGCACGGCGACGGCTCAACAGCACGACCACCAGCAATGCTGCCAGCAGCACGCCCACGGCCAGGGTAGCCAGCAGCGGGGGCGGCAGGCGCAGGGCAGCCGAGGCGTCGTCCAGATCGAACAGGGTGGCGAGCGCCGCCAGGATCGGCAGACTGACGCCCAGCGACAGGCTGGCGAACAGGCTCATCCGCGCCACGTCGCCAGCACTCAGGCCAAGACGCCCGTACAGCCGGTAACGCACCGAGCCGCCGGACAGCGCCGACAGCCCCACCGCATTGCCGATGGCGAACGCGCAGAAACCGCCCATGGCCAGGGTTCGCGGTGGTAGTTGCACATCGGCGTAGCGACTGGCCGACCACTCGTACGCGAGCATCACCCCGAAACCCAGGGCAGTGGCCAACACCGCCCCGAGCAGCGCCTGCGGCGGCACCGCCTGCAGCGACTCGCGCACCTGATCCGGATTGATCTCCCGCGCCAGATGCCAGCACGCCACAAGCGCCAGGCCGAACAACAACAGAGACAGGCAAAGCCCGAGCACGCGACGGTTGCGTTGCAGCCAGCTGGAAGGAGGGGTGAGAGGGATATCGGGCGCGTCTGCGCTGGTTGCGAGAGTATCGGGAACCGCTCGACTCATGTCGAAAACGCCTTGGATGGACGCCACCTCGGGGTGAGGTGTTGATCAGAGTCTAGATGTAACCAAATATTCCGTATTCAAGGGGCGGGCGACGCTCGGGCCGGTTTTATTTTCGGCTAGGCCCGGCGATGTTCATTGTTCGCCGATAAAGCGAAACCCGGCGCCCTCGGCGTCGGCCCGCATCACTTCCATCTGCAGCACCGGCGCCTCGAACGGCAGGTCCTGCACTTGGCCGGTGACCTGTGTGCCCTGGGGCAGGGCCGCCAGGTCAGGGTGTTTGACGTACACACCGCCATCGGACAGGTCACGCGTCTGCGCCACCACCTCGCCAAAGCTCGGGTGACAGATCTTGATCCGGCATTTCATCGGCGTACGCGGGTATTGGCGCTGATTGGAGGACATGGACAAAGCGATCCTTGGCAGGTGATGTGCCGTTAATAGCGCAAATTTCCGACCAGGCCCAGCCATAAGCGAAAAAAGCGCCGGTCAGGGCGCTTTTTCGTTATTCGCAGCAGGGGTTTGGATGCTCGCTCAGCGTCATCGAGGCTTAAGCCCCACCACCGGTGAAGGGCTCCGTAGGGTGGACGTCGCTCTTTACGTCCACCGTTGTGGTGGATCGGTGAAGCGTGATCCACCCTACGCACGATCCCTTTCCGGCAGCCAGCCATCAGTACCAGCGCGCTTCGCCTTCCGGGCGTTTCTTGAAGCGTTTCATGCTCCACATGTACTGGCTCGGATAGGTACGCACGTAGCGCTCGACCACACCGCTCATGGCGGTGGCGGAGACGGTGGCGTCTTCGCTGTACATGGCCTCGGGGGCCGCTTCCAGGATCACCTTGTAGCCGGAACCGTCCGGCAGGCGCAGGGCGTGCAGGAATACGCCGACTGCCTTGCCGCCGGCCAGCATGCCCGGCACGAACTTGCTGGTCAGCGCGGTGGTGCCGAGGAAGGGTACGAACACACCGCTGGACAGGCTCGGCTCCGGGTCGGCGGGAATGCCCACCGCGCCGCCTTTGCGCACTTCCTTGATGACGCTGAGGATGCCTTCCTTGGTCGACGGCGCCACGCGGTTGCCCAGTTGCACGCGTTGCTTGCGCAGCAGGTCATCGACCGCCTTAAGCTTCGGCGGGCGGTAGAAAATGATCGGTTTGCACTGCGAGCAATAGAAGTGGTTGAGCACTTCCCAGTTACCCAGGTGGCTGGTGATGCCGACCACGCCCTTGCCGCTGGCCAAGGCCTCCTGCAGCACGTGCAGGCCTTCGACTTCACGCACCAGGTCGATGGATTTCTGCGCCGGCCAGATCCAGGCGCAGGCACTTTCGGTCAGGGTCTTGCCGATGTCCATGAGGGTCTGGCGCAACAGGCGGTCATGGGCCTGGTCGTCCAGTTCGGGGAAGCACTTACGCAGGTTGATACTGGTGACGGTGCGCGAGCCGTTCGGCAGCTTCCACATCAACCAGCCGATGGCTGCGCCCAGCCCTTGCACCGCACGCCAGGGCAGCAATGCGAACAAGCGCAGGAAGCCAACCACCAGTGCGCCTTTGAGTTTTTCCACGAACGCCTCCCGAAGCGCAAAAGGCGACAGTGTACCAACTAAGGCTCAGTAGAGACCGTTCTTGATCCGCAGTTGCAGGTCGCGCTCGTAGCTGACGGTGTCGAAATCCGCATCGCTGACCGCCTTGATCATGTCGGCGGCGGACGGCAGTCGAGCGCGGTCGATCTGCTGCTCGGGGTCCCACAGACGCGAACGGACGATGGCCTTGGAGCACTGGAAGTAGCAGCGATCCACCGACACGCGCAGCACGCTGCGCGGCAGTTTGCCTTGCACGGCGCAGGCCTCCAGCAACTCGGGGTCCAAGGAGATGCTGGCCCGTCCGTTGACCCGCAGGCTCTCGCCCACGCCCGGAATCATGAACAGCAGCGCCATCCGTGGGTCAGCGATGATGTTGCGCAGGCTGTCGATGCGATTGTTGCCAGGACGGTCGGGCAGGATCAGCGTGCGGCGGTCGAGCACCTGGACGAAACCGGGTGCATCGCCCCGTGGCGAACAGTCCATGCCATCCGGCCCCACCGTGGCCAGCACCACGAAGGGCGTGGCCTCGATCAGCGCGCGGTAAGGCTCGCTGATGTGGTCGAGCTCCTTGCGCAGGGAGCGCTCGTGGGGGTGGCCATACAGCGCTTCGAGCTGCTCCAGCGTGTCGATGGTGGTCATGCACGACGGTCCTGTTGCAGGTGTGGATAACGATCGCAGTCCTGGGTGTGGTCCATGACCATGCCGGTGGCCTGCATGTAGGCGTAGCAGATGGTGGGCCCGACGAAGGTGAACCCGGCTTTCTTCAAGGCCTTGCTCATGGCTTCGGCCTCGGGAGTGACCGCCGGCACATCGCCCCGCCGGGAGAAGTGATTGATCTTCGGCACGCCACCGACGAACGACCAGAGCAGGGTCACCGGGTCGTCCAGCTTGAGCCAGGCCTGGGCGTTCTGCCGGGCGGCCTTGAGTTTGAGGCGGTTGCGGATGATACCGGCGTCCTGCATCAGCACCTCGATCTCCTCATCGCTGAGACGCGCCAGGCGCTCGGGGTCGAAGCTGTGTAGCACCTGGCGATAGCGCTCGCGCTTCTTCAGCACGGTGATCCAGGACAGGCCGGCCTGGAAGCCTTCCAGCAGGAGCATTTCGAACAGCGCCTGCCCATCGCGCTGCGGCACACCCCATTCTTCATCGTGATACGTCTGATACAGCGGGTCGTCGGTACACCAGAAACAGCGCGGCATAGGGCCTTCCAGGGCAGTGGAGGCCGCGCGGATTGGGGTATACTCCCGCCTTTTCCGTCGCCAGCCTCAACAGGTGAATTTTCCGTGAGCCAGACTACGCCTGCCGTGCGCACCTTCCAAGACTTGATCCTCGCCCTGCAACAGTACTGGGCCGAGCAAGGTTGCGTGGTGCTGCAGCCCTACGATATGGAAGTGGGCGCCGGCACCTTCCACACCGCCACTTTCCTGCGTGCCATCGGCCCGGAGACCTGGAACGCCGCCTACGTGCAGCCGTCCCGTCGTCCCGCCGACGGCCGCTATGGCGAGAACCCGAACCGCCTGCAGCACTACTACCAGTTCCAGGTGGTATTGAAGCCGAACCCGGAGAACTTCCAGGAGCTGTACCTCGGCTCGCTGAAAGCCATCGGTATCGACCCGCTGGTACACGATATCCGTTTCGTCGAAGACAACTGGGAATCGCCGACCCTCGGCGCCTGGGGTCTGGGCTGGGAAATCTGGCTGAACGGCATGGAAGTCACCCAGTTCACCTACTTCCAGCAAGTGGGCGGCATCGAGTGCTACCCGGTGACCGGCGAGATCACCTACGGCCTGGAGCGCCTGGCCATGTACCTGCAGGGCGTGGACTCGGTGTACGACCTGGTGTGGACCGACGGCCAGTTCGGCAAAGTCACCTACGGCGACGTGTTCCACCAGAACGAGGTGGAGCAGTCCACCTACAACTTCGAACACGCCAACGTCGACAAGCTGTTCGAGCTGTTCGACTTCTACGAGTCGGAAGCCAACCGCCTGATCGAGTTGGAGCTGCCGCTGCCAACCTACGAAATGGTCCTCAAGGCCTCCCACACCTTCAACCTGCTCGACGCCCGCCGCGCCATTTCGGTGACCGCCCGCCAGCAGTACATCCTGCGCGTGCGCACCCTGGCCCGCGCCGTGGCGCAGAGCTACCTGCAGGCACGCCGCAAACTCGGCTTCCCGCTCGCCGCTCCTGACCTGCGTGATGAAGTATTGGCCAAGCTGGAGGCAGCAGAATGAGTGCACGTGATTTCCTGGTAGAGCTGGGCACTGAAGAGCTGCCGCCAAAAGCCCTGAAAACCCTCGGTGAAGCGTTCCTTGCCGGCATCGAAAAAGGCCTCAAGGCTGCCGGCCTGTCCTACAGCGCCACCCGCTGCTACGCCGCGCCGCGTCGCCTGGCGGTGCTGCTCGAGCAACTGGCCACCCAGCAGCCGGACCGCGCCGTCAACCTCGACGGCCCGCCAATCCAGGCCGCTTTCGACGCCGACGGCAACCCGACCCAGGCCGCCCTGGGCTTCGCCAAGAAGTGTGGCGTTGACCTGGCCGAGATCGACCGCAGCGGCCCCAAACTCAAGTTCAGCCAGAACATCCCGGGCCAGGCCGCTGCCGGCCTGCTGCCAGGCATCGTCGAGAATTCGCTGAACGAGCTGCCGATCCCCAAGCGCATGCGCTGGGGCGCGCGCAAGACCGAGTTCGTCCGCCCGAGCCAGTGGCTGGTGATGCTGTTCGGCGACGAGGTGATCGATTGCGAGATCCTCGCCCAGAAAGCCGGTCGCGTATCCCGTGGCCACCGCTTCCACGCCAACCATGACGTGCGCATCAGCGCGCCGGCCAACTACGCCGAAGACCTGCGCAGCGCCTACGTAATCGCCGACTTCGCCGAACGCCGCGCGCAGATCTCCGCCCGCGTCGACCAGCTCGCCGCCGAGCAGCAGGGCAGTGCCATCGTGCCGCCGGCGCTGCTCGACGAAGTCAGCGCCCTGGTCGAGTGGCCGGTGCCTCTGGTGTGTTCCTTCGAGGAGCGTTTCCTCGAGGTGCCGCAGGAAGCACTGATCACCACCATGCAGGACAACCAGAAGTACTTCTGCCTGCTCGACGCCAACGGCAAGCTGCTGCCGCGCTTCATCACCGTGGCCAACGTCGAGAGCAAGGACCCGGCGCAGATCGTTTCCGGTAACGAGAAGGTCGTGCGCCCGCGCCTGACCGACGCCGAGTTCTTCTTCAAGCAGGACAAGAAGCAGAAGCTGGAAACCTTCAACCAGCGCCTGGCCAACGTGGTGTTCCAGGCCCAGCTGGGCTCGGTCTACGACAAGGCCAAGCGCGTCTCCGCCCTGGCGGCCTTCATCGCCGGACGTGTGGGCGGCGACGCCACCCGTGCGGCGCGCGCCGGCCTGCTGTGCAAATGCGACCTGGCCAGCGAGATGGTCGGCGAATTCCCCGAGATGCAGGGCATCGCCGGTTACTACTACGCCAAGCATGACGGCGAAGCCGACGACGTGGCCCTGGCCCTGAACGAGCAGTACATGCCGCGCGGTGCCGGCGCCGAGCTGCCCAGCACCCTCACCGGTTCTGCCGTGGCCCTGGCCGACAAGCTCGACACCCTGGTCGGCATCTTCGGCATCGGCATGCTGCCCACCGGCAGCAAGGACCCCTACGCCCTGCGCCGTGCCGCGCTGGGCGTGCTGCGCATCCTGATCGAGAAGCAGCTGGACCTGGACCTGGTCGCGACCATCGGTTTCGCCATTTCCCAGTTCGGCGACAAGGTCAAAGCCGACGGCCTGGCGCTTCAGGTGCAGGATTTCATCTTCGACCGCCTGCGGGCACGTTACGAAGACGAAGGCGTGGACGTGGCCGTGTACCAGGCCGTGCGCGCGGTCAACCCGGTTTCGCCGCTGGACTTCGACCAGCGCGTGCAGGCGGTGCAGGTGTTCCGCAAGCTGCCGGAAGCCAACGCCCTGGCAGCCGCCAACAAGCGCGTCTCCAACCTGCTGAGCAAAGCCGAGGGCAAGATCGCGCCTGGCATCGAAGCCCATTACTTCGACACGCCTGCCGAGTTCGCCCTCAATGCGGCGATTCAGCAGGCCGACCAGGCCGTTCAGCCGATGGCTCAGGCACGTCAGTACAGTGCTGCCCTGGCGCAACTGGCGAGCCTGCGCGAGCCGGTGGACAGCTTCTTCGAAGCCGTGCTGGTCAACGCCGAAGACCCGTCGGTCCGCGCCAACCGCTACGCCTTGCTGGCCAAGTTGCGCGGTCTGTTCCTGGGTGTGGCCGATATCTCGGTGCTTGGCTGATCCATGGGTGACCGTCCGGCGGGGCTCTCGCCGGACGGTCACCGCAGCTTGATCCAGTGATGGCGTACGCCGCTCGGCGCACGCCCTCCGGAGTCGTTATGAAACTGCTGATTCTCGACCGCGACGGTGTCATCAACCAGGACTCCGACGCGTACATCAAATCCCTCGACGAATGGATTCCGATACCGGGTTCCATCGAAGCCATTGCTCGCCTGTCCAAGGCTGGCTGGACCGTGGCCGTGGCCACCAACCAGTCCGGCCTGGCTCGCGGTTACTACGGCCCCGACGCGCTGGACGCCATGCACACGCGGCTGCGTGAACTGGTGGCGGAGCAGGGTGCCGAGCTTGGGCTGATCGTCCATTGCCCCCACGGCCCGAACGATGGCTGCGACTGCCGCAAGCCCAAGCCGGGTATGCTCCTGCAGATTGCCCGTCATTACGACGTTACCCTGAATGGCGTGTGGTTCGTCGGCGACAGCAGTGGTGACCTGGAAGCCGCGCAAACCGTCGATTGTCAACCTGTTCTGGTCAAGACCGGAAAAGGCCAGATCACCGCGGGCAAACCATTGCCTGCAGGAACCCTGGTATTCGATGATCTGGCGGCGGTGGCCGCACACCTTCTTCATTCATAAGGCAGGCTCGGCCTGCGACGGTAAACGTAACCATGTCGACAGTGCAGACCCTCAGAACCATCCTTTTCTATCTGCTCCTGTCCACCAGCTCGTGCATCTGGAGCATCGTCAGCATGTTCGTGGCGCCCTTGCTGCCGTTCCGAGCGCGCTATCGTTTCGTCAACCAGGCCTGGTGCACGGTTGCGGTATGGCTGGCCAAGGTGGTCGTCGGCATCCGCTACGAAGTCAGAGGGCTGGAGAACATCCCGCAGCAGCCCTGTGTGATCCTCGCCAAGCACCAGAGCACCTGGGAAACCTTCTACCTGTCGGCCCTGTTCGAACCGCTCACCCAGGTGCTCAAGCGCGAGCTGCTGTATGTACCGTTCTTCGGCTGGGCGATGGCCATGCTCAAACCGATCGCCATCGACCGGAACAACCCGAAAGCGGCGCTCAAGCAGCTGGCCAGCGAAGGTCATGAGCGCCTCAAGGAAGGCGCCTGGGTGCTGATCTTCCCTGAGGGGACCCGCATACCGACCGGCCAGATCGGCAAGTTCTCCCGCGGCGGCGCAGCCTTGGCAGTCAACGCCAACCTGCCGGTTCTGCCCATCGCCCATAACGCCGGTGAATTCTGGCCCAAGGAAGGCTGGGCGAAGCGTCCGGGCACGATTCAGGTGGTGATCGGCCCGGCCATGTACGCCGAAGGCACCGGCCCGCGCGCCATTGCCGAGCTCAACGAGCGGGCGTTCACCTGGGTCAGTCAGGCTCAACGTGATATCGGCGCTCTGGCGCCCCACAGCGCACCGGTCGAGTCAGCAGGAACGGTCTGAGCGATCTGTGGATAACCTGTTGAGCAATTGCATGCTTTTACTAGAAAACGGTCGCAGTTAGCTGATTTACATGGCTTTTATGCTGCACCTGAGTTGTCGATAAATTGGGCATAAGTTTTTCTTCACACCGATGCATGACGCAGTTCACGCTCGGTGTACAGCCGCCAGGAGGCGCAAACGGCTAAGCTGGCAGCCTCCAGACTGAAGCCATGATGAAACGGAGTTCGCCGTCATGCTTTCGATTTACCAGCTCAAACCCCGCTTTCAGGCGTTGCTGCGCCCTCTGGTGCAGCGCCTTTATGCTCGGGGCGTCACCGCCAACCAGGTGACCCTCGCAGCCGCCTTCGTTTCCGTACTGCTTGGCCTGCTGCTCGCGGGATTTGCAGACCACCTCTGGTTGTTTGCCCTGATCCCGCTGTGGATGCTGCTGCGCATGGCGCTCAACGCCGTGGACGGCATGCTGGCCCGGGAGTTCGGCCAGCAATCCAGGCTTGGTGCCTACCTCAACGAACTCAGCGACGTAGTCGCAGACGCCGCCCTTTACCTGCCCTTCGCGTTGCTGCCCGGGGTCTCCCCCGCACTGGTGGTGATCCTGGTGCTGCTCGCGGTCATAAGCGAGTACGCCGGGGTGATGGGCCCGATGATCGGCGTGTCACGTCGTTATGACGGTCCCATGGGCAAAAGCGACCGGGCCTTCTGCTTCGGCGTACTCGGTGCCGGCGTGGCCAGCGGGCTGCTGCCGCTGGGCTGGATCAATGCCGTGCTGGTCCTGATTACCGCGTTACTGCTGTATACGCTGTACAACCGCGTGCGCCAGGGCCTGGCCGAAGCGGTTGCCCCCTCTGACTCGGAGTAAGGAAAACCCGATGCGCGAAGCCACCAACCACCACTTCTCCACCCACGATGGCGTGGCGTTGTTCTACCGCCACTGGGCCGCCACGGACGCAGCTGCAACCACGCCGAAGCGGGCGGTCGTGCTGTTCCACCGCGGCCACGAGCATGGCGGGCGCATGGCCCACCTGGTCGACGAGCTGCAGCTGAGCGGCTTCGACTTCTTTGCCTGGGACGCCCGCGGTCACGGCGAATCGCCCGGCGAGCGGGGCGACAGCCCGAGCTTCGCCACCAGCGTGCGTGACGTTCAGACATTCATCGACCACATTGCTGCGTCCCACGGCATTGCCAGCGAAGACATGGTGGTCCTGGCGCAAAGCGTCGGTGCGGTGGTTGTCTCCACCTGGGCCCACGACTACGCGCCGAAGGTGCGCGCCCTGGTGCTCGCCTCGCCGGCTTTCAAGGTCAAGCTGTACGTGCCCTTTGCCCGCCCCGGCCTGAAGCTGATGCGCACCTGGCGCGGCAATTTCTTCGTCAACAGCTACGTCAAGGCCAAGTACCTCAGCCACGACCCTGAACGCATCGCCTCGTTCGAGCAGGACCCGCTGATCAGCCGGCCGATCTCGGTAAACATGCTGCTGGGCCTGTACGACGCCGCCGAGCGGGTAGTCGCTGACGCCCAGGCGATCCAGATTCCCACGCAACTGCTGGTATCGGGCAGCGATTTCGTGGTGCACTGCAAACCCCAGGAGCAGTTCTTCCAGCGCCTTGGCAGCCTGAACAAAGAGCTGCACGTGCTGCCCGGGTTCTTCCACGACACCCTGGGCGAGCGGGACCGCGCGCACGCGCTGACGCGCATTAACCGGTTCATCCTGAAAACCTTCGAGGAACCGCTGCAACGTCCTTCGTTGCTGGACGCCGATCGCCTGGGCTGGAGCTGTGCGGAATCCGAAGAGTTGGCCGCGCCTTTGCCGAAGAATTCGCTGCGTGATCTCTACTGGCGTGCCACCCGTGCCGGCATGAAGGTCGGCAGCAGTGTATCGGCCGGGGTCAAACTCGGTTTCGATACCGGCTTCGACTCCGGCAGCACCCTGGATTACGTCTACCGCAACACGCCCACCGGCACGTCGCCGATTGGCCGCCTGATCGACCGCAACTACCTGAACTCCATTGGCTGGCGTGGCATCCGCCAGCGCAAGGTGCACGTCGAAGAGCTGCTGCGCCTGGCCATGGCGCAGTTGCGCGAGCAGAACAAAGGCGTTCGCATCGTCGATATCGCGGCGGGCCATGGCCGTTACATTCTCGAATCGCTGGAGCAGGGCACCGAAAAACCGGATTCGATCCTGCTGCGTGACTACAGCGATATCAACGTGCGTGACGGCGCTGCCCTGATCGAGCAAAAAGGCCTGGGCGGCATCGCCCGCTTCGTCAAAGGCGATGCCTTCGACAAGGCCGACCTGGCCGCGCTCGACCCCAAACCTACGCTGGCGGTGGTGTCCGGTCTCTACGAACTGTTCGGCAGCAACCAGATGGTCGGCGACTCGCTGGCGGGCCTGGCTGCAGCCGTGGAGGAGGGTGGCTACCTGGTGTACACCGGTCAGCCCTGGCACCCACAGCTGGAACTGATTGCCCGCGCCCTGACCAGCCACCGCGACGGCCAGGCCTGGGTCATGCGTCGCCGCAGCCAGGCAGAGATGGACCAACTGGTGGAGGCCGCCGGCTTCCGCAAGCTGACCCAGCGCATCGATGAGTGGGGCATCTTCAGCGTGTCCCTGGCACAGCGGGTGTCCTGATGACGCCCGCCGTGGTTCTCCGGGAAGCCGGGTTATGGAAGCGCGGCGTACTCTGGCTGTTGCTGCTCGCCCCACTGTTCTTCAGTACCTACGGCTTCGCCAATTGGTTCACCGGGCAGCGCGACGACGTCGGCAGCCTGGTGTTCGGCTGGGAACGGCACATGCCTCTGTGGCCGTGGACGATCATTCCCTATTGGTCGATCGACCTGCTCTACGGACTGTCTTTCCTGCTGCCGGCCAGCCGTGGCGAGATGGATCGGCATGGTCTGCGGCTGCTGACCGCGCAGGCCATCTGCATCGCCTGCTTCCTGCTCTGGCCTCTGCGCTTCACCTTTGAACGGCCTGAGCTGGATGGGTTGTTCGGCATGATGTTCGACGTGCTGATGGGCTTCGACAAACCCTTCAATCAGGCGCCGTCGCTGCATATCACCTTGCTGGTGGTGCTGTGGGCGTGTTTCTCGCAGTACGCCACCGGACTGTGGCGCGTTGTGCTGCATGGGTGGTTCTTCCTGATCGGCCTGTCGGTGCTGACCACCTGGCAACACCATTTCATCGACGTGCCCACCGGCATGCTCGCCGGCTTCCTCTGCCTGTGGCTGTGGCCCAGCGAAGGGCGGAGCCCCTTGCTCGCCTGGCAACTGGCACGGGACCCGAAGCGCTGGCGGCTGGCGCTGCGCTACAGCCTCGGTGCTGCGCTGTTCACGGCCCTGGCAGCGAACATCGGCGGGGCGGCGTTGTGGCTGCTGTGGCCGGCGCTGTCGTTTCTGCTGGTGGCGCTGAACTACGCGCTGTTCGACGCCCAAGGTTTCCAGAAACGCGCCGACGGCCGACTGAGCGCCGCCAGCACCTGGCTGTTGGCACCCTACCTGGCTGCCGCCTGGATCAACTCCCGCGCCTGGACGCGGCATCATCCACAGCCCGATGAAGTGGCCGATGGCGTCTGGCTGGGGCGTATCCCCGCGCCTGGGGAAGGAAAGACATTCGTAGCGATTGCCGATCTCTGCGCCGAACTGCCGTGCAAAGCGCAGGGACGTGTCTACCGCGAACTGTCGACGCTGGATCTGATCGCCCCCAGCGCTCAGCACTGCCTCGACGCCGCGCTGGCCATCGAAGACCTGCGCCAACAGAGCCCGGTATTGGTCTGTTGTGCATTGGGGTATTCCCGCAGTGCCACCGCCGTAGCCGCTTGGCTGCTTTATACCGGCCGCTGCCATGACGTCAGCGAAGCCTTGGAACGCTTGCGTCAGGCTCGCCCGCAGGTTGTCCTGGGGGATGCCCACCAGCAGGCCCTGCAGGCCTTCCTGGCGCTGCCCAAGCCATCCGTTCGCAGCACAGCGGGGGTTGTCCATGGCCACTGACATGCAATTGCACCTGGTGGCCACCCTGTTGCGGCGCGGCGTGGCCATTGATCGCTTGTCCGGCGCCCTGACCCTATTGGCGCTGGTCATTGGTCTAGCGCCGCTGCTCGGCATCAGCACTCCCGCCATGGCCGCGCCGGTCAGCGCGCTACTGGTGGTGTTCGGCTTGCTGCAGAAAATGTATGCCCTGCGCGTTGCGATCGACGCCGAGCTGTTCGCACACCTCGCCACATCGCCTGAACAACTCGACAAGCACACCGCCGCGCTCGACCAGGCCCTGCTCGCACTGGGTCAGCCCCGTGACAAGGCTGGCCGCACGTGGGAGCAGCGCAGCCAGGGCGCGCTCGGCCTATTGCGGCGCCAGGCGTTGTGGTGCGGTCTGCAGCTGCTCGTCGCCCTGTCGGCAATGCTACTGATGCCTTGGCTCTCGAACGTCCGATTCTGATAGGAACTCTCTATGCTCGCGTCTCTGGTCGCTTTCTTCATCACCTCGGGGGCTCGCCTGCTTACCGGTGCCCGGGCGCTGTGGCTGGGCAGCTCGCCGCTGCCGGTGCAGCGCATCTACTACGCCAACCACAGCAGCCACGGTGACTTCGTGCTGCTCTGGGCTTCGCTGCCGCCAGAATTGCGCCAACGCACTCGTCCGGTAGCAGGCTCGGATTACTGGATGAAGGGCGCGCTGCGCAGCTTTCTTATCCAGCGTGTGTTCAACGGCGTGCTGGTCGATCGCCAGCGCAGCAGCGGCTCGGAAAGCAATCCATTGCAGGCCATGCTCGATGCACTGGAGCAGGGCGACTCGCTGATCGTCTTCCCCGAGGGCACGCGCAACCTGGAAGACGGCCTGCTGCCATTCAAGAGCGGCCTCTATCACCTGGCCAAGGCGCGACCCGATGTGGAAGTGGTCCCGGTCTGGATCGCCAACCTCAACCGCGTCATGCCCAAGGGCAGGGCGCTGCCGCTGCCGTTGCTGTGCACCCTGAATTTCGGGGCACCGTTGGGCATGGGTGAGGAGGAGGGCAAAGAGGCCTTCCTCGAGCGCGCCCGCGACACGCTGCTGGCCATGGGCCCCGAGGAGGTTTGAGATGGATCACAATACCCTTCTGCTGTTCGCCGGCATTGGCGGCATCCTGCTCCTGGCGAGCATCATCGGTCGCGTGCTGAAGTTTCGCGCCGGCCCAGGCCCACATGCTGTCATCGATAACCTCAACGCGCGCATCAACGCCTGGTGGGTGATGGTGCTGGTGATTGGCTTCGCCTTCCTGTTCGGCAACATCGGCGTGGTCGTGCTGTTCTACTGCGTGTCGTTCTACGCGCTGCGCGAGTTCATGACGCTGACGCCGACGCGGCGCAGCGACTACCCGGCCCTCGTCGCCGCGTTCTACTTCGCGCTGCCCATGCAGTACCTACTGATCGGTATTGGCTGGTATGGGCTGTTCGCCATTTTCATCCCGGTCTACCTGTTCCTGCTGCTGCCGATCCTGTCATCCCTGGGCGGTGACACCACGCGCTTCCTCGAGCGGACCTCCAAGGTGCAATGGGGCATGATGATCGCGGTGTACTGCGTCTCGACCGTTCCGGCGCTGCTGACTCTGAATATCCCTGGCTATGAAGGACGGCAGTTGTTACTGATCGCCTGGCTGGTAATCGTGGTGCAGCTTTCGGACGTGCTGCAGTACGTGTGCGGCAAGCTCGCCGGGAAAACCAAGATCGCCCCCAACCTGTCCCCATCCAAGACCGTAGAAGGCTTCGTGGGCGGCGTAGCGCTGGCCACACTGATCGGTGCATCGCTGTGCTGGATCACCCCGTTCGCCTTCTGGCAGGCAGGCCTGTTTGCGCTGCTGGTGTGCCTGCTCGGCTTCGCCGGTGGGCTGGTGATGTCGGCGATCAAACGCGACCGCGGGGTAAAGGATTGGGGCCACATGATCGAAGGCCACGGCGGCATGCTCGACCGCCTCGACTCGGTGTGCTTCGCCGCCCCGGTGTTCTTCCATATGGTGCGCTACTGGTGGGCGTGATGCGCGCTAGGTGATTTACTAAGCCTTTGATTGGCAATAAAAAACCCGGCTCGAGGCCGGGTTTTTTATTGAAGCGACAGCATCAGACGTCCAGGTTGGACACCGCCAGGGCGTTGGTCTCGATGAAGTCACGGCGCGGTTCGACTTCGTCACCCATCAGGGTGTTGAAGATCTGGTCTGCGGCGATCGCATCTTCGATACGCACCTTGAGCATACGGCGCACTTCCGGGTCCATCGTGGTTTCCCACAGCTGGTCCGGGTTCATCTCGCCAAGACCTTTGTATCGCTGGATGCTGTGGCGCTTGGTGCTTTCGGTCATCAGCCAGGTCAGGCCATCCTTGAAGGTGGTGACCGGTTTCTTGCGCTCGCCACGCTGCACGTAGGCACCGTCTTCCAACAGGCTGTTCAACTGGTTACCGAGACTGGTGACCGTCTTGTAGTCATTGCTGGAGAAGAAATCACGGTTGAACGTGATGTAGCTGGAGTTGCCGTGGGAGATCAGCTCGACCTCAGGCAGCCACAGGTGACGCTCGGTGTCTTCGCGCAGGCTGGTCTTGTAGACCAGACCGGATTTTTCCATGGTCTTCAGACGTGCGTCGTACAGTGCCAGCCAGGTTTCCATGGCGGCTTTGTCAGCCAGTTGCTCAAGGCTGATAGCCGGGGTGTAGATGAAATGCTCGGTCAGCTCCTGCGGGTACAGGCGCGACAGACGCTTGAGGGTTTTCATCACGGTGCGGTAGTCGTTGACCAGACGCTCGAGCGCCTCGCCAGACAGCCCAGGGGCACTTTCATTGACGTGCAGGCTGGCGTCCTCGAGGGCCGACTGGGTCATGTACTCCTCCATGGCCTCGTCGTCCTTGATGTACTGCTCCTGCTTGCCTTTCTTGACCTTGTACAGCGGCGGCTGAGCGATGTAGATGTAGCCGCGCTCGACCAGCTCAGGCAGCTGACGGAAGAAGAAGGTCAGCAGCAGGGTACGGATGTGCGAACCGTCGACGTCAGCATCGGTCATGATGATGATGTTGTGGTAACGCAGCTTGTCGATGTTGTATTCCTCGCGGCCGATACCACAGCCCAGGGCAGTGATCAGGGTGCCGACCTCCTGCGAGGAAATCATCTTGTCGAAACGCGCTTTTTCGACGTTGAGGATCTTGCCCTTGAGCGGCAGGATCGCCTGGGTCTTGCGGTTACGACCCTGCTTTGCAGAGCCGCCCGCGGAGTCCCCTTCCACGATGTACAGTTCGGATAGCGCAGGGTCCTTTTCCTGGCAGTCAGCCAGTTTGCCCGGCAGACCTGCGATATCCAGGGCGCCTTTGCGGCGGGTCATTTCACGGGCCTTGCGCGCAGCTTCACGGGCACGGGCAGCGTCGATCATCTTGCCGACCACCGCCTTGGCTTCGTTGGGGTTCTCCAGCAGGAAGTCGGAGAAGTACTTGCCCATCTCCTGCTCGACCGCCGTTTTCACCTCGGAGGAGACCAGCTTGTCCTTGGTCTGCGAGCTGAATTTCGGGTCTGGTACTTTCACCGAGATGATTGCCGTCAGACCTTCACGGGCGTCGTCGCCGGTCGTGGAGATCTTGTGCTTCTTGGCCAGGCCTTCCTGCTCGATATAGGCGTTCAAGTTACGCGTCAGTGCCGAGCGGAAACCCGCCAGGTGAGTACCACCATCGCGCTGCGGAATGTTGTTTGTGAAGCACAACAGGTTCTCGTTGAAGCTGTCGTTCCACTGCAGCGCCACTTCCACACCGATACCGTCTTCACGTTGCACGGTAAAGTGGAACACCTGGTTCACGGCCGTCTTGTTCTGGTTGAGGTATTCAACGAAGGCACGCAGACCACCTTCATACTTGAACAACTCCTCCTTAGCCGTGCGTTCATCCTTCAGCAGAATGCCCACACCCGAGTTGAGGAACGACAGTTCACGCAGACGCTTGGCCAGAACATCCCAGCTGAAATGGATATTGGCGAAGGTATCTTCAGACGGTTTGAAGTGAATTTGCGTACCGGTGGTATCGCTGTCGCCTACCACCTCAATCGGTGCCTGCGGCACGCCATGAACGTAGGTCTGCTCCCAGATCTTGCCGCTACGGCGGATGGTCAGAACCAGCTCCTTGGAGAGGGCGTTCACCACCGACACACCCACACCGTGCAGGCCACCAGAAACCTTGTAGCTGTTATCGTCGAACTTACCGCCGGCGTGCAGCACGGTCATGATGACCTCTGCAGCGGAAACGCCTTCTTCCTTGTGGATATCCACCGGAATTCCGCGGCCATTGTCGCGCACGCTGATCGACTCATCCGGGTGGATGGTGATGGTGATTTCGCTGCAATGTCCGGCCAGAGCTTCGTCAATCGAGTTATCGACCACCTCGAAGACCATGTGGTGCAGGCCGCTGCCATCGTCGGTATCGCCGATGTACATGCCAGGCCGCTTGCGTACGGCATCCAGGCCTTTAAGGACCTTAATGTTATTGGAGTCGTACGTTTGGTTTTCGCTCATGCCTTCACTCCCGATGGTCGTGGGTCTGGGTGATACAGCCATGTTCCACGTGGAACATGGAAACTGGCGTATCCGTGCGCCAGCCTTCCCTCAACAATTCATGATCTACGCAGGTGATAAAAACCTGGCAGTGCAAATCTTCAAGCAACCGGCACAATGCACGCCGATGCTGGTCATCCAGTTCTGACGGTAAGTCATCCACCAGATAGATACATTGGCCACGCTTGGCCTCGTTCACTAGGTGCCCCTGAGCAATCTTGAGGGCACATACCACTAACTTCTGCTGACCCCGCGACAGTATTTCCGCCGCGTTGTGTGCGCCAAGACGAAGGCGCAGATCCGCTCGCTGGGGACCAGACTGGGTGTGGCCAATCTGCTGGTCACGAGCAAGAGACGACGCCAGAACATCCTGAAGATCGCGCTCCTTGTCCCAGCCTCGGTAGTAACTCAGGGTCAAACCACTGAGCTCAACCAACTCACCCAAGGTGCGTTCGAAGACCGGTTTGAGGGCTTGGATATACGCCCGCCGATAGCCGTCTATTTCATCGCTGGCGAGGCACAATTCGCGGTCCCAGGCCGCCTGCGAAGCGGCGTCAAGTGTACCACGGCGAAGCCACGAGTTCCGCTGCCGCAGGGCCTTCTGCAGGCGCTGCCAAGCTGGGAGAAAACGAGGTTCCACGTGGAACACTCCCCAGTCGAGAAACTGCCGGCGAATCTTCGGCGCTCCTTCAAGAAGGCGAAAACTGTCCGGGTTGATCAGCTGCAACGGCAACAGGTCAGCAAGCTGGGCAGCGCTTCGTGCGTTCTGGCCATCGATTCGAATCTGAAATTCGCCCTGCCGATCACGGGAAATTCCAAGATTGCTCTGACGCTGATCAGCGAGCTGGACTTGGCCAAAAACGGTACAAGCCAGTTGCTCGTACTGAATGACCGGAAGCAACCGCGCACTGCGAAACGACCGAGCAAGACCGAGCAGATGGATAGCTTCTAAAACGCTGGTTTTGCCGCTGCCATTGGCGCCGTGGAGGATGTTGATACGCGGGGAGGGGGAGAGTGTCACCGGGTGCAGGTTACGCACCGCGGTGACAGTGACGCGGGTGAGGGACATTGAAGCGGTTACAGACGCATCGGCATTACGACATACGCGGAGTCGTCGTTGTCAGCTTCCTGAACCAGGGCGCTGCTGTTGGCATCGGACAGAATCAGACGCACCTGCTCCGTAGTCATCACGCCCAGTACGTCCAGCAGGTAGCTCACGTTGAAGCCAATCTCCAGCGCCGAGCCGTTGTAATCCACGGCGATCTCCTCCTCGGCCTCTTCCTGCTCCGGGTTGTTCGCCTGGATCTTCAGCAGACCAGCGGCCAGCTGCAAACGAATACCGCGGTACTTCTCGTTGGACAGAATCGCGGTGCGGCTGAACGCCTCACGCAGACCCTGACGATCCGCAACCACCAGCTTGTCGCCACCGCGAGGCAGCACGCGCTCGTAATCCGGGAACTTGCCGTCGACCAACTTGGAGGTGAAGGTGAACTCACCGGTGGTCGCACGAATGTGGTGCTGACCGAGAACGATGCTGACGCTGCCGTCCTGTTCGGTCAGCAGACGCGCCAGTTCCAGAATACCTTTGCGCGGCACGATGACCTGGTGACGTTCAACCTGCTCGATGGCAGCTTCCATCGAGCACATAGCCAGGCGGTGACCGTCGGTGGCAACAGCGCGCAGCACACCGGTTTGTACTTCGATCAACATACCGTTCAGGTAGTAGCGAACGTCCTGTTGGGCCATGGCAAAACTGGTGCGTTCGATCAGGCGGCGCAGCTTGCTCTGCACCAGGCTGAAGGTCAGCGAACCCGGGCCTTCTTCGACCGTAGGGAAATCGTTGGCCGGCAGGGTGGAGAGGGTGAAACGGCTGCGACCTGCCTTGACCAGCAGCTTCTGATCATCGACACGGATGTCGATCAGCGCATCGCTCGGCAGGCTCTTGCAGATGTCCATGAGCTTGCGAGCCGGCACGGTGATTTCACCCGGCTCGGCAGCATCTTCCAGAGTGACGCGACCGACCAGTTCGACCTCAAGGTCGGTACCGGTCAGCGACAGTTGCTGGCCTTCAACTACCAGCAGCACGTTAGAGAGAACCGGCAAGGTCTGGCGGCGTTCCACGACGCCGGCGACCAGTTGCAGGGGTTTCAACAGGGCTTCGCGTTGAATGGTGAAGTGCATGGTCTAGTCCCTTGCCTCGTGGAGTTGCGTATTAAGTTGTCAGTGTACGCAGCAGGTTCTTGTAGTCCTCGCGGATGTCCGCGTCGGATTCCCTAAGTTCAGCAATCTTACGGCAAGCATGCAATACCGTGGTGTGATCGCGACCGCCGAAGGCATCGCCAATTTCCGGCAGGCTGTGGTTGGTCAGTTCTTTCGACAACGCCATCGCCACCTGGCGCGGGCGAGCGATAGAACGGGAGCGCCGCTTGGAGAGCAGATCGGAAATCTTGATCTTGTAGTACTCAACCACGGTGCGCTGGATATTATCGATACTGACCAGCTTGTCCTGCAGCGCCAACAGATCCTTCAGCGACTCACGAATCAGCTCGATGGTGATATCGCGGCCCATGAAGTGCGAGTGTGCGATCACGCGTTTCAACGCGCCTTCCAGCTCGCGCACGTTTGAACGAATGCGCTGAGCGATGAAGAAAGCGGCGTCGTGCGGCAAATCGATCTTGGCCTGGTCGGCCTTTTTCATCAGGATCGCCACACGGGTTTCCAGCTCGGGCGGCTCGACCGCAACCGTCAGGCCCCAACCGAAACGTGACTTCAGACGTTCTTCCAGACCTTCGATTTCTTTCGGGTAGCGGTCACTGGTGAGAATCACCTGCTGGCCGCCCTCGAGCAATGCGTTGAAGGTGTGGAAAAACTCCTCCTGGGAACGCTCTTTCTTGGCGAAGAATTGAATGTCATCGATCAGCAAGGCGTCCACCGAACGGTAGAAGCGCTTGAACTCATTGATGGCATTCAGCTGCAGCGCCTTGACCATGTCGGCAACGAAACGCTCGGAGTGCAGGTACACCACCTTGGCGTTCGGGTTCTTCTGCAGCAGATGGTTACCCACGGCATGCATCAAGTGTGTCTTGCCCAGGCCCACGCCGCCATACAGGAACAGCGGGTTGTAGCCATGCTTGGGATTATCGGCAACCTGCCAGGCAGCCGCACGTGCCAACTGGTTCGACTTGCCTTCCACGAAGTTGTCGAAGGTGAACGTGCGGTTGAGGTAACTGGTGTGCTTGAGCGCACCCTCGACCTGAACCGAACGCTCGGTACGAACCGGCTGGACGGCTGGCTGAGCCATGGAATCGAAACGAGCCCGGGAAGGTTCCTGCTGCGCATACATATCCACCTGGGTGGTGGGCATCACAACAGGAGCACTTTCGGTCTTGATCGGCGCAGGCGAGGGTGTCACCGCAGCGCGAGGTGCAGAACTGCGCTTACTGCCTATTAATAAGGAGATGGCAGGTACCAGGCCGTTGGTCCTTTCGGACAGCAGCTCCAGCAGGCGACTCATGTACTTTTCGTTGACCCAGTCAAGCACGAAACGGTTGGGCGCATAGACACGAAGCTCGTCGCTTTCGGCTTCGACCTGCAGTGGACGGATCCAGGTGTTGAATTGCTGGGCAGGCAGTTCGTCGCGTAGAAGCTCTACGCACTGCTGCCAAAGTTCCACGGACACTGATATCCCCTAAATCTGGAGGCGGCGACGCCAAAAAACAGCGGTCATTGTAGCGACCAACGCCTGAGTTATCCACATGAAAACGAATTGATGGCCAAGTAAAATCAAGATGTTATGACTTTGGTGGCCATTTGAGGCATTCACATAAAGTCTGTGGATAACCGGCCTTGAGCACGTGGGATAAGCATAGGGATAAGCCGGTGGAAAAGCGTTCTGTGGGTAAATCGACGTTCCATCCCCAGCTTATCCGCCCTCAGGGCACAGGTCGATCACGGCTTTCTGACAGGCTTACCCTTTGTCAGGAGCCTTGCTACAAGCGGCCTGCAATGGGTTATACACAGGAGAGGGCGCCCCTAAGTATTACTAACTCTTCTATCCTCTTTAAACATTCTCTTCTTTATATTTGATAATTCACTCGAATGCCTGGTTGGAAATTGACCTGACCCTCGGCTTTCTCTACAATCGCCGGTCTCTTAAAACGGGGGCCATTCCGGCCCGTAGTCGACCACCCAGGTAACGCACCATGAAACGCACTTTTCAACCTAGCACCATCAAGCGCGCTCGCACCCACGGTTTCCGTGCCCGTATGGCCACCAAGAACGGCCGTGCTGTCCTGTCGCGTCGTCGCGCCAAGGGCCGCAAGCGTCTGACCGTTTAATCATTCGGTCTTGTGGTGAGTCGAGGCTTCGGTCGGGAAAAGCGTCTGCTAACTCCCCGACAATTCAAGGCAGTCTTCGACTCCCCTAGCGGCAAAGCGCCGGGCAGAAATGTCCTGCTGCTTGCGCGCGACAATGATCTCGATCATCCCCGACTCGGGCTGGTGATCGGGAAAAAGAGCGTCAAGCTCTCGGTCGAGCGCAATCGCCTGAAACGCCAGATCCGCGAATCGTTCCGCCTCAATCAGGACAGCCTGACAGGTTGGGACATCGTGGTCGTTGCGCGCAAAGGCCTGGGTGATCTGGACAACCCCGAACTCGCTCAGCAGTTCGGCAAACTCTGGAAACGCCTGGCACGCAGCAAGCCGACCCCGCAAGCGCCTGCCCAAAGTGGGGTGAACGACAGTCCCCATGCGTAAACTGGCCCTCGCTTCAATCCAGTTCTACCGCTACGCCATCAGCCCGCTGATGGCCAGTCACTGTCGTTTTTACCCCAGCTGTTCCTGCTACGCCCATGAAGCCATCGAGCAACACGGCTTCGTGCGGGGTGGCTGGCTGACCGTTCGCCGGCTCGGCCGCTGTCATCCCTGGAATCCCGGTGGCTACGACCCGGTTCCCCCCGCGAAAAATTCCCGTTCCTCTTCGATGGCCGAATAATCATGGATATCCAACGCTCGATCCTGATCGTCGCCCTGGCAATCGTGTCCTACATGCTGGTTCTGCAGTGGAACCAGGATTACGGCCAAGCCGCCCTGCCGACTCAGAATGCCGCAGCCAGTAGTGCCGTACCAGGTTTGCCGGATACACCTTCTGTACCTGCTGCAGTCGGTGATGACATCCCTTCCGCCGTGACCGCCGAGCCTAGCGCTTCCGCGGTGGCACCGACTGCTGTCAGCGACCAGTTGATCCGCGTCAAGACCGATGTCCTCGAACTGGCTATCGACCCTCGTGGTGGCGATATCGTGCAGCTGACGCTGCCGCAATATCCGCGTCGTCAGGATCGCCCGGATGTACCGTTCCAGCTGTTCGACAACGGCAATGAGCGTACCTACCTGGCGCAGAGTGGCCTGATCGGCAGCAACGCCCCGGACAAATCCAGCGGCCGTGCCCTGTGGAGCAGCGAGAAACAACAGTACGAACTGGCCGACGGCCAGGATCAGCTGGTGGTTGACCTGACCTACAGCGAAGGCAACGTCAATTACATCAAGCGCTTCACCTTCAAGCGCGGCCTCAACGCCCAGTGCTCGACCAAGGAACAGGAGCTGAAAAAGCCCGGTTGCGTGGATCCGGCGTCTTATCAGGTTGAGGTCAACTACCTGATCGACAACCAGAACGACCAGGCCTGGAGCGGTAATCTGTTTGCCCAGCTGAAGCGCGATGGCAGCGGCGATCCGTCTTCGACCACCGCCACCGGCACCGCTACCTACCTCGGCGGCGCTGTCTGGACACCGGGCGAGCCGTACAAGAAGATCTCCATCAAGGACATCGACAAGCAGGACGAGAAACGCCGTGAAGGCAATCAGAACGCCTGGTACAAGGAAACTGTACAAGGCGGCTGGGTGTCCTGGCTTCAGCATTACTTCGTAACGGCCTGGATTCCGTCGAAGGACAGCACCAACCAGGTACAGTCGCGCAAAGACACCCAGGGTAACTACATCGTTGGCTTTACCGGCCAGACCGTACAGGTTGCGGCAGGTAGCAAAGGTGAAGTCGGTGCCACGCTGTATGCCGGCCCGAAACTGCAAGGTCACCTGAAAACCCTGTCCCCAGGTCTGGAGCTGACTGTCGACTACGGCATCCTGTGGTTCCTGGCTCAGCCGATTTTCTGGCTGCTGGAAGTTATCCACAGCATGCTGGGCAACTGGGGTTGGTCGATCATCGTCCTGACCATCATCATCAAGCTGATCTTCTTCCCGCTGTCCGCAGCCAGCTACAAGTCGATGGCCCGCATGCGTGCCGTTTCGCCGAAGCTGCAGGCGCTGAAAGAACAGTTTGGTGACGATCGCCAGAAGATGTCCCAGGCGATGATGGAGCTGTACAAGAAAGAGAAGATCAACCCGCTGGGCGGCTGCCTGCCGATTCTGGTGCAGATGCCGGTCTTCCTGGCGCTCTACTGGGTGCTGCTGGAAAGCGTCGAGATGCGTCAGGCGCCTTGGCTGCTGTGGATCACCGACCTCTCGATCAAGGATCCGTTCTTCATTCTGCCGATCATCATGGGCGCAACCATGTTCATCCAGCAGCAGTTGAACCCGACGCCGCCGGACCCGATGCAGGCCCGAGTGCTGAAGCTGATGCCGATCATCTTCACCTTCTTCTTCCTGTGGTTCCCGGCCGGTCTGGTCCTGTACTGGGTGGTCAACAACGTCCTGTCGATCGCGCAGCAGTGGTACATTACCCGCAAGATCGAAGCAGCAGCGAAGGCCGCAGCCGCCTGATCGGCTAACGCTTCTACGCTATAAAAGACGCCCCCACTGTGGGGCGTCTTGCTATCCAGCATTTGGAGTCGAGCATGTCTGCAGTCCGTGAAACCATTGCTGCCGTCGCCACTGCGCAGGGTCGGGGCGGCGTTGGCATCGTGCGCATCTCCGGGCCGCTTGCCGGCTCGCTTGCCCGCTCTCTGTGCCAGCGTGAGTTGAAGCCGCGCTACGCGCACTACGGGCCTTTCTTCGCCGATAACGAGCAGGTGCTCGATGAAGGCCTGGCGCTGTTCTTTCCCGGGCCCAACTCCTTCACCGGTGAAGATGTCCTGGAGTTGCAGGGGCACGGTGGTCCGGTGGTTCTTGACCTGCTGCTGCGCCACTGCCTGCACCTCGGCGCACGCCTGGCTCGCCCCGGTGAGTTCAGCGAGCGGGCGTTCCTCAACGACAAGCTCGATCTGGCCCAGGCCGAGGCGATTGCCGACCTGATCGAGGCCAGCTCGGAGCAGGCAGCACGCAATGCGCTGCGTTCCCTTCAGGGCGAGTTCTCCAAGCGCGTGCACAGCCTGACGGAGCGGCTGATCAACCTGCGCATCTATGTTGAAGCCGCCATCGACTTTCCCGAGGAGGAAATCGACTTCCTTGCCGATGGCCATGTGCTGAGTCTGCTGGAAGCGGTGCGTAACGAGCTGGCCGGTGTCCTTCATGAGGCAGGCCAGGGCGCACTGCTGCGCGAGGGGATGACGGTGGTCATCGCCGGTCGGCCTAACGCCGGGAAATCCAGTCTGCTGAATGCGCTGGCCGGACGTGAGGCCGCCATCGTCACCGAGATCGCCGGCACTACCCGGGACATCCTGCGCGAACATATCCACATCGACGGCATGCCGCTGCACGTGGTCGATACCGCCGGCTTACGGGATACAGATGACCAGGTGGAAAAGATCGGCGTGGAGCGTGCCCTCAAGGCCATTGCTGAAGCGGACCGGATCCTGTTGGTGGTGGATGCGACGGCACCGGAAGCGGCAGACCCGTTCGCGCTGTGGCCGGAGTTTCTTGACCAGCGCCCTGACCCATCCAGGGTCACATTGATCCGCAACAAGGCCGACCTGTCCGCCGATCCGGTTGCGCTGGAAGTCAGTGAGGATGGCCACGTCACCATCAGCCTGTCAGCCAAATCCAGCGCGGGCCTCGACCTGCTGCGAAATCACCTGAAGACCTGCATGGGCTATGAGCAGACCGCCGAAAGCGGTTTCAGTGCACGACGTCGGCACCTGGAAGCGCTGCGCAAGGCGTCTGCGCACCTGGACCACGGTCATGCTCAGCTGACCCTCGCCGGCGCTGGCGAGCTATTGGCTGAAGACCTGCGGCAGGCGCAACACGCCCT
The DNA here is from genome assembly GCA_050282285.1 of Pseudomonas sp. Lineage (GTDB taxonomy): Bacteria > Pseudomonadota > Gammaproteobacteria > Pseudomonadales > Pseudomonadaceae > Aquipseudomonas. Next base: position 209,087 of record JBLZZJ010000012.1, read on the forward strand.
GGGGGAAATTACCGGCGCTTTCAGCTCGGATGACCTGCTTGGTCGTATCTTCTCCAGCTTCTGCATTGGCAAGTGAGCCGCTGCACGCTGGCTGATTCTCTGTAAACCGTAATCCTCGCCGCAGGATTACGGCCTCCCCCCTTCTCTCGCCCCCTCCTTTTTTTCAGCCACCCAGGTGCTCGAAGAGCACCTTTCTCATGCCAAAAATTTGCCCACAAGCGGAAATAAGCCCTGTGGACAACCTTGCCTAAGACCAGTCCATAACCCGGTTGATAACCAGAGGAAAAACCCCGCTGTGGATAACTGGCCATTCCATGCACAGGTTACAGACGGTTATCGAACAGCCCATAGGCAGGATCACCACAGGGTTGTGAAACGCTGAGAGTCAGTGATAGCAATGGATACAGCGATCTATCCACAGATATCAGCCTCATAAGTAATAAACATATAAACAAGCCTTTATAAAAATTCATTCTTTTTATTCTTTATTAACCTTCTCATCCCTGGCCGACACGGAGCTGGCTATTTTTTGTGCAGCAGGCTTCATTCACACTGCCTAATTCCCTATACTTGCCGGCTCTTCTGCTTTCTTAAGCAAACTCCTCCCTTTGAAACAGGCACACGAGGTGCGTGGTGGATTTTCCTTCCCGTTTTCAAGTGATCGTGATCGGCGGTGGTCATGCCGGTACCGAAGCTGCGCTCGCAGCAGCACGCATGGGCGTGAAGACTCTGCTGCTGACCCACAACGTGGAAACCCTCGGCCAGATGAGCTGCAACCCAGCCATTGGCGGGATCGGTAAAAGCCACCTGGTCAAGGAAATCGACGCCCTCGGCGGTGCCATGGCCGAAGCCACGGACAAGGGTGGTATCCAGTTCCGCGTGCTGAACAGCCGCAAAGGCCCTGCCGTACGTGCCACGCGCGCTCAGGCCGATCGCATCCTGTACAAGGCAGCGATTCGCGAGACGCTGGAAAACCAGCCGAACCTGTGGATATTCCAGCAGGCAGCAGATGACCTCATCGTCGAGCAGGACGAAGTCAAAGGCGTGGTTACCCAGATGGGACTGCGCTTCTTCGCCGACTCCGTTGTACTGACTACCGGCACCTTCCTCGGTGGACTTATCCACATCGGGCTGCAGAACTACTCCGGCGGCCGTGCCGGTGATCCGCCCTCCATCGCACTGGCCAAGCGCCTGCGTGAGCTGCCGCTGCGTGTAGGTCGCCTGAAGACCGGCACACCGCCGCGTATCGACGGCCGCTCGGTGGATTTCTCGGTGATGACCGAACAGCCAGGCGATACACCGATTCCAGTGATGTCCTTCCTGGGCTCGAAAGAACAGCACCCACGTCAGGTGAGCTGCTGGATCACTCACACCAACGCACGCACCCACGAGATCATCGCGGCCAACCTTGATCGCTCACCGATGTACTCCGGCGTGATCGAAGGTGTCGGTCCGCGTTATTGCCCGTCGATCGAAGACAAGATCCACCGCTTTGCCGACAAGGAAAGCCACCAGGTCTTCATCGAGCCGGAAGGCCTGACCACCCACGAGCTCTACCCCAACGGTATCTCCACCTCGCTGCCTTTCGATGTGCAATTGCAGATCGTGCAAAGCATCCGTGGCATGGAAAACGCGCACATCGTGCGTCCGGGCTACGCCATCGAATACGACTACTTCGATCCCCGCGACCTGAAGTACAGCCTGGAGACCAAAGTCATCAGTGGTCTGTTCTTCGCTGGCCAGATCAACGGCACCACCGGTTACGAAGAAGCCGGCGCCCAAGGTCTGCTGGCAGGCTGCAACGCCGCGTTGCGTGCCCAGGGCAAAGAAGCCTGGTGTCCGCGCCGCGACGAGGCCTACATAGGCGTGCTGGTCGACGACCTGATCACCCTGGGTACCCAGGAGCCCTATCGCATGTTCACCTCGCGCGCCGAATACCGGCTGATCCTGCGTGAGGACAACGCCGACCTGCGCCTGACCGAGAAAGGTCGCGAGCTGGGATTGGTCGACGATGCCCGCTGGGCGGCTTTCGAAGCCAAGCGTGAAGGCATCGAGCAGGAAGAACAGCGGCTGAAAAGCACCTGGGTTCGTCCCAACACGCCCCAGGGGGATGCCATCGTCGCGCGTTTCGGCACGCCGCTGACCCACGAATACAACCTGCTCAATCTGCTGTCGCGCCCGGAGATCGACTACGCCGGTCTGGTCGAGGTCATGGGCGGCGGCGCTGACGACCCACAGGTTGCCGAGCAGGTCGAGATCAAGACCAAATATGCCGGTTACATCGACCGCCAGCAGGAAGAAATCGCCCGCCTTCGTGCCAGCGAAGACACCCGGCTGCCGGACGATATCGACTACGCCTCGATCTCGGGACTGTCCAAGGAAATCCAGCACAAGCTGGGCGCTACCCGCCCGTCGACCCTGGGTCAGGCATCGCGCATCCCCGGTGTTACGCCCGCGGCGATTTCCCTGTTGCTGATCCATCTGAAAAAACGCGGCGCCGGCCGAGAGCTGGAGCAAAGCGCCTGATGTCTTCGGTCACTACCCGTCACGCCGAAGAACTTGTCGAAGGCGCCCGCGAGCTGGGCATCGAGCTCAGCGCTCGGCAGCAGGAGCTGTTGCTGGGCTACCTGGCTCTGCTGATCAAGTGGAACAAGGCCTACAACCTGACGGCGGTGCGCGATCCGGATGAAATGGTTTCACGCCATCTGCTCGACAGCCTGAGCGTGGTTTCATACGTGGCCGATGCCGGGGATAACTGGCTGGATGTGGGCAGCGGCGGCGGCATGCCGGGCGTGCCCCTGGCGATCATGTTCCCCGAGCGCCGTTTCACCCTGTTGGATTCCAACGGCAAGAAGACCCGCTTCCTGACCCAGGTGAAGCTCGAGCTCAAGCTGGACAATCTCGAGGTTATCCACAGCCGCGTCGAAGCGTTCACCCCTGAACAGCCATTCACCGGCATCAGCTCGCGGGCCTTCAGTTCCCTGGAAGATTTCGCCACCTGGACCCGCCACCTGGGCAGTGACCAGACCCAGTGGCTGGCCATGAAAGGCGTGCACCCGGATGACGAACTGCAGGCCCTGCCGGCGGACTTTCGTCTCACTGCCACGCATGTGCTCAAGGTTCCCGGTTGCCAAGGCCAGCGCCATCTGCTGATACTGCGACGCTCGGTCTAGGGGGAACGGCAGCATGGCTAAGGTATTCGCAATCGCTAACCAGAAAGGCGGTGTGGGCAAGACCACCACCTGCATCAATCTGGCTGCGTCGCTGGTGGCGACCAAGCGCCGTGTGCTGCTGATCGACCTGGACCCACAGGGCAACGCGACCATGGGCAGCGGGGTCGACAAGCACGGCCTGGAGCACTCGATCTATGACGTGCTGATCGGCGAATGCAACCTGGTCGATGCCATGCAGTTTTCCGAGCACGGCGGCTATCAGCTGCTGCCGGCCAACCGCGACCTGACAGCGGCCGAAGTAGCGCTGCTGGAAATGAAAATGAAGGAAAGCCGCCTGCGTTATGCACTGGCGCCGATCCGCGAGACCTACGATTACATCCTCATCGACTGCCCGCCGGCGCTGTCGATGCTGACCGTCAACGCCCTGGTTGCAGCTGACGGTGTGATCATCCCCATGCAGTGCGAGTACTACGCACTCGAGGGCCTGAGCGACCTGGTGAACAGCATCCAGCGCATCGCCCAGTTGCTCAACCCGTCGTTGAAGATCGAAGGCCTGCTGCGCACCATGTACGACCCGCGCATCAGCCTGACCAACGATGTTTCCGCACAGCTCAAGGAACATTTCGCCGACAAGCTGTACCAAACCGTGATCCCGCGTAACGTGCGCCTGGCCGAGGCACCGAGCTTCGGCATGCCCGCGCTGGTGTACGACAAGCAATCCCGTGGTGCCATCGCCTACCTGGCGTTGGCAGGCGAACTGGTTCGACGCCAGCGCGCCAGTGCCCACACTGCAACTGCATAAGGAATTTTCGCATGGCTGCCAAGAAACGAGGGCTGGGTCGCGGCCTGGACGCCCTTCTGGGAGGGACCAGCGTTGCTGCCCTGCAGGAAGAAGCAGCCGAGGCCGATAGCCGCGAACTGCAGCACCTGCCACTGGACCTGATCCAGCGCGGCAAGTACCAGCCGCGTCGCGACATGGATCCGACTGCCCTCGAAGAGCTCGCGCAGTCGATCAAGGCCCAGGGGGTTCTGCAACCGATCGTGGTCCGTCCCATCGGTGGCGGCCGCTACGAGATCGTGGCTGGCGAGCGCCGCTGGCGTGCCACTCAGCAAGCCGGCCTGGAGCGTATTCCAGCCATGGTGCGCGACCTGCCCGATGAGGCGGCCATCGCCATGGCGCTGATCGAGAACATCCAGCGCGAAGACCTCAATCCGATCGAAGAAGCCGTCGCTCTGCAGCGACTGCAACAGGAATTCCAGCTGACTCAGCAGCAGGTTGCGGAGGCGGTAGGCAAGTCCCGTGTGACCATCACCAACCTGCTGCGCCTGATCGCCCTGCCGGAGGAGATCAAGACCCTGCTTTCCCATGGTGATCTGGAAATGGGGCACGCACGTGCACTGCTCGGTTTACCCCTCGAACAGCAGGTCGAAGGGGCGCGACACGTTGTCGCACGGGGCCTGACGGTCCGTCAGACCGAAGCCCTGGTTCGCCAGTGGTTGAGTGGCAAGGACAGCGTAGCGGCGCCGACCAAGACCGACCCGGACATCAGTCGACTGGAACAGCGCCTGGCTGAGCGCCTGGGCTCGCCGGTGCAAATCAAGCACGGTCAGAAAGGCAAAGGGCAGTTGGTCATCCGCTACAACTCCCTCGATGAACTGCAGGGCGTTCTGGCCCACATTCGCTGAAACAATTGGCTCTGTAGCACTAGTCGGAAATCACTACCCGGCAGTTGAATGGGGGTGGAACCGCCCCTATACTCTGCGCGCATTTCGTCGGCACAAACTATGCCAAGTTATTGATTTGGCTGGTACCGACGCCAGAGGCCTGAATCCGGGAACAACGTGATGGATGTCCGCGCGCCAAAACGCATGCCCTTCCATCGTTTGCCCGTCTTCCCGGTCCTTGCCGCACAGGCAGTCGTACTGTTGTTGCTCAGTGCTGTCATCTGGCAGTGGCAAGGTCGTGTTGCAGGTTACTCGGCAGTGTGTGGTGGCCTGATTGCCTGGCTGCCGAATGTGTACTTCGCTCACAAGGCGTTCCGTTTCAGCGGGGCGCGGGCAGCTCAAGCGATCGTCAGGTCGTTCTATGCCGGTGAAGCGGGAAAATTGATTCTGACGGCAGTGCTGTTTGCATTGACGTTTGCAGGTGTGAAGCCTTTGGAGCCGCTGGCTGTATTCGGCGTGTTCTTCCTGACCCAACTGGTCAACTGGTTCGCTCCCCTGCTGATGAAAATAAGATTTTTAAGACCTTAGAGCGTTTGAGGGATATATGGCAGCTGCAGAAACCGCTTCGGGTTATATCCAGCATCACTTGACCAACCTGACCTACGGTCAGCATCCGGTTAACGGCTGGGGCTTTGCCCATACCGCCAAGGAAGCCCAGGAAATGGGTTTCTGGGCATTCCACGTGGACACCCTGGCGGTATCCGTGGTGCTCGGCCTGATCTTCATCCTGCTGTTCCGTGCTGCCGCCAAGCGCGCAACGTCGGGCCAGCCCAGCGGCCTGCAGAACTTCGTTGAAGTGCTGGTCGAGTTCGTCGATGGCAGTGTCAAAGACACCTTCCATGGCCGCAACGCCCTGATCGCCCCGTTGGCCCTGACCATTTTCGTCTGGGTCTTCCTAATGAACTTCATGGACCTGGTGCCTGTGGATTGGCTGCCAATGCTGGCTGCCAAGCTTGCTGGTGATCCGCACCTGTACTTCCGTGTCGTGCCGACCACCGACCCGAACGCCACCCTGGGCCTGGCCCTGTCCGTGTTCGCCCTGATCCTGTACTACAGCATCAAGGTCAAAGGCATTGGCGGTTTCATCGGCGAGCTGACCCTGCACCCGTTCGGCAGCAAGAACGTCTTCGTTCAGGCGCTGCTGATTCCGGTCAACTTCCTGCTCGAATTCGTCACACTGATCGCCAAGCCGATTTCCCTGGCTCTGCGTCTGTTCGGCAATCTGTATGCCGGCGAACTGATCTTCATCCTCATCGCAATCATGTTCGGCGGCGGTTTGCTGCTGGGCGCGCTGGGTATTGCCTTGCAGTGGGCGTGGGCTGTGTTCCACATCCTGATCATCGTGCTGCAAGCGTTCATCTTCATGATGCTGACCATCGTCTATCTGTCGATGGCGCACGAAGACAACCACTAAGAGCGCTCTGCGCTGGCAGTGGACGCCCGCAAGGGCAACCGAAGCAACGATTTTGCTTTACCGCTTTACCTTAGAAAACCTTAACCAATACGACGTAAAAAGTCGGGAGGAAAGATGGAAACTGTAGTTGGTCTGACCGCGATCGCTGTTGCTCTGCTGATTGGCCTGGGCGCACTGGGTACCGCTATCGGCTTCGGCCTGCTGGGCGGCAAGTTCCTGGAAGGCGCTGCGCGTCAGCCGGAAATGGTTCCGATGCTGCAAGTCAAAATGTTCATCGTCGCCGGCCTGCTCGACGCCGTGACCATGATCGGTGTTGGTATCGCACTGTTCTTCACCTTCGCGAACCCCTTCGTTGGTCAAATTGCAGGCTAATCACTCGACCTTTCGAGTTGATTGGTTTGACGGACAACGAACGAGCGAGGTGTTGGCGTGAACATTAATGCAACCCTGATTGGCCAGTCCGTTGCCTTCTTCATCTTCGTGCTGTTCTGCATGAAGTACGTATGGCCTCCGGTCATTACGGCTTTGCAGGAACGTCAGAAGAAGATTGCAGACGGATTGGACGCTGCCAGCCGTGCGGCTCGTGACCTGGAGTTGGCCCAAGAGAAAGTGGGTCAGCAACTGCGCGAAGCCAAAGGCCAGGCCGCTGAAATCATTGAGCAAGCCAAGAAACGCGCGACCCAGATCGTCGACGAAGCCCGTGATCAGGCCCGTGTCGAAGCTGACCGTGTGAAGGCTCAGGCTCAGGCCGAGATCGAACAGGAACTGAACAGCGTCAAAGACGCCCTGCGTGCCCAAGTGGGTACCCTGGCCGTCAGCGGTGCCGAGAAGATCCTGGGCGCATCCATCGACCAAAACGCGCATGCGGAGCTGGTTTCCAAACTGGCAGCCGAAATTTAAGCGAGGGCGCGATCATGGCAGAACTGACCACGCTG